>NZ_LDWR01000021.1 GCF_001039005.1 Burkholderia cepacia
GCGAGGAACTTCGTGTTTCCCGGCAGCGCTGCGTTTTCAGCAGCAGAGAAGCGATATTATGAACCGTGTTTCGCAGTTCGTCAACAACTTTTTAACTACTTCGTTGCGACTGCGGGGCTCAACTTCGAATGCTGCCAGGGCTCGTTACCACCGCACCCCAACCGCACCGCTTCCCTCGTCCGCGCTGCGTTTCCGTTAGCGCGAAAGAGGCGTGATTCTATGCACCCCGCCCCGTTCACGCAAGGGGTTTCTCAAAAAATATAAGGCCCCGCACGCTGCCGCGTGCGGGGCCTTATATAGAAGCAGCCGAACCGTCAGGCCGCGCGCACCTGGCGCACGACGATCTCCATATAGTGATCGAGATCCGGCGTCGCCTTGCCTTCTTCCTTCGCCGTATCGTCCCAGCGGCGCAGACGCAGCGCGTCCTCCGCAAACGGACGCTGCAGGAACACCGCCGTTTCCTCTTCGCTGAAGATGCCGCCCTGCAGCGCGAGGCTGCGCACCGAGTCCGGCGACAGGCTCTCGAAGTAGCCTGCGTCGGTGCGGCACAGGCAGCGCTTCGCGTCGACGTGCAGCCGGATCGGTTCCAGCACCGCGTCGGCAAACAGCGGCCGCAGGAACGGCAACACATAATACTGATGCAGATCGTCGATCCCGCGCGCGCTCGGTGTCTCGCCCTGACGATTCAGCAGGTGCCCGAGGTCGTGCAGGAACGCCGCCGCGACCAGTGCTTCGTCAGCCCCCGCCTCTTCCGCCAGCAATCCGCTCTGCAGCGCATGCTCGAGCTGGGTCACCGGCTCCCCGCTGTAGGCCACATGACCATGCTCGCGATACAGCCCGTGGATCTCTTCCACCGTCAATGCCATTCGTTTACTCCCAAGGCAGCGAAAACGTCTTCAGGTTCGTGAAGCTCTTCATCGCCTCCTGAACGCCTTCCTTGTAACCGAGGCCCGAATCCTTGATCCCGCCGAATGGCGACAGTTCGATCCGGTATCCGGGCACCTCCCACACATTCACGGTGCCGACGTTCAGCTCGTTCACGAAGCGCACGACCGCGGCCGTGCTGTCGGTACAGACACCCGACGACAGCCCGAACGCCGTGCCGTTGCTGATCCGGATCGCGTCGTCGATCGTGTCGAACGTCATCACGGGCGAGACGGGGCCGAAGGTCTCTTCGCGCACGATCGTCATCGACGGGTCGACGTTGTCGAGCACGGTCGGCGCATACAGCGCGCCGCGCCGCACATTGCCGGTCAAAAGGCGTGCGCCCTGCGCGACCGCTTCTCCGACCCGCGCCTCGAACAGCCGCGCCGCCGCCTCGTCGATCACCGTGCCCATTTCGTTCGCGGGATCGAACGGATCGCCGTACTTCCACGCGCGGGTCTTCTCGACGAGCAACTCGGTGAATGCGGGCGCGATCGAGCGCTGCACCAGCATCCGCTTGACGGCCGTGCAGCGCTGGCCCGAATTCCGGTACGAACCCAGCACCGCCAGCGACGTCGCGCGGTCGAGATCGGCGTCTTCGAGGACGATCAGCGGATCGTTGCCGCCCAGCTCCAGCACAATGCGCCGGTAGCCGGCCCGCGCGGCAATCGCCTTGCCGATCGCCACGCCGCCCGTAAACGTAATCAGCGACGCATGCGGATGCGTGACGAGTTCGTCCGCGATCTCGCCCGGATCGCCGGTCAGCACCTGCAGCATCGGCTCCGGCAGCCCGGCCTCGTAAAGCAGGTCGGCCAGATAGAACGCCGATAGCGGCACCTTCTCCGACGGCTTCACGATCACGCGGTTGTTGGTCGCGATCGCCGGTGCGATCTTGTGCGCCACCTGGTTCATCGGATGATTGAACGGCGTGATCGCGACGATCACGCCGTCGAGCGGCTGCCGCTGCGAGAACACGCGCCGCGCCTTGCCGTGGGGCGTCAGGTCGCACGAGAAACTCTGCGCATCGTCGCGCAGCGCCTCGATCGCCGCGAACTTCAGCACGTCGGCGACCCGACCGATCTCGTAGCGGGAATCCTGTTTCGACAGCCCCGATTCGAGCGTAATCAGGTCGGATGCTTCCTCGGTGCGCTCGCGCAGCAGCGCGGCCGCGCGCTCGAGGATCTGCGAACGCTCGTAGCGCGTAAGCGTCGGCCGGTAGGCCATCGCGTAATCGAAAGCGGCGCGCACGTCGTCGCCGCTTGCGAGCGGCGCGGTGCCGACCCGGGCGCCCGTATAAGGATCGTCGATGTCGAAGGTGCGCTCGCGCGT
The DNA here is from genome assembly GCF_001039005.1 of Burkholderia cepacia. Taxonomy (GTDB): domain Bacteria; phylum Pseudomonadota; class Gammaproteobacteria; order Burkholderiales; family Burkholderiaceae; genus Burkholderia; species Burkholderia theae. The sequence goes on from NZ_LDWR01000021.1 coordinate 2,254, forward strand.
CGCGCGCGTGCCGCACCAGCGCAACGCCTCGGCACGAAACTCGGGGTGGTCTTGCCGGGGATGAGCCATCATGTCGCGACCCGGTTCAGCACGAAATCGAACACGTCGAAGTTGCGCGGGCGACGCGCGGGATCGTCCCGCTCGATACGGCGATTGAACAGCAGCGGTACTTCCTGCTCCGACACGCCGCCGTGCGAACGCAGCGGCACCGTGAGACCCGACAGATCGTGTTCCCGCTCGCGCGTACCGAGCGTCATGTCGCGACGGCCGATCACGACGAGATCGCCGATCCGGTCGGCCGGCAGTTCGAAGCGCGCGGCGGCTTCCGCGTTGTCGAGCACGAGTTCGACGCCGTCGAGGCCGCCGACGCGCCACATCGCCTCGGCCCGGTCGACGCCCGGCGCCAGGTAGAGGGTTGCAAACGAGCCGAGCGCGCCGTGGTGCACGACGTACGGATCGGTGATCGGCAGGATCACGCGCGCAGACTGCGCGCCGTACCAGCCGTCGAACGCATCCTGCAGATAGATCACGTTCGGCCGGCCCGTCGCGGGGTCGTGCTTCGCGTTCATCCCGTGATCGGCCGTGAGCCCGATCGCCCAGCCGAGCGCGTCGAGCTGCGCGAGGTAACCGTCCATCATCGCGTAGAACGCGTTCGCGCCGGCACTGCCGGGCTCGCACTTGTGCTGCACGTAGTCGGTGGTCGACAGGTACATCAGGTCGACCTGACGTGTCTGCGCGAGCCGCACGCCGGCCGCGAACACGAATTCGGACAACGCCGCGCTATAGACGTCCGGCGACGGCAGGCCGACCCAGTCGAGCACGTCGACGATGCCGTTTTCCGCGAGATTCGCCTGCGCAGCCTTCTCGGCGGAAAAGCAGACGCCGTTCAGTTGCCAGCCGAGCAGCCGGCGCAGCTTGTCCTTCGCCGTCACGACGGCCACCTTCGCGCCGGCGTCGGACGCCGCCGCGAGCAGCGTGCCGGCCCGCAGATAGGCCGGGTCGTTCATCATGACTTCGGCGCCGCGCCCGCCGTCGGCGGCCGCGTCCCAGAAGTAGTTGCCGCAGATCCCGTGGACCGACGGCGGCACGCCGCAGACGATCGACAGGTTGTTCGGGTTGGTGAAGGTCGGCACGACGCAATCGGCGCGCCACGCCGTGCCTTCCGCGATCATCCGGCCGATGAACGGCGCGACGCCCGCTTCCACCGCACGTTCGAGATACGCGTACTCGCAGCCGTCGACGCAGACGACGACGGTCGGCTCGACCGGCAGCCGGTAGCGCCGGCTGTTGACGTCGACCGAGCGTCCCGCGAAATCCGTCGAGACCTTGCCCGGTGCGGGTTGCTCGCCGGGCAGCCGCATGGCGAACGCGGCGTTCATGATGCCACCCGCTTGCCGCGCGGCACACGCGCGGCGATCAGCAGCAGCGCCGCGAGCGACGCGCCGAGCATCAGCAGCGACAGCGCCGACGCCGGCAGGTAATAACCGCGCTCCACCTGGCCGATCACGACGATCGGCACGGTCGCGAAGCCGGGCGGATAGACCGTCAGCGTCGCGCCGAGCTCGCCGAGCGACAGCGCGAAACCGAGTGCGAGGCTCGCGCGCATCGCCGGCACGAGCTGCGGCAGCAGCACGCGGCGCAGCACCATCGCGGGCGGCGCACCGAGGCTGGCCGCGGCTTCGCGCAGCACGGTCAGTTCCGGACGCAGCGCGGCGGCCGCGCAGCGATAGCAGAACGGCAGAATCAGCGCGAGCTGCACGAACACGACGATCGCCGCGGAGCTCGACAGGTCGATCGGCTTCTGGTGATACGCGATCAGCACCGCGAGCCCGAGCACGACGCTCGGCACGCCGTTCGGCACCATCACGAGCGCATCGACGACCGCGCCGAGGCCGCGCCGGTCGCGCCCTTCGAGCGCGAGCGCGAGCCACAGCCCGAGGATCGTGCCGACCGCCGACACGCCGAAGCCGATTTCGAGACTCGTCAGCAGCGCGTCGTATTCCGGCGACCTGAGCCGCTCGAACCAGCGCAGGCTGTAGCCGGCCGGCAAGATCGTGCCCGACCATTGCGTCGACACGCTCGACAGCGCGACGACGACGACCGGCAGCACGAACAGCCAGAAACACGCGAACGCGGCCAGCGCGAGCGCGATGCGCGACGCATGCTTGAGCAGTGTGTCGCTCCAGCCGATCTGGTGGCGCGGCACGGCCGGCCCGATACGGAATTCAGCGGACATCGTTCCCTCCCGTCGCACGCCGGTTCACCCGGCGATAAACCGTATAGAGCGCCAGCGACAGTGCCAGCATCACGACCGCGCCGGCCGATGCGGTCGGCAGATCGAGGTCGACGGTCGCGCTGCTGTAGATCGCGACCGGCAGCGTCACGAGCCGCGCGCTGCCGAGCACGAGCAGAATCCCGAACTCGTTCAGCGTCAGCAGGAAACACAGCACGGTGCCAGCGGCGATGCCCGGCCACGCGATCGGCAGCACGACGCGGCGCGCGAGCATCCAGCCGGGCGCGCCGAGGCTGCGCGCGGCTTCGATCAGGCGCAGGTCGAGCGTGGCGAACGACGCGAGCGTCGGCCGCACGACGAACGGCGTATAGAACACCGTCTGCGCGAGAATCACGCCGCCGATGCCGAACAGGAAATCGAGCGGCGGATTCTCGAGATGGAACAGGTGCTGCAGCGCGATGCTGATCGAACCTTGCGAGCCGTACAGGAAGATCAGCGTGAACGCGACGAGGAACGACGGAAACGCGACGTACAGTTCCAGGAAGCGCGTGACGAGCGACGCGCCCGGAAACGGCCTGAAGAACAGCAGCGCGGCCAGCAGCACGCCCAGCACCGATGCGGTGCCGGCGCTCGCGAACAGCACGCCGAGCGTCGTCAGCAGCACGTTGCGCGTGTCGGGGTTGCTGAAGAACGTCCGGTACGCGTCAAAACTCAGCCCGTGATCGCCCGACACGCTCAGCAGCACGAGCCGCACCAGCGGATAGACGACGAGCGGGCCCAGCACGACGATCGCGAGCGCGACCAGGTGCAGGTCGCCCATGCGCTTGCGGCGCCGCGCGACGGCCGCGTGCGCGGCGGCCGACGCGAGCACGTGCGGCGGCAGACCGGCTTCAGGGCTCGATAAGGACGACATCGTCTGCCTCGTAATGCAGGGAAACGCGCGCACCGCGCTCGGGGGCCGCGCCGCGGCCGCGTTGCATCGTGACGCGCACGGGTTCGTCGGGTGCCGCGTCGATCACGACCGCGATCGACAGGTCCGCGCCTTGCCATTCGACGGACGACACGGTGCCGTGCAGGCCGCCCGCCGCGGGCGGCATCACGGTCAGACGCTCGGGGCGCACGCACGCGACCTTGCCGCGCACTTCGTGGCGCGGATCGCCGAGCGGGAAGATCACGTGCGGCGGCAGCAGGTTCGCCGGGCCGAGATAGCGTGCGACGTAGCCGTCCTGCGGCGCGTCGTACAACTGCTGCGGCGTGCCGAGCTGCGCGATGTGGCCGTCGCGCATCAGCAGCGCGCGGTCGGACAGCACGAGCGCGTCGTCGCGGTCGTGCGTCACGCAAACGACGGTCAGGTTCGGCAAGCGCTCGTGCAGTGCCTTCAGTTCGCTGCGCACCGACGCGCGCAGGTTGGCGTCGAGCGCCGACAGCGGCTCGTCGAGCAGCAGCACATCCGGCTCGATCACGAGCGCGCGCGCCAGCGCGACGCGCTGCTGCATCCCGCCCGACAGTTGCGCGGGCAGGTGATGGCCCGCATCGCCGAGCTGCACGAGCTTCAGCGCGTCGGCGACGCGTCGCGTCACTTCCGACGATGCCATGCCGCGCGCGCGCAGCCCGAATGCGACGTTCTCGAACACCGACAGGTGCGGGAACAGCGCGTAATTCTGGAACAGCAGACCGAGATTGCGCTTGTGCGGCGGCGCATAGGTCAGGTCACGCCCGGCAACGGTCAGCGTACCGGTCAGGCCGTCGGCCTTCACGAACCCGGCGATGAAGCGCAGCAGCGTGGTCTTGCCGCAGCCGCTCTTGCCGAGCACGGTCAGAAATTCGCCGGCGCCGATCGACAGCGACAGATCTTCCAGCACCGTGCGTGCGCCGTAGCGCACGCTCAGGTGTTCGATCTGCACGCCGCCCGGCGCGCCGGACCGCAGCGTCGCGTGCGGTTCGGCGGCGCCGAATACGCCGGGATGGGTCAGGGTGGTTTCCACCGGGTTCATCCTCTTGCTCACTAATACAGGCGGCGTGCGCCGATCACTTCGGCTTGACGACGTCGAGCTGCTTGCCCGAGCTGCCGATCACGTCCTTCTTCCAGCGCTCGATCCACACCGGCTTCTTCGCCATCACCTGGTTCCAGTCGACCGGGATCAGCTTCACGCCCGCGATCGCCTTCTTGACCGCCTCGCCGTTCTTGCCCGTCAGCGGCACGTCGGTGCGGCCCGGGATGCCGAACATGTCGGGCACCTTCGACTGCACGTCCGTCGACATCAGGTAGTCGATCAGCTTCTTGCCGACGTCCTGGTTCGGGCCGCTCTTGATCAGGCCGATGCCGTACGGGAGCTGGAACGTGGTCGGCTGGTCGCCGTCCTTCGCGGACAGGAAGATCGGCTTGACGGACAGCGCGCCGTGTTCGGCGTCGTCGAGGTCCATCTGCAGGTCGCCGTTCGCGACGCTGATCTCGTTACGCGACAGCAGCACGTTCAGGTAGCCCGTGCCCTTCGTGTGGAACTTCACGCTCTGCGACAGCTTCGCGAGGTAGTCGAACGCCTTGTCCTCGCCCATCAGCGACGTCGTCAGGATCAGCACGGCCATCCCGTCGCCGGCGGTCGCCGGGTTCGAGTACGCGACCTTGCCGGCGTAGGTCGGCGACAGCAGGTCGCCGAACGTCTTCGGCTGGTTCTTCACGACGTCCGGGTTGATCGCGAACGAGAAGTAGTTGTTCACGAACGTCGCCCACGTGCCGTCCTCAGCCTTCGCGATCGCCGGCACGTTCTTGTAGTTCACGCTCTGGTACGGCTGCAGCAGACCCATCTGGCCGGCTTGCTGAATGAACGGCGGCAGCGTGACGATCACGTCGGCCTTCGGGGAATTCTTCTCGATGTTCGCGCGGTTGACGACCTCGCCGCTGCCCGCCGTCACGATGTTGACCTTGACGCCCTCCTTCTTCTCGAAGGCCGGCAGCACATCGCGATAGAGGTTCTCGAGACCGTCCGCCGTATACAGCACGACCGCGTTTGCCGCATGCGCCGGCATCGCGGCACCTTGCAGCAGACCGGCGGCGCAGGCGGCCAGCGCGAGCTTGCGGAACGCGCCGGCAGCGGCGCGCGAGGAATTCTGCAGTGTCATCTCACTTCTCCGTAGGCGGAACACCAAATGGCCGGGGGCACGATCCCGGTCCTTTTATCTCCGGGCAGGCCGATCAACGGCCCGCCTCGCTGCCGCGCTGAGCGTGGTTTCGCGCGGCAACCGAAGGATCACAGCGTTCGATGACAAACCCGTGACGAGTGCCACAATTTCCAAAAAATGACACATTTTGCCACTATCATGCAAGTCATTCAGAAATGCCGCCCGGCGTTTCGTTCGACTTTCGCTGGAGAAAAATGATGTCCGACCCGATCCTGCTTACGCCCGGCCCGCTCACCACGTCCGCCACAACCCGCCTCGCAATGCAACATGACTGGGGGTCGTGGGACGCCGCTTTCAACCAATTGACGGCCAGCGTCTGCGCGGACCTCGTCGGCATCGCGCACGGCGGCGACGAGTACGTGTGCGTACCGATGCAGGGGAGCGGCACGTTCTCGGTCGAGGCCGCGCTCGGCACGCTGGTGCCGCGCGACGGCATCGTGCTCGTGCCCGACAACGGCGCGTATTGCGCACGCATCCTGAAGATCCTCGGCCGGCTCGGCATCGACGCGATCGCGTTGCCGTTCGGCGAGGACACGGCCGTCGACGCGGCAGCGGTCGAGGCCGCGTTCGCCCGCGAGCCGCGCATCACGCACGTCGCGCTCGTGCACCTGGAAACGAGCGCCGGGATCCTGAACCCGCTGGATGCGATCGCGGCCGCGTGCCGGCGCCACGGCAAGCGGCTGATCGTCGACGCGATGAGTTCGTTCGGCGCGCTGCCGATCGCGCTGGCGGGCACCGGCATCGATGCGCTGATCTCGGCGAGCGGCAAATGCCTCGAGGGCGTGCCGGGGATGGGTTTCGCGATCGTGCGGCGCGACGCGCTCGACGCATGCGAAGGCAACTCGCCGTCGCTCGCGCTCGATCTCCACGATCAGTACGCGTACCTGCGCAAGACGGGCCAATGGCGCTTCACGCCGCCGACGCACGTGATCGCCGCGCTGCGCGCCGCGCTCGACCAGTATCTCGCCGAAGGCGGCCAGCCCGCGCGCGGCGCGCGCTATCTGGACAACTGCCGGACGCTGGTCGAATCGATGCGCGAGCTCGGCTTCGCGCCGTTCCTCGACGCGAGCGTGCAGGCGCCGGTGATCGTCACGTTCCACGCGCCCGACCATCCGGCCTACGATTTCCGCCGCTTCTACGACGCGGTGCGCGATGCAGGTTTCATCCTGTATCCGGGCAAGCTCACGCAGCTCGAGACGTTCCGCGTCGGCTGCATCGGTGCGATCGATGCCGACGATATCCGGCGCGCGGTCGCGGCGATCGCGCAGGCGGTCGAATCGCTCGGCATCGCCGTGCAGCGCGCGTAACGCGCACACAAACCGGCACTCCGGCCGGTGCACCAACAAAAAAGCCCGGCGGCCAACCGGCCGCCGGGCGAACGCACGAAATGTGCGTGGAGCCGGTGCTTACAGCTCGATCCGCTTGATGTCGCCGACGACGAAGATGTACGACAGCGCACCGACCAGCGCGATCACGCCGATGAACACGAGCGCGCCGACGAACGACCCGGTCGACGCGACGATGAAGCCGACGACGAGCGGCGTGACGATCCCCGCGAGGTTCGCCGCGAAGTTGAAGATGCCGCCCGTCACGCCGAGCAAGCCGTCCGGCGCGATGTCCGACACGAGCGTCCAGCCGAGCGCGGCCATCCCCTGCGCGAAGAATGCGACCGACATGATCGCGATCACGGCCTCGTTGCTCTTCACGTAGTTCGCGAGAATGATCGTCGATGCGAGCAGCAGGCCCGCGATGATCGGCAGCTTGCGCGCGAGGTTCGCGGACTTGCCGCGACGCAGCAGCCAGTCGGAGAAGATCCCGCCGAACATCACGCCGACCGACGCGGCGATGAACGGCATCACCGCGAAGAAGCCGATCTTCAGCCAGCCCATGTGGCGCTCGGTCGCGAGGTAGGTCGGAAACCAGGTCAGGAAGAACACGAGCGTCGAGTTGCCGGCGAACTGGCCGAGGCAGATGCCCGCGAGCTGGCGCTTCTTCAGCAACTGGCCAGCCATCGCCCAGCTGAACTTCTTCTGCTCACCCTTGCCGCCTTTGTCGCCGTCCTTGCGCGCACCGTGCACGAGACCGCCGCCCGCCTCGATATACGCCAGCTCTTCCGAGTTGGCGCCCGGATGGTTGCGCGGCTCGTGATAGAACTTCCACCAGACCAGGCCGAACACGATGCCGACCGCGCCAACGACCCAGAACAGCGAGCGCCAGCCGAACGCGCCCATCAGCGCAAACAGCACGGGGCTGAAGAACGCGAGGCCGATGTACTCGCCGACGGTGTAGGTGCCGGTCGCCATCGCGCGCTCGTTCTGCGGGAACCATGTCGCGACGACGCGGCTGTTGGTCGGGAAGCACGGCGCCTCCGTCACGCCGAGGCCGAGCCGGCATGCGAACAGCGTCGCGATGCCCGGCACGAAACCCTGCAGAAACGTACACAGCGACCACAGCGTCATCGACCAGTAATAGGTGATCTTGCTGCCGAAGCGGTCGAGGAACAGGCCGCCAGGCACCTGCATCGCGACGTACGTCCACGAGAACGCGGAGAACATGATGCCCATCACGGCCGCGTTGATGCCGAGCTCCTTGGTGAGCTGCGGCGCAGCCACCCCCAGCACGGTGCGGTCGAGATAGTTGATCATCGTGCCGATCGCGAGCAGCGCGAGAATCTTGTAGCGCGCCGAAGTGCGCCGGACCGTGCCGGCGGCGGGCGCCGACGCGGCGCTCGTGTGGGTGGTGTGCTGCATGGTCGTCTCCTGGTCTCTCTTTATGGAATGGGATCAGCGCGCGACGAGCGACTGAAAGTGATCGAACATCCGCTCGGCGTCGGGCGTGCGTCCGGTGAAGATCTCGAACGCGTCGACGGCCTGGTACACCGCCATCCCGCCGCCCGGCAACGTGGCGCAGCCGGCCGCGCGCGCGGCGTGGATCAGTTCGGTTTCGAGCGGGAAATACACGATGTCGGCCACCCACATGCCCGCGTGGAGCAGTTCGGCCGGCAGCGGCAGGCCCGGGTGCTTGACCATGCCGGTGGGCGTCGCGTGGATCAGGCCCGTCGCGGCCTGCATCGCGGCCGCGAGATCGCCGCCCTGCACGACCCGTGCTGCGGGGAAACGCTGCTGGAGTTCGGCCGCGAGCGCGGCGGCACGCGTGCCGTCGACATCGAAAATCGTCAGTTCGGCCGCGCCCATCTGCAGCGCCGCATGGGCCACGGCGGCGCCCGCGCCGCCCGCGCCGAGCTGGACGACGCGCTCGAGTGACGCACCGGGCAGGCCGCGGCGGAACGATTTCGCGAAACCCGACCAGTCGGTGTTGTGGCCGATCCGCTTGCCGTCCTTGAACAGCACGGTGTTCACCGCACCGAGCGCGCGGGCATCGTCCGACAGTTCGTCGAGGTGTTCGATCACGCGCTGCTTGCACGGATGCGTGATGTTGAGCCCGGTGTAGCCCATCCGCTGCGCGGCATCGAGCAGTTGCGGCAGCGCGTCGACGGTCACGCCGAGCGCGTCGAGATCGAGGCGCCGGTAGACATAACCGAACCCCTGGCGGAATCCTTCTTCCTCGTGCATCGCGGGCGACAACGAACCGCCGATGCCCTGGCCGATCAGGCCGATCAGAAACGACGGGCGGCTCATCGCGCGGCTCCCTGCGCAAACAGGGTCGACAGACGCTGCAGCGCGAACACGTAGCCTTCGGTGCCGCAGCCGCAGATCACGGCTTCGGCGACCGCCGACACATAGGAATGGTGGCGAAACGCCTCGCGGCGATGCACGTTCGAGATATGCACTTCGATCACCGGCTTCGCGATCGCGGACAGCGCATCGGCCAATGCCACCGACGTATGCGTATAGGCGGCCGGGTTGATCACGATGCCGTGCGTGTCATGACGGGCGTCATGCAGCCAGTCGATCAACTGGTGCTCGGCGTTCGACTGGCGGAAATCGATCTCCAGCCCGAGCCCTTCGGCGGCCGTGCGGCAGCGCTGCTCGACGTCGGCGAGCGTTTCCGCGCCGTAGATATGGGGCTCGCGTGTGCCCAGCAGATTGAGGTTCGGGCCGTTCAGCACCAGCACCTTGTGCTTGCTCATGGTGTTTCTGCTCCTAAAACGGGGGCGAATCGCTAGTCGACTTCGCCCCCTGACGTCAAGATTTGGCGCTAGTGTGCGCTTGCGTTTGCGCAATGTCTTTTCGGGTTTTCGCTAATTTGTACCACCTAGTTAGTTTGTATAATTCGCCTCACTCCCCCAGTAAATTCGGGGTATGGTGCGCGCCCGGAACTCAACGACTGGTTCATTCAGGGCCGGTTCGACCGACGCCATGCCCCGCCCATCCGCAGGATTCGCCCCATGAAGCGCTCGATCGCCACCGTGTCACTGTCCGGCACGCTCGCCGAGAAACTCGCCGCCATCCAGGCCGCGGGCTTCGACGGCGTCGAAATCTTCGAAAACGACCTCGTCTACTTCGACGGATCGCCGGCCGACGTCCGCCGCATGGCCGCCGATCTCGGTCTCGACATCGTGCTGTTCCAGCCGTTTCGCGACTTCGAGGGTGTGAGCGCGGCGCAGCTCGCACGCAACCTCGATCGCATCAAGCGCAAGTTCGACGTGATGCACGCGCTCGGCACCGACCGCATCCTCGTCTGCAGCAACGTGTCGGCCGACACGATCGCGGACGACGGGCTGCTCGTCGACCAGCTCGGCGCACTCGCGGAAGCCGCTCGACAGGCCGGTGTAGTCGCCGCGTACGAAGCGCTTGCGTGGGGCCGCGTCGTGAACCGGTACGGCCATGCGTGGAAGCTCGTGAATGCCGTGAACAGCCCGCATCTCGGCCTCGCGCTCGACAGCTTCCACACGCTGTCGCTCGACGATTCGCCGGACGCGATCGCCGACATTCCCGGCGACCGGATCGCGTTCGTGCAGATCGCCGACGCGCCGAAGCTCGCGATGGACGTGCTGGAATGGAGCCGCCACTACCGCTCGTTCCCGGGCCAGGGCGACTTCGACCTCGCGCGCTTCACCGCGCGCGTGATCGAGTCGGGCTACACGGGGCCGCTGTCGCTCGAGATCTTCAACGACGGCTTCCGCGCGGCGCCGACCGCGATCACGGCCGCCGACGGGCATCGCTCGCTGCTCTACCTGGAAGACCTGACGCGCGAGCGGCTCGCGCAGGACGGCCGCGCGCCGGCCGCCGGCCAGCCGCTGTTCGCGCCGCCGGCGCCGCCCGCGCACGTCGGGTTCCAGTTCATCGAATTCGCGGTCGACGCCCAGGCGGCGGCGACCGTCGGCGAATGGCTCGGCAGGATGCGCTTCCGGCTCGCCGGCCGGCATCGCTCGAAGGACGTGACGCTGTTCCAGCACGGCGCCGCGTCGATCGTGCTGAACGCGGAGCGCGACTCGTTCGCCGATGCGTTCTTCCAGCGGCACGGGCTGTCGCTGTGTGCGTCGGCGTTCCGCGTCGACGACGCGAAAGTGGCGTTCGAACGCGCGGCCGGCTTCGGCTACGTGCCGTTCTCCGGGCGCGTCGGGCCGAACGAGCGCGTGCTGCCGGGCGTGCAGGCGCCGGACGGCAGCCTCGAGTATTTCGTCGACGAAACGCCGAACGCGCCGACGCTGTATGAATCGGACTTCGTGCTGACCGACATCGACGGCCCGAGCGAGGTCGGCCCGCTGACGGGCATCGACCATGTGTGCCTCGCGCTGCCGGCCGACGCGCTCGACACGTGGATCCTGTTCTTCAAGACGGCATTCGGCTTCGAAGCCGAGCGCAGCTGGCTCGTGCCCGACCCGTACGGGCTGATGCGCAGCCGCGCGGTGCGCAGCGCCGACGGTTCGGTGCGGATCGCGCTGAACGCGTCGGTCGACCGTCACACGGCCGTCGCCGAATCGCTCGACCGCTACCACGGCACGGGGTTGAACCACGTCGCGTTCCGCACCGACGACATCGTGAAGACGATCGCCGCGTTCGCGGCCGACGGCGTGCCGTTCCTGCGCATTCCGGCCAACTACTACGACGATCTCGCCGCGCGCTACGCGCTGTCGGACGAACTGATCGACACGCTGAGCGCGCATCACCTGCTCTATGACCGCGACGAGCACGGCGGCGAATTCCTGCACGCGTATACGGAACTGGTCGACAACCGTTTCTCGCTCGAGATCGTCGAGCGGCGCGGCGGATACGACGGCTACGGCGCGACGAACGCGGCCGTGCGGCTGGCCGCGCAGGCGCAGCGCAGGAAATAAGGGAAGGACGCGAAGCAGGAGGTGTGGGGCGGGATCACATGGCGACCCGAGGTTCGACGCTCGCGGCCGGCTCAAAGGGCCACATCCGGCGCGCACCGTCGTGGTGAATCGAGCGGCTGCGAACCAGCCCGCGCGGCTGCCCGCGATCGGGCCGGGAGCCGCGCTCCGTATGACGTTACATACGGTAACCCGTACCGCAGCGCAGCATCCCGTCGCCGGCCACGGTTTTAAGAATCGCTTAAGTCTTCGTGGGCACCATCCGCAACCAGTACCCGATGGTTATCTCGAAAAGGAGGAAAGCGATGAGCGCCGTAGAAGCACCCGCGGGCCGCCAGGCCGCGCCCCCTGCAAAGAAGACGATGCTGCGCCGCCTGCTCAGTCATCATGAAATCGCGACGCTGCTGGTGCTGCTGCACGCACCGATCGGCGCGAACGCCAAACCCGAACTGCCTGCGCTGCAGGAAGCCGGCCTCGTCGAGATGGTCAAGCTCGACCCCGATACGGCACCGAGCTTCCGCTTGACCGAAGACGGCACGGCCGTCCTGAAAGGGCTCGGCTACCGCTGAGCCGCCGCTGTTCCAAGCTGTTCCACAACTTTCCCGCCGTTTTACGCCCTGCCCCGTTCATGCGCCGCGTCGGCTTCGCCGGCCGGCCTCTCACCCTGCCCGATCCTGCAGCATCAACCGGTATTCCGTCGGCGTCACGCCGACCGTCGCCTTGAACTGGCGCGTGAACGCGCTGTGATCCGTATAGCCGCATAACGCCGCGACGTCGGTCACCTTGTCATGCGTGATCAGCAGCGCGGTGGCCGCATCGAGCCGCGTCTTCAGCAGCACCTGGCGCGGCGTCAGGTGAAACACCTTGTGGAAGTAGCGTTCGAGCTGCGCGACCGACATCCCGGCCATCTGCGCAAGCTGCTTCAGGTTCAGCGGCTGCACGTAGTGATCCTGGATGTGCTGGACCACGTCGGCGAGCCGGCTGTACGCCGGGTGCGATCCCTCGTGCGCCTTCAGGTCGCGCGAGATGCCCGCGAGGCCGACCACCTTGCCCGCGGCGTCGCGCAGCGGTTCCTTGCAGGTCAGGCACCAGCCCGGCAGGCGGCCCGGATACAGGTGCAGTTCGAGCTGGTCCATCAGTTGCTGGCCGGCGTTGATCGTCGCCATGTCCTGCTCGAAATAGCTGCGGCCGAAACGGCGCGGAAACACTTCGTCGGTCGTCTTGCCGAGCAGGTCGCGCTTGTCCTTGTAGCCGCAGCGCATCGCCAGCGTGCGATTGACGAGCGCGTAGCGGCCGTTCGCATCCTTCACGAAGAACGCGACGTCGGGCAGCGCATCGAACACCGGTTCGAGCAGGCGGAAGTGCGCGAGCATCGCGCCGAGATCGGCGTTGTCGGGCTGGTAGCGCAACGTGTCGGACAGGCTCATGGGCGGTACGGCAAGCAAGGTCGTCATCCCGGCAACCGCGTAGCGAGTGGCAGATGGCGTCGATTATAGGAGCGCCCCGTCAAACGCGTCGCGCCGATCGCGGGGCAGGCAAGCGTGCGGTGGCCGGCCGCATCGCGCGTGCCGATCGGCCGGCGACATACGTTGTGTGCGCAACCACTTCGATGCGCGTGCGCGGCCGGCATCGATTCCGCTTCCGCCGCTGTCGGCGGACCGCGCCGACGCGCCGGCAACGCGCACCCGAATCCGTCATCCTAAAAATGCCGACGTACCGCGTCTTGGCGCGTTTGCGCATTCGGCGTGACGATTTCGGCATATATCAGGGTTATCGACGATATGCCGATATCGTCGCCGGCCGCGCACCGAACGCGCAAGACGCGCGCATTTTCGCTATCTAGACTTCGCTTCACGGTGACGAGACGACATCACGCCGCTGCCGCAATCGGCGCGCACGGCCCTCCGCACCAGCCAGCGCGCACGCCGATTCCGGCACAGCCCAGGCTGCACGCGGCGAGCACGCACGGCCTTCGCATCGGCCTGCCGACCGAATCGTCTCGCCCGGTTTACCGGCGCCGGCCCGCAAGCCGGCGGCGGCCCAACCACGCCATCAAGGGGAAGTGAAAGTGAAGCTGAAGGTATCGCACGTCGCGCTGGCTGCTGCCTGCGCACTGTCGGGCACGCACGCCATCGCCGCCGACGTCGTCAAGATCGGTTTCGCCGCACCGCTGACCGGCCCGCAATCGAACTACGGCACGGACATGCAGAAGGGCGTGCAACTCGCGATCGCCGACTTCAACGCGACGCGTCCGACGATCGGCGGCAAGCCCGTCACGTTCCAGCTCGACTCGCAGGACGACCAGGCCGACCCGCGCACGGGCACGACCGTCGCGCAGCGGCTGATCGACGACAACGTCCGCGGTGTCATCGGCCACTTCAACTCGGGCACGAGCATTCCGGCGTCCGACCTGTACGATCACGCCGGGCTGCCGCAGATCTCGATGGCGACGTCGCCGCAATACACGGCGCGCGGCTACAAGACGACCTACCGGCTGCTGACGAGCGACGCGCAAGCGGGCCGCATCGTCGGCACGTATGCGGTGAAGACGCTGCGCTTCAAGCGCATCGCGATCATCGACGACCGCACGGCTTACGGCCAGGGCATCGCCGACGAATTCGCGAAGGCCGTCGAGGCCGCGGGCGGCACGATCGTCAAGCGCGACTTCACGAACGACAAGGCGCTCGACTTCTCCGCGATCCTGACCAACCTGAAGGGCGTCAATCCGGACGCGATCTTCTACGGCGGCGGCGACGCGCAATCGTCGCCGATGATCCGCAAGATGCGCCAGCTCGGGATGAAGTCGGCGTTCGTGACGGGCGAGATGTCGCGCTCGCCGACGTTCCTGAAGGTGGGCGGCGAAGCGGCGGAAGGCGCGATCGTCTACATGGGCGGACTGCCGAAGGAAAAGATGCCGGGCTTCGCCGGCTACGCGGCACGCTACAAGGCGCGCTTCAACGAAGACGTGATCACGTACTCGCCGTACTCGTATGACGGCACGATCGCGCTGCTCACCGCGATGAAGGATGCGAACTCGACCGACCCGAAGGTCTATACGCCGTATCTCGGCAAGGTGTCGATCAAGGGCGTGTCGGCCCCCAGCATCGCATACGACACGAAGGGCGACCTGAGGGATGCGCCGGTGACGATCTACAAGGTCGAGCACGGCGCGTTCAAGCCGGTCGATACGATCGCCGGCAACTGATACGACTCGTACACGAGACCCTGCCCCGCGCGGCGCGCAAGCGGCTCACCGGCCGCCCGCGCCGCGCGCGTGCTTCAGCTTCACGGTCCGAAGCGTTCCTCGGCGCGCACCCGCGCTCGCGCATTTCGCGCTCCTGTAGAATCCTCCCACCCGCTTTGACGCTTCGTCTCTGCCGCGCCCCATCCCGGTGCGGCGGTGCGTGTTTCGTGCTCCATCCGGCACCCGGCACGCTTCGACGACGCAAGCCGCGCCTTGTCAGTCCATGCCGATAGCGGGCCCTGGAGACGCAGCACCGACAACAACATTCGAAAACCGATCGTCCTGACCATGCAAGCTTCCGAATTGAGCGGCGTGCCTCGCGCCGCCGAACGCGCGCTCACGCGCGGCGACTATAAAACCCTTGGCCTTGCCGCACTCGGCGGCGCCCTCGAGTTCTACGACTTCATCATCTTCGTGTTCTTCGCGCCGGCGATAGGACAGCTGTTCTTCCCGCACGACATTCCCGACTGGCTGCGCCAGTTGCAGACGTTCGGCATCTTCGCGGCCGGCTATCTCGCGCGCCCGCTCGGCGGCGTGATCATGGCGCACTTCGGCGACCTGTTCGGCCGCAAGCGGATGTTCACGCTGAGCGTGCTGATGATGTCCGTGCCGACGCTGCTGATGGGCCTGCTGCCGACCTACGACTCGATCGGCATCCTCGCGCCGGTGTTGCTGCTGCTGTTCCGCGTGCTGCAGGGCGCGGCGGTCGGCGGCGAAGTGCCGGGCGCGTGGGTGTTCGTGTCCGAGCACGTGCCGTCGCGCCACATCGGTTATGCGTGCGGCACGCTGACCGCGGGCCTCACGGCCGGCATCCTGCTCGGCTCGCTCGTTGCAGCGGGCATCAACAGCCGCTACTCGGCCGCCGAAGTCGGTGCGTTCGCATGGCGCATCCCGTTCCTGCTCGGCGGCCTGTTCGGGCTGTTCTCGGTGTACCTGCGCCGCTGGCTGCATGAAACGCCGGTGTTCGCCGAGATGAAGGCGAAGAAGGCGCTCGCGGCCGAGATTCCGCTGAAGGCCGTGCTGCGCGACCACGGCCGCGCGGTGATCGTGTCGATGCTGCTCACGTGGATGCTGTCGGCCGCAATCGTCGTCGTGATCCTGATGACACCCGCGCTGCTGCAGAAGCAGTTCCACCTGACGCCCGCGACCACGCTGTTCGCGAACAGCGTCGCGACGCTGTGCCTGACGGCCGGCTGCATCACCGCCGGTTCGCTCGCGGGCTGGATCGGCGCGAAGCGCGTGCTCGGCATCGGTGGCATCGGGCTGGCCGCGTGCTACTACCTGCTGTTCGTGCGGGTCGCGGCCGACGCGTCGACGCTGCCGCTCTACTACGGGATCGCAGGCTTCATGGTCGGCACGATCGGCGCGGTGCCGTTCGTGATGGTCAAGAGCTTCCCGGCCGTCGTGCGCTTCTCGGGCATCTCGTTCTCGTACAACGTCGCGTATGCGATCTTCGGCGGCCTCACGCCGGTGATCGTGTCGCTGATGATGAAATCGAATCCGCTTGCACCGGTCGTGTACGTCGCGACAATCTGCGTGCTCGGCGCGATCGCCGTGCAGTTCGCGAAGGATGCTAAGGACGTGAAGGGCACGCACTGAACGCCGGCGCGCGCCGCGCCCGTTCCATGAACAAAGGGCCGAATCCCGCGGGATTCGGCCCTTTCTTTTTGCTTCGGCGCAACCGCGTGCGTGCGATCAGCGCAGGCCGCCGTACGACGAACTCGGCCGGCGCAGGCCGTCGATGCTCGCGCCGCCGGCGCCGGTGACGAACAGCAGCAGGAAACCGCCGGCGATCGCGATGTTCTTCCAGAAGTGGATCACCATGTCGTGCTGGACCGCGGCGTCGGTTGCGTCCCAGAAATTGTGCCCGACCATCGCGGTCGCGACCGTATAGAACGCCATCAGCAGCGCAAGCGGCTTCACCTTGTAGCCGACGATCAGCAGCAGGCCGCCGAGCCCTTCGATCGCGACGACGATCGGCCCGATGACCTGCGGATACGGCACGTTCAGCCCGTGCAGGTAACCGACGAAATCGCTGTAGCCGAGCAGCTTCATCACGCCGCCCCACAAGAACAACGCCGCCAGCGCCAGGCGTGCAAAAAAAATGACGCCGGAATCGACGGAACGCGTCATGCCTCTCTCCTCGTATGCAATTCAGCCGGCCGCACGGGGCGCCCCCGGGCGGCTCGGGGCCGCGCGGCTCTGCGGGGCCCGCAGCAAATCGGTCAGCATAGAGGGTCTTTCGGCCGTGCCCAAGAAAAAGGTTGTAGCAAATCTTTACACGGCGGCGACCGCGCAGCCCGCGGGCGGCGGCACGGAAAAGACGTTTAGCCCGCGTCGCTCAACAGCACGCCTTTCTTGAAGATGAAACAGCCGTAGCCGCGCAGCTCGCCGGTGACGATCACCGCGTACGCCTGCTGCGCGCGCTCGTAGAACGCGAAACGCTCGATGCCGGTGAGCGGCACCGCACGCCCTTCCGCGCGGTCGATCTCGGCCTGCACCTCGCGCTGCACGGGCGGCACCGCGGCCGCATCGCCGACGACTTCCATCCGCCAGGCAGGCGTGTCGACGAACGTATCGAGCGGCAGCACCGACAGCACCGCACGCGCGACGCGCGCCGAATCGGCGCCGTCGATCCGCAGCGCGCGGCCGACCACCGTGTGCTCCGAGACGGATTCCGCCGGGAAATTCGCATCGCAGATCGCGATTTCGTCACCGTGGCCCATCGCGCGCAGCGTGTGCAGGATGTCGGCGTGAAGCAGCGGGTCGAGATTTTTCAGCATGTCGGGTGGTCTCCGGGATCAGGAACAAACCGCATAACGTTACCTGATCCCGGTGGCCGTTGTGCATCCTTCGCTCGGATCACGACGCCGCGGCCGGCATCTCGTCGATGAAACCCGTGACCGACTTCAGGCGGCCCGACGCGTCGACGGTGCCGAAGTCCGAGCCTTTCACGATCGCCGCGCCGTCGGGCGACACGAGTGCCCACGAGAACCGCAGGTGCTGGCCGAACGCGTCGACGTCGGTCGTGCGGCGGAAGCGGAATGCCGGGAATCGCTCCTGCACGGCCGCGATCATCGTGTCGATGCCTGCGTGGCCGTCGCCAGCCATCAGCGGATCGCGATAGGCCGCGTCGCTCGCGTAGGTCGCGTCGATCAGCGCACGGCGACGTGCGACGTCGGGTTCGTTCCATGCGTCGAAGTAGCGGTCGATCAGGTCGGTGTGAACGGACGGGACGGATTGGGCGGTGTTCATGCGAGGCTCCTTGTATCGATGAGGGGACGATGTCGCGGATGTTTCGGGTCCGCGTGCCGCTATCGTCGCCGGGCTCGCGTGGGCGGTCGATTACGTGCGAGGTAAGGAAATCGCGCCGGCCGCGTCGAGGACGCGCGCCAACTGTTCGATCTGCCCGACGACGCGTCACTGCGCCGATTCCATCTTTCGCAGCCGAAAAAAACGGGCGCCCTCGGGCGCCCGCATCGCATGCCGTCGCGACCGCACGCGTCAGGTCACCGGCGCCGGATTGAACAGCGTCAGCGCATTCGCGAGCTTCCATTGCTCGGCCCACGTGCGGCGCTTGCCGCTCGCGACGTCGAGCATCAGCCGGAACAGTTCCCAGCCCGTGTCCTCGATCGTGGCCGCGCCGGTCGCGATCTGCCCGGCGTCGAGATCCATCAGGTCGTGCCAGCGGCGCGCGAGATCGCTGCGCGTCGCGACCTTGATCACCGGCACCTGCGCGAGGCCGTACGGCGTGCCGCGGCCGGTCGTGAAAATGTGCAGGTTCATCCCCGCCGCGAGCTGCAGCGTGCCGCAGATGAAGTCGCTCGCGGGCGTCGCCGCGTACAGCAGCCCCTTCTGCCGCGCGCGATCGCCGGGGCGCACGACGCCGGCGATCGGCGCGCTGCCCGATTTCACGATCGAACCCATCGCCTTCTCGACGATGTTCGACAGGCCGCCCTTCTTGTTGCCGGGCGTCGTGTTCGCGCTGCGGTCGACGCGGCCGCGCTGCAGGTAGCGGTCGTACCAGTCCATCTCGCGAATGATCTCGCGTGCGACATCCTCGTTCGCCGCACGCGACGTGAGCTGCGCGACGCCGTCGCGCACTTCGGTCACCTCGGAGAACATGATCGTCGCGCCCGCGCGCACGAGCAGGTCGGCCGCGAAACCGACGGCCGGGTTCGCGGTGAGCCCCGAGAACGCGTCGCTGCCACCGCACTGCACGCCGACGACGAGATCCGACGCGGGGCACGTCTCGCGACGGCGGCGGTTCAACCGCTCGAGATGCGCTTCGGCCATCGTCATGATCGAGTCGATCATCGAGTTGAAGCCGACGTGCGCGGCATCCTGCAGGCATACGACGCCGCCGTTGTCGGTCGCGCCGTCGGCGGCGACCGGAATCGAGCCGGGCGGCAGCAGGCGCTCGGGCTGCAGCTTCTCGCAGCCGAGACTCACGGTCATCACCTCGCCGCCGAAGTTCGGATTCAGGCTGATGTTGCGCAGCGTGCGGATCGGGATGTCGGCGTCGGGCGCATCGATCGCGACGCCGCAGCCGTACGTGTGCTCGAGCCCGACCACATCGTCGACGTTCGGGTAGCGCGGCAGCAGCTCGGCCTTGATCCGCTTCACCGCATGCTCGACGACGCCCGACACGCACTGCACGGTCGTCGTGATCGCGAGGATGTTGCGCGTGCCGACCGAGCCGTCGGCATTGCGGAAGCCCTCGAACGTATAACCTTCGAGCGGCGGCAGCGGCGGCGCGGCACGCGTCGCGAGCGGCAGGTCGTCGAGCCCCGGCGGCTCGGGCATGCGCATCGTGCGTTCGTTGACCCAGCTGCCGCGCCGCAGGTCGGCCAGCGCATAGCCGATCACCACGTTGTAGCGGACGATCGGGTCGCCGGCCGCGAGATCGGCAAGCGCGACCTTGTGCCCCTGCGGCACGCCTTCGCACAGCGTCAGCCCGTCGGCGAACGTCGCGCCCTCGGGCAGGCCGCCGTCGTTGACGACGATCGCGACGTTGTCGTCCGGGTGCACGCGGATGTAGAGAGGGGAAGCAGTCATCGGAATTCCTGGAAGCTATCGTCCATATCGTTAGTCATCATACGACATTCGACGTCAACCGACGATGCTGCGTAAACCCTTATCCGGAAAGACCCTACTATCGAACGGCCAGCAAACCGCTTGCGTCACCCTTCCCCTTGTTGTACGATGACATACAACGACATCGCCAATGTGGCACGTATGCCGTTCCCGACGAACCCAGCACTCGCGCTAGACGGACGACCCCAACCATGACTTCACCGCAAGAACTCAAACAGATCATCTCCCACGGCCTGCTGTCGTTTCCGCTGACGGACTTCGACGCCGACGGCAGCTTCCGCCCGACCACTTATGCCGAGCGCCTGGAATGGCTGGCGCCGTATGGCGCGAGCGCGCTGTTCGCGGCCGGCGGCACCGGTGAATTCTTCTCGCTCACGCAGCGCGAGTATTCGGACGTGATCCGCGTCGCGACGGAAACCTGCAAGGGCAAGGTACCGATCCTGGCCGGCGCCGGCGGTGCGACGCGCGTCGCGATCGAATATGCGCAGGAAGCCGAGCGCCTCGGCGCGAGCGGCGTGCTGCTGATGCCGCACTACCTGACCGAAGCGAGCCAGGAAGGGATCGCCGACCACGTCGAGCAGGTGTGCCGCGCGCTGAAGATCGGCGTCGTGGTGTACAACCGCGCGAATTCGAAGCTGAACGCCGACATGCTCGAGCGCCTCGCCGACCGTTGCCCGAACCTGATCGGCTTCAAGGACGGCGTCGGCGAAATCGAGAGCATGGTCACGATCCGCCGCCGCCTCGGCGACCGGTTCGCGTACCTCGGCGGCCTGCCGACGGCGGAAGTCTACGCCGCCGCGTACAAGGCGCTCGGTGTGCCGGTGTACTCGTCGGCCGTGTTCAACTTCATCCCGAAGACGGCGATGGATTTCTACGAAGCGATCGCGAAGGACGACCACGCGACGGTCGGCCGCCTGATCGACGATTTCTTCCTGCCGTACCTGAAGATCCGCAATCGCCGCGCGGGTTACGCGGTCAGCATCGTGAAGGCCGGCGCGAAGCTCGTCGGCCATGACGCGGGCCCGGTGCGCGCGCCGCTCGTCGACCTCACCGAAGCCGAAGCGGCCGAGCTCGACGTGCTGATCAAGAAGATGGGCCCGCAGTAAGCGAGCGCGGCTGGCACGGCGCCTTCATCGGCGCCGTGCCAGCCGTGTTGCGTCGCGGCCGGCTCCCGCCTGCCGCGACCGTATGTTTCCTTTCCGCCCTGACGCACGCATCCGCCGCGAGGCATGCCGTCGCCGTCACATCTGCGCGATGATCCCGACGATCCGGTAGCGCACGTTCCCCAGCTTGACCCGCGTCGCCTCGATCTGGCCCTGCGCACCCGTACGGACGCGCGTATTCGATTCGCCGTCGAGGATCTGCCCGAGCACGTCGCGGTCGACGACCGCATCGAAGAACCGGCCGACCGTGATCGTCGCCGACTGCTTCGCGGTCGCGAGCTGGCTGTTCGCCTGCATCAGCGCTTCGGTGCGCAGGCTCGGGTCGCGTTCGTCGATGCTGCGCCGGTACTGGAGCGCGAACACCAGCGCCTCCATGTCCTGCCGGAAACGTCGGACGGCCTGCCCAAACATGAGCGAATGCGCATCGGCGCCCGTGACGAGCCGCCCCTGGTTGATCGTCACGTCGAATTCGCTGCCGCCCAGGTCGTGCTGAAACTCCAGCAATGCATTCGCGAGCACGCGCCCTTCGCTGTATTCGCCGATCTGGGTGCGGACGGATTTCGCGACGTCGCCGATCGCTTTCCACAATCCGGCCGCGAACAGGTGATCGCCACGCTTGTTGATGTTCATTGGAGGGTTCCCTCGTTGTCTTTTGTCGATCTCTCAGGTTCGCCCGCGGACCGCGTGGTCCGGAGCTTCGCTACTGTAGGAGAAATTCGGGGGACGTGGAAGGCACCATGAAAAAAGCGGAGGCGGCCAGCCGGCCGTCTCCGCTTTCGCATACTCGACGAGCGGCCCGGCGTTCGCCGCCGGGCCGCTGCCCGTTACTCGCCCTTCCCGTCGCGCAACCTCGGAATCGCGAGCGGATTACTTTCCTGCAGCCCTTCGGGCAGCAGGTCGTCCGGGAAATCCTGGTAGCACACGGGCCGCAGGAAACGGTCGATCGCCGTCGCGCCGACCGACGTGACGGCCGGGTTCGACGTCGCCGGGAACGGGCCGCCGTGCACCATCGCGTCGCAGACCTCGACGCCGGTCGGGTAACCGTTGACGAGCAGGCGCCCGGCCTTGCGTTCGAGGATCGGCAGCAGCCGGCGCGCGAGCGGCTTGTCGTCGGCATCCATCTGCAGCGTGGCCGTCAGCTGGCCTTCGAGCGCGTCGAGCACGCGCGCGACTTCGTCGAGATCGCGGCAGCGCACGATCAGCGACGCCGGCCCGAACACCTCGTGGCTGAACGCCGGCTCGGCCAGGAACGCCTGCGCGCCGACTTCGTACAGCGCGCCGCCCGCCTGGCATTCGGTCTGCGCGGCCTCGCCCGCGCCGATTTCGCGCACGCCCGGCAGTTCGGCCAGCTTGCCGCGGCCGTTGCGGTACGCATCGGCGATGCCGCGCGTGAGCATCACGCCGGCCGGCTTCTTCGCGAGCGCCTGTGCGGCGACGGCTTCGAAGCGGTCGAGATCGGGGCCGTCGATCGCGAGCACGAGGCCGGGGTTCGTACAGAACTGGCCGACGCCGAGCGTCAGCGAATCGACGAAGCCCGTCGCGATCGCGTCGCCGCGCGCGGCGAGTGCGGCCGGGAACAGCACGACCGGGTTGATGCTGCTCATTTCCGCGTAGACGGGAATCGGCTGCGGGCGCGCGTTCGCGAGTTGCACGAGCGCCATGCCGCCCTGCCGCGAACCGGTGAAGCCGACGGCCTGGACCGCCGGATGGCTGACCAGCGCCGCGCCGATCACACGGCCGGGGCCGACCAGCAGCGAGAACACGCCAGCCGGCATCCCGCATTTCGCCGCGGCGGCGCGGATCGCGCGGCCGACCAGCTCGGACGTGCCGAGGTGCGCCTCGTGCGCCTTCACGATCACCGGGCAGCCGGCCGCGAGCGCCGACGCGGTATCGCCGCCGGCCACCGAGAACGCGAGCGGGAAATTGCTTGCGCCGAACACGACGACGGGCCCGAGCCCGACCTTCTGCAGCCGCAGGTCCGCGCGCGGCAGCGGCGGGCGCGCGGGCTGCGCGGGGTCAATCGACGCGGCGAGGAAACGCCCGTCGCGCACGACGCGCGCGAACAGCCGGAGCTGGCCGACGGTACGGCCACGCTCGCCCTGCAGCCGCGCGACGGGCAGGCCCGTTTCGGCATGCGCACGCTCGATCAGCGCGTCGCCGAGCGCGACGATCTCGTCCGCGATCGCGTCGAGAAACGCCGCGCGGGCCGCGAGCGGCTGCGCGCGGTACGCATCGAACGCATCGCGTGCGAGTTCGCACGCGCGTTCGACGTCGGCCTGCGTCGCGACGCCGAACGCCGGCGCATCGATCGGCGCGCCCTTCGTCGGGTCGAACGCGCGCAAGGATCCGGCCGAGCCGGCCACCGCGTCGGCGCCGATCAGCATCTCTCCTGTCAGTTGCATGGGGTGTGCTCCGTGATTCGGGAATGGGTTGTTCATTGTAGCCCAACAGATACGATGTCTGCCGACATCATTTCACGAGTCGTACTACCTGCCGGACATCCGGCCGCGTGCCGGACATCCTTGTTTACCGGACCTTATCACGGAATTGATACCGATTCTTGTCACCATCCAAAGGGAAAACCCGAGGTTTCTGCATCCGGGCATTGCCCATAAACTTCGGCCCATGTCATACGACGACGTACATTAAAGTGCCTAATCAGACCACCCCTCGCGATCTACCGATCGATCTCGCGCGCACCGCGCGCCGGACCGCCGTGCGCTACTGGATCCTGGCGATGCTGTTCGTCGTCACGACGCTGAACTATGCGGATCGCGCGACGCTGTCGATCACGGGCACGCCGATCCGCAAAGCGTTCGGCATCGATCCGGTGACGATGGGCTACATCTTCTCGGCGTTCAGCTGGGCCTATGTGCTCGCGCAACTGCCGAGCGGCTGGCTGCTCGACCGCTTCGGCGCGCGGCGCGTGTATGCGGCGAGCATCTTCCTGTGGTCGGCGTTCACGTTGCTGCAGAGCACGATCGGCCTCGGCGGCAGCGCCGCGTTCGCGGTCGCCGCGCTGTTCGCGATGCGCTTCGCGGTCGGCATCGCCGAGGCACCCGCGTTCCCGGCCAATGCGAAAGTCGTCGCGAGCTGGTTCCCGACCGCCGAGCGCGGCACGGCGTCGGCGATCTTCAACGCCGCGCAGTATTTCGCGGCCGTGGTGTTCTCGCCGCTGATGGCGTGGCTCACGCATGCGTACGGCTGGCACCAGGTGTACCTGTGGCTCGGCCTCGCGGGCATCGCGCTTGCGTTCCTGTGGCTGCGCGTGATGAAGGATCCGGCCGACCATCCGGCCGTGAACCGCGCGGAACTCGACCATATCGAGCAAGGCGGCGGCCTCGTGCGTTCGACGGGCAGACCGGCCGGCGCGCGCGGCGCCGGCGCAGCGTCCGAAAGCAGCCGGGTCGCCGGCTGGTACTACGTGCGCCAGCTGCTGTCGAACCGGATGCTGATCGGCGTGTATCTCGGCCAGTACTGCGTGAACGTGCTCACGTATTTCTTCCTCACGTGGTTCCCGATCTATCTCGTGCAGGCGCGCGGAATGTCGCTGCTGAAGGCCGGCTTCATGACGTCGCTGCCCGCGATCTGCGGGTTCCTCGGCGGCGTGCTGGGCGGGATGCTGTCGGACGGGCTGATCCGCCGCGGCGTGTCGCTGACGCTCGCGCGCAAGATTCCGATCGTCGGCGGGATGGCGTTGTCGATGGTCATCATCGGCTGCAATTACGTCGACAGCGAAGCGCTCGTGATCGTGCTGATGGCCGTGTCGTTCTTCGGCAAGGGCATCGGGTCGCTCGGCTGGGCCGTGGTCGCGGACACCGCGCCGAAGGAAGCGATCGGACTGTCGGGCAGCCTGTTCAACATGTTCGGCAACACGGCCGGCATCGTCGCGCCGATCGCAATCGGCTACCTCGTCGGCGCGAGCGGCTCGTTCAACGGCGCGCTTGTGTTCGTCGGGCTGAACGCGCTCGTCACCGTGTTCAGCTATCTCGTGATCGTGAAGGACATCAAGCGCGTCGAGCTGCGACATCGCGACGCCTGAGCGTCGGCGAAACAGGCAGGAATACGACGGCGGCCGCGTAACAGCGGCCGCCGTTTTTGCGTCAGATCGAGGAATGCGCGACGCGCAGCATGTCGTGCACGCCGGACGTCATCAGCGCGAGGAACGCGAGCAGGCCGACGTAGCAGAGCGCATAGGTCGTCTTCGTTTCGACCGACGTCGCGTAGTACACGCGGTTCTCCGGCGCGTCGGGATCGTAGCGCCACGCGCGCTTCAACTGCGGCAGCGCGAGGATCGCCATCACGATCAGCAGCGGGCTCGGGCGATACACGAACAGCGCGATCAGCACGGGCACGCCCGCGAACCAGATGCGCGGCGACAGCACCGCGGTGATCCGCCCGCCGTCGAACGGCGACAGCGGAATCATGTTGAACAGATTGAGGAAGAAGCCCGTGTAAGACAGCGCGAGCAGCAGGTTGCTGTCGTAGTGGCGCGCGGCCGCGTAGCAGGCCAGCGCGCCGAGCGTGCCGACGAACGGCCCGGCGAGCCCGACATACGCCTCGGTTTCCGCGTCGTGCGGCATCTCCTTCAGCTGGATCCACGCGCCGACGAACGGGATGAACGTCGGCAGCCCGACGTCGAGCCCGCGCCGCTGCGCGGCCAGGTAGTGGCCGGCTTCGTGCACCAGCAGCAGCACGACAAAACCGGCCGCGAACCGCCAGCCATAGAACAGCGCGTAGACCGCGATCGACGCCAGCATGGTGCCCGCCGACACGAGCACCTTGCCGAGCTTGAGGCCGCCGAAGATCAGCAGCAACAGCTTCGTCATTCCTTGCGCTCCGTGCCAGTGACGTCGGACGCGTCGGCGACGACCGGCACCGCGACCGCCTTCGGCTTGCGCCCGAAGAAGCGCTTCAGCGCCGCGCCGCCGGCCAGCAGCGCCACCGCGCCGATCTTGAAGAACTTCACCGCGAACGCGCCGATCAGCGCGAGCAGCCCGAGCTTCTTCGCGCCGACGCCGACGATCAGCGCCGCGAGGCCGTACTCGGCGACGTGGTCGGTCGACTTGTTGAAATCGGCGTAGCGCTTGCCGTCATTGAAGCTGATGTTCGACAGCAGGTCGTCGGCCGACGCCTTGTACTTCGGCAGGTCGGCCAGCGTCGACGCCATCGTCAGCGACAGGTAACCGTCGCGGCCGAGCACGAGCGTCCGGTAGTTCACGCCGTCGTTCCCGGCGTTCGCGGGCGCGCCCTTGTCGCGGATGATCGCGGACCACACGAGCCGGTGCGTGGCCGCGTCGTACGCGGGCGCCTTCGCCCAGCCGACCACCTCGGTCTCGGGCAGGCCGCGCTCCTTGCGCCCCGGGTTGTCTTCCTCGGTGCCGGCCTGCAGGTTCTTCAGCAACTCGTCGGGCTTCCAGTCCTTCGCGTCGTCGTCACGGATATAGCCGCTCGGCTCGAACGACACGACCGAGATCCAGTCGGCATCGGGATCGTCGGGCAGCACGAGGCCGACCAGCTTCGATTCGTCGACCGAGTTGCCCATCGAACGCAGGTAGCGGCCGGCTTCGGCGGCCGGCACGAACGACTCGCCGGCCTTCAGCTTCAGCACGGCTTCGTGTTTCACGTCGATATCGGTCGGGCCGTTCACGACGGCCCCGTTGGCAGCCGCGGCGGCGGCCCTCATTTCCACCTGCGCAGCTTCGGTCTGCGCGTGGCCGGTGGTCGCGGCGAGTGCGAGCATCGCCACGCAGGCGAGCCGGACGGCATGTTTTTTCATTGTTGGATTCCCCTGAAATGCCTTGTCGTAAATATGCACGGCGTCGGCCCATGCGTTTTCAATCGCGGGTTCGGCGTCGTCTCTCAGTTGGCACGGGGGCTATGGTAACGCAGCGCCGCGACGCGCCCGGGGAACGGCGCGATGCTTACTTCGCAGGTAATGCCCAACGCGCGCGGGATTGCCTATCATCTGGGTCATGAACCCGACCGCCGCCCTCCATTCGCCGTCCCCGTCCGCCAGCCGCGCATCCGGCATCGGCCCGCTGCTGCGCACGTGGCGGCAACGCCGGCGCCTGAGCCAGATGGCGCTCGCGCTCGACGCGGAAGTGTCCGCGCGCCACCTGAGCTTCGTCGAATCGGGTCGTGCGCAACCGAGCCGCGACATGGTGCTGCATCTCGCGGAGCGTCTCGACGTGCCGCTGCGCGAACGCAATGCGCTGCTCGTCGCGGCCGGCTTCGCGCCGATGTTTCGCGAGCGGCCGTTCTCGGATCCGCAACTGGATGCGGCGCGCAATGCGGTCGAAGCCGTGCTGCGCGGCCACGAGCCCTACCCGGCGCTCGCCGTGGACCGTCACTGGACGCTGCTCGCCGCGAACCGGATGCTCGGCGCGCTGGTCGCGCAGGCCGATCCGTCGCTGCTGCAGCCGCCCGTCAACGTGCTGCGCCTGAGCCTGCACCCGGACGGCCTCGCGTCGCAAATCGTCAACTGGCATGAATGGCGCGCGCACATCCTGCATCGGCTGCAACGGCAGATCGATGCGAGCGGCGACCGCACGCTGCACGCGCTGCGCGACGAGCTTGCCGCGTATCCAGCGCCGGCCGGCCAGCCCGACGACACGCAGGCGCGCGCGGACTTCGCGGATATCGCCGTGCCGCTGCGGCTGCGCACCGCGGCCGGCGAGCTGACGTTCTTCAGCACGACGACGGTGTTCGGCACGCCGGTCGACGTGACGCTGTCGGAACTCGCGATCGAGGCGTTCTTTCCGGCGAATCCGGAGACGGTGGGCGCGATGCGGGCGCTGGCGGACGCGTTGCCGGCTTAACGGCCGCCATCAACGGCGCTCGAACGCCAGCTTGACGCCCAGCGCCAGCAGCACCACACCGCTAACGCGGTGCATGCGGGTCAGGATGCGCGGGTTGCGGCGGATCGATGCCGACAGCAAGCCGGCGAACAGCGCGACCGGCCCCTTGACGAGAAACGTCAGGCCGGCGAATGTCGCGCCCAGCACGAACAGCGACAGCATCGGATGCGCGGCGCCCGCGGGGACGAACTGCGGCAGGAACGCCAGATAGAAGAGCGCGACCTTCGGATTCGACATGTTGGACAGCGCACCTTGCGCGAACGTGCGCAGCCGCGATGCCGGCGCGCCGCGGCTGCTTGCGAGCGTCAGCTCGCCCGACGAACGCAGCAGCGTGATGCCGAGATACAGCAGGTACAGCGCGCCGACCACCTTCAGTGCGGTGAACAACCATTCGGATGCCTGAAGAAGCGCACCCAGCCCGAGCGTCGCGAGCATCGTGTGCACGAGCAGCCCGACGCTGACGCCCGCCGCGGTCACGAGGCCCGCGCGCGTGCCGCCGGACAGCGTGCGCGACATCACGAGCACCATGTCCTGGCCCGGCGTGACGATGATCAAAAGGGACGTGGCGATGAACGGCAGCCAGGATACGTGCAGCATCGGAGATCTCCTGAAGGGGATGGCCGGAACGGGAATCGCGCGTGTCGCACAGGCCGGCCGGTCGTCAGATTATCGGCGCGTTGCAGTGGAGATTGGATGCGTATTTGGCTATTTGAAATACCGAATTTAGCGCTATTCTCTAGCATCCGCATCGATGGTAGTGAAAAATGCCAACCAAACTGGACGCGATCGACCGGCGCATTCTGCGTGCGTTGCAACAGAACTCGAACCAGACGAACGCCGAACTCGCGCAACAGGCCGGGCTCTCGGCCACGCCCTGCCTGCGCCGCGTGCACCTGCTCGAAGAGCAGGGCGTGATCGACGCCTATGTCGCGCTGCTGAACCCCGCCGCCGTCGACCTGAGGTTCACGGCGTTCGTGCGCGTCACGCTGGAGCGCCAGGACAAGAAGACGGTCGAGCGCTTCGCACGCGAAATGGAGCAGGCGCCCGAAGTCCTCGAATGCCACCTGATGGCCGGTAGCTACGATTACCTGCTGCGCGTCATCGCGCGGGATCTCGACGACTATCAGCGCTTCCAGATGGAAACGCTCACGCAGATCGAAGGCGTACGCAACGTCGAAACCGAGATTCCGCTGAAGCGCATCAAACAGACGGTGCGCCTGCCGATCTAGGCATCCAGAAACGTGACTGGCTGCCCGGCCGGCTGTCCGCTCAACGCGCCGTCGCGCACGGCGACCTGTCCGCGCACGACCGTGTGCACGGGCCAGCCGGTGACCGCGCAGCCGTCGTAAGGTGTCCAGCCGCTCACGCTGGCGATCCATTCGTCGCGGATGATCCGGCGCGCGTGCAGGTCGACGATGCTGAAGTCGGCGTCGTAGCCGATCGCGATGCGCCCTTTCCCTTCGATGCCGAAGATGCGCGCCGGCCCGGCGCTGGTCAGGTCGACCAGCCGTTCGAGGCTCAGGCGGCCCGCCTGCACGTGATCGAGCATCAGCGGCAGCAGCGTCTGCACGCCGGTCATGCCGCTCGGCGACTGCGGATAGGGCCGGCGCTTTTCGTCACGCGTATGCGGCGCGTGATCGCTGCCGATCACGTCGACCACGCCGTCGCGGACGGCCTGCCACAGTGCATCCCGATGATGCCGCTCGCGCACCGGCGGATTCATCTGCGCGAACGTGCCGAGCCGCTCGTAGCAGTCGGGCGCGTGCAGGCTCAGGTGATGCGGCGTGACTTCGACCGTCACGCGCCGCCGGTGCCGCGCGAGCCACGCCATTTCGTCCGCGGTGGACACATGCAGCACATGCAGCACATGCAGCCGGCGGCCCGTCTCGGCGGCCAGCCCGACGATGCGCCGCGTCGCGGCCAGCGCGCTTTGCACGTCGCGCCAGTGCGGATGGTCGCGCACGTCGCCGCTCGCTTCCACGAGCGCCCTGCGTTCGCGCAGCCGCGCCTCGTCCTCCGCATGCACGGCCATGCGTCGCCGCCCGTTGCGCAGGATCCGGCGCAACACGGTTTCGTCGTCGGCCAGCAGATCGCCGAACGAACTGCCCATGAAGACCTTCACGCCCGCGCAGCCCGGCAGCCGTTCAAGCACCGGCAACCGCTCGGCGTTCGCGGCCGAGCCGCCGATGTAGAACGCGTAATCGCACCATGCCCGGCCGCGCGCGAGATCCAGCTTCGCCTGCAGATCCTGCGCGCCCAGCGTCAGCGGATGCGTATTGGGCATCTCGAAGATCGTCGTGACGCCGCCGAGCACCGCGCCGCGCGTACCGGCCTCGATGGTTTCCTTGTGCGTCAGGCCCGGTTCGCGGAAATGCACCTGACTGTCGACGACGCCCGGCAGCACATGCAGCCCGCCGGCGTCGAGCAAGACATCGGCGCTCCAGGTGCCGTGCAACGCGCCCAACGCGACGACACGGCCATCCGCGCACGCGACGTCGATCCGCTCGGCGCCGTTGGGCGTCATCACCGTGCCGCCGTGCACGAGCAGGTCGACGTGGCGGCGCTTCGGCCCGTCGCTCCGTTCAGGTCGGATGGGTTCGCCCATGATTCAGAACTCGTTCTGGATGTGCTTGTAGCCCAGCACCAGCGCATTGTTCGTGCGCGCGACGTCCTCGGAGAAGTCGCTCGCGTCGGCCGTCACCTGCGGCAACGCGGCAAGATCGGTTTCCGGCCCGATGCGTTCGGTCGAGCGCACGTAGAAACCCGGCGGCAGGTGGCAGCCGTCGACGACCGCGTTGTAGCGCACCACGCAGCCGTCGTCGATGGTGCAGTTGAACAGCACGCTGTTGAACCCGACGAACACGCCGTCGCCGACCTGGCACGGCCCGTGGACGATCGCGCGATGTGCGATCGACGTGTGCCGGCCGATGGTGACGCTCGCGCCCGACTTCGAATGAATCACCACGCCGTCCTGGATGTTCGAATGCGCGCCGATCACGATGGGGGCAATCCGGCCGTCCGCGTCCGTTTCGTCGGCGCGGATCACCGCGTACGGGCCGATGAACACGTTCTCCTCGACGATCACGAGCCCGCACAGGATGGCGGTCGGATCGACGAACGCGCTCGGGTGAATCTGCGGCAAGTCGCCGCGCGGGTTCTTTCTGATCATGAGGATTCCTGCTGAGAAAGGAGAGGGTTGCGCTTGAGCCGCTCGAACAGGCCCGGATCGCGCCACTGAGCGGCGACGGCCGGCGCGAACACGATGTCATCCAGGTCGATGCAGCCCATGCGCGGATTGAACGCATCGTCGCGAAAACACTGCGCGTAACCGGTCTCGGTCTCGTGCACGACGACCGAATGCAGCCGCACGTCGGCCTCGCCGTTCGACATGCCGGTGCGAGACAGCACCGCATCGACGAGACGAAACAACACACGCGAGAACTGCTCGGCGCTCGGCGAAACGGGCAGCAGCACCCAGCGCTCCGAGTGGCGGCGCATGCTGTCGAGATAACCCGGATCGTCGCCGGACCAGAGCGTCACCGCATGGTCGAACGCGTCGATCAGGTCGCGCACGTCGCCCTTGAGCAGCCCGAAGTCGTAGATCATCTGCCCGTGGTCCAGTGCATGCGCTTCGAGCACCAGCTCGACGCGGTACGAATGGCCGTGGATCGAATGCGAGCAGCGCCGCGTGCTGCAGCCGCGCACGACGTGTGCATTCTCGAAGCGGAACAGCTTGCGGATCAGCATGCGTCGACGCCTTCGCGAACCGGTGCGGCCCAGGCCACCGCATCGTGCGGATGCAGGCTTTCCAGATGGCGTACGCGAACGCGCGGGTTCGCATGGCGGTCGTCCAGCGCGGCCTGAACGCGGCGCGCGGCATCCTCGACGAACATCAGGTTCCCGCCGTTCAGCACCGCGAACGCCTGCTCGTCCGCACGCTTGACGGCCGTCTGCACCGGCGTGCCGAGCGCGTGCTCGATACGATCGATCAGGTCGATCAGCTCGAGTGTCGCGGCGTCGACGGGCAGCCCCACGCTCACGACGGCTTCGCTGCGCTGGCTGTGCGGCGTGGCCGCCGTCGCATGCCGCTGCAACCACGCGGCGACCGCGGCCGGCGCCACGCGATCCTCGCGGCCGAACGCCGCCAGGAACGCCTGCTCGACCCAGTGCCGCGACAGCGCGGCCGAACACGGG
The DNA here is from genome assembly GCF_001039005.1 of Burkholderia cepacia. Taxonomy (GTDB): domain Bacteria; phylum Pseudomonadota; class Gammaproteobacteria; order Burkholderiales; family Burkholderiaceae; genus Burkholderia; species Burkholderia theae. Next base: position 34,463 of record NZ_LDWR01000021.1, read on the forward strand.
CACGTCGACGAATAAGCAACCGTCACCTGCGCGCGCAGGTCGAACGCGTCGCCGGTGAGCACCGCGTCGACCCGAACCGGATAGGACTTCCACCCAGCCAGCCCTTCGGTGACGAGCGCCGCGCGGCGCGCCAGCAGGTCGAAACGCAGTCGCACCCGTGCGCTGCGCGACGCGCAGTCGCGATGGCTGTCGACCATCGCGCTCAGCATGCGCCGCAAACCGTCGGGCGACAGCGCCGCGCCGTCGCCGAGCGCGTCGAGCAGCCCGTACAGCCGCGACATGTGGATGCCCTTCACATGCGGCGCGGGCAAATCGACCTGCACGTCGGCGCGCGCATGCACGTCGCGCCGGCAGCCGGGCTCGGCGACGGCAACGGGCAGGTCGATGCCCTGCATGCCGACCCACTCGAGCGAGCGGCGGCCCGGCGCGGCATCGGTCAGGGAAATATCGGGAAGGGCTGCATTCATGCTCGAGATCCGGTGGAGCGCCTTCTCCATCCGGATCGATGCAGGAAGCGCGTTCAGGTCAGGGCCAGTCGTGAAACGGGTTGTCCCACGTGGTCCAGTGTTCGGGGCCGGTGGCCATCTCGGTATCAGTCAGCAGGCACGCGTCGAAACGCGCGCGCAGCGCGGCCTCGTCCATGTCCATGCCGATCAGCACGAGTTCCTGGCGCGCGTCGCCGACGCGCTCGTCCCAGCGCGCGCGGATCTGCGCGACGGCTTCCGGGTCCTGCGGCCAGCGCTCGGGCGGCACGGCCGCCCACCAGTGGCCGGCCGGCCCGTGCCGCGCGACCGCGCCGGCCTGCGACCACGAACCGGCGACGGTCGGATGGGTGGCCAGCCAGAAGAACCCCTTCGAGCGGACGACGCCCGGCCATTCGCTTTCGACGAGATCGAAGAAGCGCCGCGGATGGAACGGTCGCCGCGCGCGGTAGACGAAGCTGCGGATTCCGTATTCGTCGGTCTCCGGCGTGTGCGTGCCGCGCATCTCCTGCAGCCAGCCCGGCGCACGCGAGGCCGCGTCGAAGTCGAACAATCCCGTGTCGAGCACGCGTTCGAGCGGCACCTTGCCGAATTCGGCGATCTCGATCCGCGCACGCGGGTTCAGCCCGCGCAGCAGCGCGACCAGCCGCTCGCGCGCGCCGCCGTCGATCAGGTCGATCTTGTTGATCACGATCACGTCGCAGAACTCGATCTGCTCGATCAGCAGATCGACGACCGTGCGCGCATCCTCGTCGCCCATCGATTCGCCGCGCGACTGCAGGCTGTCGCGCGACGCGTAGTCGCGCAGGAAGTTGAACGCGTCGACCACCGTCACCATCGTGTCGAGCCGCGCGACTTCGCCGAGACTGCGGCCGTCCTCGCCTTCGAACGTGAACGTCTCGGCCACCGGCAGCGGCTCCGAGATGCCGGTCGATTCGATCACGAGCTGGTCGAACCGCCCTTCGCGCGCGAGCCGGTCGACCTCGATCAGCAGATCCTCACGCAGCGTGCAGCAGATGCAGCCGTTGCTCATCTCGACCAGCTTCTCGTCGGTGCGCGACAGCCCCGCGCCGCCGTCGCGGACGAGCGCGGCATCGATATTGACCTCGGACATGTCGTTGACGATGACCGCGACGCGCCGGCCCTCGCGATTGTTGAGGATGTGGTTGAGCAGCGTCGTCTTGCCGGCGCCGAGGAAGCCGGACAGGACGGTCACGGGAAGCCGCGTGGACGGATGGAGTGCGGTGCTCATCGGGCGATTCCGGTAAAGGACGTTGAGGATCGAATGATATATTGTATCGCAACGATATAACATATCATTTTCAGCGTCCAGCACGCGTGGTCGTGCGGCAGCGCTTCACGCCGTCACCCATGCACCGGTTCGGCGGAATGCGGCGGCAGCGGCACCGCACATGTCATGCCAGTTGAAAGCTGTGCTTGATAAGCTGGCCGGCGAGACCGTTGGCCACCCACAACCACCATGAAAAAGAAATCACTTGCCGCGTTGTCACTCTGTGTCGCGCTGCCCGGCGTCGCGCTCGCCCAATCGATCGCGGCCCCGGCGCTGAAGCCCGGCGATACCTGGACCTACATCAACACCGTCGAAATCGGCCCGAACGGCTGGCGCCAGACGCGCGACGAGATTTCCGTGCAGCGCACGACACCCGGACACATCTACATCGAAACCCGGCAGAGCGGCGCGACGCAGGCGCCCCGTGAATTGATCGTCGATGCGGACTGGAGCCGTGCGCGCAGCGTCAACGGCACGGAAACCGTGGTGAACCGCCCGTTCGCGTTTCCGCTGACGATCGGCAAGACCTGGGCGCTCGCTTACACCGAGTCGCACCCGAATCCGCAGCATGCGTCGGAAGCGTACGACACGCACTACAAGGTCGTCGGCTCCGACACGATCACGGTGCAGGGCGGCAAGTTCGATGCGATCAAGATCGAGGCCGAAGGCACATGGAAGGCACAGGGCGCGCCGGGGCAGTCGATCACGTCCGGCGTGTCCCGCAACGCGAACGGTTCGACGATCCTGATGCAAAGCCACAACAACGGCACCGCGGAACAGACCGGCAAGACCTACAAGGCGTTCTGGTACGTACCGGCGGTCGGACGCTGGGTGAAGTCGGTCGAGGAGTACTACGACACGAACGGCGTGCGGACCGCGCGCTATACGAACGAACTGGTGTCGTACCGGCGCGCGGGAACGGAAGGTAGTTCGCCGCTGGCCGGCCAGCCCGCGCCCGCACCGGTGCCGCCGGAAGGCGCGCCTCCCGGCGATCAATGACCCGGCGCGCGCCTGCTTACGTATAAAGCGACGCCTGCGGCAATTCCCCCGTCAGCGCGAACCGGCCCACGTCGCGCAGCCGGTAGTCGAGCGGATCGTGCAGCGTATGCGTGCGCGCGTTCCGCCAGAAGCGGTCGAGGCCGAGCGACGCGGCCGTCGCGCGTGCACCGCATGCGTCGAACAGCGCCTCGCCGTTCTCGAGCGCCGCGCGCTGCGCGACGATCTTCGCGTCCGATACCGCCAGCGCCGCCTCGGCGCGCTCGTCCGTCGTCAGCGCATCGCGCCGCACCCACGCGCGCTGCAGCGCGTCGGCCGCACGATCGGCGAGCGCCGCCGCAGCCAGCGCCCGCACGCGCATGTCGCCGAAGCGCTGCAGCGTGTACGGATCGTCGGCAGCCTGCGCGACGTCCGAGTGAATCCACGGGCGGCCATGCTTCAGCACGTAGTCGCGCGCGTCGGCCAGCGCGCCTTCCGCGAGCCCGACGAACAGGTTCGTCAGCACGAGCTGCGACACGAGCGTGCGCAGCGTCGCGCGCGGTGACGGCGGCGACTCGGAACGGTGCAGCACCTCGTCCGGCGCGAGCGTCACGCCGTCGAAGCGCACGCTGCCGCTGTCGGTCTGGCGCTGGCCGATCGGATCCCAGTCGTCGTTGACCGTGATGCCCTCGCGGTCGGTCGGTACCACGCCGAACACGGTGCGGCCGGTTTCCGGATCGTGCGCGGACACCGTCATCCGCTGCGAGCCGCGCGTGCCCGAACAGAAGCCCTTCACGCCGTCGAGCCGGTAGCCGCCGTCCGGCGTCGCGGCGGCCACGAGCCGCGTGTCGAGCGGATTGACCGCATTGCCCCACCACCAGCGCTGCTCGACCGTGCCGCGCAGATAGCGTTCGCGCTGCGCGGCGCTGCCCCACACGTCGACGCTGACCACCTGCAGGCACTGGAACCCGACGAGATGCGCGAGCGCGCTGTCGACGCGCGCGATCTGCCGGATCGCGTCGTAGATCGCGGGCCACGCGGCTTCCTGCCCGCCGAACGCACGCGGCACCGCGAGCGTCAGCAGGCCTGCATCGGCGAGCCACTGCTTTTCCTGCGCCGCGTGACCGCCCGTGCGGTCGCGTGCGGCGGCAGTCGCGCGCAGCGCATCGATCGCGCTCGCCAGCGCGTCGCGGTCGAAGGCGGGCACATCGGTATCCGGCGCGAAGGTCGCCGGGCCGCTCGGATCGTTCATGCGACGGCTTCCTGCGGTGCGGCTTCCCGCACAACCGCTTCGCCCGACAGCGGCACCAGTGCGCCGAGCTTGCGGCCGGTCAGCCGCGACAGGATCTCGCGCCGCCAGTCGTCATAGATCGCGCGATATTCGGCGATGTCCGCGCCGAACACGTGCGCGGTGTGCGCGTACTCGTCGTGCAGATAACCGTCGAGCCGCGCCTGAGTTTCCTCGTCGGCCGCGATCACACGATCGATCAGCGCATCGCGCTCCGCGGCCGGCAGCGTCGCGAGCCGCTCGAACCACCACTGGACGATCTGCACGCGATGCCACTCCTCGTCCGGCCGGATCCGGTTCTCGCCGTGTTCGCGCATCGCGCCGTCGCCGATGCGGCCGGTCTTGCGCTGGATCCACAGCTTCGCGAGGATGTGCAGCTCGTAATGCCATTCGAACGCGAGAAAACCCGCGACGTCGCGCACCGCGATGTCGCCGATGCGCGCCCAGTGCGCGGCGACGAGCCGGTCGACTTCCGGCAGCGGATCGCGCCCGGTCAGTTCGGTCACGCGCTCTCGTCCGATCACCGCGTGCGCGCCGTCGTCGCCGAGCTGGCGCGACAGGATCAGCTGGAAATGCGGATCGTCGCGGAACAGCGTGTCGATCGCCTTCGCGACGACCTGCACGATGAACAGGTCGTGCGACGCCATCTTCGTGTAGTAGTCGGCGACGGCGGCCCGTTCGTCCGCGTTGCGCGGCTCGCGCGGCGGCGTGGCCAGTTTGTCGGGGAAGCCGGGACGATGGCGTCGCGCCACGTCGAGAAACAGCGCTTCCTCGAATTGTCCGTTCCATTCGCGCGGCGCGCCGATGGGCAAGGTCATGGGTAGGGTTCTCTCAGGATCATGAATGAAACGAGCGCGTGCTTGTGGCACGGCTCAGGTGCGCCGGGTCACATGTCGGACCAGGCGGTCGCCCGTGATTTGCACGGCCGAGACGAGCGCGATCAGGATCACGATCACGGTCGCCATGACGGTAGTGTCGAAACGCTGGTAGCCGTAGCGGATCGCGAGATCGCCGAGCCCGCCCGCACCGACGGCGCCCGCCATCGCGGTCGAGCCGATCAGCGCGACGACGGTGATCGTGAAGCCGCCGAGCATGCCGGGCAGCGCCTCCGGCAGCAGCACGTGCCACACGATGTGGCGGCGCTTCGCGCCCATCGCGAGCGCGGCCTCGATCAGCCCGCGATCGACTTCGCGCAGGCTCACTTCGGCGATCCGCGCGAAGAACGGGATCGCGGCAATCGACAGCGGCACGACGGCCGCCCATACGCCGATCGTCGTGCCGATCAGCACGCGCGTGAACGGCAGCAGCGCGACGAGCAGGATGATGAACGGCGTCGAGCGGAACACGTTGACGAGCGCGCCGAGCACCGCGTTCACGCCGCGCCGCGCGTAGATGCCGCCGGGCGCGGTCGTCACGAGGATCACCGCGAGCGGAATGCCGATCAGCGCTGCGATGACGGCCGACGCGGCGACCATCGACAGCGTGTCGCGGATCGCGTCGAGCAGTTCGGGCCACCAGAGCTCAAACATAACCGAGCACCTCCGCGTGATTCGCGTGACGGCGCGCACGTTCGAGCAGCGCGGCGACCGGGCCGCCGCGTGTCGACGACTGGCCGGCTTCATCGGCGCGCGGCGACGCCGCGATCACGAGCCGCCCCTGCGCATGCCCCTGGATGCGCTCGATCCCGCCGTGCAGGAACCGCACGGAGCCGCCGAGCGCCGCCGCGAGCGCACCGACGTCAGGCTCGCCGCCGCTCTCGCCCGTATATCGGACGTCGAGCACGACCTGCGCGCCGTCGGGCAGCGCGGCCTGCTCGGGCAGCGGCTGCACGCGCGCGGCCAGTTCGGCCGGCAAATCGTGCACGAGCGTGCTGAGCAACGCGCGCGTCGCGCCGTGGCGCGGATCGCCGAACACGCGCCACACGGGGCCCGTTTCGACGACTTCGCCCTGTTCGATCACCGCGACCGTGTCGCATACCGCGCGGATCACCTCCATCTCGTGCGTGATCAGCACGATCGTCAGCCCGAGGCGGCGGTTGATGTCGGCGAGCAGCGCGAGAATCGACTGCGTCGTCTCGGGATCGAGCGCCGACGTCGCCTCGTCGCACAGCAGCACCTCGGGATCGTGCACGAGCGCGCGGGCAATGCCGACGCGCTGCTTCTGGCCGCCCGACAGGCTCGCCGGATACGCGTCGCGCTTCGCGGCGAGCCCGACGAGGTCGAGCAACGCCTCGACCTTGCGCACGCGCTCGGCCTTCGGCACGCCGGCGATCTTCAGCGGCAGCGCGACGTTCTCGAACACCGTCTTTGCCGACAGCAGGTTGAAATGCTGGAACACCATGCCGGTGCGGCGCCGCAGCGCAACGAGCCCGTCCTCGTCGAGCGCGCCGACGTCGACGCCCTGCACGCGCACGCGGCCCGAGCTCGGCCGTTCGAGCCCGTTCACGAGCCGCAGCAGCGTCGACTTTCCGGCCCCGCTGCGGCCGATGATCCCGAATACCTCGCCGCGCCGCACGTCGAGCGTCACGTCGCGCAGCGCGGCGGCGTGGCCGCGCGGCGTCGCGAACACCTTACCGACCTGCTCGAGCGACACGGCTGCTGCGCCGGCCGGCACGGCCGCCGCTTCATGCGCCGTTGCAACGGCGCCGGCCCGCGCGACCGATGCGTCAATGAAACCCAGCGTATCGAACAATTGCGTCATCGCTTCGCTCCGTCACGTTCAGGCATGCGCGGGATGCGCGGGTTCGGATACGGCGGCCGGCCGGTGCCACGCGCCCGTGTGCCACGCGGGCAGGTGCGCGCCCGCGCCGAACAGCTTCTCGCGCAGCGTCGGCGCGGGATCGTAGTCTTCCTTGTAGACGCCGCGGTTCTGCAGCTCGGGCACGACCCAGTCGACGAAATCCTCGAACGACTCGGGCATCACGGTCCGCGTCAGGTTGAAGCCGTCGATGCCGGTCTCGTCGATCCACGACTGCAGTTCGTCCGCGACCTGCGACGGCGAGCCGACGATCGGCGCATAACGACCGCCGAGCGACATCTGTTCGAGCATCCGGCGCACGGTCCACGTGCCGGTCGTGCTCTTGCGCGAGATCGCGTCGACGGCCGACTGGATCGAATCGGTCTTCACATACGAAATCGGCTCGTCGAGGCCGTACTTCGCGAAGTCGATGCCGGTCGAGCTCGCGAAATGCGCGAGGCCGGCTTCCGGGCTCGCATAACGCCGGTATTCGTCGAATTTCTCGCGCGCGAGCCGCTCGGTCTCGGCCGTCACGACGCTCACGCCGGCGAAGATCCGGATCGATGCCGGATCGCGGCCCTGCCGCGCGGCGGCCGCGCGGATGTCGAGCGCCGCCGCGCGCGCGGCGGCCTTGCTCTGCCCGTTCACGAACACGCATTCCGCGTGACGGCCCGCGAACTCGACGCCCCGCGCGGACGAACCGGCCTGGTACAGCACCGGCGTGCGCTGCAGCGACGGCTCGCTCAGGTGGATCGCATCGATGGAATAGAACGGCCCGTCGTGCTTCACGCGCCGCACCTTGCCCGGCTGCGCGAACACGCGTGCCTGCGCGTCGCGAATCACCGCATCGTCGTCCCAGCTCTGCTCCCACAGCTTGTAGACGACGTCCATGTAGTCGTCCGCGCGCTCGTAGCGGTCGTCGTGGCCGATCTGCTGCGCGAGGCCCATCCCGCGCGCGGCGCTGTCGAGATAACCGGTGACGATGTTCCAGCCCACGCGCCCCTTCGTCAGGTGATCGAGCGTCGACATGCGGCGCGCGAACAGGTAAGGCGGCTCGTAGGTCAGGTTCGCGGTCACGCCGAAGCCGAGGTGCTTAGTGACCTGCGCCATCGCTGGCACGAGCAGCAGCGGATCGTTGACGGGCACCTGCACCGATTCGCGCAGCGCCGCATCGGGGCCGCCGCCGAACACGTCGTACACGCCGACGATGTCCGCGAGAAAGATCCCGTCGAACTTGCCGCGTTCGAGCGTCTTCGCGAGATCGGCCCAGTAGTCGAGATCGGTGTAGTGCGCGGAGCGGTCGCGCGGATGCGTCCACAGTCCGTGATTGATGTGCCCGACGCAGTTCATGTTGAACGCGTTGAGCAGGATCTTCTTGTCGCCGTTCGCCATGTTCGCCTCCGTCACCACGCGATCGCGTACAGCGAACCGAACGCGTTGTCGAGCGCCTTGCGCACGGCCGGCGAATGCTGGTAGATCGCGATGAACTTGCGGATGCGCGGGTCGTTCACGCTGTCCGGCCGCACGACCCACTGGATCGCGAAATTCTTGTTCTCGGTACCGTCGAACAGCAGCGCGCTGTTCGGGTCGGTCGTGCCGGCGAGCTTGATGAAGCTCGGGTAGCCCTGCGCGAGATCGACGTCGTCGAGCGAACGCGCGAGCTGCGACGCTTCGAGCGGGATGATCTTCAGGTGCTTCGGGTTCTCGACGATATCGTGGGTCGTCGCCCGGTAGTCGGTGCCCGGCTTCAGCGTGATCAGGCCCGCGCGCTGCAGCAGCAACAGCCCGCGCCCGCCGTTCACCGGATCGTTCGCGATCGCGACGCGTGCGCCGTCCTTCAGCTCGGCAAAACTTTTCACCTTCTTCGAATAGAGGCCGATCTTCATGATCGTGCCGGGCGCGATCGACACAAAGTTGTAGCCGCCCTGCTTGTTCGCGTTCTCGAGAAACGGGATGTGCTGGAAGTAGTTGACGTCGATGTCCTTGTTCGCGAGCGCCGCGTTCGGCGTATTCCAGTCGGTGAACTCGATGATCCGCACGTCGAGCCCCTGCGCCTTCGCTTCCTTCGCGGCGATCTTCAGCGCGTCGATCTGCGGGCTGGTCGAGATGCCGACCTTCAGCGGCGCGGGTTCGGCGCGCGCGCCGTTCGGCAGCACGAGGCCAAGCAACGCCGCGAGCAGCGCGGCCGCCAGCAGGCGGGCCGGCCGCGCAAACCGCGCCAGTCGGCCGGAGGAAAAGCGGGCGAAAAAAACGGCATGCAGCATGGAAACCACTCTCCTGTCCAAAGACGGTATCGACGGATGAGCGACGCCGCGGCGAACGCGCGGGCGTTCTCCGGACAGTCGTCGTCGCATCGGAAAAGGATCAGTTGATGATAGAGAGCGGCGGGAGGGCGGTCTACGAAGCGATTGTGAGAAGAAAATCGCGCGCGGCGATATGGCGCGTCATCACGCGTGGCCGGGCGCCCGGCCGGCCCTCAGGCCGAAATCTCGGCCTGGCCGCCGCGCGAATTCCGAAATCTCGGAACGCCGTTCGCGTGACGCTTTCCGCAGACGAAACAAACTCCTTGCAAATCAACGATCTGCAAGCTTCAAGGCAAGCCGGACAGCTGGCACGGAGGTTGCGTAATAGTCGGCACACAATGCCGCGAAGCAATGCAGGCATTCCAACATCAGGAGACACGTCTTGCAGACCTCTATCCATACCCCGTCCCATCCGGAACCGATTGTCGAAGCCGGTCCCGCCAAGCGCGAACGCTTCTGGCCGGACGGCTGGTGGAAGCTGATGGAAATCCGCATCGGCATCATCCCGCTGCCCGTCTACTTCATCCTCCTCGCACTGATCGTCGGTTTCGCGGTGACGGGCAAGGTGCCCGGCGAGATCTCGATGGCGATCGCCGTGCTCGCGTTCTTCGGCTTCACCTGCGCGGAACTCGGCAAGCGCCTGCCGCTGCTGCGCAACATCGGCGCGGCCGCGATCTTCGCGACCTTCGTGCCGTCGGCGCTCACGTACTACCACCTGCTGCCGAAGCCGGTGCTGAACCTGACGGTCGAATTCACGAAGTCGACCAACTTCCTGTACCTGTTCATCGCGTCGATCATCGTCGGCAGCATCCTGAGCATGGACCGCCGCGTGCTGATCCAGGGCTTCCTGAAGATCTTCATCCCGCTGGCCGTCGGTTCGGTCGCGGCCGCGATCGTCGGCACGGCGGTGGGCACCGCGCTCGGCCTCGGCGCACGCCACACGCTGCTGTACATCGTCGTGCCGATCATGGCGGGCGGCGTCGGCGAAGGCGCGATTCCGCTGTCGATCGGCTATTCGGAACTCATGCACCTGCCGCAGGGCGAGATGTTCGCGATGGTGCTGCCGCCGGTGATGCTCGGCAGCCTGACCGCGATCATCCTGTCGGGCGCGCTCGACATGCTCGGCAAGCGCCTGCCGCACCTGACCGGCAACGGCCGCCTGCAGGTCGGCGAAACGGGCGACATGACGCCGGAAAGCGAAGAGATCCGCGGCCACGTCGACGTCACGCACATCGCGGGCGCCGGCATCACGGCGATCACGCTGTACCTCGTCGGCCTGATGGCGTTCAAGCTGTTCGGCCTGCCCGCGCCGGTCGCGATGCTGTTCCTCGCGGTGCTCGTGAAGCTCGCGCGCGCGGTGTCGCCGCCGCTGCAGGAAGGCGCGTTCGTCGTCTACAAGTTCTTCTCGACCGCCGTCACGTATCCGCTGCTGTTCGCGATCGGCGTCGCGATGACGCCGTGGGACAAGCTGACCGCCGCTTTCACGATCGTCAACGTCGTGACGATCGTGTCGACGGTCGCGACGCTGATGGGCACCGGTTTCGTGGTCGGCCGCCTGATGAAGATGTACCCTATCGACACCGCAATCGTGAACGCCTGCCACAGCGGGCAAGGCGGCACCGGCGACGTCGCGATCCTGACCGCCGCGAACCGGATGCAGTTGATGCCGTTCGCGCAGATCGCGACGCGCATCGGCGGCGCGATCGTCGTCACGGTGACGCTGATCCTGGTCGCGCACTTCGGATGATGCGCCGCCGCGCGCACCGTCGCGCAGGCCGCTTTGCACGCGCCGCCGCCGGCTTTGCCGGCGCGCGGCGCGCGTCGTTCCGGACGGCCGGTCGCGGACGACCGGTCGGGCGGCCAGGGCCTGTTCACGCCGATAACGGGCTTCGATGAGGGCGAACGTGCAGAAGAGCTTCAAGGGTATCCCGTGGTGGGGCTGGGCGTCGGCCGCCGCGCTGTATGTCGGCGTGGCGGGCGCGGCCGTCGATTTCGCGTGGGAACGCGCGATCGACGCGCTCGAGGAAACCGGCGCGCACCGGCTCGACCTGTATGCGTCGAGCCTGAAGAGCGAGCTCGGCCGCTTCGAGATCCTGCCCGGCCTGGTCGCGCGGCAGGACGGCGTGCGCGCGATGCTGAAGGCCGCGCCGCACGACACGCCCGAACTCGCGCACACGGTGAACACCTACCTCGAAGCCGTGAACCGCGACGCGGGCAGCGGCGCCGTCGACGTGATCGACCTGCAGGGCGAGGTGATCGCCGCCAGCAACTGGAACGAGACGCTCAGCTTCGTCGGCACCAACGTGTCGTACCGGCCGTACTTCAAGGACGCACTCGCGCGCGGCAGCGGCCGCTTCTTCGGCATCGGCACCAACACGGGCGTGCCGGGCGTCTACTTCGCCAGCGCGGTGCGCGACGGCGGCGTGCCGATCGGCGTCGCCGCCGTCAAGATCAGCGTCGATTCGCTCGAATCGGCCTGGCGCGCGCCGGGCGTCGCCGCGATGGTCGTCGACAGCAACGGCGTGGTCGTGATCTCGACCGAGCCCGCATGGAAATTCACCGCGCTGCGCCCGATCACCGCGCAGCAGCAGCGCGACATCCAGGCGTCGCGGCAATACGCGGGCCGCACCGTCGACGCACTGCCGTACCGCCGCATCGGCGATCGCAGCACGGCCGCCTGGTTCGGCACGTTCCCCGACCTGCGGCACCCCGACCGCACCACCCGCTATCTCGTGATGTCGCGCCCCGCGCCGCAGGCCGGCGATTCGCTGATGGTGCTGCTCGACATCGCGGGCGCGCGGCGCCAGCAGCAGACGGCGTTCGTGTTCGTCACCGGCGCGTTCCTGATCGCCGCGCTGCTGGCCGGCTACGCGATCCAGCGGCGCCGGGCGATCGCGGCACGGCTGCGCGCGCAGGACGCGCTGCGCCGCGCGAACGACCGGCTCGAACTGACCGTCGCGCAGCGCACGGCCGCGCTGACCGCCGCGAACGAACAGATGCAGCGCGAGATCGTCGAGCGCGAACGCACCGAGCAGCGGCTGCGCGATTCGCAGCAGGAAGTCGTGCACGCGGGCAAGCTCGCGGTGCTCGGGCAGATGGCCGCCGGCCTCACGCACGAGTTGAACCAGCCGCTCGTCGCGATCCGCACGCTGTGCGACAACGCGCGCACGTTCTTCGAGCGCGGCCAGCCGGCGCCGGCGTATGCCAATCTCGAACGGATCGGCAAACTGGTCGACAGCATGGCCGTGCTCACCGGCGAGCTGAAGACCTTCGCGCGCAAGCCCGACGTCGAGCGCGTCGCGGTGTCGCTGAACGAGGCCGTCGCGCATGCGCGGCTCATCTACGACGCGCGGATCCGCGACGAAGGCGTGCAGCTCGACGTGAACATCGCGCCCGGCACGGCGGTATCGGCCGAATCGAGCCAGTTGCAGCAGGTGATCGTGAACCTGCTCGGCAACGCACTCGACGCGGTACACGACGCGCCGGTGCGCCGCATCGTCATCGATGCCGCCGGGCCGGACGAAGCCGGCCGCGTGCGCTTCACGGTCGCCGACAGCGGTGCCGGCATCGCACCCGAGGTGCTGCCGCACCTGTTCGAGCCGTTCGTCACGACCAAGCCGCGCGGCCAGGGCCTCGGGCTCGGCCTCGCAATCACGTCGCGCATCGTCGAGGCGTTCGGCGCGAAGATCGCCGCGACGAACCGCGACGAAGGTGGCGCGCAGTTCAGTATCGAATTCGCGGCGGCGACGCTGCAAAGGACAGAGCATGGAAGATGAGATTCGGGTGCTGGTCGTCGAGGACGATGAAAACGTCCGGATCGGCGTCGAGCAGGCCGTCGCGCTTGCCGGGTTCCCGGTCGACGCATTCGCGTCGGCCGCCGACGCGCTTGCGCACGTCGCGCCCGGCGCGCCGGTCGTGATCGTGTCGGACGTGCGGATGCCGGGCATCGACGGGCTGCAGTTGCTCGATCGCGTGATGGCCGTCGATGCGCAAATCCCGGTCGTGCTGATCAGCGGCCACGCGGATATCTCGACGGCCGTCGGCGCGATGCAGGTCGGCGCGTACGACTTCATCGAGAAGCCGTTCTCGTCGGACGTGATCGCCGGCCGTGTCGCGCGCGCGGTCGAGAAGCGCCGCCTGACGCTCGAGGTGCAGGGACTGCGCGCGGCGCTCAACAACTGGCAGGGCATCGAGGCATTCGTGCTCGGCAAGTCGCCCGCGATGGCCGACGTGCGCAAGAAGATCCTGCGCCTCGCCGATACATCGGTGTCCGTGCTGATCACCGGCGAGACGGGCACCGGCAAGGAACTGATCGCGCGCAGCCTGCACGACTTCGGCGGCCGGCGCGACGCGCATTTCGTCGCGCTGAACTGCGGCGGCCTGCCCGAGCAGATCTTCGAGAGCGAACTGTTCGGCCACGAGGCCGGCGCGTTCACCGGCGCGATCAAGAAGCGCATCGGCAAGATGGAATGGGCGCAGGGCGGCACGCTGTTCCTCGACGAGATCGAGACGATGCCGATTCAGCTGCAGATCAAGATGCTGCGCGTGCTGCAGGAGCGCGTGGTCGAACGGCTTGGCGCGAACGAATTGATTCCGGTCGACTGCCGCGTGGTTGCCGCATCGAAAGCCGACCTCACGGAACTCGCGGCCGACGGGCGCTTTCGCGCGGACCTGCTGTATCGCCTCAACGTCGCGCAGATCGAGCTGCCGCCGCTGCGCGAGCGGCGCGAGGACGTGCCGCTGCTGTTCGAGCATTTCGTGCTCGCGGCCGCGCGCCGCTTCGGGCAGCCGGCGCCGGTCGTCACGGCTGCGCAGGTGTCCGAACTGATGACGCACGCATGGCCCGGCAACGTGCGCGAACTGCAGAACGTCGCCGACCGCTTCGTGCTCGGGCTGACCGGCGACAGCCTGCTGTCGTCCGGCGGCACGCCGACCGCGGGCGGCACGCTCACGGAGCAGCTCGCGTATTTCGAACGGATGCTGATCGAGGACATGCTGCGGCGTCACAACGGCAACGTCGCGGAGGCGAGCGTCGCGCTCGGCATGCCGAAGAAAACGCTTTATCACAAGCTGCGCAACCTGCGGATTCCCGCGCGCGGCGACGCGGCAGCCGACGGCGGCGAATGACGCGAACGAGGACACGCACAACAGCATGGATCGCATCGAAGTCACCGAACACGGCCGCGTCGACGGCCACCTGATCCGCGGCGTCACGCGCGCGCAGAAAACCTTCCGCCCCAGCGACTGGCCCGAGCGCCTCGCGGGCGTCATCACGCTGTTCGTCGGCGAACTGCGGCCCGGCTATCCGTGCGCGCTGTCGCGACTCGCGATGCCCGTCGTCGACGGCGGCGTCAAATGCCTGATCGTGTCGGACGAACTGCGCAGCGTGTGCGCCGATGCGTTCGACTTCGCGATGCGGTTCGCCGCCGACAACGACCTCCCCGTCGAGCTTCAGACTACGCCCGCATTGACGGCGCGCTGACGCGCGCGCCGCATCTGCGGCGTGCGCACTTCCCCACTTTTTTCGATGCGATCGCGCACGCGCGCAGGCCGCCGCACGCCCCTTCGACCCGGCTCGGACCGTCAGACGATTGAAAGAATCCCAACGCACGACCACGGCCCGACAAGGCTTTGCGGCCGAGCCATCAATTAAATTGATCGTCACGATGAAAATTATGCGTTTTCCTTGCAGGTCGCCGTGATGCATAGTTGCGTCGAGTTGACGCACCTTTGAGTCTTTCAGTCATGAACATGCGAATCGAGCCGTCCGTGCTCGCGAACCCCGACCTGCAATTTGCGACGCTTTCGTCAGGCATCAGCCTGCCGTATGTCGAGCGGGGCAGCGGCGCGCCGATGGTGTTCGTGCACGGTTCGCTGTGCGACTACCGCTACTGGGATCCGCAGCTTGCATCGCTGTCGGCCCACTTCCGCTGCATCGCGCCGAGCCTCAGCCATTACTGGCCGGCCGTCGAAGCGGGCATCCAGGACGAGTTCAGCTGGCAGAACCACGTCGACGAACTCGCCGAATTCATCGACGCGCTCGATCTCGGCCCCGTGCATCTGGTCGGCCATTCGCGCGGCGGCAGCGTGGCGTTCAACGTCGCACGCCAGCATCCGCATCTCGTCGATACGCTGACGCTCGCCGATCCGGGCGGCCCGCTGCAACAGCAGGGCGTGTGCGAAGCCGCGCTGCCGGCCGCCGCGCTCGCGCTGCGCACGAAAGCCGTGAACCTGATCGGCCAAGGCGACGTCGAATCCGGTCTCGAGATGTTCGTCGATTCCGTGAGCCTGCCCGGCGCATGGAAGAAGAGCACGTCGCGCTTCCGCACGATGGCGATCGACAACGCGAGCACGCTGCCGAAACAACTGCGCGACCCGCTGCCCGCGTATTCGCAGCACACGGCCGGCGATATCGCGTGCCGCACGCTGCTGATCGACGGCCAGCGCAGCCCGAAGATGTTCCGCAACAACGTCGAGACGCTGTCGCAGTGGATCGGCGATGCGCAGCGGCAGACCGTCGCCGGCGCGTCGCACGGGATGAATGCGGCAAGCCCGGCCGTGTTCAACCGCTACGTGCACGCGTTCATCGCCGCGTAATTTCCCGGGCGGCGTTCGTTCCGCCCGATATTCCCCGTTTCATTCCTCGCACGATGCGGGCGCCCGTCCGCATCGAGGGCGCCCGGTTACGCCGCCGCCCTCGCCTTGCGCGTCACCGCATCCGGCAACCCGAACACGCTGTCGAACGCCCAGTTGTACGCGAACGTGAAGATCGGGAAGAACACGATCAGCACTGCGTCGTACAGGAACGCCTGCAGCAGCGACACATCGAGCCACCACGCGATCAGCGGGATCAGGAACGTAACGAGCGCGACCTGGAAACCGATCGCATGCAGCACGCGGCGCCCGACGGTGCGCGTCGTCGCCGCGCTCCGACGCTCCCACGCCTCGAATGCGAGGTTGTACAGAAAATTGACGGTGACGCCCGTCGTCGAAATCATCACGCCGAGCAGGCCACTCGTCGCCGCGCTCGCGCCGCTCAGCATGCCGAGCACCGATGACGCGACCAGGATGCCGAGCACCTCGAACATCACGACGTAGACTATGCGTCTCTTCCACCCTTGCATGACAATCCACCTTCCTCTCGGACAAGGTGGCGAGACTATCAGCGGGTCCCGCGTCCGCAAAAGTCAGGTCCTTTCAATTTTTCTGACAGGAGAGGCCGCACATGCTGACCAGCGACCACATCGACATGCTGCTCACCGTCATCGACAAAGGCTCGTTTTCGGCGGCCGCGCGCGCGCTCGGCCGCACGCCGTCGGCGGTCAGCATGGCGATCGCGAATCTCGAGGCCGAACTCGATCTGGTGCTGTTCGATCGCGGCACGCGCGAACCGACGCCGACCGCCGCGATGGCCGCGCTGTTGCCCGATGCGCGCTCGATCGCCGAGCAGTTGCAGGTGCTGCGCGCACACGCGCAGCACTTGTCGGAAGGTGTCGAGGACACGCTGCGGCTCGGCGTCGCGGCCGAGATCGACAGCGCGCCCGTCGCCCGCGCGCTGACGGCAGTCGCCGAGAAATATCCGGCGCTCGCGATCAGTGTCGTCACGGCACCGCAGGACGCGATCGTCGACGCGCTGCATCGCGCCGCCGTCGATCTCTGCGTGGCGTACTGCGGGCTCGACCTGCATCCTCAGGAACAGATCCACGCGCTGTGGACCGAGACGCTCATTGCCGTCGCCGCGCCGGCGCATCCGCTGATCGCCGAAGGCGCGCATCCGGAAGCGATCGAACGGTTGTCGGGCTTCCGGCAGATCGTGATCGCCGATCCGGAGCGGCCGTTGACCGACGTGCGGCCGTTGATCGGCAACCGCACGTGGAAGGTGACCGACATGGCGACCGCGATCGCGCTCGTGAAGGCCGGTCACGGTTGGGCGAACCTGCCCGCGTCCGTGATCGACGGATACGTCGCCAACGGCGAACTCGCGCCGCTCGTGTTCGAGAACATCCGCAACGGCTTACCGCTGCCCGTGTACCTGCGGCGGCCGAAGCACACCGGGCTCGGCAAAGCGGCGAGCGAACTGGTTCGCGCGCTGCGCGCTGCATGCGACGGCAGATAGCCGGTGCGGCGGCGAACGCCGCCGCACCGCCGGTCAACGCCTGACGGCTCGACCGTTAGTTGCAGTTACTGTGCCGCCGCCGCCGCGCCCTGGATCGAATCGACGAGCGACGCGTTGTCGTAGCGCCGTCCGGCAATCCCCCATCCGCCGTCGACAGCATGGACGACGTTCACCCAGACTTGCGCCGGCGTCAGCCGCCCGCCCGCGCGGCGCAGCACGATCGCGGTCGCCCGTTCGACGTATTGCCGCTGCTTGTCGGGCGCCGCGAGCGCGACAGCAGGCAGCTTCAGTTCGACGAACGCCGCGGGCTCCGCGCGTCCCTGCACGAAGGTCCGGTGCCGCGGCAGCACGTTGAGCGTGCCCACCACGTTCGGCGCCAGGAACGCATTCCCGGTCAATCCTTCGACATCCAGCAGCGCATCGGTCAGCTCAGCAAACACCGGCCCCTCGTCGTCCGGTGTGAAAACCCCTTCGGATACTGTCAGCGTGATCGGCATCGCACTTCCTCCTGGTCAGGTCATCGGAATCGTGACGTGATATAAATATCAGTCACTCTCTATACATTAGACACTAATCACTCTCTATGCAAGATAAAGAGCGATCACTCTGAAGCGAGCCAGTCATGCGTTATTCCGTCGAGCACAAGCACGAAACCCGCACGCGCATCCTCGATGCGGCGAGCCGCCTGTTCCGTCAGGAGGGATATGGCGGTTCGGGCATCGGCCCGTTGACGAAGGCGGCGGGCGTCACCAATGGCGCGTTCTACGGGCATTTCAAATCGAAGGGCGAAGCGTTCCGCAGCGTCGTCCTCGACGGTCTGGATCAGCTCCGCCAGGGCGTCGCGACGTTCAAGGCCGAGCATGGCGCGCGCTGGCGGCGCCCGTTCGCGGCGTTCTACCTCGGGCCGCGGCGCACCTGCGAACTCGGCGAAAGCTGCGCGCTGCCGAGCCTGTCGCCGGAAGTGATGCGCGCCGACGACGACACGCGCGACGCGTACGAACAGGCGTTGCGGCAGATCGTCGACGAAGTGTCATCCGGCCTGGGCGACCCGCCCGACGACGACCGCGCGATTGCATTCCTCGCGCTGCTTTCGGGCGGCGTCACGCTCGCCCGCGCGGTGCGCGACCCCGTGCTGGCAAAGCGGATTGCCGATGCCGTCGAGCGCTACGCGGTCGTGATCGCGGAATGCACGGACGTGAAACCGGATCAGTCGGCATAACGGGCGGCCAATAAAAAACCCCGATCCGCATCGTCACGGATCGGGGTTTCTCGACTCGCCGCCTGTTACGGCGGCCCGTCGCGAGCCGGTGCGTCAACGCACCGCGACTTCCTGCTTGACGGTCGCGGCGTCACCAACCGCCGTCGGCGCCGCACCCCATCCACCGCCCAACGCGCGGATCAGGTTGACAGTCGACACGGCCTGCGCACCGGTCAGCTGGTTCGCCTGCAACTGCGACACCAGCACCGACCGTTCGCTGTCGATCACGTCGAGATACGCGATCTCGCCTTCCTGATACTGCGTGCGCGACAGCGTCGCCGCGCGGCGCGATGCATTGACGGCCGCATCCTGCGCGTGGATCTGGTCGTCGAGCAGGCGCAGATCGGCGAGATTGTCCTCGACCTCGCGGAACGCGACGAGCACCTGCTGCCGGTAGTTCGCGACCTGCTCGTCGTACTGCGCGCGCGCCTGCTGCACGCCGGCCGCACGGCGCCCGCCGTCGAACAGCGGCAGCGTCAGCGCGGTGCCGGCGAACGGCCCGAGCAGGAACGTGCGGCTCGACCACATGAACAGGCTGCCGAGCGTCGACGCTTCATAACCGAACGCCCCCGTGATATCGAGCTTCGGGAAATACGCCGACTTCGCAAGGCCGATCCGCGCGTTCGCGGCCGCCATCGCGCGCTCGGCCGCCGACACGTCCGGACGGCGTTCGAGCAGCGCGGACGGCAGGCCCGGCGGAATCTTCACGCCGACCGGCACGATCGGCGTTTCCTTGAACCCGAAATCCGCGGGCGCCTTGCCGAGCAGGATCGCGAGCGCATGCTCGGAGGCCGCGCGCCGGCGCGCGACGCCGACCGCATCGGCCTGCGCGGTGGCCAGCTCGTTCTTAGCGCGCGACACGTCGAGCTCGCTGATATCGCCTTCGTTGAAGCGGCGCTGTACGAGCTTGAGCGCCTGATCGCGCAATTCCACCGTGCGGCGGTACAGGTCCTGGTCCGAGTCGAGCTGGCGCAGTTCGAAGTAGTTCTGCGCGACGTCCGCCTGCAGCGCGAGCTGCACCGAGCGGAACAGCGCTTCGCTCTGCGCCTGGTCGGCGCGCGACGCCTCGACGTTGCGGCCGACGCGGCCGAACAGGTCGGCCTCGTAGGACACCGTGCCCTGCGCACGCCACAGCGTCGCGTTGGTCGGGCCCGTGCCCTGCGGCTGGAACTGCGACGCCGACGACAGCCCTTCGCGCATCGGTCCGAAACCGGCGCCGATCTGCGGGAACCATTGCGAACGCGCCGAACGCGTCGCCGCGCGCGCTTCCTCGACCCGCGCGGCCGCGGCCTTCAGGTTCTGGTTCGCGGCGAGCGCCTGGGTCTCGAGCGAATCGAGCACCGGGTCGCCGAACACCGTCCACCATTCGCCGCGATGCGCGCCGTCCGACGGCTCGGCCGTCTTCCACGTGCCGGCCTGTTCGCCCTGGGCGAGCGTCGGCGCTTCCTTGAACGCGGCGGGCGTCGACGCATCCGGGCGCTTGTAGTCGGGGCCCACCGCGCACGCGGCGAGCAGCGTCGCGAGCAGGGTGCTCGCGGCCGCCACCTTCGCGAAGCGCATCAGGCCATTCGAGTTGTGCATGTTGTTCATCTTTCTATCCTCAAGCATCCGTTGCCGGCACGCCCGGTGCCGGTACGCCCGGAGGCGTCACGCCATAACCCGCCGAGTCCTTGCCGGCGACGTGGATCTTGCCGCCCGCGAGCGTACGCAGCACAACGTAGAACACCGGCGTCAGCATCAGCCCGAACAGCGTCACGCCGAGCATCCCGAAGAACACCGCGATACCCATCGCATGGCGCATCTCCGAACCCGCCCCCGTCGACGTGACGAGCGGCACGACGCCCATGATGAACGCGATCGACGTCATCAGGATCGGGCGCAGCCGCATCCGGCTCGCCTCGATCGCGGCCTGGAGCGGCGTCCTGCCGTCGTGCTCCAGTTCACGCGCGAATTCGACGATCAGGATCGCGTTCTTCGCGGACAGCCCCACCAGCACCATCAGGCCGATCTGCGTGAAGATGTTGTTGTCGCCCTGCGTGAGCCACACACCGGTGAGCGCCGACAGGATGCTCATCGGCACGATCAGGATCACCGCGAGCGGCAGCGTCAGGCTTTCATACAACGCGGCGAGCACCAGGAACACGAGCAGCACGCTGATCGGGAACACGACGATCGCCGCGTTGCCCGCGAGGATCTGCTGGTACGTGAGGTCGGTCCACTCGAACCGCACGCCGCGCGGCAGCGTCTCGTGCGCGATGCGCTCGATCGCGGCCTGCGCCTGACCCGACGAGAAGCCCGGCGCCGGGCCGCCGTTGATGTCGGCCGCCGTGTAGCCGTTGTAGCGCACGACCATTTCAGGGCCGAACGTCGGCGTCACCGTGACGAGCGACGACAGCGGCACCATCTCGCCCTTGTCGTTGCGCGTCTTGAGCTGCAGGATGTCGTCCGCGCGCTGGCGGAACGGCGCATCGGCCTGCACGCGCACCTGGTACACACGCCCGAAACGGTTGAAGTCGTTCACGTACAGCGAGCCGAGATACACCTGCATCGTGTTGAACACGTCGGTGACCGGCACACCGAGCTGCTTCGCCTTCACGCGATCGAGATCGACATTGAGCTGCGGCACGTTGATCTGGTAGCTCGTGAACAACGGGCCCAGTTCCGGCGCCTGCTGCGCGCGCTTGATGAAGTCGTTGGTCGCATCCGCGAGCCGCGCATAACCGACCGCGCCGCGATCCTCGATC
Organism: Burkholderia cepacia; assembly: GCF_001039005.1. Classification (GTDB taxonomy): domain Bacteria; phylum Pseudomonadota; class Gammaproteobacteria; order Burkholderiales; family Burkholderiaceae; genus Burkholderia; species Burkholderia theae. Next base: position 55,656 of record NZ_LDWR01000021.1, read on the forward strand.
TGCATCTTGAACCCGCCGAGCGTGCCGAGGCCGAGCACCGGCGGCGGCGGGAACACCGCGACGAACGAATCCTTCATCGCGCTGTACTGCTGGTTCAGCGCACCCGCGATCGCGCCGGCCGACAGCGCCTTGCCGTGCCGTTCCGAGAACGGCTTCAGCGTCACGAACACGATGCCCGCGCTCGAGCTGTTGGTGAAGCCGTTCACCGACAGCCCCGGGAACGCGACCGCGCTCTCGACGCCCGGCTGCTTCAACGCAATCGAACCCATGTCGCGGATCACCTTCTCGGTGCGGTCGAGCGACGCGCCGTTCGGCAGCTGCGCGAACGCGATCAGGTATTCCTTGTCCTGCGCGGGCACGAAGCCGCCCGGCACGACCTTCGACACCAGCACGGTCGCGCCCACCAGCACGAGGTACACACCCAGCATCACCGTCTTGCGCGACAGCACGCCGCGCACGCCGCGGCCGTAGTTCTCCGCGCCGCGATGGAACACTTTGTTGAAGCCGCGGAAGAAACCGCCGAGCACGCGGTTCATCACGCGCGTGAGCCAGTCTTCCTTCTCGCCGTGCCCCTTCAGCAGGATCGCGGACAGCGCCGGCGACAGCGTCAGCGAGTTGAACGCCGAGATCACCGTCGAGATCGCGATGGTCATCGCGAACTGCTTGTAGAACTGGCCGGTGAGGCCCGACATGAACGCGAGCGGCACGAACACGGCGACGAGCGTCAGCGCGATCGCGATGATCGGCCCGCTCACTTCCTGCATCGCCTTGTAGGTCGCCTGCCGCGCGTTCATCCCGCTTTCGATGTTGCGCTCGACGTTCTCGACGACGACGATCGCATCGTCGACCACGATCCCGATCGCCAGCACCATCCCGAACAATGACAACGCGTTGATCGAATAGCCGAACGCGAGCAGCAGCGAGAACGTGCCGATGATCGACACCGGCACCGCGATCAGCGGAATCAGCGATGCGCGCCAGGTCTGCAGGAACACGATCACGACGATCACGACCAGCGCGATCGCTTCGAGCAGCGTGTGCACGACCGCCTTGATCGACGAACGCACGAACTGCGTCGGGTCATAGACGATCTTGTAGTCGATACCCGCCGGCATGTCCTGCTTCAGCTCGGCCATCGTCTTGCGCACTTCGTCCGAGATCTGCAGCGAGTTCGCGCCCGGCGACTGGTTGATCGCCATCGCGACGGCCGGCTTGTTGTCGAGCAGCGAGCGCAGCCCGTATTCGGACGCGTCGAGCTGGATCCGCGCGATATCGCGCAGGCGCGTGACGCCGCCGTCCGGCGTCGTCTTCACGACGATGTCGCCGAACTCGTCTTCCGTCTGCAACCGGCCGCGCGCGTTCACCGACAACTGCAACGGCGTGCCGGGCAGCGACGGCGACGCGCCGATCACGCCGGCCGCGACCTGCACGTTCTGCTCGCGAATGGACTGCACGACGTCCTCGGCCGACAGCCCGCGCTGCGCGACCTTCTGCGGATCGAGCCACACGCGCATCGCGTAGTCGCCCGAACCCCACAGCTGCACCTGGCCGACGCCCTGGATCCGCGACAGGCGATCCTTCACGTTGATCAGCGCGTAGTTGCGCAGGTAGGTCATGTCGTACCGGTTGTCCGGCGAGATCAGGTGGACCACCATCGTCAGCGTCGGCGAGCTCTTCACCGTGGTGATGCCGAGCCGCTGCACGTCTTCCGGCAAACGCGGCAGCGCCTGGTTCACACGGTTCTGCACGAGCTGCGTGGCCTTGTCCGGATCGGTGCCGAGCTTGAACGTGACGGTGATCGTCATGTTGCCGTCGCTGTTCGCCTGCGACTGCATGTAGAGCATGTCCTCGACGCCGTTGATCTGCTCTTCAAGCGGCGACGCGACCGTCTCGGCGATCACTTTCGGGTTGGCGCCCGGGTACTGCGCCTTCACGATCACGGAAGGCGGCACGACTTCCGGATATTCCGAAATCGGCAGCAGGAACATCGCGATCACCCCGCCCAGCAGGATGATCACTGATAGGACTCCTGCAAAGATCGGCCGGTCGATAAAGAATTTTGAAATGTTCATGAATGGCTCTGTCTGGTTGAACGCGGAATCGAAGCGGCGGGCCGCTTACGAATCCGCCTTCGCCGGTGCGGCCGGCTTCGCGTTGTCCGCCAGCGGCGCGGACGGCGCATCGCCTCCCGTCATCGGGACCATGTGCGGTTTCACCTGTTCGCCGGGGCGCACGCGCTGCGTGCCGTTCACGACGACGCGATCGCCGGCGGAAAGCCCGCTCACGATCACGCGCCGGTTGCCGTGCTGCATCCCCTGCTGCACTTCGCGGTACGACACGCGGCCCTGCTGGTCGACGACGAACACGAACTTCTTGTCCTGGTCGGTGTTGATCGCCGCGTCGTCCACGAGCAGCGCCTGGTGCGGCGCGCTGCCGCCGACCTTCACGCGGGCGTAGAGGCCCGGGACGAGCGCGCCGTCCGCGTTGTCGAAGCGTGCGCGCACGCGGATCGTGCCGGACGACGTGTCGAGCCGGTTGTCGACCGAATCGATCACGCCGCTGCGCGAGTAGCCGGTTTCGTTCGCGAGGCCGAGCTCGACCGGGACCTTGCGGCCATCACGCGCGCCATTGATGTATTGCAGGTAGGTCTGCTCGTCCGCATCGAACGACGCATAGATCGGCGACACCGAAACCAGCGTCGTCAGCGGCGCGGCCGACGCGCCGGCCGACACGACGTTGCCGACCGTGATCTCCGCGCGCGACACGCGGCCCGACACCGGCGCGGTGATCCGCGTATAGCCGAGGTTGATGCGCGCCGTTTCCAGCGCGGCATCGCCCGCCTTCACGTTCGCCGCCGCCTCGCGGGCCGCGTTCTGCTTCTCGTCGTAATCGCGCTTCGCGATCGCGTTGTCGCCGATCAGCCGCTGCGCACGCTGCCAGTCGGTCTGCGCGTAGCCGTTGCGCGCCTGGGCAGCCGCGAGCTGCGCAGCCGCGCGGTCGACTTCGGCCTGGTACGGGCGCGGGTCGATCACGAACAGCACGTCGCCCTTCTTCACGAGCGCGCCGTCCTTGAAATTCACCGCGACGATCGTGCCCGACACCTGCGGGCGGACGTCGACCTTTTCGATCGCTTCGAGGCGGCCCGAATAACTCTGCCAGTCGGTCACGGTCTGCGGCACGATGGTCGCGACGTCGACTTCGGGCAGCGGCGCCGCCGCCTTTTCGGGCGCGTTCGCGTTCACGCGCATCGCGCCGAACGTTCCGAGGCCGACGACGGCGAGCGTCACGATCGCGGCGGTCGCGATTCGGGAGCGGGAGGTGCGTAGGATGGCCATGTGGATCTCCAGTAAGCGTGGATTGGTTTGGTTATTCGGAACGGTTCGGCTGGCGCGCCTGGAAGCGGCACTGGAAGAAGCGCACGGCTTCCTCGAAGGCGGCTTCGTGCGTCGCGAGCGCGGCGTGCGTGATGTCCGGGTAGCGGATCACCTGCGTGAGCACGCCCGATGAAATCAGGCAGCCCGCATATTTCTCCGCTTCGACGTGCAATACGTCGTTCTGCGCGGTGACGACGAGCGTCGGCGGCAGCCCCGCGAGGCGCACCGATTCGAGCGGCGCCGCGTACGGGTGCATGCGCTGCGCCGCCTGCGGCAGATACGCGCGATAACATGCCGCGCATTCGCGCGCGGTGATGTCGGAGGCAAGACGATCGGCGTCGCCGATGCGCGTCATGCTCGGGTCGAGCATCGGCCCGAACAGCGCCTGCGCGGCGATCGACACTTCGCCGCGGTCGCGCGCGATGAACGCGAGGCAGTTCGCGAGCTGGCCGCCCGCGTCGTGGCCCGCGACGCCGATCTTCTTCGGATTGCCGCCGAACGCGCGGGCACGTGTCGCGGCCCACACGGCGGCGCGATACGCATCCTCCGGCGCGGCCGGAAAAGGAAAGGCCGGCGCGAGCGAATAGTCGACCGACACTACGAGAGCTGGTAAGCGTTCTGCTAAAAAGCGCGCGGCGAAATCGGCGTCTTCGAGCGAACCGCGCACGAAGCCGCCGCCGTGGAAGTAAAGCACTACCGGCAATCCGGTCTTGTCCGGGCGGCGGTAGAGGCGCAGCACGATGTCCTGCGCGTAGCCGGGAATTTCCACTTCGGCCACGGTCAACGCCGCGCCAGCCATGGCTTGCACGGGCAACGCGGCTTTCAGGAATTTGCTGAATTCAGAAGCGTCCATGACGATGCAGCATCCATTTCGAGATGGAACGAATTCTGGGTCCGGCAGACATTGGGATAAATGCCTATAATCCGGCAACACAATTCAACGACCCCGAACAATCCGAGGCTGCGTTCACCCACGAGGTAACGCAGCCTTCTTGTTCCGGCGGCAAATTAGATTGCGGAGGTTGTGATGGACCGGCTTCAGGCCATGCAGGTGTTTACTCGCGTCGTCGATACAAGCAGCTTCACCAAGGCAGCAGAAACGCTCAGCTTGCCGCGGGCGTCCGTCACGACGATCATCCAGAATCTCGAGGCATTCCTCGGCGTGCGGCTGATGCACCGGACCACGCGCCGGCTGTCGCTCACGCCGGACGGCGCCGCGTACTACGAAAGATGCGTGCGGATCCTCGCGGACGTCGAGGAAACCGAGGCGAGCTTCCAGGCCAACAACCGGAAGCCGCACGGAAAGTTGCGTATCGACATGCCCGGCTCGATCGGACGGCTGCTCGTGATTCCGTCGCTGTGCGAATTTCATACGCGCTACCCCGACATCGACCTGCAGCTCGGCCTGTCCGATCGGCCGGTCGACTTGCTGCAGGAAGGCGTCGATTGCGTGATCCGCGTCGGCGCGCTGCAGGACTCGTCGCTCGTCGCGCGCCGGGTCGGCCTGTTCGAAGGCGTGACGGTCGCCGCGCCCGACTACCTCGAGCGCTTCGGCGAGCCGCAGACGATCGACGACCTGAGCCAGCACAAGGCCGTCAACTATTTCTCGAGCCGCACCGGCCGCACGATCGACTGGACCTTCCTGAGCGAAGGCAAGGAAATCGAGGTCAAGATGGACAGCATCGTGTCGGTGAACGACGCGGATGCGTACGTGACCTGCGGGGTCGAAGGCTTCGGGCTGATCCAGCCGCCGCTCTTCATGGTGCTGCCGCACCTGCGCGAAGGCCGGCTCAAGGAAGTCCTGCCCGGCGTCAAGCCGCTGCCGATGCCGATCTCGGTCGTGTATCCGCACAGCCGCCATCTGTCGCCAAAGGTGCGCGTGTTCGTCGACTGGGTCGCCGAAGTGTTCGATCGCTGCCCGCTGCTGAGCGGCAAGGGCAGCCTCGACGCGACGTGCAGCAAGCGCACGTTCGAGGAAGCCGAACGCGCGCCGGCGCTCGACACGCCGGTCATCAACGAGTGGGTCGCGTAATCGTCTGAACCAACACGCGCGGGCTGCGCAGCCCGCGCGTTGTCCCGCCTTCGTGCCGCGTGTCCGCGCGGCGCACCCGATCCTTCCCGAATCCGCAGCAAACCTTTGTGCCGAGCGCGGCAATCGCCCGCGTGCGCCGTTGCGTGACGTTGCGCGTGGTCGTCGCACCCGCGTGAGGCCCGCGCCATGGGGCTGCCGGCGCTTTCCACATAACCCTGTCAGCCATGCGGATGACGATTGTTCCACTGACACGACAATTCAATTCGCGTCTGCCGCATTTATCGCGACGGAACAGATACCTAGAGTAAACCCTGTCGCGCACCTCGTTGCGCATCGAACAGATCCCGCTGAATGGGACCGGAGAAAGCGCTGAAGCGCCAACTCCGACCGGATGCAAAGCATGGGATCTGAGTAAGCGCTGAAGCGCTAACTCATATCGACACAGGAGTTACGTCATGAACCGCCGCCACCTTCTCTCCGCCCTGACCCTCGCACTCGCCGTATCCGCACCGGCCTTCGCCGATTCGGGCACCCCGCATGCCGGCGATTACGGCAATACGTCGTGGTACTCGCAGCATTACGGCCCGCGCACCCGCGCCGAGGTCAGCGCGGAAGTCGAACAGGCTCGCCGCGACGGCACGCTCGCGTACCTGCGCAAGGCCAACTCGTATCCGCAAGGGCTCGAGCTCGCACAAGGCCCGTATCGCTCGATGCAGGAAAGCAACCAGCTCGCCGGCGGAGGCCGGTAAACGCGCAACGCCGCGCAGCGGGTCACCCCGCGCGCGGCGTCGCGACACACCCATCGACGACTCGCTGAGTCAGTTAGTTGCAGGAGCACATGATGAACGACCAATCACTTCCTTCGCCGCTCGATCACTGGGACGACACCACGCCGGTGTGGACGCCGTTCCGTTCGGCCCCGCACTCGCATTGAGCGCCGGCTGAGTCATCCGTCCGGCCATTACCTGCGCGGCACGCCGTCGCGCCACTCGCCCCAGTGCGTCACGATGTCCTGCACGAGCGGATTGCCCGCGCGGTACAGGTTTTCGGTCGCCGGGGGACGGCGCGTCGGCCAATGCGGCACATTTGTACCGCAGTTACAGCGACCACTGTTGCGACACGATTGGTGACATTACCCAAGGTCGATCCAACGACCAAGTCGCATCAGTGCCCGACACATCGATTGACACAGGCTGATTAGTCTGCCTGATCGCGCTTGCCGCCATACTCGTGGTCTATCGGCCGCATATCGCAAGTCCAAGCGGCCTCAATCCAGATCATCACGCCGGCCGGGCCAGCGAAAGAACACCTGTTCGCCGCAAGAAACCGCGGCCTTTCTCACCTGCCATTCACACTTACCAATACTCATTCGTTCCGTTAGCCGCAATTTTGTGCATCATCGATCTAGTTCGGGCACTTAGCATCAGTACTCCAGATGATATCCATATGGAGAGTGCCTATGACAACATCGTCACAGCCCAGCGTATCGCTCGACGGACCGCCAATCTGTCCGAACATGACGGATTCAGCGTTCAGGAAACGGATACTTGAATTGCGGGACGAAGCAGTCGAGATCACACTGCGACGGCGCATGGAACTGATGCGATGGAATCCGGCCACGGAAGCGCGAGTCATCGAGTGGTTCGGCTCGGCAAATATCGATACAAGACGCAGACTAACTTCGGGGCTCGATGCCCTGGCCAGGGTGATGGCTAATCTCGGCCCAAGAAATTTCGTCCGCATCGGTTCCGATGCCGACCGCGCAACAGGATGTCTGCCAAACATGAAGCATCCCGACGCCGTGGTCGCACATGTCTGTCGCCCCGACACCGCAACTCATACTATCGCGATCAATCTCCCGTTTTGCTCGCTACCCGAGCGATCAGCCGGAAACCTTTCCTCGCAGCAACTGACCATCGTTCACGAATGCGCCCATTTTGCTGACACTTTCGACGCGGGTGACCATCCAGCGGCATACGGTCGCTGGGCCTGCGCCCAGTTCGCGAAACGCTACCCGGGCATGGCGATCGGCAATGCGGACAACATCGCCTGGTTCATTCTGGCGCGTTGAATCGGAGCAACTCATGCGATATGCCCTCCCCGTCATACTCGGCGCCCTCCTGTCGCTCCCGATACAGGCCAATGCGTGCAAGATCCTGCTGACCGACAGCATGGAACTGCCGCTGAATTCGACCGAGATCGCCAACAGCGACCGACTCGCCGTCGTCAGACACTACCTGACCGCCAGGGAATGGACGCGCGAAGGGGCGGCGGCCTCGATCGACGCGACGGCTTACGATTGGGAAAACCGACCCAATCAACTCGCGCGGCAACGCGGTGCGCAGATGAAATCGTTTCTCGTGCAACTCGGGATGTCGCCCGACGACATCTACGTCGACGAGCGAATCGTGTCGCGCAGGAACGGCAAGCTCGATCCCGATGACAGAAAGCAGCTGTGGGTCCAGTTCGTTCCGAAATGCCCGCCTGCAGGGTGTCAGAGTCTCTGCAACTCAGCGGGTACGCCCGGTGTCGCCAGTTTTGCCCTGACGCCCGAGACGCCAGGGCCCCAGCCCGACTCGACCCGCTTTTCGTGCGGCGACAGCCGGGAGCCCACATCGGCGCGTTTTGTGACAACGGAACGCTGGACCGCACGCACACGCAATCAGACCTTGCTTTTACGAAATCAAGACCACAAGCCGTTGATGCACACCTGCTACCGGATCAGCACCAGTGCAACGCAATACCTCGGCATGACGGACGAGCGCGGTGAGACAGCGACCATGCAACTATTGGGGCCCGAATATACGCGCGTCGAACTCAAGCTCGCGCAACCCGGGCCGTGATCCTCTGCAGTCGGTCCCGCGAGCCCCAATCCGGTCGCTCCAGGCGATATTGACTCGCCCGGAGCTCGGCTACGCGTGAATGATCGAGTGACTCCAGCGCGTCGCTAGACTCACTCACCTGCGCGGCACGCCGTCGCGCCACTCGCCCCAGTGCGTCACGATGTCCTGCACGAGCGGATTGCCCGCGCGGTACAGGTTTTCGGTCGCCGGGGCGAAGCCGCCCTGGTCCGCGTAGTTCAGCAGGTTGTCGGCGCTCGTCTGCCCCGCATACGGCCGGTCGAAATCGGACCCGGTGCGCAGCACCGCGACGCGCGACAGGTCGACCCGCTTCACGCTCGCCGCGCGCTTGAGCGCTTCATACGTCGCGTTGTCTTCCTGCGCGGTCATGCAGTAGGTGCCCTTGCCGTCCGTCAGGATCTTGGTCCACTGGCGCGCGCGCTCGCCGATCAACGTGCCCGAGAACCACGTGTTGCCCGATGACGTGTCGCACTGGATCACCGTCGGCGGCCGGTTCGCCGGCGCATACGTGAACTTCGCGCGCGCGGCCTGCGCTTGCGCACTGTCGGCGAGCACGACGTTGCGCGACAGCGCGTATGCGGCGTCGGTCAGTTGCGGGTTCAGCTGGAATACTTCGGTGCGGTAGTCAAGCGGCGGCTTGTCGTTCGGGCTCTTCGTGTTGATGCCGAGATAGCCCGTATTCCAGCCGGCCGGAATCTCGCGTGCATCGAGTTCCCACTGCAGACTGAAATCGACGAGGTATTTCGACCACGCGGCCGACCCGACCGTGCCTTGCGCGGGGTCGACGCCCGCGATGCCGGAGACGAGGAAATACGTGCGGCGCAGATCGAAGCGCTGCGAGAACGTGAGCGCCATGATCGTCGCGGTCGCGTTCGCATAACCCATGCCGGTCGTCACGACGCATACGTCCTGCTTGTTGCAGTGAACGGCCGGATAGTCGGGCGACAGGCCGGGCACGGTGATGTCGCGCCACGGGCCGAGCCGGTCGAGCCAGGCCTGGCCCTCCGGACCGAACATCGTGATGATCATGACCTTGACCGGGCGGCCCTGTGCACCGGTCTCGGCGAATGCATTGTTGCCTGCGTTGTTGCCCTGGTTGTCCTGCGCGATCGACGGCGCGGTCGCACAGGCTGCAAGCGAGAATGCGGCGGCGGAAAGAATGGAGCGAGTCAGCATCGGCGTTCCTTGTTTCGATGATGTTGGGTGAGAACGGCTCTCGGAGACTGCGCGAGGGAGTATAGAACGGGCATGCGCGATGCGGAACCCGGCTACGAAACGGCTGCCGGTGTTTCGTGCGACGGCGCGCGTGTTGCGTAACGCGGTGAGTCGCCGCGGATTCACGCCATCGTGTCGCATGACAACCATCAGGAATGCTATCCGGTTGGCAGGAACGAACGCCGACAGGCCGCCGATCGTCACCCCCTTCCGCAGTGGCCGACTCCCGATCCGCTACGCGCGCGCGAGCCCCGCCACCCCGTAACCGAGCACGACCAGCGCGGCGACCACATGGCTCGCCGCGAGCCACCCCGGCGACTTCACGATGCGCCCGATCGCACTGCCGCCGAACGCGAACACGAGCTGCCCCGTGAGGCTGCCGGCAAACACGCACGCGGCACCCAGCAGCCAGTGCCGATGCGCGCCGGCGGCAGCCGTCGCGTAGCCATAGAACAGCAGGATGGTGAGCGGGTTCGCGAGCGTGACGAAGAACATCGACGTGAACGGGCGGTTGCCCGGCGGCGGCGCCTCGCCATCGAGCGTGCGGCGCCGATCCCGCAGCGCCTGCCACAGCATCCGTGCGCCCATGGCGAGCAATACGAGCGCGCCGACGACGCGGAACAGCGACAGGTGCGACGCGAGCGTGCTTGCCAGCATCGCGCCGAGCGTGAACGCGACGACCGCATAACAACCGTCGGCAGCGGCAACGCCCGCCGCCGCGCGCACGCCGGTGACGGTGCCGGCGCGCATGCCGTAGTTCGCGATCATCAGTGCGACGGGCCCGACCGACAGCGCGATCATCAGCCCGAACAGGAAGTCGTTCATCGGTCGTCGATGCGTTCGAGGGAACGCATCGATTCTAGCGACCGCAAAATGATCCCGTGCGGAAATTCCGCGTCAGGCGACGTCGACGCGCGCGGGCCCGTCCACCATCTCGCCGATCACGGCCGCGCGGTCGAAACCATCGGCGCGGAAGCACGCGAGGACTTCGTCGACGGCCTCGGGCGCGCACGCGACCAGCAGCCCGCCCGACGTCTGCGGATCGGTCAGCAGCGCCTGCGCGACGGGCGGCAGCCCGTCGGCCAGCCGCACATCGGTGCCGTACGCGGCCCAGTTGCGACCCGACGCGCCGGTGAACACGCCGTCGGCGACGAACGCCTCGACGCCCGTGAGCCACGGCAGCGACGCATAGTGCACGCGCGCGGTGAGATGCGCGCCGCGCGCCAGTTCGAGCGTATGGCCGAGCAGCCCGAAGCCCGTGACGTCGGTCAGCGCGTGCACGCCCGGCAACGCGGCGAGCGCGGTGCCCGGCCGGTTCAGCTTGGTGGTCGTCGCGATCATCTGCGCGTAACCCGCGGCGTCGAGCTGGCTCTTTTTCAGCGCGGCCGACAGCACGCCGACGCCGAGCGGCTTGCCGAGCACGAGCACGTCGCCCGCGCGCGCGGCCGCGTTGCGCTTCACGCGCGACGGATGCACGACGCCGATCGCCGCGAGCCCGTAGATCGGCTCGACCGAATCGATCGAATGACCGCCCGCGACCGGGATGCCGGCATCCGCGCACACCGCTTCGCCGCCGCGCAGCACGGCCGCGATCGTCTCGTGCGGCAGCACGTTGATCGGCATGCCGACCAGCGCGAGCGCGAGGATCGGCTTGCCGCCCATCGCATACACGTCGGACAGCGCGTTGGTCGCCGCGATGCGGCCGAAGTCGAACGGATCGTCGACGATCGGCATGAAGAAGTCGGTCGTCGCGACGATCGCCTGCTCGTCGTTGAGCCGGTAGACGGCCGCATCGTCGGACGTCTCGGTGCCGACCAGCAGATCCGGGAACAGCGCGGGCGGCGTCGCGCGCTTCAGCAGCTCGGACAGCACGCCCGGCGCGATCTTGCAACCGCAGCCGCCCCCGTGCGACAGGCTCGTGAGGCGCGGAACGGCAGGCTGGGCTTGGGTGGCTTCGGTCATCGTCGGCATCCGGTGAATAACAACGTTCCATTATCGACAATTCCGCGCGAACGCGCCCGATACCCACATAATTGACGCCGCCTGCCCTGTCCCGCCCTGCCTACACCTTCGTTCATGGATCACCTGTTCATCGGCCTCGTGCTGTGCTCCGCGCTGCTGCACGCCATCTGGAATGCGTTCCTCCACGTCAGCGAAGACCGGCTCGTCCAGCTCGGCACGATGTCGCTGCCGTATCTCGCGTTCGGCGTCGCCGGCGCCGCGCTGCTGCCCGCGCCGGCGCCCGCCGCGTGGCCGTACATCGCGGCGTCGGCCGCGCTCGAGGTCGCGTACTGCTTCACGCTCGCGCGCGCTTACCGCAACGGCGAGTTCGGGCAGATCTATCCGATCGCGCGCGGGATCTCGCCGCTGCTCGTGTCGGTGCTCGCGTTCGCGATGCTGCACGAGCAGCCGACGCCGTTCGGCTTCGCGGGCATCGCGCTCGTGTCGTTCGGCATCATGTCGCTCGCGCTGCGCCGCGGCTTCAGGTTCTCGGGGGAAGGCGTGCCGTATGCGCTGCTCACCGGCGTGTTCATCGCCGCGTACTCGATCTGCGACGGGATCGGCTCGCGCGTGTCCGGCAGTGCGCTCGGCTACATCGCGTGGGTGTACCTGCTGTGGAGCGTGCCGCAGCTCGTGCTCGTCTGCGCGATGCGCGGCGGCCCGCGCGCGGTGCTCGGCTCGCGCACGGCACTGCGGCAGGGCGCGATCGCCGGCACGATCTCGCTCGCCGCATACGGGATCGTGATCCTCGCGTACCGGCACCTGCCGGTCGCGACCGTGTCGGCACTGCGCGAAACGAGCTCGATCTTCGCGGTCGCGATCGGCTGGTTCGTGATGCGCGAGCGGCCCGGCGCGCAGCGGCTCGCCGCGTGCGCGCTGGTGGTCGCGGGCGCGGCGCTGATCCGGCTGTAAGCCGCACGCGCGCCCGCGGCGTGCCGCGTCAGAACTTGTGGCGAATGCCCGTCACCGCGACGATCTGTGTACGCGTGCTCGACGGATTCGAGATCCCTTCGATCGCGGCCACCGTGTTCGACGACGCGCGCTGGTAGAACGCATTCACGTAGATATCGGTGCGCTTCGACAGGAAATACTGCGCGCCGACGCTCGTCTGCAGGTAGTGCGAACTCGGCTTCGGCCCCTGCGACGCGAGCACCTGCGTGTAGGTTTCGCCGAGCGCGAACTGCAGCGCGGGCGTCATCAGGTAGCGCACGCTGCCCTCGTAGTTGTTGAAGCGTAGCGCGCCGCCCGTCTGCAGGTTGAACAGCGAACTGGTGTACAGCAGCCCGAACGTCGCGGCGCCCCATGCATACGCGCCGCCCGCGCCCCAGATCTGCTGGCGCGTCACGCCCTTGATGAACGTGTAGTAGTTGTCGGATGCCGCCGCGCCGGTGGTGTCGAGCGCCGGATGATCGACGCGCACATACGCCGCGCCGAGTTGCAGCGGCCCGTTCTCGTAGCTCGCGCCGAGGCTCCACACACGGTTTTCCGCGAACGACGTCGAATTCGAGAAGCCGTACAGGCCGACCGCGCGCAGCCCGTACCACGTGGGCGTCTGGTACTGCACCGAGTTGTTGGTGCGGAACGTGTTGTTCAGGTCGTCGGTGTCGAACGGATGCAGCGCGTACTGCGTGAGCGCGGTGGTCGCGCCGATCTGCAGCGGCTCCAGCACCTCCTGCGCCGCGTTGTACTGGCGGCCCATCGTCAGCGTGCCCCAGCGGTCGTTTTCCAGCCCGACGTACGCACGGCGCCCGAAGATCCGGCCGCCCTGGCTCGCGGCGCCGCTTTCGATGTTGAAGCCGTTCTCGAGCCGGAACACCGCGCGCGTGCCGCCGCCGAGTTCCTCCTTGCCGAGCAGCCCCCAGCGCGTGCCCTGCTCGTTGCCGCCGGTCGCCTGCCACGCGGCATGCCCGTTCTGGTTGTTCGTGTACGTGATCCCCGAATCGACGACGCCATACAGCGTCACGCTCGACTGCGCCTGCGCGTGCGTCGCACCCGCCGCGATTGCAACGCCTGCCAGCGCGACCGCCATCTCTTTCCGCTTCATCTCCGACCCCTTTTGTCGATTGAATATGGGGAGCGATTTATTTCGCCCGCAACGTGTTTTATTGAATAAAACATCGTCTTATTCATTGTCGAATTCGGCGATTTGAAGCGTCAAGCCATGCCAAAAATCGCACGAGGGAGTCGAAACGGCCTTGCTCGCAGTGCGTTTCGAAGAATGAAACAAACCCAATAACGACGGGCATTACAAGCCGATCACAACGCGTAATGCCCGCGTCGAAAAAAGCCCTTGACCGCAATTTTCTGCCGTTGTGAAATATTGATACGCTGTTTTAATGATTAAAACAAACGAGCAAAACGCTTCGAGACACTAGGTAAAGAACCTGATCCCCATGCTGACGTTTAATTGCAACAACGCGACCGACGGCGAATCGCCCGCGTATTTCGTCGCAGCGCCGACGGTGCCCGCGCTGCCGATCGTCGTTGATTCGCCGCACAGCGGCATCGCGTATCCGCCCGACTTCTCCACCGTCGCGCCGGGCGACGCGATCCGCACGACGTGGGATGCGTACATCGACGAACTGTGGGCCGGCGCCCCCGCGCGCGGCGGCACGCTGCTCGGCGCGACGTTTCCGCGTGCGTACATCGATCCGAACCGCGCGGAAACCGACATCGACGCGACGCTGCTCGCCGAGCCGTGGCCCGAGCCGCTTTCGCCGCAGCCGTACACGCAGCGCGGGATGGGGCTGATCCGGCGCGACGCGCTGCCCGGCGTGCCGCTGTACGACCGCAAGCTGTCGCTCGCCGAAGTGCATCACCGGATCGACGCGTACTACCGGCCGTACCGCCGCGCGCTCGCCGGCATCGCCGAGCCGCTGCATGCCGCGCATCGCGCGCTGTGGCACATCGACTGCCATTCGATGAAGTCGCGCGGCAATGCGATGAACGTCGACGCGGGCGCATTGCGGCCGGACGTCGTCGTCAGCGACCGGCGCAGCACAACTGCCGACCCCGCCTTCACCGCGTGGACCGCGCAGTGGTTCGCCGACGCCGGCTACCGCGTGCAGATCAACGACCCGTACCAGGGCGGCGACCTGCTGACCGCGCTCGCCGATCCGGCACGGCAGCGCCACAGCATCCAGATCGAATTCAACCGCGCGCTCTACATGGACGAAGCCGCGTTCGCGAAACACGCGGGCTTCGCCGCGCTGAAGCGCTCGGTCGATGCATATCTCGACGCGCTCGCCGATTACGTCCGCGCGCGCGTCGCTGCACCCGGAGATGCCGCATGACGACCTACATCGTCGACGCCGTCGACAGCGCGCTGAAGCTGCTGACCTACGTGGCCGAGCATCCGCACCTCGGCGTGACCGAACTCGCGTCGCAACTCGGCATCAACAAGTCGCGCACCTACCGGATGCTGTGCACGCTCGAGCTGCACCGCTTCGTCGTGCAGGACCCACGCACGTCCACCTATGCGCTCGGCCCGCAGGCGTTCGTGATCGGCGTGGCCGCATCGCAGCAGAACGCGCTGGTGCGCGCCGCGCACCGGCACATGCTCGAGCTCAACCAGGCGATCAACGAAACCGTCGTGCTGCGCGTGCGCGAAGGGCTCGAATCGGTGTGCGTCGCGCGCTGCGAAACAACGCATGCGGTGCGCACCGTCGGCTCGGTCGGCAACCGCCGGCCGATCAATTTCGGCGCATCGGGCAAGGTGCTGCTCGCGTTCGCGCCCGATGCGGTGCGCGACGAGTATTTCGTGCAACTGCGCAGGACCGGGCAGGCTGACGATCAGCCGAAACTCGCCGGCGAACTCGACGCGGTCGCACGCAAGGGCTACGCGGTCAGCAGCGGCGAAGTGACGCCCGGCGCGGTGGGGATCGCGGTGCCGGTGCGCGACCTGACGGGTGCGACGGTCGCGTCGGTCAGCGTGACGGGCCCCGAGGTGCGCGTGAGCCACGCCGACATTCCCGACTATCTCGAACGCCTGCAGGCGTGCAGCCACGCCATTTCCGCCGAACTCGGCTACGTCCCGGCGCGCGCCGCGCTGCAACCGGCCTGACGGCCCGCTCCTTCTTCGACGAGGATCCGATGTCCGCCTCTTCCCCGAACCCGGCCGGCGCGCACGGCGCCGACACTCCCGCGCTCGCGTCCGACGATCCAACGGTGGACGCCGGCCACGCGCCGCATCCGCACGGCAAGATGCTGCACCCGGTCGTGATGATGCTGTGGGTGCTGGCCGCCGCGATCGCGCTCACGTGGATCGTCGACTCCGGCCACTTCGCGCGCAACGGCCGGCTCGTCGTGCCGGGCACCTACCAGGTGGTACCGAAGACGACCGCGCTCGCGACGCTCGTCGCGCCGGCCGTCAGCCACAGCACGTCCGCACATGCGTTGCCGGCGAGCCTCGTGTCCGCGTTCGTCGCGGTGCCGGAAGGCCTGCTGAAGAACGCGCCGCTGATCGTGATGGTGATGTTCGTCGGCGGGATGTTCGGCGTGATGCGCCGCACGGGCGTCGTCGATGCCGGCATCGACCGGCTGCTGCAGCTCACCGGCAACAACGCGTACCTGCTGACGCCGATGCTGATGATCCTGATCGGGCTCGGCAGCACGCTGCTCGGCTTCATCTCCGAATACCTCGTGATCATTCCGATGGTCGTCGTGATCGCGCGGCGCCTCGGGCTGTCCGACCTGTTCGCGGTCGCACTCGTCGCGATCGCCGCGAAGATCGGCTATATCGCGTCGGTCACGAACCCGCTCGCGCTCGCCGTCGCGCAGCCGCTCGTCGGCGTGCCGCTGTTCAGCGGCGTCGCGCTGCGCGCGGCCGTATTCGTCGTATTCCTGACGATCGGCATCTTGTACCTGCTGCGCTACGTGCGCAACACCGGCTACCGCGCCGGGCAAACCGCGGCGGGCAACGCCGCGCACGCAACCGCGAAGCTGTCGCTGCGCCACAAGGCCACGCTGGTCGTATTTGCCGCGGCCGTCGCGATGCTGATCTACGGCACGCGCGAACTGAAATGGGGCAACGTCGAACTCGCGGCGTTCTACGCGGCCGTGAGCATCGCGACGGCCGCGATCGGCCGGCTCGATTCGCGCAGCGCGGCCGATGCGTTCGTCGACGGGATGAAGAACATGATGCTCGCCGCGCTGCTGATGGGGCTCGCCGCGTCGGTCGAGCTGCTGCTGCAGAACAGCCTCGTGCTCGACACGCTGATCCACTTCTTCACCCGGCTCGCGGACGGGCAATCGCCGGTGTGGGTCGCGAACGGCCTGATGGGCGTGCAGATGGTGCTCGACGTGTTCATCCCGTCGGTGTCGGGCAAGGCCGCGGTCAGCATGCCGATCATCGGGCCGATCGCGCAGCTTTCCGGCGTGAGCGGCCAGACGTCGGTGCTCGCGTTCGTGCTCGGCGGCGGACTGACGAACCTCGTCACGCCGACGTCGGGGATGCTGCTCGCGTATCTCGCGACCGCACGCGTCGACTTCGGCGCGTGGATCCGCTTCGTGCTGCCGCTGTTCCTGACGCTGCTCGCGCTGTCGTGCGTCGTGCTGACGTTCGCGGTGTGGATCGGGTATTGAGTTGAGTGCTCGAGCAGGTTGATGGAACGATTCGAAGTCAGTCTGCTCAATTCATGGCAATTTTAAAAATATTGATTCGGAACTTACCAGGACGAAGACACTCTGTTCGTTCAAATTCCTACAAATTCACAACATATCGAGTTTTTAATTCACTATTTCCCTTGTTTTATCAGACAAATCCGGAAAAACGAACACCATTCCGCGGGCCCTATCGCACCGACATGCGGCCTCTTCCAGGTAGCGATTACGTCAATTCATCATCGCGCATCGTTTACCCGCATCACCCTATGCTTCCTTGCGTCGCTCGCATATAACATCTGGAAAGAAACCCAATCAGCGACGAGCATCGAACCAAATAAAATCACACTGCGAATCAAAAAATCGAATAAAGCACGGGGGTGCGTAATCGATGAAGAAATCGAATCGGGTATATTGCGGCCGATTCGATCTCGACGCATCGGGCATTCATTCGCCTCCCGTCCCGATGCGGGGAAACCATGTCGAACGAAGCTGTCGAGGAACTACGGCTCGCACTCGTAATGAACGGCGGCGTCAGCCTCGCCGTATGGATGGGCGGGGTCACCAACGAGATCCACCGGATCGTCGCCCGCAAACACCCTGTGTATGCAGATCTGTTGGACATCACTCGCACGGCCGCACACGTCGACGTCATCAGCGGCACAAGCGCTGGCGGCATCAACGGTGCGGCGCTGGCTGTCGCGACCGCATACGGTGGCACATTCAGCCTGCTGCGCGACGTGTGGAAGGAAATGGGCGCGTTCGATCGACTGCTGCGGCCCCCGCTTGCCGACAATCCCGGTTCGTTGCTAATGGGCGATCAGTATTTCCTGCCCGAGATTGCAGGCGCGTTCCACAAGCTCGCCGCCAATTCGAACACGCCCGTCAGCGCGGCGGTCGACACACCGCTCGATCTCTACTTGACGACCACACTACTGCGCGGCCGGCCTGCCTACTCCGTCGACGATCTCGGCTCTCAGGTCGGCGACGTCGACTTCCGCGCCCGATTTCATTTTGTGCGTTCGTCGGAGCGGGACGACTTCAAGCACGCGACCCCGTTAATCGACACGCTATCGCATGCAGCACGCGCCACCGCATCGTTCCCGCTGGCATTTGAGCCCGCCAGAATCGATGTCGCCGCGATTGGCGGGCACTCGACGCTGGTAGACGCATCGAATACGCCGCTCGACACGCCGCGCTACGTAGTGGATGGCGGCGTGCTCGACAACAAGCCGTTCCATGGCGCGTTGCAGGCAATCTTCTCGAAGCCGACCGAACGTGGCGTGCGCCGTGTGCTCGTCTATATCGACCCCGACCCGGGCAATCACGATCGGAGCGACGCTCGGGCAAAGGCGTCAAACGAAGAACCGCCCTCTCTTGGCGCGGTGCTCGCGGCAAGCGTCTGGAACATCCCTCAATCACAGACGATCACCGATCAGCTCGACGAAATCAAGCAGCACAATCATGCTGTTCGGCAGCGTCGCAACGATGTGCTCGATCTCGTATGCACACTATCCGACACCCTGCTACTACAACACGCTATACAACTGTTCGAGTTGTACCGAAAGCGCAGGATCACCAGTACGTTCGAATCCTTCGTTTACTCGTCGTTTCCCTCTGCTGCGGCACAGGACACAGCCGCAATGGCCGGGCAGCATGTAATCGGTAGGCACGGCAAGGACGCGATGCGCACCGCGTTCGAAGCATTCCCTTGGCGAGGATGGATCCCGTCCGCATGGCCCGCCGACATGGACGCCCCCGCGTTCGAATGCTCGCAAAATTGGGAATGGGGCTTGGCGCCCGTCGACTTCGCGACCAAGGTTCTGCTCGACTTGCTGCGACTTACACAGCGCTTCCAGGATTTGCTCGATTTACGCACGTCAGGGGCGCCGACGCTCGTACAGCGTCCCGCCACCACTTCACCAGACGACGCTTGGTCCGATCCCGATGTCATGGGCCCGCTACCGGCACATCCGAACGAACGTGCAGACGTGGGCCGGCTTGCCCCGCTCTGGCGAGCCGCCTACGACGCGGTAAAGCAGGTGACGGACTTCGCGGGAAAGGAGGAGCCGCGCTGGACATCAAACGCGCACTCGCTGCTCGTCTCGATCGGCCAGCGCGCTGCGCATAACCGGCATACGCCGAATGCCGAACAGCAAATCGCCTTGCTGGATTCCAACGATCTCGCGAAGATGCTCGCATTCGTTATCGAGCCGCAACGCCGCTTACGCTGCGCGCGAATCGCGCATTTCGTCGCGGGCGCCATCTGCAACACCTGCGAGATCGCAACTGGCGTATTGCGGCGACTGAATCGGGATGGACTCAATCCGGTTGACGCCGAACGTGCACGCGGCCTGTCTCGGCTCGTCGACTTTCTTGCGCCGGCGAGCAACGCGGCCAGCCCGCCAAGATACCGGACTGCAGCTATGTCCGACGAAATCAGTCGCCATGTGCTGTTTCGCCTGATGCAACTCGATGTTATCGAATACGCATTCAACGATAGGGACGCACTGTCCGAGGATGCATTGATCGAACTTGTCCAAATCAGCGGCAACGCATCTAGCCCGCTTGCACCCGATACGACCAATGCACACCGCAAGCTGCTGGGGCTGCAACTCGCCCATTTCGGCGGCTTCTACAAGAAATCGTGGCGCATCAACGACTGGATTTTCGGACGTCTGGACGGCTCGGAGCGACTGGTGAAGGTGCTGTTGAATCCCGAACGCCTGCAATACGTGTATGGCGGGCGCGCTGGTGCAGCGCACCTCGCGGCCGACGACATCCGTCGGATCGCGGTCGATTCCGTGCCGTCTGATCGCCTGCGTTCCGTGCTCGACGCCGCCTGGACGCAACACGACTACGGCGCGCTGGTTGCCGCGGAACTGGCATACCTCGATCAGACGGGCAGCACACCGCCCGACATGCTGAAGGCCTGCGCAGATGCAATCACGCTGCGCCTGCACTACGGCATCCTCGAGGAAGAGTTGGGAGCGTTGGCGCAAGCGGCCAGAGAAGACGTCGAGGACGGTGCGGACCCGCGCGGACCGGGCCCGTCGCTGGACAAGAAATGGCGCACGACACCAAGCCCGCAGGCCGCCGCCGCGTGCCTCCAGACCGGCCTGATCGGTGCCGAGAGTCTACTGACCGAGCCCGGCTCGGACCTGTTCACGCGTACGGTCGCGCACACCGCGGCGGCGCTCCAGAGCGCGCTCGCCAGCAAGGGAGCAAAACTCGGTCCGATCAGCGCATTGTTCGCCTGGCTACGTGTACCCGTGCTTGGCTTTTACTTCGTCGTGCAGGGGCTCCTCCATCGTTCTCGTACGAGCGCAGCATTGAACGGCGTAATGCTCACGGCAGGTGCGCTGCTCGTCATTTTGCAATTCTTCTGGTCGCAAGCTGAGCTGGGCAATCCATCTACGCTGCCGCATGTCATCGTGCTGCTCGGCTGGGCAATGTTCGCATACGGAATCGCGCTATCGATGCTGCGTACGCCGATCCTGTTTGTCCTGTTGCTTCCGCTCGTCGCTTTCGGGATCGCGACAAGCTTTCCAGCCGCGTTGACCTGGGCACTCGTGATCTTCGGGTTTGCGCTAGCGCTCTCGCTGAGTCCCAGACTACCGCCGCTACAATGGGCCATCGGTATCGGAGCAATCGTGCTCGCCGGCGTGCTCGGCAGCGGTCAGCTCGAGATCGTCACGTGCCAGATTCCGCATGTGTGGACAAACGCGCGGTCCGTCTTCGCGCGCACATCCGCCTCCACGCACGACTTCCTGTGCACCACCTCGTCGAACGTGCCCGTCACACCCGCGAGCCACGCTCCATTAACGGCGTCCGGTACGCCCGTCCCGGCGTCAACGTCCAGTTGTCCGACGCCCGCGGCCAAACAATGCGGCACCATCTCGTGCGATTGCTCGCCGTGCGGACCCGCGCCCGCCAGGCCAACAGCGTGCGAACAATCGTTCAACGGGAGTCAGCCGGTGTTCGTTCTAAGCCTTGTCGTTGCACTGTCGATGCTGATGGCAATGTGCCAAGCGCTGCCGGCATGGATCCACCTGGAGCGTGCAACACTGCGACTGCTGGCCCGCATCGCCCGACGCAAAAGGCCAACGCGTCGGTAGCAGTCCGTCACGCGAAAATGCATTCACCGCCAAACGCCCGCTCGTCGATCGCCTCGGCGAGCGTCGCGAACGCCGTCGCGATCTCGTCCTCCGGCACGCACGCATAACCAAGCAGCAACCCGGGCGCCGCGCGCTCGCGATCCGCGTAATAACCGGACAGCGGCCGCACGACGATATTGCGTTCGAGCGCGGCCTGCGCCACCGCGCGATCGTCGACGCCGGCCGGCAATTGCGTGACGAGATGCAGCCCCGCGTCGCTGCCGAGCGCCTGCAGCGACTCGCCGTAGCGGCGCGCGACCGCATCGAGCAGCACCTCGCGACGCTGCCCGTACAGCGTGCGCATCTTGCGGATATGCGACACGAAGTGCCCTTCCGCGATGAATTCCGCGAGCACCGCCTGCTGCAGCAACTGCCCTTCGCGATACAACTCGGCGCTCGCGGTCGCGAAGCTTTCCGCCAGCGGTTCCGGCGCGACCAGGTAACCGACCCGCAGCCCGGGGAACAGCGTCTTGCCGAAACTGCCGACGTAGATCACCTGCCCGGCCGTGTCGAGCCCCTGCAGCGACGCGAGCGGCCGGCTGCCGTAGCGGAATTCGCTGTCGTAGTCGTCCTCGATGATCCAGCAGCCGTGCTGGCGCGCGTATTCGAGCAACATGCGCCGCCGCGCGAGGCTCATCACCATCCCGAGCGGATACTGGTGCGACGGCGTGACGAGCATCAGCTTCGGCGGTGCGGCGAGATCGGCAGCCGACGGCGCGATGCCTTCCTCGTCGACCGGGATCGGCCGCGTGGTCAGCCCCGACACGTTCAGCACGCTGCGCACGCCCCAGTAGCACGGGTCCTCGGTCCAGATCGCGTCGCCCGGATCGGTCAGCAACCGCACCGCCAGGTCGATCGACTGGTGGATGCCGGTCGTGATCACGATCTGCTCGGGCGTGCAGCGCACCGAGCGCGACGTGCGCAGGTAATCGGCCAGCGCCTCGCGTAGCAGCGCGAGCCCGCCGCCCGGCGCATAGGTCAGCAGGTCGGGGCGCAGACGCCGCCAGTACTTGTTGTGCAGCCGCGTCCACACGCGCGCCGGAAATCGCGACACATCGGGCACGCCCGGCATGAACGCGCCGCCCTGGCGCTTCGACACGCCGGCGCCTTCGACGAGCCGCGTGCCGCGCGCGGACAGCCGCCGCGCGGACGGCAACACCACGGCCGGGCCGGCCGCCGCGTCGGGCGGTGCACCGACGATCTCGTCCGGCGCGCTGTCGGCGACGAACGTGCCGCGGCCCGTGGCCGAGTTCACATACCCTTCGAGCGCAAGCTGTTCGTAAACTTGCGTGACCGTGTTGCGCGCGATCCCGAGTTCGGCGGCCAGCAGCCGCGACGACGGCACGCGCGTGCCGGCCGGCAGTTCGCGCGACAGGATCGCCTGTTGCAGCAGCCGGTGAAGCTGCCGGTAGATCGGCTGTTCGCCGCCGCGCACGAGGCGCTGCGCCAGCCAGTCCGACAACACGCTCGCGCGCATGATTGGCTCCTGAATATTTATTGAAATGGCTCTGATTGCCAGAGCCAAATGTGATTATAGTCGCCTCCATGGGCTGCCAACGCGCCCGATTCCCTACTCACCGGATAGAACATCAAGGAGATGACCGTGAAGAATGCCGACCTGCAGGCCCGCAAGAACGCCGCCACCCCGCGCGGCGTCGGTGTGATGTGCGATTTCTACGCAGCCCGCGCCGAGAACGCGGAACTGTGGGATGTCGAAGGCCGCCGCTTCATCGATTTCGCCGCCGGCATCGCGGTGCTGAACACGGGCCACCGCCACCCGAAGATCGTCAAGGCGATCGCGGATCAGCTGAACAACTTCACGCACACCGCGTACCAGATCGTCCCGTACGCGTCGTACGTCGAACTGGCCGAGAAGATCAACGCACGCGCGCCGGGCGACTTCCCGAAGAAGACCGCGTTCTTCACGACCGGCGCGGAAGCCGTCGAGAACGCGATCAAGATCGCGCGCGCCGCCACCGGCCGTCCGGGCGTCATCGCGTTCTCGGGCGGCTTCCACGGCCGCACGATGATGGGCATGGCGCTGACCGGCAAGGTCGCCCCGTACAAGCTAAACTTCGGCCCGTTCCCGGGCGACGTGTTCCATGCGCCGTACCCGAATGCGCTGCACGGCGTGACGACGGCCGACTCGATCAAGGCGATCGAGATGCTGTTCAAGGCCGACATCGATCCGAAGCGCGTCGCCGCGATCATCTTCGAACCGGTCCAGGGCGAAGGCGGTTTCTACCAGGCGCCGGCCGAATTCGTGCGCGCGCTGCGCAAGATCTGTAACGAACACGGCATCCTGCTGATCGCCGACGAAGTGCAAACGGGCTTCGCGCGTACCGGCAAGCTGTTCGCGATGCAGCACTACGACGTGCTGGCCGACCTGATCACGATGGCGAAGAGCCTCGCGGGCGGCATGCCGCTGTCGGGCGTCGTCGGCCGTGCGGACCTGATGGACGCGGCAGCGCCCGGCGGCCTCGGCGGCACGTACGCAGGCAACCCGCTGGCGGTTGCGTCGGCGCACGCGGTGCTCGAGATCATCGACGAAGAGAAGCTGTGCGACCGTGCAACGCAACTCGGCGATGTGCTGAAAGCAAAGTTGACCTCGCTGCAGGCCGACGTGCCGCAGATCGCCGACGTGCGCGGCCCGGGCGCGATGATCGCGGTCGAGTTCCTGAAGCCGGGTTCGGGCGAGCCGGATGCGGAATTCACGAAGCGCGTGCAGACGCGTGCGCTCGAGCGCGGCCTGCTGCTGCTCGTGTGCGGCGTGTACTCGAACGTCGTGCGCTTCCTGTTCCCGCTCACGATCACGCAGGCCGTGTTCGACGAAGCGCTCGTGATCCTCGAGGAAGTGCTGAAGGAAACGGTCGGCGTGCCGGCCTGAGTTCCCGTCCACTGAATACGCCGCCGCCGTCGTCATGACGGCGGCGGCCGTTTCGTCATCCATTTTCAAAGCAGGCTACGCAAATGAGCACTGTTCAGGAAACCCTGGCACTGAAAGATCCGTCGCTGTTCCGCCAGCAGGCCTACGTCAACGGCGAATGGCAAGGTGCATCGAACGGCGAGACGTTCGAGGTCCGCAACCCGGCGACGGGCGGCCTCCTCGGCACCGTGCCGGCGATGGGCACGGCCGAGACGCGTCACGCGATCGACGCCGCGAACGCCGCATGGCCGGCGTGGCGCAAGAAGACCGCGAAGGAACGCGCGGTCATCCTGCGCAAGTGGCACGACCTGATGATGGAAAACGCCGACGACCTCGCGCTGATCCTGACGACCGAGCAGGGCAAGTCGCTGGCCGAGGCGAAGGGCGAGATCGGCTACGCGGCGTCGTTCCTCGAGTGGTTCGCCGAGGAAGGCAAGCGCGTGTACGGCGACACGATCCCGACGCCGGCGAGCGACAAGCGCATCGTCGTGACGAAGGAAGCGATCGGCGTGTGCGCGGCGATCACGCCGTGGAACTTCCCGGCGGCGATGATCACGCGCAAGGTCGGCCCCGCGCTCGCGGCAGGCTGCCCGATCGTCGTGAAGCCGGCCGAGGCAACCCCGTTCTCCGCGCTCGCGATGGCCGTGCTGGCCGAGCGCGCGGGCGTGCCGGCCGGCGTGTTCAGCGTCGTCACGGGCGACCCGAAGGCGATCGGCGGCGAACTGACGTCGAACCCGATCGTGCGCAAGCTGTCGTTCACCGGCTCGACGCCGATCGGCCGCCTGCTGATGGCGCAATGCGCGGCGACGGTCAAGAAGGTGTCGCTGGAGCTCGGCGGCAACGCGCCGTTCATCGTGTTCGACGACGCCGATCTCGATGCGGCCGTGCAGGGCGCGATCGCGTCGAAGTACCGCAACAGCGGCCAGACGTGCGTGTGCACGAACCGCTTCTACGTGCATGAAGCCGTGTACGACCAGTTCGCGCAGAAGCTCGCGGCGGCGGTCGGCCAGCTGAAGGTCGGTCGCGGCACGGAGCCGGGCGTCACGCAAGGCCCGCTGATCAACGAAGCGGCCGTGCTGAAGGTCGAGGCGCACATCGAGGACGCGCTCGCGAAGGGTGCGACCGTCGTGACAGGCGGCAAGCGCCATGCGCTCGGCCACGGCTTCTTCGAGCCGACCGTGCTGACGGGCGTCACGCCGGCGATGAAGGTCGCGAAGGAAGAGACGTTCGGGCCGCTCGCGCCGCTGTTCAAGTTCAGCAGCGACGACGAGGTGATCCGCCTCGCGAACGACACCGAGTTCGGTCTCGCCGCGTACTTCTTCAGCCGCGACATCGGCCGCGTGTGGAAGGTCGCCGAAGCGCTCGAATACGGGATGGTCGGCGTGAACACGGGCCTGATCTCGAACGAAGTCGCGCCGTTCGGCGGCGTCAAGCAGTCGGGCCTCGGCCGCGAAGGCTCGCACTACGGCATCGACGACTATGTCGTGATCAAGTACCTCTGCCTCGCCGTCTGACGGTTCAGGGCCTGCCGCGATCGCGACAGGCCCTGACCGCCCGGCCGGAACCGGGCGGTCCGACGCGGGCCGGCGCCCCTCTCCGCCGCGCCCGCGTCATCTCTTCTCCCGCGCTCAGCGGAACACGTTCACCGCATCCACGAGCCGCGTCGCCTGCTGCTGCAGGCTCTCCGACGCCGCCGTACTCTGCTCGACGAGCGCCGCGTTCTGCTGCGTGATGTTGTCCAGGTGCACGACTGCCTGATCGACCTGCGCGACCCCCGTGCTCTGCTCGGCCGTCGACGAGCTGATCTCCGCGATCAGGTCCGACACGCGCTTCACCTGCGCGACGATGTCCTCCATCGTCCGGCCCGCCTCGTCCACCCGCCGCACACCCGACTCGACCCGGTCGACGCTCGCGCCGATCAACGTCTTGATCTCCTTCGCCGCGTTCGCGCTGCGCTGTGCGAGCGCCCGCACCTCGCCCGCGACCACCGCGAAGCCGCGCCCCTGCTCGCCCGCGCGCGCGGCCTCGACCGCCGCGTTCAGCGCGAGGATGTTGGTCTGGAACGCGATGCCGTCGATCACGCCGATGATGTCCGCGATCTTGCGCGAGCTCGCGGTGATGTCGCTCATCGTCGTGACGACTTCGCTCACCACCTGCCCGCCGCGCCCGGCCGCATCGCTCGCTGACCCCGCGAGCCGGTTCGCCTGCAGCGCGGTTTCCGCGTTGCTGTTGACGGTCGCCGTCATCTCGGCCATCGACGCGGCGGTTTCCTGCACGCTCGACGCGGCCTGCTCGGTGCGTGCGCTCAGGTCGTTGTTGCCCTGCGCGATCTCGTTGCTTGCGCGCTGCACGTTGTGCACCTGCTCGCTGACGTCGTCGACGAGCCAGCGGAACATCAGCCCGAGCTGGTTGATCGTGCGCAGCGTCATGCCGATCTCGTCGACGCGGTTCATCCGCACGCCGCGCCGGCTTTCGCCGGTCGCGACGTTCAGCGCCTGTTCGTGCAGCCGCTTCAGCGGGCGCACGATCTGCGCGTCGAGCCACAGGCCGGCCGCCGCCGCCACGCCGACCGTCGCACCGGCGAACGCCGCGAGCCCGCCACCGGTGAGCCCGCAGGCCCAGCCCGCGCCGACGATGACCGGCGCCAGCACGCACAGCGCCGAATGCACGCGCGCACGCACCGACATCGTCTGCGACAGCGACGCGATGCGCAGCAGCCCCGTGCGGATCACCAGCCCCTTGTGGAACCGGCGCTGGCCCGGCTTGCCTTCGCGAAACGCGCGATACAACGCGTCGGCAGCCGCGGACTCGTCGCTCGGCGCTTTCGTGCGCACCGACATGTAGCCCTGCGGCTCGCCGTTGCGCATCACCGGTATCGCGTTCGCGCGCACCCAGTAGTGATCGCCGTTCTTGCGGCGGTTCTTCACGAGCGCGGTCCACGGTTCGCCGCGCCTGAGCGTCGCCCACATGTCGGCAAACGCCTCGCGCGGCATGTCTGGATGGCGCACCACGTTGTGCGGCTGGCCGACGAGCTCCTCGTTCGAGAAGCCGCTGACCTGCGCAAACGTCGTGTTCGCGTAGGTGATGACGCTGTCTGCATCGGTCGTCGACATCAGCGTGACGTCGTCGGGAAAATCGAATTCTTGTTGGGTAACGGGCTGGTTATTGCGCATGCAAGGCTCCGAAAGGCGGATCTGTCGTCCGCGTCGCGCTGAAATCACGCTCAGTAGCCGAAAAACGGTTGATCGCTTTACGACGGTCTTCCACTTTACTGTCGGCAATTCGTTCTAAAACCTTACCCCTGCCGCGTATAAAATATTCAATTCGGCTATTGCCATGATTTCGATCAAATAATCCGGCGATAATCGCCGCGCACGCTTATCCGGATGTCACGAAACGCTGCATGGCAACCCCGCGCGCGGCGCGCCAATGCGGGCAGCCGTTGCACACGGCGAAACGATTCGGTCTATCCTGCTCCATTCAACCGGCATTTGAATTCGATGAAAAAGGCATTGCACGAACTGAATCGGCTGTCCTGGAATACGGCGACCGTCGCGCATAACAGTCGTAAAGGCGATCAGGCTGCGTTTTTCCGTAATGGCGGCTCGACGCTGTTTCCGGAAGAACGCGAACTGCTCGGCAATCTCGCGGGCCTGCCCGCGCGTGTCGAGCGCGCCGACGTGCTCGTCTGGATGCCCGACGGCATGCCGCGCCTGCCGCTGATGGTTGCGATCGCCGTGCACCGGGAGGCCGCATGACGCGCCGCACCGCCGCCGAGCGCGACGCGCTTTCCGCTCGCACGCTCGCACGCGACGACGTGCCGCTCGTGTGGACCATCGACCGGCGCGAAATCATCAAGCACCTGTACGTGCTGCGCGAGGGCGCGCTGCATCTCGTACCGGAGTTCTACGACGTCGACGGCTGGCCCGACGGCGAAGCCGATCACTACACGCCGATCCTGCTCGACTGCCACGATCGCGGCGGCTGGTTCCTCGGCATGTTCGACGGCGCTCGGCTCGTCGCGGTGACCATCGTCGACAGCCGGCCGCTCGGTGCACAACGCGACATGCTGCAGTTGAAGTTCCTGCATGTGAGCCGCGACTGGCGCGGCTGCGGGCTCGGCGAGCAGCTCTATCGCGCGGCCCATGTGCAGGCACGCGAGATGGGTGCCGCGCGCCTGTACGTGTCGGCGACGCCGTCGCAGCGCACGATCGACTTCTACCTGCGGCTCGGCTTCACGGTCAGCGCATCGCCCGACCCGGCGCTTTACGCGCTCGAGCCGGAAGACATTCATCTGGAAGGGCCGGCGGCCTGACGCATCGGCACACGGGTGAAGCATCGAATGTCCCGCTTTGCCGCACCCGCCATCGAACGTCAGCCGCCACGGAGAACGAAATTGCAGAACGAACCGCAGCCGCAAGGGGCGCCGAAGATCCTCGTCAGCATGTGCGTGATCGGTCATCCGGTCCGTTACAACGGCTCGGCGAAAACCGCCGCGCACGAGGCGCTCGAACGGTGGCAGCGCGAAGGGCGTCTCGTGCCCGTCTGCCCCGAACTGGCGGGCGGCTTCAGCGTGCCGCGCCCGCCCGCCGAAATCGCGGCAGGTGAATCGGGGCAGCGGGTGTTGTCGGGTGCCGCACGTATCATCGACGTGAACGGCACCGACGTGACGGCGCCGTTCGTGTCCGGCGCGCACACCGCGCTGGCACTCGCGCGCACGCACGATTGCCGCTTCGCGATCCTGGCCGACGGCAGTCCGTCGTGCGGCAGCACCTTCATTTACGACGGGAGTTTCGCGAACCGCCGCCATGCGGGCGCCGGTGTCACCGCGGCGTTGCTGCGCCAGCATGGCATCGAAGTGTTCGCGGACACCGAGATCGACGCGCTCGACGCGCGCCTCAAGCAGCTATCGCAAGCCGGTTAACGACAATGCGCGGCACGAGACGATTCTCGTGCCGCGCATCGTGCTGAAAACGGCGAGCGGCGCAGATTCGGCCGCTTCGCCGCGTGACGCGGGTCAGACGCGTTCGATTGCGATCGCGATGCCCTGGCCGACACCGATGCACATCGTGCACAACGCAAAGCGGCCGTTCGTGCGATGCAGCTGATACATCGCGGTCGTCACGAGACGCGCACCCGATGCGCCGAGCGGATGGCCCAGTGCGATCGCGCCGCCGTTCGGGTTCACGCGAGGATCGTCATCGGCCACGCCGAGCATGCGCAGCACCGCGAGACCCTGCGACGCGAACGCCTCGTTCAGCTCGATCACGTCGAACTGGTCGATCGTCATGCCGAGCCGCGCGAGCAGCTTCTGCGTCGCCGGCGCGGGGCCGATGCCCATCACGCGCGGCGCGACGCCGGCCGTTGCGATACCCAGCACGCGTGCGCGCGGCGTCAGGCCGAAGCGCTTCGCGGTTGCCTCGTTCGCGAGCAGCAGCGCGGCGGCGCCGTCGTTGACGCCCGACGCGTTGCCGGCCGTCACCGAACCGTCCGGGCGCACGACGCCCTTCAGCTTCGCGAGCGTTTCGAGCGACGTCTCGCGCGGATGTTCGTCACGCGACACGATCACCGGATCGCCCTTCTTCTGGGCAATCGTGATCGACACGATTTCCTCGGCGAGCGTGCCGTCCTGCTGCGCACGCGCGGCCTTCTGCTGGCTGCGCAGCGCGAACAGGTCCTGGTCGGCACGGCTGATGTTGTAGTCGACCGCGACGTTCTCGGCCGTCTCCGGCATCGAATCGACGCCGTGCAGCTGTTTCATCAGCGGATTGACGAAGCGCCACCCGATCGTCGTATCGTAGATGTCGGCCTGGCGCGCGAACGCGCTCGCGGCCTTGCCCATCACGAACGGCGCGCGCGTCATGCTCTCGACGCCGCCGGCGACCATCAGCGCGGCCTCGCCCGACTTGATCGCGCGTGCGGCCACGCCGACCGCGTCCATCCCGGAACCGCACAGCCGGTTGATCGTCGAACCCGGCACGCCCTGCGGCAGGCCCGCGAGCAGCGCCGACATGCGCGCAACGTTGCGGTTGTCTTCGCCGGCCTGGTTCGCGCAGCCGTAGATCACGTCGTCGATCGCCGTCCAGTCGACGTCGCGGTTACGCTCGACGAGCGCCTTGAGCGGCACCGCGCCGAGGTCGTCGGCGCGCACGCCGGACAGCGCACCGCCGTAACGCCCGATCGGCGTACGGATCGCATCACACAGAAAAGCTTCGGTCATCAGTGTCTCCAGTCGGCCGGAATTGACGCTTGGGCGCTTGCTCCGGTCCCGTGCTTCGCGGTCGCCGGTGCGAGCGCATCAGCGCTGGCTCCGGCCACCTGCAAGGCTGGGAAATGAACGGGGCGCGCCCCTTGCATAACCCGCCGGGATGCGCTTAAATGTTCTATATACGAACATAAGATCGTGTATCGAACGTTCAACGCATCATAGGGAGTGCGGGGACGACCTGTCAAGCGCCCGGTCCGCCGCGCGGTTGGCGTGTCAGGCCCCATGCGCTATCTTCTCGGCTGCACGACATTCCACCCGCTCATGACAACCGAAGACACTCAGAAACCCGGCGACTCCTATGTGCAGTCGTTCGCGCGCGGCCTCGCGGTGATCCGCGCTTTCGACGCGGCGCGCCCGGAGCAGACGCTCACCGAGGTCGCATCGGCCACCGGGCTCACGCGCGCGGGCGCGCGCCGGATCCTGCTCACGCTGCAGACGCTCGGCTACGTCGAGGCCGATGGTCGGCTGTTCCGGCTCACGCCGAAGATCCTCGAGCTCGGTTTTGCGTACCTGACGTCGATGCCGTTCTGGAATCTCGCCGATCCGGTGATGGAGCAACTGTCCTCGCAAATCCACGAGAGCTGCTCGGCCGCCGTGCTCGACCGCACCGAGATCGTCTACGTGCTGCGCGTGCCGACCCACAAGATCATGACGATCAATCTGTCGATCGGCAGCCGGCTGCCCGCGTACTGCACGTCGATGGGCCGCGTGCTGCTGTCCGCGCTCGACGACGCGGCGCTCGACGAAACGCTCGCGCAGAGCAGCATCCGCGCGCACACACCGCGCACGATCACCGATCTCGGCGAATTGAAGGCGACGATCGCGCAGGTGCGCCAGCAGGGCTGGGCCGTGGTCGACCAGGAACTCGAAGTGGGCCTGATGTCGATCTCCGCGCCGATCCGCAACCGGCGCGGGCAGATCATCGCGGCGATGAACATCAGCGGCAACGCGCAGCGGCATACCGCGAAGCAAATGGTGAAGGAGTTTCTCGGGCCGCTGCAGCAGGCCGCGCAGACGGTGTCGGAGCTGGTTGCGCGGCGGGGGTGAGCATCCACCTCGATTGTCGTATCGGCGATACGACAATCCGCTCATAAAAAAAGCGGGCAGCACAAGCTGCCCGCCAACTCCGACTCTGTTCTGACTCAATTGCAACGTTCTTCTCACGGAACACGGAGCACACTCCGCGCCGCACAATTTAGTGACGCGCGAAAGCCCGGTCAATTTGACGAGAACGAAATTGCACGAAGCCTATCGGACAGCGTGCCCGCTGCCCCGCTCACGCCCCGAGCAACATTCCCTTGCGCACCGGCATGGTGCCCGTCACGCGGCCGAGCAGCACGCCAGCCGTCACGAAGCGGATCGCACGGCGCATGTAGAACACGCCGTCGGTCGCGCTCGAAATCGTCGTGATCGCATCGTCGGGCGCCGCGACGGCGTTGTCCCGGACAGCCACCCACTCGCAGGTGTACGACGGCGTGCCGCTCCTCAGCCGTTGCCCGGGAACACCTTTCCCATCGGCTTCATCCGAATGCCCGGGGCCAGCCGAGTCCAGGGCAACTCGGCCGGATCCGCCGTCATCGGGCCAGGCGCCTTGGCGACCAGCACCGCGTGGGCGATGCCCTGGAAGTCGGCGCGGAAGTGCACCGAGCTTTTGTTGACGAGAATTTTCATCGCTTCCGGCTCGACGCCGCCCACGCGATAGAGATTGCGGTCGAGCATCTGCGCCTTGCCGCTGCTCACCACGATCAGCACGCCATCGATCCGCAGGCAGGCCACGGGACCGATATCGGCAAGCATGCCGTTCATCATCGGACCGTCATATCGGCATACGCCATCGGACAGCTTCACGACCTCGAAACGCGCGTGGTGCGGCACGTCGCCGGGCACGCCGGAGACGCCGCCGAGCGCCAGATCGATGAACGCGCCGACGCCGGCGCGATGGGCCGCGGCCGCGGCCGCCGGATCCCAGATCAAGCCGATCGCCGCATCCTTTGCGCCATTGCGCAGCAACGCCCGCAGCATGCCCGTCGTGTTCGAGTCTCCGCCCGCGCCGGGATTGTCCTGGGTATCGGCGATGACGACCGGCTTGTCGGCCCCCTCGGAAAGACGCATGGCCTCGCGCACGGCGTCGTCGGGCGACAGAAACGGCACCTGCCACGCGGCCTCGTCCGCCAGCATCTTGTCGTAGAGCGCCTGCACGGCCGCCTCGACCGACGCGGCGTCATCGCCGTAGCCCCAGATGACCGGGCCGCATTCGGGGAAATCGGCCGCAGGAAAACCGGGCGCGAACGACAACGAGGCCACGGCCCCGGTCTCCCGCGCCGCGAGCTGCGCGTACATGCCGCGCGAGGGTTCGAGCAGCGTGCACATGCCATTGATTGGGATCAGGAATGGCAGCCGGCGCACGGTGCAATGAAGCGGGCGGCGGCCCGCCGCGTGCGGGTCGAGCAGGCGCTCGAGCAGCACGGCCGCGCGCTCGCCGGTCTCGGCCATGTCGACATGCGGATAGGTGCGGAAAGCGACCAGCGCGTCGGCCTCGCGCAGCATCCGCTCGGTGACGTTGGCATGCAGGTCGAGCGACGCGACCACGGGCACAGCCGGGCCGACCGCTGCGCGCACGCGCTCCAGCAACGTGCCTTCGCCGTCGTCGGTATGCTCGGCGACCATCGCGCCGTGCAGGTCGAGGTACACCGCGTCGAACCCACCCCGGCGAACCGCCGCGAGGATTTCGCCGGCGATGCGCTCGAACGCATCCTCGGTCACGTGGGCCGACGGGCTTGCGCCCGCCCAGATGACGGGCAGCACGGTCCAGCCACGCCTTTCCGCCGCGACGATGAATCCGCCGGCAGGAATATTGACGTCGCGTAGCGCCAGCACGTCATCGCCCCGCACCATGGCCGGGAAGCCCTCGCCACGCTCGAAGTTGGCGTAAGCGGCTTTCGATGGCGCAAACGTATTGGTCTCATGCTGAAAGCCGGCGATCAAGATGCGCGTGTTCAAAAACGTGTCTCCGGAAATAGGCGGTCGATGCGCCGCGATGGATGTCGGGATGCTTGCAGGCCCACGATGTCAGGCTGTCGCCAATGCGTCGCGGGGCGCGGGAAGCCGGTTCGCCACCAGTACCGCGGCGCCCGCGACAAGCAGCGCGACCATGACCAGCAGGCCGGCTGCCATGCTGCCGGTCGCCGAGCGGATCGCACCGATGATGGTCGGACTCAGGAAGCCGCCGATCAGGCCGATCGTATTGATCAGGGCGATGCCGCCCGCGGCGGCGTTGCCCTTCAGGTATTGCGACGGAATCGCCCAGAACACCGTGTAGGCGGTCCAGATCATCGCCGTGGCGATCGTCATGCTGATCAGCGAGACGGCGAGATTGCCGTTTGCGGCCGTCGCCGCAGCCAATGCGATCGCGCCGATCAGGGCGGGCACCGCGCTGTGAAGACGGCGCTCGCCGCGGCGGTCCGAACGGCGACCGATGACGACCATCGCGATCGCGGCGCAGACGTACGGGATCATCGAATAAAGGCCGATCTGCATGGTATCGGTCACGCCGTCCGCCTTGAGGATCGACGGCAGCCAGAAACTCACCGCGTAGATGCCGCAGATGATCGTGAAGTAGGCAAACGCCAGCAGGTACACGCGCAGGTCGCGCACCACCTGCCCGAACGAATGATGACCCGCGCCGGGCGTGTGCAGGTCGGCGGCGAGCATCCGCTTCTCGTCGTCGGTCAGCCATGTCGCGTCGGCCGGCCGGTCGGACAGCACCTTGAGTGCAAGCGCGCCGAGCAGCACGCACGGCAGGCCTTCGACGACGAACATCCACTGCCAGCCGGCCAGGCCGTGGGCGCCGGACAGCCCGGTCATCAGCCACGCCGACAGCGGCGACCCGAAGATGCCGCCGATCGGGCCGGCCAGCATGACGACCGCCATCACACTGGCCATGCGGCGCTGACCGTACCAGTAGGTCAGGTAGAAGATCATGCCGGGAGCGAAGCCGGCCTCGAACACGCCGAGCAGGAAGCGCATCGCGTAGAACGTGGTCTCGTTATGGACGAACATCATGCCCGCCGAGGTCAGGCCCCACAGCACCATGATTCGGCTGATGGTCTTGCGTGCACCGATCCTCGGCAGCAGAAGGTTGCTCGGGATCTCGAACAGGACGTAGCCGAGAAAGAAGATGCCCGCGCCGAGTCCGTACACCGCATCGGAAAAACCCAGGTCGCTCTGCATGGAAAGCTTGGCGAACCCGATATTCACGCGATCGAGATAGGCGAACGTATAGCAGAGCAGCAGGAACGGCAGCAGGCGCCAGTTCAGCTTGCGGTACAGCGCCTGATGGGCCGGGCTGTCGGGCGCGACCGGGTCTTGAGGGGATGGAATGGCGGACATGCGCTCTCCTTTAGGGCGTATTGCTTCGAATCCCGCATCGATGTTCGAATCTGTTCGAATCGTCGAGGAGACGAAAAAGCAGCGCAAGAGCAACCTAAGCGAGTTATTGTTGCTCAACAGGCAACACTTCACCGGCAAACGGACCGACACGATGCGCGAACTGAACCAGCGCCGCTTGCGCTATTTCCATGAAGTCCTGACGCATGGCTCCATCCGCGGCGCGGCCGACAGCATCAACACGTCGCCGTCCGTCATCACGCGGCAGATCCGGCTGCTCGAGGAAGAAATCGGGGCCCCGCTGTTCGAGCGCCAGCCTCGCGGCGTACAGCCGACCGAGGCCGCGGCGCACCTGCTCGAGTACTGGCGCGGCTGCCGCTCCCAGCAGGAACTGTTCGAAGACCGCTTGCAGGCACTGCGCGGGCTGCAACACGGCGAGATCCGCATCGCCACCAGCGAAGGCTATATCGACTGCCTGATGGACGAGGTGCTCACCGATTTTTGCGCACGCTATCCAAAGCTCGACGTCACCGTCGATATCCTTCCGGTCAGCAAACTGCTCCAGGAAGTCGCCGAAAGCCGCGCGCATATCGGCCTCGCCTACAATCCCCCGGCGCATCCGGATATCGAGTACATCGCCACCTCGCCGCAGCCGGTGGTGGCGCTCGTCCATCCCGGGCACCCGCTCGCCGTGCGGGGCCGACCGGTCGAGGTACGCGCACTCACCGAGTATCCGCTCGCGCTGATGCCGCCCGCGTTCGGTCTCGGACAAGCCGTGCAGATGCTCGCCTACGCGGAGAACCTCCAGATCCACCCGACGCTCACCACCAACTCGCTTGCCGTGCTGCGCCACTTCGTCAAGCGCAACAACGGCGTCACGCTGCTCGCCGCCTTCGCTGCGTATCGGGAACTGGAGACCGGTGAACTCGTCGCACTGCCCGTTGCGCATCCGTTGCTCGAGGCGGCCAACGCGCGGCTGCTGGTCAAGGCGGGACGGCCACTCGGGGTCGCAGCCGATACGTTGCTGCGCGGCATCCTTCGGGATATGAAGTTGTTCTCGAACACGGGCGGACGCAAGGACAAGGGCAAGACAACGGCGCGCGGCAAGGCCGGCAAGCGCGCCACCGGGATTCACGGCGGGCCATAACCGTCCCCACTGACGATGCAGCCTGCCTCGCTGGCCGCCGACAGGCGGCCGACCCGGTGCAAGCCGACATCGAGCGGCGAGTGATTATTTGAGGAACCCGAAATTTCTCGCTGATTTCGTACGAATCAGGTTCGTCGCGCGCGCCGCTCGTCAAGCCCCGAGCAACATCCCCTTGCGCACCGGCACCGTGCCCGTCACGCGGCCGAGCGGCGCGCCGGCCGTCACGAAGCGGATCGCGCGACGCATGTAGAACACGCCGTCGGTCGCGCTCGAAATCGTCGTGATCGCATCCGTCAGCGGATCGACGATATCGAACAGCGGATCGCCGGCGCGGATCGTCGCGCCGACCGCCGCGCGGTGCACGAGGATCCCGCTCACCGGCGCATAGAACTGCTCGCTGCCCGCGAGCGGCGTGGCCGGCGCGACCAGCGGCGGCAACGGCGTGCGTTCGCCGCGCACTGCGCCGCACCACACGAGATAGTCGACGAGCGCAGCGGCGTCGCGCTCCGCGTATTCATACGTCACGTCGCGCTGGCCGCGGCATTCGACCGTCACGGCGACGGTGCCGGCCGCCATCGGCGTGCTTGCGGGCAGATGCTGCCGCAATTGCGACCACAGCAGGTGATGCGCATCGTCGAACGCATGGCCGCCGGAATCCTCGGCAAGCAGCGACACCTCCGCGCCGAGATAACGCGCCAGCGGTTCGACTTCCGGCCACGCGGTGTCGCTCGTGTACACGTGCATCACCGCTTCGAGCGAGCAATGCAGGTCGATCACGACGTCGGCGTCATGCGACAGCTTCAGCAGCGCGAGCTGCAGCGCATCGAATTCGGTGCGCGGTGCGATGTCGTCGAGCGCCGCGCCGACGCATTCGCGCACGATCGCGCGATTGCGCACGCCATCATCGCCGAGCCGGTCGCACGCTTGCGCGGCGATCTCCGCGAGCGGCAGGAAGCCGCGATTGAAGTTGCGGCCGCTCGCCAGGTCGAAACGGCCGATGAATTGCCCGAGCAGATGATGATTGAGGCCGACCGGGTTCGACACCGGCACGAGCACGATCTCGGCCGCGAGCCGGCCTTCGGCGTCGAGCTGCGCGAGACGCTGCTTCAGCACGAACGCCGCGAGCATCGCGGGCGTCTCGTCCGCGTGCAGCGCGGCCTGCAGGTAGATCTTGCGGCCGGTATCGGCCGGCCCGAAATGAAAGCTCGTCAGCGTGCGTTGCGTGCCGATCGACGGCGACAGGAGCGGCGTGGTGCGAATCTGCATCGATGGTCTCGAACGGATGAAAGCAGGGGAATCGGGGAAATCGGATGAATCCAGCGGCACGGCGCTCAGTCGCCGTACGGGTTGAAATCGAAGTACTTCTTCGCGATCCGGTCGTACGTGCCGTCCTTCAGCATCGACGCGATCGCGCCGTCGATCGACGCCTTGAGCGCCGTATCGGACTGCCGCATGCCGATGCCGACACCGCGATCGCCCATGTCGAGCGGCGCGCCGACGAACGCGAAACCCTTGCCCCTCGGCTGGCGCAGGAACCCGTAGTCGGCTTCCACCGTGCCGAGCAGCGCCGCATCGAGGCGGCCGTTGACGAGATCGGCGAACACGTCGTCCTGGCTCTTGTACGGCACCACGCTGACGCCGGCCGGCGCCCAGTGCACGAGCGCCCACGATTCGAACTGCGTGCCCGACTGCACGCCGACCCGCTTGCCGGCGAGCGACGCCGTCGTGCTGCCGAGCCCGAGTTCGGGCCGCGCGACGAGCCGCGACTTGAAGCGGAACAGCTTCGACGAGAACAGGATCTGCTTCTCGCGCTTCTCGGTGATCGCCATCGACGACAGGATCGCGTCGATCTTGCGCGCCTGCAGCGCGGGGATCATCCCGGAGAATTCGAGTTCGACCCACTGGCAGCGCAACTGCGCGCGGCGGCAGATCTCGTTGCCGAGATCGACGTCGAAGCCCTTCAGGCTGCCGTCGGGCGCCTTCGCGTCCATCGGCGGATAGGTCGGGTCGATACCGAGGCGCACGACGTGCGCGTCGAGCGCGCTGGCGGACGTGGCCGCCAAGCCAAGGCACAGGGAAACGAGCGGGACGAGGAAGCGTTTCATGGTCGACGGAAGGCAGGACGGTGGACAAGCGGCATGAGCCGGACTGCCTGCGATCGTAGTGCGCGCGCGCCGCCGCCGGAATCGCCTGCTGCCTTATCATGATCACCATTTCCGATCACCGGCATCGCGCTTGCCCATGGCGTTCACGCTATCCCAGCTTCGCATCTTCCAGGCCGTCGTCGAGCACGGCAGCCTGCGCGCCGCGGCGCGCGCGCTCGATCTCGCGCAAAGCGGCGTCACGCAGCAGCTGCAGAGCCTCGAGGCGACGCTCGGCGCGACGCTGTTCACGCGCACCAATCGCGGGATCGTGCCGACGGCCGTCGGTCAGCGCCTGCTCGCGCGCTCCGGTTCGATCCTCGGCGAATGCGAGCAGGTCGAGCGGGAAATCCGGCAGCTGAGCGGCGCGTACGAAGGCACCGTCACGCTCGGCCTCGTCGCCGAGCCGCTGATCGACGCGTTCGCGCCCGTGCTGACCGCGTTCCGCGCGCGCTTCGACAAGGTCGACGTGCACCTGCGCACCGGCACGTCGCGGATGATGATCGGCTGGTTGCGGGAAAGCGCGGTCGATTTCGCGATCGCGCTCGTCGCGAAGCAGACCGATACGACCGATCTCGCGGTCACGCCGCTGCATCCGTCGGCGCCGGTGGTCGTGTGCCGCAACGGCCATCCGGCGATGCACGCGCAATCGCTCGCGGAACTGGCCGGCTACGGATGGGTCGCCACGCGCTCGCCGAACCTGAGCGCGGACCCGGTCGTCAACCGGCTGCTCGCGTACTTCGACGCGCACGGCCAGCCGCCGCCGAAGATCCTCGCAACCGTCGAAGGGATGTTCGAGACGCTGCAACTCGTCACGCAGACCGATTGCCTGGCGCTCGAAACCGAAGCCATCACGCGGCACGGGCCGTTCGCCGGTGTGCTCGCGAAGGTGCCCGTGCGCGAGCAGGCCGATTCGCAGGACGTCTGCCTGCTGCAGCGCGCGGCCGTACCGCTGACGCCGGCCGCGCAGGAACTGGCGACGATGCTCGCGTCGTACCTGAGGATGGTGCGCAGGCGGTAAGCGCGTATTGCCGCCCGCCTCCGACGCCCGCTACGCCGCGCGTCAGTCCGCCGCCTCCCGCGCCGTCTCGCGCAACATCGCGACCGCGATCAGCGACAGCACCACGCACGCGGCCACGTAACCGGCCGGCGCGAGCTTGCTGCCGGTCGTCTTCACGAGCCAGGTCGCGATGAGCTGCGCGGTGCCGCCGAAGATCGTCACAGCGAGCGCATAGGCGATCGAGATGCCCGTCGCACGCACGTGACGCGGCAACGATTCGCACATCAGCGCCATTTCCGACGCCGAGCCGAGCGAATAGAACAGCAGCATCAGCGCGGTCAGCGGCAGGATCACCGACAGCGTCGGATGATGGTTCATCAGCCAGAACGCCGGGAACAGCAGCGCGACCAGCACGCCGCGGCCGACGAAGATCGGCAGGCGTCGGCTGCCGAGCTTGTCCGACAGCCAGCCGAACAGCGGGCACGTGACCAGCATCACGCAGCCCGACGCGACGCCGACGAACATCGACAGCTTCATCGGCAGGCCGAGCGTGTGGATTGCATAGGTCGGCATGTAGAAGGTGAGGATGTAGGTCGACACCGTGCCGCCCATCACCGTGAGCATCAGCAGCAGCACCGTGCGCGTGTGCGTCGAGAACAGCTCGTGCAGCACGCCGCGCTCGATCCCGTGATGACTGTCGACGGGCGCATCGTCCGCGAGCCGGCGGCGCAGATACATCCCGACCGGCGCGATCAGCACGCCGACCAGGAACGGCAGCCGCCAGCCCCAGCTTTCGAGCGCATCCTTCGTCATCGTGTTCGACAGCAGCGCCGCGAAGCCCGAGCCCATCAGCGCGGCGCCGCCCTGCGTCGCAAGCTGCCAGCTCGCGCGGAACGCGCGGCGCGACTTGTCGCCCTGCTCCAGCAGCGTCGACGTCGCCGCGCCGAATTCACCGCCCTGCGAGAAGCCCTGCATCAGCCGCGCGAACACCACGAGCAAGGGTGCGGCCACGCCGGCCTGCGCATAGGTCGGCGCGATCGCGATCAGGCCCGTGCCGAGCGCCATCAGCATGATCGTCAGGTTCAGCGCGGCCTTGCGCCCCTTCCGGTCTGCATAGACGCCGAGCACGACGCTGCCGAGCGGCCGCGTGAAGAAGCCGGCGGCGAACGTCGCGACCGACAGCAGCAGCGACGTGGTCGGATCGCTCGACGGGAAGAACAGCTTGCCGATCAGCACCGCGAAGAAGCCGTACACGGTGAAATCGAAGAACTCCAGCCAGTTGCCGATCACGGCCGCCGCGATCGCGCCGCGTCGCGTGACGGCGGGTGCGCCGGTCGCACCGGCTCCGGCGGCCCCCGGCGACGCGGGTTGCAGCGCGAGATGGTCTTTCTGCATCGTTTTATTCTCCTCTCAAAGCGGCCGGAAGCGCCGGCCGCGCGCCACGCGTCGCGCCATCACTGCCCGAGGTAGCGCTCCACGAGACGCGTCCAAAACGCCGCGCCGATCGGCAGGTTGCGATCGTTGAAGTCGTATTTCGGGTTGTGCACCATGCAGCCGTCCTCGCCTTCGCCGTTGCCGAGCCGCACGAACGAACCCGGCCGCTTCTGCAGCATGAACGCGAAATCCTCGCTGCCCATCAGCAGGTCCGTCTGCTCGACCACGTGCGCGTCGCCCACCAGCTCGCGCGCGACTTGCGCGGCGAAATCCGTTTCGGCATCCGTATTGACGACGACCGGGTAGCCTTCGATGTATTCGACGTTCGCGGTCGCGCCATAACTCGCGGCCTGCGTTTCGGCCAGCTCCACGATTCGGCGCTTGAGCAGCGCGCGCACGTCGGGGCTGAACGAGCGCACGCTGAGTTCGAGGCGTGCGCCGTTCGGAATCACGTTGTTCGCGGTGCCCGCGTGCATCGAGCCCACCGTGACGACCGCCGGCTGCGCGGGGTCGACGTTGCGCGCAACGATCGTCTGCAATGCCATCACGATGCTCGCCGCGACGACGACCGGATCGACCGTCAGGTGCGGCCGCGCCGCGTGGCCGCCGACGCCCTCGATCGTGATGATCGCCTTGTCGCCGGCCGACATGAACG
The DNA here is from genome assembly GCF_001039005.1 of Burkholderia cepacia. Lineage (GTDB taxonomy): Bacteria > Pseudomonadota > Gammaproteobacteria > Burkholderiales > Burkholderiaceae > Burkholderia > Burkholderia theae. Next base: position 96,854 of record NZ_LDWR01000021.1, read on the forward strand.
GGCCGCGCCGCGTGAGGAAAACGCCGGGCGCCGCGCCCGGATGGTTGTGCATGCCGAACACGGCGTCGCACGGGAAGCGTTCGAACAGGCCGTCGTCGATCATCTTCTTCGCGCCGCTGTCGACGCCGTGCTCTTCCGCCGGCTGAAAATACAGGTGCACGGTGCCGGAGAAGTTGCGTGTCTTCGCGAGATGCTGCGCGGCGCCGAGCAGCATCGTCGTGTGGCCGTCGTGGCCGCACGCGTGCATCTTGCCGTGCGTGCCGCTCGCATACGGCAGGCCCGTCGCCTCGACGATCGGCAACGCATCCATGTCGGCGCGAATGCCGATGCTGCGCGTGCCGTCGCCCGCGCGCAGCGTGCCGACGACGCCCGTCTTGCCGACCCCGCGCGTCACCTGCCAGCCCCATTGCTCGAGCTTGTCCGCGACGAGCGCAGCCGTGTCGTGCTCTTCGTACGCGAGTTCGGGATGGTGGTGGATGTGGTGACGGATCTCGCGCAGCCCGCCGGCGGCGGGCAGCAGATCCTCGACTTCGGTGAATCGGGTAGCGGTGGTCATCAAGGGGCTCCAGCTGTTTGTCTGCGCACGCCGGGGGAGCGTGCGGTAAAGCGAGCCACTATATCGAGCCGATATCCGTTCAATAAGATGCGGAATTTTTCACCGCGATAAGATTTTTTAATCAGGGTTAGTACGGGGGCACCGCACCAGGTGTAGCTTTCGATTAGATATAGATACGACTTTCGATTAGATGCGGATACAGGCATCCGATGCAGGCCCCGTACGCCCGTTGCATATGGCGTATCTGCATCTAATCGAAAACGGCTTTTCGCCTTGATTGACAAGCCCCCGCGCATTTCTACCCGCGAGTCAATAGGCGTTCAATGGGAGGCCGAACTGGCTCTTCCTGACAGCCGCGCCGGCGGTGGTCCGCCCGGCCAGCTCGCGTACCACCATTGCCCCGACCCGACGGGTTTAGAGCCAAGGTCCGGCTGTCCCCGCTGACAATTGAGCCGAAGCAGAAATAGCCCCGTTTATCGGAACGGATACCGCCGCGCGTGCTCAACGCGTCGTCCATTCCCTGTCCGAACCGTATCAGTTGTCCACTGGTGCGGTCGCAGCGATTGGCGCAAACGCTGGTATCGCGTTAAGGCACGAGGGAAACTCCTTCAAGCAACTGATGGAACGGGCTGACAGCGCCCTCTACCGGGCGAAAGCGTCGGGCAAAGGTACAGGTTGTTTTTTCTCCGCGAGCGAAGACGACTGCGGCGGCTCGGCGGGCAACACCGCGCCCTCGCCGCGAATGTGTGAATAGAGGCATCTGGGAGTGATTGATGGCACACAAAATTTCAATCGGCTTCCAGTGGCCGCAAGTCAACTAGGAAGAGCCATTTCCAGCATACCGGGCCACCTACGATTGTTGGCTTCCAACAGGCGGGCAAAAGCCGCCGATTGTCCATTAGAATCGTCACTGCGATTTGTTTCCAAAAGGCGGCAAGGAGAACACAAGAATGATTGAGAGATTCTCGGGGGAAGCGGGCAAACGCCTGCGTGTTGAAGCACTCACGGGCCAAAAGCTGGTCGGCGGCGATAAAGGTCTGGCCGCCGAACTGGCCGACATGGCTGAACTGATTTCCGTCAAGGCAGGAGACGTCATCATCCAGCAGGACGGAACCGACAATGACTTGTATTTCATCATCACGGGCGCGTTCGACATCGTCGTCAACGCTACGCCGATCCGCCGGCGGTTTCCCGGCGATTCGGTCGGGGAGATGGCCGCCGTTGAGCCGGTCCAGAAGCGGTCTGCGACGGTTAGCGCGGCTGCGGATTCCCTTGTTGCCAAAATCACAGAACAGCAATTGAGCGAACTTGGTAGCCGCTATCCGGACATCTGGCGCCGGATGGCAAAAGAACTCTCGAAACGCTTGATCGAGCGCAATCAGTTCGTGAACGCGAAGCGCGAAAAAATCCGCGTTTTCGTGATTTCAAGCGCTGAAGCGCTTGGCGTCGCGCACCTGCTTCAATCCATGTTCGCACACGACAAGTTCCTAACCGTGCCGTGGAACCAAGGTGTGTTCAAGGTCGCAAACTATACGCTCGACGATATCGAACGTGAGCTGGATCAATGCGATTTTGCGGTGGCGATCGCGCATGGCGACGACGTCACTAATGCCCGCGGAACTGAGTGGCCAGCCCCACGCGATAACGTAGTGTTCGAGCTCGGCCTATTCATGGGACGCCTCGGCCGCAAGCGTGCGATCCTGATGGAACCGCGCGGCGAGGGCGTCAAGCTTCCGAGCGACATGGCCGGCGTGACGACGATCCCCTACGTTTATGACGAAAAGAACGATACAGAAGCGAAGTTTGGCCCGGCCGCGACTGCGCTCCGCAAGCACATCATGAGCCTAGGGACGATTTCCTGAAGAACCCGTAAATCGATCTCAATGCCAAAGCTGGACGTGCCACTGCCAACATCTGACTTCGGCGGAACAACAACTAGAGAATAACAATGGCTTTGGCCGACGATTTAAAAAAATGGGTTGGTGAAACGTTCACTGGTAAGTGGGAAGTTCAAGAGACTACTAGCGTACCAAATCCTGAGGATTTGCGTCTCAACTCCAACCACGCGAAAGATCTTAAGGCCGCGACGGTCCTCTACGCGGACTTGGACGGGTCGACCGACATGGTGAACACCAAGAAATGGCAGTTCAGCGCACAGATCTACAAGACCTTTCTGAAATGCGCTTCCGACATCATCAGGGATGAAGGGGGAAACATTACGGCCTATGACGGGGACCGAGTGATGGCGGTCTTCACCGGGAACTCGAAGAATACCTCCGCAGCCCGATGTGCACTGAAAATCAACTCTGCCGTTCTAGACATCATCCAGCCGGCAATTGCGAAAAAGTGGCAGACGGATTTTGTACTGAGACACGTCGTGGGCATCGACACAAGTCAACTGAGAACTGCGCGAATCGGTATACGCGGAGACAATGATCTCGTTTGGATTGGGCGGGCCGCGAACTACGCCGCCAAGCTCACAAATCTCGCCGGCAAGCCAACTCGCATCACCGCCGACGTCTACAACAAGTTGGCTGACAAGTTGAAGTACGCGAATGGCGTTGACATGTGGGCTCCAGAGCATTGGGACGACATGGGAATCTGGACATACACATCGACGTGGAAATGGACCGTGTAACCGTGAATGTCGTCTACTGGCCGACCTGATGCCGCTTTTACAGACCCGGTAGCCTTTACGAGCGACGATCCGTCCGGCCAACCGTGTGGCCCCGAATACTAAGAGTCTAACAGCCCTTCCGCTGGCCGTCCGGACGAACGGGCTACCAGTAATATTCGCCGTCGTCGCGTTGACCTTCGATCCATGTGTCGCCGAGGTCTAGCTTGTAGTATGAATAGGCTGGTTCGCCTCGCTTGCCGTCGACTTCGAGAGCTGTTTGCCCCGATAACCACGCGTTCATTCCGGCGTTGTATGCGGCTGGTCCGATGTGGCATCGGTTGCCTGCTCCAGCGGCAATAATCCGTGCTGCGTAATTGGTGGCCGGCCCGATACAAAACGGAATCGTGCCCAGCGCTTTCGTCGTGATAGTGGCGTTATCCAAAATACCATATTCGACGCCAATCTTTAGCGATGGAGGCGCCGGAATACTCGTGATGTAGTCGGTATCCGCTAGGTAACTGCACATGTTGTTGAGATCTTTCGCGATGCCTACGCAAGCCATGTAGGTACTATCGGCGTCGGGCAGAATTGCGAAGATTGCGTCGCCATTGACTCCGATCACGCTGCCACCTTCTCTCTCCACCACGGCAATCGGACCCGCCAAGATGTCTCTCACGAACTGTGCGACGCCCACGCCAAGCTCGTTTTGCGCAACCAATGCTGTGAAGCTGTTGACGTCGACGATCATTGAGAACGCCGGGAAACGAGGAAGCGATGGAATCTCCATTTCGTGTCAGAGTGCTTCAAGTGCGCTTAAGGCCGAGTCATTATAGTTCCCGGCAACCCAACTGATTAATCTTCGCTTCAATCTCGTAGATGGGAGCGGCCAGTACCTGAGTCGCAACTTCACCGGGCTTTTCGCTGAGCGGCGAGTACATGATAGGCGTCATACCTTTGAAGTCCGATGGCATCTTCAACTCTTCGTCCATCTTGGGAACCAGCAAGAGCGTGCGTTTGCGACCAAGCCGCGACATGAAGAAACCTAGCTCGAAAATGACGTTGTCTCGGGGGGCTGCTGTCTGCTGCTTCCTCGATCGAACTATGTCATCCGGGTGAGCAATGGCGACACCGAAGTCCGCTTGATTCACCTCGGTCTCGAGCGCCTCTAGGGGATATGCTCCAGGGGGGAAAATGTCATCGTCCGACCAGAGAACTGAGTCAGCTTCGGTGTATCTGAGTCCATGCCGAATCGCCTTGGCTACGGGTAGGCTCTCCTTGGAACTGATGAAAAACACTCGCGGCCTTTCGTTAGGCGAGCGGATAAGAGTGTTTCGCTGCAAAATGCGACTTGCTAGTTCAGCGGCGATGAGTTTATACACCGTAGGGTGAACGGTCGCGACTTGATCGAGCGCGTCTGGCGAAACTTTCAGCGATACGGTCGGCTCAAGTGCCGTGACCGTTGCGCTTCGCAGGATGGAAGGGTTGACCGTCGACATTTCTCCGACCGTAAGGTTGCGTTCCCGCGGGTACAGGAGCTTGCCCTTGACTGAGATGCCGACCTTTCCCATCAACAGGAAGTACATGTCTCGATCGCCCCCCCCCTCCTTGATGAGCACTTCACCAGCAGAGTGCTCTGTCAGTTGTCCAGCATCAGCCAGGGCCTCGGCAACTTGACGGTCCCCTTGAATTATGGTCTGCGCAAGCATTGCCTGCACGAGCGTGGTGCGTTCCTTGAAGCGATCGATTAGATTCATTTTGTCTCCTTTACTTTGCGAAGTCGTGGATTAGGTATGCCTAACGTCGTGATGAAGAACGGCCACTTTCTGCACGCATAGCAAGTCTCTTGCGCAGCGATAACCGAGGAGAAGCGGTCACCTCGGTGAGCGCGTCGTTTTGCCCAAACATGGTCAACGGCACGCGCATCGGTGCGAGGTCACGTGCGAAGGCATGTGCAGATGCTTCGAGCTTGCCGATAGTCGATCGCTTGACAATCAGCAATACAAGGAAGTTGGCCACCTGATCCGGCGCCTCGAGCAACGAATGCATCGTGCGGACGTCCTTCGGACTTGGCAGCGCCGGAAAACTCGGGTGTGAGTGCCACTCACCGAGATAGTTGAATCTCTCGTATTGGTGCCCGGTCAGGTCATGGAATCGACGCATGAAGCGCTTATGGAGGCTGGCGTCTCGCGAGAACGCCGCGAAAGATCCCCCCTTACGCTGAACAGACAGGTCAACGATACGAAAGACGCGGTCGGCAACGCGCTCGGTTGCCAACACGCCGCCAATTTCATCGGTTCGCGCGCGCCGAAGTTCCTGCAGTAGCTTGACGGCACATTCCGGCGCCAATTGAACTTCAATCATTGGCTTCACCCCGCGCTACCGCGTTAAATATTTCGAGCAGCGCTTTATTGCCCTCGGCACTCACTTCGGGGTCGACATCAACGGGGTCCGTCCAAAGACCAGAACCGAGGTCGATCGGCCACGTATCGAAGGGCTGCTCGAAGATCCACTCCCTGCGTAGCCCGATCATGTAGGCCGAGCACTCGAACTCGGAGCTGTCGCCGGCGATGGCGGAATCGATGACCAGGCGAGCGAAATGTGCCGCGATGGCCGACACGTCTGCATCGTCAGCAACCATCGGCGGCCCATCCTCTGGCCGCGACGCATAATCCTTCTCTGGCTGCGGAGGCTCGGGGAAATCTGGCTGGGCGCACCACTGGTCGATCATCGCCCGCGCGTCGAACGGGTTTGGATCTAGCCCAGGGCGTGCGCGGGCGATCAAGCCACCGTAGCCGCCAGCAAAGACGCGTGCCCAGCACATCGTCTTCTGATTGAGCCTGGCTGCCGCCGCGGCGTAGTTGAAGACATCGTGGTTGCCCGTGGCCTCGACGATGACATCCGCATTGGCAATCTCCCGTACCAGCGCGTCGTCCTTGCTACCGGACTCCTGGCCGCCCAGCAGGAAGTTGTGCACCTTTACGTCGACGCCTGCTGCCACGCGCGTCAGGCGCTCGCCGACGGCATGCGCCTTCGATTCACCCGCTTGTGTAGCATCAAGGTCGTTGCGAACAAGGTTCTCGAGCTTCAGGACGTCGGCGTCGATCAGAATGAACTTGCGCGCACCGCTACGCGCTAGGGACGTAGCTACCTTAGAGCCGAGGGAACCACACCCAACGATGGCGAACGTCTTGTCGGCCAGGCCAGCGTTGCGGGTTGGGAGGCGGTTGCCCGAGTCAGGAAGAACTAGTGCGAACTCGAATGGCCTTCTGTCATCAGACCGAACGTAGAAAGCGCGCACCTCCGTCGGCATCACGAGCATGAGGCATCGATCTTTGTTGTCGGAGATGGATTCCGCGACGAACATGCTCCAGAAGACACTACTGTTCGACCCGTCCTTGAGAAAGCTATCGATGGCTTTCAGGCGTGCATCGTCCGCAGCTACGGTGATTGCTAGCCCGTCCAGAGCGGCGTCCTCAACCAACGCCGTTGGCACCGTCGGATCTCCCCATTGCGTGCCGTTCAGCTCTGTAACATTGGTGAGCGTGACCATCACGCTCCGCGGGCCCCAGGACCGGTGTAATTTGATCGGTTGGGTTCCGGCAACGCTAGCTAGCTTGTCTTGGCCCGCAGCAGTCATATTCATCCGGCACCAGTTCCCGCGAATTTGCTGACCGTCCGTCACGTGGTGCGCCGACGGCAACGCCCATCCTGACGTGTGGGTAATGCCCAGGTCGGCGGCCATCAGTTTCAGCGCACTGCGCAGCATTACGGCGCCGCTCAGGTCCGGATGCCAATTGTCCGCGCGGTACTCAAGGCATAGATCGCCACTGACGAGGTACTGGTGAGAGCCCCAATCTTTGGTCTCCCCGATGGGGCGCACGACCGGCGGCGCGTTCGGGAAAATCAGTGGGTAAATCATGGTGACCGTGCGAACCTTGTCGGCGATCCGCAGATCCACGTCCACCTTCAAGGCAAGGTTGGAACCCGATACACCCCATCGAGCGTTCTCGACGCCGATCCCTTCGGCGACGAGCTCGTCGATCGCCGCCCGCTCGGTCAGGAGACGAGCCTGATCGGTGATGAACCACCACATTAGGCGAACCCCGCCGGAACCTTGTTGGGATTAGTGGGGCCTGCGGCCTGAGCTGGCAGCGTGAATACCGCAGCGGCCGATGCTGGCGCGCGACCGAGCCGGCTCGGCTGGGCGGACGACAACGTGGCGGCAAGCGACGACGACGAAGCAGCCTTCTGGCTGGTGGTCTTGCCAGCGAGCGCGTCGGTCGCTTCGTCGTAGTCGAAATCCTCCCGGATCCGGCTGTCACCGAACAACGTGCGGAATGCTTCAGGCGCATACTTGTATGTAGCCGGGCCAATCGCAGTTTCGTTGCCCTTGCAACGCCGCTGCTCATCTTCGGAGCGCAGTACCGCGCGGCTGATGCAGCAACGGATCCGCTCGCCCTTGTACCCGAGCCGGGTGATTGCCGTCGGACCGTGCTCCAGACCGATCTGGATGCCGAGATCGCCGGTGTCGATGCCTTCTTCCTCGAGGATGGTAATCGCCTCCTCGAAGCTGCTACGCATAGCGGCCGCGCACAGCATGGCGTTTTTGGCCGTCTCAGTGTCGTCGGTGGTCTGGGACGTCCCTTCGATTAGCACGCCATGAACGCAGTCGCCGATAAATCGGATCTTGCGGCCGGCGAAGTCGGCGTGGAGGACGGCGTCGAGTTCGGCTCGCAGCACATGCAGCGCCCGGACGACATCTTTGGCCGATTCGTCGTCATCGATCCTGTCCGACACGTAGGCCGTAAAGCCGTCGATGTCAGCGTAGATGGAAGTCGACTCCTGGCGTCGCGAATTCGCCGGGGTCAGTGTTTCCAAGTCGAGGTCGGCGAACGGCGGCGTGTGGCGCGTGAACTCAAACGAGCCGAGCGGCTGGTTGGCGAGGCCATCTTCCCAGTCCTCGACCACGTCATCAGCAGTGACTTCGAGATCCGCTTCATCCTCGGACTGCTCGATCTGTGCCTTGGTCAACGCCGCCTTGTCCTCATCCTTGACCGCGCTCCAGCCCACGACCTCACGCGCGGTGTTGGTCATGTAAATGCCGGGGTCGGCGCCACCGCCCGAGCGCTTGGCGGCCAGGTTGGCCGGCTCGCCCAAGAAGAGCGGCTCGCGGTTGCCGCGACGCCCATTGTTGACGGCTAGTGCCTTGCCTGAGTCGATTCCGGCCCTCACCTTGGCCGCCGGCAGCGGGTCCTCGCTGTTTTCTCCCGTGCGCGCGAGTACGTCGATGATCAGTTGCGCCGTCGCGACCGCTTTATGGATTCGGCCAGCCTCGTCGCCGTACGGCTTGGCAACGACGGCGTGAAGCCGCTGATTGTGAAAGTCAACCTGGATCGCGTCGACGTCCTTCAAGATGTCGCGCACCGCCCGGTAGTGCCGGTCCAGGAAGCGCAGCGTGCGGCTGTGCGCCCGCACACCCTCTGAGTCCGTGACCCCGAGCATCTCGTTAATGTTGAGAATGTCGACATACAGGTGTACGCCGTCGATGCGATAGGCGACACCGTTGCCGAGCCCGGTCAGATCCGTGTCGCGATGGTATTCCTTGATCTCGACCTTGCTGATCTGGTTGACCCAGCCGCGGATGCGTTCTTGGGCGCGATCTTTCTTCCAATTCCTGCTTGCCATATGTTCTACCCCAATGAATTAGCTGCCTGGACTCAATCGCGGAGACCAGAACGCGGTGCTATAACATGCGAATACGAACAATCAACGACCGTTGGGCCAGGATTCTTTTGTTGTTCAACCGGTCGAGAGATCGAATGCACAAGTCTGAAATTCGCTCGGCTCATCATGTGAGCCAGTAAAGACGGTGTGATCGAGATAGCGAACGCGCCCGCAATCCTCAGCGAGGCAACTCATCACGTATTAATGCAATAAGAATGGTCTGTCCGTTCAATAGCTCGATGAGCGCCATATCCCCCGTTGCCCACGGGGAAAATGTAATCTCCGGCGCTGCCATGGGTGACCATCCTTAGGAAGCCTTTGAGGACCTGCGCCTCAAAAGAAGCGGCAATTTTTACCCATCCCTCTCCCAGATCGAAAGATGCGACATCGACTAGATGTTGATGTGATATCCAATCTATCACAAGATCTAGTACAACACTATCGAACCCATAGCCATCTTCGATTCTTGACCGATGTCAACGGCCGGCCACCGAAATGTGGCGTTTTTACCGAAATCGCTGTATCTGCAAGCCAAACGTTTGCGAAGGCGGTTTTACGCGGGACACCCTCGGATACACTCTTTCACAAAGGCATCAGCGCCAAATATCTCGCAGGCTCCTATTCGATTTACGGTTGCAAACGAGCACGCACTGATGAAAAAAACGTTTTCGCCGTATTGAGCCAGCTTCAACACCGCAATATGAGGACGTATTTCATGAGTTACAGATGGATCAGGCACTCGGTAAGCACCGACCAGATTCCGGGAATTCCGGACAAGAGCTATCCACTGGCAGTCCTCGGGTATGGGGGGATGTACTCAAAACTGGAAGGAAAAACCCGCAAGGTCGCCGTTTCTTTTCAGCGCCTAGATGTCGACGGAGATCCTCCTTTCCACACGAAGATATCTTTGGCGCACTTGCGCGATCTCCAGGTAGGCTCTGTTTGGCAGAACCGTCGCCATGTCGGGGACATTCGATACGACAGGTTGAGCGCGGTGGTCGACTTCTCGCCTGATCGGTGGCGCATCTTCTCGCCTGTCCAGGAAGTACAGGCGGACCGACCGGCGCCTTTTTACGGTAAGTATCGGCCGACGCTTAAAGACGAGCGGAAGGAGCGCAGCTGGTTCCTCGAGTTCAGCCTTCCCGACGGCCGGACTCTTATGGTCCCGTGCTTGGAATTCCTGCTTCGTTGTTACGGCGCGTCTGCGATCATCCCTCGAGCACTCACGAGCAAGTCGTGGGAGGACGCCATCAAATTGTTCCTCACGAGCACGACTCCTGAAACCAACTCCGAGGGAAGATGGGTCATCCGCCCAACAGATCGAATGGTGAAGGCAGACCGGTCCTTCCTTGGACACATTCTCCACTCGCCCGAAGGTCGTCAGGCGGCAAAGTCGCTCGTTGACCAATGTGTGCAGGCCAGCCACGGGGAGGAACTGTTTTTCCCGCAGGTGACTCCGTGGTTCTCGACGACTGCCCCCGTCTCCGCCGAAGGCATCTGGATACGGCCGGGTAAAAGTTTTCTCGCCCTGCGAATGAAGTTGACGAAGGACCCTGCCGGTCACCCCATCTCAGAGGTGCGAATCCTGAAAGACGAGACGAGCCGCCACGAAGACGCACAAAGCCCAAATGATGCGTACGAGGGAAGCCCGCGGTTCACGTTGTCGCCAGAGTCTCGATTGAAATTACGCGGGCTCGATGAAGAGCACAATTTCGGCGGAGGCCCTCCCGAAAAAAGGACGACGTCGACTCCCTGGTTCCCCTTGGGTTCAGGACGCGACATCACAACCGTCTATGAACGACAGTCGAGTATTATTGTGCCGCCAAGTGCGGCGAATTACCCCAGCGTGCACCCGACGACTGACGGCGCTACCGACAAGCCCGAGATGCACCGCGTGGTGGTAGCGCACGGAACGCTACTCGAAATGTGGAATGCGCTGCGAAGCCTCAAAGGCAAGCATCCCCGTAACCTGCTCAGCGTTGAATGGCTCGACGCCAAACGCGGCTTCGTGGGTGATGATCTGCCGGAGCTCATCGCATTACAGCCGTTCGCAGATATGGAAGACGTTGCACCGGCCATCCGGCAATGGGTCTCCAAAGACATCAAAATCGAACCGCCACGTGGGATATTGGTGCTCCGCCTACAGGCCATTGTTCCCAAGACTTTCGAAGCGAAAACTGTCTACATCCTCGAGATCGAGCGTCGAGTGAAGCCGCGGGGAAGCGGAAAGGAGAAGGTCGAGCAGGAAGCTGAACGCTTTCGGGGTTTAGTTGCAGTACTCGCTCAAACGACCGACTTCGACAACTGGCTTCGAAAAACGTTGTCTCAAATCCGGTACACCGAAGGCAAGATCGTAGAACTGAAATCGTTGCAACCCGATCTGATAGATGCGTTTAAGCATAGCCAGTCTCGGGATGCCAAAGCCACGCCGTACCTCACATCCGCACTGCTCGCGCTAACGAAAGCCGGCGTCAATCTGTAACTGCCCCCCCCCGCAGCGATCGCGTGTGCTTCGCTTGGCCTGTCGTGACGAGCGAATCAATGCGCCGCAGCAACATCGCGCGGTCGGACGGTTGAATACCATCCGCGATGCCGTCATTGTGCAGCATCGCAGGCATATCGCGACGCCGCGATGAAGGAGCACGCGGTGCATTGAACGTCCTGGAGGCCCGATCACTGCCGCGATCAAGTCCATTTGGGGGCATGGGGCGGCGTATTGTTTCTGTCGGCCAAGCCTGTATAAGATTGCCTTGTCGCATTTTGCCCAACATGGTCCAATTGCGATTCCATCTGACTAATTATCGCGCATGACCATTGAGGTTTACTGCGGCGACCCAGAGGCACCGTCCGACGCGGCCGAGCAACGCGTACTTGCAAGGATTGTCGACATTCTGCAGCGGCGCGAAGAGTCTGCCATCGTGCTATTCAACGTTCGATGTGAGGAGCGCGAATGCGACATTCTGGTCAGCACGTTGGTTACGACGCTCGTCATCGAAGTGAACACTACTTGCAGCCCGTGGCGGGCGGCCTGACCAACGCACACTGGACTGCACGACGCACCGGCGAGCGTCGGAAAAATCCTTGCCTCCAGGTCCGTCATACGATGCATGCGCTCAAAGACGCTTTGCGCCGCTATGCCGGTCAGGACCCCGGTTACCCCCGTTGCGCAGTTCTATTCGACGGCGGCATTCCGCACGACTCAAAGGTGCCGCGCAGCACGGCGTTTTGGAACGCGTCAAACGTCGTGAACGATCCCGTCCCCCCCATGCCATTAGATAACTTCGAGCGAGCGCTACTAAAAGCCATCGACAACATCAATCTCACGTCCGATCGGTCTCACTTGCGCACGCAAACGATGGCGCAGCTAGTAACTCCAGTTGAGCTCCACGATTATTATCAAAAGCTTCGTCGTGGTCAGGCTGCGCGAGTGTGGCCCCCCGAAGAGGTATTCGACGCATTCCTTCGGTGGCATGAAGCGACCTGCGGGCGAGGCCGCGTTCGATACAAGAACGTACGCTATAGCTCTCCCGAGCTTGTGGAAATTGCGACAGCCCACTCCAGGCATCCAATAAAGAGGCGTCTGACGGTCGAAATCAAGCGCACCGTCCAGATCTCTCGAACACTCCTTTGCAGGGGGCCGGACAAAAGGGTCTTTGAAATCGAGATGATTGACGAGGATAAGCGACGTTTCGGCGAAGGAAGTTGGATACAGCTTGAGGCTACTACTCGCGATGAAAATATTCTCAGAAATGACCTTCAAACGGCACGTGCGAAGCATTCTGGCCGACTGAAAACCACGCAACAGGAGCGAATCGACGCAATCGAGCGTGGTCGCGGCAATAGTTACGCAGGCGCTGTGGGTGCAAGCAAAGCGCAAGCGAGGAAAGGTGGCGCGGCAGTTCGTGAGCACGCATTGGACGAAGTTCAGCGGGCGGCATACAACCTGCCAGCGACCACTTCGGTAACGACGCCGTCGTCACACCTCGAACGGGATGTCGGGGATGAATGGGGCGACGACGATCCATTGGCAGCCGCCGCTCGGCATGTCGAGGAAGCTTACCTCCGCACTAAATAAACTCCGGCCCGTCCGTACCGCGACGGCGGGGCGCATCTTTGATCGGATCGAAACGGAGCACTTCGCCCCATTTTATGCATGTCCCGTCGGACGGGCTTCCGTGTGCCGTCTCCGCATCTAATTGAAAGTCCAGTTTCACTTCATCGGCCACCCGCCTTCCTCCAATAAGGCGAGTTCCTTTACGTTCATTGACCCACGGAGGCCCGTGCTACATGAGCGTTTCAACACAGTATCCACATCTAATCGAGAAAACGTATCCAGATCTAATCGGAGATGACATGTATCGCGCCCCGTCACGGTGGCCGGTATCCGCTTGTCCGGCTGCTCGCATCAGAGTTGCCGTTACGCACGGCGCGCACGGCCCGCGCCGCTGCACGAGCGGTGCATGGCCGCGCTCGCTACACGCGCTTCAACGCATCCAGCCCGGCCGGCAGCTTCGCATCCGGAAACTGCGTGGACAGCGTCGTATCGCGCCACCGCGCCGCTTCTTCCGCGCGCTGCGTTTCGGCCTGCTCGCACACGAACAGCGCGTCGCCGCCGAGCAGCAGGCGCATCGGCACGTCGTCGCGACGCGACAGCTCGACGATCAGCTTCGCGATCCGCACCGGGTCGCCGATCTCATGGCCGCCATATGCGCCGAGCAGTTCGAGAATCTTCCCGACCGACGGCTGATAGTCGGGCAGCATGCCGTCGATGCCGCGCTTCGCCTGCGCGGCCCAGTCGGTCCGCATCCCGCCCGGTTCGAGCGTGCAGACGCGCACGCCGAACGGCGCGACCTCTTTCGACAGCACGTCGCTGAACCCGCCCACCGCCCATTTCGCCGCCTGATACGCGGACAAGCCGGCCGTCGACGTGCGTCCGCCGACCGACGACACCTGGAAGATGTGGCCCGAGCGCTGCGCGCGCATCGACGGCAACACCGCGCGCGTCAGGTTGACTACGCCGAACAGGTTCGTTTCGATCTGGTCGCGGAAGTCGTCAGCGCCCATCTGCTCGAACGGCGCCGTATGGCCGTAACCCGCGTTGTTCACCAGCACGTCGATGCGGCCGAACCTTTCGCGTGCCGCCGCCACCGCCTGCGCGGCCGCCGCCTCGTCGGTGACGTCGAGCGCGATCGGCAACAGGCGGTCGCCGTAACGCTCGGCCAGGTCGGCAAGCCGTGACGTATCGCGCGCACCGGCCACCAGCCGGTCGCCCGCCGCCAGCACGGCTTCCGAAATCGCACGCCCCAGGCCGCGCGCGGCCCCTGTTAACAGCCAGACTTTCGACATTTTGCTGCTCCTTGAAAATACAAAATGAATGATTACTCACTCATTAATAACGACGATACGTACGCGACTCGCGCGATGCATCGCCCTGCCAAAATCGTTCGGCTACGCAGGCAACCCGGGCTTCACGCCCTCCAGCGCCACCCGCTCACACCGCGTGCAGCACGGCCCACAGCGCGCGAAACCCGGCTTCCCGGTACGCATCGGCCCGTGCCGGATCACGCGCGACCGACTCCATCGCCGTTTCCGCGATCGACGTAAACAGCGCCGCGCAGAACGCGTGCGCTTCGTCGGCCGTCAGCCCGCGCGACGCGACGATCTGCTCCTGCAGCAGCGAGCGGATCGTGCCGAAGCCTTCGGCCCCGGCCGCGCGATGCGCGTCGTCGATACGCCCGCTCACGCCGAGCTGCTGCAGCGCGCGCCGCCCGTCCGGATTCTCGACGCCCCACGACACGTAGCCGCTCCACGCGTGCCGCACGGCCTGCTCGGCCGGCGCGCCTTCCGGAAACCCGGTCATCATCGCGTCGCGCATCTCGGCCTTCAGGCTCACGTACAGCGCGTTCAGCAATGCGTCCTTGGTCTCGAAATAGGTGAACACCGTGCCCTCCGCCACGCCGGCGAGCCGCGCGATGCGCGCGGTCGTCGCGGTTGCGCCGTCCTCGGCGAGCGCGCGGGCGGCGGCGGCGAGGATGGCTTCGTGCTTGTCGGGACTGCGCGGTCGGGCCACGTTCGATCCCTTTAATGAGTGAGCGCTCAATCATAATCAAGACGATCGGGACGATGCAAGCCCTGTTACACATCGGGGGTACGCATACACAATCCATCAAAACCGTGCACTATTAGCGTTTTGCCGTACCGGCGCCGGCCAGCCGGCGCCCGATGCCTTCGACGTTCGTTTCACGTTCACCGTTTCAAACCGCGAACCTCCCATGACGAATCAGCCTACCCAGACCGCGGCCGACCGGCCCGTCGACATGATCATTTTCGGCGGCGGCGGCGACCTGGCCGCCCGCAAGCTGTTGCCCGCGCTGTATATGGCGCACCTGCACTGCAACCTTCCGCCCGAGACGCGCATCATCGCCGTCGGCCGCCGCGACTGGGGCATCGACGGCTATCGCAAGTTCATGGACGAGCAGTCGCGCCCGTTCATCGACGAGAAGGCGTTCGACGCCGAAGCGTGGAGCCGTTTCCTCGACCTGTTCAAGTACGTGCTGATCGACGTGAACGCGCCGGACGACTACCTGCGGCTCGCCGAAGCGGCGCGTGGCGATGCCATTCGCGTGTTCTACCTGTCGACGTCGCCGGAGCTGTTCACGACGATCTGCGACAACCTGTCAGCCGCGCGCCTCGTCGACGCGCGCTCGCGCGTCGTCCTCGAAAAGCCGCTCGGCCACGATCTCGCGTCCGCGAAGGCGATCAACGACGCGGTCGGCAAGCACTTCGAGGAATCGCAGATCTATCGGATCGACCACTATCTCGGCAAGGAAACCGTGCAGAACCTGATGGTGCTGCGCTTCGGCAACCCGATCTTCGGGCCGCTGTGGCAGGCGCCGAGCATCCGCAGCGTGCAGATCACGGTGGCGGAGACGGTCGGCGTCGGCAGCCGCGCGGGCTTCTACGACCATACCGGCGCGCTGCGCGACATGGTGCAGAACCACCTGCTGCAGCTGCTGTGCATCGTCGCGATGGAGCCGCCCGTGTCGCTCGACCCGGACGCGGTGCGCGACGAGAAGCTGAAGGTGCTGCGCTCGCTGCGACCGATGACGGTGTCGGACGTCGCGCGCGACACGGTGCGCGGCCAGTACACGGCCGGCGCGGTCGACGGCCAGCCGGTCAAGGGCTATCTCGAGGAAGACAACGTGCCGGCGGACAGCCGCGCGGAAACCTTCGTCGCGCTGCGCGCGCACATCAACAACTGGCGCTGGGCGAACGTGCCGTTCTTCCTGCGCACGGGCAAGCGGCTGCAGCGTCGCCAGTCGGAAATCGTGATCGAGTTCGCGGACATGCCGTTCTCGATCATCCCGACCGGCCCGCGCCACTACAGCAACCGCCTCGTGATCCAGCTCCAGCCGGAAGAGTCGATCCAGCTGCAGATGCTCGCGAAGGAGCCGGGCAGCGGGATGAACATGGTGCCGGTAAACCTGAACCTCGACCTGCAGCAGGCGATTCCGGAGCGGCGCGCGGAAGCGTACGAACGGCTGCTGATCGACGTGATCCGCGGCCGCCTCACGCACTTCATGCGCCGCGACGAACTCGAGGCCGCGTGGTCGTGGGCAGAGCCGATCCTCGACGGCTGGAAGCAGCTCGGCGATCGGCCGCGCCTGTACACGGCCGGCACGTTCGGGCCCGCGGCCTCGTCGGCGCTGCTCGCGCGCGACGGCATGTCCTGGTCCGAAGAAGCGTAACCGCAAGCAAAACGGCGTGCCGCCCGCGCGGCACGCCGGCCCGATCGGGCCACCCGGGGCGGCGCCCGCCCCGTCTTCCCACGCAGGTCTGCCGCCGCTACCGCGGCCCCATCCACGCGGCCTTGCGCCGCGCCGGCGCATCGTTGCCGCTGCTGCCGCCGAGCACCTCGATCATGTAGTCGACGAACGATGCGATCCGCGACGAAATCGCGGTATTGCGGTAATACACCGCATGGATCGGCTGCTCGACGTCGAGCGTCTGGCGCGCGAGCACCTGCACGAGCCGCCCCGTTTCGCGATCCTGCGCGGTCATGAAATCCGACAGGCAGACGATGCCCGCGCCGTCCAGCGCGAGCTGCCGCAGCGTCTCGCCGCTCGACGACCAGATGCCCGGCTCGATGCGGCACGGCTCGCCGTCGGTGCCGAGGATCGGCCACACGTTCAGCGATTCGGGCTGCGTGAAGCCGAGCAGCGTGTGCTTGTCGAGATCCTCGACCTTGCGCGGCAGGCCGTGCGCTTCGACATACGCGGGGCTCGCGAGGATGCGCAGCCGGCTGTTGCCGATGCGCCGGCTGTGCAGCGTCGAATCCTTCAGCCGGCCGATCCGGATCGCGACGTCGGTGCGCCGCTCCAGCAGGTCGATGATGCCCTCGTTGCTGTTCAGCTCCAGCTCGACTTTCGGGAAGCGTTCGCGGTAGCCGCGCACGAGCGGCACGATCACGTGCAGCATGAACGGCGTCGCGGCGTCGACGCGCAGGCGCCCCGACGGCATCTCGCGCCGTGCGAGCATCTGCTCCTCCGCGTTCTCGACCGATTCGATGATCGCGCGCGCATCCTGCAGGAACGCGCGCCCTTCCTCGGTCAGTTCGAGCCGGCGCGTGGTCCGGCGCAGCAGCGTGGTCTTCAGCTTCTCCTCGAGCCGCGCGAGCGTGCGGCTCGCCGCCGATACGGTGACGTCGAGCTGCTGCGCGGCAGCGGTGATCGAGCCGGTGTCGACCACGGCGGCAAAGGCCTGGAGTTCGTCGAGCGTGATTTTCATTGTTGATCTGAAATCAAAACAATTTGGTTTATAGACCAGTTTTTCCGCAAAAGTAAAGGCGCCACACTGCGATCCATCGTCACTGGAACCTGGATCCCGCCATGCCCCTCGCCCTGCTTGCGCTGACCCTCAGCGCCTTTGCCATCGGCACCACCGAGTTCGTGATCGTCGGGCTGATTCCGACGATCGGCGCCGACCTCGGCGTCGGCCTGCCGTCGGCCGGCCTGCTCGTCAGCCTGTACGCGCTGAGCGTCGCCATCGGCGCGCCGCTCCTCACCGCGCTCACCGGCCGCGTGCCGCGCAAGACGCTGCTCGCCGCGCTGATGGCGCTGTTCACCGTCGGCAACCTCGTCGCGTGGCAAGCGCCCGGCTACGAATCGCTGGTCGTCGCGCGCATCCTCACCGGCCTCGCGCACGGCGTGTTCTTCTCCGTCGGCTCGATCATCGCGACCACGCTGGTGCCGAAGGACAAGGCGGCCAGCGCGATCGCGACGATGTTCAGCGGGATGACCGTCGCGTTCGTCGCCGGCATTCCGCTCGGCACCTTCATCGGCCAGCACTTCGGCTGGCGCGCGACGTTCCTGATCGTCGCGCTGTTCGGCCTCGTCGCGTTCGTCGGCGCGGTCATTTTCGTGCCGCGCGGGCTGCCGCAAACGCCACCGGCGCCGCTCGCCCGCCAGCTCCGCGTGCTCGCGCAGCCGCGCCTGCTGCTCGTCTATGCGATGACGGCCGTCGGCTACGGCGGCTCGCTGATCGCATTCACGTACATGGCGCCGCTGCTCGAACGGATCGCCGGCTTCACGCCGTCGCAAGTCAGCCTCGTGCTCGTCGGTTATGGCGTGTCGGTTGCGTTCGGCAACGTGTGGGGCGGCAAGCTCGCGGATGCCGTCGGCCCCGTGAAGGCGCTCAAACGGATCTTCCTGCTGCTCGCGATTGTGCTGCTCGCGCTGACCTTCACGATCCACGTCAAATGGCTCGCAGTGCTGACGATGCTTGCGTGGGGCGCGGTCGCATTCGGCAACGTGCCGGGGCTGCAGGTGTACGTGGTCAAGCAAGCACGCCACTTCGCGCCCGACGCCACCGACGTCGCGTCGGGCTTCAACATCGCCGCGTTCAACCTCGGCGTTGCCGGCGGCTCGTCGCTCGGCGGCCTGATCGTCGCGAACGTCGGCCTCGGCCACACGCCGTGGATCGCCGCCGTCGTCACGCTCGGCGCGTTCGCGCTCACGGCACTGAGCGGCCGTCTCGACCGTCACCACGGGCTGCCAGCACGCACGGCCGAACCCGTCGAACTCGCCCATTGAACGCTACCCACTTGCAGGAGCTCACCGGCATGAACGCATCGACCCGACGTCCGCCGTTCGCGGGCAAGACATTCGAAGTTCGCTACGACGGCCTCACCGCGCTCAACGCGTATGACGAGGATGGCCGCCGCATGCGCTACGAGATCACCGAAGGCGCGTACGCCGGCGCGAAAGGCGAAGTCGCGTGCACGTGGCAGCACGTCGCCGGCGAGACCTATGCGATCTCGTGGCAGGAAGCCGACCGCGCGACGGTCGTGCACCTCGACGATTTCGCCGCCGGCACGTCGCGCGCGTTCTTCACCGCGTCGTCGCTCGATTTTCACCGGCTCGAAGGCAGCCTGCGCGCAGTCTGAACGGAGCCCGACCATGCCCACTTCACTCGACACACTCGCCGACGGCGGCTTCAGCGTCGGCATCGAACTGCCGCTCGACAACGACTGGTCGCCGGCCGGCGACGCGAAGCGTCAGCGTGACGGCCGCCGCCCCGGCGTGCCCGACCTGGAAATCCGCGCGGAGCTCGCGCAGCTGGCCGATACGCTCGGTTTCCGCGCACTCTGGGTGCGCGACGTACCGGTGTACGACCCGTCGTTCGGCGACGCCGCGCAGGTGTACGAAACGTTCTCGTATCTCGGCTACCTCGCCGGCATCACGCGCAACATCCTGCTCGGCACGGCGGCCGTCGTGCTGCCGCTGCGCGAGCCGCTGCTGACGCTGAAATCGGTCGCGACGATCCAGGAACTGAGCGGTGGGCGCCTGCTGCTCGGCGTCGCGAGCGGCGACCGGCCCGTCGAATATCCGCTGTTCGGCCGCGATTTCGCGTCGCGCGGCGCGAACTTCCGCGACCAGGTCGCGTTGCTGCGCGACGGCGCGCGCGCTCACCTGCCGCCCGGCCTCGACGTGCTGCCCGTCGCCCGGTCGCCGGTGCCGCTATTCGTCGCGGGCCTCGCGCAGCAGACGCCCGCATGGATCGGCGCACACATGGACGGCTGCCTCGCGTATCCGGGCACGCCGGCCGACCACGCGCAGCGCGCCGCGAACTGGCGCGCCGTGGCCGGCGGCAAGCCGTACGTGAGCTTCATCCACCTCGACCTCGCGGACGACCCGCACGAGCCGTTGCAGCGGCACCGCTTCGGCGCCCGCGCGGGACGCCTCGCGCTGGCGGAAGAACTCGCGGCGATGCGCGACGCGGGCGTGCGGCACATCGGCCTGCATTTCCGCCGCAACCGTCGCCCGCTCGACGAGACGATGGCCGAGATCGCAGCGGACGTGCTGCCGGCATTCCATCCGAACGCGAACGTGCAAGCACGCTCGGCATGAAGCCGGCATCGGCCCGCAGCGGGTCCGCGTCACGATCGATATTTGATTTCAGATCAAATATTTTTGACCTCTAACGGCGTTTATCTCATCAGTCTGAAGCGCCAGAATGACTCACATACCGCAACCGCCCCCCTCTCCCAGGAGCACACGATGAGCAAGATTCCCGCATTCGGCCTCGGCACTTTCCGCCTGCAAGGCCAGGTCGTCATCGACTCGGTCCACGACGGCCTCGACGTCGGCTACCGCGCGATCGACACCGCGCAGATCTACGGCAACGAGGCCGAAGTCGGCGCAGCGATCGCCGCGTCGGGCGTACGCCGCGACGACCTGTTCCTGACCACCAAGATCTGGGTCGACAACTACGCGCCGGACAAGCTCGTGCCGAGCCTCGAAGAGAGCCTGCGCAAGCTGCGCACCGATCATGTCGACCTGACGCTGATCCACTGGCCGGCCCCGGACAACGGCGTCGCGCTCGACACGTTCATGACCGCGCTCGCCGACGCGAAGGCGAAGGGCCTCACGCGCCGGATCGGCATCTCGAACTTCAACATCGAACTGACGAAGCAAGCGATCGCGGCCGTCGGCAAGGACGCGATCGCGACGAACCAGATCGAACTGAGCCCGTACCTGCAGAACCGCAAGCTCGTCGAGTTCCTGAACGGCGAAGGCATCCACGTGACGTCGTACATGACGCTCGCATACGGCAAGGTGCTCGGCGACCCGGTGATCGGCGCAATCGCGCAACGTCATGACGCGACGCCCGCGCAGGTCGCACTCGCGTGGGCGCTGGGGCTCGGCTATTCGGTGATTCCGTCGTCGACGAAGCGCGAGAACCTCGCGAGCAACCTGCTCGCGCAGACGCTGCGCCTGACCGACGAAGACATGGCGCAAATCGCCGCGCTCGAACGCAACGGCCGCGAAGTCGACCCGGCCGGCCTCGCGCCGACGTGGGACTGAGCACGCCGCCCGCCATTCGACATTGGAACCGTCCGCGGCCAGCCGGCCGCGGCACCGACAGGATTTCATCATGACCCAGGACCCGCTGTTTCAACCGCTTCGACTCGGCGCACTGACGCTGCCGAACCGCATCGTGATGCCGCCGATGACGCGCTCCCGCGCCACCCAGCCCGGCGATGAAGCCAACGACCTGATGGCCGCGTATTACGCGCAACGCGCGAGCGCGGGCCTGATCGTCAGCGAAGGCACGTATATCGCGCCGCTCGGCAAGGGCTACGCATGGACGCCCGGCATTCACACGCCGTCGCAGGTCGCCGGCTGGCGCAAGGTAACCGACGCCGTCCACGCCGCGCACGGCCGCATCTTCGCGCAGCTGTGGCACGTCGGCCGGCTGAGCCACACGAGCCTGCTCGGTGGCCGGCAACCCGTGTCGTCGTCGCCGATCCAGGCGAAGGGCGTGAACGTGTTCGTCGCCGGTGAAGACGGCAGCACGCCGGGCTTCGTACAGGCGTCCGAGCCGCGCGCGCTGACGATCGACGAAATCCGCGAGATCGTCGATCAGTACCGCGCCGCCGCGCGCAACGCGATCGAAGCCGGCTTCGACGGCGTCGAGCTGCAAGGCGCGAACGGCTATCTCGTGAACCAGTTCATCGACTCGAACGCGAACACGCGCACCGACGCGTACGGCGGCTCGCTGGAAAACCGGCTGCGCTTCCTGCGCGAAGTCGCGCAGGCGCTGATCGAAGGCACCGGCGACGCATCGCGCGTCGGCGTCCGCCTCGCGCCGCTGACCACGCTGAACGGCTGCGTCGACGACGATCCGGAAACGACCTACCTCGCCGCCGCGACGCTGCTCGGCGAACTCGGCGTCGGCTACCTGCACATCGCGGAAGCCGACTGGGACGACGCCCCGCTGATGCCGGTCGCATTCAAGCAGCAACTGCGCGCCGCGTACCCGGGCGTGCTGATCTACGCCGGCGCATACACCGCCGAGCGTGCGCGCGACGCGATCGCCGCCGGCTGGGCCGACCTCGTCGCATTCGGCCGCCCGTTCGTCGCGAACCCCGACCTGCCCGAGCGCCTGCGCACCGGGGCCGCGCTCACGCCGCACGACCGCAACACGCTGTTCGGCGGCGGTGCGTCAGGCCTGACCGACTATCCGACGCTCGCGCAAGCCGCGGCGTAAACGACCCACAGGATTTCAACATGAGAATCACGCTCCCTTCCCGCCTGGGATTCGGCACCGCGCCGCTGGGCAACATGTATCGCGACATCCCGAACGAAGAAGCACTGGCCACGGTCGACGCGGCTTGGGAAAGCGGCATCCGCTACTTCGACGCCGCGCCGCTGTACGGCGCCGGCCTCGCCGAGCTGCGCCTAGGCGAAGCGCTCGCCGGCCGTCCGCGCGACGCCTATTCGCTCGGCACCAAGGTCGGCCGGCTCGTCCTCGACGAACACGAGGACGCGTCGCAACGCGATCTCGGCGAAAAGGGCGGCCTGTTCCGCCATGGCCTGCCGAACAAGATCGTCTACGACTACAGCGAGGACGGCACGCTGCGCTCGATCGACGCGAGCCTCACGCGGCTGCGCACCGACCGGCTCGACACCGTGTGGATCCACGATCCGGCGATCGACTTCCACGGCGAACGCTGGCTCGACGTGTTCGACGTCGCGATGTCGGGCGCGGCGAAGGCGCTCACGCGCCTGCGCGACGAGAAGGTCATCAAGGGCTGGGGCCTCGGCGTGAACCGCATCGAGCCGTGCGAGCTCGCGCTCGAACGCTCGGATCCCGACGGCTTCCTGCTGGCCGGCCGCTACACGCTGCTCGACCATGCGGGCGCGCTCGAACGACTGATGCCGGCAAGCGTCGCGCGCGGGCTCGGCATCATCGTCGGCGGTCCGTACAACTCCGGCGTGCTCGCCGGCGGCACCCACTTCGAATACCAGCCGGCCACGCAGGACATGCTCGACCGCGTCGCACGCATCCGGCAGGTCAGCGAACGTTTCGGCGTCGATGTGCGTGCGGTGGCGCTGCAGTTCTCGCTCGCGCATCCGGCCGTCGCGGCCGTGATCCCCGGCGCGAGCCGGCCCGATCGCATCGACGAGAACCTGCGGCTTGCCGCGGCGCCGATTCCGGCCGAACTGTGGGACGCGCTGAAGGCCGAGCGCCTGATCGCCGCACACGCGCCGACGCCGACCGGCGCGGCCTGAGCGTCCTGAGCCGCTTGCACGCGACCGCCGCGGCGAGCGGCCGCGCGCATCGGTTCCATCGCGATCGCGGCGACTATCGCCGCGATTGTCCTTTCCGAATTGCAGCCTGCGCAATCGGCGTCTAAGGTTTACGGGTTCGACGCCGCACGACCGTCCCCCGACCTGAAAGGATGCCCCGCCATGCCAAGCCGCTCCCCGAAACGCGACATGCTGCTGGCCCTCGCGGCCGGCCTTTCCTTCGCGGCCTTCGCCGCGCCGACTTATGCGGACGACGCCGGCAATCTCGCGCCGCCCGAGCCGGCAACGCCGGTACTGTCGACCACCGCGACCGGCGTGCAGATCTACGCATGCGAATACGATGCCGAACACCGGCTCGCGTGGGCATTCCAGCGCCCGGAAGCGATGCTGTTCGACGGCAACGGCGCGCTCGTCATCCGGCACGGCGCGGGGCCGTCGTGGGAAGCGCTCGACGGCAGCCGCATTACCGGCAAGAAACTCGCGGAAGCGCCGAGCGCGCGCTCGGGCAGCGTTCCTCAGTTGCTGCTCGCCGCGACGCCCGCTGCAACGGGCACGCTGGCCGGCGTGCGCTTCGTGCAGCGGCTCGATACGTCGGGCGGCACGCCGCCGGCAGCAACCTGCACGACCGAGCATGCGGTCGGCCGTTTCCCGTACTTCGCGCGGTACGTGTTCCTGAAGTAACGCGCGCGGCGTCCGAAGCAATGCGTGCCGTCCCGGCGCTTGCCGTCCCGCCTCCATTTATTCAGTTTTCCTATTTTTAGTGAATGGAAGCGTGACATCGTCGACACCATCGTTCCGGCTACAAAACGCGCTCAGCCGATCCGCATCGACAACTCGACATCGCCGCCGAACGGCACCGACAGATAGCCGTTTTCCGGCGCGCGCACGTAAGCGAGGTAGTCGGGGCTGTATTCCGCGTTGTCGGCAACGACGAACGCGCCCGGCCTGAGCCGCGGTTCGACCCGCGCGAGAATCTCCGGATACAACGCCTTCGCGCCGTCGAGCAGCAGCAGGTCGACCGTTTCCGGAAGATCGGTCGCCAGCGTGCGCAGCGCATCGCCCTCGCGAATCTCCACGAGATCGGCGAGCCCGGCCGCGGCCAGGTTCGCCCGCGCGCGCACGACCTTCGACGGCTCGAACTCGCTCGTGATCAACCGGCCACCGCCGTTGTCGCGCAGCGCGGCCGCGAGATGCAGCGTCGAAATGCCGAACGACGTGCCGAATTCGACGATCGCCCGCGCGCCGCCGCTGCGCGCGAGCATGTACAGCAGCGTGCCCGTCTCGCGCGACACGGCGAGCGGATAGTCCTTCAGGCGCGCATAGAAATCGGTGTAGTCGGTCTTGCTGCGCATCAGCCGCGCGTGCTCGTCGTGCGACAGGTCGGCAAAGTCCGGGTTCGTCGCGGGCGACGATGCGTCGGCTTCGTCGAACAGGCGCGCCAGCAGCGAAGCCAGCGGGTCGAGCGTCAGGGTAGTCATGCGTATCTCCGGTATCGGGTTGAGTGCGTCGTTGCACCCGACTAGAATATGACGAACTATTCAGGTTTTACTATTCGCATTGGCAAACCGCTCATGACCGACCGCCGAAACCCCCGGATCGCCACGCGCAAACAGCCTCGGCAGGCCCGCTCGACCCGTCTCGTCGAGGACGTGCTGCAGGCCGCTGTTCAGGTTTTGGCCAGCGAAGGCGCGCAGCGCTTCACGATGGCGCGGGTCGCCGAGCGGGCTGGCGTGAGCGTCGGCTCGCTGTATCAGTACTTCCCGAACAAGGCATCCGTGCTGTTCCGGCTCCAGCACGACGAATGGCGGCAGACGGCCGAGATGCTGCGCGGCATGCTGGAGGACGCTCGACAAGCGCCGCCCGAGCGGCTGCGCACGGTCGTCCACGCGTTCATTCGTTCGGAATGCGACGAGGCGCGGATGCGCATCGCGCTCGACGACGCCGCGCCGCTCTATCGCGACGCGCCCGAGGCGCAGGAAATAAGGGCGGCGGGCACCGTCATCTTCCGTGCGTTCATGCGGGAGGCGCTGCCCGAAGTGCCCGACGCGACGCTCGCCGTCGCGTGCGACCTGATCACCACCACGCTTACCGCCGGCGGCAAGGCGTTTTCGGAACACGAGCGCACGCCGGCGGAAATCGACGCGTATTCGACGGCCATGGCCGACATGTTCTGCGCATATCTCGAGCGTCTCGCGCACAATTGAGGCCGGCGCGGGCCCGAGAACCGCGCACGCGCGACGGCGAGATCGTCCGAATGCAGGTTGCCCGCACCGGAGAATCGCCGCATGCGCGGCCGTTTCCACCAGCCTCGACAGCCGCATCGAAGGCAGTTCGTAATATTTGATGACCCACCCGCACCTGCCCTGCCCGCCGATCCCGCATTCGAATAATCGCCTTAACGGATTCCAACTAGGCGTATACACGCGTTTCGTCGCGACGGAGTCCCGTTTCACGCCGATATAAGCGCTGCGACATGCGCTGCATGCTTTTCGCCCAATGGGACGTGATGGGCGGTTCGCCTAACCTTCGCTACGGCAAAGCACACGTGACGGGGTCGACCACACCACGCGTCGTACGACGCGACACACTCGCGATCGTTTCGATGCGTGCATGACGACATGGATCACGCGTCATTCGTCCCCACGACGTTGCCGACAATCCCAACTAGATTCGAGACACCCTGACGACGGTTCGCTACGGGCCGTTTCAGCATGCTGATAAAGGAGCAAGCTCATGAGTGATACCCCGGTGCAGCCGACGGTCGGCGTCGGCGCGGAAGAAACTGACTTTGGCACCAAGGGAGTCATCGACCGGTACTTCGGCATTTCGTCGCGCGGCAGCACGCAGCGCCGCGAGATCGTTGCGGGCGTGACCACCTTCCTCGCGATGGTCTATTCCGTATTCGTCGTGCCCGGCATGTTCGGCAAGGCCGGCTTCGACACGAGCGCCGTGTTCGTCGCGGTCTGCCTCACCACCGCGTTCGGTTCGTTGTTGATGGGCCTGTGGGCGAAGCTGCCGATCGCGATCGGCTGCGCGATCTCGCTGACCGCGTTCACCGCGTTCGGCCTCGTGCTCGGCAAGGGGCTGCATCCGACGGTCGCGCTCGGCGCCGTGTTCCTGATGGGTCTCGTGTTCACGGGCATCTCGGTCACCGGCGTGCGCTCGTGGATCCTGCGCAATCTGCCCGCGGGCGTCGCGCACGGCACGGGCATCGGCATCGGCCTGTTCCTGCTGCTGATCGCGTCGAACGACGTCGGCCTCGTGATCAAGAACCCGGGCGCCGGCCTGCCGGTCTCGCTCGGCCAGATCACCGCGTTCCCGGTCATCATGTCGGTCGTCGGCCTCGCCGCGATCTTCGGCCTCGAGAAGCGTCGCGTGCCGGGCGGCATCCTGCTCGTCGTGATCGCGATCTCGGTGTTCGGCCTCGTGTTCGATCCGACCGTGAAGTACCACGGCATCTTCGCGCTGCCGTCGCTGAGCGCACCGGGCCATGCGTCGCTGATCGGCGCGATGGACATCAAGGGCGCGCTGTCGATGGCCGTGCTGCCGAGCGTGCTGGCGCTGGTGATGACCGCCGTGTTCGACGCGACCGGCACGATCCGCGCGGTTGCCGGACAAGCCGGCCAGCTCGACGAGAACGGCCGCATCATCAACGGCGGCCGCGCGCTGACCGCCGATTCGCTCAGCTCGATCTTTTCCGGTTTCCTCGGCGGCGCGCCGGCGGCGGCCTACATCGAGTCGAGCGTCGGCGTGGCCGCCGGCGCGAAGACGGGCCTCGCGGCAGCCGTGGTCGGCCTGCTGTTCCTCGTCGTGATGTTCTTCTCGCCGCTCGCGGGCCTCGTGCCGTCGTACGCCACGGCCCCGGCACTGATGTACGTCGGCCTGCTGATGCTCAGCAGCGTGAGCAAACTGCACATGGACGACATGGTCGACGCGATGTCGGGCCTCGTGTGTGCCGTGTTCATCGTGCTGACCGCGAACATCGTGACGGGCATCATGCTCGGCTTCTCGACGCTCGTGATCGGCCGCATCGCCAGCGGCGAATTCCGCAAGCTCAACGTCGGTACCGTGCTCATCGCGGCCGTGCTCGTCACCTTCTATCTGGGCGGCTGGGCAATCTGACCGCGGGTCATGCGCGACGTCGCCTGCAGAAGGGCGGCGCGCATCGGGACGACAACGTCTCCTCCACCATCATCGTTGATGGTCTCCAAGCCTGGGAACGCGAGTTTCCAGGCTTTTTTTGTTGATGCGGAAGTGGCGCGACGCGAATCCGTGCCCGGTGCTACGATCGCGTTTTGCCTTCAGGAGCCGCCATGAACCCGCTCGGCATCGTCTCCGAATCGAGTACCCGGACCTCGGCGCGCAAGCCGCCGTTCATTCCGTCGTTCGGCTTCCACGAGGTGCATGAATCGCAGCCGATCGGCGCGCCGCCCGCGCGCATCATCGACACCGTCGCATCGCTCGACATGCGCGCCGATCCGGTCATCGACGCGCTGCTGAGGGCGCGCGAATTCCCGGCGTCGGTCATCGGCACGCTCCGCAACGGACCGGCCCGCAACGAACGCGCGCGCTTCGGCTTCGACACGTTTACGCTGCTTCGCCGCGACGACACGTCGCTGTCGCTCGGCCTCGTCGGACGCTTCTGGCGCCCGGCGCCCGACGTGCGAGCGATCGCCGATGCAGCGGCGTTCGTGCAGCACAACGACCCGCGCGATGCGAAGCTGGTGCTCCGGTTCGAGGTCGTCGGGCTCGCATCCGGCGCGCGCGTGCTGCGCACGGAAACCTTCGTCCACTGTCCGACCGCACGCACGCGGTGGCTGTTCATGCCGTACTGGCTCGCGATCCGGCTGGGGAGCGGCTGGATCAGGCGACGCACGCTGGCGGCGGTCGAGATGGCGCTGGCTTAGTCGCAACGCGTCAGAACGGCTTGATCACGACCAGCCCGACGACAATCCCCATCGCGACCACGACCGCACCCGCCGCCTGCCCGAGCCACGACGCGGGCGCGACGACGAGATCGTCGCGCTCCATGCGCCGCAGCGTGCCGGCCAGGATCCCGTGCAGCGCCGACAGCGCCGCGACGACCACCAGCTTCACCGACAGCCACGCCGCGCCGAACCAGTGCCCATTCAGTGCGATCGCCACGCCCGTGATCCAGACGAGCGCGAGCGCGGGCACCGTCACCGCGCGATCCCAGCGCCGCACCGCGCGATGCACGGCGAGGTTGGCGATACGGACGCCGACCGACAGCATCAGCAGCCCGCCGACGAACGTGACGACGGCGATCACATGTACGGCCTTGAGCAACAGGTAGATCATCGCGCGTGCCGCCTGCGTGCGATCCATCCGGCGCTCGCGAGCCCCGCAAACGGCACGACGGCCGACAGCACGAGCCGCGCGACTTCGCCCCTGCTCCACAGCCCGCTCGACGCGGTGCCGACGACCGCCCACACGTACAGCGCGAACGCGATGCCGTGAATCGGGCCCATGATCGATACCGCGACCGGATAACCGGCCAGATGCTTGGGCGGAACGGCGACGCACACCAGCACGACGAGCGTGGTCGCCTCCAGCAACGACAGGTATTGCAGGTTCCGCAACGCATTGCGGTCGTCTTGTTTCATCGGCGTGCCTCCAGGTGGGTCTGCAGCGATTGTCGCGTGTGGTGCGCGCCCGAGCCATTGGCTAAAATGACATCTTTAGACGGATTCTGGCCAAACCCTCGAACGCCATGCATACGGTCGCCGTGCTCGCCTTGCCCGATGTCGTCCCGTTCGATCTGGGCGTTGCATGCGACACGTTCGCGCGCGTGCGTGCGCCCGGCGTCGAACAGGCCTACCGCGTGCGCGTGTGCAGCGAGCATCCGCGCGTCGCCGGCGACCTGTTCGAACTGCGGCCCCCGTTTCGTCTCGATGCGCTCGCCGACGCCGATACGATCGTCGTCCCCGGCACGTCGGTGCCGCTCGCACGCACGTCACGCCGTGCGATTGCCGCCCTGCGCGATGCAGCCGCGCGCGGTTGCCGGATCGCGTCGATCTGCAGCGGCGCGTTCGTGCTCGCGGAAGCCGGGCTGCTCGACGGCCTGCGCGCGACGACGCACTGGCTCGCGGCCGCCGAACTCGCGCGCCGCTATCCGCGCGTGACGGTCGACCCGAACGTGCTGTTCGTCGACAACGGGCAGATACTGACGTCGGCCGGCGCGGCGGCCGGCCTCGATCTGTGCCTGCACATGATCCAGGCCGACTACGGCGCGGCGGTGGCCGTCGACGCCGCACGCTGCGCGGTGGCGCCGCGCGTGCGGGAAGGTGGACAGGCGCAGTTCATCGCGCCGGAATGGCCGGCCACCACCGACGGACTGCAAAACCTGATGGACTGGCTGCAGGCGAACCTCCGCAAGCCGCTCACGCTCGACGCGATGGCCCGCAAGGCGTCGACGAGCGTGCGCACGCTGACGCGGCGTTTTCAGGAGCAGACGGGCACGTCGCCGCGGCAATGGCTGCAGACCGCGCGCGTCCGGCATGCGCAGCAGTTGCTGGAGGTCACGGAGCTGTCGATCGAGCACGTCGCGACGGAGGCCGGGTTCGGTTCGGTCACCGCGTTTCGCGAGCGGTTCGCGCGCGTCGTCGGCACATCGCCGCAGCGGTATCGTCGCGCGTTCCGCGCGCGCGCCGGCGCGTGATGTTCACAGCGTCACCGCCGCCCGCGCAGCGGCACGCGATGCGTCGAGCCGACGACATGACACCGCGCGCGTGCAAGCATCAGGATCGCTACCGAAAATCGCCGTCGCCCCACCTCGTTCGCCACACTGTCGCGCCAACCGGACCCGATCGATGACCCGCATCCGCAACCCCCTGAACATCGCCCAGCTCCAGGCGTTCGTGTCCGCCGCGCATCACAAGAGCCTGCGCGCCGCCGCGCGCGAACTCGGCGTCACGCAGCCCGCGATCACGCATACGATCCGCGAACTCGAAACGGCGCTCAACGCGGAGCTGCTCGCGCGCAGCGTGCGCGGCGTCGAGTTGACCGCCTGCGGCCATGCGCTGCTGCCGCGCGCCGAGCAGTTGCTCGGCGACATCCGTCGCACGGTCGAGGCCGTCGAGCACGTGAAAGGCGAGATGTCGGGGCGCGTCGCGGTCGGCACGATGCCGTCGATCGCGCTGACGGCGCTGCCGCACGCGGTGACGGCATTCCGCCGGTCGATGCCGAACGTGAGCCTGCATCTCGTGGAATTGACGGTGCCCGACGCGCTCGCGCAGCT
Organism: Burkholderia cepacia; assembly: GCF_001039005.1. Classification (GTDB taxonomy): domain Bacteria; phylum Pseudomonadota; class Gammaproteobacteria; order Burkholderiales; family Burkholderiaceae; genus Burkholderia; species Burkholderia theae. Next base: position 127,603 of record NZ_LDWR01000021.1, read on the forward strand.
GCGCAACGGCACGCTCGACATCGCTGCGATGCACCACGTGCCCGCACTCGACCGCGATTTCACGCAGTCGCCGCTGCTGTCGACCGAGTTCACCATCGTGATGCGCGAAGGCCATCCGCTCGCACACGCACGCCGATTAGAGGAGCTGCTCGACGCCGAGTGGATCGTCACCGTCGGCGCCGAACAGTTTCCGCACAGCGTGATGGTCGGGATGTTCGAAGCACACGGCCTGCCGCTGCCGAAGCGCCTGCTGAGATCGCCGATGTCGTTCGCGGTCACGCTCGGGCTCGTCGCGCGCTCGGACGTGATCGGCTGCTTCACGCGCCCGCTCGCCGCGATGGTCGCGCCGCTCGGCATCCGCACGGCCGAACTCGACGAAAGCATGCCGCGCTTCGACCTGTCGATCATCGCGCGGCGCGACCTGCTGCCCACGCCCGCCGTCTCGCAATTCGTCACGTGCCTGCAGCAGGCGGTCAACGAAACGCTCGGTTGAATCGTTCCTGTGTCTGAAACGGTCGCGCCCCCGCCGCGCTACCGCCGGGTCCGGTATCGGGGCTTGTCCTAGGCGCCCTGCCGGTATTTTGTCTTGATAATCTTGCGCACGTCGCGCGCCCGCATCGGGTGGGCGAAACGGACAGTCCGACGCGAAGCCGCGCCGGACCGAAGGCTTACGGCGCGGCACAACCGCGCACCCATCGAACAAAACGAGGAGTCACCGAGTGAAAAAGATTCTTGCGGCTGTGACCGTTGCCCTGCTCGCCGTATCGGCCGGCAGCGCGTATGCGAAGGACTGGACGACCGTGCGGTTCGGCGTCGACGCAAGCTACCCGCCTTTCGAATCGAAAGGCGCTGACGGCAAGGTGGTCGGCTTCGACGTCGACCTCGGCAACGAAATCTGCCGCCGCATCAACGCGAAGTGCGTGTGGATCGAAAACGACTTCGACGGGATGATCCCGGCGCTGAAGGCCCGCAAGTTCGACGGCGTGCTGTCGTCGATGTCGATGACGCCGGCGCGTGAGGAACAGATCGCGTTCTCCGCGAAGCTGTTCAACACGCCGACGCGCCTCGTCGCGAAGAAGGGCGCCGGCCTGCTGCCGACGGCCGAATCGCTGAAGGGCAAGACGGTCGGCGTCGAGCAGGGCACGATCCAGGAAACCTACGCGAAGACCTACTGGGCGTCGAAGGGCGTGAACGTCGTGCCTTACCAGAACCAGGACCAGGTCTACGCCGACCTGATCTCGGGCCGTCTGGACGGCGCGCTGCAGGACGCGGTGCAAGCCGAGATCGGCTTCCTGAAGACGCCGCGCGGCGCGAACTTCGATTTCGCCGGCAAGGATATCGACGATCCGAAGACGCTCGGCAATGGCGCCGGCATCGGCCTGCGCAAGGAAGACACCGACCTGAAGGCGAAGATCGACGGCGCGATCTCCGGCATGCGCAAGGACGGCACGTACGCGAAGATCGCGAAGAAGTACTTCGATTTCGACGTCTACGGCAAGTAACACCGCCGGCAAGCGCACGAGTCGCATCCGTGCAGACGGGCTCCGCAAGGAGCCCGTTTTTTTTGCGCGAGCGGCGCCGGAAGCGTTATTTTTTCCGCGCCAACCCGATGATTCGCAAAAGAAAATAGATGGTTCGGGTAGCGGTTTGATGGGGGCGACGCAGGCAACGTACAATCGATCTTCCACGCACACCGGATCATTCGCGGCTGCGCCGCACTCCCCTCATCATGCAAACGCAGACCCATCCGCTGATTTCCCCCGCCGTCGGCACCGAACGCCAGATCACGAGCTTCCACTACGGCCCGCGCGGCGGCAAGAAGGTCTACATCCAGTCGTCGCTGCACGCGGACGAACTGCCCGGCATGCTGGTCGCCACGCTGCTGCGCCGCAAGATCGCCGCGCTCGAGACGTCCGGCAAGCTGCGCGGCGAAGTCGTCATCGTGCCCGTGCCGAATCCGATCGGCCTGTCGCAGCACGTGTTCGGCGATCACCTCGGCCGCTTCGACCTCGGCTCGATGCAGAACTTCAACCGCAATTTCTACGATCTCGCGGCGCTCGTGCTGCCGCGCGTCGAAAGCCGGCTCACGAGCGACGCCCAGCGCAACGTGGTTGCCGTGCGCGCCGCGATGCGCGAAGCGCTCGACGAGCAGGCGCCGCGCACCGAGCTCGATTCCCAGCGCCTCGCGCTGCAGAAGCTGTCGTTCGACGCCGATATCGTGCTCGACCTGCATTGCGACAGCGATGCGGTGATGCATCTCTACACCAATCCCGATCTGTGGCCGGACGTCGAGCCGCTGTCGCGCTATCTCGACGCGCAGGCGTCGCTGCTCGCGCTGAATTCGGTCGGCAATCCGTTCGACGAGATCCACAGCTTCTGCTGGTCGGATCTGCGCAACCGCTTCGGCGATCGCTTCCCGATCCCGAACGGCGCGATTTCCGTCACGGTGGAACTGCGCAGCGAACGCGACGTGTCGTACGAGCTGGCCGAAAAGGACGCGCAGGCGATCGTCGAATACCTGACCGAGCGCGGTGTCGTCGACGGCACGCCGGCGCCGCTGCCGCCGCTCGCGCATCCGGCCACGCCGCTCGCGGGCACCGATCCGCTCGTCGCGCCCGTGTCGGGCGTGATCGTGTTCCGCACGCCGGTCGGCGCGTGGATCGAAGCCGGCCAGGAAGTGGCCGACATCGTCGATCCGCTGACCGATCGCGTCATCACGCTGAAGAGCAGCGTGTCGGGCGTGCTGTACGCGCGCCAGATCGTGCGCTTCGCGACGGCCGGCATGGAAGTCGCGCGGATTGCCGGCGCGACCGCGATCCGCACGGGTTCGCTGCTGTCGGCCTGAGCGAGCGGCCCGCGCGCCGGGCCACGGCGCGTGCCAACGCGCCATAACGCGCGCCAACGAAATCGCCCGCTTGTGCGGGCGATTTGCTTTCCGGATCGTCGATGTCCAGCGATCCGGCCGGCCGGGATGCCTGACCGTTCAGAACGCCGGCACGATCGCGCCGCCGAACTTCTGGTCGATGAACTTGCGCACGTCGTCCGATTCATAGGCCGCCACGAGCTTCTTCACCCACGGCTTGTCCTTGTCCTGCGCGCGCACCGCGATCAGGTTCGCATACGGCCCGCGCAGATCCTCGATCGCGATCGCATCCTTCACCGGAGTGAGCCCCGCCTTCACCGCGTAATCGGTGTTGATCGACGCGGCATCGACATCCGGCAGCGCGCGCGGCAACTGCGCGGAATCCAGTTCGACGATCTTGATCTTCTTCGGATTCTCGGCGACGTCGAGCGGCGTCGCGTTCACGCCGTTCGTGCCGACGCCCGGCTTCAGCTTGATCACGCCGTATTTCTGCAGCAGCAGGAGCGCGCGGTTGCCGTTCGACGGATCGTTCTGGATCCCGACCTTCGCGCCCACCGGCAAGTCCTTCAGCGACTTGATCTTCTTCGAATAGAAGCCCATCGGCGCCGTGTAGGTGAGCCCGACGTTGATGATCTTGTAGCCGCGCTGCTTGATCTGGCTGTCGAGGAACGGCTGGTGCTGGAAGCCGTTCGCGTCGAGATCGCCGGAGTCGAGCGCCGCGTTCGGCTGCACGTAGTCGTTGAATTCGATGACCTTGATCGCGAGGCCGTCGCGCGCGGCGACCTTCGTCACTTCGGTCCAGATCTGCGCGTCGGGGCCGCTCATCGTGCCGATCTTCAGCGTTTGCGGGTCGGCGTGCGCGCCGGGCGCCGCGAATGCCAGCGCCGCGGCGAGTGCGCCGAGGCCGGTCAGGATCGAACGTCGCATGGTGTCCTCTTGTCCCGTGTCGTTGTTGAGGCACGGATCGTCGCATGGGGCCCGAACAACGCAAACCAAGCTTATTTCATGTGCATATTCCTGCTCCGGATCGAATAACAGCCGAATTCGGTATAACCCCTGATAGCGCAACCGGGCAGAATTCAGTGTCGCATCGGTACCACACATTCTTCATATGACAGTCGCTGTCATATTCATTACGTGGCCCGCCGATAAAGTTGCCGCCGGTCCGTGAAAGCGCCCATGAGAGCGCCGGAACCGCAACTGGACACGCCATTTATTCGCTCGGAGAATCCTTTGAACAAGAAACTGTTGACCATCGCCGTCCTGGCAGCAACGGCCGGCACGGCGCACGCACAAAGCAGCGTGACGCTGTACGGCGTCATCGATGCCGGTATCAGCTACGTGAACCACAGCAAGACCGCCAACGGCGGCACGGGCAAGCTGTTCAAGTATGACGACGGCGTTGCCCAAGGCAGCCGTTGGGGCCTGCGCGGCACCGAAGACCTCGGCGGTGGCCTGAAGGCGATCTTCGTGCTCGAAAACGGCTTCAACAGCGGCAACGGCACGCTCGGCCAAGGCGGCGCGATCTTCGGTCGCCAGGCTTACGTCGGCCTGAGCCAGTCGCAATACGGCACGGTCACGTTCGGCCGTCAGTACTCGTTCTCGACCGACATCCTCGGCTCGAACTACTCGACGGGCGGCAACACGGTCGCGGGTAACTACGCGTACCACGTGAACGACCTCGACCAGCTCACGTCGAGCCGCATCAACAACGCCGTGAAGTTCCAGAGCGCGAACTACTCGGGCTTCACGTTCGGCGCGTTGTACGGCTTCTCGAACTCGACGGACTTCGCCGGCGCAGCCGCGACGACGTCGGGCACGACGACGACCGCAGGCTCGTCGCGCGCATACAGCTTCGGCCTGAACTACGCGAACGGCCCGGTCTCGGTCGGCGCCGCTTACACGGACATCCGCTTCCCGAGCCAGTCGTCGCCGGCATTCTCGACGACGATCGCGAACATCAGCACGGGTAACGTCCGCGACCTGCGCACGTACGGCGTCGGTGGCCGCTACGTGTGGGGCCCGGCAACGGCATGGCTGCTGTGGACGCGTACGCAGTTCTCGACCGTTTCGGGCGCGGGCGGCACGTTCTACAACGCGTATGAAGCAGGCGCCAAGTACGCCTTCACGCCGGCACTGTCGGGTGGCCTCGGCTACACGTACACGAACGCGACGCAGAGCGGCAATTCGTGGCACTGGAACCAGGTCAACGGTATCGCCGACTACGCACTCAGCAAGCGTACCGACGTGTACGGCCTGGTCGTGTACCAGCAGGCATCGGGCAAGGGCGTGCAAGCGCAGATCGGCTCGAGCACGAGCTACTTCAATACGTCGGGCACGGGTTCGAAGAACCAGATCGCCGCACGTATCGGTATCCGTCACAAGTTCTAAAGCATCCGCTTAACTCGCGGATCACGACGGCAAGAAGCGCCCCGCTCCACGCGGGGCGCTTTTTTATGTGCTTTTAAGTTTCGCTTAATTCTGGGCTGAGAGGATGCTCTCACCCCCCCTGTTGGCCGCCTGAGCATCGGCGGCTTTTTTTTTTTAAATGCCGACGGCGCCGCCATCGATTGCCCACAAGACAGGATCGGAGGCCATGATGATCGAAGATACCGTTTTCAGCCATCTGCACGCGATTCTGACGTGCCAACACTCGATGCCGGTCCAGAGCTGCCGCGTATCGGTCGAAATGCAGCGCCCGTGGGGCCGCCCGTACCGGCTCGTCGAATGGACGATGCATCTCGACGCGCCCGCGCGGCGCCAGATCGTGCCGGCCGAATCGACCGACGAAGAGATCGCCGAGGTCGTCGCGTCGCACGTGCCGGGCCGGCTTTACGGCGACGGCCGGTTGCAGTTCTGAACGCCCCGTTGTTCCACCCGCCTCCCGCCTTTCGGCCGCCCCGCACGCATCGTGCGGCAGTCGGTCTCGTTTGACGCAACAACGAAACCTGCTACGCTGCGCGTTTTCGTCCACGCAACACACGATGGAAAACGCATTCAACGAACGCGGCGTGATGATCACGCGCAACGGCCTGTCGGCCGCCGGGCAGGTATTCGCACTGCGTGACATCCGCCAGGTCGACGTCGTCAAGATTCCGAAGAACCGCGTCGTGCCGTCGCTGATCTCGCTGATCGGCGCGGCCGCCGCCGTTGCAGGCGGCATCGGCGCATCGAGCGCCGCGCTCGTCGTCGGCGTGATGCTCGTCGTCGTCGGTTATCTCTCGTGGGCCACGCAAGACATCACGTATCGCCTGATGGTCGAGATGCCCGACGGCAAGCGCGAAGCGCTGTCGAGCGTCGATGCCGAGTTCGTCGAACGCGTCGCGCAGGTCGTGCGCGATGCTCGGGCCGCAACGGCAGCCGGCTGATTCCGGTCACCCGCCGCACGTTTCGGTTCGGTTCGCGACGTACGGGTGCGCGCGGCGAGTTTCGGCTCGCGCGGCGCGCTGCCACTGCCACACCTGACCGACGCATCGCCATCGAATCACGTTTCCGCCGCATCATCGCAAGCACCACGCCTCCACTGCGTACGCCGACCGCCTAGTATGGAAAGAGCGGCCCGCCGCCGCATCGTCCGAGGAGGTCGGCATGAACGTTCAATTGCTGTCCGGCATGCTTCGCGCGCAGGAACTGCTGCTCGTGTCGATGATCCGCGCGCTTCCCCTTGACGAACGCCGTGCGCTCGTCGACCTCTACACCGAACAGATCGCCTACGCCGAACAGGCGGGCCTCGAAAGTCACAGCGATCGTGCGACGCACGATGCGTTCATCGCGCATGCGCGCAACCTGCTGATCCGCATCGAAGCGCTGGCCTAGGGCCGGCGCGTTTCTCCCGAATTTCCCGGTGCGGCTTACCCGAGCCGCGCGGGTGAGCGCTCACCCGCACCGGCCGCTTCCCTCGCTTGTATTGATAATAATTCTCATTTACACTGGTAAAGTTATCAGTTGCCTTTCAATTCTCCGTTCGCCGCATTCCGCGCGCGGGCGGGCCAGCCAGGTGAACGCGTCACCCAGCCAGCCTTCGGGCTTGTTTTCGTCAATGGGAGACCACCTGTGCATTGCTATCCGCTGGCGCGGCGGCCGATCTGCGCCGCGCTGTTCGGCGCGTTCGGCCTGTCCGCCGCCCCGGCTCACGCCGATTCGTCGCCGCAAGGCGCCACCCCGCCTCCTGCCGTCGTCCTCGCCGCGTCCACGCGCGGCGATGCGGCGCTGCTCGACCCCGTCACCGTCACGGCCACCCGTACCGCCACGGCCGCGAGCCGCACGGCGGCTTCGGTGTCGGTGATCACCGACGAGGATCTCGAGGAGCAGCAGGCCACCAACATCAAGGATGCGCTGCGCTACGAGCCGGGCGTCACGGTGCGCCGCACCGCGTACCGGCCCGGCAGCGCCGCGCTCGGCGGCGGCCGCGACGGCGATTCGAGCATCAACATCCGCGGCCTCGAAGGCAATCGCGTGCTGCTGATGGAAGACGGCATCCGCCTGCCGAATGCGTTTTCGTTCGGTCCGCTCGAAGCGGGCCGCGGCGACTACGCCGATCTCGACACACTCAAGCGCATCGAGATCCTGCGCGGGCCGGCCTCCGCGCTTTACGGCAGCGACGGCCTGACCGGCGCGGTGAACTTCATCACGAAGGATCCGCGCGACCTGCTGTCGATCTACAACAAGCCCTATTACTTCTCGTTCCGGCCGAGCTACGACTCGGCCGACCGCAGCATCGGCGCGACCGTGTCGGCCGCGGGCGGCAACGATCGCGTGCAGGGGATGATCATCGCCGACGGCCGGCGCGGCCACGAGGTCGATACGCGCGGCAGCAACAATTCCGCGAGCACGCTGCGCACGACGTCGAACCCTCAGGACGTCTATTCGGAATCGCTGCTCGGCAAGCTCGTGCTGACGCCCACCACGCGCGACACGATCAAGTTCACCGCCGAAACGGTGCAGCGGCGCGTGAGCACCGACGTGCTGTCCGCGATCAATCCGCCGACCACGCTCGGCCTCACGACGAAAGACCGGCTCGAGCGCAACCGCTTCAGCGTCGACTACGACTTCCGCGACGACACGTTCCGCTGGTTCCAGACCGCGCACGTGCAGTTCTACTACCAGGACGCGAAGCAGGACCAGTACGCGTTCGAGACGCGCGGCACGCCGCTGAAATCGCGCTCGCGCGACAACCAGTACAAGGAACGCACGTTCGGCGGCTCCGCGTTCGCCGAAAGCGGCTTCGCGACCGGCCCGCTCGCACACAAGCTGCTCTATGGCGTCGACGGCAGCCTGTCGCGCGTGACGAACAGGCGCGACGGCACGGTGCCGGGCGTCGGCGAGGCGTTCCCGAACAAGGCGTTCCCCGACACCGACTACACGCTGTTCGGCGCGTTCGTGCAGGACCAGATCGGCTACGGCCGCCTGCTCGTCACGCCGGGCCTGCGCTTCGACACGTACCGGCTGAGCCCGACCGAAAACGATCCGCTGTTCACCGGCAAGGCAGTGTCGACGAGCGCGAACGAACTGTCGCCGCGCGTCTCGGTGCTCTACGAGATCACGCCCGCGCTGATTCCGTACGTGCAGTACGCGCACGGCTTCCGCGCCCCGACGCCCGACCAGGTGAACAGCAGCTTCTCGAACCCGGTGTACGGCTACACGTCGATCGGCAACCCGAACCTGAAGCCCGAGACGAGCGACACGTTCGAAGCCGGCCTGCGCGGCAAGGCCGGCACCGGCTACGGCGTCGTGCGCTACAGCGCGGCCGCGTTCACGGGCCGCTACCGCAACTTCATCTCGCGCACGACGATCGCCGGCAGCGGCCGGCCGGCCGACCCGTTCGTATTCCAGTACGTGAACTTCGCCGACGCGCGCATCCACGGCCTCGAGGGCCGCGCCGAATGGGTGATGCCGAACGGCATCACGTTGAAAACGGCGATGGCGTTCACGAAGGGCTCGACGCAGAACAACGGCGCGGCCAGCCAGCCGCTCAACACGGTCAACCCGTTCTCGGCCGTGTTCGGCGTGCGCTACGAGCCGAGCGAGCGCTGGTTCGTGCAGACCGACCTGTTGTTCCAGGCCGCGAAACGCGACAAGGACATCGACAAGTCCGACTGTTCGAACAAGGCGTGTTTCGCGCCGCCGTCGTCGTTCGTCGTCGACCTGCGCGGCGGCTACCGCTTCAACAAACATGTGAGCGCAACGATCGGCATCCGCAACCTGTTCGACCGCAAGGTCTGGAACTGGTCGGACGTGCGCGGCATTGCCGCCGATTCGCAGGTGCTCGATGCATATACGTCGTCCGGACGCACGGTCGCCGTCAGCATGAAAGTGGATTTCTGATGCGCGCCGCCCGCGCTACCACCCCAACCGTTACTTGAAGGAGTCCGACATGATGCAATCCGCCCTTCCCGGTCAACCGGCCACGCCGGCCCGCGCGGCCGCCGCGCTGCGCGACGCGTTCATCAAGCTCAAGACCGAGCGCCAGTTGCGCAACCGCGACGTCGCGCAGGCGCTCGGCGTCAGCGAAGGCGAGGCGCTCGCCGCATTCGTCGGCGAGCACGTCGTGCGGCTCGACGCGCGCTTTCCGGCGATGTTCGAGGAAATGCCGCGCCTCGGCCGCGTGATGGCGCTCACGCGCAACGACACGGCCGTCCACGAGAAGGACGGCGAATATGCGCAGATGAGCCATGACGGCCCCGTCGGCCTCGCGCTCGGCGACATCGACCTGCGCATCTTCTATCGTCACTGGGTGTCGGCGTTCGCGGTGCGCGACGAGACCGCGCACGGCCCGCTGAAGAGCCTGCAGTTCTTCGACGCGCAGGGTCACGCGATCCACAAGGTGTACCTGCGCGCGCACAGCGATCACGCCGCGTACGACGCATTCGTCGAACGCTGGCGCGCGCCGTCGCAGGAGCCGGGCCTCGACGTCGCGCCCGCCGCGCCGAAGACGCCCGAGCGTGCCGATACTGAGATCGACGTATCCGGCTTCCGCGCCGCATGGGACGCGATGACCGATACGCACCAGTTCTTCGGCATCACGCAGCGCTTCGGCGTGAGCCGCATGCAGGCGCTGCGCCTCGCCGATCCGCAATATGCGTATCCGGTCGAAACCGCGCATGCGCTGCGCCACGTGCTCGAACAGGCCGCCAAGAGCGGCCAGCCGATCATGGTGTTCGTCGGCAACGCGGGGATGATCCAGATCCATACGGGCCCCGTCGCGAACGTGCGCGAGGTCGGCGCGTGGATCAACGTGCTCGACCCGGGCTTCAACCTGCACGTGCGCGAGGACCTGATCGCCGCCGCGTGGGTCGTGAAGAAGCCGACGAGCGACGGCCTCGTCACGTCGCTCGAACTGTTCGACCGGCAGGGCGACCACGTCGCGCTGCTGTTCGGCGAGCGCAAGCCCGGCAAGGTCGAACGCGACGACTGGCGCGCGCTCGTCGCGACGCTGCCGCCGGCGGCACGCGGGGACGCGCGATGAATGCGCGATCGTTCGATCCGCGACGCCGTGCGGTGCTGGCGGGCGCGGTGGCCGGCGCGCTCGCGGGCGCGCTGCCCGGCAGCGTGCTCGCACAGGCGAACCCGAAGCGCGTGGTCGTGATCGGCGGCGCGCTCGCGGAAACCGCGTTCGCACTTGGCGGTGCCGAAACGCCCCGCTACCGGCTCGTCGGCGCCGACACGACCTGCACCTACCCCGACGCCGCGAAGCGCTTGCCGAAGGTCGGCTACCAGCGCGCACTGTCGGCCGAGGGGCTGCTGTCGCTGCGGCCCGATCTCGTGCTCGCGTCGGCCGAAGCCGGCCCGCCCACCGCGATCGCGCAGGTGAAAAGCGCCGGTGTCGCGGTGACGACGTTCGACGAGCGCCATGACGTCGAATCGGTGCGCGCGAAGATCACCGGCGTCGCGCAGGCACTCGACGTGCGCGATGCGGGCACCACGCTGCTGCAGCGCTTCGATCGCGACTGGCAGGCCGCGCGCGACGCGGTCGCCGCGCGCGCACCCGGCGGCGCGCAGCCGCCGCGCGTGCTGTTCGTGCTGAACCATACCGGCAACCAGGCGCTCGTCGCCGGCCAGCGCACGGCCGCCGACGCGATGATCCGCTACGCGGGCGCACGCAACGCGATGCAGGGCTTCGATCACTACAAGCCGCTGACGACCGAGGCACTCGCCGCCGCCGCGCCCGACGTCGTGCTGATCTCCGACGAAGGGCTCGCGGCCGTCGGCGGCCGCGCCGCGCTGCTTGCGACGCCCGGCTTCGGCGCGACGCCGGCCGGCCGCGCACAGCGCGTCGTGTCGCTCGATGCGCTGTTCCTGCTCGGCTTCGGCCCGCGCCTGCCGCTCGCCGTCACGACCCTGCACCGACGCCTGTCGGATGCGCTTGCCTGATTCCGGACCGCCCCGATGCCCGCTCATGCTTCGCCTTTCCCCGCGCCGTCGCCGGCATCGCGTTCCGGCGCCACGCGCATCGGCACGTCGCGCCGCTTCGCGCCGTTCGCGCTGACCGCACTCGCGTGCCTCGTGTGCGCGATGTCCATCGTCGCGCTGTGCGTCGGCGCCTATCGCATTCCGCTCGCGGAAGCATGGGCCGCACTGACCGGCGATGCGGCCGCGCAGCAGGCGCGCGCGGTGCTGTTCGAGATTCGCGCGCCGCGCGTCGCGCTCGCGCTGCTGGTCGGCGGCGGCTTCGGTGCCACCGGTGCCGCGATGCAGGCGCTGTTCCGCAATCCGCTCGCCGATCCGGGGCTCGTCGGCGTGTCGAGCGGCGCCGCCCTCGGCGCGACGACGATGATCGTGCTTGGCCCCGCGCTCTTTGCCTCACACGTGAACGCGGCCGCGTTACCCATCGCCGCCTTCGCAGGGGCGCTCGCGGTCGCGGCGCTCGTCTACCGGCTCGCCGCATCGCGCGGCCGGCTCGCGCTGCCGCTGCTACTGCTCGCCGGCATCGCGATCAACGCACTGGTCGGCGCGGCGATCGGGCTGCTCACGTTCATCGCCGACGACGCGCAGCTGCGCTCGCTGACCTTCTGGAGCCTCGGCAGCCTCGGCGGCGCGCAATGGTCCGCGCTGGCGGCCGTCGCGCCGTGCGTCGCGATCGGCTGCGTGTTGCTTGCGCGCGAACGCGACGCGCTGAACGCGCTGCAGCTCGGCGAAACCGAGGCGTTGCATCTCGGCGTACCGGTGCAGCGGCTGAAGCGGCGCGTGCTCGTCGCGGTCGCGCTCGCGGTGGGCGCACTCGTGTCATGCGCGGGCATCATCGGCTTCATCGGGCTCGTCGCGCCGCATTGCGTGCGCCTCGCGTGCGGCCCCGACCAGCGGATCGTGCTGCCCGGCGCCGCGCTGCTCGGCGCGTTGCTGACGCTCGCCGCCGACCTCGCCGCGCGCACGGTCGCCGCGCCCGCCGAAATTCCGCTCGGCGTGCTGACCGCGCTGCTCGGCGCACCGTTCTTTCTCGCGCTGCTGTGGAAGAGCCGCGGCGCGCTCGGCGGGTAACCCTTCTTTCAAGACGACCATGCTGACCGCCCACCACCTCGACGTCGCCCGCCGACACAACGCCATCCTGCGCGACCTGTCGCTGTCGATCGAGCCCGGCCGCGTGACCGCGCTGCTCGGCCGCAACGGCGCGGGCAAGAGCACGCTGCTGAAAACCTTCGCCGGCGAACTGACCGGCAGCGTCGCGCCGACCGGCGTGCGCGTGTCGGGCGACGTCACGCTGAACGGTGAACCGCTCGCGCGCATCAACGCGCCGCGGCTCGCGTGCCTGCGCGCGGTGCTGCCGCAGGCCGCGCAACCGGCCTTTCCGTTCAGCGTCGACGAAATCGTGCTGCTCGGCCGTTATCCGCATGCGCGGCGCAGCGGTGCGACGTCGCATCGCGATCGCGACATCGCGTGGCGCGCGCTCGAACGCGCGGGCGCCGACGCGCTCGTCGGCCGCGACGTCACGACCTTGTCGGGCGGCGAACTCGCACGCGTGCAGTTCGCGCGCGTGCTCGCGCAGCTGTGGCCGGACGACGATGCGACGGAAAACGGCCCGCGTTACCTGCTGCTCGACGAGCCGACCGCCGCGCTCGATCTCGCGCATCAGCACCGCCTGCTCGATACCGTGCGCGCCGTCGCACGCGAATGGCAGCTCGGCGTGCTCGCGATCGTGCACGATCCGAACCTCGCCGCGCGGCACGCGGATACCATCGCAATGCTCGCCGACGGCACGATCGTCGCGCACGGCGCACCGCGCGACGTGATGACGCCCGCCCATATCGCGCAGTGCTACGGCTGCGCGGTGAAGATGGTGGAAACCGGCGACGGTACACCACCGGTGATGGTGCCCATGTAGTGCACGGTCGGTGCGTCGCTCGACGTCCGGCCTTGCTCGCCACCCCGACCTTCACTTCGCATCATTCGCACTTCCCCTTCGAGGAAACCCCCATGCCGCTTCCGATGACCCGCATCATCCTGTACGTCCACGACGTTGCGTTGCTGAAGGCGTTCTACCAGCGGTATTTCGACCTCCCCGTCATCGAGGAAATCGACGGTGAATGGGTCGTGCTCGACGCGGGCGCGGTCGAACTGGCGCTGCATCTGGCCGGCCCGGCGTTTCGCCATGCCGCCGCGCCTGCGAACGCGAACGCCAGCCCCGTGAAGCTCGTGTTCAGGATCGACGCCGGGATCGAAGCACATCGCGACCGGCTCGCCGGCGACGGTGTGATCGTGCGCGATCTCAAGCGCTACGCCGGTTTCCCGTACCGGATGGTTGACGGCCTCGACCCGGAGGGCAATGTCTTTCAGGTGATGCAGCCGGACTGAATGCCGGCGCGGCCGCGCTCAATGCTCGACGTCCGCCGCGCCGAAGGTCCGCATCTTCCACCCGAGCCGCACGGCCAGCATCCGCATCGAGAATCCGGCCGCCAGCGCGACCACCGTCGCGAAGCCCGCATCGATACCGAGATGCTGCATCCCGACATACAGCGCGCCCGTGACGAACGCGACGCTCGCGTACAGCTCCTCGCGCAGGATCAGCGGCATCTCGTTGCACAGCAGGTCGCGCAGCATCCCGCCGCAGACGCCCGTGATCGCGCCGGACAGCACGACGATGATCGGCGCCGTGCCGGTCGACGCGCCGATGTCGCAACCGATGATCGTAAACGCCGCGAGGCCGATCGCATCGACGGTGACGAACAGCGTCTTCATTCGCGCGACATGCCGTGCGGCCCACGACGCGACGGTCGCCGCGACGAGCGTGATCACGAGGTATTCGGGATGCGCGATCCAGCCGAGCGGATAGTGGCCGAGCAGCACGTCGCGCACGGTGCCGCCGCCGAGCGCCGTCACCGCGCCGATGAGCGCGAGCCCGAAGCGGTCCATCCCGCGCCGCATGCCCATCAGCGCCCCCGACATCGCTTCCGCGACGATCGCAATCAGATAAAGCGTATGCATGGCGCGTGTCAGTCGTCGGTCCGGAACAGGTCGAGCACGCGTTCGCGCTCGGCCGCGTCTACTGCCGCGGGCATCGGCTCGTCGGGCTTGCCGTCGCCGGCCGGCGTATCCGGCGCATCCACCGCCTGCGCGCCGCCGCATGCGAAACGGCTGCGGATGTACGGCGGCACATCGGCCGTGCACGTGCCGCGCGTGTATTCGGCGTAGACGAAGTCGCCGTCGATGAGCGCGACGTCCTGCGGCGGCGTCGCAGCGACCGGCGTGCGCCCGTCGACGGCCGCCTTCATGTAGTCGAGCCACACCGGCAGCGCCAGCGTCGCGCCGGTCGCGCGCCCCATCGGGCGCGGCGTGTCGTAACCGAGCCACGCGACCGCGACGATGCCCGACGAGTAGCCGGCGAACCACACATCCTTCGATCCGTTCGACGTGCCCGTCTTGCCGGCCGCGTCGTCGCGGCGCAGCGCGAGCGCGCCGCGCGCGGTGCCGGCCCGCACGACGTCGCGCAGCATGCTGTCCATCACGAATGCGTTGCGGGCCGACACGACACGCTCGCCCGCCGGTGCCGTTGCTTCGTACATCGCGCCGCCATGGCGCTGCTTCACCGACAGGATCAGGCGCGGCTCCATCCGCGTCCCGCCGTTCGCGAACACGCTGTAGGCGCTCGCGAGTTCGAGCGGCGTCACCGCGCCCGCGCCGAGCGCGAGCGGCAGCGATGCCGGATTGCGCTGCGCGTCGAATCCGAAATGCACCGCGTGCTGCTGCACGTAGCGTGCGTCGGTGGCCTGCATCAGGCTGACCGCGACCAGGTTCTTCGAGCGCACGAGCCCGCGCCGCACCGGAATGAAACCCTCGTAGCGGTTGCCGAAATTGCGCGGACGCCACGGCTGCGCGCCGGTTTCCGCACGCGTGAGCGTGCGCTGCGTATCGTCGACGAGCACACCCGGGAAATAGCCCTTCTCCAGCGCCGCCGAATAGACGAACGGCTTGAAGCTCGAGCCCGGCTGGCGGTACGCCTGCAGCGCATGGTCGAACACGTTGCGGCTGAAATCCGCGCCGCCGACGAGCGCGAGCATGTCGCCCGTCGCCGCGTCGAGCGACACGAGTGCGCCTTCGAGTCCGTTGCGCGCATCGCGCTTCGCGCGTGGCTGCCGGCTCAGCGTGCGCTCGAGCGCGGCTTCGGCCGCGCGCTGGTCGCGCATCGAGATCGACGTCGTCACGTCGAGGCCGAGCGTATAAGCGTCGTCGTGGAAGCGCTCGACCATCATCCGACGTGCGCGCTCGGCAACGTACGGCGCGGCGATGATGCCGGGCGGCGGCGTGGTCGCCAGCGCGATCGGCGCATCGACGGCCGCGCGGTAGGTCGCGTCGTCGAGCTGGCCGAGCGCATGCATCCGCCCGAGCACATAGTTGCGCCGCGCGGTCGCGCGCGCCGGATTGACGACCGGGTTGAACGCGGACGGCGCCTTCGGCAACCCCGCGAGCACGGCCGCCTCGCCTGCGCTCAACGCGTCGAGCGGCTTGCCGAAATACACGTTCGCGGCCGCCGCGAAACCGTACGCGCGCTCGCCCAGATAGATCTCGTTCATGTACAGCTCGAGCAGCTTGTCCTTGCTGTATTCGCGTTCGAGCTTGGCTGCCATCAGGATCTCGGCGAGCTTGCGGCTCAGCACCTTGTCGCGCGTCAGGTAGAAGTTGCGCGCGACCTGCATCGTGATCGTGCTGCCGCCCTGCCCCGGCTGCCCCGTCACGACGTTCGCGAACGTCGCGCGCGCGAGGCCGCCGACATCGACCGCGCCGTGCTGGTAGAACTTCGCGTCCTCGGCGGCGAGCAGCGCATGCCGCATCAGCGGCGGGATGCGTTCGAGCGGCACGAACTCGCGCCGCTCGACGCCGTATTCGGCCAGCAGGTCGCCATCGCGCGAGAAGATCCGCAGCGGCAGCGCCGGACGATAGACGGCCAGGTGCTCGACGGACGGCAACTGCGCCCAGATGCGCTGGATCGTCCACGCGCCGATGCCCGCGCACGCGAGCGTCAGGCCGAGCAGCGCGCCCGCGAGTGTGCGCCACACGCGTCGGCGGCGCGGCGGCGCGGGTTGCGGCGGAGGGGATGCGGTGTGGTCGGTCATGTCGGGCTCCTTCTTCGATGCCGCGACGGCCGGCGCGCGATTGACGCCGACCGGTCACGGAAGGCGCGCATTGTCGAAGGGATGACGCGAAACCGGAACATTCTTTAGCCAAAGTTTGGCTGGCTAAATTTTATTTAGGAAAGCGTGCCCGAACCGTTCGCGCGTCTCGCGTAGGGCGCGGACCTGATCGACGTCGCGCACGGTGATACAGGTCGCGCCAGCCGAGCGGCGGCATGCCGCAGGCGATCACGTGACGGGTGCCCGACCGGATCTTGCGACCGCGGGATGAAGGGAGGCTGGGGACTCGTTCACGGCACGTCGCCGCTGACGGGAAGCGACGAGCGACGCACGGGGGAACCCGAGCGGGAATGCGCGGCGCGACCGAGGCCCGGCGGCCGTTGCTGCACCGCTTCCACGCGTGAACCCCATCCGGCCCGATATCGCGCCGGATTGCGCCTATCATGAAATCTCGGGTCATCGGCCGCGCATGATCCGGCGTTTTGGCAGCCGCGCGCGATCGCGGGTTCGGCAGACAGATCGGCAAACGAGGGAGTCGTCATGGCAGACCCACATGATCCACGGCGCCGTCACCTGATGCGGGCCGCCGCCGCTGGCGGCCTGCTGGCCGTCGGCGCAAGCTGGTATCGCCGCGCATGCGCGGCCGACGCGGTCACGCTGCCGTTCGAGAACGGGCTGCGCGAACTGACCCACGACTTTCCGCAAAAGGGCGAAATGCTGCTGGTGCGCATCCGCCCCCCGCTGCTCGAAACACCTTTCTCCGTGTTCGATGACGGCGTATTCACGCCGAACGACCGGTTCTTCGTGCGATGGCACCTCGCCAACATCCCGGCGCGGATCGACGCCGGCGCGTTCCGGCTCGCCGTGCACGGGCTCGTCGACCGCCCGCTCGAACTGAGCCTGCGCGACCTCATGAGCGGCTTTCCGCGCGTCGAAGTCGCCGCCGTCAATCAGTGCGCCGGCAATTCGCGCGGCTTCTTCAAGCCCCGCGTCGCCGGCGGCGAATGGGGCAACGGCGCAATGGGCAACGCGCGCTGGACCGGCGTGCGGCTCAAGGACATCCTCGATCGGGCGGGCGTGAAGGCGGGCGCGGTGCAGGTCCGCTTCAACGGCCTGGACAAGGGCGTGCTGCCCGCCACGCCGTCCTTCATCAAGGCGCTCGACGTCGACCGCGCGCGGGACGGCGAAGTGATCGTCGCGTTCGGGATGAACGGGCAGCCGCTGCCGCTGCTCAACGGCTTCCCGCTGCGCCTCGTCGTGCCGGGCTGGTATTCGACGTACTGGGTGAAGATGCTGAACGACATCGAGGTCATCGACCGGCGCGACGACAATTTCTGGATGGCGAAGGCCTATCAGATTCCCGACACGCCGCACGCGAGCATTCAGCCCGGGCAGGCCGGCGTCAAGACCGTGCCGATCAGCCGGATGGTGCCGCGATCGTTCATCACCAACCTCGACGACGGCGCCGTGATCGCGCTGGACCGGCCGCAGACGGTCCGGGGCATCGCGTTCGGCGGCGACACGGGCGTGCGCAAGGTACTGTTCTCCCATGATGGCGGCGCGTCCTGGGCGACGGCGCGCCTCGGGAAGGACTACGGCAAGTACAGCTTGCGCCGCTGGGAGGCGCAGTTCACGCCACACCGCGCCGGACAGGCCGTGTTGCAGGTCAAGGCGATCAACGACGGCGGCGTCGAGCAGCCGGACACGCCGAACTGGAATCCGGCCGGCTACATGCGCAACGTGGTCGAAACGACGCATGTATTCGTCGCGTGAGGAGCCGATCATGATGAAGACGTGTGCCGCGATCCTGCTCGCAGCGGTGACCTGCGCGGGAGGCGCCGCAATGGCGGAAACGGGCAAGACGGCGCGCGCCGCGCCGACCGGAACGGTCGAGGTCGCGTTGCCCGGCGATACGCAGAAGTTTCCGCCCGGCCCGGGCGCCGATCTCGCGAACCTGCATTGCCTGATCTGCCATTCGGTCGACATGGTGACCCGGCAACCGCTGCTGTCGTTCCAGGAGTGGAAGGCGGAGGTCATCAAGATGCGTGCGGTCTATGGCGCGCCGTTGCCGCCCGAGGCGATCGACGACCTCGCGCGATATCTGACCGCGATCAACGGGAAGCCGTGACGTATCGCAACGGGCGTCGCACGCGCGTGACCGTGATGATCTCCCGGAAAGGAAACAGCCCGATCAGCGTACGCTGAATCGGGCTGCCTCGGTCAGGCTGACCATCTCGTCAAAGCCCGCCAGAATGCACCGGCGGGCTTTCGCATTCGACTGCTGGCGCGGCGCTTAGCGCGCGGGGTTCAGCGTCAGGTTCATGTGACGGTTCACATCCTTGTACAGCAGGTAGCGGAAGCGGCCAGGGCCACCCGAATAGCATGCCTGCGGGCAGAACGCGCGCAGCCACATGAAATCGCCCGCTTCGACCTCGACCCAGTCCTGGTTCAGGCGATAGACGGCCTTGCCTTCGAGCACATACAGGCCATGCTCCATCACGTGCGTTTCGGCGAACGGAATCACGCCGCCCGGCTCGAACGTCACGATGTTCACGTGCATGTCGTGGCGCATGTCGCTCATGTCGACGAAACGCGTCGTCACCCACGCGCCGTTGGTGCCCGGCATCGGGATCGGCTCGACGTCCTGCTCGTTGGTCACGAAGGCTTCGGGAAGCGGAATGCCGTCGACGACCTGGTAATGCTTGCGGACCCAATGGAAACGCACCGCGGCATCGCTGACGTTGTGCAGCGTCCAGTCCGCGCCCGGCGGAATGAATGCGTAGCCGCCCGGCTTCAGCACGTGCTTCTTGCCCTGCAGCGTCAGCTCGGCTTCGCCTTCGACGACGAACAGCACGGCTTCGGCGTTCTTGTCCTGCTCGGGCTTGTCGCTGCCGCCGCCCGGGTTCACTTCGACGATGTACTGCGAGAAGGTTTCGGCGAAACCCGACAGCGGGCGAGCGATCACCCACAGGCGCGTGTTCGTCCAGAACGGCAGCCAGCTCGTGACGATGTCGCGCATCACCCCCTTCGGGATCACCGCGTACGCCTCGGTGAACATCGCGCGATCGGTCAGCAGATCGGTCTGCGGCGGGTGGCCGCCATGCGGCGCGTAATACGTTGTCTTAGACATAGTGCATCCAGGCAATGGGTTGGTCCGGCCCCTGGCGCAAACGGCATCGGGCGGCTTGCAGGCGCGTGGGGCGCGCATGCGGCGGCGGGACATCGTTGCCGGGGTGGCTTGAAAGCGCATGCGCCTTCGTTCGGTCGGCCAGGCGTCGCGACGGGTCCGTCCGGTTCATCGGACGCGGCGGCCCATGCTTGTGGGTCCGGCGGCCGCGCCGCGGAACTCGCGACAGGCGGCGAGGTGTGCGGCTGACGGCACGGTTCGACTCCGTACGCGGGCATCGTTGACGATAGCGAAGTCGATCGCCAGCGACCAATTAAATGTTGCGATGATATCCATTCGATTTCCCACTACCTGCCGGCACCCGCGATGCGCGGTGAAACGGCTTGGCGCGGCGGCCTGCATATCAGGGAAATCCTGACGGCCGGCGTATTGCACACGAAGCACCGGGACGATCGATGCGGCGCCTCCGATCGCAGCCATACCGGCGGCGCGATGCAGGTCGCGATACATCTGGTTACGCGGATGGCAAACGGTCGATGTGCGCTCGGGTGCGGGTGGCTCCGCTCCCGATGCAAACCTTCACCTTGCCGGAACGGATTGACGCGACGAACGCGAACGGAAAATGGATGGCGTTCGCGGATCTGCGCAGGCGCACTCAGGCGCGGCAGGCGGTAGGGTCGGGAAGCGGGGAAATACGACGAGGGGGAAATGGCCGGCCCGTCGATCGGGCACATGGCAGCGGCTGATGAAGCCGGAAAGGGTCGCCGGTCTGGCCGGCGATGGCGGCCCGGCAGGCCGCCGGGCCGATTCTCGCGTCGGGTGCCGACGCCGTCGGCGCGGCGGTGCGCGGGTCGCGCACCGTGCCGCGCCAGCGGCGATCAGTCCCAGTCGCGGTGGTGATGATGCTTGTGGCGACGATAGCCGCGATCGCCGCGATCGCCGCGATAACCGCGATCGCCGTAATCGCGTTCGTACGAGCTGCGCGACATGTTGCCGCCGAGCGCCGCACCCGCGCCGCCGCCGACCGCTGCGCCCAGCAGGCCGCCCGTTCGGCCGCCCATCGCGTTGCCCGCCGCGGTACCTGCGCCGCCGCCGAGTGCGCCGCCGATGATCGCGCCGGTGCGCTCGCGACGGTTCGACGTCACCGCGCCACCCGCGCCGCCGCCGATGGCGCCGCCGATTACCGAGCCGGTGCTGCCACCGACCGCGCCGCCGACCGCTGCGCCGGCTACCCCGCCGAGCGCGCCGCCAAGCGCGTTATTCAAGTCACCTGCCAATGCCGGCAGTGCAGTCGTGCCGGTCAGCGCGGCGACGACGAGAGCGGGGGCGATTTTCTTCCACATTCCCGTATTCTTCCTTGTTCGCAATCTGGTTATCGAAGGTCCGCTCGGTACGACGATCTGAATCGATCGACGTCGGTTCAGGCATTGTGCCGAACCCCGGACCAATTCATTTCATTGAGCTTGCGGCGAAGAATAGCACCGGTCCCGCACCGTTGCCGTGGACATTCTGGTAACAAGTTGTTTACGAATAACGGACGTCGAACGGCGACCCCGGGATCTCCGAAAACCCGCGCCGGCATTGGCTTCGGCAGGAATCTGGCGGTGCGGAACGACAGGCCGGCGACACGTGGCGTCGCACGTTTGAGACACACGTGGCAACACATCGGGCACGCGCCGTGAGCGCGCACCGAAATGCCGGTCGGGGCGAGATGAGGGGGTCAGTACACGCCGGGCAGCAACCGCCAGGTCCGCGCGCAATACGCGTCATATTCGGCCCCGAATTGAGAACGCAGCAGCGCCTCTTCGGAACGGATGCGCGCGACGAGCGGCACCATCATCAGTACGACCAGCAGCACGCCGACACTGGAGCGGAACGCCAGCGCCCAGCCGACCGAGTTGACGAGCAGGCCGAGATAACTCGGATTGCGGATGCGGCGGTAGATGCCGTCGGTCACGAGCGTATGGCCCGGCTGGATCGCGACGAGCCCGCTGAAGCGTTTGCCGAGCACGAACACGGGCCAGATGCGCAACGCACCGCCCGCGATGTACAGCACGACGCCGAACCATCGCACCGCATCGCCGCCGAAGGTCCAGACATCGAGCCGGTCGGTCAGCGCGGGCAGGTACGCGAGCAGGAACCCGCTCACCGCGAACGCCGCGAGCACCCAGCGGTTGTCGCGGTTCTCGCGCTCGCCGGCGCTCAGGTTGCCTTCGGTGAACATCGCGGCAGCGGCCATCACGAACGTCGCGACGACCACCACGGTCAGCGGCGGATGCGAGAAGAACGCGGCGAACCCGCCGCTGCCGAGCACGGCGAGCCCGAGATAGACGAGCGTGGATACGCCCGACACGACTGCGACCTTGCGGGTGACTGACATGGCTGCCTCGCCGGGATGCGCTTTCCTGTGAAGTATAGGAACCGCGCGCACGCCGCGCAGCGCGCCGTCGTCATGCGGCGCGCGAACCCGCGCGACTCGTCCGGCGCAAGGCGGCGGCCCGGACCGGTGCGGCCCGGGTCACGCCCGGTGCAGGATCAGCGGATGCGGAAGTTGCCGCCGATCCCGACGCTGACGGGCGGCGCGTAATACGCCGGCGCGTAGCCGTAATAGGCCGGCGCGGGTGCGTAGTAGCCGTACGGCGGCGCGACGTAGCAGCCGGACAGGCCGCCGATCAGGGCAAGCGTGATGAGAAGTCTGGACATGGCTCGATTCCCGGCGCGAAAGACGAATGACACCTAGCGGAGACCACACCGCCGCGGGAGGCGGCGGCCGGCGCGAAGAGGCGATCCGCTCTTCCTGTCGCTCGATGAAGTAATGCGCGGAGTCTAGCGCCGGGCTTGCCGCGCAGAGTTTCGCCGGCGGTTACAGGTGTTACTTCGCGTGACCGCCGAAACAGACCGCTGCAGCGCGACAGCCGGCATGTGCGCCGTCGCCGCGCCGCACGCGAACGCGCCGTTACACGAAACGCGCGCGAATACGCTGGGCGATCGATTCGAGCGTCGCCGCGTCGGCGATGTCGCGTGCATGCATCCGCAGCTCGGCGCCTTCCCAGCGCGGGATCACGTGGAAGTGCACGTGCGGGACCGTCTGGCCGGCCGCCGCGCCGTTGAACTGGCCGATGAACACGCCGTCCGGCTCGAGCGCCGCGCGCACGGCCGCCGCGACGCGCTGCGTCATGCGGATGCCGGCCGCGGCCGCGTCGCCCGACAGATCGAAGATCTGCGCGGCCGGCTCCTTCGGGATCACGAGCACGTGACCGTCGGCCTGCGGCATGAGATCCATGATCGCGAGGGTTGCGTCGTCTTCCGCGACCTTCACGCACGGCAGTTCGCCGCGCAGGATTTTCGCGAACGGGTTGTTGTTGTCGTAGGACATGGCGTTTTCCGATAACGGTTGGAATGGGTGAGCGTTCGATGCCGGACGATTATCGACCTTCGACGGGCAGGATTTCAACGTGTCAGGTCGTGTCTGTATTGCAGCGAACAATGGCTGCCGGTGCGCATGCAACGAGCGCAACCGGATGGAATAAACCGCCGTCGCCATCCGTTTATTTCGAGCGTGGGTTCACGCAGCAAGATCGCGAACCGGCGCCGGACACCCGTCGGCTGTGCTGGCCGGCAGCCGGGATGACTGCTCGCGTTCATCAACCGGAGTCATGCCATGGACCCTCTCCCTTCCTGTCGCTCACCCGCTTCGACCGTCTTCGCCGCGCACCCACCGGTGTTCGCGCGCACGTCGCACGCGATCGCGCGCACGTTACGCCGTGCGGCGTGCGCCGCCGGGCTGGCCGCCTTGTCGTCGACGTTCGCGTGGGCCGGCGGCAACGACATCATCCTGCCGGTTTCGTCGGTCACCGCATCGACCGTGCCCGCCAACGGCGATCTCAATCCGTACGGCATCGCGTTCGTGCCGCGCGGCGTGCCGACCTGGAGCACGTTGAAACCGGGTGACGTCGTCGTGTCGAACTTCAACGCGGCGTCGAACCTGCAAGGCACCGGCACGACGATCGTGAAGCTGTCGCCCGGCAATACGCCGGCGACGTTCTTCCACGGCAGCAACCTGGGCCTGACGACCGCGCTCACGGTGCTGCGCAGCGGCTTCGTGCTGGTCGGCAACGTGCCGACGCCGGACGGCAAGACCGTCGCCGCGCCGGGTTCGCTGCTCGTCATCAATCCGGCGGGCAATCTCGTCACGCAGCTGGTCAGCGCCACGCTGCTCGACGGGCCGTGGGACATGACCGTGATCGATCGCGGCCAGCGCGTGACCGCCTTCGTGTCGAACGTACTGAACGGGACGGTCGCACGGATCGAACTGGCGATCGGCAACGACGGCGTCACGATGCTGCCGGGCTCGCGCATCATCGCGTCGGGCTACGTGAACCGGACCGATCCCAATGCGCTTGTCGTCGGCCCGACCGGCCTCGCGTACGACCCGAACGTCGACGTCCTGTATGTCGCGTCCACGGGTGACAACGCGGTGTTCGCGATCCAGAACGCCGCGTCGACGAAACACGACGGCGGCGTCGGACGGATGATCTACTTCGACGCCAAGCACCTGCACGGCCCGCTCGCGCTGGCGCTCGCGCCGAACGGCCATCTCGTGACCGCGAACGGCGACGCGGTCAACCCCGACCCGCTGCAACCGAGCGAGATCGTCGAATTCACGGTGGACGGGCGCTTCGTCGCGCAGATGCAGGTCGATACCGCGCCGGGCTCGGCATTCGGCCTTGCGTTCGGGCAAGGCAGCAAAGGCCAGACGCAATTTGCGGCCGTCGACGACAACACGAATACCGCGACGGTCTGGACACTGCGTTCGGACAACAACAACGCGCAATGACGCACCGTGTGAACGGGCCACATGCGGCCCGTTCACATGCGCGATCGACACATACGATTCACACACGCCGGGCAACCTCCGCCCGACCGACGCCCCCCGGCGTAACAAGCACCCGCGATTGCCATCGCTTGCCCGAACCTGCGACACTGCCGGTTCATGGCCCGCCCGCAGACAACCGAGGACGCCCGCGCATGACGACACCCATCAAGACGTTGATCCTGCGCGGCACGGCCGTCGTGCTGCTCGCCGCGGCCGGTTATGCCGGCTACATGCTGTCGCAACTCGCGCCGATCGCCACCGGCTACGCCGCGAAGACACTGTGTTCGGGCGTGTTCGTATCGGGCCGCCCGGCCGCCTCCGTGATCGACGTCGACATCATGGCCGGCGTGCATCCGCTGCTGAAACTGGTGCGCCCGTCGCTCGATCCCGACCATCATCGTGCGGTGGCAACCTTCGCCGGCTTCGCCGAGCGCGAAGCCGACTTCCGGCCCGGACTCGGCTGCACGCTCGCGCTCGGGCCGTCGCCCGGCGCGTTGCCGGCCACCTTACCGGCGACATTACCGGCCGCGTTGCCGCCCCTCCCCGATCCGCCAGCCGCGCAGCCGGCACCGGCCGTACCGCCCACCGGCATCGACGCGCACAAACTGCAGACCGCGCTCGACCGCGCGTTCGACGAGCCCGATCCGGCACGGCCGCGGCGCACGCGGGCGGTCGTCGTGATGTGGCGCGGCCAGGTGATCGCCGAACGCTATGCACCCGGCTTCACGGCCGACACGCCGCTGCCCGGCTGGTCGATGACGAAGACCGTGACGGCCGCGCTGGCCGGCACGCTCGTCGCGCAACACAAGCTGTCGCCCGATGCATCGGCGCTGCTGCCGGAATGGCGCGGCAGCGGCGACCCGCGCGCGGCCATCACGCTCGACGAGCTGCTGCGGATGACGAGCGGCCTGCAATTCAACGAGGACTACGACGACCCGCTGTCCGACGTCGCCGTGATGCTGTTCACGCAACCCGATACCGCGCGGTTCGCATCGGCGAAGCCGCTCGCCGCGACACCCGGCACGCGGTGGTACTACTCGAGCGGCACGAGCGCGATCGTTGCGCGCGTGATGCGCGAGGCGCTGGGCGGCAGCGAGAACGACTACCTCGCGTTTCCGCGCCGCGCGCTGTTCGCGCCGCTCGACATGCGCAGCGCGGTGTTCGAGCCCGACGCGTCCGGTACGCTGGTCAGCCCGTCGTACATGTATGCGAGCGCGCGCGACTGGGCGCGCTTCGGACAGTTTCTGCTGCAGGATGGTGTGTGGAACGGGCAGCGGCTGCTGCCGGCGGGCTGGGTGCACTATCTGACGCGCGCGACGCCGCTATCGACGCGCCAGGAATTCGGCGCGCAGCTGTGGGTCAAGGTGCCGGAGCCGTTCAACGATCGCGATCCGCATGCGGCTGCGATGCCGGCCGACGCGTTTCATGCGGTCGGCCATGAAGGCCAGTTCGTCAGCGTGGTGCCGAGCCGCCAACTGGTGGTCGTGCGGCTCGGGCTGTCGCGGCCGGAATCCGCGTGGAATCACGAGGCGTTTCTCGCACGCGTGCTCGACGCCGTGCCGGCGCCCGGCGCGTGACGGCCGCGACGCGGCGGCAGCCATCGCGCCGCCGCGTCGCGCATTACCTGCGATGCATCACGGATTCGCGCTGCCCGCGTAGGTCTTGAAGCCCTCGCGCGTCGCAAGACGTTCGATATAGCGCGACACCGCCGGGAAATCCGGATGCTCGAACGGCGTGCCGAACCAGCGGTTCACCGACAGGCCGATCGGAATGTCCGCGAGCGTGAAGCTGTCGCCGGCCACGAACGCACCGGTCGATTCGAGATGCGCGTTCAGCACGCGCATGTGCTTCGTCCAGCCCGCGATCGACTGCGCGATCGTCGCCGGATCCTGATGATCGGGCGATTTCCGCACGAGGCCGAGGAACGCGCCGATCCACGAACGGTTCAGGTCCGCGCCCTGCCAGTCGATCCATTGATCGACCCGCGCGCGCGCCCGCGGCTCGGCCGGATAGAGCGCGTCATCGCCATAGCGGTTCGCGAGGTAGCGGATGATCGTGTTCGATTCCCAGAGCACGAAATCGTCATCCTTGATGACGGGCACGAGCGCGTTCGGATTCAGCGCGAGATAGGCCGGATCGTTGGTCGTACGAAAGCCCGCGCCCCAGTCTTCCTGTTCGAACGGCAGGTTCAGCTCGGTGCACAGCCACAGCACCTTGCGAACGTTGATGGACGGGATCTTGCCGAGGATGTGCAGCATGCAGTCTCCTTGTGAGGTCGGATGCGGAGCGCCTGGATCGTATGAAACGTCTCGGACGCGTTCACGTCGAATTTATACACGACCCTGCGGCAAACGACAGGCCCGGTGCGCAAAATCGCCATGCGGCCGGTTCGTCAGGTCGCGTAGCGCATGCTCGGCAGTCGGGAACCGGAACATGAATCCGTCCTGATGCAGCCGCGCAGGCATCACGCGCTGCCCGTCCAGCAGCAGCTCGGCCATCTCGCCCATCGCGACGCGCAGCGGCGCGGCCGGCACGTGCAGCCATGCGGGGCGGCGCAGCACCTTCGTGACGACCTGCACGAACTCGCGCTGGGTCAACGCACCGGGCGCCACCGCGTTGTACACGCCGCGCATGCCCGGGTTCGACATCGCGCGCGCGATGATCCGCAGCACATCGTCCCGGTGAATCCAGCTCATCACCTGCGCGCCGTCGCCGAATCGTCCGCCCATCCCGAAGTAATGCGGCAGCAGCATCGGGCGCAACGCGCCGCCGGGGCCGAACACGACGCCCAGCCGCAGCACCACCGAGCGCACCCCATGGCGCGCGAGCGGCTGCGCGGACCGTTCCCACTGCCGGCACAGCTCGGACATGAAGCCGGTGCCGGCGCTGCTGCCCTCGTCGAGCCGTTCGTCGGCCGGACGCACGCCGTAGTAGCCGATCGCGGAGGCCTGGATCCACGTGCGCGGCTTGACGTCGGCGGTCTCGACCCAGCGCATCAGCGACTGCGTGACGCCTGCGCGGCTGGCGAGCAGCAGTGCGCGACGGCGCTTGCTCCAGCGCGCGCCCAGCACCGGCGCACCCGCAAGATTGATCACCGTGTCGAAACGCTCGTGCGGCTGCAACTGCTCGACGGACGTCACGCTGCGCACGCGGCCGTGAAACTGGTAAGCCGCGCGCAGCGGATCGCGCGCCAGCAACGTGACCACATGCCCCGCATCGAGCAACTGGTTCACAAGGGTTTCGCCGATGAAGCCCGTGCCGCCGGTGACGAGCACGCTGCCGGGCGGCTGCCCCGCGAACGGATTGGCAACCGGAACGCGTCGCGCGATACGGCAGGCGGCCATCCCGTCGCGGAGACCCGACACCGTTACGCCGACGGCAAACAGGCTGAGCAGCCAGCCGCGCCAGCCGAGGTCGATCGCATGCAGCCCGGTCGGCGCGTGTGCCCACACGGCCAACTGCATCGCGAGCATCCCGAACAGCGCGCCACCGTTGACGGCCAGCAGCGTGTGCAGCACGCGCTCGGTCGCCGGCAGCTTGCGGCTTTGGTCCTCGACGACGAAATCCCACAACGTCAGCACCACTTCGACGAGGACCACCGCCGCGATGGCCGCGACCCATGCGCCGTGAAAGGCGACATTCGCGATCGACGCGAATACGAGACCGTAGAGCACGGAACGCACCGCATGAATCGCCAGTTCGAGCCGCGCGCGCGGGCTGTGCGGCAGGTCCTGCGTGAGTTCGTGGTGATAGAGCGTATCGAATGCGCCCATCGCGCCCTGCACGATCAGCAGGTTGAGCGCCCAATTGAAGGCAGGCAAGGTGTTCATGCTGTATCCCTCCTCCACAGCCAGACAAGCGGCGGAGCCATCGCGACCAGTGCGGCCGCGTCGATCGCCACGTGGCCCCATACACGGGCCTGAAATGAAAACAGCAAGTCCTGCGGCGCCCAGATCAACAGGCCGGCCAGCAGCCATCCCCACACTTCGCGCGTGCGCAGCCGGTTGCCGAGATGGACGAGCGCCAGCATCCAGACCGACGCGCACTGCACCGTCGCGCCGATCAGCGACATCCACCAGATCTGCTGGGCGCGCGCCGGTTCGGGCGCCGCGCCTGCCCAGAAATGCAGCTCGATGGCGCGGTGATACGCGTCGGCGAACGACGCGCCGGCAATCCACGGAACGGCCGCGCCGACAAGCAGATGCACGATCGCCGCGCCGTACATCCAGCTCACGACGATGCGGCGCGCGTTGTCGTGCACGGGCCGGGGCGCCGCCGTGCTTTCGACGGCGTTGCCGATACCGCACGCCTGCCCGTCGCAGCGCGCTTCGGCGTGATAGCCAAGCCAGCGCGAAACGGCATGCCGGTTGCGTGCGAAGCGTCGATACAGCGGTGCGAGCGCGTCGCGCATGGCCGGCACGCGCAGCGGCCACACGAGCCAGCTGCGCCCGACCAGCGTATAGGCAGCGAAGATGCTGTCCACGCCGGTCAGCATGCGTCCGTCAGGCAGCCGCGCATGCAGTTCGCGGTTCAGCGCGCGCAGGTCGGCCCCCAGCGGGGCGGGATCGAAACCCGGCTCGGCGATATCGACGAACGCCAGCTGGTGTCGTGTATTCCAGGCCTCGAGACGCCGCATTTCCGCGACGCATAACGGACACCGCCCGTCGAAGTACAGCACCAGTTCACTTGTGTTCATGATTTGCACTCCTTCTTTTTATCTCAAGCATCATGAATCGATCGTTCGACTGCTTTCGGATGCGCCGCACGCCACACTGGCGCAGCGGCAACACGCTCACATCGGCTTGAGCACCATCAGGAAGTAGACGGACAGCATCGCGAAGAACGCCGGATAACCGAGCAGTTCCCAGCGCTTCGCATAGCGCCAGTACCGCTCCGGCAACGCGGCGGTGCCGTTCGCATGCGCGAGCTTCGCCATCGCGGCGAGTTCGATCTGCAGCCACACGACCGGCAGCCAGCACGCGCCGGCGATCGCATACAGCACGATCGACGCGAAGAGCCAAGGCGTATGCCACGGCCAGCCGGCCGTGTGCGCGAGCCACAGCCCGGATGCCGGCTGGAAGATCACGGCCGGCGTCGTGAACCACCAGTCCGCGCGCACGACGAGCCGCGACACGGCCGCGATCGCGGGCACCGACCGCGTGCGGTTCGCGAAGAACAGGTAGAACGCGGTGCCGAACCCCGTGCCGACCAGCAGCACCGAGGACAGGATATGCAGCGCCTTGATGACGAGATAGGTATTCATGCGTGTTCTTCTTCTGAAAACAGGATCAACAGGATGGCGAGAATCGGCACGTTCTTGAGCACGGGGCCGAACGGTTCGGCCAGCAGGCCGGGCATCGTGACCGCGATGACGGCCGAGTACGCGACGATCAGCGCGGCTTGCGCGACCCACAGGCGACGCGACGGCGCGACGACGGTCGCGATGCCGAACGCGAAGTCCAGCGCGCTCGCCGCATAAAGCGCGATCAGCGCAGGCAGCCCCGTCAGGTGCGCGGGGGCGAGCAGCGCGAGGCTCGCGTCCAGCGGATGGATGAACGCGCTGGCGATAGCCGTCCAGATCCAGACGATCGCGAGCGCGCCCAGCAGCAACGGGCGCCGCCACATCGCGAGCGCGTCGCTGCGCAGCCTGGCGGCGTCCGCGCCGATGAAACCGTCGATGCCGCGCGGCGGCCGGCCGAGCACGGCCGTGGCGGCCGCCGGATCGCCGGTGTTCCCGCCGCGCAGCATCGTCCACGTGTCGCGCGTGAATATCGCGCCCGGCAGCGCACCGAGCAGCACGGCCGCCGCGCCGGCCAGCGGGCCCGGCAGCGTCACGCCGGCAGCCGGCAGAAACCCCAGCGCGGCGCGATAGCGAGCCAGCATCCCGCGGTATTCGACTTCGTCGCTGCCGACCACGTCGATCACCGGGCTACCGGCCGCCGGCGAATCAACGAGCCGCGCGACCAGTTCGGCGAGATCGTCGACGTGCACGGGGCGCAGCCGCTGATGGCCGCCCGCCGGCAGGACATGCACGGGCAGGCTCGCAAGCATCCGGAAAAACCGCGCCGACGTGCCGGACGCGCCGTAGACGAGCGCGGGACGCACGATCCGCGAGTCGATCGGCAGCGTCTGCAGGAAACGATCGGCCGCGTACTTGCTTGCGAAGTAGCGCGTATCGCCGCGCTCGACACCGAGTGCCGAAATCTGGATCACGCGCCGTACGCGCGCACGGCAGCACGCGGTGAAGAGCGCGCACGGCGCGGCGCGATGCACGGCGTCGAGCGTCGCGCCGCGTCGATCGGCGAGGATGCCGACCGCGTTGATCACCACGTCGACGCCATCCAGCCGCGCGAGCCACGATTCGGGATCGACGTCCTTCGCGAAATCGATCGCGACGTCACGCGGGCCGGCCGCACGACGCACGCCGCGCAGCACGCGATGGCCGCCGGCTTCGAGCTGCGTGCACACCGCCCGCCCGATGAAGCCGTTCGCACCGCACACGAGGACGGTCATGCTGCGTTCCCCGGTGCGGTCGCCCTGGCCGGTCGACGGCAAGACTGCGTTCATTTTCATCCTCTCTTTACAGTTATTTCTGTAATGACAGAAATAACAACCCCGAAAAAAGCGGGCTGTCTGCCCGCATTCCCTGTCCCACTTACTTCGACGACTTGCGCCTGACCGTCTGGCTGATCTTCGCGCCGATGCCGAGCGCCTTCATCAGCGTATCGGGCTTGAGCCGCAGCATCTCGTCCGACCAGGTCGTGAGCGTCTCGACGAACTGCAGCGTGTCGCGGATGCGCTGTTCGGTCTCGCGGCTCTCGTTGGCGATCTCGGGGCTCGTCAGGCAATCGCGCAGCACCGTGAGCGTCGGCTCGATCTCGCGCTGCCGCCGCCCTTCGACGATCAGCTTGAACAGTTCCCAGATGTCGGTCGACGTCTCGAAATGGTCGCGGCGGTCGCCCAGCACATGCACGACCTTCGCGAGCCGCCACGCCTGCAGCTCCTTCAGGCTCGTGCTGACGTTGGAGCGCGCGACGTTGAGCGTCTCGGCGATCTCGTCGGCCGCGATCGGCCGGCCGGCCAGATAGAGCAGCGCGTGGATCTGCGAGACGGTTCGGTTGACGCCCCACCGCGAGCCCATTTCGCCCCAGTGGAGAATGAATCGTTCGGCAATCGGTGTGAGTTCCATGTCCAGAAATTTAGTTATTTCAGTTATTTCTGTCAAGAGAGAAATAACCGGACGATCCGGCACCTTCCGGCCGTGCCCGCCCGCGATCGGCCGCTTCCATTACAATGCGCGGGATTTTTCCGATTTCAGGCCGTTTCTGCCTTTCCAACATGAGGTTTCCATGATCATCAAACCGCGCGTGCGTGGCTTCATCTGCGTGACGACTCACCCCGTCGGCTGCGAAGCCAACGTCAAGGAACAGATCGACTACGTGACTTCGCACGGCCCGATCGCCAACGGCCCGAAAAAGGTGCTCGTGATCGGCGCGTCGACCGGCTACGGCCTCGCCGCCCGGATCTCGGCCGCCTTCGGCTCGGGCGCGGACACGCTCGGCGTGTTCTTCGAGCGCGCCGGCAGCGAAACGAAGCCCGGCACGGCCGGCTGGTACAACAGCGCCGCGTTCGAGAAATTCGCGGCGGAAAAGGGGTTCTATGCGCGCAGCATCAACGGCGACGCATTCTCCGACAAGGTCAAGCAGGTCACGATCGACACCATCAAGCAGGATCTCGGCAAGGTCGATCTCGTCGTCTACAGCCTCGCGGCACCGCGCCGCACGCATCCGAAGACGGGCGAAACCATCAGCTCGACGCTCAAGCCGATCGGCAAGGCGGTCACGTTCCGCGGCCTCGACACCGACAAGGAAGTGATCCGCGACGTCGCGCTCGAACCGGCGACGCAGGAAGAGATCGACGGCACCGTCGCCGTGATGGGCGGCGAGGACTGGCAGATGTGGATCGACGCGCTCGATGAAGCCGGCGTGCTGGCCGACGGCGCGAAGACGACCGCGTTCACGTATCTCGGCGAGCAGATCACGCACGACATCTACTGGAACGGCTCGATCGGCGAAGCGAAGAAGGATCTCGACAAGAAGGTGCTGTCGATCCGCGACAAGCTGGCCGCGCACGGCGGCGATGCCCGCGTGTCGGTGCTGAAGGCCGTCGTCACGCAGGCGAGCTCGGCGATCCCGATGATGCCGCTCTACCTGTCGCTGCTGTTCAAGGTGATGAAGGAAACCGGCACGCACGAAGGCTGCATCGAACAGGTGTACGGGCTCCTCAAGGACAGCCTGTACGGCGCGACGCCGCACGTCGACGAAGAAGGCCGCCTGCGCGCGGACTACAAGGAACTCGATCCGCAGGTGCAGGGGAAGGTCGTCGCGCAGTGGGATCACGTGACGAACGAGAACCTGTACGAACTGACCGACTTCGCCGGCTACAAGACCGACTTCCTGCGGCTGTTCGGCTTCGAGATCGCCGGCGTCGACTACGACGCGGACGTGAACCCGGATGTGAAGATCCCGGGCATCATCGACACGACGGCCTGATGGCCTGAGGACCGGGCCCGCCGCGCGCGAACGCGGGCGGCGGGCCGTGCCTCCCGGCGGCGTCAGCGCGGCGCCGGCGCTTCCAGATAGACACCCGCCGACAGCGTGGCCTTCACTTGCCGCGTGAACTCGTCGGTGGACACTTCCTCCGCACCCGCTTCGATGGCCTCGTAGGCCTGGCGCACGACGTCGGCCGGCGTTGCCTTCGGCACGTCGAGGCCGCGCGTCAGATCGGTGTCGATGAAACCGGCATGCAGCCCGACGACCTGCGTGTGCTGTTCGCGCAGCGAATGGCGCAGGCCGTTGGTCAGCGCCCACGCGGCCGATTTCGACACGCCGTAGCCCGACAGGATCGGCCGGTTCACCCAGCTCGCGACGGACAGCACGTTCAGGATCGCGCCGCCGCCATGGCCGGCGAGGGTGCCCGCAAACGCCCGCGACATCGCCAGCATCCCGAACACATTGGTTTCCAGGTGATCGCGCAACGCGTCGAGCGCACCGTCGTCCGTCAGGCTGCCGAACCGCGCGATGCCGGCGTTGTTGATCAGCAGCGTGACGTCGCGCGCCGCGTCGGCAGCCGCGGCAACGGCCGCCGGATCGGTCACGTCGAGCTTCACGGGCACGACGCCCGGCAGCGTCACGGTGGCCGGATCGCGCGCCGCCGCATAAACCTTCCGTGCGCCTCTTTCGAGCGCCTGCTTCGCGAACTCGAGCCCGAGCCCGCGGTTCGCGCCCGTCACGAAAACGACTGCACCTTCGATCTTCATGATCCTTCCTTTCGCATGATGAATCGCATGCGCGCCGGCTCGCCGCGCGCGTGAAATCCGGTGAAAAAACAGGCTGCCATTGCATGGCGTATCGAACCGTTGCGCCCCGGTGGCGGACGGTGATCCGTCCGCTGCCCGCCTCCCAGCGGCGCCAAAGACGCCGACCGATTTCCATCCGTGCTCCGGCAGTCGCTTCGCGCCGCCCGCCAAGTCGGCTACACTGGATATCAATGTCGATCACCATTGTCTTTGCGGTGCATTGTGTTCGCGCGACTCGACCATGTCAATGGCGATCGACATTGTGTTTTTCAATCGACGCGATCAGCAGAATCAGGGAGGGATCGATGGGCGTGTCAAGACAGCAGGCTGCCGAGAACCGGAGCGCGATCGTCGCGGCCGCCGAGCGGCTGTTCCGCGTGCGCGGCGTCGACGCCGTGGGGTTGACCGAGCTGATGAAGGAAGCCGGTTTCACGCAGGGCGGCTTCTACAACCACTTCAAGTCGAAGGATGCGCTGGTCGCCGCGGTGATGGAAAAGGCGATGCAGGACCGCGCCGATTCGCCGAACGCCGGCAGTGTCGCTGCGCAGGTGGCGTCCTATCTGTCGGCCTCGCATCGCGACAACGTCGAGGCCGGGTGCCCGCTGTCGGGCTTCGCGGGCGACGCGCCGCGACTGACCGATGCGGCGCGCGCGTGCTACGCGCACGGCGTCGCCACGTATCTCGACCGGCTGGAGCGGATGGTGGCCACGGACGGCGCGACGCCGGCGCAGACGCGCCGCGACGCGCTCGCGGTCTTCAGCCAGATGGTCGGCGCGCTGGTGCTGTCGCGCGCGATCGCCGGCACCGATCCCGCGCTGGCTGACGAGATCCTCGACGCGGGACGGGATACGCTCACGGGCACACGCGCCGATCCGGTCGCACCGGCGTAACGGTGCGCGCGGTGGCGCGCCGCCCTTGCCGCGCTATTCGACCGCCCGCGCGGCATCCCACAGCGGCTGCCCGCCCAGCGCCGCATGCCACGTGTCGAAACGCGTGCGCCACGCTTCGAACGGCTCGGTCAGCGGATGGCGCGGATCTTCGCTGAGCGAATACGCCATCCCTTCGATCAGCCAGCGCGGCTTGGTCACGACGGCCAGGTTACCGAGCACTTCCGCCTGGCGGTGATGGATCAGTTCATGCGCGAGAAAGTAGGTCTGCCAGCCGCGCGGCGCGATGACCACGCCGAAATTCCCGAGCGTCAGCGCCGCGCGCGTGCCGAGGCCGAATGCGTCGGCGCACGCGCGCGTCGAGCAGAACACGACGCGCGGCGCATCGCGGAACGCACCGACGGCCGCCGCCGCGCGCGCAGAGCCGTCGCGATAAAGCTGCTGCGCGTCGCCGAGCTTCGCGGCATCGTCCGTGCAGATGTCGGCGCTCGGGCAGGACACGCCGGGGATCAGTGCGGGCGCGACGACGCGCAGCGGCTTGACGAGCGCATACGCGGCAATCGGCAGCGCGACGAGCAGCCCCGTGAGGGCGAAAGCGACGTGGGAGCGTTTCATCGAGGCGGCGGTTCCGTGGCGTTCCGTTGGAGTCTTCCTGCGTGAATATATCGGACCGGCGACATCCCCGACCCTGCTTTTCGCTCCGGCCGCCTGCCGGCGCTTATTGCGACCGGGGAGACGTCCTGACGCTCGCCGCCACGGCCCATCATCCCGCCTCAATAAAGACTTTTTACGACCTAATCGCGCTCGAATAATATATTGGACGCATGACTGAGCACGCCGCATTCTTGCCACCTATCGGCTCGCAACGGCCGCACGGCAAGGACAAAGGTCATGAACAGGAACGAACGGCTCGCGGGCATCGGCTACGGATTGCTGGCAGCGCTCATCTGGGGCGGTTTTCCGGTCGTCACGCGCATCGGCGTCACGCACGCGGCCCTCGACGCGTACGACATCGCGTTCATCCGCTTCATCGTATCGGGCACGCTGCTGCTGCCCATCGTGCTGCGTCGCGGCCTCGGCACGCTGCGCCCGGCATCGGTCGGGCTGATGGTGATCGGCGCGGGCGCGCCCTACATCCTGACCGTCGCGGCGGCATTGAGCCGCGCGCCGGTCGGCTATTTCGCGCTGACGCCGGGCAGCATGATCGCGTTCACGGCCATCCTCGGCCGGCAGGTCGCGCACGAGCGGCTGTCCGCCGCGCAGGCCGCCGGCATCGGCACGATCCTGGCCGGCATCGCGCTGACCGCGTCCGACGCGCTGCACGGCGCGATCGGGCTGCCGGCCCTCGCGCTGTTCGTGCTCGGCGGCCTGCTGTGGGCCGTCTATAACGTCACGACGAAGCGCGCCGCCACCGGCGCGCTGCACGCAACGGCCGTCGTGTCGGTCGGCTCCGCGGTGCTCTACTGCCCGCTCTATCTGGCCGTGCGCGGCGCCGCCGTGCTGCAGGCGCCCGTCGCGGCCATCACCACGCAGGCGATCTTCCAGGGCGTGCTGATGTCGGTGCTGGCGCTCTACTGCTTCAGCCAGGCCGTCGTCGCGCTCGGCCCGGCGATCGGTGCGACCTTCGCCGCGTTGATGCCGCTTCTCGCCACGCTCGAAGCCATGCTGCTGCTCGGCGAACGGCCGCATGCGCCGGCGCTCGCCGGCATCGCGATCGTCACGGCCGGCATGGCCGTCAGCCTCGCCAATCGGTGGCGCGCGGGAGAACGGCCGGCCATCCGGCGGCCGAACTCCGCCGCGCCTGGCTGAAACGGGCGACGCACGTCACGCGGCGTGCTCCGGGCGCGTGCCGCCGGCACCCGTCTCCCAGCGGCTCCAGCGAATGCCCAGCCACAGGAGCGCGGCGCTGCATGCGCACAGGATCGCCTCGATCAGCACGGTATCAACGTGCCAGTACCGCGACAGCAGCACGGCGACGAGGTCGAACAGGAAATGGAACGCGATCGCATACACGAGCCAGCGCTTCGTGCCGCGCTCGAACGCCTGCAGCACGATCAGCGACAAGCCGACATGCGCAGCCAACGCACTCGCGCGTTCGAACAGCGCGAGAAACGGCGACACGAGCGTCATGCCCGTGAACTGCGACCCGATCAGCGACTGCACGCCGGCAGGCACGACGACGCCTGCGTGCGCGAGCAGGTAACCCGTGCCGAGCACGAGAAACCCGACGCCGACGAGCAGCATCGCCTCCAGCCCGCCATGCCCGAGCCCGAGCATCACGGCCGTCTGCGCGTCGCGCCGCTTCGGCAGCAGATACCGGAATGCGACCCAGCGCCCGCATTCCTCGAAGAGCCCTGCCGTCAACGCCGCGAACACGAGCATCGGCAGATGCCAGCGCGGGTCGGTCCCGAGCCAGTGGAACAGCGGCGCCTGCCACGACAGGCGCAACACCGGCTGGAACACGAAGAACGTCAGCATGCCGTAGCAAAACACACGCAACGGCACCTGCGTGCGCCGTCGCCACGCAGCCGCGAGCAACACCGGAGCGAGCAGCGCGACGACACCGGCCACGAGCGTGGCGAACAGGAGCGCCGGGGTGACGGGATGCATGACGCCCGCCGCTATGCGAGCTGCTTATGGAAGAACGTCGTCGCGCAGAGCGCGCCGTCGGGCATCAGCGCAAAGTTCGGCACGACGCCGACGCGCTGCCAGCCGGCCCGCTCGTAAAGCCGCTCGGCGTCGCCGCCCGTCACGGTGTCGAGCACGAGCACGGTCTTGCCGGCGTCGCGCGCGGCCGCGTCGGCTGCCGCCATCAGCTGCGCGGCGACGCCCTGCCGGCGCGCGTGCCGCGATACGAGCATCTTCGCGATATCGGCGCGATGCGGCTGGTTCTCGGGCTGCGCGGTCACGACCTGCACGGTGCCGACGATCCGGCCGGCCGCGTCCTCGGCGACGAGCAGGATGCGCTCGCCGTTCCGGACGCCCTCGACCACGTGCGTCCAGAACGCGATGGCGGTCGGCCGCTCGATCGGCAACATGAAACTGACGGATGCGCCGCCCTCGACGCAGTCGATCAGCACATCGGCCAGCGCGTCGACGCAGGCGCTCGCATCGCTGGCGCCGACGCGGCGGACGGTAACGGGTTCGGTCATGCTATCTCCGGTAATCAGGCGTGCCGCACCGCGTGAGCGCGGCGTGCGCCTGGATCGAAACGAACACCGGCCGATCGTCGCGGCTCACGCAACGGCGGCAGGCTTTCGGCAACGCGGCGCCCGGTCGGCGCGCGTTACCGCCCCATCATCGTACGCGACGAAAAATCCCGCTGCATCGCCTATACTTAGCCGAATGGATAACCTTCAACCCGGCATCAGCGACGTCTTCCATGCACTCGCCGATCCGACGCGCTGCGCGATCGTCAGCGCGCTCGGCCAGGGCGAGCGGACCGTCTCCGCGCTGGCCGCGCCGTTCGACATGGCGCTGCCGTCGTTCATGAAGCATGTCGCGGTACTCGAGCGCAGCGGCCTCGTCCAGACCCGCAAAACCGGCCGCTCGCGCACCTGCGCGCTGGTCGGCAGCCGGCTGACGGAGGCCGAGCAATGGCTCGCCGCGCAGCGCGCGCTGTGGGAAGCGCGATCCGATCGACTCGTCGAATTCGTCGAACGCCGTCATCAGGAGGAGCAAGATGTCAGCAAGCCACGTCGAACCCGCTGAAGCCCACGATCTCGTGATCACGCGCACGCTGCGCGCGCCGCGCCACGCGCTGTGGCGTGCCTGGACCAACCCCGAACTTCTGAAGGAATGGTGGTGCCCGAAACCGTGGACCACCGAAGTGCGCGCGTTCGACCTGCGTCCGGGCGGCGCTTTCCACACGTTCATGCGCGGCCCCGATGGCGGCACGAGCGACAATCCCGGCTGCTTCGTCGAAATCGTGCCGGAGTCGCGCATCGCGTTCACGTCGATGCTCGCCGGCGGCTGGCGGCCGCAGGTGCCGTGGATGGGCTTCACGGCGATCATCACGATGGCCGACGACGAAGCGGGCAGCCGCTACGAGGCGCGCGTGATGCATCCGGATGCCGCGACGCGCGAGCGCCACGAAGCGCTCGGCTTCTTCGAGGGCTGGAACACCTGCATCACGCAGCTCGACGCGTTCGCAGCCGCGCTGCGCTGAACGCGGGCGAGTGCACGTGCGCGGTCATTGCGTGCCGCCCCGCCCGCGCCTACGATTCCTGAAGGAAGCGCGACGACACGCCGGCATCCGGCGTGCACCGTCGCGCGCGCTCCGCGGGAGGCGACATGTTGCACACGCACACGCATTCGACCCGGGTCAGCCGGCACCTGAACGCCCCGCGCGGGCGCGTCTACCGCGCGCTGCTCGATCCGCACGCGGTCGAGCAATGGAAGGTTCCCGACGGCATGACGTGCCGTGTAGACGCGTTCGATGCACGCGAGGGCGGCGCGCTGCGCGTGTCGCTGAGCTACGACACGCCGGCGGCCGGCACCGGCAAAACCACCACGCACACCGATACCTATCACGGCCGCTTCGTCACGCTCGTGCCGGACGAGCGGATCGTCGAGATCGACGTGTTCGAGACCGACGATCCGATGCTGCGCGGCGCCATGACGATCACGATCACGCTGTCCGACGAAGCGGGCGGCACGCGCGTGGACGCCGTGCACGACGGGGTGCCGCCCGGCGTACCGGCCGCCGACAACGAGACCGGCTGGCGCATGGCGCTGGCGAAGCTCGCGGCGCTGGTGGAAGCCGGGTGAGCACGCACCAGCCTGTCGCGATACGCGTCAACCGAGCCGGTAGGCGCGCGTGACCGTGCCCCGGAACAGCGCGTCGCGCTCGTCCGGGCTCGCATGCGCGGTCAGCCGCTTGAACACATTCCAGCCGTTCACGTACGAATACGAGCCCTTGTCGACCGGGAAATTGCTCTCGAACATGCAGCGCTCGGCGCCGAACGCCTCGATGCAGGTCAGCATCCACGGCTTCCACGCGTCGGCGAGCTGCACCGAAGACGGCGGCCGCGCGCCCTTGTCGAAATCGAAGCCGTTGATACGCATCCCGAGCCCGCCGACCTTCACGTACACGTTCGGCAGCCGCGCGAGCGCGCGCATCGACGCCGACCAGCGTTCGAACACCTCCGGCCGCCGGTCCGCATAGCTCGCGATCCGCACGACGCCGCCGCAGTGATTGACGATGATCCGCGTATCGGGGTTGGCCTTCGCGAGATCGAACAGTTCGGGCAGTTGCGGAAAGAACAGCCACGCGTCATACGACAGCCCGAGCGGCGCGAGCTGCGCGACGCCGGCCCGGTACGCGGGATCGAGCAGCAGCCCGCGCGGCACCGCCGACAGCGGATTGGCGAGCGTCGGATCGGCGTCCCACGTGGTCAGGTGCCGAACCCCGCGAAACCGCCCGCGCCCCGCTTCGAGATGCGCTTCCAGCACCTCGCGCACACGTTCGCCGCGGCGCAGGTCCGCGTGGCCGACGATGCCTTTCGCGACGGCCGGATGGCCATGCTGGAGCGGCTCGGTCACGCCGGCGACATAGGCCGTCTCGCCCACCGGCTTCAGTTCGGCCGGGCCGGCATCGCGATAGCGCGTCTGCGCCTGCATGTAGACGGACGCCTGGATGTTGTGGCCCGACCGCGCGTCCTGCAGATAATCGTCGAGCATGTAGATCCAGCCCGGCCGCTCATAGAAGTGATGGTGCGCGTCGACGATCGGCAGGTCGGGCTCGAGCGCGGGTTCGAGCGCCGACGCGAGCCAGTCGGGGCGGACCGCGAGATAGTTGCCTTGCGTGGTCATGCGGGAAGCTCCATCGTGGGCCGGTGCGTGCGTATCGACGCACGCGGGCAGCGCGAGCGACGCGGCGGCCGCGCCGAGCAGCCGGCGCCGCTTGATCGAAATCGTCGTGTCCATGTCACTCGCTCCGGTCGAACGCGTACAGCGACAGCGTGAGCAGCGTCGTGATCGCCAGCACGATCGCCAGGCCCAGCATGCCGGCCGTGAAGGTGCCGAAGCTGTCCTTCAGGTAGCCGACGAGATAAGGGCCCGCGAAGCCGCCGAGCGCGCCGATCGAGTTGATCAGCGCCAGCCCGCCGGCCGCGGCCTGACCGGACAGGAAGCGCGACGGCAGCGTATAGAAGATCGTGCGGCCGGCAATCGTGCCGATCAGCGCGAGCGTGATGCCGACGAGCGCCGGCCCGAGTGTCAGGAAATGCGTCGACACGCCGAGCGCCACCGCGCCGATGAACAGCCCGATGGCGAGGTTCGCGACCGGGCCGCCGCGACGGTCCACCCGCTTCGCCCACCACAGCAGCGCGACGGTCGCAAAAAAGTACGGCACCGCGGACAGCCAGCCCGTCTGCATCGTCGTCATGCCGTGCGCCTTCAGCATCTGCGGCAGCCAGATGCCGATCCCGTACGACCCCATCGTGAAACCGAACGAGATCAGCGCGAGCAGGTACACACGCACGTCGCGCAGCGCGACGCCGAAGCGCTTCTTCCGGCCGGCGGCCGCGCCTTCGCGCTCGAACGCACGGCGCAGCGCGGCACGCTCGTCGTCCGACAGCCAGGCGGCATCCGCCGGCGAATCGGACAACAGCTTCAGCACGAAGAAACCGAGCGCGCACGCGGGCAGCCCTTCGACGATGAACATCCATTTCCAGCCCGCAAGCCCGAGCACACCGTCGAGCTGTAGCAGCCATGTCGACAGCGGGCCGCCGATCAGCGACGACAGCGGCGTCGACACGGTGAACCACGCCAGCACGCGCGTGCGGTAGCTCGCCGGAAACCAGACGGCGAGGAAGAAGATCACGCCCGGAAAGAAGCCGGCCTCGCCGATACCAAGCAGCAGCCGGATCGCGTAGAAACTCGTCGGCCCGGTCGCGAGCGCGGTCGCGGCCGCCATCAGCCCCCACGTGATCATGATGCGGGCGAGCCAGCGGCGCGCGCCGAAGCGGTACAGCGCGAGATTGCTCGGCACCTCGAACACGCAGTAGCCCGCAAACATGATCCCCGCACCCCAGCCGAACTGCGTCGCGGTCAGCCCGAGATCGCGGTTCATCGTGAGGGCCGCGAACCCGACGCTCGTGCGATCCAGATAGTTGAAGAAATACGCGAGCGCGAGCAGCGGGATGAAGCGCCACGCGGCCTTGCGCACGGCCCGTTGCTCGATCGACGCGTCGGTCTCGCGATCGGCGGCCATCGCCGGGGAAGCGGATGTCATGGTTGTCTCCGTGGATACGGCGATCCGTGTCCGCGCGGTGCGCGCCGCGGTCGCCTTTGTTCGTTCGATGGATCGCGACCGCGCTATGCGCTCGCCACTTCGTTCGGCGACGGCGCGCCGCCCGGCCCGTCGCCGTGCGCCGCGTCGTCGGCGCCGAGCCGCCCCGCCACGACTCCGGCGTCGATCAGCGCACGCGCTTCGTCCGGTGTGTAGCCGAGCTCGCCGAGCAGCGCGCGCGTGTCCTGGCCGAGCGCGGGCGGCGCCGAGCGCAGCCGCAGGCGCTCGCCCGCGAGCGTCAGCGGCAGCAGCGCGGTGCGCGTGTCGACCGGACGACCGGCGCTGCTCGCGTCGGCCGGCAGCGTCACGGCTTCGAGGCCGCCCGTCGCGAGCAAATGCGGATCGTCGAACAGGTCCTGCGGCTTCGTGATCGGCGCGTACGGCAGGCCGATCGATTCGAAGATCGTGCCGATCTCCGCGGCCGAATGCGGCGCGAGCCGCGCA
Source organism: Burkholderia cepacia (assembly GCF_001039005.1). Classification (GTDB taxonomy): domain Bacteria; phylum Pseudomonadota; class Gammaproteobacteria; order Burkholderiales; family Burkholderiaceae; genus Burkholderia; species Burkholderia theae. Next base: position 170,011 of record NZ_LDWR01000021.1, read on the forward strand.
CGCAACGCGGGCAGCAGCCACTCCCTCGCCTGCACGCGCAGGTTGTTGGTCGCGAGGCGCGGATCGTCCTTCAGCGCCGCAAATCCGAATGCGTCGCAGAACAGCGCCCACTGCGTGTCCGACACCACCGCGAGAAAGATCTGTTCGCCGTCCTTCACGGCGAACACGTCGTAGACGGCCCACGCGGAAATCCGGCTCGGCATCGGCGACGCGGCCTGCCCCGTCACCGCGAACTGCATCATGTGCTGCGCGACGAGGAACACGTTGTTCTCGAACAGCGAACTCTGCACCTGCTGGCCGCGGCCGGTGCGCTCGCGCTGCGCGAGCGCGGCCATCGCGCCGATCGCGCCGAACATGCCGCCCATGATGTCGTTCACGCTCGATCCCGCGCGCAGCGGCCGGCCCTCGGGGCCGGTCATGTAGGCCAGCCCGCCCATCATCTGCACGACTTCGTCGAGCGCGGTGCGATGCTCGTACGGCCCCGGCAGGAAGCCCTTGTGCGATACGTACACGAGGCCCGGATTCAGCGAATGCAGCGCGGGATAACCGAGGCCGAGCCGGTCCATCGTGCCGCTCTTGAAGTTCTCGCTGAAGACATCCGCCGTCGCGACGAGCCGCAGCACGATCTCCAGCCCGCGCGGATCCTTCACGTCGACCGCAAGGCTCTTCTTGTTGCGGTTGAACATCCCGAAGAAGCCCGCGCCGGAACCGCGCAGCGCACGCGTGCTGTCACCCGCGATCGGCTCGATCTTGATGACTTCCGCGCCGAGATCCGCGAGCAGCATCCCGCACGTCGGGCCCATCACCATGTGCGTCATCTCGATCACGCGCACGCCTTCGTACGGCAGCGTCGAAGCAGGTAGCCGGTCGTTCATTGCGCGACTCCCGTCAGGCAGCCTTCCGGTTGAGGCGCCGTCGGAACGCGGCCGTCCGCATAACGAAAGCCCTTCGGCAACCCGGCGTCCGGCACGTGGCCATACAGCGCCTCGGACGGCAGCGCGTCGTGCAGGATCGCGCGTGCGGCGAGCAGCGCGTCGACGTCGACGCCCGTGTCGATCCCCATCGATTCGAGCAGGAACACGAGATCCTCGGTGACGATGTTGCCGGTCGCGCCCGGCGCATACGGACAACCGCCGAGGCCGCCCTGGCTCGCGTCGATCGTCGTCACGCCCGCGTCGAGCGCCGCGACGACGTTCGCGAGCCCTTGCCCGCGCGTGTTGTGGAAATGCGCGCCGCCGGCCTTGTCGCCGACCTCGCGGCGCAGACGCGCGAACAGCCGACGCACCTGTGCCGGATTCGCATAGCCGCTCGTATCCGACAGGCCGATCTCGTCGACGCCGCATTCGGCCATCGCGACGGCCATCGCGATCGTCTCGTCGTCGCTGACGGCGCCCGCGATCGTGCAGCCGAACGCGACCGACACACCCGCCTCGATCTGTATCGACGGAAACCGCGCGTCGCGCAGCGCGACGATCGCACGCACCTCGTCGATCATCTGCGCGGGCGTCTTGCGGATGTTCGCGAGCGAATGCGCGTCCGTCACCGAGACCGGCAACGTCAGCTTGTGCACGCCCGCCGCGAACGCGTGTTCGGCGCCGCGCAGGTTCGGCGCCAGTGCGGCGACGTGCAGCCCGGGAATCGCCAGCGCGTGCGCGACGACGTCGGATACATCGGCCATCTGCGGCAACAGCCTGGCCGGCACGAACGACCCCACCTCGATCTCGCGCAGGCCGGCGGCGGCCAGCGCGGTGATCCAGCGCAGCTTGCCGGCCGTCGGCATCACGGTCCGGATGCTCTGCAGGCCATCGCGCGGCCCGACCTCGCTCACCAGCACCTTCGGATATTCGGAAACATTCATTCGATACCTCGTCGTTCTATCTGAAAGAACATAGTTCTGTTAGATAGAACTTTAGGCGCACACCGAATGAGCAGTAAGCGGGGTATACCCGTGAAAATGCGATTTTCTGGAACTTGAGTTCTGTCAGACAGAACGATATAGTCGACCGCACATCATTCGAAGGAAGCAGGCAGTGCCTACGACTCCAGCAGATCACGCCGACGACGGGCCCGATGCGGCGGCCGAAGCGTCCAGCGGCGTCGCCGTTCTCGATCGCGCGTTCGCGATCCTCCGTGCATTCGGACCGACCGACGACCGGCTGTCGCTCGCCGAGCTGTCACGCCGCACCGGGCTGTACAAGAGCACGATCCTGCGCCTGCTCGCCGCGCTCGAGCATGGCGGCTTCATGCGCAAGCTCGACGACGGCCAGTACGCGGTCGGACACGAGCCGCTGCGGCTCGCCGCGCTGTACCAGCGTTCGTTCCGGGTCGGCCCGGTGGTCGAGCCGCTGCTCGAGACGCTGAGCCGCGAACTCGGGGAAACGGCGTCGTTCTACGTGCGCCAGGGCGACACGCGCTCGGTGCTCTACCGCGTCGAGCCCGCACGCGCGGTGCGCGTGTCGATTCGCGTCGGCGAGGAATTTCCGGTTCGCCAGGGCGCGTCCGGGAAGGTGCTGCTGGCGTTCACCGACGCGCAGGATGCACGCTGGGACGACGTGCGCGAACACATGTGGGCCGCGTCGTACGGCGAGCGCGACCCCGAGACGGCGTCGGCCTCCGTGCCCGTGTTCGGCGCGGCCGGCGAATGCGTCGGCGCGCTGACGGTGTCGGGCCCGAAATCGCGGCTCGCCGCCGCGCCGGCGATGGCGGCGGCGCTCGCGATGCTGCTGCCGCTCGCGCAAAAGGCGACCGTTGCACTCGGCGGCGCGGGTGCCCGCTACGACGCGGCCGCCGTGCGCGACAGTCTCGAGCGGCTCGCGTCGGCAGCGGACGACGCCGGGTCGTAGCCGGCCGCGCGCGTACGGCAGTGCGGCAGCGCGAAAGGCGGCCGCATGCGACACTGGCCGCCGACGCACGCATCGCGCGCCGCCCGTGGGCGCACCCTGCGCGCAACCGCCAACCCGACATGCATGAGGGGCATTCGCCATGAACGCCGCGCGCACCGCCACCTGGTATTTCGATTTCGTTTCGCCGTTCGCGTACCTGCAGCAGGAACAGTTCGACCGGTTGCCGCCCGCAGCCGCGTTCGACGCGCGGCCGATCGTGCTCGGCGCGCTGCTCACGCACTGGGGCCAGAAAGCGCCGGCCGAGATCGCGGCAAAACGCGTCTTCACGTATCGCCACGCGCAATACCGCGCGGACAAACTCGGCATTGCGTTCCGGATGCCGCCCGCGCACCCGTTCAACCCGATCAAGCCGCTGCGCCTCGCGATCGCGATGGGCAGTACGCCCGACGCGATCCGGCGGATCTTCCGGCATATCTGGCGCGACGGCCAGGACGTATCGACGCCGGAAGGCTTCGCCGCGCTGTGCGAAGCCGTCGGTTTTCCGGAAGGCGTGACGGCCGTCGAAGCACAGCCGGTGAAGGACGCGCTGCGCGCGAACACGGATCAAGCGATCGCGCACGGCGTATTCGGCGTGCCGACCTTCGAACTCGACGGCGACCTGTTCTGGGGCGAGGATGCGACCGACATGTTCGCCGACTGCGCCACGTCGCGCACGTGGCTCGACTCGCCCGAGGTGCGCCGCATCAGCGCGCTGCCCGAAGGGATCCGGCGCGGCTGACCGCGCGGCGCCAGCCGGCGTCGGGCGCCGCCTGCATCAGACGTCGCGCCCTTCGACGAGCCCCGGCACGGCCTCGCGCATCATCGCGACGAACCGCACGAGCCGCGACGGATAGAACTGCGCATGCGGGTAGGTCAGGTAGACGGGCAGCGGCGCGGCCTGCCACTCGGGTGCGAGGTGCACGAGCTCGCCGCGCGCCAGGTGGTCGGCCAGCATCCACGACGAACCGACGCACGCGCCGACACCCAGCAGCGCCGCGCTGCGCAGCGCGTACAGGTTCGCGGTCGTGATGCGCGGACGGATCGCGATGCGTCGCGTCTCGCCCGTGACGGCGTGCGTCAGCGCCAGCTCGGTCCGGTAATACGTGCGCAGTGCGAGCCATGGCAACACGGCCAGCGCGGCGGGGTCGGCCGGCACGTCGGTACCGTTCAGCACGGACGGCGCGGCGACCACGAAGCGCGGCACCTTCGTCAGCCGGATCGCGACCACGGACGGATCGGTCGGCTCGCCGACCTGGATCGCGCAATCGATACCGCTGCCGATGAAATCCCGCACCTCGTCCTGCAGCAGCCATTCGACCGACACGCGCGGATAGTCGCGCAGGAACTGCGCGAGCGGCCCGACGAAACGCTCCTGACCGAACGCGTGCGGCACCGCGACGCGCAGCAGCCCGTCGGGCTCCTCCTGCGCACCGCGCAGGTCGGCCTCGAACGCCGCCCAGTTGGCCAGCAGTTCCTTCGCACGCTTGAAGCAGCGCTCGCCGTCGACGGTCAGCCGCATCGTGTGCGTCGTCCGTTGCAGCAGCCGCATGCCGAGCGAGCGTTCGAGCGCCTGCAGCCGCCGGCTGATCGTCGGCTGCGTCGTATGCAGTTGCGCGGCGGCAGCCGACAGGCTGCCGGCCTCGACTATGCGTACGAAGGTTTCCATCAGCTCGAAACGATAGCCCGCGCCGTCCACCGGCACCACCTGAACGCGCGAAGACCCGCCAGCAGCGGGAGAAGCGGAAGATTTTTCAGTCATTCGTTCAGCGTATAACAAATCTGCGCAAGGCGGCACTACCGTGGTCGGCCATGCGCCGCCACACTCGCGTCCATCCCGTTATCCAACCAAGGATGCACGCCATGTCCACCTCGCCCCGTCTCGACGCCGCGCCCCTCGTGGCGCAAGCCCCGGCCCGCCCGGCCGCCCCTTCGACGCCCGATCGCCGGCTCGTGCTGCTGCTCGCGGCCGCCGCCGGTCTCGGCGTCGCGCCCCTCTACTATGCGCAGCCGATGCTCGGCGCGCTCGGGCCCGATCTCGGCGCATCGGCGCGCGCGATCGGCTTCGTGCCGACGCTCACGCAGCTCGGCTATGCGCTCGGCATCCTGCTGCTCGCGCCGCTCGGCGACCGCTTCGACCGTCGCCGCGTAATCGCGACCAAGGCCGCCTCACTGGTCGTCGCACTGCTGCTCGCCGCCGTCGCGCCGTCGCTCGGGCTGCTGCTCGCGGCGAGCTTCGCGATCGGCCTCGCCGCGACGATGGCGCAGGACGTCGTGCCGGCCGCCGCGACGCTCGCGCATGACGCGCATCGCGGACGCATCGTCGGTACGGTGATGACAGGGCTGCTGCTCGGCATCCTGCTGTCGCGCGTCGTGGCCGGGTTCGTCGCCGAGACGGCCGGCTGGCGCGTGATGTTCGCACTCGCGGCTGCCAGCGTCGCCGCGATCGGTGTCGTGGCCGCGCGCGGGCTGCCGCACTTCGAGCCGACCACGCGCCTGCCGTATCGCGCGCTGATCGGGTCGCTCGGCGCGCTATGGCGCCATCATCCGGCGCTGCGGCGCGCCGCGCTTGCACAGGGGCTGCTGGCCATCGGGTTCAGCGCGTTCTGGTCGACGCTCGCGGTAATGCTGCACGGCGCGCCGTTCCACCTCGGCAGCGCGGCCGCGGGCGCTTTCGGCCTCGCCGGCGCCGCCGGCGCGCTGGCCGCGCCCATTGCCGGGCGACTGGCCGATCATCACGGCCCCGAGCGCGTCACGCGCATCGGCATCGGCATCGCAACGCTGTCGTTCGCATCGATGGCCGCCGCGCCGCTGATGTCGCCGCATGCGCAGCTCGTGCTGCTCGCGGTCGCGACGATCGGCTTCGATCTCGGCGTGCAGGCGACACTGATTGCGCATCAGGCAATCGTCTATCGAATCGATCCCGCGTCGCGCAGCCGCCTCAACGCGGTGCTGTTCGTCGGCATGTTCATCGGGATGGCGGCCGGCGCCGCGATCGGCAGTTTGTTGCTCGCGCAACTGGGCTGGAATGCGGTAACCGCGTTGGCCGTCGCGACGTCGCTGGCCGCGCTCGCCGTGCGGGTCTGGCGCAACTGACCCGGCGTCGCGCACGCACAACGGGCAGGCCCACAGGGCTTGCCCGCCTTTTCTTTTATTTTCGATCGGCGCATGCATCGCGCCGCGCGGCCCGGCAGATTCGCGCGGCCGGCAGCCCGCATTCGTTCATCCGGTGCAAGGTCCGCGCCGGCCCGCCGAATTGTCCAGTTGAACCAAATATTTTTCCGGCGGCCGTGCGGATCCGCGCACAAACGTCGGACGATTCGACCCTGCCGCGCCGCATGGCGCGCTCCCATCCGGCCCCGCCACGCAGCCCCGTTTTATCAGGGGATTCCCGGTATTTTTTCGGATTTTCTTCGAAATAACGGGTGACATACTTGCCCCCCGTTGCGCTCCGGTGCGAGCGCGCTTTCAGATCCTGCCGGCCGCATGTCTTGCGCTGCGCATCCGTCGGGGTCGCAGAACATGAACCATTTCGACACCACGATCCAGATCTTCCTCACCCACATGACGTTCGGCCCGCTGATGAATCATGCGATCCGCGTGGTCGCGGGCCTGTACACGTTCAAGGGCTTCGTGCTCATTCCCGTGCTGTGCTGGCTGTGGTTCCAGCCGGGCCCGAACCGCGAGCGGCAACGCGAGCTGGTCGTCGCGACGATCGCGAGCGGACTCATCGCGCTCGCGATCGGCCGGCTGCTCGCGCAGGTGCTGCCGTTCCGCGTACGGCCGATCTACAACCCCGACCTGCACCTGCAGTTTCCGTCGGCAGGGCTGCGCGCGGCGACGTTGCAGGCATGGAGTTCGTTTCCGAGCGATCACGCGATGCTGTGGATGGCGATCGCGACCGGCATCTTCATCATCGCGCGCCGCGCCGGCGTGTTCGCGCTGCTTTATTCGGCCGTATTCATTTGCCTGCCGCGCGCGTACCTCGGCTTTCACTACCCGACCGACCTGATCGCGGGCGCCGCGATCGGCATCGCGATCGCATGGCTGCTGACGCGCGACGCGGTCCGGTCGCGCTTCGCGCCGCAGGTGCTGGAGATGATCCGGCGCTTCCCCGCGCCGGCCTATACGCTCGCGTTCCTGCTGTGCTTCGAGTTGATCACGCAGTTCGACGAACTGCTGACGCTCGCGCAGTCGGCCACGCACACGATGTGACGGACGGGCGCCGCGATGCTGCCGCTGCTGTCCTTCCGTCGCCCGGGCTCGCGCTGCCGGCCATGCGCGGCCGCGGCGCGCCGAGCGGAAAGAACGAGCGAAACGGCCGCGCCTCGTCGACCGCGCGCGCGAACGACGGCCGCGCCAACAGACGCTTGCGATACGCAATCACGTTCGCGAACGACGGATCGATCCGGTGGGTCCAGTCCGCGTAGAACAGGAACGGCGCCGCGCCGCAATCGGCGAGGCTGAAGCGGTCGCCGGCCGCCCATTCGCGATCGGCCATCTTCTTGTCCAGCCACGCATACGACGTGTCGAGCATCGCGCGCGCATCGGCGACACCCCGCGGATCGCGCTCGTCTTCCCGCCGCAGCGCGTTGTACACGACCTTTTGCTGCGGCGTCGACACGTAGTTGTCGAAGAAACGATCCATCGCCCGCACCTCGAGCGCCGCATGCGGATCGTCGGGCAACAGACGCACGGGGCCCGGATGGTTCAGGCCGAGATACTCGATGATGATCGACGCCTCGACCACGGTGCGGCCCGCATCGACGAGCACCGGAAAGCGCTTCAGCGGCCACAGCGCGGTCAGTTCCTGCATCGGCTTCGGATCGTCGTGTGCGAGCAGGCGATACTCGAACGGCGTGCCGTTCTCGTACAACGCGGTCAGCACCTTCTGGCAGTAGGACGAAAAGGGATGGGCGTAAAGCGTCGGCATCATCGCGTGACCTCTCAGGGGTTTCGGCGCCGCGTCATGCGGCACCACATGAACGGATACCTTGACGACGAACGGCGCCGGGCCGTTTCGACATCGGTCCGGAATTTTTTTGTCGCGCAACCTCCGGCCGCTACGACCGGCCGTCCATCACGACGCGCCCTTCCGCGCGCCAGCGCAGCATCCCGCCGCCGAGATTCGCAACCGCGTCGAAGCCGGCCTTCAGCAGGATCACGTTCGCCTGCGCGGACCGTCCGCCGGCCCGGCACACGGTCACGACCGGCCGGTCGCGTGCGATCTCGCCGGCGCGCGCGGCCAGTTCGCCGAGCGGGATCGGCGTCGCGCCGGGCAGGTGGCCGAGCGGGCCCGTGAATTCGTCCGGTTCGCGCACGTCGACGACCTGCACAGCCTGCAGATGATCCTCGAGCCATTGCGGATCGATTTCCCAGAACCCGGCGAACGTATAGACGAGCGGCGCCCAGTCGGGCGCCGCCTGCGCTTCGGGTGCGTTCGCGGCGACGCCGCACTGCAGGTTCGCCGGCACCGCGACGTCGATCTGGCGCGGGTGCGCGAGCCCGAGGTTGTGCATGTAGCCCGCGAAATCGTCTTCGCTGAGATCGCCGCCGAGGCGCGGATTGAAGCGCCGCTCCTCGCCGACGCTCGTCACCGTGAGGCCGCGATAGTCGTGCGCCGGATACAGCAGGCACGCGGCCGGCAACGTGAAGAGCCGGCCGTGCACCGCGCGATACAGCGCGCGCGGGTCGCCCTGCTGGAAGTCGGTGCGGCCCGTGCCGCGGATCAGCAGGCAATCGCCGGTGAACGCCATCGATTCGTCGTCGAGCACGAGGCTGATGCAGCCGCTCGTGTGGCCGGGCGTCGCGCGCACGGTCACGTAGCGCGAGCCGAAGGTGCAGCGGTCGCCGTCGTTCAGGTAGCGGTCGGCGCCGTGCGCGCCGCTCGCGTCCGAGATCGCGATCGCGCTGCCCGTGCGCTGCTTCAGCAGCCACGCGCCCGTCACGTGATCGGCGTGCACGTGCGTGTCGACGGTCGCGACGAGCCGCAGCCCGAGCTCGTCGAGCAGCGCCACGTCGCGGCGCACCTGCTCGAACACGGGATCGATCAGCAGCGCTTCGCGCGACCCGCGGTCGGCGAGCAGATAGGTGTAGGTCGACGATTGCGGGTCGAAAAGTTGCCGGAAGATCATCGCGAGGTCGCTCCGTCGCCTGTTCAGGTTGGTGTTGTCCGGCCGGTACGCTGTGCGCCGCCGACGCGCGGGCCGGCGGGCGCGCGTGCCGCCCCGTCGCGTGCGTGCCGCGCCGCATGATCCGGCAACACGCGGCTACGTCTGCTGCGTATCGTCGTCCGGCACCGACGTCGGCATGATGACAGCGCCGCCGGGCAACCGGCGCCGCGCCTGCCGCGTTTCGCACATTCATACAGCGTAGATCAAAATTCGCGCGCCGCCGTACCCAGCGCGACAGCCGATTCCGATGACGAATGACGCGCGGCGGGACGATTCGCCACGCCCGGACGATTGCGCACGCTGCCCTGCACTACGGGCTGTTCTCGTCCCCGTTCACAGGAATTCCACCGACATGTCGATGACGATCGATCAGAGACGAAGACGCATAAATCGTTAGTCTCGCGCCGGTCAAAACGCAGGCCATCAACGTTTTACAGACTTTTATTTGGTTTCGCGACTATCGGGCTTTGTCGCGGGCAAGTTGCCTGACTTGCCGCACTCGACCAGCTCCGCCGCATGATCGATGGCGCTCGCGTCGACTGAAGAAGCAAAAAGGCAGTAGCGCCACAAGCCATCCTGCTTGTGGCGCTACGTTGTCACTTCTTCACCGGGTCAATGCCCCCAACACTGCGCACCCCGGATGTACCCGGGAATCGCCCCGGAGTTGTGCCTACATGGGTCGATCCTCTGAAGTGCCGCCACGTAATTGATCGTCAACGAATCGACGATGCTGTCGATCTGCGCGATTTGGGTACCTTGCTCGGGCGTAAAACAATCAGCATCCACATGAGCCGGATCAGACTGCCACGGACCGCCGACGGTACCGGCGAGGTCAGCAGGCAGCTTATGCCTCACGTCCGAAACTGGGGTGGCGAATCAATCTCCGAGCACGCTTCCTCGCATTGAAGCAGACCTTCAGATCTTCGGGCGGACTGGTTCCGGTGTGTTTGCCCTGTGCCCGCCAGCGGCGTGGCAAAGGGAAGTGGCGAAACCGCAATCGGACTCGCAACGTGAGTTCCTGCATCGTCTCAATTCGAATCGCCTTGACAAAACATAGCAAGGCGTCCCTCGATCCAGACACACTGCTGTATTCCTGTTCGCCGATTCGCGCCTCCAAGAGCACCGCAAGTCCGGACTCCCGCGCTATTTTCATTACGTCCATGTTCATCGCCTCCTGCGCCTTTGCGACTCGACGCCCGATCAGTTTTGCTCCCGGTGACTGCGCACCTTTCATGCCTCGCAGGGCAACCCTGGCCAGCACTGAAATTGCACGCTGTGGATGGTTCGCGTACGACGAGCTTGATGCCCTGTCTGCCAGCGTCCCGATAAAGGAAATCAACGAACCGCTTCGACATCGACAACGATTGGCGTATGGCCGATGTCCACTAGCGACGTCGCCTGCGCGCAAAGGGGTGCGTCCTGCCCCATGCTGTAGCAAACTCGTGGCACGCAAAAAAACGCTCGCAGCGGGCTTTTCCTTTGAGGTACTGGCTATTGGTTGACAGGACCCAAACAGGTAGCGTCGCTCACGAATCGAACACCTTGCCAAACTGCATCAGCGTCCATTCGCGTACGAAAGCTGCTCGATCGACGCCGAAACAACGCTCAACACGTGCCGCACGACCTCCTCTTCCGTCATACCTGAATCGAGGTACGTACGCACGCTCATGGACCGGGGCTGACAGGATCCGAACTCGTCGTCGACGATGTAGACCTTCGCCATGCCGGTACCTGCCGCCAGAAATACCTGGACGGTTTGGTTGCCAACTACCGTGCACATGCTCAGGGAACCCATCCTGCCTCTCCAGTCACTTTGTCGCGAACTCAGTATGCGCGCGAGCGACAGGCGCTATTCACCTATAAACCAACCCTTTCGTATCTCGTCTCGGTAAATTCGCCCTCATCGAGCGCTTTTGACTTACTTGCATCGTCCCGCGCCGCTTGACGAACTCACGCCCAAGTTCGACAAGCGATGAGAGTCCGCGCCGGCATTGCCAGTTCGCGCGTCGCCGTACATCGCGATGCAGCCGGAGCGTGGTGTGCAGTTCGTCTGGATTTGAGTAAGCGCCCCGTACCCGAATTGGGAAATTCATACGAGAACCACACCTACGAGAGAACATATGGCATGGTTCTCCGGTATGCGCACCTCGCGCCCGACCATCTGGCTCAACATGCCGAATCGGTCACGGTTGGGTCCCAGGGTGTGCCTATTTTCGACGCCGCATTTACCCGCCCGGCGTCGTGCTCAACCGCAGCGCGATAACTGGCGAGGCTTTATTGGTTTGAGTAACACAATCTGTCACGGTTAATCTGATACATGTCTCTGACGATCGATCCGAAGCAGGCCGCCGCGCTGCTGGCCGTCGCCGACACCGGCAGCTTCGAGCAGGCGGCCGTGCGCCTGCACGTGACCGCGTCCGCCGTCACGCAGCGGGTCCGCGCGCTGGAAGCGAGCCTCGGCACGCCGCTCGTGCTGCGCACGCGCCCGTGCCGCCCGACGGTGGCCGGGCAGCGCGTGCTGCAGCACCTGCGCCGCGTCGCGCTGCTGCAGGCCGACCTGCAAAGCACACTCGCGACCGAGCGCGCATCGCCGATCTCCGTGACGATCGCGCTGAACGCCGACAGCCTCGGTACGTGGTTCCTGCCCGCGCTGACCTCCGTGCTCGCGGGCGAGCGCATCCTGTTCGAGCTGATCGTCGAGGATCAGGACCACACGTTCGCGCTGCTCGAAAGCGGCATGGCCGTGGGCTGCGTGACGACCGAGCCGAAGCCGATGCGCGGCTGCATCGCGACGCCGCTCGGCACGATGCGCTACCGGCTGCTCGCGGCCGCCGCGTTCGCAGTGCGCTGGTTTCCGCGCGGGCTGAACCGCACGAGCGCGCGCAAGGCGCCCGTCGTCGCATATTCGCGGCGCGACACGCTGCAGTCGTCGTTCCTGAAGGAGAAGTTCGGGTTGCCCGAAGGCGCCTACCCGTGCCACTACGTGCCGGGCACCCATTCGCATTTCGCGGCGGTGCGGCACGGGCTCGGTTACGCGATGGTGCCGGAGCCGCTGATCGGCACCGCACCGCTCGACGTGCAGGGGCTCGTCGATCTCGCACCCGCGCATCCGACCGACGTCACGCTGTACTGGCACGCGTGGACCGTGCAGTCGCCGACGATGGCGTCGCTGTCCGCGCGGGTCGTCGAAGCGGCGCGCCGGTTGCTCGCGCCGCTGCCGAAATGACATGAGCCGGTGACGGGCCCGGCCCGCGGCCGTTACGCGCGACGCTGCGAGAAATACGCGCCGACCGCGTCGAGGAACGCGTCGATATCCGCGCGCGATACGTCGCAGTGGGTGACGAAGCGCGACGCGTACAGCATCTGCGTGAGGATCCCGCGCGCCTTGAGCCACGCCTCGAGCGGCGCGCAATCGGCTTCGGGGAATTGCGCGAACACCATGTTCGTCGCATGCGACAGCACCTTCACACCTTCGATGCGCGCGAGGCCTGCCGCGAGATGCGCGGCATTCGCGTGATCGTCCGCGAGGCGCTCGACGTTGTGGTCGAGCGCATACAGGCACGCCGCCGCGAGAATGCCCGACTGCCGCATCCCGCCGCCGAGCACCTTGCGCCAGCGCGCCGCGCGCTCGATCAACGCCGGGCTGCCGACCAGCACGGAGCCGACCGGTGCGCCGAGCCCTTTCGAGAAGCAGATCGACACGCTGTCGAACGGTGCGCACAGCTCGGCGATCGGACGGCCCGATGCGACGGCCGCGTTGCACACGCGCGCGCCGTCGAGGTGCGCGGACAGCCCACGGCTGCGCGCGAACGCGACGGCTTCCTCGACATAAGCTTCCGGCAAGACCTGGCCGCCGATCGTGTTCTCGAGCGCGAGCAGGCGCGTGCGGGCAAAGTGATTGTCAATCGGCTTGATCGCCGCGGCGATCTTCGCGAGCGGCAGCGTGCCGTCCGGCGCGTTCTCGATCGGCTGCGGCTGGATGCTGCCCAGCACGGCCGCGCCGCCGCCTTCGTACTTGTAGGTGTGCGCGAGCTGGCCGACGATGTATTCGTCGCCGCGCTCGCAATGGGCCATCAGTGCGGCCAGGTTGCTCTGCGTGCCGCTCGGGAAGAACAGGCCGGCTTCCTTGCCGGCCCGCTCGGCCGTGACCGACTGCAGGCGCAGCACGGTCGGGTCGTCGCCCCAGACGTCGTCGCCGACTTCGGCGGCAGTCATCGCGGCCAGCATGGCCTGGCTGGGACGTGTCACGGTATCGCTGCGTAAATCGATCATCGCTGTGCCTTGAGTAAACGCGGACCGGAACCCATGCGCCCGGCCCTGCCGAAACGAGACTCAGAGTGTACGCAATTCACGCAGCGCCTGCCCATGGTCGATCGTCGATCGCGCCCCGGCGCGTGCGGTACGCCCACGCCGGCGCAACCGGTGAACGCCGACGTCAATACCGCGGCGGCGGCGGCTGGACACCCGCGGGCGGCATCGGCGGCGCCGCGCGCGGTGCGCCCCCGCCATATCCGCCGCCGCCACCGCCGCTCATCCCGCCCGGCACCGGCACGCGGTTGCCCGTCGCATACATGCACTGCAGGTACGCGTAGTCGTAGCGGCGCTGAATGTCGTAGGCCGAGCCCTGCGCGGCGCCCGCGCCGACGACGCTGCCCGCGAGCAGCCCGGCGCCCGCGCCGACGGCCGCACCGGTACCGCCGTTGAACGCAGCGCCGGCCGCGGCACCCAGCGCGGTGCCGACGGCCGCGCTACCGACCGCGCTCGCGGTCGCGGCCTGCCCGGCACTCACGCCGCCCGATTGCTGGAATGCGTACTGGCGGCAGCTTCCGTCGTCGGCGCGGAACTGGTCGAACGACTTGCCGGTGCCCGGCAGCGCCATCACGCTCGGCCCGGTCGGCATGTATGCGCATGCGCCAAGGAGGCCGGCCAGCGCCAGCGCGGCCGGCACGTGCACGAATCGAAATGCGGATTTCATCGTCGCGCCTCCGTCACTGCGGCCGCGCCGGCACCGATCGCCAGCCCGACTTGCAGGTCTTCACATATGGGTAGTAGTGCCTCGACGCGTCGCAGTAGTACCAGAGGTTCGCGTCGCCGTCGTCTTGCGGCTGCCCCTTCTCGACATATTCGGGAGGCGGGCCGGGATCGACCGGTACCGCGATGACGGGCGGCGGGTAGTAGTAGGGCGCGGGAACGACAGGGTAGTAATACGGGTAGCTGAAGCCGGGGCCGACATAGACCCCGACCCGGGCGGCATGCGCCAAGCCGCCCGTCGCGAGCGCCACCGCGGCTGCCGCGCCCAGCGCGAGCTTCAATCCATTCACGTCACGTTCTCCGACAGGCCGGTTCGCCGATGCGAACCCGATACCCCGCACGCTACGCCGCACGCGATCCGGCATCCATTACGGGCGACCCCGCCAATGTTGCGCGACGTTACCCGTGTGACAGCCGCCACCGGCGACGGCCCGCCGGCACGGGCGTTCGCGTTACGCATTAACACGGCGAAACCGATCGGCCGTGAACGGCGCCGCGCGCCGGCCGCCCGGCGCGCAATTTCCGCAGGCGCGAAACCGTTCCGATGACGCGACGCGCCATATTGACGCACGTGCGTCAGACCGCCGCGCCGCGGCCGCGCGCGCGGCGGACGGCCTTCTTGATACGAATCAACGATTTATCCCGAAATCGCGCGCGGCGGGCTGGACATCTGCGACGAGTTGGCACATTTCGCGGTGCAACATCGCGGCACATACTCCAGCCAACCCCGACGCCTGTCCGTCGGGGTCCGCCGGCACCCGTCGGCGGGTATCGTCAGCTTCGGTCAACTGTATGGACACCGCACTTTCGGCCCTCGATCTGGCCCGCCTGCAATTCGCGTTCACCGTCTCCTTTCACATCGTCTTCCCGGCGCTGAGCATCGGCCTCGCCAGCTTCATCGCCGTGCTCGAATATCGCTGGCTCAAGACCGGCAAGCAGTACTACAAAACCCTCTGTCTGTTCTGGTCGAAGATCTTCGCGGTCGCGTTCGGGATGGGCGTCGTCTCCGGCGTCGTGATGAGCTACCAGTTCGGCACCAACTGGTCGGGCTTCTCGAGCTTCGCGGGCGCCGTCACCGGGCCGCTGCTGATGTACGAGGTGATGACCGCGTTCTTCCTCGAGGCCGGCTTCCTCGGCATCATGCTGTTCGGCTGGAACCGCGTGAGCCCGCGCGCGCACTTCGGCGCGACGCTGATGGTCGCGATCGGCACGCTGATCTCGACGTTCTGGATCCTCGCGTCGAACAGCTGGATGCAGACGCCGCAGGGCTTCGAGATCGTTGACGGCCGCGTCGTACCGACCGACTGGTTCGCGATCATCTTCAACCCGTCGTTCCCGTACCGCCTGTTCCATATGGCGATCGCCGCGTTCATCGTCGCCGCGCTGGTCGTGGCCGCAACCGCCGCATGGCACCTGCTGAAGGGCCGCCGCGACAAGAGCGTGAAGAAGATGTTCTCGATGGCGCTGTGGCTGCTGCTCGTGCTCGCGCCGCTGCAGGCCGTGATCGGCGACCAGCACGGCATCAACACGCTGAAGCACCAGCCCGCGAAGATCGCCGCGATCGAAGGGCTGTGGGAAACCGAGAAGGGCGGCACGCCGCTCAACCTGTTCGGCATTCCGGACATGAAGGCCGAAACGACCCGCTACGCGGTGAAGGTGCCGCACCTCGGCAGCCTGATCCTCACGCATAGCTGGGACGGCGAGATCCGCGGGCTGAAGGATTTCCCGCCCGAAGATCGCCCGAACTCGACGGTCGTGTTCTGGAGCTTCCGGATCATGGTCGGCCTCGGCTTCGCGATGATCGGCCTCGCCGCGCTCGCGTGGCTGCTGCGCCGCCGCGGCCGCCTGTATGAATCGAAGGGATTCCAGCGCTTCGCGCTCGTGATGGGCCCGACCGGCTTCGTGTCGCTGCTCGCGGGCTGGGTGACGACCGAGGCGGGTCGCCAGCCGTGGGTCGTGTATGGCGTGATGCGCACCGCGCAGGCCGTGTCGCCGCTGTCGGTGCAACAGGTCAGCCTGTCGATGATGACGTTCGTGATCGTGTACTTCCTCGTGTTCGGCACCGGCGTGTACTACATGCTGAAGCTGATGAAGGCCGGCCCCGCGCTGCCCGACGTGAAGCACGACGACACGCCCGACACGCGCCCCGATCACACCGCGCGCCGCCCGATGTCGGCCGTCGACGAGCTGATCGAAACCGTCTGAGCCCACCCCATCCGCACACGAGAAAACCTATGGACGTCACCGTAATCTGGGCCGCGATCATCGCATTGGGGCTCTTCATGTACGTCGTGCTCGACGGCTTCGACCTCGGCATCGGCATCGTCTTCCCGTTCTTCCCGGACGAGAAGGAACGCGACCTGATGATGAACACGGTCGCCCCCGTGTGGGACGGCAACGAGACGTGGCTCGTGCTCGGCGGCGCCGGGTTGTTCGCGGTGTTCCCGATCGTCTATTCGACCGTGCTGTCCGCACTGTACCTGCCGCTGATCTTCATGCTGGTCTGCCTGATCTTCCGCGGCGTGTCGTTCGAGATCCGCGCGAAGGCGCGGCGCACGAAGCACCTGTGGGATCTCGCGTTCATCGGCGGCTCCGCCGGCGCGACGCTGTTCCAGGGCATCGCGCTCGGTGCGTTCCTGCAGGGTATCGACGTGAAGGACGGCGTGTTCGCGGGCGACGCATTCGACTGGCTGACGCCGTTCAGCCTGCTGACCGGCCTCGGCCTGATCGTGACCTATGCGCTGCTCGGCTGCTGCTGGCTCGTCGCGAAGACGGAAGGCGACCTGCAGCGCCGGCTGCATCGCGTCGTGTGGCCGCTGACCATCGTGCTGCTCGGCTTCATCGCGGTCGTCAGCCTGTGGACGCCGCTGCAGGATCCCGCCATCGCGCAGCGCTGGTTCGACTCGGGGCTGTTCTGGCGCCTGCTGCCGGTGCCGTTCCTGGTCGCCGGGTGCGCGGTGTGGATGCGTCGCGCGGTACGCGACCGGCACGACATGATGCCGTTCGTGCTCGCGCTGGCGCTCGTGCTGCTCGGCTACGTCGGTCTGCTCGTCACGCTGTTCCCGTACGCGATTCCTCAGACCATGACGATCTGGGAAGCGGCGGCGCCGCGTTCCAGCCAGACCTTCACGCTGGTCGGCGCAGCGGTTATCCTCCCGATCATCATCGCCTACACGACGATGGGTTACTGGGTATTCCGAGGCAAGGTGCGCCATGAAGACCAGCATTACTACCACCACTGATTCCGCCGATCGCCCGCCCGAGGCGCCGCGACCGCGGATGCGCGGCTGGATGTGGTTCGTCGTGCTGTGGGCGGGCGGCGTGATCGGCGCCGTCACGCTCGGCTACGCGTTCAAGATCTTCATGAACCTGACGCTGTTTGCGGTGAAGTAAGCACCCTCTGCGTTGCTCGCCGGGGCGAATGCCGGACCCGTTCCGCGCATCCCGCCTCCGGCTCACTGCCGTCGCCGCCGGCACGCTGCCGTGGCGATCGCAATCCCCCGCTTTCACGCACCGGCGCACTCACCGCTCGCACTTCGTCGCGCACATCGCCTTGTCCACTTCCGTGAAGAACGCCTGGTAGTACCCGGGCTCCATGACGGTCTTGGTACGCGAATCGCCGGCGCTGTCCCACACCGTGCGATCGAATCGTGCCCGCACGATCGCGACGTGCGCCTCCCGCCCCGCCCGAACCGTCACGATAGCGGCCACGCGTTCATGATCGGGCTTCGTCGGCAGCATCCCGATGCGCGCCTTCAGCGCGCCGCGCAACAGCTGACGCCACTTCGGGATCAGCGCGTCGCTGCGCCCCGCTTCCACCAGCCCCGAATCGCGATCGACCGTCACCGGCGCATAACCCTGCGCGCGCAGCACGCCGGCCACCGCGTCGAGCGTGCGCGCCTGCGTCGCATCCGCATAGCGGCGATCGCTGAGCATGCGCAGCGTCTGCTGCTCGGTATCGGTCAGGTCGACTTCGGTCTGGCTCGAGCTGTAGCGCACCAGCGATCCGCCGTTGCCGATCTGCCGCTCGTTGTCGGGTTTCGTCGCGCACCCGGTCAGCGCCGCGAACAGTCCGGCACAGGCGAGCGCCAGTGCGCCGCGGCCGCGCGCGGGCGGCACTGCGGCCAGGCGGCGCGCCGCGCGCCGGAGGCGAAGACGGTGGCGAATTCCGGTTGCCCGGGTGTCGGGTGGCGATATGATCGTCATCGGGGCGTTCTCTCCTGTCGGCGCCATGATAGGGAGGCACCCGGGCCGCCACAAACGACATTTTTTGACCCACTGTTTAGCTTTTCTTCGCGATCTCACGATGCGCCGATTACCGCCCCTGAACGCGCTGCGCAGCTTCGAAGCCGCCGGCCGCCTGCAGAGCCTCACCCTCGCCGCCGAGGAACTGAACGTGACCCAGAGCGCGATCGCGCAGCAGATCCGCGTACTCGAATCGTTCTTCGGGCAGAAGCTGTTCGAACGCGACGGGCGTTCGCTGCGGCTCACGCCGCGCGCGCGGCATTACCTCGTCGACGTCGCGAGTTGCCTCGGCCGGCTCGCGCAGGCGACCGGGCAGATGTTCGAACCGGAGGGCGGCCAGCCGGTGCGGATCAACGCATCGGTGTCGTTCGCGCACGGATGGTTGCTGACGCAACTGGCCGTATTCCAGGCCGCGCATCCGGATATCGACGTGCAGCTCGTCACGACCGCCGACGCCGAACGCGACCAGATCGACGAAACCTGCGACATCGTGATCCGCCGCTATACGCCGGAGTTGCGCCGCAAGGGCTTCGTGTCGCGTCCGCTGCTCGCGACCGTCGCGGTGCCCGTGTGTGCGCCCGGCCATCCGGTGCTCGAACGGGTGCGCGTGCCGGCGGACCTGCGCAACGCGCCGCTGCTGCACTACGCGGGCATGCCGCAGGCGTGGCAATACTGGTTCCACCAGGCCGGCTCGGACGTCACCGAGACATTGCGCGGGCCGTTCTATCGCGAGTTCTTTCTGATGGTGAAAGCTGCCGCGAGCGGGCTCGGCGTGTGCCTTGCGCCGCGCGCGGTCGTTAGCGACGACATCGCGAACGGCCGGCTCGTCGCGCTGTTTCCCGAGGTCCACCTCGAAGGGCCGCCGTTTCATTGCCTGTATCGCAACGACGACGATCCGTCGCTGCGCACGTTCGTCGACTGGCTGTTCGCGCGGGCCGAGGAACTGGACGGGCCGGTGGCGGAGTGACGGCGGCGTCAGCCGCTATGGCGACTCGCGCACGACCCCGAGCTTCAGCCCCAGCATGCCGAAGATTCGGTTCATCGTCTGCACCGTGCCGTCGCTGCGCCCCTGTTCGATATCCTGAATCGTTTTTGTCGATACGCCCGCGAGCTTCGCCATTTCCACGCTCGTCAGCCGCATCGTGCGTTTGAGATGGCGCACGGATTCCCGCAACGTCCATTCGGGATGCGAAAGAACATCCTCGATCGCCTGCCGACGAAGCGCCAGTTGGTCGGGAAGCGACAGCGTGTTGTAGCGCTTGTCCATGGTGTCGTCGGCAGGATCAGAGTGCGGCCATTTCGCCTGCAAGCCGTGCAATGCCAGGCCGCAGATGCGCGTGCACGTCCGGCTCCAGCCCGAAATCCGCGCCATGGTCGGCCAGTTTCCGCAGACATGGCGCCATGTCGCGCAGCCGCGCCGCCAGCGCGCCGCGATCGAGTGTCCGATGTGTTTCCCCGGGCTGCGGCTCACTCGCCCGGACGACGGTGTCGAGCACGCGCGTCCAATCCGGGCTGCCGCCGTCGTTGTCTTGCCAGCGAATGCGTCTGGCGATGCCGTCGGGATGCAAGTACATCGGCGCGAAATCGTATAGCGGCGTAAGCGCGACGCGGCCGTCGAAGTCACGCTGCAAAGCAGTGTTTCGTGCGTGATTGTCCTTGTTGCCCAGCGCCAGATTCGCGACGTCGCGGCACAGATATTCGCTCACCTCGGCTTGCGGATCCGTGCATTCGCGCACGAGATGCCAGCACACCTCATCGTGAGTCGGCACGACGCCGAAACCGGCCCTGCCGGTCAACGACGCGATACTTTCCTGTGCGAGCCGGGCAACGCCCGACACACCGCGCACACGGTCGAAACGAGGGATAAAGAGGGATCGGCCGCGCAGCGTCAACGGCGCATGCACACGCAGGCCAAGAAATTGCGCGAGTGCCATGTATGCCGCCTCGTGGCGCAGAATTTGCGCAAGACGCTCATTCGTGCCACGTCCGAACTTCACGATGTAATGCGCGATCGCTCGCTCGTCGGGCAGCGTGTGATCCAGGTAGAGAAGGCCGTCGTCGGCCCGAGTCAGCAGCAGCTTGGGCCATTCGCCCTGCACACCCGACGATCCGGCCACAAAGAACCCGTGTGCGGCAAGAAACTCGCTGAACGCATCGCCGCGCGTCGCAATCTCGTCATCCGTGAAACCTTGCAGCGGCCCCCGCCGTTCGGCCAGCCACTGTGCGGCCTCCTTTACGCGGAGATTGCCGATCGAATTGCCGGCTCCCGCCAGCAACAGTGGCCAGTCGGCGCCCTCTTCCGCCATTTCCGGCAACCCAAGCCGGCGAAGCAGCTCAAGACGACCGAAACCCTGCGGCAACAAGTCAATCAGGAATACCGGCCAATGCGGCTGATCCAGCGGCTCGAGGCCGACCGGAAAGCGACAGGTCATCGCGTACGCGTCCTTGGCAGACCGGTGTTCGACGGCCCATTCGATGTCGTATCCCGTATACGTGCGGCTACGCCAGCCCTCCCCGGCTTGCCCGAGCAGGCTGACAACACCGACGTCATGCCAGATGCCGTTGGCGTGGAGTTGAATAGTGCATGACTGATTCATTTCGGCAGAAAAATATACAAATCATGGCGATTTATCTGCATGAATTATATAGAATTCTTCCGAAACAGGATGGCAACGGAAAAAACATCGGAAAGTGCGCCATTGCCAACCCGGCCCCGCTCAGCGTCGACCGCCCAGCGCGTCCTCGATCTTGCGATCGGTCTTGTACTGGCTCAGCGCATAAACCGACCAGATCGCGGCCGGGATCCAGCCGATCAGCGTCAGTTGCAAGACCAAGCAGATCAGCCCGGCGACTGGACGCCCGATCGTGAAGAACTGCAGCCACGGGACCAGCAGGGCAAGAATCAGGCGCATCGAAAACCTCTTGGTGCATTGTTGAAGGAGTGTGTGCGGTCAATATGGCGATGTGCTCCGACGAAATCAAGCGCATGCGGCGCCATCGTTCCCCTTCACCCGCTCGCCCCCTCCCCAAAAAACGGCCCTCGCATCGCACAAGGGCCGCATCAAAGCGCCGGAGAAAAACCCGCGTCGCGATCAGAACGTGTGCCGCAGGCCAACCCGCACGAGCGTCTGCGTATCGCCCGCCGACGAAATGCCGTTGCCGACGTCGCCGACCGACACCGTCGCGTCAACGACGTTGCCGTACGGATCGAGCGTCTTGCCGCTCGCCTTCTGGTAGCCGACGAGACCGTAGAGCGCGGTCCGCTTCGACAGGGAGTAGTACGTCGCGAGGTTCAGCTGGTGATACTTCGGCGCGGCTTCGCCGCCGACCGAGCTGCCGCGCGTGAAGTCGTAGCCTGTCGCGACGCGTAGCGCCGGCGACACCTGCCACGACGCCGTGCCGCCGATCGAGTTGTAGGTCGCGTTGCCCCGGAACGTCGAGAACGCGCCCGCCCGATACTGCGTGTTGCTGTACGACAGGCCCAGCGTCACCGCGCCGATCTGGTAGGTCGACGCGGCCGCGACGATCTGCATGCTCTTCGACGACGCAAAACCCTCGTTGATCGACGATGCGAACGTGCCGTCGTAAGAGCCGGTCCATGCGCCGCCGTTCGCGCCGAATGCATTGGTCGCGTACAGGTAGGCCGCACCGATCGCGAACGGCCCGTTCACGTATTGGCCGCAGACCATTCGACCGATACAGCCTGATACCACCGGATACCACACACCCCGTCAGACGGGATACCGACCTACGCCGACTCGGACAACCATCGCGCGACATGCGCGACAAGCCGATCCGCTTCGTCGAAGCATTCGACGCCCGCCACCTGCGGCGCGTCGCACATCGCAAAAACCGGCTTGCCCCACTGCAGGCCGAGCGCGATTTCGGACAGCGTGCCGAGGCCGCCGCCCACCGCGATCAGGCACAGCGACGCGCGCGCGATCAGTGCGTTGCGCGTGATACCGAGCCCGGTCGGCAGCGCAACGCTCAGATACGGATTCGCGTGCTGCGCATCGTCCTCCGGCAGCAACCCGATCGCACAGCCGCCCGCCGCATGCGCGCCGCGCGCGGCGGCTTCCATCACACCCTGCTTGCCGCCGCCGACGAGCGCGACGCCCGCCCCCGCGAGCCCGTGCGCGATCCGTTCGGCCACGTGCAACTGCAGCTCCGTCGCTTCGCGCGGCCCGATCACGCCGACCGGCATCCGATGCCGCCGCACGCCGCGTTGCCGTTCCGCCAGTTGCGCGAGCGCGTCGCGCGCCGCTTCCGACCATTCAATGACGCCGTTGCCGAACAAGGCCTTCCCCCAATGCAAGAACGCAGGTGCAGATTGCCGTCAGCACGATCGACAGCACGGCCGCCTGCGAGAAATCGGTTTGCCCGTCCGACAGCTTCAGATACATCAGCAGCGGCAGGATGTTGATCTGCGTGCCGGCCAGTGCGATCGCGGTGCCATAGGTGCCGAGCGCGATCGCCGTCACGAGGCACCACGCGGATGCGATCGACGGCCACAGCTCGCGCCATGCGACGTCGAGCCACGCGCGCCACGGCCGCGCGCCGAGCGTCAGCGCGGCTTCGAGCGGCCGCCGGTCGAGGTTCGCGAGCGCCGGATAGAGCATCAGCGCGACGCGCGGGATCAGGTAGTACGCATACGCGACGGCCAGCCCCGGCATCGTGTAGATCGCGCCGCCGATCTCGTTCGCGTTCGCGCCCAGCGATGCGAGCAGCGTCGTGACGAAACCGGCGCGGCCGAACGCGAGAATGAAGCCGTACGCGATCACCAGCCCGGAAAACGCGAGCGGCACGCCGAGCATTGCGAGCGACCATCGGCGGCGGGCTGGCGACTGCCCGGCCAAGGCGAAGGCAACCGGCATGCCGACGCCGACCGACAGCGTGCCGGCGAACACCGCGAGCGCCAACGAGCGCACGATCGCGTAGCCGACCAGCGGATCGCCGAACACGGCGGCAAACGCGCGGCCGCTGTCCGTGAATGCCGCGGCGACGAGCGCGGCGAGCGGCAGCGCGAAGAACACCGCGAGCAGCGCGGCCGCGGGCACCGCACCGAAGCGGCGCAGCGCGCCGTGTTCGATTGACGAGGCGTGCATCGTCCGCTCCTTATTTGCCGAGCGTCGCCTGCGACCAGAGCTGGTCGACCTCGGCCTTGCGCGCCGCCGCCTTCACGACGTCGAGCGGGCGCACCTGCGGTGCATTCGGCAACTTCGCCGCGACATCCGGCGCAACCGGCGTACCGGACACCGCCGGACGCACGTAGCCTTGCGCAAACAGCGCCTGCCCGACGTCGCTCATCACCAGGTTGAGCCACAGTTGCGCGGCGGACGGGTTCGGGCCGTTCTTCACGAGGCTCATCGCATACGGCGCCGACACGCTGCCGTCCTGCGGAATCACGACGTCGGCCGCGTCGCCCATGCCATCCACATACTTCGCCTTGAGACCGTCGTTCTCGTAGCCGATCAGGATCGGGATCTCGCCCTTCACGAACTTCGCGTACGGCGTCGTGCCCTCGACGCGCAGCACGTTGCCCGCGTTCTTCAGCTTGCCGAAGAATTCCGCGCCGGGTTTCGGGTTCTCGACGCTGCCGCCGTTCGCATACGCGGCCGCGAACACCGCGACCTGGCCCTGGCCCGTCGAACGCGGGTCGAGATAGACCACCGCGTTGCGATACTCGGGTTTCAGCAGGTCCGACCACCGCTGCGGCGCGTTCTTGACGAGCTTCTTGTTGACGAGGAACGCGATGTTCAGCGAATGCACCGCGAACCAGCGGCCGTCGGCCGCGCGGAAGACGTTCGGCAGCTTGTCGAAGTTGACCGGCTTGAACGGCGCGACGACATCCTTGCCCTCGGCGTCGAGCGCCGACGCGGCGAAGTAATACGCGGTATCGGCCTGCGGACGGCGGCGCGACTTGTCGAGCGCGACGACGGTGGCCGCTGAGCCAATGTCGTTGTACGTGATCTCGACCTTCGGATAGCGCTTGCGGAATTCGGCGAACAACGCCTTCCAGTTCGCCCATTCGGGGCCCGTGTCGAACGACACGACGAGCCCTTCGTCGGCGGCCTTCGCGTACAGCGCGTCTTCTCCGGGGTACAGCGGCGCGGCGTGGGCCGACGCACCAGCGAGCGCCGCGAACGCGCAGAGCGCCAGCACGCGGACGCGCAAGGCTTTCACAAGAGGATGGCCTGCAAACATCGTGAATCTCCGTTGAATGAAATGGGTCATCGCGCGCCCGGCGCCGCCGGCAGCACGAGCAGATGGCGAGGCTCGATGGCGATGCTTTGCACCGCGGGCTCGCGCCCTTCGCACAACAGCGTGTCGGTCGAGCCGGCGGGAATGAAGTCGTAGCGTTGCGTCGCGCCGAAATAGCGCACTTCGCCGGAACGTCCGGCGATGCGGTTCACGCTGTCGGCCGGCGGATCGGCCTGCACGAGTTCAGGCCGCACCAGTACGTCGATTTCGGCGCCCGGCCGGTGCTTGCCCGTCTCCGCGCGGAGCATCGCGAAGCGCACGTCGATCGTGCCCTGCGCGAGCACGCGGCCGCGCAGCAGTGTCGAATGCCCGACGAAACGCGCGACTTGCGCGGAGGCCGGGCGCTCGTACAGGCTGCGCGGCGTGCCCGCCTGCAGCACGCGGCCGCCGTCGACGATCGCGACGCGATCGGCCATGCTCAGCGCCTCGTCCTGGTCGTGCGTGACGAGCAGCGTCGTCGCGCCGCACGCACGCTGCAGCATGCGGATTTCGTCGCGCAACTGATGGCGGATGCCGGCGTCGAGCGCCGCCAGCGGTTCGTCGAGCAGCAGCAGCTTCGGTTCGATCACGAGCGCCCGGGCCAGTGCGACGCGCTGCTGCTGCCCGCCGGACAGCATCGCGATACCGCGATCCGCATGTGCCGACAGGCCGACCCGGTCGAGCATCTCCAGCGCGCGCCGGCGCCGGGCTTCGGCCGCGACGCCGCGCATCCGCAGGCCGTACGCGACGTTGTCGACGACCGACAGGTTCGGGAACAGCGCGTAGTGCTGGAACACCATGCCCACCTCGCGCCGCCATACGGGCACGCCCGCCACGTCGTCGCCGCCGATCGCGATGCGGCCGCGATAGCCGTCGAGCAGGCCGGCCGCGAGCCGCAGCAGCGTGGATTTACCGGAACCGCTGCGTCCCATCACGGCGAGCAGCTCGCCTTGCGTCGCGGACAGCGTGACATCGTCGACGCCGTGACGCGCACCGGGATACTGGAAACTGACGTGTTCGAAATCGAGACTCATGACGGACTCACTTCAGACGTTGCACGGTGCTGACGGACACGAGCGTCGCCAGCACGGCGAGGACAAGCAGCACGACGGTCGCCGCGCACGCCATCCCCGACGCGCCGTAGAACGCCTGCAGCAGCACGATCGGATAGTTGCGATAGCGGAAGCCCGCGATCAGGTTCGAGATCTGGAATTCGCCGATCGACAGCGCGGCCACCATCACGAGCCCGGAAAACAGGCTGTGCCGCAGGTTCGGCAGCACGATCGTGAAGAACTGGCGCCGCGGCGTCGCGCCGAGCGTCGCCGCGCACGCTTCGAGACGCTCGAGGCCGCGATGGCGCAGGTCGCTGAGCAGCGTTTGCAGCAGATACGGCAGCGTCAGCACCGCGTGCGCCGCGACCATCAGCGGCAACGTGCCGAGCCACGGCAGCGTGTCGCCGCTGAAGATCGCGATGTAGCCGAAACCGAGCGTCAGCGCCGGCACGCCGACCGGCATCAGCATCACGATGCGGGTCGCGATGCCGCGCCCCGCCTGCGCGCGGTGATGCAGCGCATACGCGAGCGGCAGGCCGACCACTGCATTGAGCACGCAGCACGCCAGCGCGACCATCAGGCTCACGCCGAACGCGCGGGTGAAGCTCCCGTTCGCGGCCAGATCGGTGAACCAGTGCAAGGTGAAGCCGGTGGGCAGCAGCGTGTTCGTCCACGACTGGCCCACCGACCCGATCAGCAGCAACGCAATCGGCAGCAGCAGGTAGACCCCGAACACCGCGACGAACGCCTGCGACACGAAGCGCCAGGCGCTCGGGCGCGCGGCTTTGTTACGACGAATCGGAACACCATCGGCCAGTGCCGGGGTGGTTGACGGATGCATGGACACGCTCGCTGCGGATGAGGAATGACGTCGCGCAGCGCCCGCCGGACTGGGCTGACGCGCTTGATCGGGACAGGCGAAGTGTGTGGTTTCGACATGGCATCGTCATGAAAAAAACGTACAAAGCCCGCATCGATCTGTGCGCGGAGGGAATAGTCGGCGATGAGGAACCTGTATCCGAACGTGGCGGAACTGCACGCCTTCGCCAGTTCTGCCAAGTACCTGAATTTTTCGTACGCGGCGCGGGAGCTTGGCCTGACACCCAGCGCGGTGAGCCGGCAGATCGCGAACCTCGAAGCGCTGTTCGGCGTGAAGCTGTTCGTGCGCGAGGGACGCAATCTCGCGCTGACGCGCGCCGGGCAGGTGTATCACGCCCGTGTCGTCGGGCCGCTGCGCGAAATCGGCAACGCATCGATCGAACTGCTGAGCGCGCGCGAGTCCGTCGACCAGTTGACGATCGCGAGCGTGCCCACCTTCACGACCAAGTGGCTCGTGCCGCGGCTCGCGCGCTTTCTGGCCACGGCGCCGAGCGTCACGCTGAGCTTTCGCCGTCATCTCGCGTCCGGCGACATGTTCCCGTTCGGTCTCGACGCGGCGATCCGTTATGGCGACGGTGCATGGGAAGGTGTCCAGAGCGATTACCTGGACGGGCGGACCTTCGTGCCGGTCTGCTCGCGTGAATTCGCGGACCGGCATGCGCTGCGCGCGCCCGCCGACGTCGTGGCGGCGCCGCGCCTCGTGCACGAACAGGCCGAGATCGCGTGGTCCGCTTGGGCGGAGCGTCATCGCGTGACGCAGATGAACGCACTCGCGGGGCCGCGCTTCGAACAGTACTCGGTGTTGATCCCGGCGGCGCAGACGGGGCTCGGGATCGCCCTCGTGCCGCGCTTCCTGATCCTCGACAATCTCACGGCCGGCACGCTCATCGAGCCGTTCGACGCGCCGGTCGACGTCGACGCGCAGGGGCACTACCTGTGCTACTCGCCCGAGCGCCTCGAAACGAGCGAAGCGTTGCGGCGCTTCAGGGAATGGATGCTCGGCGAATCCGCGAACGCGTGAGCGTCGGCGTAGCCGGCATCGTCATGCAAAAAAAACGCGGCGCCGCCGGCCATCGGCCGAACGGCGCCGCGCGTCCGGTGCCGGAAGCCGCCCGAAGGCGGCCACCGGCACGCCCCGTCAGCGCCCGATACCGAGCCCCGGCAGCACGCGCGTGTTCTCGGCCACGACCGCATGCAGCAGACGCGGTTCAGCACCGAGCAGCTCGAGGATCGTCGGCGCGACCTGCTTCGTGCCGACGAGATCGTTCACGGTACGCGCGCGGTGGATGCCCGGGTACGACACGAGCAGGCCGAGGTGGCTGTCGTCCGGCGCGTTGCCGCCGTGCTCCTCGTCCTTCTTCGTGCTCGACGTATAGATCACGCCCGGATTCGGCTGGACGATGATGTCCGGCGTGCGACCGTTGGCCGGATCGCCGAAGCGGTCGGCGAGCGCCGCGCCGTACAGGATGTACGCCTGCGAGCCGTCCGCGCAGATCCCCGGCGCATTGCAGCTCAGGTTCGCCTTCAGCGTCTGCACGACGGCCGTGCGCTGGTTGCGGTCGCGCAGCCAGATCAGGCCGACGTCGTCGGTCTGCACGAAGCCCGTGCCGACCAGGCCCGAACCGTCGTTCAGGTTGCCCGTCGTCGTGTTGTTCTGGCCGAAGTTGCCGTTCGGGTCGAGGTAGTTGTTCGCTTCGAGCAGCTTCGACAGCGTGTCGCCGTTCTTCACGAGCTTCGTGTGATCGGTCGGCGACTGGCCGTGCTTCGCCGTCACGATCACGGCCGTCGACGTGTACAGGTTGGCCTGCTTCAGCGCCGCGACGACATGGCCGATCGAGTTGTCGACATAGGTGATCGCGTTCGCGACCTCCCCGCTCGGCGTGAAGTCGGCGTCGAGATACCCGCCGCCCTTCGCGACCGGCGCCTTCTGCGCGACGCTGAGCGTCTGGAAGTCGGCGCCGAACAGCGTCGGCACCGGCGCGCTCTTCGTGCCCGTCGAATCGCGGCCTTCGATCTGGTTGATCAGCGCCTGCACGTGCAGGTTGTCGAAGCGCGCGGTGTGCGAATAGACGTCCGTGTAGTCGGTGTTCGTCGCCGGGTCGATCGAGTTGATCTCGGTGCGCATCAGATCGTCGACGCCGGTGCCCGACGGCCCGTTCAACCAGTCGTAGCCCCACGCGTGCTTGTCGGCCCACGCCGTATGCGCGTTCGGGATGCCCGCCTTCACGGCCTCGAACACCGTGTTGGTCTTCACGTAGTTGTGCGGGTAGACCGGCACGCACTGGCCGCCCACGCGCGCATGCGGGATCGCCTGCGGGTTGAACGCGCCGCCGCCGTTCAGGTGGATCAGCGCGCCGCCGTTCTGGGCGTCGATGCCCGTGGTTTCGTCGAACACGACGTTCCAGCCCTGCTTGCCCGAACACGTCGTGTCGCTCGGCGCATACAGGTTGCGGTCATACGACACGTCGTAGAACAGGCCGGCCGTCTTCGGCGAGCCGCCCGTCACGAGCGCCGCGAGGCCCGGGAACGAATCCGACAGGCCGGGCGTGTACGCATTCGTGTACGTCACGCCGTGCTGCGCGAGCACCGCGATGTTCGGACACGTGTTCGCGCCGATGCAGCGCGCGAGATCCTGCTCGTGCAGACCGTCGACGCTGATCAGCAGCACGTGCTTCACGACGCGGCTCGCGTGGCCACGGTCCTCGCCCTGACTGTCGCCGTCCTGCTGCGCCGCGTGCGCACCCATGCTGGCGAGCGCCAGCGCGCCCGCCACCATCACGGCCATCTTCCGCTGCTTACCGAAAAACGAAATCATCACCCCACCTCATCGATTGATGTTGAACTGCGTGACTTGCCATCAGGCGCGCAAAATATCGCCGGATCGTGCGGCGGTCGGATGAAGCGGGGCTTTCTGTTCTCTGTCAAACGTAACCAATCGCAAGTGACATGAAGCCGTCGCAATGCGTTGCCGCGCCGGGCATCGGTGCGCGCCCGGAATTTTTTTCGGCTTGGCCCGCGACTATTGGCGTGTGATAAAGGGTTTTCCCTGACCCGGAGCACGAGTATGTCGACCCTGGAAGCTCTCCGGTTCGTGCTGGACGATGCACGCACCCCCGAAATCATTCGCCATCACGTCGTCGACGCGCTGCAGTACGCGCTGCGCAATTACGGACAGGTGTTCACGGCGAAGGAAGTCGAATGGCTGACGCACTGGGATGACGCGCGTCTGCCGCTGGCCGCGAAGAAGGAGCTGGACAAGCGCGAGCCGGCGATCGCCGCGCGCTGAAAAAAAGCCGCCGCGCCCGGCAGGTGCGGGCGCGGCGACAGCAGATGAAACGACGCGTTACTGGAGCCCGAAGTCGACGCGGGTCGTCGCGCCCTTGTCCTCGATGCCCTTCGCATCGAGCTTCGGTGCGACGACGAACACACGGCTCGAATCGATCTTGCCGTCGAGGTACTGGCGCACCGACTCGGCGCGCTGCTGCGCGAGCGCGCGCAGCGCGTTGTCGTCGGCCGGCGCGTGATCGGCCAGCGCCTGCTTCATGTCCGCATCGGGCAACGTCTTCTGCAAGCCGACCAGGTTGCGCGGCTTCTTGAAGTCCGCGGCCTTGTACGCGCGCGTCAGGTACTTGCTGTATTCGGCCGGCTCGACCTTCACCGACATCGGATCAATGCTCTCGCCCTGGCCGACCACGTCCTTCAGCTTCTGCTGGCGCACCAGCCGGTCGACGTACGCGTCGCGCAGCCCCGACGTGTCCTTCGCCGGATCGACGCGGCCGATCAGGTCGAGGCGGATCGACGACTTCTCGGTCAGCATCTTCACGACGGTGTCGAGCTTCTTCTGCTGCGTGTCGGTCAGCGCGTAGGTACCCGGCGCGAACTCGACGTAGCCGAGATCCTCGCCGCCGCCGCCGAACGCGTTCGCGAGCAGCGTGAACGGCGACGTGACGGCCTTCGCGATCAGGTTCAGCACCGCATGCCAGATCAGCCCGCCGACGCTGAACTCCGGATTCGCCAGCGAACCCGACACCGGTAGGTTCACGTCGATCTGGCCGCGCGTGTTCTTCAGCAGCGAGATCGCGAGCTTCACCGGCAGCTTCGTCGCCGTGTCGTTTTCGACGCGATCGCCGAACGTGAGCTGGTCGATGAAGATGTGGTTGTTCGCCTGCAGCTGGTCGTTCACGAGCTGGTAGTGCAGGTCGACGTTGAGCTTGCCCTTCGTGATCGGATAACCCGCGTACTTTGCCGAATACGGCGTCAGATTGGTCAGCTCGATGTCGTGCGCGGTCGCCGTGAGGTCGAGCGCCGGCTTCTCGATCAGCGGGTTCACCGAGCCCTTGATCGAGATCGGCCCGTTGCCCGACAGGTTCGCGGCGACGTCGACCGGCGCGGACGTCGTCGAATCCGTGCCGAACGCGCCGATCGTGCCGTTGATCGCGACGAGGTTCGCCGTGTAGTTCGGCTTGATGAAGTTGTCGGTGTACGTGACGCGGCCGTTCTGCAGCAGCAGCTCGCCGAAATGCATCCGCACCGGGTTCTGCGGCGGCGTCGCGGCTTTCACGACCACCGTCGCGGACGCGGCCGACGCGGGCTGCGCCACCGCCGGCGCCGACGCGGCCTGCGGCGACAGCGGCACCGGTTCGCCCTTGCTCGCGTCGCGCGTGAGCGACTGCGCGGGGCCCGTCTCCTTCGCGACGACGTCCTTCAGGTTCAGGCGCCCCTGCGCGTCGAGCAGCACGCGGCCGTAGAAGTTCGAGAACGTCACGCGCGCGGCGTCGACGTCGGTGCCCTTCTCGTCGTAGTTCGCCTTCAGGTTCGTCAGCGCGAGCGAGCGCCAGCCCGCGAACGGGTCGGAGGTCGCCTTGTCGAGCATCCGCACGTCGACGAGCGCGACGTCGCCGCGATAGGTCGCGCGCGGCGCGTCCTTCACCTGCGCGAACGTCAGGTTGCCCTGTGCGTTGAGCAGCGCGCTCGCGATGGTCGCGTTCAGCGCGCTACCAAAGTACGGCTCGAACGCGGCCGCGTCGAGGCGGTTGCCGTTGATCTTCAGGCCGAGCTTCAGCGGCTGCGCGGTCACGTCGCCCGTCACGTTCAGCGAGCCCTTGCGATTCAGCGTCGCCTTCAGCTGCACGGGCAGCGGCTTCGTCATGTCGTCGCTGAGCTTCTGCACCGACAGCTCCAGCGGCTTGATCGCCAGCTTCACCGGGCGCGGTGTCGACAGGTCGGTGAAGTTCGCGGACGAATCCTTCACGTTCAGCGCGTCGATCCGGTAATGCCACGACGGCGCGGCGGCCTCGGCCTTGCGCGCGACCGTGCGCTTGGGCACCGATGCCTGCGCCGGTCCGGCCAGCGCCGCGAGGTCGATGTTGCCGTCCTTCAGGCGCTTCACGTCGAGCGCGAGCCCGGTCGCATCGACGCTCGCGATCTCCGCGGTGCGCGTGGCGACGTCGACCTTCGCGATCTTCGCGCTCGCGTCGGGCAGCACGATCGCGGGCGTCTTGCTATCGGGCGTCGCGATCTTCAGCGATTTCAGGCTCACCGTGCTGTCGGCCACCTGCGCTTCGAGCGGCGTCTTGCCCCAGTCGGTCTTCGCGTTGATCGTCGCGCCGAGCGTGCCGTCGAGCACGCGCGCGCGCGTCGCTTCGCCGAGATACGGCTGCAACGCCGGCAGCGCGAGCGCATCGATCGTCAGCTTCGTGTCGGCCTGCTTCTCCGCGAGCGTGAACGCGCCTTCGGCCCGCACGTCACCGCCGCGCGACAGCGACGTCGACAGCGTGTATTTCGCGGGCGTCTTGCCCTGCAGCGAGAAACCGTCGAGCGTCGCGGCGAGCTTCGTCAGCGAGACCGCGTTCGGCGTGGCCGGCACGCGATCGTCGACGTTGATCGTGCCGCCGTCGATCGCAAAATGACGGATCGTCAGGTCGAGCGGCGGCGCTTCCTTCGCATCGGCCTCGGCCTTCGCGCCGCTCGCGGCGTCGGCGGAGGACGCCGCCGCGCCCGATGCCGCCGGCTTGCCCTCAGCGGCCTTCGGTGCGGCGGCCGGCTGCGCGGCGAGCTTCTCGACGTTCAGCACGCCTTGCTTGTCGCGCGACAGGTCGACGACGGGCTGGTCGATCCGGATCTCGTCGAAATGCAGCGCATTGCGCAGCGGCTCGAGGCTGGTCGCCGCGACGTGCACGCCGCGCGCGGCGAACAGCGGCTCGGACGCCGGGCTCGTCACCTTCGCGTCGTTCAGGTCGACGGTGCCGGACACGCGCAGCGCGGGCGTTTCGCCGTTCATCGCGAAGTTGAGCGTGAGGTTGCTGCTCAGCAAGCCGCTCGCCACGGCCACCGGCAGCTTGGTCGGCGCATACGAGATCAGTTTCGGCACGTCGAGCCGGTCGAATTTCAGCGCGATCTCCGATTCGCGCGACTGCGCGAACGGCTTGGTCTTGCCGTCGATCGCGATCGGGCTGCCGTCGAAACGCATCCGCAACGTCGGCTGGACGAAGATGTCGGTCTTCGACGCCAGCGTCGCGATATACGGGATGCCGAGCGTCCAGTTGTCGACGACGTGCTTTTCGTTCAGCAGGCGGTCGTCGAAATCGATCCGGCCGTCGTTGACCTGGATGTTCGACACCGAGAATTGCGTCGGCTTGCTCGCCGGCTTGGACGGCGTGGAGAACTTCTCGATCAGGTCGGTGAAGTTGAAGCGCTGCGCGTCGTAGCGAACGATATGAAAGCGCGGCGAATCGAGCAGGATTTCGTTGACGATCGGCGCGCCGCGGAACAGCGACGACCACGACGGCCTCACGACGAGCTTGCCGATGTCGATGAAGTCGCCCTGGCCGCCGCGCTCACCGACGTGAATGCCGTCGGCTTCGAGATTCAGCGTGTACGGGTTCAGCGCGATGCGCTGGATCGTGGCCGGCCGGTCAAGCTGTTGGCTCAGTTGCTGTTCGGCGATATGGCGGATCAGCGGCGGCGCCGCGAAGAACCCGAGCAGTCCGAACAAAACGAGGAAGATCAGCACGCCGATGCCGATACGCCGGGTCCGGCGCGAGCGTGCAACGCCGCCGAGGGCATGGAGGGTCGAGGATACGGTTTTTTTGTCTGCGCTTGCCATGCTTGAATGCCTCGGGAACGGATGCCGGGCCGCACCGGAGAACCGGGCGGCCGCGCATGCTATCCCGAAAGTATAGGCTCAGGAGGTGACGGTACGGAATCGGGGCGCCACCGCGCCCGCCGGTCGGACAACGGTGGCGGTCATCCGTTCATTTCCGGACGACGACGGGCGGCATCCACGACCCGTCGCTCGCCTGCGGCTTCGGCGCATACAGGCGCAACGCGAGCGCGAAGTCGGTGCGCGGCGCCGGCAGCCAGTTGGCCGCATTCGTGCCACCCGGCGACGCCGACACGACGATGTCGATCGAGCCGTCGTGGTTGCGGCGCAGCCGGTCGCGATCGCCGAGCGAGCGGCGCGCCGCTCCGACGTCGGGCAGTGCGCCGTTCGTCGTGTAGGGCGTGAGCGTCCAGAACGCACGCACCGGCGGCAGCGCACCCGGCGCGAAATGCAGCACGTAGCGGTTCGCGCCGTTCAGCGCATGACCGTCGCTGTCGACGCGCACGACCGCGAGCGTCTCGTCGTCGCGCGTCGCGGTGCCGAGCTGCGTGTAGGCCGCGTACGCGCGCAGCGCGTAGTCCTGGCCGTACTTGCCGGCCGCATCGCCGATCCAGCTCCAGCCGTTCGCGTTCAGCAGGTTCGACGGCGGCGCCGCGAGCCGCGCGCGCGCCTCGGCGACGCCGGCCGTCGCGGCCGCGAGGCGGTCGCCCGTCCACAGCACCGGGTAGCCGGCCGACACGCCGATGTCGCCGAGCGATTCATGCGCATGCGCGTCGTCGGCCGGCGCCGGGTTGTCCTGCAGCGCCTGCGCGAAGCGCGCGAAGAACGCCTTCGGGTCGAGCGCGGCCACCTGCTCGGCCGGCGTGCCGCCGCTCAGCGCTTCGGACGGCGCGCTGCCCGCATGGACCGCGACCGACGCGCCGCGCGCGGCGCCCGTGTAAACGGACAGCGGCACCACGCGGATCGCGCGCTGCAATTTCTTCACGTTCGTGAGGTCGCGCCCGCCGCTTGTCTGCAGCCGCACTTCGAGCCACGCATTGGCCGGCGGCACGTCCACGCGCAGCGCGCCCTTCGGCAGCGTACCCTGCCAGTCCTTCGCGGCGAAGGCAATCGTTTGCGATCGCGCGCCGCCGCGAGCACCGCGTGCGGCCACGCTCGACGACGACCACAACACGTTCGTCCACATGTCGAGCGCACGTGCGTCCCAGTAGCGGCCGCGCGTGTCGGGCAGCGTGACGATCACGGGTTCGGCGGCGACGTCGAGCCAGCCGGTCGAGTCGAGCGTGTCGACGCCCGGCAGCGGCGGATTGACCGCACCGACGGGCGGCAGCGCCTGCGCGTGGCGCAGCGTGTTGAGCGGCGCCTGCCCCGGTTGCGCGCCGTCGCCGCCCGTCGCCGCTTCCTTCGCGACGTCCATCAGCACGAGCGGATACGCATAGACGTAGGAGTCGGCGACTTCCGTGCGCATCCAGCCGGTTTTCCGCTGGATTGCATCCGGTGGCGACGCGCACCCCGCGAGCAACGCCGCCATGGCCAGCGACGCGCACGCGCGCCGCAGAGAAACTGCTTCCTGCTGGTTTTCAATCATCGATTACTGGCCGAATATCGTTCTTTTCAGTCAACGCCTTGTTCGTCTCGCGAACGGCGAAAGCAAGGCACCCCAGCCTGCCCGGATCGCCGTTTCGCTACGATGGGCGCTGATGTCAGGCCGGTATCATAGCGCCTCGGGGCAATCCCTAATATGCCGAATAGCGAGGTGAACGCTAGCCGCACTGTCGACGAATTCGAAATAGTTCGAGAGATTCGTCACAAAATCGGAAATATCGGAACGACACACGCACACGCCGGAACAATCGCGGGTGGAAGGGGCGAATTCCGGATTGACGAATGGTGTCAATATTGACACCATTCGGTATGGCTAGCGTATCGAAGATCCTCGAACTGATGAGGCGCGAGCCCGCGAATGTGCGATTCAACGATCTGTTCAAGGTCTGCGAGACACACTTCGGAGCGGCCCGCCAATCCGGTTCGAGCCACGCTATTTTCAAGACACCGTGGCAAGGCGATCCTCGAGTGAATATCCAGAATGATCGCGGGAAAGCGAAGGCCTATCAGGTGCGACAGGTGCTCGACGCGATCGATCGACTGAAGGAACAGCAATCATGACCCAAGACCACTTTACGTACCGCGTAACGTGGTCCCCGGAGGACGGGGAGCACGTCGGCCTGTGCGCGGAGTTCCCGTCTCTTTCGTGGCTCGACGAAACGCCGGAAGGCGCGCTGGCCGGCATTCGCCGGCTCGTTGCCGATGTCGTGCGCGACATGGCCGCGAACGGGGAGAAGGTGCCCGAGCCGATCGCCGACCGGACCTACAGCGGCGAATTCAAGGTTCGCATCCCTCCACAGGCACACCGCGCGCTGGTGATCCAGGCCGCCGAGCAAGGCGTCAGCCTGAATCGCCTCGCGAGCGCCAAGCTCTGCGCCTGAGCGCGTAGTCGAGCGCAAAAACACGACCGGCCCGGCTCTCCGTCTGGAAGCCGGGCGTTTGCTTTTTCCGCGTTGTGACAACCTGTGTGCTTCAACAGCGTCATCGCCGCTTGACCTTACCATCATGGGAATGTTGATACTGGATTCATTCGCGGCACGAACCGCGCTTTTGGGGAATCCGACATGACTGAACCACTTGCCTCCGCAGCGCTGCAAACGATCGAACTGAGCGTCGACGGCATGCATTGCGGCGGCTGCACGGGCCGCGTGCAGCGCGCGCTGGCCGCCGTGCCGGGCGTCGTCGAAGCGACGGTCGATCTCGATACGCACGCGGCGACGGTGACCGCGCAGGAAACGGTCGAGCCCGGCCAGCTCGTCGACGCGGTCGGCGCGGCCGGGTACCGTGCGGCCGTGCGTGAAGCGGCGGTCGAGGCCGTCGCGATCCCGCATACGCTACTCGACGAAGCGCCGCCGGTCGCGGTGCCGGCGCTTCCCGCGGCCGGCGCCCCGATCGAACTCGACATCGACGGGATGACCTGCGCGTCGTGCGTGTCGCGCGTCGAGAAGGCGCTCGCGAAGGTGCCGGGCGTCACGCGCGCGTCGGTCAATCTCGCGACCGAGCGGGCCACGATCGACGCCGCGGCTGACATTTCCGCGTCGCAATTGGCGGACGCCGTCAAGCAAGCCGGCTATGGCGCGACGCCGGTCGCCAACGCCACCACCCCGCCTGCAGCATCCACCGCCTCCACCGATCTCGAACTCGACATCGGCGGCATGACCTGCGCGTCCTGCGCCGGCCGCGTCGAAAAGGCGCTGGCCGCCGTACCGGGCGTCGCGCGCGCATCGGTCAATCTCGCGACCGAGCGCGCGTCGGTGCACGGCGCCGGCGCGCTCGACGCCGCCACGCTGATCGCGGCGGTCACGACGGCCGGCTACCGTGCGTCGCTCGCCGCCGCGCCCTCGGCCGGCGCCGACGCGCAACCGGCCAGCCCCGCGCAGGATCCCGATGCCCGCAAGCGCCGCGAAGCGGTTCGCGAACGCAACCTCGTGATCTGGTCCGCCGTGCTGAGCG
The DNA here is from genome assembly GCF_001039005.1 of Burkholderia cepacia. Lineage (GTDB taxonomy): Bacteria > Pseudomonadota > Gammaproteobacteria > Burkholderiales > Burkholderiaceae > Burkholderia > Burkholderia theae. The sequence continues at coordinate 207,170 of NZ_LDWR01000021.1, forward strand.
CGCCGCTCGTCGCGCCGATGCTCGTCGCGCCTTTCGGTATCGACCTGATGCTGCCCGGCTGGCTCCAGCTCGTGCTCGCGTCGATCGTCCAGTTCGGCTTCGGCGCGCGCTTCTACCGCGCGGCCTGGCATGCGGTGAAGGCGCGTGCCGGCAACATGGACCTGCTCGTCGCGCTCGGCACGTCGGCCGCGTACGGGCTGAGCCTGTGGATGCTGCTGCGCGATCCCGCGCATCCCGGCCACCTGTATTTCGAGGCGTCGGCCGTCATCGTCACGCTCGTGCGCTTCGGCAAATGGCTCGAATCGCGCGCGAAGCGCCAGACCACCGACGCGATCCGCGCGCTGAACGCGCTGCGTCCCGACCGTGCGCGCGTCGTCGAGCACGGCGTCGAACGCGACGTGCCGCTGTCGCAGGTGCGCGTCGGCACGAAGGTCGGCATCCGCCCCGGCGAGCGCGTGCCCGTCGACGGCCGGATCGTGTCGGGCCGCTCGCATATCGACGAATCGCTGATCACCGGCGAAAGCCTGCCCGTGCCGAAGGACGGCGGCGATCCCGTCACGGCCGGCTCGATCAACGGCGAAGGCGCGCTCGTCGTCGAAACCACCGCGATCGGCGCGGAGACGACGCTCGCGCGCATCATCCGCCTCGTCGAATCCGCGCAGGCCGAGAAGGCGCCGATCCAGCGGCTCGTCGATCGCGTCAGCGAAGTGTTCGTGCCGGCGATCCTCGGCATCGCGCTGCTGACGCTGGTCGGCTGGCTGATCGCCGGCGCCGGCATGGAAACCGCGATCCTCAATGCGGTCGCGGTGCTCGTCATCGCGTGCCCGTGCGCGCTCGGCCTCGCGACACCCGCCGCGATCATGGCCGGCACCGGCGTCGCGGCGCGGCACGGCGTGCTGATCAAGGATGCACAGGCGCTCGAACTCGCGCAGCGCGCGACCGTGATCGCATTCGACAAGACCGGCACACTGACCGAAGGCAAGCCGTCCGTGACGGCGTTCGAAGCGGTCGACATGCCCCGCGACGAAGCGCTCGCGCTCGCGGCGGCGGTGCAGCGTCAGAGTGAGCATCCGCTCGCGCGTGCGGTGGTTGCCGCACACGATGCGAACGTTGCCGCGCGCGGCGACACGGCGCCGTCGGCCGCAGCGGTCGCTGCGGTCACTGCGGCCGATGCCCGCGCGGTAGCCGGGCGCGGCGTGGAAGCGCGCGTCGGCGCGCAGTTGCTCGCGCTCGGCAGCACGCGCTGGCGCGACGAGCTCGGCATCGCGGTGCCGCCCGCACTCGACGCGCGCGCGGCCGAACTCGAGCGCGCGGGCAACACGATCTCGTGGCTGATGCGCGCCGACGCGCCGCGCGCGTTGCTCGCGCTGATCGCGTTCGGCGACACCGTGAAGCCCGGCGCCCACGATGCGATCGCGGCGCTGTCGGCGCGCGGCGTCGCAAGCGTGCTCGTGACGGGCGACAACCGCGGCAGCGCGGCGGCCGTCGCGGCGTCGCTCGGCATCGGCGAAGTGCATGCGCAGGTGTTGCCCGACGACAAGGCGCGCGTCGTCGCCGAACTGAAGCGCACGCACGGCGGGATCGTCGCGATGGTCGGCGACGGGATCAACGATGCGCCCGCGCTCGCCGCGGCCGATGTCGGCATCGCGATGGCGACCGGCACGGACGTCGCGATGCATACGGCCGGCATCACGCTGATGCGCGGCGATCCGACGCTCGTCGCCGACGCGATCGACATCTCCAGGCGCACGTACCGGAAGATCCAGCAGAACCTGTTCTGGGCGTTCGTCTACAACCTGGTGGGCGTGCCGCTCGCGGCGCTCGGCTGGCTGAATCCGGTGATCGCGGGTGCGGCGATGGCGTTTTCCAGCGTCAGCGTCGTGACCAACGCGTTGCTGCTGCGGAGATGGAAAGGCCGCGCGCGCTGACACGGCCGGCCGTGATGGCCGGGCGGCCGAACGGCCGTTCGGCGCTCAGCGGACAGGAAGGATCGGGAGGATTGCCGGCGTTGGCCGGCAGCGGCGGCGCCGAATCGCCGACACATCGCGGCGCAGACGGATTCAGCCCGTGATAACCGGCTTGATCAGGGTCGTCGTGATCGGCGCAAAGCCGCACGCGCGATACAGCGCGCGGGCCGCCGCGTTGTGATTGAACACCGACAGCCCGATTTCGGTGACGCCGTACCGGCGCGCCTCGGCGTCGAGCGCATCGAGCGCGCGCGTGGCCCATCCCTGGCGGCGTCGGGACGGGACGATGTCGAGGTCGTAGATGAACAGCGTGCGGTTCGGCCCTTCGGGCACGATCGCGTACCAGAGGTCGCCCACCGCGTCGCCGCTGGCGCCGTCGATGAGCACGACGAGTGTCTGGCCGGATGTCCGCAGGCCGTCCGGCAGCAGCGTGTCGAAACAGGCGCGCGCACGATCGGCCGCGTCTTCGACAGCATTTTGTCCGGATGAAACGAGATCGCGCGCGTAGCCGTCAATGGCTCGCGTGCGGTACGCGTGGAATTCGCCGGCCGTCATCGGCCGCATCAGCAGCATGGCCCGATCACCGTGAGGGAAATCGAACTTCCAGTGTAGCGGGACGGTCGCGCCGGCGTGCGATGCAGCGGCGGAAAACGGGCAGGCAGGTGCGGCGGGCGCCGCGCCGAATCAGCGAATCAGCGAATCAGCGAATCAGCGAATCAGCGACGATACAGGACGATCGGCACGAGATGCGCACGGCGCACGCGCTCGGCTTCGGCGCGACGCGCAGCGTACGAGTAGTCGGCGTCGAGCGGGAGGTGCGGCGACACGAACAGGTCGTCGATCTTTTGCAGCAGGGCGAAGATGAAGCTCATGTGAGACTCCTGACAGATGTTTCTAGGGTTTTCCCTTAGACAAACTCCATTCTAAGGGTTTTCCCTGAATTCTGCCAGTGCACCGCATCAGTTCGCCGCACGCGTGTTGTCGCCGATCCCGGGCTCGGAACGACGATCCTTGCCCCGTGTGGCCTTCAGGATAGGGTCGGAACAATCAACGGGTTCGGCGGGCACGCTTGGCGACGGCCGCCTCGCGATTCGCATTCCGCTGAAGCCGGTCGACCTGCGACAGCAGCGCCTCGTGGTGCTCCTCGAGCGTCATCAGCGTCGCCTGCTGCGTCGACAGATCGGCCGCGAGGCGATCGATCCGCTGTTGCTTGGTTGCCGCGTCCTGCTTCAGGTGCGCGATCTGCCGCGTTTGCAGCATCAGCGCGACGAGCCCCGCCAGCACGACGACGGCCAGCGCCAGCAGCAGGCGGTTGACGCGGCGCATCTCGCGATCGGCCGTGCGCGTCAGACCGTCCACATCGGACTGCAGCACCGCGAGCCGGTCCGTCAGCGGGCGCAGGTGCGTGTCCGGATCGAAGGCCGGCGCGGCCGGTTGCACGCGTTCCACCGACGGCTTGGTCACGAAGGACGCGGCGGAAGCGACGGGCTGTGCGACAGGCGACGGTGAAGCATCGGCCTGCGAGGCAGCGTCACGGGTGTTCGCGGTGTTCGAGGTGTTCGCCGCCTCGGGCAGTACCGGCGTCTGCGGCTCGACCGTCGAAACAGCGTCCGGCGTCGGGTTCGATCCGGCCGCTTCCAGCGGCGTGTCGACGCTCGCCGCAACCGGCACGGAGTGCACCGCCGTCGCTTCGCTCGCACCGGCGGCCGCCCGGCGTTTGCCGCCCGATGACGACGCGCGGCGCTCCTTCACGGCGTCGCCGGAAGATCGCCCTCCGCGGGACTTGACGGCCGCGGCTTCGACAACAGGCTTCGCGACTTCGCTATCGGCCGCTTCCAGTTCGGACGTCTTCGCCGAAGCGGCGTCGGCCGCTTGCCGCTCGGTTGCCGACACCGTAGCGCCATCGACCGCAGGCACATCGGCTAGCTTGATTGCGGCACCATCGGCAGCAGGCACATCGCCTGCGTTCGAGGCATCACCACCTTCAGGCGCCGAAACGCCGTCGGCTGCCACCGCGACATCCGGCGTTACCGGGCTCTCAGCTTCCGCATGCCCCGCCGCACTCGCGCCCTCCGGCGCGCCGAACCCGTCCAGCGCAGGCTGCCGCCCGGCAGACACGTCGTCCGCGACGCCAGCCTCCACATCGGCTGACGCACCCGCTTCGTCGCGCGCCACCACCGGCATACGCTCACCCGGCTCAAGCACCGGATCGCCGAACAGGTCGAACGTCCGCTCGTCCCGCGACGCATCGCCGGCCGGCGCGCTGCCGGACCGCACCGTCGCCCTCGCGGACGTACTGCCTGCGGCAGCAGCCGAACGCTGGCGGGCACGGGCCGACGAACGGTTGGAACGGGAGGGGGAGCGAGGCGTGGAAACGAATTCGGTCACGTCTGACAAATCATTGTCCGAGAACATCAATCGATAGCCCAATTATCTTCAAACAAATCAATTATTTGCATAACAAATTCGCCCACTATGCTCTCACGCCATCCAGCGCTATCCATTGATTCCCGATGGGCTGCATGATGGGCTGAAAACCGATGCTAACCGACAAACAAGCCAAAGCGCTCAAACCAGCCGACAAACCCGTCCTCGACGGGAAAGTGACTGGACGGCTGCCAACCCCGACCAGGTCTTCGCCCAGTGCGTGCGCGATCCGGTCGATATCCCTCCCCCGGGACACCACGCATCCGGCGCGCGCTGGACGATCCGTGACCCACACGCCAACTGCGCTCTACCGAGCCGTGCCACCAGCAGAGGCTCGCCACATCCCGCAGCAAATCGAATGCCACTAGCACGCCCAAACACACCAGTTGGCTCAACATGGTCGAGATCGAAATCGGCGTGCTGCAAAGCCAATGTCTGGATCGCCGCATCGGCTGCCGCGACCGGCTGATCACAGAGATCGCGGCCTGGAAGCAACTGCGGCACGCCATCGGCGCTCGCATCAACTCGATGTTCCCTACCGAAACGGCCCGAAAAAAATTGGCCAAAACCCAACCAGTATCGGCCTTTGATAAACCGTCATAACCTCTGCTGTCGCCACTGCCCTGACGTTCGAGAAAGCCGCTCGCCAATTTCATGAAGAACTGAAACCAGACTGGAAAAGCGAGAAGCATGCAATCCAATAGATCAGCCGTCTGGAAATTGATGTCTTTCCCAAGCCAGGCAATCGCAAGCTCGATGCAACTCGCCGTGATGACTGTGCTGACATCCTGCGCCCAATCCGGCTGACGAAGACTGCTACAGCCAGCTGCACGCGCCGACGTATGCAGCGGTCATGCAGTGGGCCTGGACACACGGCCACATTGCAGCTACCCCTGTCACGGTCGTCGACCGGAGCTTGCTCCATTTCCATTCAACGCATATATATATGATTGCGCTCAAACGTTTCACCTGATTCGCACCGTCGCATTGATTTCTGCATCCGCATCGTCCGTAAAATACGGTTATTTAAACCAGCACTACCGTTTCTGCATCACGACATTCGACGCATTATTCCTCTCGGCGTTTTGATTTAAGAAATGATCTGCAGTGAATATTGACGGCGACGCGGCACCGCTATCCCCGCGAAACCGATACGCAGGCATGCATCGATTTCATCGCTTCCTGCGTGCAACGATTCACGGATTCCACGTACTGCCTCACCGGTCAACTTGATGCACCTTTTGATAACAATTTCGGGTAATTCAATAAAAACTGAAAAGGATCTGAATATGTTCCATCGACACCAGCTCGGATGTGCATGCTGCAGCCCCCATTTGTTGGCGGGCGCCCTTGGACAAAACGAGAGCGAATGGCAGGAACTGCTCAAGGAATTGAGCCAGCTTGAAGCGCAAAGCGCGCCCGAGGCCGTTATCTTTCACGGCGGAAACATCTACCCGGACCCGGAGGATTGCAACACGCGCGTCGAAGCGCTGGGTATCGCCGAGCACAAGGTCATCGCCACCGGTGCGCTCGACGAGGTGCGCCGACGCATGCGGGACAGCTACCCCGACGCACGCGAGCAGGGGCTCGAACCCGGTCAGACCTTGCTTCCCGGCTTGATCGAACCGCACGCACATCTGCTGCCCAGCGCGGTTTTCCTTACCCCGCCCTGGCACGACCTGTCACCGTTCGACGGTCAAAAACTGAATCCCGACTACAGCGCCGAGGCTATCCGTGACAAGCTCAAGGAATTGGTCCGCGACGCGCAAGGCAGGGGGGAAAAGTGGGTATGCGGCAGCGGCGTCGACCCGTCGCTGATGCGCGATTGGGTGGATATCGACCGTGCCTGGCTGGATGGGATCAGCAAGGACGTGTGCCTGTTCCTGATCAATGCCTCCGGGCATCTCGGTTATGCCAACGGCGCCGCGTTGCAGGCCGCCAGCCTCGAAGCCAAATTCCCCGAGGGCGTGCTGACCGAATCGAATGTCACCCAGATGACGAACACCGTCCCGCGCCCGCAGCCGGCCGATCTGCTGATCGCCATGCGGAAGGTGATGTCGACCGCGAACCAGCACGGCATTACCACCCTGTTCGACGCCGGCGTCGGGATGGGTCTGGGGTTCTATGAAGTCGTCCTGTTGCAGGCGCTGGCGAGCACGCCATGGATGACGGTTCGCATGGGCGGGGCGTTGTTCGGCAATAACGACCTCTGGTCGTTGTGGCTCAACCAATTCAAACCGCAACTGAACAGCCCGCCCGAGTCGTTGTTTACCATCCGCGCAATGAAACTGATTGCCGATGGCTCCAACCAAGGCTTGAGCGGCTTGCAAAGTACGCCATACAAATGCTGCGCCGAGCACCGCGTTCCCGGCGTCGGGCCGAATGGTCTTTTCAACTTCGCGCCGATCGAATCGCTGGCGCAGATCATGCAGCAGGTCGATGCGGCGGGATGGCCGATCATGGTCCATGCGAATGGCGACGAGGGGATCGCCAATGTATTGGCCGCATACCAGTTGGTGCTGAGCAAGGTTCCCGAGCCCGTTTCGTGCCCGCCCGGGCCGGATGCGAAACGGGAGCCGTTGCGCCATCGGCTCGAGCATGCGTCGCTGCTGGACGACGACGATCTCCGCACCATGAAGCGGCTGGACATCTCGCCGAGTTTCCTGATCGGCCACGTGGGCTATTGGGGACGCGCGTTCCGGAACACCATTCTGGGTGAGGAACGCGCGCAGAAGCTCGATCGATGCAAGTCGGCGCTGCGCGAGGGCCTGCGTGTCAGCCTGCACAGCGATCACTTCGTCTCTCCGCTAGGGCCGTTGCGCTATATGGATCAGGCAATGTGGCGGGTAATGGAAGCCGACCCGGAGCTTGCGGTACTCAACGAAGCCGAATGCCTGAGCGCGCCCGAGGCGCTGCGCGCGGTGACCATCGACGCGGCGTGGCAATGCCACCTCGATGATCAGGTCGGTTCCCTGAAAGAGGGAAAACAGGCCGACCTCGTGATTCTGCAACAGGATCCCCTGCACGTTGAACCGACCGGTCCTTATCAACTGCGCGACATCGACGTGCACGAAACATGGGTCAGCGGGCGCAAGGTTTACGCAGCCCTCAAGCCGGCGGAAAACAAGTAGGCGGTCGCGCCCTGTGCGCGGCCCGAAGCGAAGCGGCATTCGTATCCCTCTCACCGGACAAGGAGAAGCACGATGACCTTCAAGATTCTCAGTTGCGATGGCGGCGGTATTCGCGGGTTGATCACCGCCCTGCTCATCCAGGACCTCGACAAGCGAAGCCAGATCATCGCGAAAGCGGACGGCTTTGCCGGTACGTCCACGGGCGGCCTGATCGCCCTGGGGCTCGCGCATGGCGCACCCATTGCGGAGATCGTCGACATCTACCGCACGCAGGGCTCGGCGATCTTCAAGGAAAACAGCGCGTGGTTGACGCAACAGCAAGCGCCCGGGCAGGACGCCGAACTGGCCGGACCGGGCCTGTTCGCATGCCAGTATGTCAACACCGGGCTTCAGCAGATCGCCAGGAAACTGCTCGGCACCGGCAAGCTGGCCGATCTGTCCCGCTTCGTCGTGGTCAACTCGGCGCGCTTGTGGGATCCGTCCGCGAAAAGCTGGGCGCCCTGCACATTCTCCAACGGCAGCAAGAACCCCTATCGGGACATCCGCATGCTCGACGCCGCGCTTGCGACATCGGCCGCGCCGTCCTATTTCCCGCCGTACGAAGTCGACGGCCTCGGCTACTTCGCCGACGGCGGCGTGTTCGCGAACAATCCTTCCGTGGCCGCCATTGCCGAAGCGTTGGGCAACGGGCAGGCAGGCAACCTGAACGACGTTCGCCTGCTGTCCCTCGGCACCGGGATGAGCCCGCAAGGCATTGCGCCGGATGCGATCGGCACCCCGTTGAACTGGGGCGTCTCGAAGTGGCTGTGGCCGGCCGCGAGCGAGAACGTTCCAGCCGCGGCGTTACTCGGGCTGACGATGGACACCACGGCGGCGATTGCCGCACGCCAGGTCGAACAGATACTGAACAGCGGCTATCAGCGCGGAAATTTCCTGCTCGGACAACCCATCGGTTTGGACGAGTGGGAAAAGGTGCCGGAGATGGAGAAGGAAACCCGGGCGTACATGAATTCCACCGCGTGGCAACACGTTTGCGATTGGGTGGAGACGAACTGGCGCTGATCGCGCGTTGACCACCGGCCGTCGCTCTCGACTGGCGACGGCCGGTATCACCGATGCCGGCACTGCGTCGACACGCACTTCAACCGAATCCCTGGGCACCGTCAGCCGCGTGCGGCCGGGCAATGCGTCCGCGGGCGAGCTGCCGTTGGGCGTCGACGGCCGCAATGCCTCCCATCACCGATCGTGAGATCGCTTGGGCGGCTGAACTGATTATTGATTGACGGGCCTGGCGAGCCCTCCCAAGAACCCATCGCAATTCATTGAATTTACATGGATTTCCGTCAAATCACGGCGAAGTTCATGGAAATCGGATGGCAGGGCCCGCGAACGCGGCACCGGAAGTCGAACGGAATCGGTGGCCGGCCCCTGTCGCATGCCCGCAACCGATTCAGCCTATTCGTCGCCCGACAGCCCGTTCCCTTCCTCGAATCGCGTGACGCCCCGCAGCCCGCGCAGCTTGTCGCAGATCGCCCGGTATTCGAGTTCCGACACCCGCGCGAGCGCGATGCGCACCTCGTCGTGCTCGCCGGTGTCGTCGGCACGCTGCAGGATGAACTGCTTCACACGCGCGCTGTCGGCACCGAGCGCCGCGTGCAGCGAATCGAATGTCACCGCGCCGCTCACGACCGTCAGCGCAAGCTGGCGCCGCTGGCGTACCGTGAAGTAGCGCCGTTCCAGCGGCTTGATGCCGGCCAGGATGATCAGGATGATGATCGTCGCCGAAATCGACGCGACGTAGAGCCCGCCGCCCACCGCGAGCCCGATCGCCGCGACCGACCACAGGCTCGCGGCGGTCGTCAGCCCGCGCACGATCTCGCCGCGCAGCAGGATCGAGCCCGCGCCGAGGAAGCCGATGCCCGACACGACCTGCGCGGCGATCCGCGACGGATCGAGCACGATGTGGTCGCTGCTGCCAAGCACGTCGGCGAAACCGAACGCCGACACGATCATGATCAGCGTCGAGCCGACGCACACGAGCATGTGCGTGCGCAGGCCGGCCGCCCACGACAGGCGCTCGCGCTCGAAGCCGATGACGCTGCCGAGCGCCGCCGCGAGAACGAGCCGCATCACGAGTTCCAGGTTGCTGAGCATCCGATTTCTCTCCTTTTTTTGTGCCGGCCGCGCGGAATGTTTTATCCTTGGCCCCGGCCGCGCCGATCCTCCGGGCCGCGCCGACACGTTTCGATCCAAGCGCTCAACCCCGTCATGTCCGTTTCCGACTCCGCTTCCGCCCAGGCCGCCCAGCTGCGCCACCATTTCGCGCACGTCGTCTTGCCGATCTGGCGAGGTTCAGGGTTCGACCACACATTGCGGTTGCCGTTCGAGGCCGTCGACCCGGCCAGCCACGCGCCGCTGCCCGCCACCCGTTATCGCGCAATGGCCTGCGCTCGGCAACTGTTCGTGTTCGCGCAGGCCGGCGACACGGCGCACGCGGCCACGCTGTTCGACGCGCTGTGCAGCCGCTTCCGCGACACGCGCCACGGCGGCTGGATCTACAGCGTCGACGCGCAGGGCGCGCCGCTCGATACGACCAAGGATCTCTATACGCACGCGTTCATCGTGTTCGCATGCGCCGCGTGGCATGCGGCGTCGGGCGACGCCGCCGCGCGCACGGTGGCCGAGGAGACCGCCGCGCTGATCCAGGAACGCTTCGCGCCGCGCCGTGGCGACGCGCTGCTCGATGCGGCGCGCCACGCCGATTTCTCGTCATCCGGCAGCGGCGCGCTGCAGAATCCGCTGATGCACCTGACCGAAGCGTGGCTCGCGGCCGCCGACGCGTTCGGCGACACGGCGTTCGACGATGCGCTCGTCAGCACCGCACAGGCCGTCGAACGCACCTTCGTCGATGCAGCGACCGGATGCGTGGCCGAGCTGCCGCTCGGCGCGGCCGACAACCGTTTCGAGCCCGGCCATCAATTCGAGTGGTTCTATCTGGTCGATGCGGCCGGCACGCGGCTCGCGCAAACCGGGCTCCCCGGCGCGCTGTCGCGCGCGTTCACGTTCGCGGAGCAATACGGCGTCGATGCGCAGACGGGCGGCGTCTGCGCGGCGCTCGATGCGCAAGGCGCGTGCGTCGACGGCACGCAGCGGATCTGGGCGCAGACCGAATACCTGCGTGCGCTCGCGACGCACGGCGGCACGCCGGCCTCCGTGCCGCTCGCGCAGCAGATCGAGCGTTTCGCCGCGCGCTTCCTGCATCCGCGCGGCTGGTTCGAGTGCAAGACGGCCGACGGGCAGGTGTCGCGCGCCGACATGCCGTCGACGACGCCCTACCACCTCGCGACCGCCTACGCGGCGTTGCCGACCGGCGCGTAACCCGTATCGGCGAACGACGGCGCCGCGCGTTCGCCGCGTGCGGCACGTCCATCGCCCAGTTCGAACACCGACACCGCCTGCATCAGGTGCGCGGTCTGGTCGTTCAGCGACGCGGCCGCTGCCGCGACTTCCTCGACCAGCGCCGCGTTCTGCTGCGTCAGTTGATCCATCTGCGTGACGGCCTGGTTCACCTGTTCGATCCCGACGCTCTGCTCGACCGACGCCGACGTGATCTCGGACATCGTCTGCACGACACGCGTGATCGACGTCGACACCGTCCGCATCGCTTCGCCGGCGCGCTCGACGAGCTCCGCGCCGCCGTTGATCTGCGCGACCGAATCCTCGATCAGCGCCTTGATCTCCTTGGCCGATTGCGCGCTGCGCTGCGCGAGCGAGCGCACTTCGCCCGCGACCACCGCGAAGCCGCGGCCCTGCTCGCCGGCCCGCGCCGCCTCGACCGCCGCGTTCAACGCGAGGATATTGGTCTGGAACGCGATGCCGTCGATCACCGAGATGATTTCCGCGATCCGCCCCGAGCTCTGCGCGATGCCGCGCATCCGGTCGATCACGCTGTCGACCACGCCGCCGCCGTGGCTCGTCGCTTCGAGCGCCGCGTCGGCCAGTGCGCTGGCCGCGCGGGCACTGTCGGTGTTCTGCCGGACGGTCGCGGTCAATTCCTCCATGCTCGCGGCCGTTTCCTCGAGCGACGCGGCCTGCGTGCCCGTGCGCGCCGACAAGTCGGCGTTGCCGCTTGCGATCTCGCCCGCGCCGTGGTGGATCGCATCGGACGCGTGGCGCACCGTGCGCACGGTGCCCGCGATGCTCGTCTGCATCGTGGCGAGGCCGCGCAGCATCCGGTCGATCTCGTACACGCCGCCGGCCCGCACGGCTTCGTCGAGCCGGCCCAGCGCGATCCGCTCGAAATGGCGGCCGGCTTCCTCCAGCGGCGCGACGACCGCGCGCCGCGCGGCCGCGTAGATGGCCGCGCTTGCCGCGAGCATCGCCACCAGCAGCACGATGCCGACCGACTTGAACCAGAGCATGCCGCCGTCGATCGTGTCGAGCGCCGTGCGGCTCGACGCGCTGCCGTAGTCGGCGAATCGATGCAGTTCGGCGATGTAGGCATCCTGGATGCCTTGCGTCGGCTGGTCGAGGAATGCCTGGATGTTGTCCGCGTCGAGGAACTGCACGAGTTCCCCAAGTGCGCCGCGCAGCGCGCGATAGCGCTCGGCGAGCGCCGCGACGCGCGCACGGTTCGCGTCGTCGACCGGCGGCGCGGCCGTCAGCGCGGCGAACGCCTTGTCTGCTTCCGCGAGCGAGGCGCCGGCATGGCGGATGATGTCTTCCGGCTTCGGGCCGCCGCGCACCATCCGCGTGCCGGCGCGCGACAGGTTGATGCGCGCGTCGAGCAAGTGCTCGGTCGCCTGGTTGGCCGCGTTGACCTGCGCGATCGCGACGTTCGACAGATCGTCGACGCCGCTGCGCGTCGACGCGAGCGCCCAGAAGCCGAGCGCTTCAATCGCGAACAGGAAGAGGCAAAACACGGTCAACACGCCGAGCAGACCCGACGCGAGCTTGATTTTTCCGAACATGGGGAGATTCCTGGAGAGCGAGATGAGGCAATGCCCCGGCATTAGCGGCATTTCTTCGCCGGACTTTAGGAGTAGCCGGCGATGAAGCCGGCTAATCACGCGCGTCGCTCGCGCATTCCCGCCGAATCGACCGCAAACCGGGACAACTCCCGCGTTCGACGCAACAATCGCGTCGCATCGCGCCGTAAATTGCAGGAAACGTGGACGAATTTCCTTGCTTATCCGCAGCCCCCTTCCTAGAGTTCAGCGCAAGCGGGCACTCATTTCGAGGAAAGCGGATGACCGACATCACGGACCACGCGCGCGGCGCATTGCGTGCGCAACCGTTCAGCATGCTGCTGGGCACGGAGTTGATGCATATCGGCGACAACGAGGTGTCGCTGTGCCTGCACGTGCGCGAAGAACTGCGGCAGCAGCACGGTTTCGTGCACGGCGGCGTCATCAGCTATCTCGCCGACAACGCGCTGACGTTCGCCGGCGCGCTCGTGCTCGGCCCGCGCGTGATCACGGCCGAATACAAGATCAACTACCTGCGGCCGGCGGTGAACGGCACGCTCGTCGCCCGCGCGAAGCTCGTCTACGCGGGCCGGCACCAGGCGACCTGCCAGTGTCATGTGTTCGTCATCGACGGCGATCACGAGCGGCTCGTCGCGATCGCGCAAGGCACGATCAACCGCGTCGGCGACGGCAAGGCGCCGGATATGCCGGAGGAAACGGCCTGAGCGGCTGCCCGGCCCGAGGTCGATGAGAGGATGCCGAATACGCAGCGCGTGTCGCGCTAGCGTTTCATCGCGGCAAGATAGACCGCATCATGCTCGCGACGCCCCACCGCAACCACGAGTACGACAACCTCCGCGTCGCGCACTTCGTACACGAGGCGATAGCCGACACCGCGCAGCTTGATCTTGTAGCGGTCCGGATGACCGTGCAGCTTCGCCGAAGGAATGCGAGGATTCTCGAGCCGTTCGGCGAGTCTGGCCTTGAACTGATCGCGAATCGTGCGATCGAGCTTCTTCCACTCCTTCAACGCAGGTTCGAGAAAAGCGAGCTCAAAGGTCATTCAGCTTGACCTTGACGACCTTCTCCTTGGCGCGCGAGTCGGCCAGCGCGTTGTCTTCGATATCTTCGAGACGTTCGACCATCGCCTCCCATGTCTTCGCCGGGATGCAATAGAACGCGGGTTCGTTGTGATTCAGGATCGCGACCGGGAAGCCCTCTCCTGCCGCCACGGTTCCCATCGGGTTCCGCTTCAGCTCCGAGACGCTCGCCGTCACGCTGGCCAGGATGGTGTGGGGCATGTCCGCTCCTTGTTCGATCGAATTTTTATTGTACTTTATTTGGCACCATATTTAGCCCGATTCAGGGTGCCATACAGGCCATGCCGAATTCGCTTCCGGCCGTGAAGTTCGACACGCCTTACTCGGTCCCATCGCCCGTCAACGGCAGGAAGCGCGGCGCCACGCGCGCCCGCACGTTTCCGTGCTCGTCGGTGCGATAGATCCCGCGGGCCGCGTTGTGCGGATGCGTCACCGCGTCGGCCACGCTCAGCAGCGGCGCGAAACACGCATCCGTGCCTTCGAGCAGCGCGCGCCAGTGCGCGGACGGCTGCTGCGCGAACACGTCGGCGAAACGCGCCTTCAGCGCGGGCCAGTGCGCGCGGTTGTACTGCGACGCCGGATCGACGTCGGTGAGCCCGAGCCGTTCGACCAGCAGCGCATAGAACGGCGGTTCGAGCGCGCCGATCGTCACGCATGCGCCGTCCGCGCAGCGATACACGTCGTAGAACGGCGCATCGTGAAACAGGCTCGGCTGTGCGCCGTCGAGCTGCCCGTTCGCGCGCGCCCACAGCGCGAGCGAACCGAGCATCGACACGATGTCGACGATCGCGCCGTCAACCACGCGCCCCGGCCCGCCGCCGCGCACGTCGAACAGCGCGCAGACGATCCCGAACGCGAGCCCGAGCGCGCCGCCCGCGTCGCCGACGACGGTCGGCGGCAATCCCGGCCGGCCGTCGCGCGGCGCGGACAGCGACAGCAGCCCCGTCAGCGCGACGTAGTTCAGGTCGTGCCCGGCCGCGGCCGCGAGCGGGCCGTGCTGGCCCCAGCCCGTCATCCGCCCGTACACGAGCGTCGGATTGCGGCGCGCGCAGTCGTCGGGCCCGAGGCCGAGCCGCTCCATCACGCCGGGCCGCAGCCCTTCGACCAGCGCATCGGCCTGCGCGATCAGTTCGAGCGCCGCGTCGCGGCCGGCCGGCGCCTTCAGGTCGAGTTCGACGATCGTCTTGCCTTCGCGCAGCAGGTCGCCGTCGCGGCCCCGCAGCGCGTCCGGCGCGCTCGTGCGGCCGGACGGGCGCGCGATCAGCGTGATCCGCGCGCCCATCCCGGCGAGCATCCAGCCCGCGAGCGGGCCGGGGCCAAGGCCCTCGAATTCGACGATGTGGATGCCGGAAAGCGGTGCATCAAGCGACATGCGATTCTCCTGTCGATCAGCGTTAGCGCTTCAGCGCTTACGCTGATCCCATGGCGTGGCTGGATGGAGTTAGCGCTTCAGCGCTTACTCCATCCCCACGGCGGTCGATCAGCGTTAGCGCTTTAGCGCTTACGCGGGTCCCGTGCATAGCGCACCATGCGCGCCAAACGAAAAATCCCTGCGCGGCGGATTCCGCTTCGCAGGGATCGGGGCAAGCAACGCGTACCGCTCGGCACGCCGGAACCGGCATGCGTCAGAACGCATCCCCCGGCACCCGCACCCAGCCTTCCATCAGCACGCGCGCGCTGCGGCTCATGATCGCCTTCGTGACGGTCCACTCGCCGTTCTCCTGCTGCTGCGCTTCCGCGCCGACGCGCAGCGTGCCCGACGGATGCCCGAAGCGCACCGCGTTGCGTGCGCCGCCGCCCGCCGCCAGATTGACGAGCGTGCCGGGGATCGCCGCGGCCGTGCCGATCGCGACCGCCGCCGTGCCCATCATCGCGTGGTGCAACTTGCCCATCGACATCGCGCGCACCAGCAGGTCGACGTCGCCCGCGTTCACGCGCTTGCCGCTCGATGCGACGTAATCGGCCGGCTTCGCGACGAATGCGATCTTCGGCGTGTGCTGCCGCGTCGCGATTTCATCGAGCGTATCGATCAGCCCCATGCGCAACGCGCCGTGCGCGCGGATCGTCTCGAACTTCTCGAGCGCCTTCGCGTCGCCGTTGATCGCGTCCTGCAGTTCGGTGCCCGTATAGCCGATCGCCTCGGCCTCGACGAAGATCGTCGGGATCCCCGCGTTGATCATCGTCGCCTTCAGCGTGCCGACGCCCGGCACCGCGAGATCGTCGACGAGGTTGCCGGTCGGGAACATCGACCCGCCCGCGCCCTCTTCGTCGGCCGCCGGGTCCATGAATTCGAGCTGCACTTCGGCGGCCGGGAACGTGACGCCGTCCAGCTCGAAGTCGCCCGTCTCCTGCACCGCGCCGTTCGTGACCGGCACATGCGCGACGATCGTCTTGCCGATGTTCGCCTGCCAGATCCGCACGGTCGCGATGCCGTCGCGCGGCACGCGCGACGGGTCGACGAGGCCGCCGCTGATCGCGAACGGGCCGACCGCCGCCGACAGGTTGCCGCAGTTGCCGGTCCAGTCGACGAAGGCCTTGTCGATCGCGACCTGCCCGAACAGATAGTCGACGTCGTGGCCGGGCCGCGTGCTCTTCGACACGATCACCGTCTTGCTGGTGGACGACGTCGCGCCGCCCATCCCGTCGATCTGCTTGCCGTAAGGATCAGGGCTGCCGATCACGCGCAGCAGCAGCGCGTCGCGCGCGGCGCCCGGCGCCTGCGCGGCATCGGGCAGGTCCTGCAGCCGGAAGAACACGCCCTTGCTGGTGCCGCCGCGGATGTAGGTCGCGGGAATCCTGATTTGAGAAATGTGAGCCATGTCCGTGTTCTCGATGTGACCGTGTCAAGCCGCCTGCGACGATTCGAGGAAGTCCTGCGCGAAGCGCTGCAGCACGCCGCCCGCTTCGTAGATCGACACTTCCTCGGCCGTATCGAGCCGGCACGTCATCGGTACCTCGACGCGCTCGCCGTTCCTGCGCTGAATCACGAGCGTCAGGTCGGCGCGCGGCGTACGCTCGCCGATCACGTCGAAGGTCTCGGTGCCGTCGATGCCGAGCGTCGTCCGGTTCGTGCCGGGCTTGAACTCGAGCGGCAGCACGCCCATCCCGATCAGGTTCGTGCGGTGAATCCGCTCGAACCCTTCGGCGGCGATCGCCTCGACGCCCGCGAGCCGCACGCCCTTCGCGGCCCAGTCGCGCGACGAGCCCTGGCCGTAGTCGGCGCCCGCAACCACGATCAGCGGCTGCTTGCGATTCATGTACGTCTCGATCGCTTCCCACATCCGCATGACCTTGCCTTCCGGCTCGACGCGCGCGAGCGAGCCCTTCTTC
This sequence comes from Burkholderia cepacia, assembly GCF_001039005.1. Lineage (GTDB taxonomy): Bacteria > Pseudomonadota > Gammaproteobacteria > Burkholderiales > Burkholderiaceae > Burkholderia > Burkholderia theae. Next base: position 224,092 of record NZ_LDWR01000021.1, read on the forward strand.
ACCGCGCCGTCGACCACCGCCATCTCGTTGATCAGCGTCGGGTTCGCGAAGGTCGCGCGCTGCGCGGTCAGGTGGTCTCCTCGGTGCGTCGCGTACGAGTTGAAGTCTTCTTCCGGCAGGCCCATCTTCGCGAGGTATTCGCCGGCCGCGCTGTCCAGCAGGATCGCGTTCGACGGCGACAGGTGGTCGGTCGTGATGTTGTCGCCGAGCACCGCGAGCGGGCGCATCCCCTGCAGCGTGCGTTCGCCGGCAAGCGCCCCCTCCCAGTACGGCGGACGGCGGATGTACGTGCTCTGCGCGCGCCAGTCGTACAGCGGCGCCGCGCGCTCGCCCGCGTCGGCGCTGCGCGCGAACATCGGCTCGTAGACCTTGCGGAACTGCTCGGGCTTCACGCTCGACGCGACGATCGCATCGATCTCCTCGTCGGTCGGCCAGATGTCCTTCAGCGTGACGGGCTTGCCGTCCTGATCGTGGCCGAGCACGTCCTTCTCGATGTCGAAGCGGATCGTGCCGGCGATCGCATACGCGACGACGAGCGGCGGCGACGCGAGGAACGCCTGCTTCGCATACGGATGGATGCGGCCGTCGAAGTTGCGGTTGCCGGACAGCACGGCCGTCGCGTACAGGTCGCGATCGACGATCTCCTGCTGGATCTTCGGATCGAGCGCGCCGGACATCCCGTTGCAGGTCGTGCACGCGAACGCGACGATGCCGAAGCCGAGCTTCTCGAGTTCCGGCAGCAGGTTCGCTTCTTCCAGGTACAGCTCGACCGCCTTCGAGCCGGGCGCGAGCGAGCTCTTCACCCATGGCTTGCGCACGAGGCCGCGCGCGTTCGCGTTGCGCGCGAGCAAGGCCGCGGCGATCACGTTGCGCGGGTTGCTGGTGTTCGTGCAGCTCGTGATCGCGGCGATGATCACCGCGCCGTCGGGCATCTCGCCCGCCTTCTCTTCCCACTGGCCGGCGATGCCGCGCGCGGCGAGGTCGGACGTCGGCAGCCGCTTGTGCGGGTTCGACGGGCCGGCCATGTTGCGCACGACGCTCGACAGGTCGAACGTCAGCGTGCGCTCGTACTGCGCGCCGTCCAGCGTGTCGGCCCACAGGCCGGCTGCCTTCGCATAGGTTTCGACGAGCTTCACCTGCTCGTCGCTGCGGCCGGTGAGGCGCAGGTAGTCGGTCGTCTGGCCGTCGATGAAGAACATCGCGGCCGTCGCGCCGTATTCGGGCGCCATGTTCGAGATCGTCGCGCGATCGCCGAGCGTGAGGCTCGCCGCACCCGCACCGCGGAATTCCAGGTACGCGCCGACCACCTTTTCCTTGCGCAGGAACTCGGTCAGCGCGAGCACGACGTCGGTCGCGGTGATGCCGGGCTGACGCTTGCCGGTCAGCTCGACGCCGACGATGTCGGGCAGGCGCATCCACGACGCGCGGCCGAGCATCACGTTCTCGGCTTCGAGCCCGCCGACGCCGATCGCGATCACGCCGAGCGCGTCGACGTGCGGCGTGTGGCTGTCGGTGCCGACGCAGGTGTCCGGGTACGCGACGCCGTCGTCGCTGACCTGGATCACCGGCGACATTTTCTCGAGGTTGATCTGGTGCATGATGCCGTTGCCCGGCGGGATCACGTCGACGTTCTCGAACGCCTTCTTGGTCCACTCGATGAAGTGGAAGCGATCCTCGTTGCGGCGATCCTCGATCGCTCGGTTCTTCGCGAACGCGTCCGGATCGAAGCCGCCGCACTCGACGGCGAGCGAGTGGTCGACGATCAGCTGCACGGGCACGACCGGGTTCACCTTCGCCGGGTCGCCGCCGCCGTCGGCGATCGCGTCGCGCAGGCCGGCGAGATCGACGAGCGCCGTCTGCCCGAGGATGTCGTGGCACACCACGCGCGCCGGGAACCACGGGAAGTCGCGCTCGCGCTTGCGCTCGATGATCTGCTTCAGCGACTCGGCGAGTGTCGCCGGATCGCAGCGGCGCACGAGGTTTTCGGCGAGCACGCGTGACGTGTACGGCAGCGTGTCGTAGGCACCGGGCGCGATCGCGTCGACCGCGGCGCGCGCGTCGAAATAGTCCAGCGACGTGCCGGGCAGGGGTTTGCGGTTGGCGGTATTCATCATGTGGGGAACTCGGGTATGACGTCCGGCGCGCACCGGCCCCGCATCACGCGGGCGGCCGGTGCGCGCGGCTGGCGTTTCAGCGCTTCTCGATCGGTACGAACTGCAGGTCTTCCGGGCCCGTGTAGTTCGCGCTCGGGCGGATGATCTTGTTGTCGACGCGCTGCTCGATGATGTGCGCGCTCCAGCCCGACGTGCGCGAGATCACGAACAGCGGCGTGAACATCGCGGTCGGCACGCCCATCATGTGATACGACACCGCGCTGAACCAGTCGAGGTTCGGGAACATCTTCTTCGCGTCCCACATCACCGATTCGAGGCGCTCGGCGATGTTGTACAGCTTCAGGTCGCCCGCTTCCTTCGACAGCTTGTGCGCGACGCCCTTGATCACCTTGTTGCGCGGATCGGAGATCGTGTAGACCGGGTGGCCGAAGCCGATCACGACTTCCTTGTTCTCGACGCGGCGGCGGATGTCGGCTTCGGCGGCGTCCGGCGAGCTGTAGCGGCTCTGGATTTCATACGCGACTTCGTTCGCGCCGCCGTGCTTCGGCCCGCGCAGCGCACCGATCGCGCCGGTGATCGCCGAGTAAATATCCGAGCCCGTGCCCGCGATCACGCGGCCGGTGAACGTCGACGCGTTGAATTCGTGCTCCGCGTACAGGATCAGCGACGTGTGCATCGCCTCGACCCACGACTTCGACGGCGTCTTGCCGTGCAGCAGGTGCAGGAAGTGGCCGCCGATCGAGTCGTCGTCGGTTTCCGTCTCGATACGCTTGCCGTTGTGCGAGAAGTGATACCAGTACAGCAGCATCGAGCCGAGCGACGCCATCAGGCGGTCGGCGATGTCGCGCGCGCCCGGCAGGTTGTGGTCGTCCTTCTCCGGCAGCACGGTGCCGAGCACCGACACGCCCGTGCGCATCACGTCCATCGGGTGCGCGGACGCCGGGATTTGCTCGAGCGCCGCCTTCAGCGCGTTCGGCAGGCCACGCATCGCGCGCAGTTTGGTCTTGTACGCGGCCAGTTCGGTCAGGTTCGGCAGCGTTTCGTGCACGAGCAGGTGCGCGATTTCCTCGAACTCGCACGACTCGGCGACGTCGAGAATGTCGTAGCCGCGGTAATGCAGGTCGTTGCCGGTCTTGCCGACCGTGCACAGCGCCGTGTTGCCGGCCGTCACGCCCGACAGCGCCACCGACTTCTTCGGCTTGAATGCGCCTGCGGCGGCCGGTGCTGCTGCGTCTTTCGTCTCGCTCATGTTTCCGTTCTCCAGATTTGTTGTCCAGATGTCGACCGGACTTGGCGCTTCAGCGCCTAGTCCGGTCCCATGCAAAGCTGTTGGCGCTTCAGCGCTTGTCGACCGGTGTTAGTGCTTCAGCACTTACCCCGGTCCCACGCAAAGCGCGCTCTGGCCCCATGCAAAGTTCAGATTCGTGTCTCGTGGGGGGCGGGCCGCGTTACTTCTTGCCCTGCGCGAACAGCTCGTCGAGCTTGCGCTCGTATTCGTGATAACCGAGGAAGTCGTACAGCTCGGCGCGCGTCTGCATCGTCGGCACGGCCGCCTTCTGCGTGCCGTCGCGGCGCACCGTCTCGTAGAAATTCAGCGCGGCCTTGTTCATCGCGCGATACGCGCCGCAGCAGTACAGCGCGATGTCGACGTTCGCCTCACGCAACTCATCGGTCGTGAAGAACGGTGTCGAGCCGAACTCGGTCAGGTTCGCGAGGATCGGCACCTTCACGGCCGCCTTGAAGCGGCGATAGTCGTCGAGCGTCTTCATCGCTTCCGGGAAGATCATGTCCGCGCCGGCTTCGACGTAAGCGACCGCGCGCTCGATTGCCGAGTCGATCCCTTCGGCGGCGGCCGCATCGGTGCGCGCCATGATCACGAACTGGTCGTCGGTGCGCGCGTCGACCGCCGACTTGATGCGGTCGACCATTTCGCCGGTCGGCACGACTTCCTTGCCGGGACGGTGGCCGCAACGTTTCTGGCCGACCTGGTCTTCCATGTGCACGGCCGCGACGCCGGCCTTGATGAACGAACGGACCGTGCGCGCGATGTTGAACGCGCCGCCCCAGCCCGTATCGATGTCGACGAGCAGCGGCAGGTCGGTGGCATTGGTGATCCGGTTCGCGTCGATCAGCACGTCTTCCATCGTGCTGATGCCGAGATCGGGGATCCCGAGCGAGTTCGCGGCGACACCGCCGCCCGACAGGTACACGGCCTTGAAGCCGACGGCCTGCGCCATCTTGGCCGCGTACGCGGTGATCGCGCCGACCACCTGCAGCGGCTGCTCGGCCGCGACTGCCGCGCGGAATTTCGCGCCGGCGCTCTGAAGATGCGTGTTGCTCATGAACGGCCTCCTGAAGGAATGCCCGATAACAGCAAGGACCGGGCCAGCTCGCGAAACGTCGCTAACCCACTGATTCTTAAGCAACCGGCCCGGGTGATGCAGTGCCCGGCGATTTCAATTCAGCAACTTCATGTTTCAAAAATGAAATCCCGCGCGCATAATCGACCGTCATGGACCTCTCCTCGACCAAGCCTGTCGGCCCGGCCGATCGCGCGGCACGCCCGCGCATCTGGGCGATGGGCATCAGCCGCCTGCGCGAGCTGTTTCGCGAGATCGCCGGCGAATTCGACGAACGTGCCGACGTGCGCATCGTGACGCGCGCGTATGAGGATGCGCTCAGCGCGATCGCCGAGGCCGGCGCGATGCGGCCCGACGTGATCGTCGCGGCCGGCTCGAACGGCGGCTTCCTGAAGACGCGCGCGCAGGTGCCGGTTGTGGTCGTGTCGCCGACCGGCTTCGACGTGATGCAGGCGCTCGCGCGCGCGCGGCGCGACGCGACGCGGATCGCGCTCGTCAGCGCCGGGGAAACGCCGCCGGAGGTGCGCCGCTTCGTCGCCGCATACGGCCTCGACGTGCAGTTTGCGTCATATCAGTCCGCGCAGGAAGCGGAAGCCTGCGTGCACGACCTGCGCGACCGCGGCATCGAGACGATCGTCGGCCCCGGCCTCGTCACCGATCTCGCGGCCAGCGCCGGCATGGGCGCGGTGTTCCTGTATTCGCATGCTTCGGTGCGCAAGGCCGTCGATACGGCGCTCGAAGTCGCGTATGCGACGCACGCCGAGGCATTCCGCCGCCAGCGGCTCGACAACCTGCTGCAGCACCTGCGCGACGGCGTGGTCGCGCTCGATGCGCGCGGTCGCGTCGAAGCGATCAACGAGCGGCTTGCGTCGGCGCTCGGGGTCGAACCCGCGGCGGCCGTCGGCCGTGCGCTGGTCGACCTGCGGCCCGAGCTGCGCACGCTGCGCGGCGAGGACGGCGACGCGCTCGCGACCGTGCGCGGCGTGCGCTACGTCGTGCATCGCGGGCCGCTCGTCGATCGCGGCGTGACGTCGGGCAGCGTGCTGACGTTCCAGGAATCGCGCGCGGTCGAACGGCTCGACCGCGCATTGCGTTCGCAGCCGACCACGCAGCAATTCGCGGCGCGTTATGCGCTCGACGACGTGGTCGGCGCATCGGCACCGATGGCGCGCGTGCGCGACCTCGTGCGCCGCTACGCGAAATCCGACGCGACCGTGCTCGTGCTCGGCGAAAGCGGCACCGGCAAGGAAATGATTGCGCAGAGCCTGCACGCGCTGTCCGCACGGCGCAGCTACCCGTTCGTCGCGGTCAATTGCGGCGCGTTTCCGGAAGCGCTGCTCGAAAGCGAGCTGTTCGGCTATGAGGAAGGCGCGTTCACCGGCGCGCGGCGCGGCGGCAAGACCGGCCTGTTCGAGGCCGCGCACCGCGGCACGCTGTTTCTCGACGAGATCGGCGAGATGCCGCCGTCTCTGCAGAGCCGGCTGCTGCGCGTGCTGCAGGAGCGCGAGGTGATCCGCCTCGGCTCGACCGAGCCGATCCGCATCGACGTGCGCGTGATCGCCGCGACGCACCGTCCACTGCTCGCCGCCGTCGAGGCCGGCACGTTCCGCGCGGATCTCTATTACCGGCTCAATATCCTGAACGTCGGCCTGCCGCCGCTGCGCGAACGCGCGGCCGACATCCCCGCGCTCGCGGCCACGCTGCTCGTGCAGGCCGCGCGGCGCGAACCGCGCCTCGCCGAACGCCTGCGCGACGCCGGCGATGCGGCGCGCGTGCTCGGCGCAACCCAGGCGACGCTCGCGCGCTACCGGTGGCCCGGCAACGTGCGCGAACTGCAGAACGTGATCGAACGGATCGCGGTGGAACTGGCCGAGGAAGCTGATGAAAACGATCCGGCCGCCGCGTGCGGCGCGCTCGATCCCGACGCGCTGCAGGCGATCGCGCCCGAGCTGTTCGCCGCACCGCCCGACGCGGCCGACCCCGACGATGCGCAGACGCTGCACGCGCGCCGCCGCCGTGCGGAAGCCGACGAGATCCGCGCGGTGCTCGACGCCTGCGGCGGCGATCGCGACCGCGCATGCGCGATGCTCGGCATCAGCAAGACGACGCTGTGGCGAAAACTGTCGGCAAAATAAGCCGATTCGGGTTCGACACGCCGGTATGCGCGCGGCAGAACGGGCCCGTCAGTCGGCCTTGTGATAGTGGCGGTACGCCTTCGCGCGATTGCCGCACGACGACATCGAGCACCAGCGGCGACTGCCGTTCTTGCTGTCGTCGATGAACAGCCACTGGCATGCGTCGTTCGCGCAACGCTTGACCTTCGCGAGCCGCGCGCCGCCGAGCAGGTCGATCGCCGACCACAGCACCGGGCTCAGCAACCCCGCGAGCGTCGCACCCGTTTCCCCGATCCGCCACGCATAACCGCCGTCGACGCGCGCCAGCGTGACGCGCGGCGACGCTTCCGCCAGGAAACCGCCGAGCAGCGCGAGATCGTCTGCCTGCGGCTCGCACCGCTCGGCCTGCGCATGAAAGAGCCGATACAGCGCCTCGCGCAACGCGAGCGCGCGCGCCAGCATCGCCGGCTCGTCTTCCTCCACGCCGCGTGCGCGGCACCGGTCGGCCAGGCCGGCCGGCACGCGGGCCTGCTCGCGGCACCACGCCAGCAGGTCGTCCATCGTTCCGAAGGTTTCCGTCGGCGGATCGCTGCCGCGCCAGTACAGCGTGTTCGCGAAATCGATGCTCAGGGTTTCGGGCGGCGCCGGAATCAGGCAGTCCATCGTGACGGAAGGATGCGTATTGCTCATGCACGCATCGTATCTAACCACCATGCCGGTTGACAAGCTCGTGAACGCTTTCTAACATAACCAGCATGGTGGTTAAAAACAGATTGAACGCACTGCGCCCCCTTCAGTTCAAGGAGCCACAGATGATCGATCGCCTTTCCTGCGGAGTTATCCACAACGACGGCAGCCGCCCGTTCTACGACAGCATGCTCGGCGCGCTCCGCTACAAGCGGCTGGCATGGTGCGTATAAGCAGGTTTGCCGCACTGACGTCCCCTCTCAGTTCAAGGAGCCAATGCACATGATTGATCACCTCTCCTTCGGCGTGGCCCACATCGGCCGCAGCCGCACCTTCTACGACAGCACGCTCGGCGCACTCGGCTACAAGCGGCTGTACAGCGACGACGGCTCGATCGGATACGGCACGGCCGAACCGGTGCTCTGGCTGCAGCACGCCGCCCGCCCCGTCGCCGCCGATCCCGATTCGGGGCTGCACCTGTCGTTCAAGGCCGCGTCGCCCGTCGAGGTCGACGCGTTCTATCGCGCCGCGCTCGAGCACGGCGGCCAGGACAACGGCGGGCCCGGCAAACGCGAGCACTACGGCCCCGGCTACTACGCGGCGTTCGTCGTCGACCCCGACGGATACCGGCTGGAGGCGCATTGCGAACTGGACAACATCGTGTGACCCGTCCGCGTACAAATGCCAAGGGCCCGATTCCGCTTGATGCGGAATCGGGCCCTTGCCTTTGAATCATCGCCGTCCGGTTGCCGACGACCGCCGCAGGCGGTCGTTCAGCGGGATCGCGGCATGCGCGGTTATTGCGCGCCGCGGGTGCGCTGCAACTGCTCGCCGAGCCCTTCGATGCCGAGGCGCACCACCTGACCGGCCTTCAGGAACACCGGCGACGGCTTGATGCCCATGCCGACGCCCGGCGGCGTGCCGGTCGTGATCACGTCGCCCGGCTGCAGGCGCATGCAGCTCGACAGATAGGCGATCAGCTGCGCGACGGTGAACACCATCGTGCGCGTGTTGCCGTTCTGATAGCGGTGGCCGTCGACTTCGAGCCACAGGTCGAGACGCTGCGGATCGGGCACCTCGTCGCGCGTGACGAGCCACGGACCGATCGGGCCGAACGTGTCGAAGCCCTTGCCCTTGTCCCACTGGCCACCGCGCTCGATCTGCCATTCGCGCTCGGACACGTCGTTGACGACGCAGTAGCCCGCGACGTAATCGAGCGCGTGCGCTTCGTCGACGTCCTTGCACGTCGCGCCGATCACGACGCCCAGCTCGACTTCCCAGTCCGTCTTGACCGAACCCTTCGGGATGTCGATGCCGTCGTTCGGGCCGCAGATCGAACTCGTCCACTTGCCGAACACGACCGGCTCCTTCGGGACCGGCATGCCGGCTTCGGCCGCGTGATCGGCATAGTTCAGGCCGATGCCGATGAACTTGCCGACATGCCCGACACATGCGCCGATGCGCGGTTCGCCGGACACGAGCGGCAGCGTGGCCGGATCGATCGCACGCAGCCGCGCGAGACCCGCGTCGGACAGCGCATCGCCGGCAAGATCCGGCACATGTGCGGACAGGTCGCGAATCCGGCCGTCTGCGTCGAGGATGCCGGGCTTTTCCTGGCCGGACGGGCCATAGCGAAGCAGTTTCATCGTGCTCAACCTCTGTTGTCGAATGGGACAGGATACCGGCCGACGCGGCCATTCGCGGCCGCGCGCCGGACTGATTGTCGATCGTCGATTGCGCGCGTCGGCGCCGCATCCAGGATGGGGGTCGACGTGCGAGGGTCGCGCGGGCGCAGCGATCGAGGCGCCGCACGCAAGTACGGCACGCATCGAACGGGCGGCCGCCGGTCTGCGCATCGGCGACGACGGCCCGGCACCCGCGACATGGTCCGGCCTGCGCCGGCCGGCTTCACGCGCGGCCACGCCGTCGCTGGCCCGCACGCCTTTGTACCATCGGCCGCGCACCGTGAAATGACGCGCGACGGATACCGACTATTGGTGCGCCCGTGGACGTTGCGGCGCAGCATCGGACGCGCTCAAGCGGCCCGATCCGTCACGAATATCGGCATCGCCTGCCATCGGCGCATGAATACTGGCTATTCGGGGTGCCCCTGTCATCGAGAACGTTTGCCAATCCGTTCTTGTCCGGGAATGATCGGTAAAAAGACGCTGCATTGCACACTGTATGTTTATTGCTAAGCTCGTACGAATGGCTTTCATTGCCATACGCGGGCCCGATTTGTGCGCGTGCAGAACCGGCCAGCGTGCGTCGCCAACCGATCGACGGTAATCCCCCAACCTCACACCTAAAATGCAGACAACCAACGACCCGCTTCCCGGCTGCGACGCTCGGGAATCGATGGCCGCAATCGACCGCTATCGCGCACCCGCGCTCGACAAGGGCCTCGACATTCTCGAACTCCTGTCGGAACAGAAGGAAGGACTCACCCGCACCGAAATCACGAAGGAACTCGGCCGCAACGCGAGCGAAATCTACCGAATGCTCGAACGCCTCGTCGCACGCCGCTACGTGATGCGCTCGACCGGCGGCGACCGCTACACGCTCAGCCTCAAGCTGTTCGCGCTCGCGCACCGGCATCCGCCGATGAACCGGCTGATTGCCGAGGCGTTGCCGCCGATGCAGCGCTTCGCCGATGCCGCCGAACAGTCGTGCCACCTGTCCGTCTACGATCGCGGCAACCTGCTCGTGATCGCGCAGGTCGACGGGCCCGGCCCGTGGGGGGTGTCGGTCCGGCTCGGCTCGCGCGTCGGGCTCGCCGATACGGCGTCGGGGCGCGTGATGCTGGCGTTCCAGGGCCCCGAGCAGCGCACGCACATGCTGGCCGAGCATCGCAAGGTCAAGGGCGAAGCGCCGCTGAACGAGCAGGAACTTTCGAATGCATGCCAGTCCATCCGGCAGTCCGGCTACCTGCGCCAGGACAGCCGCCAGGCGTACGGCGTGACCGACCTGACCGCACCGATCCTCGGGCCGTCCGGCCACGCGATCGGGGTGCTGACCTGCCCGTACATGCGCCGGATCGATGCGCACATGGCGCCGTCCGTCGACACGGTCGTCGAAGGGCTGCGCGACACGGCCGCCCAACTGTCGATGTGCCGCACCGAGACCTGCTGAACCCGGGTTCACCGAAGCGCGCCGCGTGCAACCGCGGCCGCGCCAACCGAGATCGCGCAAGACACCCGTGCGATGCGCGATCTCGGTGCCATATCGTGCGCTTCCGGCGCTACGCTAAAATAGCGGCCCTCTCAAAAACTACGGCGGCCGGTTGTCGCGGCCGTCGTGTCCGATGGATGTCATGGCCAAACTTCTGAACGATCAAGAATTCCAGCGTTTCTCCGAACTTCAGCAGAAGCAGGCAAGCTTCACGATCACGCCCGAAGAGGCGGACGAACTGCGCGATATCGTCGCGCACGCGCAGAAGAAGCGCGACGATCGTGCCGCCGCGATGCAGGCAATCGAGAACTACATCGAGCAGTTCGACATCACGCCCGACGAGCTCTTCTCGCCCGAACAGATCGGCGACGCGGCACGCACCTATGGGCTGATCACGGCAACCAAGAAGGAACGTGCGCTGCCGCCGTCGATCACGTTCAACGGCAAGCCGTACCAGTGGACCAAGACGCTTCCGGACGACGTGCGCGGCGCGCTGTTCGACGCGTTCACGTCCGGCGAGTCGGTCAAGCGCTTCATCGCGATGCCGAAGGACATCGCGCGTTGCGCACTGACGATCGCCCGCCTCGAGCGCGAAACCGGCGCTGTCTATGCCGATCCGCACCTCGAGGAACTCGCGATTTCGCGCGACCTGGTGAACGACGCGGCGTCGAAACTCGCTGCCTGAATGTGACCACGGGCACGATTCATGCGTGCCCGTACCTCCGCGTGACGCCGGCATTGGCCGGCGCCGCGCTCGCGGAAGCCATGCGTCCGCATGCTCCCGAAAAACCTCACCTTGGCGTCCCGCAAGCGCTCACCCACGCCTCCCGAAAAAGCTCACCCAATGCTCCTGGAGACCCTCACCAAGGGCTCCCGAATGTCCTCACCGACGCCTCCCGCAGGCCCTCACCAACGCGTCCCGGAAAGGCTCACCGGCGCCTCCCGCAGGTGCTCACCGGCCGCTCCCGGGAAGGCTCACCGAACGCTCCCGTATCGGCTCACCACACGTTCCCGAAGAAGCTCACTCGCGGCTCCCGAAAAATCTCACCTTTGTCGCGATTTCGAATTTGCGACGCCGGATTGCGGTGGCAAATGCGTGCGAGCACCTTGTGTGAAACGGTCGCGCGGAACGGATATCGGAGCGCGTGACAGGCGTTTCCCGGCGCCATGAGCGGGTCGATATCTCAATGGCGAACAGGTTCGATGCGCTTAAAGTGTTTCGCGCAGGAAGCGGACTCAAATAATCTGCATTCCTGACGGTACACGTCCGCGATACGCCGGGTATCGGGACCATCGACTTCAATGCGATAGCCCCTCGCTTCGGGCACCCGACAGTCGCTACGGCTGCAACTTCATCCTGAAGCCCACGACACCGGGCTCCTCCGTCGTCGACACCGCAAAACCGCACGACTTCGCGAGCGAGATCATCGCCGAATTCTCGCGCAGTGCTTCGCCGATCATCCATGCGGTTCCGCGCGATCGCGCATAGTCGATGATGCGGGCCATCATCAGCCGGCCAAGCCCCTTGCCTTTCTGATCGGGCCGCACCGCGATCGCGAACTCGGCCGTCTCGTTGTCGGGATCGGCAACCGCGCGCGCCACCGCGAGCGTATGGTCGCGCCCGGACACATCGGTGTACGACACGATGAAGGCCATCTCGCGGTCGTAGTCGATCTGTGTCATGCGCGCCACCTGCGAATGCTCGAAGCTGCGCACCGCGCCGAAGAAACGCATCCGCAGATCCTCCGGCGTCATCGCGCCAAGCAGTTCGTTGTGCGCGGCCTCGTCTTCCGGACGGATCGGACGGATCGTCACCGTCTCGCCGCGCCACTCGAGCGTTTGTTCAAGGTGGCGCGGATACGGCATGATCGCCAGCCGGCTGCGCCCTGCAGCTACCGTGATGCGCGGCGCGATCACCAGCGCGCGGTCGGACAGCACGCGCAGCGTGACGGACATCGCAACGACTTCGCGCACGTCGCAGACGACCTGCGACAGCGCCGTCAGTGCGTCGAGCGTCGGCTCGACAGGTGTGCTGCGCGCATACGGCGAGCGCTCCATCACCGCGCGCGCGAGCACGGTGTTCAGCGGCGGCAGGCCGTAGACAACGAACGGCGCGGATACGCCGTCCGCAGGCGGCACGGCATAACGAAACACCGGACCGAAGTTCGAATCGTCGTACATCTCGACCGTGACATCGACGACTTTCTCACCCGCCTGCGCGTCAGCCTGCTCGCCCTGCAGACCGAAATGGGCCAGCCAGCGCAGCGCGGCTTCGCCAGCCAGTTCGTGCTGGCCGGCTTCGACCATCCGGCGCGCGTCGGCCTGCGCGGATGCAACGCAGTCGGCCGGCTGCAGCGGCGTGCCCTCGGGCGTCTGCATCAGCAGTTGCCGCCCGAGGTTGTAGTCGACGAGACGCGCATACGCGCGCGCGAGCCGCTGCGGCGTCGTGTGCACGGGAATGCCGTTCGCGTGCAGCGCATCGCGCGTCGCCGCATCGACCGCGCCGAAGAAACACGCGAGGATGCCGCGGTGCGCGAACTGCCGCGATTCGATCAGCGTGCGCGCAACCGAATCGGCCGGCGCGCTGTGGGAAGTCGAATGGACGACGAACAGCGTGCCCGTTTGCGGAAACGGCGCGAGCGCCTTGATCGCCGCGGCAAAGTGCTCGGGGCGCGCATCGTCGCCCAGCGTCAGTGGATTGCCAGGCGCCGCGAGATGCGGCAGCGCGGCCGACACGGCCGACGTGGCTGCCGGCGACCAGCCGGTCAGCACGTCGCGCACCTCGGCGACCGCATCGACCGCGAGTTTCGCGACGCCCGCATCGCTCGTCACGAGCGTCGCCGCGCCGCGCGCCGTGACGCGGCCGACGCCGAGCGTCTCGATCTCGTCAAGCAGATCGTCGAGCGCATCGACGCGCACCATCCCCGCGCGCTGGAACGCCGCCGTATAGAGCGCATCGCCGGGATCGGCGCGCCCGGTGCGCAACGCGAGCACCGGCTTGTTGCGTGCGGCCGCGCGCGCGGCCGACATGAACTTGCGCGCGGCACGCACGGTATCGAGTTCGAGCAGGATCGCGCGCGTGCCGGGATCGCTCGCCAGATAGTCGAGCACGTCGCCCGCATCGACGTCGGATTCGCCGCCGAGCGCGACGACATGCGAAAAACCGAGACCACGCGCATCGGCCCAGCCGAGCACCGCGTTCGTCAGCGCATTCGATTGCGACACCCACGCGACGCCGCCCGATCGCGCCGTATAGGCCGGTGCGCCGAAATGCGCATGCCGTGCGGGCGACAGCACGCCGAGGCTGCCCGGCCCGACGATACGGAGCACGAACGGCTTCGCCGCCTTGAGCGTGCGATCGAGCGCGACGCGATCGGCATCCGTGCGCGCCTCGCCGACGATCACCGCGACGCGCGTGCCGAGCTCGCCGAGCTTGCGCACGATGCCGGCCCAGGTCGCGGGCGGCGTGCAGATCAAGGCAATCGACGGCGACGCCGGCAGCCTGTCGACATCGGCGACGACCGCATGCCCGTTCAGCTCGCGATACTTCGGGTTGACGGGCCACACAGGCCCCTGGAACGCGCCGTCGAGCACGCGCGACCACACCATCGCGCCGATACTGCCCGCGCGCGATGACGCGCCGACGACCGCAACGGACTTGGGCTGGAACAACGCATCGAGATGGCGAACGGTCACATCGGCTCCCTGCGGTAACGAAAGACGATCCGATCGGCTTGCGGCCGGACAGGCCCCGCGCCGATCGACGCGAACCCCAAGCATAGGCGAAGCGCATGCGGCTGCCTATATGCCGTACGGCCGACTATCCGACGCGCGTCAACGCTCGCACCATGGACCTGCAACACAAGCGCGGCCCGGCATCGCCGCACGCCGGCCGCGCACATTTGCGCGGCGCGCACGGCGCAAGCAATGCAGCGCGACGCTGCGGCCGCTTCCTCAAAGGTGAGGATTTACAGGAGCCATGGTGAGTATTTTCGGGAATTGCACGACGCAACGCGCAAACGCGCGAAAGGTGATGAGATTTCGCGGCATACATGCACCACGGAAATCGCGAATACCAATGCGCATGCGCTGCGCAATTGCACGGTTGTTTACCGGAATTCGCCGCTATAGACAGTTGAATCGCGGCGAATTCGCAAAACGTGATCCGTTAATCGCGCGACATTTCACGTCGATTCGTCAGCGGGAATCGCACGGCGACTGCGCAAAAACAAAACGGTGCGACGGCCGCATGGCCGTTCGCACCGTCGGTCGGCGCACGAAAGGTGAGGATTTTCGGGAGTCAGTCCTTGATCAGGAAACGCGCGCGGTTCTTGCCGAGCCATGTCGGCGACCGCCCCCGGCCACTCCAGGTTTCGCCCGTCTTCGGGTTCAGGTATTTCGGCGGCAGCGTACGCTTCGGCTTCGCGGCAGCTGCGGCGGCGCTACCTGCCGGACGAAAACCGAGCTCTTCAGGCGTAATGTCGTATTCCTCGATTTTCGCGCGGATATCGGCAATCGCATCGGAAATCGCTTTTTCGCGTTCCTTGTCGATCTTTTGCTGAAGCCGTTCGAGCTGCGCGCTCAGTTGCCTGTAGGTCGCCATATGGATGGGACTCCGTGAGTGTTATTCGTGAAAAATAGGTGACTCTAAGCAAACAGAAAAGCACTTCGCCCGATCGAGGTCTCCTCGGCCGGTCATTTCAGGATCAATAACCGTTTTTCTTCTTGCATGCGAAGAGAAGATTTCGCGTGGCGTCATCACTCGATTGCTGAAGCACTTCGAAATCCCCGTTGCAGATGGCTCGGGCATTGTCCGTGCAATTGCTCCAGTCGCTGCCGGTGCATTGCACCTGCGTCGTCGGACGCCCGTCCGAAGTGAACAGCGGCGCCGAGCCGCCGCACCCGCCGAGCCCCGCAACCAGAGCCAACACTACGGCCGCCCGAGGCCGCCGACAGACCGACGCAAGCATGTGATTCATTGTTGTTCCCGTCAACCTTTTTTTGAATGTCGCGAGTATGCCATGCGCGGCCCGCCAGCCGTCAGTTCGGCGTGCGCTCCGGTTGCCCGCGCGCCTTGTACGGCAGGCTCCGGCGCGGATCGTCGGTGATGCGAACGAACACCTGCTCGACGTCCGGAAGCGCCTCGAGTTCGCGCTGCAGCGCCTGGCGATCGAACGCCGGATCCGCGCATCCTTCGACGTAAATAAAACGCCGCTGCACGGTGATCCACAGGCTCGTGCCGCGCAGGCGATCGGAGCCGGCGAAGTGTGCCTTCGCGGTGTCGGCGATCGGCGCGTCATACATATACGAGTTCGGCTTCGTGCAGCGGTGGGCGAGCCAGCAGGTGGTGCCGCGTTCGGCACGGTAATGCGCGTCGTCCGTCATCTCGGCCCGGGTCATCCACGGGCCGAGCGGCAACGGGCATTCGGCCAGGTCCTGCGACAGCGCGAAAAACGGATCGTTGTACCAGTTGCGCCGCGCCTCGGGCGCATCGGCGTCACCCGACTGCGCGAGCGCGGAGGTCGCCAGCAACATGGTCAGCCACCCTGCGATGCCGATCCGCTTCATCGTGATCTCCTGTTCGATGCACTACGCCTGGCCGCATCGGCATCGCCGATCGGCCTACCGGTCGATTCCCAGTGCCGCCAGCTTCTTGTACAGCGTCGCGCGGCCGATCCCGATGCGCGCGGCCGCTTCCACGACCTTTCCGTCACAGGCCGCCAGCGCATCGGTCAGGAATTGGCGCTCCCACGCCGCCAATGCATCGGCATACGAAGCTGCCGGTGCACCGGCAACACCGGCAGCACCGGCCGCATCCCCCGCGCGCCGCTCGGCCGGCGAGGTGGCAACCCGCTGCGCCGGCAACGCGCCGTCCGTCGAGACGCGCACGGGCCCGAGGAACGGCGCGAGCGCACGCGCATCGATCACCGAACGGTCCGACAGCATCAGCGCGCGTTCGAGCGTGTTGCGCAACTCGCGCACGTTGCCGGGCCACGGATACGCGCACAGCATCCGCAGCGCATCGTCGGTCAGCTCGCAGTGCGCAGCGCGCCCGTGCTGGGCGGCCAGTTCCTCGAGCGTCGCGTAGACGAGCGCCGCGATGTCGGACGCCCGGTCGCGCAACGGCGGCGCGTGGATCGTCAGCACGTTCAGCCGGTAATAGAGATCCGCGCGAAAACGCCCGGCCTCCACGAGCGCCGGCAGGTCGGCCGACGTCGCGGCGATGATCCGGACGTCCGCGCGCACGATCCGGTTCGAGCCGACCGGCTCGAACTCCTTGTCCTGCAGCACGCGCAGCAGCTTGCCCTGCAACGGCAGCGGCATGTCACCGATCTCGTCGAGAAACAGCGTGCCGCGATCGGCCAGCTCGAACTTGCCGATGCGCCCCTTGCGGTCGGCGCCCGTGTATGCGCCGGGTGCCGCGCCGAAGAATTCGGTTTCGAGCAGCGTGTCGGGAATCGCGGCGACGTTGACGGTCACGAGCGGCTGGAGCGCCCGCGCCGACGCCGCGTGGATCGCATGCGCGAGCAGTTCCTTGCCGGTACCCGTCTCGCCGAGCAGCAGCACCGGCGAATCGACCTGCGCGGCCCGCCGCGCCTGACGCTTGGTTTCGAGGCTCGCGGCGCTCGTGCCGACGAAGCTCGCGAACGTGTATTTCGCACGTCGTGCCTGCGCGAGCGAACGCTGCGTCGCGATCAGTTGCTGCTGAAGCTGTGCGTAGCGGGAAAAGATCGGCGTGAGCGTCTTCAACTGGTCGAACAGCGCGAAGCCGATCGCGCCGACCGTCTCGCCGGCCTCGTTCTTCAGCGGCAGGCGCGTGACGACGAGCGGTTCGCGGCCCGTCTCCATGATGTCGAGCAGGATCGGCTGCCCGGTCGACACGACCTCGCGCATCAGGCTGTTCGGGATCACGGCTTCGCAGTCGAGGCCGACGGCCTGCTGCGGATCGGCGAAACCGAAGCGCGCCGCGTATCGCTCGTTCATCCACACGACACGCGCGTCGCGATCGACGACCACCGTGCCCGCGCTCGAATCCTCGAAGGTCCGGAACAGCGACTCGGCGGCACGCCGCAGCACGTCGCCGTAGTTGACGGGCAGGCGGACCCAGTCGTTCATCATCGTGTCGTCGTCTCCGTGTACGCTGCACCGGATGTCTCCGGATCGAGACGGATTATCTCACTCCGGAGACACGCCGCAATGCGTTGCCCGGGAAAGCCCTGTGCGATTTCACGGGCTGGCCGGACGGCCATCTCGTCTCCAGATCGAGACGTTTTATGTAGAATCGTCAGACCTAGGCCGGCGCGGGCCCGCCAGCCTCCGGCGGACCCATGTCCGGCGGCGCAATCCGGCCGATGGCACGAAACATGCACGAACCTGAGCCGGTCCGCGGCGCATCGCGCGATCGAACAACAACCAAAGCCATTAGGAGACTCCCTTGTCCTTCGTGATCGTCCTCGCCGCGCTGGCGTTCCTGATGTTCGCCGCGTATCGCGGCTACAGCGTGATCCTGTTCGCGCCGATCGCCGCACTCGGTGCGGTGCTCCTCACCGAACCCGCCGCCGTCGCACCGGTCTTCTCCGGCATCTTCATGGACAAGATGGTCGGCTTCGTCAAACTGTATTTCCCCGTATTCATGCTCGGCGCAGTGTTCGGCAAGGTCATCGAACTGTCCGGGTTCTCGGAGTCGATCGTCCATGCGGCGATCCGCTACATCGGCCGCTCGCGCGCGAATGCGGTGATCGTCGCGGTGTGCGCGCTGCTCACCTATGGCGGCGTCTCGCTGTTCGTCGTGGTGTTCGCGGTCTATCCGTTCGCGGCCGAACTCTATCGCCAGAGCAACATCCCGAAGCGGCTGATGCCCGGCGCGATCGCGCTCGGCGCGTTCTCGTTCACGATGGATTCGCTGCCCGGCACGCCGCAGATCCAGAACATCATCCCGACCACGTTCTTCAAGACGACCGCGTGGGCCGCGCCCGCGCTCGGCACGATCGGCTCGCTGTTCATCATCGTCGTCGGCCTCACGTATCTCGAATGGCGCCGCCGCTCGGCGATGGCGAAGGGCGAAGGCTACGGCACGGCGCTCGTCAACGAGCCGGAACGCGTCGAGGCGACGTCGCTGCCGCACCCGGCGCTCGCGATCCTGCCGCTGATCCTCGTCGGCGTGTCGAACTTCCTGTTCACGAAGCTGATCCCGCAGTGGTACGGCACCGCGTCGTACACGGTCGCGCCGGACGTGCTGCCGGGCGTGCACACGCCGGTGACGACGTCGATCAAGACGGTCGTCGCGATCTGGTCGGTCGAGGCCGCGCTGCTGCTCGGTATCGTGCTGGTCGTCCTGACCGCGTTCCGGCGCGTCGGCGACCGCTTCGCGGCCGGCTCGAAAGCCGCCGTCGCCGGCGCGCTGCTCGCCTCGATGAACACCGCGTCGGAATACGGCTTCGGCGGCGTGATCGCCGCGCTGCCGGGCTTCCTCGTCGTCGGCGACGCACTGAAGAGCATCCCGAACCCGCTCGTCAACGCGGCCGTGTCGGTCAGCTCGCTCGCCGGCATCACGGGCTCGGCGTCGGGCGGCATGAGCATCGCGCTCGCCGCGATGTCGGACCTGTTCATCAAGGGCGCGCAGGCAGCCAACATTCCGATGGACGTGCTGCACCGGGTCGTCGCGATGGCGAGCGGCGGCATGGACACGCTGCCGCACAACGGCGCGGTCATCACGCTGCTCGCGGTCACGGGCCTCACGCACCGCGAGTCGTATCGCGACATCTTCGCGGTCACCGTCATCAAGACGCTCGCGGTGTTCTTCGTGATCGCCGTGTACTACACGACGGGGCTCGTGTAAGCCGCTGCATGAGGCGGCGTTCGGTACGCCGCCTCGCCGCCTGCCGCATCGCCGCGGCAGGCCGCTTCAAGCCTAACCTGCGTTTCACGATCGGACCGCATGCGAACCGGAAAGGATTCCGGAACTCGCATCCGGTCCGATTTCAATTCCCCGCTCACCGGCCCCGGTCGAATCCACGCCGCCGCGCCCTTGCCAGACGCCCGGGTCACCGCGCCACCATCCGGCACCGCCCGCCACCGCCTACGCATTGTTGCCCGCAACAAAACACTGCGTTGGGCGCGTTCGCATTTTTCGCGCGCCCGCCCCGGCCTACACTGGTTTCGACGTCGCCCGGCCCTTCGACAAACGAAGCGCCGCGATTCACCGGAATCCTGGAGGTCCCGATCATGAAGCGCCTGATTCACACCGTTGCCATTGCCCTGGCCGTATCGGCCCCGCTCGCCGCGCAAGCGCAGTCGAACCAGCCGCTGACGCGCGCGCAGGTCCGCGCCGAAGTGAAGGCGCTCAAGCAGGCCGGCTTCCAGTCGAGCGACTGGTTCTATCCGGCCAGCATCGTTTCCGCCGAAGCGAAGATTGCCCGTCAGCACGACGCCGGCTATGGCAGCAATCGCGGCGCGTCGTCGGAGTCGGGCCAGTAATCCGACGTCCGGCCCGCTCGACGGTGCCTACGTGCGTCGTTATGCCTTCACGGGCTGGATCAGCTTCGCGCACGCCGCTGCCTGCGGATCGCCCGCGGGCAGCTTCCCGCATACGCCGTCGAACTGCTTCACGACCGACCGGACCGACGCATCGTGCGCGCCGCCGCTGCGCCAGTGATTCAACTGCGTGACGACCTTGGTCAACGCGCGCAGGTTCGCGCCGTAGAACGCATCGCGGGTCTTGTCGGCCTGGGCGAGCACACTCGCGGCAATCCCTTCGATGCGCGCCGAATCGTCCGGCGCCAGTTGAACTGCATTCGCAAAATAGGTCGCCCCCCAGCGCAGCTTCGTCGCCGGCCCGCTCGCCGACTCGTATGCCTTGCGGTACCAGTCGAGTGCCGCGGCCTTGTCGCCGCGCGCCTTCGCATTTGCCGCCAGCCCGGACATGAAGTAATACGGCGTGGACGAACGCGGCAATTCGGCCTTCAGCAACGCATCCGACTCGTCGTACAGCCCCGCATCGGTCAGCGTGTCCGCGCCTTCGCTGACGAGCGCCTGCCGCTCGTACGCATTCGCGGCGCCCTGCACCGACGCGGCGATCTGCTTGCGCACCGTGTCGGCCAGCGCCGGCGCAGCAAGCGGCCTACCATTGCCCGCGTCGCCGCGCGCGAGCAGCACGCGGCCATGCAGCGCCATCAGCCGGTCGATCGACGACAGCGTGGTGTCGGTCGACAGGCGCGCGAGCGCCGTGTCGTAGGCGCCGCGCAACTTCGCGCGCTGTGCGTCGTCGCCGCCGAGATACGCGACCACGCGTGCGGGTGCCGCGACCAGCACATCCGAATCGGCCCGCGACAACGCGGGATCGTGCAGCACCGTGCGCAGCGAATCGGCGAGCGCCGCCTTGTCGAGCGTGCCGGCCTGCGCCGGATCGTCCGACGCGGCGACAACCGCCGACTTCAGCGCGAACCGCGCCGAATCGGCCTTCGCGCCGGCCGCCCGCGCGCGTTGCGCGAGCGACTGCAGCGTCTCGGCGACGCGATCGGCCGCCACCGGCAGCGCGCCGTCGGTGTCCCACGAGTAGTCGGCAAGCAGACGCCATTCGTCCGGTGTCAGCGACGCACCGTTCTTCAGCGCGTTCGCGAGCGTCTGCCGCACCGGATGCGCGGCCGTCATCCCGAGCGACAGCGCCTGCATGTAGCGATCGAGATCGGCTTCGCCCGGCAGCCGCGTCACTTCGGTGCCGTCGGGGCGGAACAGGATCATCGTCGGATAGCCGTGCACCTTGAAACGCTCGCCGAGCTTCTGCGCGCTTTCGGTATCGCCGTCGAGATACACAGGCACGAAGAACGACGAACGGGTCTTGAAGGCCTGCTGGCTGAAGATCGTCGACTTCACCTGGTTGCACGACGGGCACCATACCGCGCCCCAGTAGAGCAGCAGCGGCTTGCCGGTGCGCTTCGCGAGCGCGAACGCGGCATCGACGTCGCCGTGCTGCCATGCGATGCCGGGCGGCAGATGCGCACCGTCGGGCGATGCGCTCGACACCGCGGTGCCCGCGGGCGCGGCGGCGGCAAACGCCGCACCCGCGGCGGCGAACAGGCAGGCGGCAGTCAGATTCCGGAGAGCGGTTTTCATCGAAGCGGTTCCGTTGAAAGAGACGGTTGCGGGAAGGTGCGGCGCGCGAAACGATGGACATCAAGCGAGGGCCGGGAAGCGATGACGATGAAACGCGCCGACGTGCGGTGCGCCGCACGCATCGATACGGACAAACGAATACCGGCCGAAGCGACCGGCAAATCATTCAACGATACGATTGACGCAGCCAGCAGGAAACGAACGAATTCTCGAATGGATATGACGCGCGGCACCGTGGCCGCGCGTTCACGCGCGTTCCTTGATCCGCGCCATGTGATACACGGACGCATGCACGCCATCGCGCAGCGCGTAGCCCGGCGCTTCGCCTTCGATCCGGAAACCGTGCTTTTCATAGAGCGCGATCGCCGCGCGGTTGTCGGTGAACACGGTCAACTCGAGACGCGTGACGTTCAGCCAGTTTTCCGCGAGATCGATCGCAGCCGCGAGCAAGCGGCTGCCGATGCCGCGCCCGTGATGGGCCGCATCGACCATCATGCCGAGCCCCGCCGCATGGCGCCGGCGCGAATTCGGCTCGGCTTCCAGGCCAAGATGGCCGACCACCGTGCCGTCGATTTCGGCGACGAGGCTCGCACCGCGCTCGTGCGCGTTTTCGAGCCGCTTCCGCCATTTCTCGAGCGATGGAAACGGATACTGCAGCGTGTTCATGTACACCGCGGGATGCGCGGCGATCTGCCGGATCGCGTCGACGTCGTGCGTCTCGCTGTGCCGGATCTTGATGTCGGTCATGGGTGGGCCGGTTCCGAAAAGTCGCGCCGATAGCGCGGACTGCGCGCACGCGCAGCAACGTTTCGAGCTTAGCCGATTTCACGCATTTGAAACATGGTCGTCACGCCGTCCGGCGATGCCGTTGCATCCGCAACGACACGCAAGCGCGCGTGCCGATGCCGGCACCTACACGGTCACGCTGAAGTTCGCGAACACGGGCCGCGCCGCCGTGTTTCACGTCCATGACAAGCTGCATCTCGACCGCCTGCCGCAGCGCTGCATCGTCGAGCCGGGCAAGACGCTGCACGGCGACTGGGCCGCGCGCCAACAATGGCGGTAAATGTGACCTGTGGTGCTCGGCCCGAACAGCCTTCACCGCCGCTTCACCGGCGACCTGAGCCGCCTGGCCGGCGCACACGTGCCTCATCCGGAAGTTCGCGTCGGCTATGCGGGCGCGAGCGGCAACCTCCACCTGCGGCTGCGCAACGACGGCGGCGGCACGGTGCGCTTCACGGTGAAATCGAACCACGTTGACGGGCCGCTGTCCGGCCGTGGCAAACCCGACGATCGCGGTCATGGCCCGCGGCATCGAAGACGGCAACAGTCAGGGTCACTATCACGGCAACGGCAACAGCAACGGCACTGGCACCACGTGGACCGTCACGGTGCGCGCCGGCGACCCGTCCGAGCTGCACTGGAAGCTCGGCTCGACCGAGCCACTGGTACGACTTCGTGGTCACCGCGGACAGCGACGCGAGCTTCTCGCGCCCATGGCCGGCCGCGTCGAAACGGGCCGCCACCCGGTCGGCGACCCGGCGATGGGGCTTGCCGACCGCGTCTGTCGCCGCCCGCGCCGGCGCGGCCGCGAACGCCGGTCAGGCGCCGGCCGCGGCTGCGGCCGATCGGGCTGAAACGCCCGCCCAGCGCGGGTCAAACATCAGAAGGATCGGTGGTGTAACCCTCATTTCACCCCCACGAAAATGCTCCGTATTGCCGCTCGTTCGCGTTAAACTGCGTCAAGCTGTATTCAACAAAGACATCTTTGCCACTGCGGCATCCACGATACGAGGATAGGTTCGATGCGCACTACCGGCTCATCCGGGGCAATGACCCTGCTCACCGAACACGACCCGGCCGACGGCCGCGAATTGCGCTCGCTCCGGCTCGAAGCCACCGGCGACGGCAAAAGCGTGCTGCTGATCGAGATCGACGAACGCAAACCCGGCATCCACCGCGAGGTCCGCTACGAGATCACGCCGGCCGAACTCATCGCGGCGATCCGTTCGCACGGCGCGGAACTGCCCGGCGAAAACCACGGCGCCGCATCGCTGGCCCGCACCACTTCCTGAATTCAAACGGTGAGCCGCGCACAGCGCGCCGGCTCACCGAGATCCCCCTGCCGCCGTCAGGCGCTTTCCGTCATTCCCGCCGCTGTCTTGAAAATGGCCGATAATCGGCCCATCTGCGTTTCCTGCTCACGCATTCCCTTTTTGGCCAGCCGTCATGCTCCGTGACCTCGTCGCCCAGTACGGGCCGCTTCTCGTCTTCGCCAACGTGCTCGCGGCGGCCATCGGCCTGCCGGTGCCCGCGATGCCGACGCTCGTGCTGTTCGGCGCGATGTCCGCGATGCATCCGGCGATGATCGGCTCGCAGCTCGTGACGGTGGTGGCGTTGTCGGTGCTCGGCGCGCTGATCGGCGACACCGTCTGGTACGTCGCCGGACGGCGTTACGGCGGTACGACGCTGAAGACGATCTGCCGGCTGTCGCTGTCACGCGATACCTGCGTGAGAAAGACCGAACGCTTCTTCGGGCGCTACGGCGTACGCGTGCTCGCGGTCGCGCGCTTCATTCCGGGGCTGTCGCTCGTATCGGTGCCGATGGCCGGCGCGCTCGGCACGCGCTATCGCACGTTCGCCGGCTACGATGCGCTCGGCGCCGCGCTGTGGACGATCGTCGGACTGGTGGCCGGCCTCGTGTTCTATCGGCAGATCGACTGGCTGTTCGCCGGTGCGAGCCACCTCGGCCGCGCGGTGCTGCTGGTCATCGTCGCGCTGCTGGCGATCTATGCGGCCGTGCGCTGGATGCGCCGCCGCGCGCTGATCCGTCAGCTCGCCAACGCGCGGATCGGCGTCGACGAACTCGAACTGCTGCTGAGCGACACCGCCGCGCCGGTGGTGCTCGACGTGCGCTCGCCCGAGCACCGCAAGCTCGACCCGTTCACGATTCCCGGCGCGCAATTCGCCGACGAGCGGCAGATCGGCGACATCGTCGCGCGCTATCCGCTCACGCAGAAGTTCGTCGTGTTCTGCTCGTGCCCGAACGAAGTCACGGCCGCGCTGATGGCGAAGCGCCTGCTCGACGCAGGCTTCACCGATGCGCTCGCGCTGCGCGGCGGCCTCGACGCCTGGCGCGATACGGGCCGCCAGATGACGTCGATCGTGGAAGAGATGCCCGCCGCGAACGATCCGGTCGCGGGGTTGCACCGGCCGGCCTGATCGCACCGATCGCAGGCCGGCCGCGCAATGCGGGGGACCGCGCGTCCCCCTTCGATCAGAACGCGTGCAGCGGCAGGTTCACGACCAGACGGTACTCGCGGTTCGTCGCGTCCGAGTAGTGTGCCGAACCGTTGTGCCACATCGCGATGAACGTGACCTTCGTGTCCTTCAGCTTGCCGCTCTGGAACGTGTACGACGGGATGAAGCCGAACTCGTGGTGACGGCCCTGCACCGGCGCGCCGTTGCTCCAGTAGATGCTCGACTTGGTCGGGTCGTTCGCCGCGCCCGCGCTGCCGTCCGCACCCCAGCCCGTCACGCCCCAGACCATCGCCTTGAAGCCCGGCAGGCCCGCTTCCTTGCCGTAGAACGTGTAACGCAGCTGCAGAGACTTTTCGTGCGGCGCGTTGTAGTCGACGTCCATCGAGTTGGTCAGGAAGATGCCGTTCGTTTCGTTCAGGTAATCGAAGAACTGGTCGCCGAGCACCTGCTGGAAGCCGAGCAGCAGCTCGTGCGGGCCGTGCTGCGCGGCCACCGACAGGCTGTATGCGTTGTTGTCGATCTTGCCCTGCAGCGCATCGCCCGTGTCGTGCGTCGAGTAGACGTTGCCGAAGCCCGTCCACTTGATCGTCTGCGGGCTGCCGATGCTGTGCTTCACCGACGCGTAGTACTGGTGCCACACGTCGTCGGCCTGGTTCGCGTACAGCGCGACTTCGCCGTTCGGCGAGTAGTCCCACGTGCCGCCGACATACGACAGGCGATTGATGCGCGTGCCGCCGTATTGCGTCGTCAGGTTGGTCAGCGTCGTATGACCGCGCGCGTCGGTCTTCGTGAAGCTGCCGGCCTCGAGCATCACGTTCTTGAATTCATTGCTGACGATCGTCGCGCCGAGGAACGTCGGCGGCAGCGCACGGTTGTCGTGCTGCTCCATGAACGGGTTGTCGACGGCCTGCAGACCGTACTTGACCACCGTGTTCGAGATGCGCGCCTTGATGTCGTAGATGCCCGGGTAGGCCCACGCGAGCTGGTTGCCGCCGCCGCCACCCTTCGCGATGTGCACCATGCTGCCGGCGCCCTGGCCGCCGTCGAGCTTCAGCGCCGCGTACAGCGATGCGTCGAAACCGATACCGATCAGGCCCGTCGTGTAGCCCGACTCGAAGTTCGCCATCGCGCCCTGCACCCATGCGTGGCGATGCGGCCCGCCCTTGCTGTCGAGCACGTCCGAATAGTTGCGGAACAGGAAGTCGAGATGGCTGTCGGCAATGAAGCCCTTCGACTTCGACTGGGCCGACGGTTCATCGGGCGGCGTGACGGCCTGGGTCGCTTCCGCGTTGATGATGGCGTTCGGGGTCGATGCCTGCGCAACGGTCATGCCGGTGCCCGCGGCCGGTGCGGCCTGCGCGACCTGCAGCGGCGCGGGGGCCGCGTCGTCGGCGTGCGCGACGCCCGTCAGCGAGACACCGGCCAGCGCCGGCAGTCCCCATGCAAGCAGCATCTTCGATGCCGTCCCGATCGTCTTCTGTTTTTTCATCGTATTTCTCGTCTTGTGTTGATATCGTCCACGCCGGTCGCGATCCGCTCCCGGCCCCCCGGCGTGCCCGGCTAAGGACGCGCCTGTACCCGCGGCGCGAAGATCGTTCGCGCCGCCCCTGCCCCTGTTGACCTGCCTTGGTTTTGTTTGCCGAGCTACTTCAAATCACGCCGCACCCGCACGAATGCACGCGACACGCGCCGCCGACCCCTGCCGCACTTCCGGCAGCGGCACGTCCTGCGCGCACGCGTCGATCGCGACCGGGCAGCGCGTACGGAACGCGCAGCCGGACGGCGGGTTGAGCGGCGAGGGCATCTCGCCCGCCAACAGCATCGGACGGCGAGCACGCTCGCGCGCCGGCTCCGGCGTCGGCGCCGCATCGAGCAGCGCCTTCGTGTACGGGTGCTGCGGCACGTCGTACACGTCATGCCGCGTGCCGAACTCCATCACGCGGCCGAGATACATCACGAGCACACGCTGGCTGATCGCCTTCACCACGGCGAGATCGTGTGCAACGAACAGATAGGACAACGACAGTTCGCGTTGAAGATCGCGCAGCAGGTTCACGATCTGCGCCTGGATCGACACGTCGAGCGCCGACACGGGTTCATCGCAGATCACGAGCTTCGGCTCGCCGATCAGCGCGCGTGCGATGCCGACGCGCTGGCACTGCCCGCCGGAAAATTCGTGCGGGTAGCGCAGCAGGTGATGCGCGTTCAGGCCAACGCGTTCGAGCATCGTGACCACGCGGCGGCGCACTTCGGCGCGGCCGAGGCCGGCCTGGTGCGTGACGAGCGGCTCGGCGACGACCTGCTCGATCGTCATGCGCGGATCGAGCGACGCGAGCGGATCCTGGAAGATCATCTGCACTTCGCGCCGCATTGCGTTGCCGCGCAGGTGATCGGGCGTGACGGCTTCGCCGCGCCATTTCACGGTGCCGGCCGTCATCGGCACGAGGCCGATCAGCGCGCGCGCGAGCGTCGACTTCCCGCAGCCCGATTCGCCGACCAGCCCGACCGTTTCGCCGCGCTTCACGTCGAACGACACGCCGTCGACCGCGCGCAGCGTGCCCTTCGGCGACCACGGATAGCCGCCGAGCGGCACGCGGAAATGCACCTTCAGGTCCTCGACGGACAGCAGCGTGTCGTCCGTCGCGCCGGCATTGCGGCGTTCATTGACGCTCATCGCAGACCTCCCGCCAGATCGGCGACGGGGCGGTGGCATGCGCGCACCGCGCCCACGGCGCCATAGGTTTCGAGCGCCGGGCGTGCGGCGCCACAGCGTTCTTCCGCATACGTGCAGCGCTTCGCGAACGCGCAGCCGGCCGGCGCGGTGCCGGGCATCGGCGGATTGCCGGGAATCGCGACGAGCGGCGCATCGTGCGCGTCGGTCAGGCGCGGCAGCGCGTTGAGCAGGCCGATCGTGTACGGATGCGACGGCGCCGCGAAGATCGATTCGGCCGGTGCGTATTCGACGGTGCGGCCCGCATACATGACCATCACGTCGTCCGCGAGGCCGGCGACCACGCCCATGTCGTGCGTGATCAGCACGATCGCGGTGCCGCGCTCGCGGTTCAGCTCGCGCAGCAGGTCGATGATCTGCGCCTGCACGGTCACGTCGAGCGCGGTGGTCGGCTCGTCGGCGATCAGGATTTCCGGCTCGGACAGCAGCGCCATCGCGATCATCACGCGCTGGCGCATGCCGCCCGAGAACTCGTGCGGATACATGCGGATGCGCCGCGCCGCGTCGGGAATGCGCACCGATTCGAGCGCCTCGATTGCGCGCTTGGTCGCTTCCTTGCGCGACAGCTTGCGATGCAGCTGCAGCGTCTCGGTCATCTGCCGCTCGATCGTCAGGAACGGATTGAGCGACGTCATCGGATCCTGGAAGATCATCGCGATGCGGTCGCCGCGCACCCGGTTCAACGCGCGCGTATCCATCTCGAGCAGGTTGTCGCCGCGGTAGTGTGCGGTGCCGGTCGTCGTGCCGTTGCCGGCCAGCAGGCCGAGCAGCGCCATCACGGTCTGGCTCTTGCCGGAGCCCGATTCGCCGACGATGCCGAGCGTCTTGCCGGCTTCGAGCGAGAACGACACGCCGCTCACGGCGTCGATCGGCGGCGCGTCCTTGCGCGTGAAGCGCACGCCGAGGTTGTCGACTTCTAGTAGTGCGCTCATGTCAGCCTCCGCCGGGCCGCCCCACACTTCGGTGGAAGCGCCTGGGGGAGACGGGGGGGCTGCGCCCCCCCGAGCGAACGAAGTGAGTGTGGGGGTCGTTTCATCTCAGCGATCCTTCGGGTCGAGCGCGTCACGCAGGCCGTCGCCAACGAAGTTCACGCAGTAGAGCGTCACGCACAGCATGACGGCCGGGGCCAGCAGCAGCCACGGCATCGATTCCAGTTTCTGCGCGCCGTCCTGGATCAGCACGCCCCAGCTCGTCATCGGCTCCTGCACACCGAGGCCGAGGAACGACAGCACCGATTCGGTCAGCACGATGCCCGGCACCGACACGGTCGCGTACACGACGACCACGCCGAGCAGGTTCGGCACGATGTGGCGCAGCACGATCGACGTGGGCGTCACGCCGATCGCGCGCGCCGCATCGACGAACTCGCGGCTGCGCAGCGACAGCGTCTGGCCGCGCACGACACGCGCCATGTCGATCCACGAGAACGCGCTGATGGTCAGCACGACCAGCATGAACGAGCGGCCGAACAGGGTCATCATCAGGATCGCGATCAGCAGGTACGGGATCGCGTACATCATGTCGACGACGCGCATCATCACGGAGTCGACACGGCCGCCCGCGAAGCCCGCGGTCGCGCCCCACGCGACGCCGAACAGGCCCGACACGAGCGTGCCGAGCAGGCCGACCTCGATCGACACGCGGCCGCCGATCAGCGTGCGCACCAGCAGGTCGCGGCCGAGCTCGTCGGTGCCGAACCAGTGCTGGTTCGCCCAGGTCGGCGGCAGGCTGATCGAGCCCCAGTCGCTTGCGGCGGGATCGGCCACGAGCAGCCACGGGCCGACGAAGCACGCGAGCGTGATCAGCGCGAGCAGCACGAGGCTGAACACAGCCGCGCGGTTGTGAAGGAAGCGCGCCATCGCAAGCGCGAGCGGCGAGCGGGAACGCGGCGGCGAGTCGGTCTGCACGGGCAGGCCGACGACGGGAGTAGTCGGGGTCATCGCGGTGCCTCGCTCAATAACGGATGCGCGGATCGAGCCACGCGTACGCGAGGTCGACCAGCAGGTTGAACAGCACGGCGCAGACGGTGGTCAGCACGACGAGGCCGAGCACGAGCGTGTAGTCGCGGTTGATCGCGCCGTTCACGACGAGCTGCCCGAGGCCCGGTAGCGCGAACACCGATTCGGTGACGACGGCCGCCGTGATCGACGAGATGCAGACCGTGCCGAACAGCGACACGACCGGCATCAGCGCGGGCTTCAGCGCGTGGCGCAGCACGATCGTCGAGCCCGGCAGGCCCTTCGCGCGCGCGGTGCGGATGTAGTTGCTCGACAGCGTCTCGATCATCGAGCCGCGCATCACGCGCGCGAGCAGCGACATGTTGATGAAGGTCAGCAGCACGATCGGCAGCAGCCGGTACTCCCAGCCGCCGTCGCCCCAGCCGCCTGCCGGCAGCCAGCCGTTGCCGGCCGAGGTCTTCAGCAGGATCGCGAAGATCCACACCAGCACCGGGCCGAGCACGAACGGCGGCACGACGTTGCCGATGTTGCCGATCAGCATCACGATGCGGTCGATGAAGCTGTCGCGGCGGACCGCCGCGACGGTGCCGAGCAGCACGCCGAGCCCGATCGAGATCGGGATCGACACGCCGCCTACGCCGAGACTCACCGGCAGCGCCTTGCGCACGAGATCGTTCACGGACCAGTCGACGTAGCGGAACGACGGACCGAGGTCGCCGTGCAGCAGTGCGTCGAGATACATCAGGTACTGCTTCCACAGCGGCTGGTCGAGGTGGTACTTCGCGTTCAGGTTCGCGAGCGTCGCCGCGGAAAGCTGCTTCTCCGTATCGAACGGGCCGCCGGGTGTGAAGTGCAGCAGCAGGTAGCAGACGGTGACGACCGCGAGGATCGTCGGCACCGCCCACAACGTGCGCCTCAGTGCGTAGGCCAGCATGATCGCTCCGCTCAGTGCTTGATCAGGTACATGTCCTGCGAAGCACGCATGTCGATCACGTTCTTCAGCGAGTAGCCGCCCACATAGGGCTTCACGAGACGGTCGGCCGAGTACTGGAACAGCGGCACCATCGGCGTGTCGTTCAGCGCGAGGTCGTGCGCCTGCGTGAGCAGCGTGGCACGCGCCTTGTCATCGAGCTTCTGGTTGCCTTCGTCGACCAGCGCGTCGGCCTGCTTGTTGCAGTAGCCGACGGTGTTCTGCGCGCTGCCGCAACGGAGCAGATCGAAGAACGTCATCGCGTCGTTGTAATCGGCGAACCAGCCGTCGCGCGCGATCTGCACCTTGCCGTCATGCCGCTCCTTCATCAGCACCTTGAACTCGACGTTCTCGAGCTTGGTGTTGACGCCGAGCTTCGTGCGCCATTCCGACGCGGCGAACAGCGCGACCTTCTTGTGCAGGTCGTTGGTGTTGTAGGTCAGCGTGAACGACAGCGGCTTCGCATCCGAGTAGCCGGCCTGCTTCAGCAGGTTCTTCGCGGTGTCGACGCGCTTGGCCATCGGCCACGACGCCCAGTCCGGCGTGAACGGCTGCACGCCCTTCGTGCCGCTCGGCATCAGCCCGTACATCGGCTTCTCGCCGGCCTGCGTGAGCTTCGAGGTCAGCACTTCGCGATCGAGCACCATCGACAGCGCCTGGCGCACGCGCTTGTCCTTCAGCGCCGGATCGCTGTTGTTCAGGTAGTAGTAGTACGTCGCGAGCTGCAGGCCCTGGCGCAGTTCGCCGCCGAACTGCTTGCTGACCTGCTGGAAGATCCCCGACGGGATCGAGTAGCTGTAGTCGATCTGGCCGGCCTGGTACATGCGCATCGCGGTCTCGTCGCTCTCGATCGGCAGGTACGTGACCTTGTTGATCACGACCTTCGGCGCGTTCCAGTACTTCGCGTCCTTGGTGATCACGATGCGGTTGTTCGGCTGCCAGTCGGCCAGCTGGAACGGGCCGTTGCTGACGATGTTGCCCGGGCGCGTCCACGCGTCGCCGAGCTTCGTCACCGTGTCCTTGTTCACCGGCGCGAGCGGCACCATCGCGGTCAGTTCCGGGAAGAACGCGACCGGCACGTCGGTCGTCACCTCGAGCGTGTACGGATCGACGGCGCGCACGCCCAGCGTCGACGGGGCGGCCTTGCCCGCGATGATGTCCTTCGAGTTCTTCACGAACTCGACGAGGATCGTGTATTTCGAGCCCGTCTTCGGATCGACGAGGCGCTGCCATGCATAGACGAAATCGGCGGCCGTCACCGGCTGGCCGTTGCTCCACTTCGCGTCGTGGCGAAGCTTGAAGATCCACGTCTGCGGCGTCTTGCGTTCCCACGACAGCGCGACGCCCGGTACGACCTGGCCGGCCGCATCGATGCGGGCGAGCCCTTCGAACAGGTCGAGGCCGATCGTGTTGCCGGTCCACGATTCGATGTGCGCCGGGTCGAGCGACTCGACTTCGGCGGGCACCTGTCGCGTCAGGTCCTGCTGAGGAGCGAGCGCAACGTTCGACGGAACGGTAACGGCGTGGGCGACGGGCGTCGTCAGGGCGAGCGCGGCCAGCACGGCCGACATGGCATGCAAGGATTTCATCGTGGCAGTCTTGAGAAAGTGTGTTCGGTGAGCGTCGCGCGGCGAATGCCGCGGCTTACGCGTGAGACGCTGACGGGGGCAGCGATTGAGGAGGCCCGTGATTCTCGTATAGCATTTTAGTATTCCTTACGTTTCTTTCGACAGGCATCCCGTCTTGGAAACGAAGGAATACCCGTGCGTTAGAACAGCCTCGGTGTACCGACCCAGACCACCACCGACTCGATCTTCGCGGTGTTGGCCCAGCTGTGCGGGACCGTCGACTGATAGTGCGAGCTGTCGCCGGCCTGCAGGACGAACGTCTTGCCTTCCAGCGTCAGCGACACTTCCCCTTCAATCACATACAGGAACTCCTCTCCTGCATGGGTCGTCACCTCCGACCGTTTCTGCCCCGGCGGCATCCTCACGAGGATCGCCTCCAGCTGGCGCCCTTCGGATACGTTCGTCAGCCGCGCGAACAGGTTCGCCGAATCGGCAAACCCGAAGAAGCGCAGCTGCTCGCCTCGGCAGACCGAGCGTTCCTCGCTCGGCGTATCCACGAAGTACTGCACCGTCACACCGAGCGCGTGCGCGATACCGGCCAGCGACGTCAATGACGGCGACGCGAGCCCGCGCTCGACTTGAGACAGAAACGGCTTCGAAATCCCCGCGGCGGTAGCGGTGTCGTCGAGCGTGCGCTTGAGTCGTTGGCGCAACGCGCGAATCTTGCTGCCCAGTGCGGCGGCAGCGTCTGCGGACCGCGAGTTTTCAGTGGGGGGAACCATAGCAGGCCGAAAAGTGATCGTCAAAAAATGTTTGATGGAAAATAACTAAGTTAGATCGATATAGCTTAGTCTTCGGGTTCGCGCACGCCTTCGGAGTTGAGCCCGGTGCACTAAACGGGGCGCGAAGCGAGAGAAACGACGCGCTATCTTGCCAGACTCGCCGGCTTCACAGGCAAGCTGCAAGCGGCTCTCCGGGAATCTTCGGAGGGCCGGCACGAAATCTTACAAATAGATGACGAGACGAATGTTCCTGAAAGCTGCTGCCACATCGGGAGTTTCCCTGAGTGGCGCATACCTGACGCACCGGACCGGCGAACGTTACCATTCGCGCGCCGGTCGGGGCCACTCGCCGCCCTACCATGCGGCGTCCGCCCCCGGCCCGGGCTAACCGCCCGACTGTTCCATCGCCAGCGCAAGACCTACCCGGCCCATTGCGCACCGGCGCCAGTTCGACCCCTAGACGACGCGTGATCCGTGCCGTCCGTTTCAAACGAGATTGATGATGCATTCACCTGTTTCACAAACCCGATCGTTCACGACGGTCTTCCTCATCGAAATGTGGGAGCGTTTCGGCTACTACGGTATGGCCGCGCTTCTGGTCCTCTTCATGGTCGACCGGCTCGGTTTCACCGACAGCCATGCGAACCTGACCTGGGGTGCGTTCACCGCACTCGTCTATGCGGCGCCGTCGATCGGCGGCTGGATCGGCGACAAGGTGCTCGGCGCCCGCCGCACGATGATCATCGGCGCGTCCGTGCTGTCCGCCGGCTACCTGATGCTCGCGGTACCGAACGAACACCTGACGTACATGTACGCGTCGCTCGGCGTGATCGTCGTCGGCAACGGCCTGTTCAAGGCCAACGCGGCGAACCTCGTGCGCCGCATCTATGAAGGCGACGACGCGCGCATCGACAGCGCGTTCACGATCTACTACATGGCGGTCAACATCGGCTCGACCGTGTCGATGCTCGCGACGCCGTGGATCAAGGATCACTGGGGCTGGCACGCCGCGTTCGCGGTCTGCTGCGGCGGCATGCTGCTCGCGATCCTCAACTTCATGCTGATGCACCGCACGCTCGCGCACGTCGGCTCGGTGCCGGACGACCAGCCGATCCGCTGGAAGCGCCTCGGCGCGGTCGCCCTGGGCGGCGTCGCGCTCGCGCTGATCACGCTGTACGTGCTGCAGCACAAGCAGCTCGCGGTCGCGAGCGTGTGGACCGCGGCGTTCGCGATCCTCGCGATCTTCGCGTACATGATCGCGAAGTCGGAGCGCTCGGAGCGCGCGGGCCTGATCGCCGCGCTCGTGCTGATCGGCCAGGTGATCCTGTTCTTCATCTTCTACGTGCAGATGTCGACGTCGCTGACGCTGTTCGCGCTGCGCAACGTCGATCCGCGCTTCATGCTGTTCGGCACGACGCTGTTCACGTGGAGCGCCGCACAGTTCCAGGCGCTGAACCCGATCTGGATCATGCTGCTGAGCCCGGTGCTCGTGTGGGTCTACAACGCGGTCGCGAAGAGCGGGCGTGACCTGCCGGTCGCCGCGAAGTACGCGCTCGGCTTCGGCGCGGTCGCCGCGGGCTACCTGGTGTTCACGATCAGCGGCCGCTACGCGATCGACGGCCGCGTGTCGTCGTGGTTCATGGTGTGGGGCTACGGCCTCTACTCGCTCGGCGAACTGCTGGTGAGCGGCCTCGGCCTCGCGATGATCGCCCGCTACGTGCCGGCGCGCATGAGCGGCTTCATGATGGGTGCGTATTTCGTCGCGACGGGTGTGTCGCAGTATCTCGGCAGCGTCGTCGCGAACTTCGCGCAGATGCCGTCGCACGACCTGCCGGCCACCGAATCGCTGCCGCTCTACCTGTCGCTGTTCGAGAAGCTCGGCTGGCTCGCCGCGATCGGCATGCTGCTCGCGCTGCTGCTGCTGCCGCTGATGAACCGCCTGTCGCGCCAGCACCAACGTTGTGCGGAAGAGCGCCGCGAGGAAGCGCTGCAGGCGCAGGCAATCGCGTCGGCCCAGTAAGTACTATCCCTCGGCGTGCGGCATGCACGCCACATTCTCCCGCCGGGCACGCGAACGCGTCCTACACTGGTGGAAACGCATCCGCTCCGTCGCGATGCGCACTGGCGGGAGAAGGCCATGAAAAGCAAGACCACGAGGATCCTGAGGATACTGTCGGACATCCGGCACGCGCAGCGCTGCACCGCGCTGCGCGCCGCGCGAGCCGCGGCCGAAGCCGACGCGGTACTCGCGGAACGCGACGATCCGGCTCAGGACGAACGCGACGACGCCGAATCCGACGACGCCACCTCCACGCCCCGCTCCCGTATCGGCTCACCTCACTGACGCCGCGCGACACGTTCCGTGCCGCACGCGCCGTCTCCCGCGCCGCTCACGCGGCCGCGCCGCGCCACCGCGCGATCCACGTTCCCGAACCGGCCACGGCCATCATCAGCCCGAGCGCGCACGCGTCGGCCACGAGGCCCACGCCGACATGCCGCAGATCGGCGCTGTGCGCGACCGGATGCAGCAGCGAATCGATGACGAGCGAGATCGCCGCGCCCGCGACGAAGCAGATCAGCCCGCGCTGGCCGACGGCGACGACGGGGCGCACGGCCTGCGCAATCCGCGCGATCCAGCCGAAGCGCACGCAATCGGCCATCAGCCACGCGACGCCCACGAAGCTCACGACGCGCGGCAGCGCGAGATCGCGCTTGAATATGCCTTCGGGCATCGGCAGCCCCGAGAACAGCTTGTAGCTCGCGCAACCAAGCACGACCGCGCACGCGACGCCGGTCGCCGCGGCGCCCCACCGCCCGAGCGCGATGCGTCGGTAGAACGGCTGGCAGCGCGCGAGCACACCGGCCACGAACATCAGTTGCCAGGCGAACGGGTTGAAACTCCAGCGGAATCCGTCGGTGTCCAGCAGCTCGGGGCCGAGCCAGCCCGCCGTCATCCACGACGCGGCGCTGAGCGCGACGAGCAGCCACGGATGACGGCGCGCGAACGGCACGAGCACCGGCGACGCGAGCGCGAACAGCACGTACATCGGCAGCACCGATGCGAGATACGGCTGGCGCTGGAACGTCAGCAGCTCGGCGAGGCCCGTGAGCGGCGACGCGAGCATCACGCTGACGTCGTCGAGCGCGAGGTTCGGCGCATCGATCCCGTAATGGTCGAGCACCGCCGACACGACGAGCATCAGCGTCGACGTCGCGAGAAACGCGCGGTAGATCTGCATCGCGCGGCGCACGAACCGGCGCTGCGCGGCGCGCGCGCCGTGCCGTTCGGCGATCGCGCCGTACGCGCTCGCGGTCGCGAAGCCGCCAAGAAACACGAACACCTCGGCCGCGTCGCACAGCGCGAACGCGTGCAGCGTCACGCGCGACAGCACGCTCGCGCCGATGTGATCGACGACGATCATCAGCAGTACGAGCCCGCGGAAGAAATCGACTTCGATCAGGCGGCCGCCGCGCGACGGCTGAAGCGTGGCAGATGACGGCAGGCTCAACGACATGAGCGCACCTGCGCAACGATGGTGCAACAGGCACCGGGGAAGGGATCGGGAAGAAGCAGGCGAGCGCGGTCAGCGGCGATACGCGTATGCTCGCATCGCGCCAACCCGGCCGGCCAGGCACGGGGATGACCGTTCATCGGAAAGCTGCATACGAAGGGAAGTCGGTCAGGTCAGTCTAATGGCCGATCCGGAGCAACCCTAAGTAACAAAGTGCAACCGAATCTTCTGTTCGATTACAACGGCGAGGAGGAGGATGCGAAGCGGGCAGCGCCGCCAGTTCGACGTCAGCGCGACGCCAGTTTGCGGTCAGCATCGATGCGTTCGACTGCTGTTCGATCGCTGCTCGACGGTTGCTCGACCGTCGAGCGAGACGCGATGCGCGGCACGTTCCGTGTGGCCGCCGCACCGCGATCGACGCTTATCGGCGCGTGGGAAGACGCCGCATCAGCATCGCGCTGTGCCACGCGGTCAGCGCGACGGCGACCCAGATCGGCCCGTACGTCGCGAGCTTCGCGACGCTCAGCGTCTCGCCGAGCAGCAGCAGCGACACCGCGACGAGCAGCACGGGCTCGACGTAGCCGAGAATCCCGAACAGCGCCATCGGCAGCATCCGGCTCGCCTTCAGGTAGCTCGCGAGCGCGAGCGTGCTGAGCACGCCGAGCCCCGGCAGCAGCACGGCCCACAGCAGCGGATGGCTGGCGACGCGCGTCGTGCTCGTCGCGACCATCGCGAATGCGATCGGGCACAGCAGCGCGATCTCGACCGCGAACGCGGCGAGCGAATCGGCGTTGATCCGCCGGCGCAGCACGAAATACGGCGGATAGCCGAGCGCGACGACGAGCGTCGGCCATGCGAACGCGCGCGTCGCCCACACTTCGTGCGCGACGCCGAGCGCGGCGCACGCGACCGCCGCCCATTGCAGCGGGTCGAGCCGCTCGTGATAGTAGAAGCGGCCGACGAGCACCATCGTCAGCGGCAACAGGAAATAGCCGAGCGACACTTCGAGCATGCGCCCGTGCAGCGGCGCCCACAGGAACAGCCACAGCTGCACGCCGAGCAGCGCCGCGCTCACGGGCAGCGCGATCAGCAAGCGCCAGTCGCGCACGCTGCGCCGGAGGAGTTCGACGAGCGCCGGCCAGCGGCCGCGCAACGCGATCAGCGCGAGCGCGCCCGGCGCGGTCCACAAGACGCGCCACGCGAAAATGTCGAGCCCCGTGAGCGGCGCAAGCAGTTTCGCGTAAGCCGACATCAGCGCGAACAGCGTCGACGCCATCACCGACAGCATGAGGCCGCGCCCGGCTTCCGGATACCCCGTCATATCGTTCGGACCGCCTTACTGCTGCTGGAAGCGCTCGAAGCGCCTTTCGGTGCGGCGTTCCTCGAACGTCACCTCGGTCACGCGCGCGGCCGGCGGCCCGTGACGCAGCCACGCGAGCATCCGGTCGATCTGCGCGCCGGGCCCCTGGATCATCGCCTCGACGCTGCCGTCCTCGAGATTCGCGACCCAGCCGCGCAGCTTCAGCGCATGCGCTTCGCGCACCGTCGCATGACGGAAGCCCACGCCCTGCACGACGCCGCGCACCCGCACGTAGTAGGTCTCGATCCGTTCGTCCAGTTCATTGCGGCTCATCGCGTCGCCCTCCCGTTGCATTCAAGCCCGGCATTGTAGTCGCGTCGGCCGCTTCATACACGCCAGGGCCGCTTCACGCCGATAACGGGCTTGCGCCGGCCCTAGCCTTGCGTCGCCGCGCGCGCCGACCACGTACAATCTCGCCGACGCTCAACCGCCGCGCCGCTCGCGCGCGGCCCTGAAGGAAACGCATGACTGATACCTCCCGCGATCTCGTTCTCGTCACCGGCGCGTCCGGTTTCGTCGGCTCGGCCGTCGCGCGCATTGCGCAGCAGAAAGGCTATGCGGTGCGCGTCCTCGTGCGTCCGACCAGCCCGCGCACGAACGTCGCGGATCTCGACGCGGAGATCGTCACCGGCGACATGCGCGACGAGGCATCGATGCGCGCCGCGCTGCGCGGCGTGCGCTACCTGCTGCACGTGGCGGCCGACTACCGGCTGTGGGCACCCGATCCCGACGAGATCGAGCGCGCGAACCTCGAGGGCGCGGTCGCGACGATGCGCGCGGCACGCGCGGAAGGCGTCGAGCGGATCGTCTACACGAGCAGCGTCGCGACGCTGAAGGTGACGAGCGCCGGCGATCCGTCCGACGAGAACCGGCCGCTCACGCCCGAGCAGGCGATCGGCGTCTACAAGCGCAGCAAGGTGCTGGCGGAACGCGCGGTCGAGCGGATGATCGCCGACGAAGGGCTGCCGGCCGTGATCGTCAATCCGTCGACGCCGATCGGCCCGCGCGACGTGAAGCCGACGCCGACCGGCCGCATCATCGTCGAAGCCGCGCTCGGCAAGATTCCCGCCTTCGTCGACACGGGGCTGAACCTCGTGCACGTCGACGACGTCGCGCACGGCCACTTCCTCGCGCTCGAGCGCGGCCGGATCGGCGAGCGCTACATCCTCGGCGGCGAGAACCTGCCGCTGCAGCAGATGCTCGCCGACATCGCGCAGATGACGGGCCGCAAGGCGCCGACGATCGCGCTGCCGCGCTGGCCGCTCTACCCGCTCGCGGTCGGCGCCGAAGCGGTCGCGAAGTTCACGAAGAAGGAGCCGTTCGTCACCGTGGACGGGCTGCGGATGTCGAAGAACAAGATGTATTTCACGTCCGCGAAGGCCGAGCGCGAGCTCGGCTACCGTGCGCGTCCGTACCGCGAAGGACTGCGCGATGCACTCGACTGGTTCGGCTCGGCGGGCTACCTGAAGTAACACAAAGCGGCGCGCTTCGCGCCGCATTGCGCACTTTGTTACACGTCGCGCACGGCCCCGCACCGGCGCAGCGGGTAAAATCGCGGGTCTTACGCAGAGAAGACACGCATGAACCTGAACGATCAGATCGATTCGCTCAACACGGGCGTCGATCAGCTGCTCCACGATCACCACGCCGCGCAGCAGGCGGCACGCAGCGCGGAAGCCTTCGCGCGCGCCGCGGCGACGGAAGCCCGGGCCGCCGCAGAACGTCACGCCGCCGCGGAAGCCGAAGCGCAGGCCGCCGCGCAACGCCACACGGCCGCAGCGGCCGACGCCGAAGCCGCGCAGCAGCGCCACGCCGACGCGACCGCCGCCGCCGAAGCCGCCGCCCACCGTCATACGGATGCCACCGCGCAAGCCGAAGCCGCCGTGCAGCGCCATGCGGAGGCCACCGCGCTGACCGAAGCGCTCGCGCAACGTCACGCGGATGCGGAAGCCGCGTCGCAACGTCACGCGGCCGCGATCGCCGAAGCGGAGGCCGCCGCGCAGCGTCATCACGCTGCCGCGACCGAAGCCGATGCGGCCGCGCAGCGCCATGCGGCAGCAAGCGCCGAGGCCGAGGCCGCCGCGCAACGTCACGCGGCAGCGACCGCCGAAGCGGACGCGGCCACGCAGCGCCACGCTTCCGCGATCGCGGAAGCCGAAGCGCTCGCGCAGCAACACACGCAGGCGATCGCCGAAACGCTGGCCGCCGCGCAGCGTCACGCCGACGCGACCGCCGAGGCCGAAGCCGTCACGCGGCGCCACGCCGAAGCGATCGCGCAGGCCGAAGCCGCCGCGCAGCGCCACGCCGACGCCACCGCACAAGCCGAGGCCGTCACGCAACGCCATACCGAAGCGATCGCGCAAGCCGAAGCCGCCGCGCAGCACCACGCGAAGGCCATCGCCGACGCCGAGGCGCTGGTCGAGGCCGTCGTCAAGGAAGCCGCGACGACCGCGGCTGCCGCAACGGCCGTTGCCGCCGACATCGTCGAACCGGCGGACACGCCGGCGGCGGAGCCGGCCGTGAACGCGTCCGCGCCGGCTGCGGTGGAAGCGGCCGATGCCGAAACCGCGATCGTCGCGACGGCACAAGCCGACACCGTGGTTGAAACCGACGCCGCCGCCCCGGCGGACAAATCGACGCTGCACGTGTCGCGTCCGACGCAGAACGAACTCACGCTGACCGTCAACGGCGCATCGATCACGCTGCATCCGGAGCAACTGGGCCAGTTGATCGAGGAGCTCGCGCATGCGCGCGCGTCGATGCAGCCGGAGCCGCCGCCCGGTATCCCGGCCGGCTGGCGCTTCGTGACGACGAAGAACCCGATGATGGCCGTGCAGAAGCAGTCGAACGGCGATCGCCTGCTGGTCGCCCGCCACACGGGCTACGGCTGGGTGCCGTTCACGTTCTCGCCGGACGTCGTGGTGCAGATGTACATGATGCTGACCCAGCGGTAAGCGCCGGCCGGCCAGTCAGCAGCGCCGCCGAAAACGAAACAGCCCGACCGGTTTCCCGATCGGGCTGTTTGCGTTCCGGCTGCCGGAACGCGCGCCGAAGGCGCGCGAAACGCTCAGCGATCCACCGGCGCCTGCACGCGCGCCTTCCACTGGCCGCCCTTGCCGCGCCAGTAGCGCCACGCGGACGCGAACGTCGCGCCGACGTAGAACAGCGCGACGAGCGGCAGCGCGGGCGCCCACAGCGGCGAGCGCCGGTAGTAGCGCAGCATCGGCGCATACGCGGCGCACATCGACGCCCACGCAAGCCACGCCGGCCACGCGCGCGCGCCGTACGCGAGCGCCGCGACGGGCGGCACGAGATAGATGATCGTCATCCCGAGCAGCGTGCCGGCCAGCAGCAGCGGCGAATAATGCAGCTGCGTGAACGCGGTGCGCGCGATCATGTTCCAGATGTCGCGCCAGCTGTCGTACGGGCGCAGCGACACGCTGCGGTCGGCCAGGTCGAGCCGGATCGGATGACGGCCGTCGCCACGATGCTTGATCTGCGCGGCCAGGCTGCAATCGTCGATCAGCGCGCCGCGGATCGACTCGATGCCGCCCGCTTCCTCGAGCGCCGTGCGCTTCACGAGCATGCAGCCGCCGGCCGCGCCAGCCGTCCGGTTGCGCGGGTTGTTGATCCACGAGAACGGATACAGCTTCGCGAAGAAGAACACGAACGCCGGGATCAGCGCCTTTTCCCAGAACGAATCGCAGCGCAGCCGCACCATCAGCGACACGAGATCGCGGTTCTCGGCCTGTGCGCGCGTGACGAGCTGCGCGACGGCGTCGGGCGGATGGCCGATGTCGGCATCCGTCAGCAGCAGGTAGTCGGCCGGCAGGCCGAGCGTCTGCACCGCGGCGATCCCCTGCGACTGCGCCCACACCTTGCCCGACCAGCCGGCCGGCAGCGGCTTCGCGGCCAGCACCGTCAGCCGGTCGGCGCGGTTGATCGCGAGCGCGGCTGCGCGGGCCGCATCGGCGGTGCCGTCGTCGCTGTGGTCGTCGACAATGATCAGATGAAAATTGCCGGGATAGTCCTGCTCGAGCAGCGAAGTCGCCGCGCGGGCGATCACGTCGGCCTCGTTGCGCGCCGGCACGACCGCGACGACGGCCGGCCAGCCGGCCTCGGCCGCGGCGCCGCGCGCGTCGGGTGGCAGCGGCCGCGCGGGCACCGCGCGCCAGAAGCCGCCGCGCGCGACGAGCAGCACGATCCAGATCATCAGCGACAGGCCGGACACCAGGAATGCGAGCACCAGCATCATCGGCACGCCTCCGGCCGGACGTCGGCAGGTTTAATAGGGGTCAGGAACAAAGCGCTTGCAGCCGCACGGGCGGCCGGGCAATACGCGTAAGAATCGACGGTCATCGAATGGCCTTGAAATGAGCGCGACGCCGGGCAGCCGGAGCGGCTGCCCGCGAAACCGCGTAGTTTACTGGGTTCCGCGCGCGCCAGCGCCGACGCGGCTATCCCGCAATTGCAACACGGCCGACACGGCACCGAAGCAAGGACTTCCCGATAGGGTTAAAATGCGCGATTAATTCGGGGTTCCGGGGCCTGGCGTGGCCGGTTCGATCCTGCCTTCATAACTTCAAGCCGGGGCGATCGAGCTGTGCCAGCTCCTCGAACCCCGGCGTCTGTCGTCGGAGTTCGCTCACTTATGCGAGTCATCCTTGCCCAGCCCCGCGGCTTTTGTGCGGGGGTTGTCCGTGCGATCGAGATCGTCGATCGTGCGCTGCAACAGCACGGCGCGCCGGTCTATGTGCGTCATGAGATCGTTCATAACCGGCATGTCGTTGAAAATCTGCGAAATAAAGGGGCACGATTCGTTGAGGAACTCGACGAGGTGCCGCACGGCGCTGTCGCGATCTTCAGCGCGCACGGTGTCGCCCAGACGGTCGAGCGCGACGCGGAAACGCGCGGGCTCGACGTGCTCGACGCGACCTGTCCGCTCGTCACGAAGGTGCACGTGCAGGGCCGCCAGTATGTCGCGGCGGGCCGCCGGCTGATCCTGATCGGCCATGCGGGCCACCCGGAAGTCGAGGGTACGATCGGCCAGATTCCGGCCGAGGTGATCCTCGTGCAGAGCGAAGCGGAAGTCGATACGCTGACGCTGCCGGTCGATACGCCGGTCGCGTACATCACGCAGACCACGCTGTCGGTCGACGATACGCGCGGCATCATCGAAGCGCTGCAGCGCCGGTTCACCGACATCGTCGGCCCGGACACGCGTGACATCTGCTATGCAACGCAGAATCGCCAGGCCGCCGTACGCGAGCTGAGCGAACAGGTTGACGTGCTGCTCGTCGTCGGCGCGACGAACAGCTCGAACTCGAACCGCCTGCGCGAGATCGGCACCGAAAGCGGTGTGCCGAGCTATCTCGTCGCCGACGGCTCGGAAGTGAAAGCCGAATGGTTCACGGGTGTGCAGACGGTCGGCCTGACAGCCGGCGCGTCGGCGCCCGAAGAGATGGTCGAGGATGTAATCGGCGCGCTGCGCGCGCTGGGGCCCGTCGATGTCGCGACGATGGCGGGCCGTGAGGAAAAAGTCGAATTCAAGCTGCCGGCGAAGCTCACGCAAGCTGTCGCCCGCGAAGTTTAAGGAGGACATCCCTTGTCTATTCCGCTGCTCCAGCAAGTCCGTGTCGGCGCATACATCGTGCGCCAGCACCTGTCCGGCAACAAACGCTATCCGCTCGCGCTGATGCTCGAGCCGCTGTTCCGCTGCAACCTCGCGTGCAACGGCTGCGGCAAGATCGATTATCCGGATCCGATCCTGAACCAGCGTCTGTCCATCGAGGAATGCCTGCAGGCCGTCGACGAGTGCGGCGCGCCCGTCGTGTCGATCGCCGGTGGCGAACCGCTGCTCCACAAGGAGATGCCGGAAATCGTCAAGGGCATCATGAAGCGCAAGAAGTTCGTGTACCTGTGCACGAACGCGCTGCTGATGGAAAAGAAGATGGACGACTACGAGCCGAGCCCGTATTTCGTCTGGTCGGTCCACCTCGACGGCGACCAGCAGGCGCACGATCACTCGGTGTCGCAGGAAGGCGTGTACGACAAGGCTGTCGCGGCAATCAAGGAAGCGAAGCGCCGCGGTTTCCGCGTGAACATCAACTGCACGCTGTTCAACGATGCGGTGCCCGAGCGCGTCGCGAAGTTCTTCGACACGCTGGGGCCGATCGGCGTCGACGGCATCACGGTGTCGCCGGGCTACGCGTACGAGCGCGCGCCGGATCAGCAGCACTTCCTGAACCGCGACAAGACGAAGAACCTGTTCCGCGAGATCCTGAAGCGCGGCGAAGGCGGCAAGCGCTGGTCGTTCAGCCAGTCGTCGCTG
Organism: Burkholderia cepacia; assembly: GCF_001039005.1. Lineage (GTDB taxonomy): Bacteria > Pseudomonadota > Gammaproteobacteria > Burkholderiales > Burkholderiaceae > Burkholderia > Burkholderia theae. The sequence goes on from NZ_LDWR01000021.1 coordinate 268,123, forward strand.
TTCCTCGACTTCCTGGCCGGCAACCAGACGTACAAGTGCACGCCGTGGGGCAACCCGGCGCGTACGGTGTTCGGCTGGCAGAAGCCGTGCTACCTGGTCGGCGAAGGTTACGTGAAGACCTTCAAGGAACTGATGGAAACGACCGAGTGGGACAACTACGGCGTCGGCAACTACGAGAAGTGCGCGGACTGCATGGTCCACTGCGGCTTCGAGGCAACGGCCGTGATGGACACGATCGCGCACCCGCTGAAGGCGCTGAAAGTGAGCCGCAAGGGCATCAAGACCGACGGCGCGTTCGCACCGGACATCTCGATCGCGAAGCAGCGTCCGGCCGAGTACGTGTTCTCGCGCCACGTCGAGATCAAGCTCGAGGAAATCCAGCGCGCCGGCAAGGGCAAGCTGCAGAAGCCGGCGAAGCCGGCAACGGCCGCTTAAGCGCGTTTCGCCACGCGGGGGCCCAGCCTCCGCGCATGCGAGCATGAATGAAGCGCCACGGAGTTCGCTCCGTGGCGCTTTTGTTTTGGGCCGTGTTTTGCCGTTGCCGTGTTGTCGCGACGGCCGTGCAATCGCCGAAGACGCGCGATTGCATCGGCCGCGCCGGTGCGGCCGGCCCTGTCTCCTCCATCCTCCCTGCGAAACCGGCGCGACGCTACGCGGCCAGCGATTCGGCCGCGTGCGTGCGCATCTTCTCCGCCGCGCCCGCCACGAGCGCCGGCTGGCCGCTCAACGCGAACGTGCAGACGTGACTCCACAGCTCGGCCAGCCGATGCCGCGTGAGCGTCGCGACGCAGGTGTCGTTTGCCGCGAGCACGCGTTCGAGCACCGCGCACTCGCCGTCGCGCAGCGCCCATGCGCCGCTTTGCGTCGCGCGTGCCACGCTCGCATCGAGCGCGCGCTCCGCGTCGACGCACAGATCGATGCTCGCCTCCGGGCACACCGCGTCGTCGAGCGCCAGGAACACCAGGTAGACGCTCGTGCGCAACCGCATCAGCAGCGCCTCGTTGCCGTGCTCGCCGCGCAGCGCGACGAGCGCCATGTGGCATTTCAGCGAGATGTCGCGTACATGCGCGGGCGGCAACGGCAACAGCCACTCGCGCGTCAGCGGCACGTGGCGACGGTTTTTCCGGGTGGCCTTCATGAGTCGCGCCCGCTTGCGGCGAATCGGATCTGGCAACGCATACTCGTCTCCCGCATCAGAACGTGTTCTCGCCCTTCAGGTAGTACGCGGTCTTCACGAAGAACGCCTTGACCGGATGGCCGCCCTGCACGTCGCGCGCGGCGCGCGCTTCCATCGCGGCCCGCTCTTCGCGCGACCGGTCGGGCACGGGATTCCGGACACGCTCGAGCGCACGCTGCATCGCGAGCGGATAGTCCTGGTTGCCGGCGGTCGTCGCACGATAGCCGGCGCGCGTCATCTGCACCAGTTGCGCGTCGGTTTCGGCACGCGCCGCCGACCAGCTCAGCCGCGCGGCATTCGGTGCCCAGTCGGCACCGGCCGACTGCGCAAAGCTGACGGCGGGCAGCGCGACGAGCGCGCAGGAAAGAACAGCAACGGGAACGAGGGATCGCATGGTGGCCTCCAGATGGTTGTCCCCGCATCGATCGTGGATGTCGATGCGTTGAAACCATCGTATGTCGCGCCGCATTCGGCTTGAATAGCCGATTCTGCAATTGATATTTTCGGGTACGGCATCCGGTATGCGAGCCGCGTGATTCGCCAATCCCGCCGAACTGGAATTTCTTTATTTCATTCAACACCCTGATCGCATTGTTGCCGGCGATCCGAAGCGGTGCGCGCATCGCTTTTTCAATTTCCGAAATGACGTGTTGCCTGTGCCATGCCGGCCAGTGCACCTGCCGGCGCGGCTTCCGGCGTGATATCGCGCATGCGGATATCACGAATACAGTTTCGTCGGATAAAACGTTCTTCTGATACAAGACAACTCATTCGTTTCGGATTGCCGGATTGCGACACGACGCGCGCGGCAAGGACGCGCGATAATCACGCATCGGCCGTTTCGCACGGCGTCTCATGCATTCCCCTTTTTTATCGAGTCCTTCCATGGCTGCCCTCGACACCACCGCCATCGACAGTTGGCACGCGCACGTTTATTTCGATGCGGCCAGCCGCGACGCGGCCTGGGCGTTTCGCCAGGTCGTCGACGAACGGTTCGGCGCGGTCATCGAGCTCGGCCGCTTTCACGAACGCCCCGTCGGCCCGCATCCGGCATGGTCGTACCAGATCGCATTCGACGCCGCGCGATTCGACGAGATCGTGCCGTGGCTCGTGCTGAACCACGGCGCGCTCGACATCTTCCTGCATCCGAATACCGGCGACGATCTGGGCGACCATCGCGACTGCGCCGTGTGGATCGGGAAGTCGTATGTGTTGAATCTCGACGCGCTGGCCGGATAAGCACCGGAGAAAAACGGTTTTCGGCGACGGCGATGCAAGCGCCGCCCGCGATCACTCGATGTCGTTCGTGCGCGCGTTGCCGACCATCCGTTCGAGATTCTCATTCACGCGTCCGAGCAACGCCGCAAGCTGATCGCGCTCCGCGTCGCTCAACCCGGCGAGCGCCTGCTCGCTCGCCCCGTCCATCACGGCCCGCCCGCTGGCGAGCCCCTTCGACGCCGAATCCGTCAGCGAAATCAGCCGGCTACGCCGGTCGTCCGGATCGGGCACCCGCAACACGAGACCATCGCGCTCCATCCGGTTCAGCAACTGCGCCATGCTCGGCTGCTCGACCTGCGCGCGCCGCGCGAGCTCCGTCTGCGACAGCGCACCCGCCTTTTTCAACGACACCAGCACCGGTAACTGGCTCACCGCGAATCCCAGATCGCGCAGCGGCCGGTCGACCACGCGCGTGAACAGCCGGTAAGTGATGCCGACCAGCGGCAACGGATTCGTCTTCGTGTCAGCGTCGCTCATGTTGACATTCCATAGGAGGCTATGTTTTTATATAGGCACCTATGTTATCAGATCGTGAGCGAACCATGAATACGCGCTTTCGTGTTGCCATCGTCGGGGGCGGGCCCGGCGGCCTGACGCTCGCCCGCCTGCTGACGCTCGGCGGAATCGACGCGATCGTGTACGAACGCGACGCCCATCCGCTCGAGCGCCCGCAGGGCGGCACGCTGGACCTGCACGAGGAATCGGGCCTGCTGGCGCTCGAGCAGGCCGGCCTGACCGACGCGTTCCTGGCCGTCGCGCGCTACGAGGATCAGGGTTCGCGCCTGCTCGATCGCTCGGGCCGTGTGCTGTTCGACGACGACGGCGCGGGCGGCAACCGGCCCGAGGTCGACCGAACCGCGTTGCGCGCGCTGCTGCTCGACGCATTGCCGCCGGACTGTGTCCAATGGGGCCGCACGGTGCGCGAAGTCTCCATGCTGCCCGACGGGCGGGCGATGCTGGCGTTCGAGCACGGGACGGAAGGCCCGTTCGATCTCGTGGTCGGCGCCGACGGCGCGTGGTCACGCATCCGTCCGTTGCTGTCGCCGTATCAGCCGCAGTACAGCGGCCTCACGTTCATCGAATTCGGCATCGACGACATCGATCGGCAACATCCCGCGCTGTCGCGGCTCGTCGGTCGCGGCAAGATCGGCGTGCACGGCAACGGCAAGGCAATCATCGCGCAACGCAACGGGCACGCGCACGTGCGCGGTTATGCGATCTTTCGCGTGCCGCTCGACTGGGTCGCGCGGCGTTTCGACTTCGCGGCACCCGATGCGATGCGCGCCGCGCTGATCGCCGAATTCGACGGTTTCGCCGACGCCATCCACGACCTGTTCCGCGCCAGCGGCGACCGCTTCGCCGAGCGGCCGATCTTCGCGCTGCCGGTCGGTCACTGCTGGGCGCATCGCCGCGGCGTCACGCTGATCGGCGACGCCGCGCACGTGATGTCGCCGTTCGGCGGCGAAGGCGTGAACAATGCGATGCGCGACGCGGCCGAACTCGCGGCCGGCCTCATCGCCGATGCCGACCGCGACGCGGCCGTTGCCGCCTTCGAGCAGCGGATGTTCGCGCGCGTGACCGAATCGGCGCGAGAGGCCGCCGATGCCGCCGCGACCCAGCTTTCGCACGATGCCGAGGCACTGACCCTCGCGCGGTATCGCGACCTGCACGCAGCTTGAGCGGCGCGCGCGCCGCGCGTCGACATCCACGTTTCGGGCTGACGTGAAACGTCCCGCGGCGCGGCGCCCATACAGTGGGTTCCGTTATCGACGCTGCAGGGAACCCGCCATGACACACGCCGACGCCGATGCCCGGCGCATCCATGAAGGCTGGCACGCCGCCGTCGTCGCACGCGACCTCGATGCGCTGATGTCGCTGTACGCCGACGACGCGGTGCTCGAAACGCCGCTCGTCGTCGTCGCGCTGCCCGCGCACGGCTCCGGCGTGCTGCGCGGCAAGGCCGCGATCGGCGAGTTCTTCGCGGCCGGCCTGCGCAATCCGGGCAACAAGCTCGGACGCTGGTACCGGACGGGATTGTTCTTCTCGAACGGCCGTCAGCTCACGTGGGAATATCCGCGCGAAACGCCGGAAGGCGACCAGGTCGATCTCGTCGAGGTGATGGATCTCCGCGACGGGTTGATCGTCCATCATCGCGTGTATTGGGGATGGGTCGGCTTTCTCGCGCTGCAGGCCGCCACGCCGGTGCCGGACCGCGCATGACGGCCGCCGCGTCGAACCGGGCCGCGGCCCGCCGCGTACTCGCCGCGACCTGCGTGAGCTACACGCTCGTGCTGCTCGACGCGTCCATCGTCAACGTCGGGCTCACCGACATCGCGCACACGTTCGGCAGCCACGTGGCCGGCCTGCAGTGGATCGTGAACGCGTACACGCTCGCGTTCGCCAGCCTGCTGATGACGGGCGGCACGCTCGGCGACCGGCTCGGCGACCGCACCGTCTATGTCGCGGGGCTGGCCGTATTCGTCGCCGCTTCGGTACTGTGTGGCATCGCGCCGACCCTCCCGGCGCTCGCGATCGCCCGCGCGTTGCAAGGCGTCGGGAGCGCGATGCTGGTGCCCTGCTCGCTCGCGCTGATCAACCGCGCGTTCCCCGAACCGGCCGCGCGTACGTCGGCGATCAGCATCTGGATGGGCTGCGGCGGCATCGCGATGGCGTCGGGCCCGTTGATCGGCGGCCTGCTGATCCATCTGTTCGGGTGGCGGAGCATCTTCTTCGTGAACCTGCCGCTCGGGCTCGCCGGCATCTGGCTCGGCCGCACGATCGCGCGCGCCGCCGTCGACGCATCGCGGCATTTCGACTGGAGCGGCCAGGCGGCGGGCATCGTCGCGATCGCGGCGCTGATCGGCACGCTGATCGAAGGCCCGTCGCTCGGCTGGCGCTCGGCGCCGATCGTCGGCGGCGCCGTGACGAGCCTCGCTGCGTGGATCGCGTTCATCGCGATCGAAGCGCGGCGCCGCGAGCCGATGCTGCCGCTCGCGTTCTTCCGCAACCGGCTGTTCGCGGGGTCGACGTTCGTGTCGATGGTGTCGGCGTTCGTGTTCTACGGCTTGCTGTTCGTGCTCAGCCTGTTCTATCGGCAGATTCGCGGCGCGAGCCCGCTCGACACGGGGCTCGCGTTCCTGCCGATGACCGCGATGGTCGCGCTCGGCGGGCTGTGCTCGGGCCGGCTCGTGGCGCGCTTCGGCGCGCGCGGCACGATGTGCGCGGCATTCGGGCTCTATGCGGCCGGCGCGCTCGGCATGACGGGCGTGAGCGCGACCACGCCTGCGTGGCTCGCCGTCGCGCCGATGCTCGCGATCGGCTTTGCATCGGGATTCATCTCGCCGGCCGCGACGTCGCCGGCGCTCGGGACCGTCGACCGGCGTCGCGCCGGCATTGCGGCGGCCGCGCTGAACGCGGCGCGGCAGAGCGGGTCGGCGCTCGGTGTGGCGATCTTCGGCGCGTGCATCGCGACGCTGCAGCCGTTTCCGGCCGCGATGCGCGCGGCGCTGGCCATGGCGACCGCATTGTCGGCACTCGCCGCAGCAATATGGTGGATCACGGCGCGGGCGACGCCGGCAACCGGCGAATCGGCTGTGCGCCTGCGGACCGCCACGCGCCGTTAGCACATGCTTCGGCAGACACGCCCGTTGAGCCGCGTCACGGAGTCAACGCCGCGCTCCGCTCACGCGACATACATCGCGACACTGACGAACTGGCACAGGCTGCCGGCCAGCACGAAAAGGTGCCAGATGCCGTGCCCGTGGCGGATGCGTTCGTCGTTGATGAAGAAGTAGATCCCCGCGCTGTAGATCAGGCCGCCGGCGACGAGCCACGCGGTGCCCACCGGCGGCAATGCGTGGATCAGCGGGCGCACCGCGACGAGCGCCAGCCAGCCCATCAGCACGTACAGGATCATCGACAGCAGGCGCGTGCGCCGCCCGAGCGTCAGTTCCTGCACGATGCCCAGTGCGGCCAGCCCCCAGCTCACGCCGAACAGCGACCAGCCCCACGGGCCGCGCAACGTGACCAGCGTGAACGGCGTGTAGCTGCCGGCGATCAGCAGGTAGATCGCCGAATGGTCGCATTTCTGCAGGATCGCTTTCAGGCGCGGATTGCGCACGCTGTGATACAGCGTCGAGATCGCATAGAGCAGGATCAGCATCGCGCCGTACACGCTGAAGCTCACCACCTTGTAGGGATCGCCTTCGAGCGCGCCCATCGTCACGAGCGCCACGAGGCCCGCCACCGACAGTACCGCGCCGACGAGATGGGAAATGCTGTTGAAACGCTCACCGACATGCACGACGTGTTCTCCTGCGGGTCCATCGGGAAAAATGAACTCTATGATACCGGCGGCTGGAATTGGCCGTGCTGCGCGCCGGCAAACGGCGTGACGACGCACGCCACATGGCCCCCAAAGAAAAAGCGCCGCGAAATCCATCGCGGCGCTCCTTTGTCCCTCACCGAACCGTTTCACCGGCCCGGTTCAGCAACACTTTCCGGCTCCCGACCCGTACCGTGCATTCTGACGCTCGCGGAAAAATTCCTCGTACGTCATCGGCTCGCGGTCCGGATGGGTCGCGCGCATGTGCGCGACGTAGGTGTCGTAGTCGGGCAGGCCGACCATCAGCCGCAACGCCTGCCCGAGGTAACGCCCCGCGCTGCGCAGGTCGCCGCCAAGATCGCTGAACATCGCGGCCTCCCCTTAACGTCCGCTGCCGAGCGCCTGCGCGGCCGGCATCGCTTCGTACGGCGTCTCGCGCACGGTCGGCTTCGACTCGCGGCGCGCGCGCAGCACGGCGATCACGCCGTACACCGCGATGCTCACCACGACGAAGATGAACAGCCCGGCCAGCGCCGCATCGATGTAGTCGTTGAAGATGATCCGCTTCATCTGCGCGATCGACTTCGCCGGCGCGAGCACCTTGCCTTCGTCCACCGCGGCCTGCAGCTTTGCAGCGTGCGCGAGGAAGCTGACCTTCGGGTTCGCGTCGAAAATCTTCTGCCAGCCGGCCGTCAGCGTGCAGATCAGCAGCCACGCCGTCGGCACCATCGTCACCCACGCATAACGCTCGCGCTTCATCTTGAACAGCACGACGGTGCCGAGCACCAGCGCGATCGCGGCGAGCATCTGGTTCGAGATGCCGAACAGCGGCCACAGCGTGTTGATGCCGCCGAGCGGATCGACCACGCCCTGATACAGGAAGTAGCCCCACGCGGCCACGCACAGCCCGGTGGCGACCAGGTTCGCGGGCAGCGACTCGGTGCGCTTGAGCGCCGGGTGGAACGTGCCGAGCAGATCCTGCAGCATGAAGCGGCCCGCGCGCGTACCGGCATCGACCGCCGTCAGGATGAACAGCGCCTCGAACAGGATCGCGAAGTGATACCAGAACGCCATCATCGCTTCGCCGCCGATCACCTGGTGCAGGATGTGCGCCATGCCGACGGCCAGCGTCGGCGCGCCGCCCGCGCGCGCGATGATCGTCGTTTCGCCGACGGCCTTCGCGGTCTGCGTCAGCATGTCCGGCGTCAGCACGAAGCCCCACTGCGTGACGGTGTTCGCGACGGCTTCCGGCGTCGAGCCGAGCACGGCGGCCGGCGCGTTCATCGCGAAGTAGATGCCCGGCTCGATCACGCAGGCGGCGACCAGCGCCATGATCGCGACGAACGATTCCATCAGCATCGCGCCGTAACCGATGAAGCGCGCGTTGGTTTCGTTGTCGATCAGCTTCGGCGTCGTGCCCGACGAGATCAACGCGTGGAAGCCCGACACCGCGCCGCACGCGATCGTGATGAACAGGAACGGGAACAGGTTGCCCGCCCACACCGGGCCCGTGCCGTCGACGAACTTCGTCAGCGCGGGCATCTTCAGTTCCGGTGCGACGACCAGGATGCCGATCGCGAGGCCGAGGATCGTGCCGATCTTCAGGAACGTCGACAGGTAGTCGCGCGGCGCGAGCAGCAGCCACACCGGCAGCACCGACGCGACGAAGCCATAGCCGATCAGGATCCACGTGAGTTGCGTGCCGCTGAACGTGAACCACGCGGCGAGCGTCGGCGACGCGGCCACGTTCTGGCCGAACGCGATCGCCGCCATCAGCCCGAAGAAGCCGATGACCGACACTTCGCCGATGCGGCCCGGACGGATGTAGCGCGTATAGACGCCCATGAACAGCGCGATCGGAATCGTCGCGGCGACGGTGAACGTGCCCCACGGCGAATTGGTCAGCGCCTTCACGACGATCAGCGCGAGCACCGCGAGGATGATCACCATGATCAGGAACGCGCCGAACAGCGCGATCACGCCGGGCACCGTGCCGAGCTCCATCTTGACGAGATCGCCGAGCGAGCGGCCGTCGCGGCGCGTCGAGATGAACAGCACGATGAAGTCCTGCACCGCGCCGGCGAACACGACGCCGGCCAGGATCCACAGCATGCCGGGCGTGTAGCCCATCTGCGCGGCGAGCACGGGCCCGACGAGCGGCCCCGCGCCGGCGATCGCGGCGAAGTGATGGCCGAACAGCACGTACTTGTTGGTCGGCACGTAGTCGAGGCCGTCGTTGTACTTGACCGCCGGCGTCATCCGCAGCCCGTCGAGCTGCATCACCTTGCTGGCGATGAAACGGCTGTAGAAGCGATACGCGATCAGATACACGCAGACTGCGGCGATCACGATCCAGAGGGCACTGACGCGCTCGCCGTGCGCGAGTGCGATCGTTCCGAACGAGAACGCGCCGAGCAGCGCGACCGCGATCCAGAGCAAGGTGCTGGAAGCCCGATTCATGGCGTCTCCTGGTCTCCAATGTGTTTTAGATGGCATGCGGCGAAGTGGCCGCACACGCGTGACGTCGATGCGTCGCGCCGCAGCCTCGCGGAGGCCAGGGCGATGGGCCGTAGTATTCCGTGCGACGGGGGCGGCTTACAAGCGGATAACTACGTACGTGGGGCTACGTAAAATTACGTAGACGCACGTCGCAGACTCGTTGCACGCGCATCGTTCGGTCGCGATTGATCGCGCCCGGCAAGCCACGTACAGTGTTCGCCTGCGTCGACTCCGGAGCTGCCATGCCGATCGGATTTCAGAAGATGAACGCGAATGGCGATGACTTCGTCATCGTCGACCTCCGTGGCCAGGATCAAGGTCAAGCGCACGCGATCGACCGCGACCTCGTCCGGCGCATGGGTGACCGGCATAACGGTATCGGCTTCAACCAGCTCGCGGTGATGTCGGCCTGCGACGATGCGGCAGCCCGCGTCGCATTCTGGAACCCGGACGGCTCGACGCTCGACACGTGCGGCAGCGCGACGCGCGGCGTCGCGTGGAAGCTGATGCGGGAAACCGGCGCGGCGTCGGTCGTGCTGCGCACGAATCGCGGGCGCCTGCTCTGCTCGCACGATGCGCACGGGCTGATCACGGTCGAAATGGGCGCGCCGCGGGTCGGCTGGCAGGATGTGCCCGTCGCAGAAGCCGTCGACACGCTCGCCCTCCCGCTACCGGGCGCACCGGTCGCGTGCAACATGGGCAATCCGCACTGCACGTTCTTCGTCGACGATCTCGATGCGATCGATATCGAAACGCTCGGCCCGGCGATCGAAACGCATCCGCTGTTTCCGCTGAAAACCAACGTGCATTTCGTGCGGGTCGTCAGCCGCACGCATATCCGCCTGCGCATCTGGGAGCGCGGCGGCGGCGTGCCGCTCGGTTCGGGATCGTGTTCGTGCGGCGCGGTGGTCAACGGCATCCGGCTCGGGCTGCTCGACGCCACGGTGCGGGTCGAATGCGACGGCGGCGACGTCACCGTTCAATGGGACGGCGCCGGCAGCGTGTTCCTGAGCGGGCCGGTCACGTTCGGGTTCAGCGCGGTGTGGGTGGACGGGGAGCAACCGGCGACCTGATAGCCGGCATTCGCGGCATTCGCGGCATTCGCGGCCTGGGGCGAATCACCACACCGGCAAGCGCGCGATGCGTAGCGGCATCGTCATCGATCGTCGAGGCGATGCGTTCGGCGCCAAGATGCGGCGCCGGGCCTCCGACGTTCACGCAAACTCGCGGGACCATCGACGGCGCGCGGTTCGTCAGCCGCGGCGCTGCGCGCGCCGGGCTGCCAATCATCGACGATCACTGCTTGTCGTCGATCTTCTTCGGTTTCGGCGGCGACGGCACCTTCGCGTACTGGAACGCCGGCGTCGCCTTCAGTGCATCCTTCGTCGCGCCCGGCAGGTAGATGTTGCCGTTGCGCACATCGAGCGATGCGATCGGCACCGCGACGTCGTGCGCGGCCACGCCGAGGAACCCGCCGGCCGACACGATCGCCGCCGACACCGAGCCGTCCGGCGCGACGATCAGGTCGCGCACGGTGCCGACCTTCTGATTCGCGTCGTTATAAACGGCCTTGCCGAGCACGCTCTTCTTCACGCTCCAGCCTTCGAGCAGCGCCTGCGATTGTTCGACGGTCACGCTGAGCGGCTGTGCGCCGGCGATCTGCGCGTGTGCGCTGACGCTCGATGCGAGGACGGTTGCTGCGATGAGGGTCTTGTAGAAAGGCATGCTGTTATGCACTCCGGTGAATTGTTGTCGGTATCGGCGGCCGGCCTCGCCGCCTCCGTGCATGCGTCGCGCGCCCCGTAGCCGGCATGCGCGCAACGCATCGCACCGGCCCATGTTAGCGCCACTCGCGCGATGCTGCATCGGACGCGATGACGCAGCACCCGTCACGCGTTGCGCGAATACACCCTGCGATGCCGCACCGCCTCGGCCAGCACATCGAGCACCGGCTCCGTCTGCGTCCAGCTCAGGCACGCATCGGTGATCGACACGCCGTATTGCAGCGGCACACCCGGCTTCAGATCCTGGCGCCCGGCTTCGAGATGGCTCTCGACCATCACGCCGACGATCCGGTGCTCGCCCTGCGACAGTTGCCGCGCGAGATCCTGCCCGACGTCGATCTGCCGCTCGTGCGATTTGTTCGAATTCGCGTGCGAGCAGTCGACCATCACCTGCTCGCGCAACCCGGCCTTGCGCAACACCGCGCAGCACGCCTCGACATGTTCGGCGTCGTAGTTCGGGCCGTTCTTGCCGCCACGCAGGATCACGTGCGCGTCGTCGTTGCCGCGCGTCTCGAAGATCGCGGCCATCCCCATCTTCGTCATCCCCATGAACGCATGGCTCGCGGCCGCGGCGACGATCGCGTCGGATGCGACCTGCACGCCGCCGTCGGTGCCGTTCTTGAAACCGATCGGGCAGCTCAGGCCCGACGCGAGCTGGCGGTGGCTCTGGCTCTCGGTCGTGCGTGCGCCGATCGCGCCCCACGCAATCAGGTCGGCGATGTATTGCGGGCTCAGCAGGTCGAGGAATTCGGTCGAGGCCGGCAGGCCGAGCGCGTTGATGTCGAGCAGCAGTTGCCGCGCGGCGCGCAGGCCTTCGTTGATGCGGAAGCTGCCGTCGAGGCGCGGATCGTTGATATAGCCCTTCCAGCCGACCGTCGTGCGCGGCTTCTCGAAGTAGACGCGCATCGTGATCAGCAGGTCGTCCTTCAGCGCATCGGCGGCGGCCTTCAGGCGGCGCGCGTAGTCGAGCGCCTGATCGTGGTCGTGGATCGAGCACGGGCCGACGACGAGCAGCAGCCGGTCGTCGCGGCCGTGCAGGATGTCGCCGATCGCGCGGCGCGTATCCTCGACGAGCGTCTGCGTGGCGGCCGGCACTGGTAGCTCGTCCAGCAGCAGCGCCGGCGAAATCAGCGGTCGCACGGCGCCGATGCGGACGTCGTCGATGCGCGTGGTGTCCTGCGTCGCGTCGGCGCTGCCTACCTCGCGATCGTGGGAAGGATTGTCGAGGTTCTGCATGGTGTTTCTCCGGGGGACGTCTGGAATGATGTGCAGGCTCGATTATGGCACCCGGAAGCGACGGCAGAGGGTTGCGGCGGGGGAAGGCAGGCGGCGGCGGTCGCGGCAACGCGACCGGCGTCAAAACGCGGAATGAAAAAGGGCGACCCGCGGAGGATCGCCCGGCCATTCGCGATGTTGCCCGTCGCGGCTAGTGCTGCGTCTCGGGCGCCAGCGAATTGCTCGGCAGGAGCGCCGTCAGCCAGCAATTGCTCGGCGCGGCCTTGCCGTTGAAGCGGTCGTAGAGCCACGGCAGCATGCCGGCCACCCACGGCACGATCGCGCCGGCATGTTCAAGCGGATACTCGGTGTACACGACCGGTACGCCGCTCGAGCAGAATTTCTGCGCCAGGGCGCGCACGTCGTAGGCCATCATCACGCCGTCGCCCACCTGGCTGCTGAACGTGCCATCCAGCGCACCGGCCGTGCCCTGGCCGATAAACATCGGGATCGTCGGCGACGCGGCCAGCCCGGCATTCACCTTGTTCGCATACGTGACATACACCGGAATGCTGTTGATGTCGTTCGCGTACTGCGGCTTGAGCAGCGTTGCCCAGTGCAGCCCCGTGTACTTCGGCAGGATGTACGCGAGCGACTGATTCTGGATGTCCTTGAACACGGCGACGCCGGTGTCGCTGAGATAGGGCGTCAGGTCGAAGTTGTAGCCGCGCGCCAGCCCGGCGAGCGCGGCCGCGGCGACGCCGCCCCAGACGATGCTGCCGTCGACATAGCGCAGGTTGTGCGCGGGGTCGACCAGCACGCCGCCTTCCGCCGCGCCGACGAGCTGCTTGTTGATGTCGGGTGCATAGCTCGGCGCGAGTTGCGCGGCCCAGTTCGTCGCGATCGCGCCGCCGGAATAACCGATCATCGCGACCTTGCTCGACGGATTCAGGCCGGTCGACGGCGTGTTGAGCGCCGCGCGGATCGAATCGAGCGTCGTCATCCCGTATTCGGGGCCGGCAGCGAAGTCCGCCGTCTGGCCTTCCGTATCGGGCACGATGATGTTGTAGCCCAGCAGCAGCAGCGTCGACAGCGGAATCGATTCCGCGCTGTAGAGCAACGTGCCGATGTTGATGACCTTGGTCACGTCGCGGTCGCCTGCGATCACCTGCGACGGCTCGTCGTACGGGTTCAGCGAATCGTAGGCCGACTGGTACGAGATGGCCTGGCCGTTGCTGACCGCGCTCCGGATCACCGACGTCACGTTGACGACCGGCTGGTTCTGCGCGTTGTTGGTGCGATACAGCAACTGCTGCGCGGTGACCGCGGTCGGAATGCCAGCCACGTGATAGGTGACGTTACGGGTCTTGAGCACGGTGCCCGGTGGAATCGATGCCAATGGCGTCGAACCGGTGTACGTATAGAACGGATCGGACACGGTCGGCGCGCCGGCGCTGGCCGGCGGTGCGGCGATGGCCAGCGCGGCGGACAAGGCGGCCGCGACGGTCATGAAACGTTTGGAGGACATGGGTGGGGGCCCCTGGGATAACCTGCTTTCATCGAAGGAAGTTCGGCGGTATTGCAGACCATCGTGATTGCCGCTTCAAAACCGTTTCCAAGCCATTGAATGTCTCCTGTGAATGAATAATCCGGCCTGTACTGAATATGTCTTTTTAGTAGGACTACAAACCGGATTAATTGAAGCACAACGAGAACGCGTTCGATGGGCGTTTTCCATTGTTTGAAGGTAAACGCCTAAATCCGCCGCCGCGCGATGCGGGCGCCCCAGCCGTTCGGCCGACTGTCCGCGCGCGGCCGAACTGCCGTACGATCACGGCTGTCCGGTACCGAAGCGGCCCGCCGCGCAACGCACCGCCCGCCTGTGACCGATCGTTTCCTGCCCAACCGACACGCCACGATGACCGTATCCGAATTGCTCCGCGCCATCCGCCAACCCTATGTCGACTTGCTCGCGAAAGCGGCAGCGCAACCGGCGGTGATCGTCGAACCGGCCTACCGGCGGGACGACGGCACGCTGGCCACCGAAGGGCCGCTCGCGCTGCCGTGCCGGGCCGACACCATCGCGGCCGAAGGCGAAGCGGTCGGCCAGCCCGCGATGGTCGATTCGACCACGCAACTGGATTTCGCGCCGTTCGCGTTCGACCTCGAAACGGCGGCTGTGTCGATCCAGCCGTTCGTATGGGACTGGGCGTCGATCGAGGCCGACGGTCTCGACGAAAGCGCGGCGGTCGACGCGTTCAAGACGTGGTTCCTCGCGTGGTTCGATGTCGACGACGAGAACGCGCCGGCCGAAGACGGCCTGCACGGCATCGTTCACTACCTGTCGGAACCGGTTCGCACGGAACAGGGGTGGCGCGTCAACGCGGATCTCGGCTCCGCGCCCGAAACGGCCGTCGAGGATCTGCTGTTCCGGCTCGTCGATGCGGGCGCCACGCGAATCAGCATCGGTTGAAATACCACTTCATCGCTCACACACCATCATGAAAAACGCCCTCGCCGCCGTCCTGCTCTGCATTTCGTTGCCGGCACTCGCCAAGGTTTCCACCGACGTGCTCTGCTTCACATCGGATGGCGACAAACCCGTGCGCTTCGAGATGCGCACCTACTACGACGATGTGGTCAAATGGTCGGGCGGCATGGTCCGGTACACGAAATCGAAAACGGCGCTCCCGCTGGTGATCGAGCACGAGGAAGACGTAGTGCTCGCCGAAGACCGCCCGCACCAGTACACGACAACCTGGGTCGAAATGGTCGACGGCAGGATCAACGGGCGATACGAAATGATGTACCAGGGCGCCAACATCTATTCGATGACCTACACCAACGCGCGCACCGGCAAGAAAACCGCGTTCGGCAGGGCGCTGGATGTCGACGCATCCGAAGAGACCGGGTGCCGCTGGTGATGCGCGGGTTGATCCGGATCGCATGGGTGCTGATCGCGCTACGCGCGGGTGGGTCGGAGGCCGCGCTGCGCACGGTCTACGAGGGAACGCTGCAAGGCGCCGGGCAAGGACGGCACCATGGAAACGAGCGCCGCACTGACGCGCTTCATCGCGCAGCGGCGTGACAAGGCCGAGCCAGGCGAACGGCCGACCGACGGTGAAGGCAATTCGCTGTCGTGCGCCGACGTGTTTCCCCAGTATCTTGCGTTCGAACTCGATGCGCCCGGCAAGCTGTCGTTCGCCGTGTCCGGTATCGGCCACGCGATGGGCGCGTGTCTCGGGCCGCAGCTCGACACGCCGTTTGCGGCGCTCGCGCCGATCCTGACGCCCGGTGGTGCGCGTTATCTCGTGCCGGGCGTCAGGCTGAAGTAACGCGGCGGGGCGTTGCGGTGTCCGCATCGCGCAGTAACGACACCGCGCGATGCGCACGCACCGCGGTCATCGCGTCAGGACGCGTCGCCCGGCGCGTCGACGTCGATCCCGAGTTCGCTGGCCATCCGCTGAACCAGCGCATTCAGACGCGCTACTTCATCCGCGAGGCGCTTCTGTTCGGCCTTCAGCGCCTCGAATTCGGAAGGCGGCACGGTGTCCGCGCCGCCGGCATCCGCGCTCGCGAAATCGGCCACGTTCACCTCGCCGCACATCAGGTGCATCCAGCGATTCTCGCGTGCACCCGGCGCACGCGGCAGCCGGATGACGAGCGCCTGCGTACGCGCCGCGAGTTCGTCGAGGAATGCCTCGACCGACGAGATATCCGCGAAGCCGTGCAGGCGCGCGCTGTTCAGGCGCAGCTCGGCGGCCGTCTGCGGGCCGCGCAGCAGCAGGATCGTCAGCAGCGCGATCGCCTGGCTCGGGATGCCGAGCACACGGTTCATGTTGTGCTCGAAACGCGGCACGCGGCTGCTGCTGCCCTCCATCACGAGGCTCAGGTGCTTCAGCCCGTCGAGCGCGGTCGTGACTTCATCCTCGCTGACGTTCATCACCGGCGCGCGCGCGGTCTTCTGGTTGCAGCCCGCGGTCAGCGCATTCAGCGACAGCGGGTAGGTGTCCGGCACCGTGTGCTGTTTCTCGACGAGCACACCGAGAATGCGGGCCTCGAGAGGCGTGAGTTCGCGAAGGGCGCGTGGCGTGGGCAGATCCGGCGTGGTGTTCATGATGGCGTCGCAGCGTGCAGCAGGTGGAGGGAAACGGTCGCCGCCCGTCCGGCATCGCGCACGGGCGAGCCATATGATAGCTCGCGACGCGCGGCCCGGCGCCGCTTGCCGCGCCGGCGCGCGCACTTGCCGCATCCGGCATTCGTCCAACGTATCGGCTGCCCGCGCCGCACGGCGATGCATGCACACCGCACCGCGGAATCGCCTTCCGCGCATACGGCGGCGTTTGCGCGACGCGCAGGCCGGCGCTACGATACGCGTTCACCCGGACATCCACGGCGCCGTGCGCGATCGTCTTCGCACGCCCGTACCACGCATCATCCGTCCCGCACGCACCGTCGCCGCCGCGCATGCGCGCCGCTCGTCGACACCCTTTACCTCTTCACCGGTTCACTGCCATGACTGCATCCTCATCCGCGCCGCACGTGCGCGCCATCGTCACCGGACACACACGCGGCCTCGGCGCATCGCTCGCCGAACAACTGCTGCTGGAAGGCATCGCCGTGCTCGGCGTGTCGCGCAGTCGCCATCCGTCGCTCGCATCGCAAGCCGGCGACCGTTGCGCCGAAGTCGAACTCGACCTGTCGGACGCATCGGCCGTCGCGACCTGGCTGGCCGGTGATACGCTGCGCCACTTCGTCGACGGCGCGTCGATCGTGCTGCTGTTCAACAACGCGGGCATCGTCGACCCGATCGGCCCGCTCGCCGCGCAGGACCCGGCGATCGTCGCTCGCGCCGTCGGCCTGAACGTCGCGGCGCCGCTGATGTTGTCGGCCGCGCTCGCGCAAGCGGCAGCCGCCACGACCGAATGCCGGATCCTGCACCTGTCGAGCGGCGCGGCGCGAAACGCGTATGCGGGCTGGAGCATCTACTGCGCGACCAAGGCCGCGCTCGATCACCATGCCCGCGCGGTCGCGCTCGACGCGAACCGCGCGCTGCGGATCTGCAGCGTCGCACCGGGCGTCATCGACACCGGCATGCAGGCGACGATCCGCTCGACCAGCGAAGACAACTTCCCGATGCGCGACAAATTCGACGAGTTGAAGTCGAGCGGCGCGCTCGCGACGCCCGAGGCGGCCGCGCGACAGCTGATCGGTTATGCGCTGAGCGATGCGTTCGGCTCGGTGCCGACGGCCGACGTGCGGGAACTGCCGGGCAACTGAGCCGCGCAGCGCGTCATCCTTCCAGCCGCTTCGTCCAGTCTTCGACCTGCCGCTCCGTCCGGCGCTTTTCCAGCATCTTGCGCCAGCCGGGCGGCAATATCGGCACGTCACACAGCGCATCGAGCGTGGCCATGTCGAGCGTGCGCCGGTACAGCACATCGAGCACCGTCGACAGCGGCCATTGCGGATACGGGCGCTCATCCAGCGCCAGCACATCGCCCGGCGCCACCCACCCTTCGTGCAGCACGCGGTAGTACCAGCCGGTCCGGCCGCTTTGCTGCACGAGCGCGGCCATCCGCGGATGATCGAAGCGTGCGTTGAGCTTCCAGCACGGCTGCCGCGACTGCGACACCTGAAGCACGGCGCCACCCAGCGTCAGCACATCGCCAACGCACACGTCGTGCTCGGTTACGCCAAGCGTCGACAGGTTCTCGCCGAACGCGCCGGGCAGCGCAAGCACGTCGCGCGCACCGATCTGCTCGGACCACCACGCATAGTGATCGTGCGCATAGTGGTGAACCGCCTTGTCGGGGCCGCCATGATGCCGCGCGTCGGCCTGCTCGTCGCCGGCGAAGCCGAGCGCGCCCAGCCACAGACGCGAGTCGACCGCGCGCTTGTCGATCGCGCTCGCGTGCGGCGAGCCGGCCAGCGGCCGGCTCGTGCCGATCCGCACCGCGCCGATGGTGGCCGCGATCGCCGGCCGTGTGCCATCGCTCATGCCGTCACACGGTCCGGCAGTGCCGCAAGCAGGCGTTCGAGCTCGCGCGTGCGTGCGTCGCCGAGCGGCAGCAGCGGCTTGCGCGGTTCGCCGACGTCGAAGCCGCGCAGCCGCAACCCGGCCTTCACGGTCACCGGCAACCCGCCGTTGACGATGAACTGCAGCAACGGCAATTGCGCGTGAAAAACCGCCCTGGCGCGCGCCAGGTCGCCCGCGCGCATCGCGTCGACCAGCGCGAGCGGCAACGCCGCGTTCAGGTTCGGCGCGGCCGTACACCATCCGGCTGCGCCCGCGGCCAACGCGGCGAGCGCCATCGGATTGCTGCCGTTGTAGAACGGAATCGCGCCATCGCTCAACTGCGCGAGCCGGTGCATCCGCCCGATGTCGCCGGTGCTCTCCTTGACCATCGTCACGTTGTCGACGGTCCTGCAGATCGTCGCGATCAGGTCGGGCGACATGTCGACGCCGCTCGTCGCCGGGTTGTTGTACAGCATCACGGGAATGCCGATGGCGTCGCCGATCGCGCGATAGTGCGCGACGATCTCGTCGTTGCCGAGCTTCCAGTACGACACCGGCAGCACCATCACCGCATCGGCGCCGGCCTGTTCGGCGAAGCGCGCGCGGCGCACCGCACCGGCCGTGGTGAGATCGGAGATGCCGACGACGGTCGGCACGCGCCGCCGCACCGCGCGAATCGACGCGGTGGCGACCGCCTCCCATTCGTCGTCGGACAGGTAGGCGCTCTCGCCGGTACTGCCCAGCGGCGCGATCGCGTGGACGCCGTCGGCGATCAGGCGCTCGATCAGCGCGTCGAGCGCGTTCAGGTCGACGCCGCCGTCGGCGGAGAACGGCGTGACCGGGTAAGCAATGATGCCTTGCAGCAGGATAGACACGATGCGTATTCCTCAATGATGGGCGGACGTGGCAGAAGCGATCCGCGCGCTCATGCGATGCAGTCTCGATGCGTGCGCAATGCGCGGCGCGCGTAGTACGCGAACGTCACGGCGTCGCGCTTCGGCGTCGAAATCCAGTCGTGCGCTTCACGCGCCAGCGCCGGCGGAACCGGCCGGATCTCGCCGGCCGACATCGCGAGCAGCTGCAGCTTCGCGGCCCGCTCGATCAGCAACGCGAGCATGCACGCTTCCTCGATCGTCTTGCCGACCACGAGCTGGCCGTGATGCGACAGCAGGATTGCGCGCTTGTCGCCCAGCGCCTTCGAGATGATCTCGCCTTCCTCGTTGCCGACCGGCACGCCGGGCCAGTCCTTCAGGAACGCGCAATCGTCGTAGAGCGGGCAGGTGTCCATATGCGACACGACGAGCGGCTGCTCGAGCATCGACAGCGCCGCGACGTGCGCCGGATGCGTATGGATGATGCAGTTCACGTCCGGGCGCTCGCGATAGATCCACGTGTGGAACCGGTTGGCCGGATTCGGGATGCCTTCGCCGTCGACGACGTCGAGATCCTCGTTGACGCGCAGCAGGTTCGCGGCCGAAATCTCGTCGAAGCCGAACCCGAGCCGCTGCGTGTAGTACGTGCCGGCGTCGTCCGCACGGCAGGTAATCTGCCCGGCCAGGCCGGAGTCGTGACCGGCGTCGAACAGGATCCGGCACGTGAGCGCGACCTTCTGCCGCGCGGACCAGCCGCTGTCGCTCACCTCGTTGTCAAGACGCCGCTCCGCCAGCGCAACCAGCGCCTCCTTCGTCAACTTCAGCGTTTCCGCCATGTTCGCCTCCTGAATGGGTCGGATGTGTCGCATCGTCCGCAGCCGTTTCGCGAGGATTCGCGCCAGGCTGTGACACATGATCCATTATATGACACACAGTGTCATGCGTTACAATCGGTTTTTCGAAGGACACCCGGCGCCCCATGACGATTCGCCTGAAGCTGCTCAGAAAACAAAAGGGCTGGACGCTCGACGTGCTGGCCGACGAGACCGGCCTCACCAAGAGCTATCTGTCGAAAGTCGAGCGCGGCCTGAGCGTGCCGTCGATCGCAGTCGCGCTGAAGCTGTCGAAGGCACTGAATGTCGATGTCGAGCAGTTGTTCTCGGAAAGTCACAATCGCGAGCTGATCACGGTCACGCGCGCCGGCGAGCGCACGGCCATGGGCGCGGCGGCCGACAGCCACGCACACCGCTTCGAAAGCATCGCGGCCGGCGTCGCACCGAAGAAGATGCTGCCGTTCGTCGTGCATCCACCGCACGAATTCGTCGCGTCGACGTTCCGCGAGCACGAGGGTGAAGAATTCCTGTTCGTACACAAAGGGCGCGTCGAAATCGAATTTCCGAACGAGACGGTGCAACTCAAGACCGGCGATTCAGTCTATTTCAACGCACTCATCCCGCACCGCACGCGCAGCCTCGGCACCGCGCAGGCGGAGATCCTGGTCATCGTCAGTCACGACGACTAGACTCGTCACTTCTTCGCGCAAGGATCCCCCGATGGTCACGAAGGCCACCGCACCGTTCCAGCAGATCAAGACGCTCGTTCGCCAGAACGTCGAATCGGGCGACTGGCGCCCCGGGGATCGCATTCCGTCCGAGCTCGATCTCGCCGCGCAGTTCAGCGTTGCACGCATGACGGTCAACCGCGCGCTGCGCGAGCTGACCGAGGAAGGCGTGCTGAAACGCATCGCGGGCGTCGGCACCTTCGTCGCCGAGGTGAAGCCGCAGTCGAACCTGCTGATGATCGCGCACATCCGCGACGAAATCCGCGCGCGCGGGCACGAGTATCGCTGCCGCGTGCTCAGCCAGTCGAGCGAGCCCGCATCGTTCGACGTCGCGGCCGCGTTCGGCCTGCCGGTCAACACGCCGGTGTTTCATGTGGTCTGCGTGCATGAAGAAAACGGCCGCCCGATCCAGCTCGAGGACCGCTACGTGAACCCGGCCGCCGCGCCCGGTTTCATCGATCAGGATTTCCAGATCGAGCCGCCGTCCGAATACCTGTACAACAACGTGTCGCACTACGAACTGGAAATCGAGCACGTCGTCGACGCGTCGCTGCCGACCGGCGAGCAGGCGCGGCTGCTCGACATGCGCGCCGACGAGCCGTGCCTCACGCTCACGCGCCGCACCTGGACGAACGGGCTGCCCGTCACGTTCGTGCATTTCCTGCATCCGGGCAACCGCTACCGGCTCGGCTCGCGCTTCAAGCCGGGCGCCGGGCGCCACCCGACCTGAACCTTCATCGCGCGCATCATTGCGCACGGCGGCCGTTTCATGCCGAAACGGCCGCCGTGTTCGCGACCCGCGCCGGTCAGATCGCGCCGGCCTGCCCCTCCCCACGCGACCACACGACCGGAAACAACGGGTGGTCGAGCGGCGCGCCGTCGGGCAGTTGATCCGCGAGCCCGGGGAACTCGGGCGACGTTTTCCAGCGGCGCGGCGCGTGACGGACATCGTCGCCGACGAAGCGGATCGAGAATGCGCGCCGGCGGTTCTGCGTGCCACCCGACGCATGCAGCGTGAGCATCCGGAAGCACACCATGTCGCCAGGCTCGAGCGCCCAGTGGCGGATCGGAAACGCCGCGCGGTCGGCTTCGATATCGGGGAGGTCCGCGAGGCTGCCTTCCGGGAACCACTTCGCTTCCTTGTCCATGAACGTGCGCGGCATCAGCCACGGCCCGAGATGCGAACCCGCGACAAATTCCAGCGTCGATTCGAGCGGCACCGGATCGACCGGAATCCACATGCTGACGTTGTCGTCGCCTTCGATGTTGTAGTACGGCTGGTCCTGGTGCCACGGCGTGCGCTGCCGCGTACCGGGCTCCTTCACGAGCAGGTGGTCGTGATGCAGCCGCACGTGCTCCGTACCCATCAGCGCGGCGGCCACCGACGGCGCCGGCGAGCGCACGATGAAGTCGCGATACGCGTCGTTGTGCTGCCAGTTGCAGAAATCCTCGAAGAACCAGCCCGGATCGTCGGGCCGGCTCGCGACTTTCGCGCGCTCGCTCGGCTGCGCGAGATTCGTGTCGATGCCGGCGCGGAGCGCGGCCACTTCGTCGGGCGAGAAAATGCCCTTGATGCAGACTGCGCCTTCCTCGCGGAACGCGGCGATCAGTTCGGGCGTCACGGCTTTCGCGACGCGATCCTGGATACTCGTCATGGTGTGCCTGTCGGATGAATGAATCACGGGGTCACGGTGCGGCGGTCAGCTGCTTCGCGCCGTAGATGTCGAAGTCGAAGTATTTCGCGGCGATCTTCTGGTACGTGCCGTTCGCGCGGATCGCGACGATCGCGTCGTTCAGCCGCTTCTTCATGTCGGCGTCGCCCTTGCGCAGCCCCATCGCGACGCCATAGCCGGTGATCCGCACGTCGGTCACGTCGGGGCCCGCGAACGCGTAGCCCTTGCCGCGCGGCGTCTTCAGGAACGAGTAGCCGGCCTGCGTCTTGTCCTGGAAGGTCGCGTCGAGGCGGCCGTTGACGAGATCCTGGTACACCTGGTCCTGGTTCTGATACGAAACGATCGTCACGCCCTTGGTCGCCCATTCGGCCTTCGCGTACGCCTCCTGCGTCGTGCCCTGGTCGATCCCGATGCGCTTGCCCGCGAGCGACGCCGCGGTCGGCAGCAGCTTCGAGCCGGCCGGCGCGACCAGCGCGCCCGGCGACGCGTACAGCTTGTTCGAGAAGTCGATCTGCTTGAGCCGCTCGTCGGTGGCCGTCATCGCGGACATGATCACGTCGAACTTGCGCGCGCGCAGCGCCGGAATCATCCCGTCGAAACCCTGCTCGACCCACACGCACTTCGCATGCAGTTCCTCGCAGATCGCATTGCGCAGGTCGATGTCGAAACCGGCGAGCGAGCCGTCGGGCTGCTTCGCCTCGAACGGCGGATACGTGGGATCGATGCCCCAGCGGATCGTCGACGTGTCCTGCGCGAACGACACGAGCGGCGCGAACGCCAGCGCGGTAACGAAGAGCTTTGCAGTGCGGTTCATGGCGGGTCCTTGAAAGTCTCGACGTGGCGGGCGACCGCCGGCGTCCGGTGGATGGCGCCGCGCCGGGATGCCGGCGCGGTGCGCGGAAGACGGGGACTTCGATGAAACTGCGTTGCAGTCTAGACCGCTCAATTTTTGAGCGCAAGCGGGAGAAGACGGAGTGAACCGATTGACGTTCGAAGGGAGTCGAGAAAAAGGGATGGCGCTTGAAACAAGCCTGTATAGCGGTGATTTACGTGGTTTTCGGGTGTTTACCCTGCGCGATGCACGCTCGCCACAGAGCGTGTTTTTCCTGATATCCGGCGAGCAACGATGTCTATACGGGTGTCGTTTGGTCTCGCTCCGGTGATATTGCCAATGCGTACTATACCGCTCCAGCGATCGCACGGAGGCAATGGCTCACCCAAATATGTAAGATATACCTTACATGCAAGAGCGCCGAACCCACGCCGGGAGGTCAACATGCAACTCCATGAAATCGGTCAGGCCGTTGCGAAACGGCGGGCAGAGCTCGACCTTACCCAGGCCCAGCTTGCCAAGCTCGCCGGACTGTCTCGCCTCACCGTGAACCAGCTCGAAACCGGCAAGCTCAACGAGCTCGGCATCAACAAGCTGATCCCTTTGCTCGGCTTGCTCGGCATCGAACTCGTGACGCGGACACGGCCCGCTCAAAACGGTCTGTACAAAACCGTCGTTAGCGCGAACGTCAGCTACAAGGGCGAATTGACCGAACGTCTGCTGGTCGACGCGTTGGCGAGCGGCCAAATTCCGACGGGATATGAAGCGCAACTCACCGTCATCCTCGACGAGGTGCCATTGCCAGCCGTGGTGAAAGCGGCCGAGGAAGCCGCCGAGCGCTCTGGCACGCCGCTTCGGGTCATCTGGAAAAACCTGGCTGCGTGGTCGAAGGCGCTTCATCTCTATCGAGAGGTATGGGTCTGACCGCGGCACCAACCCGCCCCCGCTGAAACCTACCGCGCCCGCGCAACACCGCACCAGGTCCGGCAAAACCGCGATTGCCCGCAGCCTCCGGTCATGTTAAAAATCGTCGCACGCATTTGGAAATGAAATGTTCTAATCCGAAAAAGTGCATAAATGAATAGACCCCTGTTCGACCTCGACCTGCTGCGCGCGCTCGTGATGGTCGCCGACTGCGGCAGCTTCACGACGGCCTCCGCGCGCCTGCACTCGACACAGTCGACGGTCAGCCAGAAGGTGCGCCGGCTCGAGGAAATCGCCGGACATCGGCTGCTCGACCGCGGCACGCGCGACGTGCGGCCGACCGACGCGGGCGTGACGGTGCTCAGCTATGCGCGGCGCATGCTCGCGCTGAACGACGAGATGCTGGAAGCGCTGTCGGGCGCGACGGTCGCGCTGACGATCCGGCTCGGCGTGCCCGACGATTTCGCGGCGGGCCGCACGACCCATGCGCTCGCCGCGTTCAATCGCGAGCATCCGCAGGTCAAGCTCGAAGTGATGTGCGGACTGAGCCGCGACATCAGCGCGGCATACGATCGCGGCGAGCTCGACCTCGTGCTGATCAAGCAGCGGCGCGACAGCCGCGAGGCCGTCGTGCGCTGGCCCGAGAAGCTGCGCTGGATCGACAGCGCGCAGCATCCGTCGATCGATCTCGACCCGGTGCCGATCGTCGTGTTTCCGCCGCGCGGGCTCTATCGCGACGACATGATCAAGGCGATCGAGGAGCGCGGCCGCCGTTGGCGGATCAGCTTCACGACGTCGAGCCTGAGCGGCATCCAGGCCGCCGTCGCCGACGGGCTCGGCATCAGCGTGCTGCCCGCCCGCGTGGTAACCGACGAGCACACCGTGCTGACCGCGAAGCAGGGTTTCGCGCCGATCGAGCACATGGACATCGCGATCCTGCATCGGCCGACGGCCGACCCGATGGTCAGCGAACTGACGAAGACGCTCGCGGCGATGCTGGAGCACGAAGAGTAATCGGGCGACGGCCTGCACACCCCGGAACGACTCAGAACATCGTGTTCCCGTTCGCGGCCTGCTCGGGCACTGGCTGATTGACGTCCCAGTGCTCGACGATCTTGCCGTTCTCCAGCCGGAAGATATCCATGATCGCGCTGCCGCGCGTGCCGGGTTCGCGCACCGCGTGCACGTGCAGGATCACGTAGTCGCCGTCGACGAACGAGCGATTGATCTCGCTGTGCGACTGCGGATATTTGTCGCGCAGGAACGCGACGAACTTGCGGAAGCCGTCGCGGCCGTCGGCCGCGTTCGGGTTGTGCTGCACGTAGCGGTCGCCGACATACGCGAGCGCGGCGTCCGCGTCTTTCTCGTTCAAGCCTTTTTCGTAGAACGCGAGCACCGTCCGCCGATTGGCTTCCTGCTGCGCGTCGCTCGGGCCGGCCGCCGCCGCATGCGCGGCCGTCACGGCGAACAGGGCCGCCGCCATCCATCGTGCGGCCCGTGCCGCTGTCGTGCGTCGCATCGTCGTCTCCCGGGAAATTCGGCTGAAAGCCGGATCATACCGGGGCGACGCGACGCTCAGACCAGTGCGCCGTCGCGCGCGACGATCTTCCCCGACGACACCACGAGACGCCGCACCGGCCGCGCGACGACCGCCTCGGCGAACGTCAGCGCATCGACGAGCACGACGTCCGCACGGCTGCCCGGCTGCAGCCCGTAATCATCGAACCCGCAACCGCGCGCCGCGCTGTGCGTCACGCAGTCGAGCGCGACTTCGAGCGCATCGTCGCGGCGGAAATCGTTGCGCATGCCGATCAGCATCGCGCGTTCGAGCATGTCGGGCGAACCGTACGGCGTCCACGTGTCGCGCACGCCGTCGTTGCCGCCGATGACGGTCACGCCCGCCGCGCGGCACGCGGCCACCGGCGGCACCGGCACCGCCGCCGGCGCGGTCGTGACGATCGCGACGCCGAGTTCGGCCATCCGCGCAAGCAGCGCGTCGCGCTCGCGTTCGGCGATATCGCCGAGACAGAACCCGTGGCTGATCGTGACCTTCCCCTGCATGCCGTGCGCGGCCGTGCGCTGCAGGATCAGGTCGAGCGAGTACGCGCCCATCGACGCGCGCTCGTGCAGGTGGATGTCGAGCCCGCGGCCATGGCGCTCTGCGATCGCGAACAGCACGTCCACCGCTTCGACCGGATCGCCCTCGATCGCGCACGGGTCGAGCCCGCCGAGCAGGTCGGCGCCGGCGGCCAGCGCGTCGGACAGCAGCGCGTCGGTGCCCGGCCGCTTGAGCACGCCCGATTGCGGAAACGCGACGATCTGGATCTCGACCTGCCCGCGCAGCGTCTCGCGCGTCGCGAGCACGCCGCGCAGATGCCGCAGCCCGGCTTCGGTATCGACGTCGACGTGCGTGCGGATGCGTGTCGTACCGGCCGCGAGGAAGGCGCGCGCCAGCGCGAGCGATGCCACGCCCGCGTCATGGCCGCTCGTCGCGCGATAGTGCCGTTCGTTCTCGATGCGGTCGACGAGGCGCGGCCCGACCTGGTTGCGATACCACGGCATTCCCCAGTGCGTCTTGTCGAGATGCGTGTGGCCTTCGACGAGGCCGGGCAGCGCGAGCGCTCCCGCGCCGTCCTCGATCGCGCAGCCGGCGGGCGCGTCGAGCGACGGGCCGACGCGCGCGATGCGATCGCCTTCGATCAGGATGTCGAGCGCGGCGTCGGCGCTCGTGCGGACGTTGCGGATCAGCAGGTTCGTCATGTCGGTTCCGGTGTGGTCGGTCAGTGCGAAGCGGGCGCGGCGCGTGTCGTGCCCGCGGTCAGGTCGGTCAGCGCGTGAAGCGCAGCGCGGGGGCGAACGGCGCGCCGGTATCGCTTTCGCCGCGGCGGAACACCCAGCGTTCGGCCGGCACGCCCGCGACGGCCGCCGCCGCATTCGGCGCGCGCACCGCGACGAACGTCGCGTCGCAGCCGACCGCGATTCCGTAGTTATCCTTGCCAAGCACGCGCGCGCCGGCGTGCGTTGCCATGTCGAGCGCGATGCCGAGCGCTTCGTCGGTGTAGAAGCCCGACCGGTAGCCGACCATCATCGCGCGCTGCAGCATGTCGCCGTTTCCGTACGGCCACCACGCGTCGCGGATGTTGTCGTTGCCGGCGAACACGTGCACGCCCGCGTCGCGCAGCTGCCGCACCGGCGGAAACGCGCAGTCGCCCGGCGCGTTCGTCAGGATCGACACGCCGGCTTCGGCCAGCGCCGCCACCGTGCGTTGAACGTCGTCGTAGCCGACTTCGCCGAGTGCATACGCGTGGCTCACGTTCACGCGCCCGCCGAGCCCCGCCGCGCGCGTGCGCGCCGCGATCCGCAGCAGTTGCGCGATGCCGGTGTCGCCCGGTTCGTGCAGATGGATGTCGATCTTCGCGCCGCGCTTTTCGGCGATGCCGAACACGATGTCGAGCTGGCCGTCCGCGTCGCCGTCGAGCGTCGTCGGGTCGATCCCGCCGACCACGTCCGCGCCTTCGCGCACGGCCGCGTCGAGGATCTCGGCGGTGCCCGGGCACGTCACGACGCCGGCCTGCGGAAACGCAACGAGTTCGATGTCGACGATCCCGCGCCATTGTTCACGCGCGGCCATCACGGCCTGCAGGTTCGACAGGCCGGTCGTCGCATCGACATCGACGTGGCTGCGCATCGCGACCGTGCCGAACGCGGCGGCCTGCGCGATCAACGCGTTCGCGCGCTCGACGATCGGCGGTGCGGCCGCGAGCTGGCGCTTCTCGACCGCGAGCCGCTCGCGCAGCGAACCGACCGATTCGTGCGGCACCCAGCGATCGCCGACGAAGCTCTTGTCGAGATGGATATGGCCGTCGACGAAGCCGGGCAGCACGACGCGCCCGTCGAGGTCGATCGTTTCCGTGCCGGGCGCAGCCGCGCAATCGGCACCGATCGCGGTGAAGCGGCCGTCGCGGACGACGAGGTTGATGGGCTGGCCGCCGGCGTCGACGGCGTTGATGAAGATACGATCGGTCATGGCTCGGAATGTGGGGCAGTCGCTGCGCGACACCGGCGCGGACAGGGGAAGGAACCGCGGCCGGCGCGGCGCGACCGTTGGCAGGGAATCCGGCCACGATATCGGACGCTGCCGCCCGAGGCCAATTAAATGTCGCGATGCCGCGCATTCGATTTCGCGATGCGCGGCGTGTGCGCCCGCGGTTCATTGCGCGGCGATGGGGCTGGATCGACGTGGAAACGGCGGAAATACCGATGGCCGAGCAGCGGCGGCATCACCGGAACTCAAGCGCCCGAAGGCCGCCTCGCGCCGTTGCCGGCCCACGCTTGCGCGCCCCGCCCGGCCGGCGATTTACGCGGCAACAGACTTTACACGTTGTTACCCGGCCGCACCGGACGTGCATCCGGCCATTCCTTATACTCACGCCGAGTTCGCCACCCGTCCCGGAATCCTTCGGCGGACACGTTGCCGATGCAGGAAACACATGATGCGCATGCCTTCCACGAAGACCGTTCTGTTCGCCTCGCTCGTCGCCGTGGCGGCGCTTCCGCTGACCGCCTGCGTCGCGCCGGGTTATTACGGCGCGCAGCCGGGTTATCCGCAGCAGCAATACGCGACGCCCGGTTATGCGCAGCCCGCGTATTCGCAGCCGGGCTACGTGCAGCAGCAACCGGCCTATCCGAACCAGGCGCCGCAACCGTACGACCAGTACGGCAACCAGCCGCAATACGGGTCGCAGCCGTATGATCAGTACGGCAATCAGCAACAGCAATACGGCAACGGCTACGGCACGCAGTACGGCACGGTCGCGAACATCCAGCCGGTCAACGGCTCGGTCGGCCCGTCGGGCGTCGCCGGCACCGTCGTCGGTGCGCTGATCGGCGGCGTGCTCGGCAACCAGGTCGGCCGCGGTCACGGCCGCGATGCGGCCACCGTGATCGGTGCGCTCGGCGGCGCGGTCGCGGGCAACCAGATCGGCCAGCAGATGGGCGCGGCGCAGCCGCCGAGCAGCTATCGGATCGACGTGCAGGTCAGCGACGGCTCGACGCGCTCGTTCGACGTGCAGTCGCCGGGCAACCTGCGGCCGGGCGATCGCGTGCAGATCAACGGCAATCAGCTGTCGCGGTATTGATGCCGGTTCGGTGCGCCCTCTAACCTGAGCGGGCGCACGTTGCGCGTGTGATGTCGTGTGCGGGTACGGCACGACGGCGCATCTGTTTTACGTCATCCTCATCCTTCGTGCCGACGCGGCGCGCATCACGCGCCGCCGGTACGCCGCAGTGCCTCCGCCTGCGTGTCCGCTTCCCGCGCGACGTTTCGCACGTCCGTTGCACCGCTCGCCCGCTCAAACCTGCCGCATTGCCGTCACACGCGCACCTACCGCGAAACGCGATCCCACTCGGATGAGCGACGCGGCCGGGATGCAACACGCATCGAACGCCGCCACGCGACATCCGGATTCCTATTAGGATAAGCACGATGCATCCCGCGGCCGCAACGGCCCGCGCCGGCATGCACGTCCCCCAAACCGGAATACCCCGATGACGATCACGACCCGCCTGCTCGACGCGGCCGACGCCGCCCGTTTCCAGACCGTCCGCCTGCGTGCGGTCGACACCGCGCCCACGTCTTTCCTGCCGACACTCGACGAAGAATCGCAGGTACCGGTCGATGAATTCGCGACGCGCATCACGCCGACCCACGAGCGCGCGGTGTTCGGAGCATTCGACGGCGACACGCTCGTCGGCATCACCGGCGTGCGCCGCGATGCGCGCGTGAAGATCGCGCACAAGGCGACGATCTGGGGCGTGTTCGTCGATCCCGCGTATCGCGGGCAAGGCATCGCGCAAACGCTGCTCGAAAACGCGACCGCGCATGCATCGCAAGCGTGGCAGTGCAAGCAGCTGATGCTATGCGTGAACGAGGTCAACGCCAACGCCGAGCGGCTGTATGCGTCGCAAGGGTTTGTCCGGTTCGGCACGGAGCCGCGCTCGATGTTTCTCGACGGGCGGTTCTACGACGAGCATCACATGGTCAAGACGCTGGCCTGACGCGTTCGATCCGGTTTGCGTGCGCGCGCATCGATCGACGTACGCGCACGCCCTGCTCATTCACATCACGTCACCGCTTGTCGGAGATCGTCGCGTTGACGACCTGCCCGGCGATCGTCACGTTCGCGAGCGTCATCGCGCTCACGTTGAACGCATAGATCGGCCCCGGCGACGTGACCGTCGGCGTGCCTGACGCAACCGGCGTGCCGAAGTCGCAATCGCTGATCGTCACGCCCGAGATCGGCTGCACGGCCGGCGCGGGCGGCGTGCCGTTGTAGTCGAACGCGACCGGCCCCTGCGCGACGATCGCCTGGAAGCACGATGCGGTCACGCCGTTCAGCGTCACATTGCTCGCCTTCACGCCCGAGATCGTCACGTTCTGCACGACCGGCGGACGCGTGCGCACCGCGTCGTTCGCGGGCTGATAGTCGCAATCGAACGTGATGATGCCGCCCTGCGCGGCCGACGGGTTGCCGGCCGACGGCGTGACGACGCCGAGCGGCACGCTCGCGTTGATCGGGCTGCCCGCGAGCAGCGCGCTGCCGTAGCCGCCGCCCTTCTGCGTCAGGCCGTTCGGCAGCGTGACGCCCTTCACGTGGAAATCCTTCACGTAGCCGCCGCGATTCATGTTGGTCTTCACGCGGATCGCGATGTTCAGCGGGTTGGTCTGCCAGTTCGCGTTCAGCATCGACAGGTTCGTCGCATAGATCTGCTCGACGCCGCCGCCCATCTCGCTGCCGAGCGTGATGCCGCCGTGCCCGCTGTTCATCGTGCAGTTGCGGATCAGGTGCCGCTTCGCGGGGCCGTATTCGGTGTCGCGATCCTTGCCCGACTTGATCGCGATGCAGTCGTCGCCGGTATTGAACGTGCAGTCCTCGCACAGCACGTCGGTGCACGCGTCCGGATCGAAGCCGTCGTTGTTCGGGCCGATGCTGTTCGTCGTCACGCCGCGAATCACGACATGGCGCGATGCGGTCGGATGGTGCTGCCAGAACGGCGTGTTCTGCGTCTGGTAGTTCTCCATCAGCACGTTCGTGCAGCCAATGAATTCGATCATGCACGGCCGCAGGTAATGGCCGAGGCCGAAGATGCGCTTCTCGACCGGCACGCCGGCCTCGGACAGCGCGGGCAGATAGTTCTGGTCCTGCTGCCACGGCGTGACCGGCGACGTGAGCAGCGCGTAGAGCGCGTCGGGAATCGCGGGCGCGACGATCCGCAGGTCGACGTTGTTCGGGTTCGCATACGCCTGGCCCGGTACCCCCGCGGCTGCGCCGTACGCGCCCGACGAGCCCTTGTAGGTCCACCAGCACACGCTGCCGGCCCCGCTGCCGGAGAACGGCGTCATCGCCTGCCCGTTGAGCACCGAGGTCGGGCCCTCGCCCGTCAGCGCGATGTTCGTCGCGTTGCGCGCGTAGACGGGCGCACCGTAGTTCAGGCAATCGTTCGCCTGCCAGCGGCTGTAGTACAGGCGGCCGTTCGCGCCGCAATCGACTGGGCCGTCCTTCGCGTAGTCGGCCGGGTTCGGGCTGAAGTAGATCGTGCAGTTCGCGCTCAGGTGGAAGGTCACGTTGCTCTGCAGCACGATCGGCCCCGCGCAATACCAGTTGCCGGACGGCACGACGACCCGGCCGCCGCCCTCGCGGCGGCACGCGTCGATCGCCGCGAGAAACGCCGGACGCGAATCGAATGCGCCGGGTGCGGTCGTCAGTTCGGAACCCGGGCTCACCGGCGACTTCGCGACGTTGTACGGCGACGTTTGCGCGACCGTCGCGCACGGGCGCGCGCCGTAGTGCGTCACGTCGAAGTCGCGTCCGCGCAGCGCGAGCCGCGACACGTGCGCGAGCGACGCGGCGATGCGCGCCGCCGCGCCATGTTCGCCCCAGACCAGGTCGACCGCCGATGCATTGGGCATGCTGCCTCCCGCAAAAGCCCGGGTGGCCGCGAACGGTCCGCCGAGCACGGCGCCGCCGGCGAGTGCGCCGGTCCAGCCGATGAATGCGCGGCGCGACACCCGCTTCGACGAGGGCGATCGGACAAACGAAAACGGACGACGGCTGTTTGCGGCCATGGGCACTCCTTCAGTGTATGAGGGTATCGACGCGCCGGGCGGCGGAGCGTTATTTATACGTCGTCGTACTACATCGCGCAGTCTAGACGCGATCGAAGCCGGACACGTATTTGTCGTTTACCCTGTTTTTTCTGCCTTATTACACTAGATGTGTGCGCACACTCACATCTGCGAGTGCATCTTTAGAGATATGTTGTCGTATGTTTATGCGCAAAAACTCCAACAAGAATCCGTAGTCGACGACGCTTGCCGGAGCGATGTCCCTGCTCGCCATCCACCACGACCGCCGCCCTGCGCCGGCTCGTGTCGTGCCGTCGCCGTCGCAGTCGGTTCGAACCTCCGCACCCGCCCGCTACCAACCCGCCTCCGTAATTCCGCCCCTGTTCAGCCCCCCGTCGCCCACGCTATCGTTTCCC
Source organism: Burkholderia cepacia (assembly GCF_001039005.1). Taxonomy (GTDB): domain Bacteria; phylum Pseudomonadota; class Gammaproteobacteria; order Burkholderiales; family Burkholderiaceae; genus Burkholderia; species Burkholderia theae. The sequence goes on from NZ_LDWR01000021.1 coordinate 300,819, forward strand.
ATCTTCACAGCCCCGGAGCCCCACTTGCCTTCCCGCCACGGAGTCGACCTCATCCGCGCCCGCGCACTGTTCGACCGCGAACGCCGCGCCTTCACCGAAGCCATGCCGACCTCCCGCGCGCTGTCCGCGGAAGCGTCCGAGCACCTGCTGTTCGGCGTGCCGTTGCACTGGATGCAGGATTGGTCGACCCCGTTCTCGCTGTACGTGAAGGAAGCGCGCGGCGCGACGTTCACCGACGTCGACGGCCATCGCTATGTCGATTTCTGCCTCGGCGACACCGGCGCGATGTTCGGCCATGCGCCCGAACCGGTCGCGCGCGCACTCGTCGAGCAGGCCACGCGCGGCTACACGACGATGCTGCCGAGCGAGGACGCCGCGTGGGTGTCGCGCGAACTCGCGCGCCGCTTCCGGCTGCCGGTCTGGCAGTTCGCGCTGAGCGCGAGCGACGCGAACCGCTTCGTGCTGCGCTGGGCCCGCGCGGCGACCGGCCGCAACACGATCGTCGTGTTCAACGGTTGTTATCACGGCACGGTCGACGACGTGTTCGTCGATCTCGTCGACGGCCGCCCGGTGCAGCGCGACAGCCTGCTCGGGCAGTCGTACGACTTGCTCGCGAACACGCGCGTCGTCGAATTCAACGATCTGGATGCGCTCGAAGCGGCGCTGAAGGATGGCGATGTCGCGTGCGTACTCGCCGAGCCCGCGATGACGAACATCGGAATGGTGCTGCCCGAGCCGGGCTTCTGGGAAGCAGCACGCGAACTGACGCGCCGCTACGGCACGCTGCTCGTGATCGACGAGACGCACACGATCAGCAGCGGCCCGGGCGGCTACGCGGTCGCGCACGATCTCGAACCGGACCTGCTGGTGGTCGGCAAGCCGATCGCGGGCGGCGTGCCGTGCGCGGTGTACGGCTTCAGCGCGGCATTCGCGGAACGTGCGAAGCAGGCGAAGCTGAACGCGCCGCCCGGTCACTCCGGAATCGGCACGACGCTCACCGCGAACATGCTCGCGATGCATGCGATGCGCGCGACGCTGGCCGAAGTCGCGACCGACGCCGCGTATGCGCACATGTTCGAACTGGCCGCGCAGCTGGCCGCCGGGCTCGAACAGGCGATCGCGAAACACGGGCTGCCGTGGTGCGTGACGCGCATCGGCGCGCGCACCGAGTTTCAGTTCGCGCCCACACCGCCGCGCAACGGCACGCTTGCCGGGGCACAGCTCGACAGCGAACTCGAACACATCGTGCACCTGTACCTGCTGAATCGCGGCGTGCTGATCACGCCGTTCCACAACATGATGCTCGTGTGCCCGCAGACAACAGCCGACGATGTCGACCAACTCGTCGCGCAATTCGACGCGTGCCTGGGCGAACTGGTGTGACGTGATGCGCGGTGCGGCGCAGCGGCCACGGCTGGCGCGCACCCACCGCGCTACCCGCTACGCTGCCCGCAACGCGCGCCGCGCCACTTCCGCGAAATAACGCGCGCCGACCGGCAGGATCTCGTCGTTGAAATCGTACGTCGCGTTATGCAGCGGCACGCCGCCGCGCTCGGCCGCTTCGCCGTTGCCGATGAACACGAAATTGCCGGGCACGACCTGCAGGAACGCGCCGAAATCCTCCGAGATCATCATCGGCTGCACGTCGGCGTTCACCGCGTCGGCGCCTGCGATCTGCGCCGCGGCCTGCACAGCCGCGTCGATCCATTCCGGAGAGTTCACCGTCGGTGCGAACTCGTGCGTGTAGTCGAACGTGCAGGTCGCGCCGTGCGTGCGGCAGATCCCTTCGCTGATCTCGCGCATCCGCGTTTCCAGCAGCGCCTGCACGTCGCGCGAATAGCTGCGCGTGTCGCCCCTGATCGTCACGGTCGACGGCAGCACGTTGCGCAGCCCGTCGGTGATGAACTCCGTGCACGAGATCACCGCCTGCTGGCCCGGATCGAGATTGCGCGACACGATCGTCTGCAGCGCGAGCACGATCTGCGAACCGATCACGATCGGATCGATGCCCATGTGCGGACGCGCCGCATGCGTGCCGCGCCCGTCGATTCGGATCACGAAATTGTCCTCGCTCGCCATGATGCCGCCCGCGCGCGTCGAGAACGTGCCCGCGCGCATGCCCGGCATGTTGTGCGCGCCGAAGATCGCGTCGACCGGAAAGCGCTCGAACAGCCCGTCGGCCATCATCGACTTCGCGCCGCGGCCATGCTCCTCGGCCGGCTGGAAAATGAAGCGCACCGTGCCGTCGAAATCCTTGCGTTCGGCCAGCAGCTGCGCCGCGCCGAGCACCATCGACATGTGGCCGTCGTGCCCGCACGCATGCATCTTGCCGGGCGTGCGCGACGCATGTTCGCGGCCCGGCGCGTGTTCGGCGATGTTCAGCGCATCCATGTCCGCGCGGATGCCGATCGCGCGCCGGCCGGTACCCACCGTCAGGTTCGCGACGAGCCCCGTGCCGCCGATCCCGCGATGCACGTCGAGCCCGAGCGTCGTCAGGATGCGCGCGACGTAGTCCGACGTGTTCACCTCTTCGAAACCCGTCTCCGGAAACTGATGCAGATGACGGCGCCAGGCCTTCAGTTGCCCCTGCAGCGTGCTCTCTTCCATTGTGTCCATTGCGCTTGCCTCGTCGGTCGTTGTGTCGTTCAGGCCGCTACCGTCGCGCGGTTCAGCCAGTCGCGCTGCCGCGCGAGCACCGCGTCGGCCGTCTCGCCGACGCAGTTTCGGTACACGGACGGCGCCGTTGCACCTTCCGTATTGATCGCCAGCACGCGCGAATGCGCGTCGAGCCCCGCCTGCCGCGCGCTCGCAGGGTCGCGCATCAGCACGTCCAGCCCCGCGACGCCCGCCGCACCCGATTCGCCGGCGACGAGCGGCACGTCGCGTTCGCTGCCGGCCGCGAGGCCGCGCATCGCCTGCACCGCATCGTCGTCGCCGATCAGCATGAAGTGGTCGATGCACATCTCGAGGAAATCCCACGCGAGCGGCGACGCCTCGCCGCATGCGAGCCCGGCCATCACCGAATCGACGCTGCCGCTCGCTTTGGTCGCGCGTCCCGCGAGCGCGCTCTGGTACAGGCAATCGGCCTGGCGCGGCTCGACGACGATGAAATGCGGCCGCTGCGCGCCATCGCGCTCCCACAGGTAACTCGCGACGCCCGCCGCGAGGCCGCCCACACCGCCCTGCAGGAACACGTGCGTGAACGGTCGCCCATCGTCATGCGCCGCCTGCGCGGCGGCCTCGGCGGCGATCACGCCGTAGCCCTGCATCACGTCGCGCGGAATCGCCTCGTAACCGTCGTACGACGTATCCGACACGACATACCAGCCGTTCGCCTGCGCAAGCTGCGCCGCGCAGACGACCGACTCGTCGTAGTTCCCCGCGATGCGCACGATCCGTGCGCCGTACGCCGAGATCGCGCGTTCGCGTTCGGCGTCGACATTCGCGTGCAGCACGATCACGCAGCCGCAGCCGATCGCGCGCGCGGCAGCCGCCAGCGCGCGGCCGTGATTGCCGTCGGTCGCGCTGATCACCGTCAGGTCGACCAGCAGCGATGCGTAGCGGCCCGTGATCAGCCCTTGCGGATCGAGATCGTGGGTGCGCCGCAGGCGCTTCACGAGCCGCAGCAGCGCAATCGGCGCGCCGAGCGCCTTGAAGCTGCCGAGCGGCGAGCGGCACGACTCGTCCTTCACGCTGACGCTCGCGACGCCGAGCCGCGCGGCGAGATCCGGCAGCGCGCGTAGCGGCGTGCGCGCGTTGCCGACGAGCGGCCAGTGCGCGAGCCACGCGCCGCTTTCGTCGGCCGACGCGATGTTCATCACGCGGCGCAACGCGTTGGGATAGGCGGCGCGCGATGCGCGGGGGTTGGCGATCAGCATGGCGAAAGGCTCCGGAGCCGGACCGCGCCAGCGGTCCGTCGGGTGGGTCGGATCGGGCAAGCGCGGGTTGCACGCGCCGCCGGTTGGAAAATAATATTGCGCATGCCGATCAATTAATTCGCCAAATCAGTCGCTCCGACGCAAAAATTTCTCATTCTTTCGAGGTTTCAGACCATCATGTCCACCCCGCTCGATGCGTTCGATCGCAAGCTGCTGATGGAAATCCAGCGCGACGCACAGACGCCGCAGGCCGAGCTCGGCACGCGCGTCAACCTGTCGACCGCCGCCGTGAACCGGCGCTTGCGGCGTCTTGCTGAAGACGGCGTGATCGAGCGCTACACGGCCGTGGTCGCGCCGGACAAGGTCGATCATCCGCTGACGATCGTCGTGAACGTCGAGGTCGAAAGCGAGCAGATCGACCAGCTCGACGCGATGAAGCGGTCCTTCGAGCGGTGCCCGCAGATCCAGCAGTGCTACTACGTGACGGGGGAATGGGATTTCGTGCTGATCCTCGCCGTGCGCAATATGGATCAGTACAACGCGCTCACGCGCGAGCTGTTCTTCGCGAACAACAACGTGAAGCGGTTCAAGACGCTGGTGAGCATGAGCCGCGTGAAGGTCGGGCTCGAGGTGCCGGTCGAACCCGGCGAATGAGTGCGGCAATGAAGCGGCCGGCGCACAACCGCGTGCGCCGGCCGCCTCCCATCCACGGCTACGTTAACGACAAATGAAGCTCGCCGCCGAATTCACGTCGCCCGAGCCGTTGTAGCGCGCCACCTGCGGATACGGGCACAGCGGACGCGTGCGCCCAGCCCCCCACGACGCGGGCACGTCCGCATTCGGCACCGCGTTGGTCGCATCACGCGCGGCGGCCACGATCGCGGCGGGCGCCTGCCCCTGCTCGACCCACGCAACCAGCGGCGTCAGCATGTCGAACTGGTCGGCCGCCGGCCCGCCCGCACAGTGGTTCATCCCGGGCACCGGATAGAAGCGCGCGAAGCTCGACGCATCGCCGCCGTTCGCCTGCGCGACCCGCTGGTACCAGTCGCTCGTGTCGTTGAACGAGAACACCGGGTCGCCGGTGCCGTGATAGACGAGCAGCTTCGCGCCGCGCGACTTCAGCGCGGCCAGGTTCGTCTCGTCGGGCGGCGTCATGAACGACCACGCGGATTGCGTGTACACGCCGTTCGTCGCGAAGATCGCCGGCGCGTCGTTGTCCATGTCGAAGCCGAGCGCGAAACCGGGCAGGTTCGCGAGCGTCGCGGTGCTTTTCGGCGGCGACATGAACGTGAACGCCATCGCGACCGGATCGAGCGTGATGGAATTCGATTGCTTCCACGCGGCCCAGCCGCCGCCGGCCACGCCCGGATCGTACGGAAAGCTCGCATAAAGCGCCGTGCCCGCGCTGTTGTGCGCCCCCGCGAACACGTTCTCGAGCGCGGTTTTCTGCGCGGTCGTCAGGCATGCGCCGGTACGCGTGCCGTTCGCGCAGGTCGGGATGTCCGTCTCGACGCTGAAGTGCGCCTGGCACGCGGCGACGTCCTGCACCATCCCGTCGGCCACGCCGTCGAGCGCGTCGCATTTGTCGAGGATCTTCGCGCCGACGAACTGGCGCTCGGCATCGGTGAAGCCGCTGCGGATGTCCGGCAGCCCGTTCGATCCCGTCGCCGACGCGATCTTCGCGAACTGCTGCGCGCCGTACATCTCGCCGATCGCCGCCTTCGGCAAATGGAAGCCCGGATCGCCCGCGATGATGCCGTCGTAGTCGCCCGGGTTGCGCACCGCCGTGACCATCGCGTGACGCCCGCCGTTCGAGCAGCCGCCGAAATAGCTGCGATCGGGCGCCTTGCCGTAGGCCAGCCGGATCACCTGCTTCGCCATCGGCGTCAGCGCGTCGACGGCGCCGTAGCCGTAGTCGAGCCGCGCCTGCGGATCGAGGCCGAACAGCGGGTTCTGCGCGGCGCTGTGCCCGGAATCCGAGCTGATCACTGCGAAGCCCTGGTTCAGCGCATCGGTCAGCGGCCCGCCGCCGCCGATCTCGCCGGTCGCGGTCACGACGTTGCCGTCGAGCCCGCCGTTCGCCTGGTAGAAGAAGCGGCCGTTCCACGCCTTCGGCAAGCGCATCTCGAAGCCGATCGCGTAGGTCTGGCCGTCCACCGCGCTCACGCGCGGGTTCATGTTCCCTTCGATCACGCAGTGCTCGGCGATCGGCTGGCCGGCCACCGTCAGCGCGCCGGCGGCCGCGGTCGTCACCGACGTGAACGACGTGTTCGCATACGCAAGCTTCGCGGCGAGCGCGTCGCAGGTCTGCGCCATCGCGGCCGGCGTCGCCGCGCTCAGGTGCGTGGGCGCGGAGCTGACCGAATCGTCGCCGCCGCAACCGGCGAGTATCGCGGCGGACAGCGGCGCAATGCAGAGGAATGCAGATTTTCTGTTCAAGATACCTCCCGTTGTTCAGGCTGCCGACTCAGAACATGTGCTTGACGCCGACCATCGCGCCGAGCTGCCCCATCCCTTCGCCCGGCGTCGTGCCGGGGCCACCGCCGCTGACCGCGTAGCGTGCGTGCGCGCTGTTCCACAGATACGAGCTTTGCGCGTAGACCGACGTGCGCTTCGTCAGCAGATAGGTCGCGCGCAGCGTCGCCATCGTCGCGCGCGTGTCGTGTGCGCTGTTGACGATCCGGTAGCCTTCGCCGTCGACGACGAAATCGGGCTTGACCGTATACGACGCCCCGACGAAGAACAGGTCGGAATGCGCGCCGGGCGCGGCCGGCGAACCGGTCGACACGCGCCGCCCGATCCAGCCCGCGCCGATCCGCGCGCCCGCCGCCTGTGCATACGCGCTCACGTGAATTCGTGCGTCCTTGCCCGCGCTGCTCGTGAACGCGACCGGCGCGACGCCGTCGAAGAAGTTCGCGGCCGCGCCGGTGCCGCCGCGCTGCTCCTCGTACGACGCCGCCGCGCCGAAATATGCGCTGTCGTACTTGAGCATCGCCGACCAGTCGCGGCATTCGACCGCGTGGCCCGGCACCTGCCCCGCGCACGTGCCCTGCCCCGGCGAGTTGCCGGTGCCGGCGCTGTCGCGGCCGAACGAATAGGCGGCGCCGAGCGTCACGCCGCGATAGGTGCCCAGGTAGGTCACCGCGTTGTCGGCGCGGCCGTTCGGCACGTACGCGTCGAACGAACCGAGCCCGTAGATGTCGGGGCCGATGATGTCCGCGCCCTGCAGCGCGAGGTAGGTCATCGTGTACTGGCGGCCGAACGCGAGCGTGCCGAAGCCGCCCTTCAGCCCGACGAACGCCTGCCGCCCGAACAGCCGCCCGCCCTGGCCGAGATCGCCGCCGCGCACGTTGAAGCCGCTTTCGAGCGTGAATACCGCCTGATAACCGCCGCCGAGATCCTCGCTGCCGCGCAGGCCCCAGCGCGACGGCATCTCGCCGGTCACGCCCGGCATCCGCACCACGTGGTCGCCGGCCGCGTTCGCGTGCGACACGAATTCGACGCCGGTGTCGATGATCCCGTACAGCGTCACGCTCGATTGCGCGTGCGCACTGGTCGCGGCCAGCGCGCATGCGCCGGCCGCCAGCAAGGCTTTGGTGTGCTTCATGGTTAATGTCTCCAGACCTGCGTCGATATCGCGCTCTGCCGGCGCTCGTGGGTGAAAGTAAAGAAACTCAGTCGTGTGCCTGCGGCCTGCGGATCAGCACCAGCGCCGCGATGGCGGCGACCAGCGTGACGGGGATGCTCGCGCCGATCACGACCGACGCGCTACGGCCCATCGCGAGCAGCTCGGCGGCCGCGAGCGGGCCAACCACGGAGCCGAGCCGGCCGACCGCGACCGCGGAGCCGACGCCGGTGCCGCGCATTGCGGTCGGGTAGTACATCGCGGCCAGCGCATACAGCACCGACTGGCCGCCGACGACGAACATCCCGGCCGCAAACGCCGCGGCGGACAGCCAGACGAGCCCGGGCGCGATCGCGAGCGCGGCGAGCGACAGCACGATCCCCGCGTACATGCCGCCGACGACCCGCGACGGCCGCATCCGGTCCATCGACATGCCGATTCCAAGCACGCCGAGGCCGCTGCCGATGTTGAAGAAGATCTGCACGATTCCGGCCTGACTGCGCGCGAGCCCCTTCGCCGCCATCAGCGAAGGCAGCCAGTTCAGCAGGAAATACAGCACGATCAGCGTGCAGAAATAGCTGAGCCAGAGCGCGAGCGTGGTGCCCGTGCGCGCGCCGCCGAACAGCGTGTGCGCAACGCCTGGGCGCGCGGCGCCCGATGCGCTGACGTCGAGGAACGCGCGCGATTCCGGCAGCAGCGCGAGCAGCAACGGGGCGAGCAGCAGCGGCCCGATGCCGCCGACGTAGAAGATGTGCCGCCACTCGGTGTCGCCGGCCAGCAGCACCCCGATCAGCGACGCGATCACGCCGCCGAACGGAATGCCGCAATACATCACGGCGACCGCGCTGCTGCGCGAGCGCGCGTCGGCTGCTTCGGAAGACAGCGCGATCAGGTTCGGCATCGCACCGCCGAGGCCGAGGCCGGTCAGCGCACGCACGACGACCAGCATCGCAAAGCTCGACACCTGCGCGGTCGCGATCGACAGCAGCCCGAACAGGCAGACCGACGCGATCAGCACGTGCTTGCGGCCGATCCGGTCGGCGAGCCAGCCGCCGAGCATCGCGCCCGGCAACAGGCCGAACGTGCCCGCGCTGAACGCGAGCCCCATCTGCGAAACCGTGAGCCCGAACTCGTGCGCCATGCGCGGCGCGGCGACGCCGACCGACTGCAGGTCGAGCCCCTCTAGCAACGCGATCGCGAAACACAGGCCGAGCGTCGTCGCGACGGCCGGCCTCTCGGCAACGGAAGTGTCCATGTCGTCTCCAAACCTTGTACTGCGCGTCATGCCGGGACGCATGCGCGGTGTCTTTGTCGTGATCGGACCATGCGCCAGAAATTATCAGGTAGCCTGATTCATTGTCCGAAATAAAATCCGCGCGACCAGCCGGTCGTGCGGACCGTCATCCCATCGGGGGACGGGACGATTTAATAACAGGTAACCTGATATTTCAAGTGCGCGGTACGCCGGTGTTAACCCGCAATGCGCGCGGAAGCCGGCCGGGCAAGGCCGTGCGAAACGACGAGTGTCGCGAAAACGCGGCTCAGTCGCGCAGGTTGCGCACGAACAGTTCGAGCGTGCGCTGGACCTGCACGGCGTCGGCGGCGGTGAGGTCGTCGCCGAGCATCCGGCGCTCGAGCGGCCGCAGCACCCGTTCGCATTCGCGCAGGATCGCCGAGCCTTCGTCGGTCAGGCGCAGCAGGATCACGCGGCCATGATTCGGATCGGCCTCGCGCGTGACGAAGCCGCGTGCCGCCATCGCGACCATCACCTCGTTCGCGGATTGCGGCGTGATGAACGAGCGCACCGCGAGCTGCGCATTGGACAACGCGCCGCGCGCTTCGAGCACCGACAGCGCCGTGTATTGCGCGAGCGTCACGCCGAGCGGTGCGAGCGCATCGCTCATCTGGCGACGCAGCAGCCGATCGAGATTGCCGATCAGGTAGGTCAGCCGCTGCTGGGCACGCACGGGCGGCCTGGCCTCGGTAGCACGGGCAGCGCGTTTCGCGCCGGCCGGTTTGACGGGTGTCGAACTCATGAAGGTGTCGGGAGGAATGTCGCGGGCCATCTTACCTCACGCGGCCCGCATGGCGGACAGGCTCGCATCGCCCGAATCGCCGCAACTGCCACGCTGTATACAACATGAACCCGACTCGGCGGTTTCGATCGTGGTTTACCCGCTGATTTGCACGATTCAGCTTGAACGCGCGGCGGCGATGTATACAATTTTATCAAGTAGCCTGATAACTCCGCACGCCGGCACCGGCAACGCGGCACAACCCCCGATATCCGCCATGACCGACCTCGACGCTTCGACTTCCGACACGCGCGCCGCCTCCCCGTCGCAAACGGTCCGCACGCTGCTCGGCCTGCGCGAGCTCATCGTCGGCGGAGAGCTCGCGCCCGGCGCACGCATTTCCGAACTGTGGGTCGTCGAGCGGCTGAGCGTATCGCGTACGCCGGTTCGGGCGGCGCTGATCCGGCTCCAGGAAGAAGGGCTGATCGAGCCGATCGCGACCGGCGGGTTTGCGGTACGCGCGTTTTCGGCGCGCGAGATCGGCGATGCGATCGAACTGCGCGGCACGCTCGAAGGGCTCGCCGCACGGTTCGCGGCCGAACGTGGCGTGCCGCCGTCGATGCTGCGCGACCTGCGCGCGTGCGCCGACGAGATCGACGTCCTGCTCGCCGGCCCGCTGACCGACGACACGTTCTCGCGCTACGTCGACGCGAATGCCCGCTTCCACCGGCTGCTCGCGGCCGCGGCCGGCAGCGACGTCGTCGCGCGGCAGATCGACAAGGTCGCGACGTTGCCGTTCGCGTCCGCGAGCGCGTTCGTCGTCGTGCAGTCGCTCGATCCGCGCGCGCACGAAACGCTGATCGTCGCGCAAGCCCAGCATCGCGCGGTGCTCGACGCGATCGAACATCGCCAGGGCGCGCGCGCGGAAGCGCTGATGCGCGAACACGCGCAGATCGCGCACGACAACCTGCGGCGCGTGCTCGACAGCCAGCGCGCGATGACGAAGCTCAAGGGCGGCAACCTGATTCGCCGCGACGCCGGCTGACCGGCACGCGGCACCTTCGCGCGGCGCACGACGCGCCGCTCATCCGACGACACACACGGCGTGCGCACACGCCATGGAGGAGACGTATGTTCCTGAAAAACGCGTGGTATGTGGCCTGCACGCCGGACGAATTCGCCGGCAAGCCGCTGGGGCGGCAGATTTGCGGCGAACGCATGGTGTTCTTCCGCGACGCGGACGGCGCGGTCACCGCGCTCGAGGATTTCTGCCCGCACCGCGGCGCGCCGCTGTCGCTCGGCACCGTGCGCGACGGCCGGCTCGTGTGCGGCTATCACGGGCTGACGATGGGCGCGGACGGCAAGTGCACGAGCATGCCGTGTCAGCGCGTCGGCGGCATTCCGGCGATCCGCCGCTATCCGGCCGTCGAGCGGCACGGCTTCGTGTGGGTGTGGCCGGGCGACCCGGCCCAGGCCGACCCCGCGACGATTCACCGGCTGCACTGGGCCGACGATCCGGGCTGGGCGTATGGCGGCGGTCTCTATCACATCGACTGCGATTACCGGCTGATGATCGACAACCTGATGGACCTCACGCACGAGACCTACGTGCATGCATCGAGCATCGGGCAGCCGGAGATCGAGGAAGCGCCGCCCGCGACGAAGGTGAACGGCGACACGGTCACGACCAGCCGCTTCATGGAAGGCATCGTGCCGCCGCCGTTCTGGGCCGCCGCGCTGCGCGGCAACGGGCTCGCCGACGACGTGCGCTGCGATCGCTGGCAGATCTGCCATTTCACGCCGCCGAGCCACGTGATGATCGAGGTGGGCGTCGCGCACGCGGGCAAGGGCGGTTATCACGCGGACCCGCGCGACAAGGTGTCGAGCATCGTCGTCGATTTCATCACGCCGGAAACCGAGACGTCGATCTGGTACTTCTGGGGGATGGCGCGCAGTTTCGCGGTGGACGACCGCGCGTTGACGGAGACGATCCGCAACGGACAGGGCGCGATCTTCGCCGAGGATCTCGACATGCTCGAAGCGCAACAGCGCAACCTGCTGCGCTGGCCGGACCGGCCGCTGCTGAAGCTGAACATCGACGCGGGTGGCGTGCAGTCGCGACGCGTGCTCGACCGGCTGATCGACCAGGAGCGCGCCGTCGCGCTGCCGTGCTGACTGCGTGCCGCATCGCCGCCGCATGGCGGTGCGGCGCCCCTACCCCACCATTCCCATGAAAGTCACGCTCATCCGCAAGCTTCCCGTCGCGACCGACATCTGCGCGTTCGAACTCGCACCGGCAGACGGCACATCGCTGCCGCCGTTTACGGCCGGCGCGCATATCGACGTCCACGTCGGCGGCTTCGTCCGCCAGTATTCGCTGTGCAACAGCCCGTCGGAGACGGGCGTCTACCGACTCGGCGTGCTGCGCGAGCCCGCGTCGCGCGGCGGCTCGCTCGCGATGCACGCATGCGAGCCCGGCACGACGCTCGACATCAGCGCGCCGCGCAACCACTTCCCGCTCGACCCGCGGGCCGCGCACACCGTGCTGCTCGCCGGCGGCATCGGCATCACGCCGCTGCTCAGCATGGCCGCGCACCTGATCGAGACCGGTCAGTCATTCGAACTGCATTACTGCGCGCGCGAGCCGGCGCGCGCCGCGTTCCTCGACCGGCTCGACACACCCGGGCTCAAGGCCCGCACGCGGCTCTGGTTCGACGACGCGCCGGGCGGCCAGCGCATCGATTTCTCGCACGTGCTCGCGAAGCCGGATGCGCGCACGCACCTGTACGTGTGCGGCCCCGGCGGGTTCATCGGCGCCGTGCTCGCGGCGGCCGAGCAAGCCGGCTGGGATCCTGCGAACGTGCATCGGGAGTATTTCGGCGCGGCCGGCTTAGGTGCGGCCGGCATAGGTGCGGCTAGCTCAGGCACCGCAACTGCCCCGGGCGAAGACGGAGCCGACCACGCATTCCAGGTATCGCTCGCACAATCGGGCCGCGTCGTCGACGTGCCGGCCGGCACGACGATCGTCGACGCGCTGCGCGGCTGCGGAATCGACGTGCCGGTATCGTGCGAGCAAGGCGTGTGCGGCACCTGCCTCACGCGCGTGCTGTCCGGCACGCCCGATCATCGCGACGTCTATCTGACCGACGACGAACGCGCGGCCAACGATCAGATGCTGCCGTGCTGTTCGCGTGCGGTCACGCCGCTGCTGGTGCTGGATCTGTGAAAGTGCGCGCGGCGCGGTAGACGCGCCGCCGCATGCGCGCCTTATGCGCCGCGCGCCGCGCCGGCGACGATCACGCCCGCATCGGCCGCGTCGCGCGCATACATCGCTTCGATCACGGCCGCGCGCTGCGTCAGCACCGCGCGCTGGTTGATCGAACCCTTGTCGGTGATTTCGCCGAGATCGAGCGACGGCGGCGTGTCGAGCAGGCACAGCCGCGTGATGACCGTCGCGCTGCCGGTCGCGTCGCGATTCAACCGCTGCAACAGATCCGCAAAGAACGCGCGCACGGCCGGCGCCTGCAGCACGGCGTGCACGTCGGCGTCCGGCCCCTCGCCCGCAAGGCGGCGGCAATCGTCGACGCGCGGAAAGATCATCGCGCCGACGTCGTCACGGTTCATCCCGGTCACGACCGCGTCCTGCACGTACGGCGCGCCGTTCGACACGATCCGCGCGCGCATCGGCCCGACGCTCACGAAGGTCCCCGTCGACAGCTTGAAATCCTCGGCGATCCGGCCGTCGAACATCAACCCGATCTCCGGACGCCGCGGGTCGACGAAGCGCACCGCGTCGCCGCTGCGGTAGTAGCCTTCGTCGTCGAACACCTCGCGCGCGTCGTCGCCGCTTGCGCGCCAGTAGCCGGCCATCACGTTCGGCCCCCGAAAGCGCGCCTCGAGCTTGCCGTCGATCGGCACCAGCTTCGCGTCGCAGCCAGGCGCGGGCAGGCCGATGTAGCCGGCGCCCGACATCGGCCCGGTGGTGAACATGCACGACGGCGCGGCCTCGGTCATCCCGAGGCCCGCCATGATCCGGATGCGCTCGCCGCAGTGCGCGAGCGTCACGCGTTCGAGCCGGTCCCACGCGGCCTGCGATAGCCCGGCGCCCGCGAAGAAATACATCTTCACGCGCGAGAAGAAGGTCGCGCGCAGCGCAGCGTCCGTTTCGAGCGCGGCGGTCAGCTCCTCCCAGCCTTTCGGCACGTTGAAGTACACCGTCGGCGCGATCTCGCGCAGGTTGCGCAACGTCTCGTCGAACTTGCCCGTGACCGGCTTGCCGTCGTCGATGTACAGCGTGCCGCCGTTGTACAGCGCAATCCCGACGTTGTGACTGCCGCCGAACGTGTGGTTCCACGGCAGCCAGTCGACCAGCACCGGCGGCTCGATGCCGAATTGCGGAAACGTTTCGAGCAGCATCTGCTGGTTGCTGCACAGCATCCGGTGCGTGGTCGGCACCGCCTTCGGCAGCCGCGTCGAACCGGACGTGAACAGGAACTTGGCGATCGTATCGCCCGTGATCGCATCGTGCGCGGCATCGACGCTGCCCGGCGCGGTGTCGAGCAGCGACGCGAAGCGCGTGACGCCGCGCATCCCGTCCGCCGCCGACACGACCACACGCTCGACGTCGGGCGGCACCGTCGCATCGAGCGCGGCACGGAACGCATCGCCGTCCGCGGCAAACACGAGCCCCGGCGTCAGCAGCGCCAGCGCATGGCGGAGCTTGCCGTAGTCGCTCGACACGAGCGAATACGCGGGCGACAGCGGCGCATACGGAATACCGGCCCACAGCGCGCCGAACGCGATCTGCAGATGTTCGAGATCGTTGCCGGACAGGATCGCGACCGGCCGCTCGGCCGACAGCCCGCGATCGAGCAGCGCCTGGCCGATCGCGCGTGCGCGTTCGAGCATCTGCGCATAGCTGATGCCGATCCATGCGCCGTCGGGGCCGCGCCGCGCGACGAGCCAGCGGTCCGGGTGCGCCTGCGCACCGCTGACGAGCCGATCGGTCAGCCGGCGCGGATACGCGCCGAGCGCGGTCGATGCGCGCAGGGTCCAGCAGCCGTCGCGTTGCGCGATGTCGGGCGGGGCCGCACCGATCGCGACGGGGCGGTAGCCGGCGGGGGCGGGCTGCGCGGCGGCGATGCCGCGCAGTTGGGTCGGATCCGCATCCAAGGTCTGTCTCCAGTCGGTTCCGCCGGCGCGCTCGCGGCGCGCGGCGGGAACTTCATTGTGTCGTTGTCGGTGCCGCGCCGCGGCGGCCTGCTCAGATCGGGTAGTGGCGCGGCGCGGTCTGCACGGTGATCCAGCGCAGGTCGGTGAATTCGGCGATCGACGCCTTGCTGCCGAACCGGCCGTAGCCGCTCGCCTTCACGCCGCCGAACGGCATCTGCGCCTCGTCGTGCACGGTCGGGCCGTTGATGTGGCAGATGCCCGACTCGATCCGTTTCGCGATCTGCATCGCGCGTGCGATGTCGCGGCTGAACACCGCGGCAGCCAGCCCGTATTCGCTGTCGTTCGCGGCCGCCAGCGCCGCTTCGTCGCCGTCGACGCGCTGCACGGTCACGACCGGCCCGAACGATTCGTCCGCGTAGAGCTTCATGTCGCGCGTGACGCCGTCGACGATCGTCGGCTGCATCACCGCGCCGTCGACTTCGCAGCCGAGCGGCAACGCCGCGCCGTGCACACGCGCGTCGGCGACCAGCGCCGCGATGCGCTGCGCGGCCGCCGCGCTTTCCAGCGTGCCGAGCACGACGCCCGGTGCGGCCGGGTTGCCCGCCTTCAGCGTACGCGCCTTCGCAACGAGCCGCTCGACGAACGCATCGGCGACTTGCCGGTCGACGATCACGCGCTCGGTCGACATACAGATCTGGCCCTGGTTGAAGAACGCGCCGAACGCGACCGCGTCGACCGCCGCATCGAGATCCGCGTCGTCGAGCACGAGCACCGGCGCCTTGCCGCCGAGTTCGAGCAACGCCGGCTTCAGGTGCTGCGCGGCGAGCGTCGCGACGATCCGGCCGACGCGCGTCGACCCGGTGAAGTTGACGCGCCGCACCGCCGGGTTCGCGATCAGCCGTTCGACGATCGCGGGTGCGTCCTGCGGCGCATGCGTGATCACGTTGACGACGCCATCGCCGAGCCCCGCGTCATGCAGCACGCTGCCGATCAGCCGGTGCACGCCCGGGCAGCCTTCGGACGCCTTCAGCACGACCGTGTTGCCGCACGCGAGCGGCATCGCGAGCGCGCGGGTCGCGAGAATCACCGGTGCGTTCCATGGCGCGATGCCGAGCACGACGCCGCACGGCTGGCGCACGGCCATCGCGAGGCTGCCCGGCACATCGGACGGGATCACCGCGCCGTCGATCTGCGTCGTCATCGCGGCGGCCTCGCGCAGCATGTTCGCCGCGAGCATCACGTTGAAGCCGTACCAGTTCGCCATCGCGCCGGTTTCGGCGCGGCCGATCTCGATGAATTCGCCGGCGCGGGCGTCCATCCGGTCGGCCGCCACGAGCAGCCGCCGGCGGCGCTCGGTTGGCGCGAGCGCCGCCCACGCGGGAAACGCGCGTGCGGCCGCCGCGACCGCGGCATCCGCATCGGCGAGCGTCGCCGCGGCGGCGCGCGACGCCACCTGTCCCGTCGCCGGATCGATCCGGTCGAACGTGCCGCCATCCGACGCGCCGCGCGACACGCCGTCGATCAACAAACTCACTTCGTGCATTTCGCTGTCTCCGCTCAGTCCGGTTGCGTGCCGCGTCGCGCGTCAGCGCTTGTACGCCTGCAGCCCCGGCTTGATGCTCTTGTCGTCGAGGAACTGCTTGAGGCCCTGCTCGCGGCCGCCTTCCGGATCGCGATAGTTCGCCTGGTCGAGCTTCGCGTACAGATAATCCTCGTTCTGCTCCCACGTCAGTTCGCGGCAGCGCTTGAAGCCGTGCTTCGCATTGCGGATCACGACCGGATTCTTGTCGAGCAGTTTCGCGGCGAGCGCGCGCACTTCGTCGCGCAGTTGCGCACGCGGCACGCTCTTGTTGACGAGCCCCATCTTCGCGGCCTGCTGCCCGGTGAAGGTATCGCCGGTCATGATGTAGTACAGCGCCTCGCGATGCCCAACCGTATCCGCCATCGCCTTGCTGACGAGGTTGCCCGGCGGGATGCCCCAGTTGATCTCGGATAGGCCGAACACGGCTTCGTCGGCCGCGATCGCGAGATCGCACGCGACGAGCGGCGAGAAGCCGCCGCCGAAACACCAGCCGTTGACCATCGCGATCGTCGGCTTCGCATACATGCGCAGCAGCTGCCACTGCCAGCGGCTCGCGTCGCGGCGGATCTTTTCCTGCAGGATCTCCGGGCCCGCATCCACTTCGCGGAAATACTCCTTCAGGTCCATCCCGGCCGTCCATGCATCACCCTCGCCGGTCAGCACGAGCACCTGCGCGTCGGCGTCGAGTTCGACCGCTTCCAGCACGTCGATCATCTCCGTGTTCAGCGTCGGGCTCATCGCATTGCGCTTGTCCGGGCGGTTCAGCGACACCCAGGCGATCCCGCCCTCGACCTCGACCTTCACCGTCTTCCAGCGACCTTCGTAACTCATCTTCGTTCTCCAATGATCGTGCCGCCCTGCGCGACTCGACGCCAATTTACTATCAGGTAACCTGATATGTAAAGTAGAATGGAAGCGGCTCGGGACAAACCCCTAAACGGGCACGAACGCGCGGTTTCGCGCCGCGCGGCGCCCGCCCTTCGCGACATGAGGAGACACGCTTGGACATCCGCAACCTGATTGCCATCGACACGCACGTGCATGCCGAAGTGTCGTGCTGCCAGCCGCCCGACCTGTTCGCGAAGGCCTTCGACGACGCCGCCGACAAGTACTTCGGCACGGTGCTGAAGCAGGGCCGCCGGCCGACGATTCCGGAGACGATCGCGTATTACCGCGAGCGCCGCATCGGCTTCGTGATGTTCACCGTCGACTGCGAGACGAACATCGGCCGGCGCCGCATTCCGAACGAGGAGATCGCGCAGTTCGCGCAGGACAACGCCGACGTCATGATCGCGTTCGCGAGCATCGACCCGCACAAGGGCCGCTTCGGCGCGCGCGAGGCGCGCCGCCTGATCGAAGAACACGGCGTGAAGGGTTTCAAGTTCCACCCGACGATGCAGGGGTGCTTTCCGAACGACCGGCTCGCGTATCCGATCTACGAGGTGATCGCCGAACACGGGCTGCCGGCCGTGTTCCACAGCGGCCATTCTGGGATGGGTTCAGGCATGCGCGGCGGCGGCGGACTACGTCTGAAGTACTCCGAACCGATCCATCTCGACGATGTCGCCGCCGACTTTCCGGACATGAAGATCGTGATCGCGCACCCGTCGTGGCCGTGGCAGGAGCAGGCGCTGTCGATCGCGCTGCACAAGCCGAACGTCTACATCGATCTGTCGGGATGGTCGCCGAAGTACTTCTCGCCGGAACTGGTCAAGTATGCGAACACGCTGCTCAGGCACAAGGTGCTGTTCGCATCGGATTTTCCGCTGATCCGGCCGGATCGCTGGCTGGAGGATTTCAACGGCGCCGGGTTTCGGCCCGACGTGCATCCGCTGATCCTGAAGGACAACGCGGTGGCGTTGCTGGGGCTGGGGCTAGAACCCGACGCGCCGCGCGCGTGACGCGCCGAGTGATGAATGCGCCGATCGAAGCGTGGCGGCCGGCGCGGTCGTGCGCCGATGCCGCGTTCGCCGGCCGCGCCGCGGCGCTCAGGTTGCGCGCTTCGGGATGAACCGTGCGGTCGGCAGCCCCGCATGCCGCGTCTGCGCGACGAACACGCCGCCCGCATGCGCATCGCTTGCCAGCGCGTCGTCGCTCAACCCGACGCGCGCACTCGTCACGTACAGCCGCCCGTCGCCGTCGAGCGCCGCGCAGCTCGGCTGCGCGGTCGGCACGTCGACGCGCTCCGTCTCGATGCCGTCAGGCCCGTAGCGCACCACCCGCCGGCCGCCCCACTGCGCGTTCCACAGGCCGCCGTCGCGATCGATCGTCGAGCCGTCCGGGTCGCCGTCCGGGTCGGTCAGGCGCGCGAACGGCCGCACGTTCGCGACGTCGCCATCCGTGCGGTAATCGCAGACGAAAATCTCGCGCACCAGCGAATCGCAGAAATACATCTTCGAACCGTCCGGCGAAAACGCGATGCTGTTCGCGATCGCCGCCGCCGGCAACGCGAGCCGTTCGAGCGTGAGGTCGGGATTGAGCCGGTAGAACCCGCCGACCGCGCGCGGCGGCTCGCCGCCCTCGTCCTTCATCCCGAACACGAACGCGCCGGACGGATCGCAGCGCCCGTCGTTCAAGCGCGTCGGCAGGTCGGGCTCGACGTCGACGATCCGCGTGAACGCGCCGCTGCGCAGGTCGAAGAACGCGAGATGCGTCGCGAGCCCGACGAGCAGCACGTCCGGATCATGCGTCAGCGCGAAGCACGCAAGCCGCTCGGGCATCGCCCACGGCGTCAGGTCCGAACCGTCCGCGCGGCATCGCCACAACTGCGCGCCTTCGATGTCCACCCAGTACAGCGTTTTCGTCGCATCGCACCACGTCGCGCCTTCGCCGAGCGTGTTGCGGCTGTCGGCCAGCAGCGTCGCCGACGCGGCCGGATGATTCTGTTGCATGCCGTCTCCCGATATCTGTCGCGAATGACCGTCGCGTTCGCGGGCGGCCGCGCTGCCGGTCAGATCTTCATCGCGCGCCGCTGGTTGCGACGATACTGGTCGAACAGCACCGCGAGCAACAGAATTCCGCCGCGTATCAGATATTGGTAAAAGGTCGGTACGTTCAGCAGGCTCATCGCATCCTGCACCGCGCCCATGATCAGCACGCCGACCAGCACGCCGGAGATCGTCGCGACACCGCCCGTCAGCGACACGCCGCCGAGCACGCACGCGGAGATCACGCCGAGTTCGAGGCCGACCGACGTCTTCGGGTCGCCCAGGCTCATCCGCGACGCGAGCATCACGCCGGCGAAGCCCGTCACGAGCCCCTGCAGCACGAACACCGCGATCTTGATGCGCATCACCGGCAGCCCGGCGAGCAGCGCGGCCTCGCCGTTGCCGCCCACGGCCAGCACGTTCTTGCCGAACACCGTCTTGCGCAGCAGGAAGCCGAACACGACGAAGCCGACGATGTTGCTCCAGATCGGATACGAGATGCCGAGGAACGAGCCGGCCCCGAGTTCGAAGAAGCGCTCCTCGGAGATCATCACCGCGTCGCCGTTCGACGTGATGAACGCGAGCCCGCGCACGACCTCCATCATCGCGAGCGTGACGATCAGCGAATTGATCCGGTAGCGCGCGATCAGCACGCCGTTCACGAGCCCGACCGCGCCGCCCGCGAGCACGCCGGCCGCGGTGCCGAACAGCACGCTGTGCGTCGCGGTGATCAGCGTGGACGCGACGACGCCCGAGAACGCGACGATCGACGCGACCGACAGGTCGACCTCGCCGAGCGCGAGCACGAACATCATCGTCACCGCAATCGAACCGATCAGCGTGACCGACAGCAGCAAGCCCTGGATGTTGCGCGGCGTGAGGAAGTCCGGCACGGTCAGCGACAGCGTCGCGAACAGCACGAGAAACACCATCACGATGCCGGAACGGTTGATCAGCTGCCACACGCCGCCGCGCGCTCGCGCGGGCACGGCGGCGGCATCGGGGGACGGAGAAGTGCGTTGGGGTTGCATTGCCTGGCTCATATCATTTGCATTCCAGTTGAACCGCGGGCCGCTAACGCGGCAGCGCGAGCTTGATCAGCGCGTCGGGCGTGGCCTGCGCCTTCGCCACCTCGCCCGCGATCCGTCCTTCCTTCATCACGACGATCCGGTCCGACACGCCGATCACTTCGGCCAGATCGCTCGACACGAGGATCACCGTGCGGCCCGCTTCCGCGAGTTCGTAGAACAGGTTGTAGATTTCGGCGCGCGCGCCGACGTCGATGCCGCGTGTCGGCTCGTCCATCAGGAACACATCGATGCGCTCGGCCAGCCAGCGCGCCAGCACGACCTTCTGCTGGTTGCCGCCGGACAGCGCGCCGATCGGCGTGTCGCCGTCGCGGGTCTTGATCGCGAGCCGCTCGATGTAGCGTTGCGCGAGTTCGCGTTCGCGCCGCGTGTCGAGCAGCACGCGCGCCGGGCTGAAATGGCGGCGCGCGCTGATGTTCAGGTTGTCGGCCACCGACGCGATCGCGACGATCCCTTCCTGCTTGCGGTCTTCCGGGCACAGCGCGATGCCGGCGCGCACCGCGTCGCGCGGGCTGGCAAACGCGACGCGCCGCCCGCCCAGCTCGACGTGCCCGGCACTCGGGCGCACCGCGCCGTACAGCAGCTTCATCAGTTCCGAACGGCCCGCGCCGACGAGCCCGAAGAAACCGACGATCTCGCCGCGCCGCGCGGCGAACGACACCGGCTCCGCCAGACCGGGGCCCGTCAGCCCTTTCGCCTCGATCAGCACGTCGCCGGCCGTGCGCGGCCGGTAGCCGTACACGTCCTCGATCGAGCGGCCGACCATGCAGCCGATCAACCTGTCGCGGTCGAGTTCGGCGACCGAATCGAACGTATCGATCCGGCGGCCGTCGCGAAACACGGTCACGCGGTCGCACAGTTCATACACTTCCTCCATCCGGTGCGTGACGTAGATAATCGCGCGGCCTTCCGCGCGCAGCGCGCGGATGATCCGGAACAGCTGCGTGGTCTCGCGCGCGGACAGCGAGCTCGTCGGTTCGTCGAACGCGATCACGCGCGCGTCGCGCATCAGCGCCTTGCCGATCTCGATCATCTGGCGCTGACCGATCGACAGGTACTTCACGGGGATGCCCGGATCGATGTGCTCGCCGAGCCGTTCCAGCGCATCGAGCGCGCGCGCGGCCAGCGTGCGCTCGTCGACCACGCCGAGCCGGCTCGGCAGTTGCCCGAGCATCAGGTTCTCGGCAACCGTCAGCTCGGGCACCAGATGCAACTCCTGGTAGATGATCGCGATGCCGGCCTCGAGCGCCGCGCGCGTCGACGCGAAGCGCTGCGCCGTACCGTTCAGCGTCAACGTGCCGGCCTGCGGCTGGTTCACGCCGGACAGCACCTTCAGCAGCGTCGATTTCCCCGCGCCGTTCTCGCCCATCAGCCCGTGCACTTCGCCCGCGCGCACCGACAGCGACACGGCGTCGAGCGCACGCACGCCCGGGAACGTCACCGTGATGCCGTCGAGCGCGAGCAACGGGCCGCCCGGCGGCGGCGGACCGGTTTCGGCCGTGACGTCGTCGCCACCGGACACGGCCGTCATCGTCTGCGTCGTCATCGCGTTCTCGCCCCGCGCCGCTCAGATGCCGAGCTCGGCGCGCACCGCCTGCCAGTTGGCGCGCGTCATCAGCTTGCCGCTCGTCTGCGTGTCGGCCGCCGGCGTCTTGCCGTTGCGGATCCAGTCGACGAGGTTCTGCGTGCTGTCCTTGCCGTGGTTCGTCGAGCTGACCGCGATCGTCCCGTAGAAGCCGGTCGGCTCCTTCTTCTGGAACTCGGCGAACGCTTCGCCCGCGCCGTTGATGCCGACGCCGATCACGTCGGCCGACGGGATGTGCAGCTGTTCGGTCGCGCGCACCGCGCCGAGCACGGTTTCCTCGTTCAGCGCGTAGACCACCCATTTCTTCACGTTCGGATGGCGCGCGAGCACCGGTGCGGCCGCGCTGAAGCCGCCTTCGTCGTCGGTCGTCTTCTGCGGCGCGTCGAAGATGTTCTCCTGGCGGAAGCCGTTCGCGAGCAGCGCCTGCGTCGCACCGTCGGTGCGCAGCTTCGCGGTCGGCAGCTCGTAGTTGGTGATCCGCAGCGCGCCGACTTCCTCGGGTTTCCAGCCGCGCCGCTTCATCTCGTCGGCGATCGCCTGGCCGACCTGGTTGCCGATCTTGGTCGCCGACATCCCGAGGTGCGGCACGCTCGCGAGCGGCTTGCCGGTCGAATCGACGAGCTGGTCGTCGACGGTCACGAACTTCATGTTGTAGCGCTTCGCGCGCGCGGCGATCGCCGGGCCGAGGCGCACGTCGGGTGCGCAGATCACGAAGCCCTGCGCGCCCTGCGAGCCGAGGTTGTCGATCGCGGCCAGCACTTTCTCGCCGTCGGGCGTGCCGATCTTCACGACCGAGAAGTTCTCCTTCTGGCCGAGCGCGGACGCCGCGTTCTGCTCGTTGATGAACCACGCCTGCTCGGGCATCTTCACCAGGAAGCCGATCTTCAGCGGTGCGTCGGCGCGCGCGGCGCCCTGCATGCCGAGCGGCGCGATGCAGAGCGCGGCCAGCAGCGCGCGCAACGTGTGTCGGCGAATCGTGTGAATCGTGCGGGTCATGCTGTGTCTCCTTGGTATCGGCCTGGGCCGTAATGATTCATCGTGCGCGGGCGCGGCAACGCGCGCCGCGCTGGTTCAGCGGCCGAACGCGTCGGTCTGGACGCGCCGGCCGAACAGGAACGCATCGGCGACGAGCCGCAGCGGCCGCACGTCGACGTCGCTTGCGCCGCGCGCGATCAGCGCGCGGAAGTGCGCATACAGCGCCGGATACTCGCGTTCGGGCCCGATCTCGACCGGTTCGCCCGCGATCGACAGTTGCGCGCCGCCGCGGCTGATCGCGAGCACGCCGTCGGCCGTATCGACCGCGATCTCCCATTGCTCGACGGGGCCGTGCCGCCAGTCGAATTCCGCGCGCACCGGTACGCCGTCGGTATCCGCGCAATCGAGTTCGGCCGCGATCGGCGTCTGCACGTCGCTCGGCACGAACAGCGTCGCCTCGCGCAGCACGAGCTCGCGCGGCAGGATCCGCGTGACGATCGACAGCGCGTTGATGCCCGGATCGAACACGCCGAGGCCGCCGGGCTCCCAGATCCACTGCTGCCCCGGATGCCAGCGCCGTACGTCCTCCTTCCAGCGCACCTGCACCGCGCGGATCGTGCGCGTCGCGAGCCACGCGCGGGCGGGCTCCACCGCGCTTGCGCAGCGCGAATGCCAGGTCGCGAACAGCGTGAGGCCGCGCGCGTGCGCCAGCGCTTCCAGCGCGGCCACTTCGCCGAGCGTCGCGCCCGGCGGCTTCTCGAGCATCACGTGCTTGCCGGCTTCGAGCGCGGCACGCGCCTGCGCATAGCGCACCTGCGGCGGCGCGCACAGCGACACGGCATCTAGCTCGCGCTCGGCGGCCAGCAGCGCTCGCAGATCCTGATAGTTGCGCACGCCGCTGACTTCCGCGTGACGGCTCGCGCAGGCCGTCAGCCTGAAGCCCGGTTCGGCGGCAATCGCCGGAAGGTGCTGGTCGCGCGCGATCTTGCCGATCCCGACGACACCCAGCGAAATCGGATCACTCATCGTGCATTCCTCCTGTTGCGCCCGTTCAGTGCGCCCAGCGCAGCACGAGCGGGTCGAGCCGGCGTGCGATCGCGAGCAACTCCGCGCGCGTGTCCGGATGCAGTTCCGGCATCGGATGCCGCGGCCGCTCGCACGCGATCACGCCGCCTTCGCGCATCAGCGCCTTCGCGGTGAGGATCCCGGACTGGCGGTTCTCGTGATTGATCAGCGGCAGCCACGCCTGGTAGCGCGCGAACGCGTCGTCGCGGCGCCCTTCGCGCCACGCTTCGAGGATCGGCCGGATGCCGTCCGGATACGCGCCGCCCGTCATCGCGCCGGTCGCGCCCGCATGGAGATCGGCGAGCAGCGTGATCGCCTCCTCGCCGTCCCACGGCCCCTCGATCGCGTCGCCGCCGAGCCGGATCAGCTCGCGCAGCTTGTTCGCCGCACCGGGCGTCTCGATCTTGAAATAGGCGACCTGCTCGATCTCGCGTGCCATCCGCGCGAGGAACGGCGCCGACAGCGCGGTGCCGCTCGCGGGCGCGTCCTGGATCATGATCGGGATCGCGATCGCGTCGGACACGCGGGCGTAGAAATCGAAGATCTGCGCTTCGGGCACGCGGAACGTCGCGCCGTGATACGGCGGCATCGTCATCACCATCGCCGCGCCGAGTTGCTGCGCGCGCAGGCTGCGCGCCGCGCACACCTGCGTGCTGTAGTGCGACGTCGTGACGATCACCGGCACGCGGCCCGCGATGTGTTCGAGGATCGTGCGCGTGAGCACGTCGCGTTCGTCGTCGGTGATCGCGAACTGCTCGGAGAAGTTCGCGAGGATGCACAGCCCGTCCGAGCCCGCGTCGATCATGAAATCGACCGCGCGCTTCTGGCTCGCGAGATCGAGCTCGCCGTTATCGGCAAACGTCGTCGGAACGACGGGGAAGATGCCGCGATAGCGCGGCGTGCTGCTCGAAGTCATGGTTCGGGTCCTGCGTCGGTCGAATCGGCGTTCAGCCGGAAAGCAAAGCGTTCAGGATTCGCGAGCGAGCGCGCCCGCGGCCGGCTGCGGCGCGCGCAGCGTCGCGCGGACCACGAACGTGATCAGCACCGCGAACAGCAGCGTCGCCGCGAGGAAATACAGGCCGGCCGCGAGGCTGCCGGTCGCCTGCTTGATCAGGCCGATGCCGTACGGCCCGACATAACCGCCGAGATTCGCGAGCGAATTGATCGCGGCGATGCCGACCGCCGCACTCGTCCCGGTCAGGAATTCGCCGGGCAGCGCCCATACGACGGCCTGGATCGAGTAAAGCGAGAACGCCGTGAGGCAGATGAACAGGAACTGCAGCGCGGGCTGCCGCGCCCATGCGCTCGCGGCCATCGTCAGCGCCGCGGCGGCCGACACGACGACGATGTGCCAGTAGCGCTCGCGCGTGCGATCCGAATGACGCGGCACGACCAGCAGCCCGACCACCGCGAACAGGTACGGCACCGCGGACAGCAGGCCGGTGGCCGCGTCGCCCACGCCGAACGCGTGAATGATCGTCGGCAGCCACAGCGACAACCCGTAGATGCACAGCGGGAACGGCAGGAACAGCGCCGCGAGTAACAGCACGCGCCGGTCGGCCAGCGTGGCGAGCGGATTGCGGTGCGCGTCGGGGCGGTACGTGTCGCGATCGGCGGCGAGCTGGCGAGCGATCCAGCGCCGCTCGTCGTCGCCCAGCCAGCGCGCGTGATCCGGCGATTCGGGCAGCAGCCTAAGCGTCGGCCACACGAGCAGCACCGCCGGCAGGCCGCTGACGACGAACAGCGTCTGCCAGTTCGACAGCCCGAACAGCCCGTGCGTCGACAGCAGCCAACCCGCGAGGGGCCCCGTCACGATGCCGGCGAGCGGCTGCGCGAGCACGAGCAACCCGATCACGCGGGCGCGGTCGCGCATCGGGAACCATTGCGTGAGGAAGTAGAGGATGCCGGGATACAGGCCGGCTTCGGCCGCGCCGAGCAGGAAACGCAACGCATAGAAGCTGGTCGGCCCCTGCACGAGCGCCATCGCCATCGTGATCGCGCCCCACGTCGCGAGAATCCGCGCGAACCATACGCGCGCGCCGAAGCGTTCGAGCGCGAGATTGCTCGGCACCTCGCACAGAAAATAGCCGATGAAGAACAGCCCCGCGCCGAGCCCGTACGCGGCGTCGCTCAGGCCGACGGCCGCGTTCATGTGCAACTTCGCGAAGCCGACGACCGTGCGGTCGACATAGGCCACCACATAGATCAAGGCGAGAAACGGCACCAGCTTGCGCGTGAGCGTGCGCATCAACCGCCGTTCGTCGACGGCGGCCGGCGGGCCGGATTGAGCCGCGGTCGGTGTCGCGGACGGGTGCTGCGTCGTCGTCATCGTGTCTCCATGGGAGGGCTGCGCCGGCGTCGTCGCCGGTCTGCCCTGCGTCACCTGTGCCGCGTTTCGCGCGCGCCGCTCAATGCGAATGGCTCGGCACGTCCGCGCCGCGCGTGCCGACCAGGAAGTCGAGGTCGCACCCCTCGTCGGCCTGCAGCACGTGATCGATGTACAGCCGCGCGTAGCCGCCCTTGCCGAGCTGGCCGGCCACGCCCGGCGCCGCGGTCGGATCGACGTCCGACAGGCGGCGCTGCAGTTCGTCATCCGTAATGTCGAGATGCAGCGTGCCGGCCTCGCAGTCGAGTTCGATCCAGTCGCCGTTGCGCACGGCCGCGAGCGGCCCGCCGGCGGCGGCTTCCGGCGCGACGTGCAGCACGACCGTGCCGTACGCGGTACCGCTCATCCGCGCGTCGGAAATCCGCACCATGTCCTTCACGCCCTGGCGCAGCAGCTTCGGCGGCAGCCCCATGTTGCCGACCTCGGCCATCCCCGGATAACCGCGCGGCCCGCAGTTCTTCAGCACGAGCACGGAGCTCGCATCGACGTCGAGCGCTTCGTCGTTGATCGTCGCCTTGTAGTGCTCGAGGTTCTCGAACACGACCGCGCGGCCGCGATGCTTGAGCAGCTCGGGGCTCGCCGCCGACGGCTTGAGCACCGCGCCGCGCGGCGCGAGATTGCCGCGCAGGATGCGGATGCTGCCGTCCGCGATCAGCGGCCGGTCGAGCGGACGGATCACCTCGTCGTCGAAGTTCGGCGCTTCGCGCACGTTGTCCCACAGCGACTTGCCGTTCACCGTCAGCGCGTCCGGGTTCGGCAGCAGCCCGCCTTCGCCGAGCCGGCGCAGTACGGCCGGCAGGCCGCCCGCGTAATAGAACTCTTCCATCAGGAAGCGCCCCGACGGCATCAGGTCGACGATCGTCGGCGTGTCGCGGCCGATGCGCATCCAGTCCTCGAGTTCGAGCGGCACGCCGATGCGGCCCGCGATCGCCTTCAGGTGAATCACCGCGTTGGTCGAGCCGCCGATCGCCGCATTCGCGCGGATCGCGTTCTCGAACGCCGCGCGCGTCAGGATCTTCGACAGCACGAGCCCTTCGAGCGCCATCTCGACGATGCGGATGCCCGACATGTGCGCGAGCACGTAACGACGCGAATCGACGGCCGGAATCGCCGCGTTGTGCGGCAGCGCGACGCCGAGCGCCTCGGCCATGCACGCCATCGTCGACGCGGTGCCCATCGTGTTGCAGGTGCCGGCCGAGCGCGACATCCCGGCTTCGGCCGACAGGAAGTGATGCAGGTCGATCTCGCCGGCCTTCAGCGCTTCGTGCAGTTGCCACACGGCCGTGCCCGAACCGATGTTCTTCCCTTCGAGCTTGCCGTTCAGCATCGGGCCGCCCGACACGACGATGGCCGGCACGTCGCAGCTTGCCGCGCCCATCAGCAGCGCGGGCGTCGTCTTGTCGCAGCCGGCGAGCAGCACGACCGCGTCGATCGGGTTGCCGCGGATCGCTTCCTCGACGTCCATCGACGCGAGGTTGCGCGTGAGCATCGCCGACGGCCGCAGGTTCGATTCGCCGTTCGAGAACACCGGGAACTCGACCGGGAACCCGCCCGCCTCGGAGATGCCGCGCTTCACGTGCTCGGCGAGCTTGCGGAAGTGCGCGTTGCACGGCGTCAGTTCGGACCACGTGTTGCAGATGCCGACGATCGGCCGGCCGTCGAACTCGTGATCGGGAATGCCCTGGTTCTTCATCCAGCTCCGGTACATGAAGCCGTTCTTGTCGTTCGTGCCGAACCATTGGGCGGAGCGCAGCCTGGGTTTTGTTGCCGACATCGTCAGTCCTGTGGTGACGGGATACCGGCGCAGTCTAGGCAGAATTTTGATAACTCGCTAATGACGTTTTAGGCGATTACGATATCGATTCCGATATCGATATAAACCCGTACGATGCCCGATACCAGCCCGTGGGGAAACCGCGGCCGCCTGAAGACCCGCCAGCTCCTGCTGGTCGTCGCGCTCGCCGACGAAGGCAGCATTCATCGCGCGGCGGCCGCGCTGAACATGACGCAGCCGGCCGCGTCGAAGCTGCTGCGCGAACTCGAGGAGTCGATCGGCGCGGTGCTGTTCGAGCGCCTGCCGCGCGGGATGCGGCCGACGCTGTACGGCGACGCGCTGATCCGCCACGCGCGCGCGGCGCTCGGCAGCCTCGACCAGGCGCACGAGGAGCTGGCCGCGCTGAAGGCCGGCCATCTCGGGCATGTGGCGGTGGGCGCGATCACGTCGCCGGGCCTGCGGCTCGTGCCGCCGGCCGTCGCCGCGGTGAAGGGCACGCATGCGGGCCTGCACGTGTCGGTCGAGATCGACACCAGCAACGTACTGCTCGAGCATCTCGCGCAGGACAAGATCGACATCGTGCTCGGCCGGCTTTCCGCCGAACACGACAAGCTGCGCCTGCGCTACGAGCCGCTGACCGGCGAGTCGGTGGCCGCCGTCGTGCGGCCCGGCCATCCGCTGCTCGCGCAGGCGCCGCTGTCGCTCGCGGACGTGCAGCGCGCCGCGTGGGTCGTGCCGCCGGCCGGCAGCGTGCTGCGCCACCGTTTCGAACTCGTGTTCCAGCGCGCGAGCCTCGCGCCGCCCGCGAACCTCGTCGAGACGTCGGCGCTGCTGTTCATCACGCAGCTGCTCGAACAGAGCGACATGATCGCGGTGCTCGCGGACGACGTCGCGCGCTACTACGCGCGACACGGGATCGTCACGGTGCTGCCGCTGGAGATGGATTGCCGGATGGACGATTTCGGGATCATCACGCGCACCGACCGGCTGCATTCGCCGGCCGTCACGGTGATGGCCGACGCGATCCGCGCGGCGGCGCGGGAGGTGTACGGCGTCGCGCTGTGACGCGTAGGCAGGGTCGTTTCCGGCGTCGATCCGGATGGCGCTTCTGCGGAAATATCTGAACCACCCGCTCTTGCGGCGGCTTGCGGTGTCGTCACGCGCCGCTCATCCGTCGTGCCCGACCGCCGCGCCGCCAACCGCCTTGTGCAGCGCGACGATCGCGAGGCCCTGCTTCTCGAGCGCCTCGACCGTCGCCAGGTCGGCCTCGCGGGTCGCCATACCCACTTCGATGCGCTCGAGCCGGCTCGTCATTCCGCGCTGCCGGAGCAGCGCGGCGTGTGCGTCCGTCTGGCGCGCGGCATCGACATGCAGCGCGAGATCGGCCGCGCGGCGCCGCTCGGCCGCAAGCGCGTTCAGCGCGTTCTCGGTTTCCTCGATGCCTTCGAGCACGGCGTGCCGGTACGCGACGATCGCGGCCGCAAGCTCCGCTTCGCGGGCGCGCACGACGGCGCGGCGCGCGCCCCAATCGAGCAACGGGATCGTCACGGAGAGCGCGCCCGAACCGACCGTGCTGCGTCCCGGCAGCGGCATGCCGACCAGATTGCCGCTGACGACGATGTCGCCCACCAGGTTCAGGCGCGGATAGAGCTCGGCGTTCGACACGCGCAGCTCGGCCGCCGCCTGCTCGATCGCGCGCTCCGCGCGCCGGATGTCCGGCCGCGTGCGCAACAGATCTGCCGGCACGGCCCGCAGCGCGACCGGCGGCACGGCCGGCTGGGCGGCCGCGGCGAGCCAGCGGTCGTCCGGTTCCGGCTCGCCGGTGAGCAGCGCGATGCGTTGCGCAGCCTGCTGCACGGCCTGGTCGGACGCCGCACGGCGGGCCGCGAGCTCGGCGGCGCCGGCAAGCACGCGCTCGACGTCGAAGTCGCTGGCGACGCCGGCCGCGCGCTTCTCGCGGGTCAGCACGATCCGTTCCCGCTGGTCGCTCACGCTTTGCGCGAGCAGGGCGCTGCGGCGCTGCGCGCCGCGCAGCTCGACGTAGCAGCGCACCAGCTCGGCGATGACCGTCACGCGCGCCTGCCGCCAGTCGGCCTGCGCGACACCCGCGCCCGCTCGCGCCGCATCGGCGGCGGCCGCAAGCCGGCCGAACAGGTCGATTTCCCACGATGCGTCGAAGCCGGCCTGGTAGTAACCGCTGGCGCGGTCGGACGGCACGAACGGCACGTTGCCGGACTGAAAATCCGTGCCGTCCGTTTCGTTCGCGAACCCGCCGGGCCCGTCCGCGCCCGACACACGCTGCTGCCGTTGCAGCTCGCCGATCGCATCCAGCTGCGGCAGGCGCGCCGCGGCCGCTTGCCGGGCAATCGCGCGCGCGGCCTGCAGGCGATAGCCGGCCTCCGCAAGCGTCAGGTTGTGCGACAGCGCGGTCGCAACCAGCCCATCGAGCGCCGGATCGCGGAACAGAGTCCACCAGTCGGCGGGCGCGGCTGCGGCCGCCGAAGCGGACTCGTCGCGATTGCGCCAGTCGGCCGGCACGGGCTGACGCGCATCGGGCAACTGCGTCGGCGACAGGCAGCCGGACAGCATGCCCACGCCGACCAGCCACGCAATGCCACGCAACCACAGGCCGCACAACCGGCCCGTCTTCCTGCCACCCATGACGCTCATGTTCGTGTTCATCCTCGACAACGCGGCTTGACGCATCGGCGCCGCCGCTCAATAATAGATCGATCAATCAGTCTATTAAAGATTAAGGCCAACGTCCAGCACGGAGTACCCGATGAGAAAGGTCGATCCGGAAAAAGTGGAAGCGAAACGGCGCCAGATCCTGGATGCGGCGCTCGAATGTTTCGCACGCAACGGCTTCCACGGCACGTCGACGGCAGCGATCTGCGCCGCCGCGGGCATGAGCCCCGGCAACCTGTTTCATTACTTCCCGTCCAAGGCGGCGATCGTCGAGGCGATCGCGCAGGAAGACCGGCGCGAGTCGGCCGGGCTGTTCGCGCGATGGGCGGATGCCGACGACGTCGTGGCAGCGATCGAAGCGCTCGCACTCGAGAAGATGAAGGCCGCGAGCGAGCCGCTCTATGCGCGCATCAGCATCGAGATCGCGGCCGAGGCGTCACGCAATCCGGATGTCGCGGCACTGTTCGCCGAGAACGAGGCGCACGAGAAGGACCTGCTCGTCGCACTGGTCAGGCGCGGCATCGCACAAGGGCAGATCGACCCGGCGCTGAAACCGGACCTGGTCGCCACCTGGCTGATCGCGCTTGCGGAAGGTGCGGTCGGCCGCGTCGTGTTCGAGCCCGGCTTCAGGACGAAGACGCATGCGCCGATGCTCCGGCTGATCATCCAGAGGATGCTGCGTCCGCAATGACGCGCGGCGATCCACCACCCGATTTTTCTTTCGTGAAGACTCCCATGATCCGGAAACCGCCCGCGACGGGCGCCCTGTTTCGCTGGAAAGCCGTTGTACGCGCGCGCTGCAGCACGCTGACATTTACGCTGCTGATGGCGCTGGTAGGCGGCGCCGCAAGCCTGCTGCCGTCACCGACGCACGGTGAACTCGCGGCACGGCCCGCACCGGCTGCACAACGTGTCACCATCGCGGCGGCCGGGCCGGCCGTGTTTGCGCGCACGATCCGGCTGACGGGCACGATCGCCGCGCGCAACGACATCGCGATCGGCACGCCGCTGCAGGATCAGCGAGTGACGGCCGTGCTGGTCGACGAAGGCGATCGCGTGAAAGCCGGCCAGATCCTCGCACGGCTCGATACCTCGACGCTCGACGCACGGATGCGCGACGCACGAGCGGTTGTCGATCGCGCACGGGCCGCGGTCGCGCAGCAGCAGGCGCTCGATGCCGATGCGCAGGCCGCATGGCGCCGCATCGAGCCGCTCGGCCGCTCCGGCGCGGTCAGCGACCAGCAGGTCGACCAGCAGCGCGCGCAGGCCGCCGCGGCCGCTGCGAACCTGCGCGGCGCGCGCGCGGATCGCGAGCAGGCGCTCGCGCGGCTGGCCGAGACGCGCGCAGAACTCGACAAGGCTGCGGTCCGCGCGCCAACGAATGGCGTGATCGCGAGCCGCACCGCGCGCGCCGGCGCGCTGGCCGGCAGCGAACCGCTGTTCCGGCTGATCGGCCAGGGCGAACTCGAATTCGACGGCGACGTGGTCGAACGCGACCTGGGCGCGCTCAGCGCCGGGCAGCGCGCGACGGTCACGCTGCCCGAATCGCAGGGCACCGCCGACGGCACCGTGCGTCTCGTCGCGCCGCGCATCGATCCGCAAACCCGGATGGGCAAGGTGCGCATCGCGCTGGACGACACGTCGCGTTTCCGGGCCGGCGGCTTCGCGCGCGCCGAGCTCACGGCCGAACGGGCCGACGTGCCGGTCGCTGTGCCGCAACGCGCGGTCACGTTCGGCGCGCAGGACGCGGCGTTCGTGTCGCAGGTCGACGCGGCCGGCCGCGTGACGCGCCGCGCGATCGTGGCGGGCCGGCGCGATGGTTCATGGATCGAGATCCGCAGCGGCCTGAAGGCAGGCGACCGCGTCGTCGCGGCCGCATCGGCGCTGGTACGCGACGGCGACGTCGTCCAGGCGGCCGGCATCGGCGCAGCGGGGGCGAAATGAGTTTCAGGCTGTCGTCATGGGCAATCCGTCGCCCGATCCCGACCATCGTATTGTTCGTCGTGCTCGCGGTGGCGGGCTGGGCAGCGTTTCTCAAGCTGCCGATCAACGCCAACCCGCGCGTGGATTTTCCAATCGTCACGGTAGCGATCGCGCAGGCGGGCACCGCGCCCGCCGATCTCGAGCATGCGATCACGCTGCCGGTCGAGCGCGCCGTGTCGGGGCTCGCGAGCGTCCGGCACATCACGTCGACGATCGGCGACGGCTTGTCGATCACGACCGTCGAATTCCAGCTCGGCGTCGATACGGCGCGCGCAGTCAACGACGTGCGCGAAGCCGTCGCGCAGAACCGCGCGAACCTGCCGCAGTCGATCGAGGAGCCGATCATCACACGGGTCGACGTCGAGGGCGGCGCGATCCTCGATTACGCGCTGCGCGCGAAAGGGCGCAGCGTCGTCGAACAGTCATGGTTCGTCGACGATACGCTCAGCCGCGAACTGCTGGCGGTGCCCGGTGTGCAGCGCGTGCAGCGCCTCGGCGGCGTCGATCGCGAGATTCGCGTGCAGCTGCGCCCGGAGCAGCTCGAGGCGTTCGGCATCACGACCGACCAGGTCAATGCGCAACTGGTGCGCACGAGCGTCGACGTACCGGGCGGCCGTGCGGTGCTGGCCGGCAGCGAGCAGTCGGTCCGCACGCTCGGCGGCGCAACGTCGGTCGACGCGCTCGCCGCGATGCCGATCGCGCTGTCCGGCGGCCGCTGGGCCCGGCTGTCCGAT
This sequence comes from Burkholderia cepacia, assembly GCF_001039005.1. GTDB lineage: Bacteria > Pseudomonadota > Gammaproteobacteria > Burkholderiales > Burkholderiaceae > Burkholderia > Burkholderia theae. Next base: position 334,296 of record NZ_LDWR01000021.1, read on the forward strand.
CTGGCAACGATCCGCGACGGCGCGAGCGACGCGCGTTCGCTCGCGCGGCTCGATGGCGCGGAAGTGGTCGGTTTCGCCGTGTATCGCGCGAAGGGATCGAGCGATACGGACGTCGCGTCCGGTGTGCACGCGGTGCTCGAGCGCCTGCAGAGACAGCACTCCGACATCGAGATCCGCGAGGTGGCGTCGACAGTCGAATACACGCTCGCGAGCTACGACGCGACCATGACGACGCTGATCGAGGGCGCCGTGCTGACCGTGCTGGTGGTGTTCGTCTTCCTGCGCAGCTGGCGCGCGACGCTGGTTGCCGCCGTCGCGCTGCCGCTGTCGATGCTGCCGACCTTCGCGGCGATGCTGGGGTTCGGCTACACGCTGAACAGCATCACGCTGCTGGCGCTGACGCTCGTGATCGGCATCCTCGTCGACGACGCCATCGTCGAGATCGAGAACATCGAGCATCATCTGGACCTCGGCAAGCGGCCGTTCCAGGCCGCGATCGACGCCGCAGACGCAATCGGCTTCGCGGTGGTCGCGATCACCGCGACGATCGTCGCGGTGTTCCTGCCCGTCAGCTTCATCGGCGGCATCGTCGGGCGGTACTTCACGCCGTTCGGCGTTACCGTGTCGGTCGCCGTGCTCGCGTCGCTGCTGGTCGCGCGGCTCGTCACGCCGTTGCTGGCCGCGTACCTGATGCAGCCCAAGCCCGCCGGCACGGCCGCGCACGCGTCACGTTCCGGCCGACAGACCGGGCGTGTGCTCGGCCGCTACCTGACGCTGCTGGACTGGGCGCTGCGACACCGGCGCATCTGCGTATTCGCGGGCGTCGCCTTCTTCGCCGCATCGCTGGCGATCGTGCCGCTGCTGCCGTCCGGCTTCCTGCCGACCAGCGACGTCAGCCAGTCGCGGATCGAGGTGACGCTGCCGCCGGGCACACCGCTCGCGAAGACCGACGCGGTACTGCAGCAGATTGCGGCAGAGGCGCGCCTCCGGCCCGAGGTGCTCGCCGCGTTCACGACGGCGGGCGGCGAAGATGCGTCCGGCACCACCGATGTGTCGACCGGCACCGTGATGCTGAAGCTCGTGCCGCCGAACCGGCGCGAGCTCGGCCAGAAGGCGTTCGAACAATCGCTGCGCCCGGCGCTCGACCGCCTGCCCGACATCCGCTATGCATTCCGTGCGGATGGCGCCGCGCGCGACGTGTCGATCATCCTCGTCGGTGCCGATCCGGCGCGACTGTCGCTGGCCGCGTCGGCATTGCGGCACGACATGCGCAACGTGCCCGGCCTTGCCAACGTGCAGGCCAACGAACCGCTGCCGCGCCCCGAGATCCAGGTGCATCCGCGTTTCGACGAGGCGGCGCGCGCGGGCGTGACGACCCACGCGATCGGCACCGTCGCGCGCATCGCGACCGTCGGCGACATCAATGCGAACTCGGCGCGCTTCAACCTGCGCGACCGGCAGGTGCCGGTGCGCGTCGCGTTACCGGAGACGGAGCGCGGCGACCTGAATACGCTGCGGCAATTGCGCGTGGCGACCGACAGCGGAACGAGCGTGCCGCTGCAATCGGTCGCGGACGTCGATTTCGGCAGCGGACCGTCGCGCATCGAACGTTTCGACCGGCTGCGGCGCGTGTCGGTGGATGCCGACCTGACAGACGGCATGACGCTCGGCCCGGTGCTCGACGCGGTCGATGCGCTGCCGTCGATGCGCGCGCTGCCGGACGGCGTGCGCCGGGCGGAGTATGGCGACGCCGAGTACATGAACGAGATGTTCTCCCGGTTCGGCACGGCGATGACGTTCGGCATCCTGATGGTGCTCGCGGTGCTGACGTTGCTGTTCCGCGATTTCCTGCAGCCGCTGACGATTTTGACGGCGCTGCCGCTGTCGGTCGGCGGCGCGCTCGGCGCGCTGTTGCTGTACGGCGCCGCGATCGACCTGCCGGTCGTGATCGGCATGCTGATGCTGATGGGCATCGTCACGAAGAATTCGATCCTGATGGTCGACTTCGCGATCGAGAAACGGCGCGAGGGCATGCCGCGTCATCAGGCGTTGCTGCAATCCGGCGCGGAACGCGCGCGGCCGATCATCATGACGACGATCGCGATGGTGGCCGGCATGGTGCCGTCGGTGATCAGCACGGGCGCGGATGCGGGCTTTCGCGCACCGATGGCCGTCGCGGTGATCGGCGGCCTGATCACGTCGACGCTGCTGAGCCTCGTGTTCGTGCCGGTTGCCTATACCTGCATGGACGACCTGCGGACGTGGCTCGCCGCGCGCCTCGCGCGGCTCACGTCGGTAACGGCCGAGGATCGCACAGAGGCCGAGCGGCGCGGCGGCTAGCGAAACCGCGCGGTTCCGGACAGTCGGAATTCGACGTCCGGCAATCGCGCGGCATTTTCCTCAGCCCGCGGCAAACTCGATCACCGGTTCGCAGCGGATCGGGAAGTTGACCGAGTTCGCAACATAGCACTTCGCATGCGCCGCATGGTGCAGACGCTCGGCCAACTCGCGATCGTCGCCGGCCTGGATGGTCACGCGCGGGTGCAGCACGATCTCGGTGAAGCGTCCCGGCCCGGGATTGTCGACCATCGTCCCTTCCGCATCGTCGACATAGGCGAGCACGCGGATGCCGGCATCGGCGCACAGATGCAGGTACCAGAGCTTGTGGCACGCCGAGGCCGATGCGAGCAGCAGGTCTTCGGGGTTCCAGCGCGACGCGTCGCCACGGAACGCCGCATCCGACGAACCGGGGATGTCCGGTTTGGAACCGGACCGGATCACGTGCTCGCGGCCGTACTCGCGATATCCCGACGTGCCGGTGCCGCGGTTGCCGATCCACTGCACTGCGACGCGATACTTGTGTTCACCAGATGCCATCTCGCTCTCCATTGATATCGGTTGCTTCTGCCGGGCCGGATGTCGTTTCAAGGCGCCCGCCCATGGTCGCCATTGTGGCACCGGATCTCCGTTTGGTATACCATTATTCCAAATTGAGGAGCACGCAGGCATGGAAGCCAAACTCGACTCCACGGCGGATGCGGTAGCCGCATCGCTGCGGGACATGATCATCAACGGCGAACTGGAGGCCGGCGAGCGGCTCGTCGAGCGCGACCTGGCCGACCGCTTCGGGATCAGCCGGATTCCGATGCGCGAAGCGATCCAGCGCCTGGAGCGCGAAGGGCTGCTGGATATCTTCCGGAATCGCGGTGCCGTCGTGCGCATGCTGACCGCATCGGATGTGCAGGAAATCTACGATCTGCGTGCGCTGCTCGAAGGCGACGCGATCTACCGCAGCGTGAAGCGGCTCGACGACGAGACGCTGGCGCGCGCCGAACTCGTGCATCGCCTGCTGGGCGACGCGACCGTGCCGCGCCGACAGGGCGAGCTGAACCGCGAATTCCATGCGTTGCTGTATTCGTGCTGCGGCAACGCGCGGCAGTTGAAGGCGATCGGCGAGCTGCGCAGCCAGGTCGAACGCTACGAACGCCTGCAGGCCACGCTGCTCGCGGATACCCCATCGTTCCAGGTCGAACACGACGAGATCCTGCAGGCGTGCCGCGAACGCAATGCGCGCGCGGCACGCTCGATGACGGTCGCGCATCTCGAATCGGCCAGGGGCATCGTCATGCGGCTCGTCGAAGGGAGGTGACGCGGGTACTGCGCATGCACGTCGCTACACCGCGCACGGCTTCGTGCCGGGTCGCGCCGATTGCGTCGGCAAACTCGGCGTCGCCGGCGCAGCCACGCATCAGGTCGACCGCGTCGCGCTCCCGCGCCGCACGCGACCGGTCGTGCCGCGCACCACCAGCCGCGGCAGCGACGCGATCCGCACGCGCGACGCGTCATCGCTGCGGCCGCCCGCCTCCCGCAACGCATTGAGCAGTTCGACCGCGAGGCCCGCGGCCTCGGCGGTCGGAATCGCGACGGTCGTCAGCGTGGGACGCGTGTCGCTTGCCAGATGGATGTCGGTCAGGCCGACGATCGACAGGTCGTCGGGCACGCGCCTGCCGCGATCGGCCGCCGCGTGCAGCGCGCCGATCGCGGGCAGGTCGTTGGTGGCGACCAGCGCGGTCAGCCCCGGATGCGCATCGAGCAGCCGGCCCGCCGCGCGCACGCCGCCTTCGATCGAATCGGGCTCGGCCGCGACGATCGACGCGTCGAGCCCCGCCTCGCGCATCACGTCGACGAAGCCGTCATAACGCGCCGCCTGCACGCCGCTCGCCGAGCCGCCGACGATCACGCCGATGCGCGTGTGCCCGAGTTCGAGCAGATGCCGCGTCGCGATCCGCCCCGCCTCGCGGAAATCGATGGCCACGCACGGCAATCCGTCGGGCAGCGCGTCGGGCCGCTCCCACAGGCACAGCACGACCGGCACGCCGCGCCGCGCGACGTCGAGCAGATCCGGCAGGTGCAGGTTCGCATTGGTCACGAGAATGCCCTCGGAAATCGTGCCGGCGATCTGGTCGAGATATGCGCGCCCCTGCAACGGATCTTCGTTCGTATTGCAGACGATCAGGAACTGCCCGTTACGGCGCACCGCCCGTTCGACCGCCAGCGCGAACTCCGGGTAGAACGGGTTCGCGATACTCGATACCATCAGCGCGACCGTCGGCGCGCGCCCTTCCGCCAGCGCCCGCGCGGCGAGATGCGGCCGATACCCGAGCGCCTGCACGGCCTCCAGCACCCGCGCGCGCGTGGCTTCGCCGACCCGGCCGCGGTCGCGCAGCACGTTCGATACCGTCGCGGCCGTCACGCCCGCGCGGCGCGCAACTTCATCCAGTGTCGCCATGGTTTGCTCACTATATGAGACGTCGATCCAGTATTTGCTTCGCTTACCGAAGCGGCGCACTATCGCCGCACACCTTGCCGCCCGACCGACGGGCGCGACTCGGCCGCGATCGAATCGCCTCTTTTTTTGATCGCGATGATTAAGCGCTTAATCAGACATGATGGCGCATTAAAACATGGAGCGGAGACAATGGCGAGCATCTCGATGCGACGCGTGCAGAAAGCCTATGGCGATCACGCGCCGGTCATTCGCGACGTCGATCTGGAGATCGGCGCGCACGAGTTCTGCGTGTTCCTCGGGCCGTCCGGATGCGGCAAGTCGACGCTGCTGCGCATGATCGCCGGGCTCGAGGACTTGAGCGCGGGCGAGCTGTCGATCGACGGCCGCCGCGTCGACGACGTGCCGGCCGCCGAGCGCGGCGTCGCGATGGTGTTCCAGAGCTACGCGCTGTTTCCGCACATGACGGTCTACGAGAACATGGCGTTCGGGCTAAAGCTCGCGCGTGTGCCGAAAGCCGAGATCGACCGGAAGGTGCGCGATGCCGCGCGCATCCTGCAACTCGACACGCTGCTCGAGCGCAAGCCGAAGGCGCTGTCGGGCGGCCAGCGGCAGCGCGTCGCGATCGGCCGCGCGATCGTGCGCGAGCCCGGTGTGTTCCTGTTCGACGAACCGCTGTCGAATCTCGACGCGGCGCTGCGCGGCCAGACCCGCATCGAGATCGCGCGGCTGCACCGGCAGTTCGAACGCGCGAGCGTCGTCTACGTGACGCACGACCAGACCGAAGCGATGACGCTCGCCGACAAGATCGTGCTGCTGCACGCCGGCGCGGATACCGCACAGCACGGCAGCATCGCGCAGGTCGGCGCACCGCTCGACCTCTACCACCATCCGGCCAGCCGCTTCGTCGCCGGCTTCATCGGCTCGCCGCGCATGAACTTCCTGCCGGCCGTCGTCACCGCGGCCGATGCCCGTCGCACGACCGTCACCGTCGCCCCTTCCGGCGAAACCTTCACGCTGGCGCGCGACGGCTCCGCGCTCGCTGCCGGCGCGACCGTGACGCTCGGCATTCGCCCCGAACACCTGACGTTCGACACCGCGCATGAAGCGACGACGCTCGTGCGCGACGTCGCGCTCGTCGAACGCCTGGGCGAGCAGACCTACGTGCACCTCGACCAGCCCGGCGGCGCGCCGCTGATCGCGAAGGTGCCCGGCGATGCGCAGGTGCACAGCGGCGAACGCGTGCACGTGCATGCGCCGGCCGCGGCCTGCCATCTCTTCACCGAAGACGGCCGCGCGGTACCCGCGTGCGCCGACCTCCACGTCCATCACTACGCTTAAGGATCGCGTATGCGCCTCGGAGTCTGCTATTACCCGGAACACTGGCCGGAATCGATGTGGGCCGACGACGCCCGCCGGATGAAAGCGCTCGGCATCGAGCAGGTCCGGATCGCCGAATTCGCATGGAGCCGTATCGAGCCGTCGCCGGGCGAATACGACTGGGGCTGGCTCGACCGCGCGGTCGACGTGCTCGGCGCGGCCGGCCTCGAGATCGTGATGTGCACGCCGACCGCGACGCCGCCGAAATGGCTGGTCGACCGCCATCCCGACATCCTCGCGATCGGCGCGGACGGCCGGCCGCGCGCGTTCGGTTCGCGCCGCCACTACGATTTCTCGTCGCCGACCTATCTCGAAGCGTCGCGGCAGATCTGCACGGCGGTCGCCGAACGCTACGGCCGCCATCCGGCCGTGCGCTACTGGCAGACCGACAACGAGCTGGGTTGTCACCAGACCGTCGTCAGCTACTCGCCGGCCGCGCTCGTGCGCTTTCGTGCATGGCTGAAGGCACGCTACGGCACGATCGACGCGCTGAACCGTGCATGGGGCACCGTGTTCTGGAGCATGGAGTATCGCCATTTCGACGAAGTCGACGCGCCCGTCGGCACGGTGACCGAAGCCCATCCGTCGCACCGGCTCGACTACCGGCGCTTCGCGTCCGACGAGGTCGCGCGTTATCACCGGATGCAGGTCGACGTGATCCGTGCACACTCGCCGGGCCGGCCCGTCGCGCACAACTTCATGCAGCTGTTCACCGAGTTCGATCACTACGAGGTCGCGCGCGACCTCGACATCGCGACGTGGGACAGCTATCCGCTCGGCGCGCTCGAGGAGCAATGGTTCGCGCCCGACGTGAAGGCGCGCTGGCTGCGCACCGGCCATCCCGATTTCGCGTCGTTCAATCACGACGTGTATCGCGGCATGTCGAAGCTGCCGTTCTGGGTGATGGAGCAACAGCCGGGGCCCGTGAACTGGGCGCAGTGGAACCCCGCGCCGCTGCCGGGCATGGTGCGCCTCTGGAGCTGGGAAGCGTTCGCGCATGGCGCCGGCTGCGTGTCGTACTTCCGCTGGCGGCAGGCGCCGTTCGCGCAGGAGCAGATGCATGCGGGCCTGAACACGCCGGACAACCAGCTCGACGAAGGCGGCCGCGAAGCGCAGCGCGTCGCACGCGAGATCGCGGCCGTGCACGACGCCGGCGCGGATGCGGACGATCCGGTGCGCGCGCCCGTCGCGCTGATCTACGACTACGAGGCGAAGTGGCTGTTCGAAGTCCAGCCGCAAGGCGCCGATTTCCACTACCCGCGTTTCGCGTTCGAGTACTACTCGGCCCTGCGTTCGCTCGGCCTCGACGTCGACGTGGTCTCCGTGCATGCGCCGCTCGACGGTTATCGGCTCGTGGTCGTCCCGCCGCTGCCGATCGTGCCGGACGATTTCGCGGCACGGCTCGCCGCATCGGGCGCGCATGCCGTGTTCGGGCCGCGCACCGGCTCGAAGACCGTCGACCTGCAGATTCCGCCGACGCTCCCGCCCGGCCCGCTCGCATCGATCCTGCCGATCCGCGTGTGGCGCGTCGAATCGATGCGGCCGAACGTGACCGAACGGATCGACGGCACGCTGCGCGACGGCTCGCCGCTCGCAGGCGATGCGCGCCACTGGCGCGACTTCGTCGAGCTGCACGACGACACGCGCAGCGCCGTGCGCGCGCGTTTCGCCGACGGTCATCCGGCCTGCGTGTCGCACGGCGCGCTGCACTACTGGGCCGCGCTGTTCGACGACGCGACCACCGCGCAACTGTTCGCCGACGTCGCAACCGAAGCGGGCCTCGCGCCGACGCCGCTCGGCGACGGCGTGCGCGTGAGCCGGCGCGGCGGCCTGACCTACGTATTCAACTATGGCGACACGCCGCACACGATCGACGCGGTACCGCCGTCGGCGTTCGTGCTCGGCGCCGCGCAGGTCGAGCCGCAGGACGTGGCCGTGTATCGAAGCCGTTCGTAGCAACCGCCACCGGCGCCCCGACGCGCCGGTCACGCACAACGACATACAGCACAGGACTGGAGACACCATGACACTTCGCCCCCTTCGTGCCGCCACGCGGCTCGCTGCAGCCACCGCCGTCGCGCTCGCGTCGCTCGGCATGACCGCGCCCGCCGACGCCGGCACGCTGACCATCAACATCGCGTTCAAGGGCGCCAGCCAGCGCGCGGTCTGGCAATCGACGCTCGACGCGTTCCACAAGGCGCATCCCGACATCGACGTGAAGGCCACCTTCGTCGACGAGGAAGCGTACAAGGTGCAGCTCCCCGCGTGGCTCACGACCATCGCGCCCGACGTCGTGAACTGGCACGCGGGCGAGCGGATGGCGTACTACGCGAAACGCGGGCTGTTCGAGGACCTGAGCGGCGACTGGACGAAGAACGGCTGGGGCGCGATGTACGCGTCGACGCGCGACGCATCGTCGTATAACGGCAAGCAGTACGCGGCGCCGACCGTCTACTACTCATGGGGACTGTTCTACCGCAAGGACCTGTTCCGCAAGGTCGGCATCGCCGACGAGCCGAAGACGTGGGACCAGTTTCTCGATGCGTGCAAGAAGCTGAAGGCGGCCGGCATCACGCCGGTCGCGATCGGCGGCCGCGACGCGTGGACGCTCGCCGGCTGGTTCGACTATCTCGACCTGCGCCTGAACGGCAACGCGTTCCACCAGCAGCTGATGGCCGGCGACGTGCCGTACACCGACCCGCGCGTGAAGAAGGTCTACACGACCTGGAAATCGCTGATCGATGCCGGTTACTTCATCGACAACGCGCTGTCCTACGATCTCGACGGCGCGCAGCCGTTCCTGTTCCAGGGCAAGGCCGCGATGATGCTGATGGGCACCTTCATCGCCGCCGGTTTCCCGGCGAACGTGAAGCAGGAAATGGGCTACTACCGCTTCCCGATCATCGACCCGAAGGTGCCGACCGCCGAGGACGGCCCGGTCGAATCGCTGCATATCCCGACGAAGGCGAAGAACAAGGCCGACGCGCACACGTTCCTCGCGTTCGTGGAGACCCCCGAGATGGGCGCGAAGCTCGCGGAAGGCCTCGGTTCGCTGTCGGCCAACAGCAAGTCGCCCGAGCCGGCCGATCCGATCTCGCGCATCGGTTTCCGGATCCTCGCCGATACGAAGGGCGGCGTCGCGCAGTTCTACGACCGCGACATGACGAAGGAAATGGCCGACGAGGGGATGAAGGGCATGCAGCAGTTCCTGGCCGATCCCGCGCAACTCGATACAGTGCTCGCGCAGCTCGAACAGACCCGCAAGCGGATCTACAAGAAGTAACCGCGTGACCCAAGCGGCGGCCCCGCGCCGCCGCGCTCGTTCAGGAGGCTTGCCGTGTCCAGTCCGATCACGTCCACCCCGCCCGCCGGCACCGCGCCGCCGCCGCGCGGGACATCCGCCGCCGCGTTGCCCGCGCGCCGGCCGTCGCCCGCCGTGAGGCGGCAACGGCGCGCCGCATGGCTCTTTCTCGCGCCCGCGTGCGCGATGGTTGCCGTCTATGTGATCTGGCCGATCCTGTCGACGCTGTGGCTGAGCCTGTACAACTGGGACGGGATGACCGAGCGCAGTTTCGTCGGGCTCGCGAACTACGTCGAACTGCTGCACGCGCCGACGTTCTACACGGCGCTGCGCAACAACGTGATCTGGCTCGCGCTCTTCATGCTCGCGCCGCCGCTCGGCCTCGCACTCGCGTTGTACCTGAACCAGGCGGTCGCCGGCATCCGCCTCGTGAAATCGCTGTTCTTCGCGCCGTTCGTGCTGTCCGGCGTGGTCGTCGGCCTGATCTTCTCGTGGTTCTACGATCCGACCTTCGGGCTGCTCGCGCTGCTCGCCGGGCACGGCATCCCGGTGCTCGGCGACGCGCGTTATGCAACGCTCGGCGTGGTATTCGCGGCGCTGTGGCCGCAAACGGCGTACTGCATGATCCTGTACCTGACCGGCCTCACGTCGGTCAACCCGGAACAGATCGAAGCGGCGCGGATGGAAGGTGCGCGCGGCTTCGCGCTGCTGTGGCACGTCGTGCTGCCGCAACTGCGGCCGACCACCTTCATGGCGATCGTCGTCACGGTGATCGGCGCGCTGCGCAGCTTCGACCTGATCTCGGTGATGACGAGCGGCGGCCCGTTCGAGCGTTCGACCGTGCTCGCGTATTACATGTACGACCAGGCGATCAAGTACTACCGGCTCGGCTATTCCGCGTCGATCGCGGTCGTGCTGTTCGCGATCATGCTCGTCTACATCGTGTTCCAGTTGCGCCGCATGCTGCGCAACGAGCAATAACCTGACCGGTGGCCATCATGTTTCCGACTCCCGTTGCCCAATGGAAGCCCGTCTCGCGCCGGCTGTACAAGCTGTCGCTGCCCGTCGCGCTGCTGATCTGGCTGCTGCCGATGATCGCGGTGTTCGTCACGTCGGTGCGCTCGACCGAGGAACTGGTCGAAGGGCACTACTGGGGCTGGCCGCGACATTTCGCGATGGTCGAGAACTATCGCGACGCGCTGACGACGTCGCCGATGCTGCATTACTTCTGGAACAGCGTGCAGATCACCGTGCCGTCCGTGCTCGGCTCGATCGCGTTCGCGGCGATGGCCGGCTTCGCGCTCGCGACCTACCGGTTTCGCGGCAATACCACGCTGTTCGCCACGTTCGTCGCCGGCAACTTCGTGCCGGTGCAGGTGCTGATGATCCCGGTGCGCGACCTGTCGCTCAGGCTCGGCGTGTTCAATACCGTCGAAGCGCTGATCCTGTTTCACGTCGCGTTCCAGACCGGCTTCTGCACGCTGTTCCTGCGCAACTTCATCAAGCAGTTGCCGTTCGAGTTGATCGAGGCCGCGCGCATCGAGGGCGCGGGCGAATGGACGGTGTTCTGGCGAATCGTGCTGCCACTGATCCGGCCCGCGCTCGCGGCGCTCGCGATCCTCGTGTTCACGTTCGTCTGGAACGACTACTTCTGGGCGTTATGCCTCACGCAAGGCGACGAAGCCGCGCCGATCACGGCGGGGGTCGCGGCGCTGAAGGGGCAATGGACGACGTCGTGGAATCTCGTATCAGCCGGCTCGATCCTCGCCGCGCTGCCGTCCGTCGCGATGTTCTTCGCGATGCAGAAGCATTTCGTCGCGGGGCTCACGTTCGGCGCGACGAAAGGCTGAACGCGCGCTGCGTGCGTATTCGCATCTCCCCCTCCGCATCGTGAGGTTGCCCGCTTCGGCGGGCTTTTTTTCGTTCGGCGCGGAGCTTCCTATCCGCCCGCGGACGACACCGGCGGACTCAGCCCGGTTCGCCGCCGGACGGCTCCCATGCGATCACCAGTTGCAGGAGTCCCGGAAATCGCGCATCGAGATCCTCGGTTCGCACGCGGCTGCGTCGCTCGAGCCCGTATTGACGCTGGCGAATCACGCCCGCTTCACGCAGCGCCTTGAAGTGATGGGTCAATGACGATTTCGCACGATTGAAACCGAACCAGCTGCACGGATGGTCGTACGCCTCGGATTCCAGCAACAACCGGCGGACGATCGTCAGGCGCAACGGGTCGGCCAGTGCGCCGAAGATCGCGTCCAGGCGCAAATCGGATACGGCCGGTTCCGGCAGCGGATTGGGAAGGTTGGCGGGGACTGCGGCGGCCGGGTCGTGGTGGGGAGTGCGTTTCATGTTCACGACTATATCACTGTACGAGTTTTTTCGAACTAAGCTATAGTACGAAAAAACTCGTACAAGGAAGGTTGCCGTGTCCGACACTGCCGCAGTGCAATCCAGCCGCGCGTCCGCGCGCATTTCCCCCGACATGTGGCGCGCCGCATGGACGGTCACGTCGGTGTTCATGCTGTCCAATTCCCCGACGCCGCTGTATGTGGTCTGGCAGCGCACGCTCGGTTTTTCATCGGGCACGCTGACGGTCATCTTTGCCCTTTACATCTTCGGACTCCTGGCCACGCTGTCGGTCGCCGGACAGTTATCGGATCGTTACGGCCGCAAGCCGGTTCTTCTGCCGGGGATCCTCGTGGCGCTGGTCGCATGTGCGTTGTTCGCCAGCGCAACGTCCATTGCAACGCTTGCCGTGGCCCGGCTGCTGACGGGTATCTCGGTCGGCGTCATCGTGTCGGCAGGAATGGCATCCGTGGCGGACCTCGGCGGCGGTGAGCGTCGACGTCAGGCCGCCCTGCTCGCATCGGTGGCGATGGTACTCGGCGCGGGCCTCGGACCGTTACTGGCCGGCGGCGCGGCGCAAACGGTCGCGCATCCGATAGCACCGGTGTTCGGTATCGAATTTCTCGTGTTGCTGAGTGCGCTCATCATCGCGTGGCGGTTGCCCCTTGGCCGGCCAGCACGGGCAAGCGGCCAAGGCGTGCGTCTGCATTTGCCGTCGGTCCCGGCGATGAATCGACGCCACGTCGCGGCCGGTATCGGCGTGTTCGGGCCCGGCATTACCGCAACCTCGTTCGTGCTTGCGTTGGGGCCTTCGTTACTCGCCCGTCTGCTCGACGTTCGCAGCCCGCTGCTCGCCGGCGGCATGGCGTGCGCGATGTTTCTCGCTGCAACGGGCGTTCAGTTCGCCGTGCGGCAATGGTCGGTACGTGCGTTGTTCGCGGCGGGCACGGCGGCAACCGTACTGTCGATGGGTGCACTGTGCGGCGCGGTGCACATGCTGTCGGCACCCATTCTGGTGGCGGCCGCGCTGTTCGCGGGGATCGCGCAGGGTCTCGGGCAATTGGGCGGCCTGACGCTCATCGGCCTGCATGTGCCGGACACGCGCAGGGCCGAAGCCATTGCCGTCATGAATATCGGCGGCTATCTGCCGGCGGGGCTGCTGCCCGTCATGACCGGCTACGCGATCGACTTCCTTGGCCTGGCGGCCGGTGCCACTGCCTTTGCCGTCGCACTGGCGCTGATTGCGCTTGGCGCGGGCTGCATGGTGTTCCGATCGCTGAAACGCGGCGGCGACCGACCGTAGCCGCGCGTCGGCTACGCAGCGATCACGCGGTTTCGCCCCTGATGCTTGGCCTCATACAAGCGCTCGTCGGCCTTGCGCAGAATCGCGTCGATCGTCTCCCCGTCACGACCAAACTCCGAGATGCCGACGCTCACCGTGAGCTCGATCGGTTTGCCATCGCCATTCTCGAACGGCGTGCCGGCGATCGCCGCGCGAATGCGCTCACCGACCGAGCGCGCGGTATCCAGCGCGGCCTGCGGCAACAACACCATGAATTCCTCGCCGCCCACCCGCGCCACACCGTCGTACGGGCGGATCGCGTCGAGGCATTTCTTGACGAAGCGTTGCAGGACCTGGTCGCCCGTCTGATGCCCGTAACTATCGTTGATGACCTTGAAGTGGTCGAGGTCGAGTGCCAGCAGCGAGAACGGTGCGCCGTTGCGTTTCGCGCGGGCAATTTCCGCCTCGACGCTTTCAATGAACCGCCGCCGGTTGGCCGCGCCGGTCAGCGGATCGGTTGCGGCCATGTATTCGAGTTTCTCGTTGGTTCGCTGCAGCTCCTGCAACGCACGTTCCGTGCGGGCCATCGCTTCGCGCAAGCGCGCAAACAGCTCTTCCTGGCTATAGATGGTCGAGAACGAGCGCGTGGTGTGAAATGCCTGCACGACACCGTAACTCAGCAGGAAAAACCCTCCGGCGAAGATCACATGCGCGAGCCACCACATGTGATTCCACGGGCGGCCGAGGATGAACGCAAGCGACGACAGCGCGAACGACGACACCGAGATGCCGTAGATCAGCATGAGCGGGGTGCGGATGCGCCGCACCACCAGCGCGATGACGTTGACGGTCGAAAACGCGAGTGCACCGCCCTCCATCGACAGGCGAACCCACGGACTGCCGGCAAATGGCGAGTACGCGACCCAGGCCACCAGCACATCGATCACCAGGAACACGACGATCCATGTCGCCCACGCGCGCCGATTGACACGGACCGCCTCGGTGTCCGCCGACCGACTGTACGAGAGCTGTCCGACGAAGATCAAGATGGACATGACGAGGCGCGAGGCCGGCCCATACAGCAGGAAGAGCCAGATATTGTGGTGCGCCATGCCGGTGAACGCACCGTGCAATGCGTAGACCAGCGAAAAGCCCAGAAAGCCGAGCGTCAGCCAACGCAGCAGCGGCTCTCCCGACAGGCGATAACAACGCCAGCACACGTAGGTGACGAACACGCCTTCGAGCGTCGCGGCTGCGATCGCCAGCTCGTGGAAAGCGTGATTCTCGAATTTCAGCGCGGGGTTCTGAAAGAAATAGAGGTACGCGATCAGAAAGGCCGGCACCAAAGCGAAGCCGGCGAGCAGCAGCCTGGCGTAGGCCTTGGTGATGAACTGGATGGCGGCGGCCGGCTCGTTTGCGGATGCAGCGATGCTCATCGTCTCCCCTCCGGATTTCATCGGATGAATCCAGTATATGCGTAGCGATTTGCATTTGATACTGGCCGGACACCATAGAATCGCGTGCTGTAAATAGATCGTCGAATTGAATCGAAACCGGTTCTTGCGACCGTAATCCGGGCGTTGCCGATGACGGGAATGGTCAGTGAAGCCACGTTCGTCATAGCCAATCGAGCGCCTGTTTACAGGACGGGCCGGATGTCGGAGCAACGACGCGGCGCGCTTGGCGAGTGACGCTTCGTGGCCGGCCGCCGACCCTTTTGCCCCGCGTTCCCGCAATGCCGCGGAGCACCTGTTTTCGTGCGGCCGCCGCTACCCGCGGCCCGATCCTCCATCGCGCAACCGCGCATCCACCGCGCCGATGTTCTTCTCGTGCGCAACCAGCATCAGCGACAGCGCGTGATGGATATCCGGTTCCGCGAGCGTCGGCAGCAGCGCCTGCAGCTTGCGGACGACCCAGCGCTGGCCACGGTTCAGGAACGCCATGCGCGCCGCCAGATCGTCGATCGCCATCGCCTTTTCATAGAACGCGCCGGTCGCGCGCGTCGGCACCGCGTCGAGCGACCGGATCGCGTCGACGAGCACGCTGCACCAGTGCGCTTCGTCCTGGCGAATGCCCGCGACAAGCCTGTGCAACTCGGGATCGGTGATCTCGGCCGCCGTCTCCGACGTCACGCGCGCGCCGGCGCGCTCGGCCTCCAGCAGTTCGTTCAGCAACGCGAGCAGCGCGTCGCGCTGCGCATCGGCGGGCCCGTCGTCGCCGGTCAGGTTCGACATCGAATGTCCTCCGTTTCGGAATGGACGGCGCACCGCCACGTCCGACGCGGACCCGTCATGCGCTGCGCGCACAACCGATCCACGCATCATGCGGAAGGCAGCGGACCGCGCGAGGAATGAATCCCAGTGTGACACGTCAATGTGACTCGCGCCGCCGTGCGACTCGCCGCGCGTGATGCGCGTCAAGTCATGCCGAACAACCTCACGTCCACCCTTCGAGCCGCAACGTCGACCGCACGAGCCGCTGTTCCTCCTGCTCGATCTCGCGCAGATAGTCGACGCACTGACGGATATGTTCGCTCGCGGCCTTGCGCGCCTGGTCGGGCAGCCGCCCCGTGACCGCGTTGTAGAGCCGCGCATGCTGGCGGTCGATCTGCTTCTTCAGCGGCTCGCGGTGATAGAGGTTGTTCACCGACGCGAACACCGAACTGAGCAGCAGGTCGGTCAGCGACTGCAGCGTGTTGACGAGCACGGGGTTGTGCGACGCCTCGCAGATCGAGAGATGGAATGCGTGGTCGAGCTTCGCACGCGCGGCGGGATCAAGATCCTGCGCGTCGGCCGCCGTCATTTCGTCGTAGCGGCGCTTGATCAGGATGAAGTCCGCCGGCGTGCCGCGCAGCGCGGCGAGTCGCGCGGCCTCGGCCTCGAGCATCCCGCGCACCTCGAACAGGTCGTACAGCGTGCGCGGCTGCGAGCCGAGCAGATGCATCATCGGCGTGATCTCGCGCTGCGGGGTCAAGCTCGCGACGAACGAACCCTTGCCGTGCGCCGTGTCGATGATCCCGCGCGCGTGCAGCAGCTTCATCCCTTCGCGCACGGCCGTGCGCGACACGCCGAGCTTCTCGGTCAGCCGCCGTTCCGACGGCAGCGCCTGCCCGGCTTTCAGCACGCCATCGACGATCAGCTTCTCGATCCGCTCGGCGACGACGTCGGCCACGCGTCGCGCCGGCCGCTCTCGATCCTGCATTTCCATACTGGTATGACCACTTTGGACAGATATCGTCGATTTTCGCATAAACCCTTGTCTCCATGAGGTTTTGTGGTTCGCATCGAAGCCGCTTCGAGGTGCCCGTTCAAAAACTGGTATGACCACATGGAACACGTCTGGACAGGCGCGGCCGGCCCGCCAAGAATCGCGTCCATCCGGTGTGTCGCGCATCGCGCGGCCGCCCGCATGAAGGAGACGGAGACACCCCGATGAGTTTCATCTACGACGAACGGATCGACGGCCCGCTGGCCACCGTCGAGCGCAACACGCTCGTCGCCGCGCTGCACGCGGCGGCGCCCGGCCTCGACGTGTTGCACGAACGCGAGGCGCTCAAGCCGTTCGAATGCGACGGCCTCGCCGCGTACCGCACGGTGCCGCTCGCGGTCGTGCTGCCCGACACGGTCGAGCAGGTACGCGCGGTGCTGCGCGTCGCGGCCGCGCACCGCGTGCCGGTGGTCGCGCGCGGCGCGGGCACGGGGCTGTCGGGCGGCGCGATGCCGCTCGAAAAAGGCATCCTGCTCGTGATGGCGAAGTTCAACCGGATTCTCGACATCGACCCCGATGCCGGCATCGCGCGCGTGCAGCCCGGCGTGCGCAACCTCGCGATCTCGCAGGCGGCCGCGCCGCACGGCCTCTATTACGCGCCCGATCCGTCGTCGCAGATCGCCTGCTCGATCGGCGGCAACGTCGCCGAAAACGCGGGCGGCGTGCATTGCCTGAAATACGGGCTCACGGTGCACAACATCCTGAAGGTCGAGATCCTGACGATCGACGGCGACACGCTCACGCTCGGCGCGGATGCGCTCGACGCGCCCGGCTTCGACCTGCTCGCGCTGTTCACCGGCTCCGAAGGGATGCTCGGCATCGTCACGGAAGTCACCGTGAAGCTGCTGCCGAAGCCGCCGAGCGTGAAGGTGCTGATGGCGAGCTTCGACGACGTCGCCGAGGCCGGCGCCGCGGTCGCGCGGATCATCGGCGCGGGCGTGATTCCGGGCGGCCTCGAAATGATGGACAACCTCGCGATCCGCGCAGCCGAGGATTTCATCCACGCGGGTTATCCGGTCGATGCGCAGGCGATCCTGCTGTGCGAACTCGACGGCGCGGCGAGCGACGTCGACGAGGACGCCGACCGCGTCGCCGCGCTGCTGCGCGAAGCGGGCGCGACCGAAATCCGCGTCGCGCGCGACGAAGCCGAGCGCCAGCGCTTCTGGGCCGGCCGCAAGAACGCGTTCCCCGCGGTCGGCCGCATGTCGCCCGACTACTACTGCATGGACGGCACGATCCCGCGCCGCGAGCTGCCGCGCGTGCTCGAAGGCATCGCCGCGCTGTCCGCGGAATACGGACTGCCCGTCGCGAACGTGTTCCATGCGGGCGACGGCAACATGCACCCGCTGATCCTGTTCGATGCGAACCGGCCCGGCGAGCTCGACCGCGCCGAAGCGCTCGGCGGCCGGATCCTCGAGCTGTGCGTCGCGGTCGGCGGCAGCATCACCGGCGAGCACGGCGTCGGCCGCGAAAAGATCAACCAGATGTGCGTGCAGTTCAACGCCGACGAAATCACGTTCTTCCACGCGGTGAAGGCCGCGTTCGATCCGCAGGGCCTGCTCAATCCCGGCAAGAACATCCCGACGCTGCACCGCTGCGCCGAATTCGGTGCGATGCACGTCCATCACGGCAAGCTGCCGTTTCCCGAACTGGAGCGCTTCTGATGCGACGCGAAATCGAATCGATCGACGACAGCGCGGCGCTCGTCGCCCAGGTCGACGCCGCACTCCACGACCACCAGCCGCTGCACATTCGCGGCGCCGGCACGAAAGCCTTCCTCGGCCGCCCCGTCGAAGGCCGCACGCTCGACGTGCGCACGCATCGCGGCATCGTCGCGTACGACCCGACCGAACTCGTCGTCACCGCGCGCGCGGGCACGCCGCTCGCCGAGCTCGAAGCGATGCTCGACGCGGCCGGCCAGATGCTGCCGTGCGAGCCGCCGTCGTTCGGCGGCGCGGCAACGGTCGGCGGAATGTTCGCGGCGGCGCTGTCGGGGCCGCGCCGCCCGTGGGCCGGCGCGGTGCGCGATTTCGTGCTCGGCTGCCGCGTGATCGCCGGCCACGCGAAGCACCTGCGCTTCGGCGGCGAAGTGATGAAGAACGTCGCGGGCTACGACGTATCGCGACTGCTCGCGGGCAGCTTCGGCTGCCTCGGCGTCGTGACCGAGGTATCGCTGAAGGTGCTGCCGAAGCCGCGCGCGACCGGCGATCTCGCGTTGCCGCTGGCCGCGGGCGAAGCCGTGCGGCGCGTCGCCGCGTGGCGGCGCGCGGGGCTGCCGCTCGCGGGCGCATGCCACGCGGACGGCGTGCTGCGCGTGCGGATCGAAGGCGGCGAGGGCTCGGTGAAGGCCGCGCGCGCCACGATCGGCGGCGACCGGATGGACGACACCGGCGACGCGTTCTGGGCGCGGCTGCGCGATCACGCGCTACCGTTCTTCGACGATCCGCGCCCGCTGTGGCGCGTGTCGGTGCCGGCCGCCGCGCCGCTCGATGCGTTGCCCGGCGCGTTACTCGCCGATTGGGGCGGCGCGCAGCGCTGGCTGAAGAGCGACGCCGCGCCGGCCGACGTGCAGCGGCTGGCTGCGCAATGGGGCGGCCACGCGACCTGCTTCACCCCGGGTACGACACGCGAGCCGTTCCAGCCGCTGCCGCCCGCCTTGTTGCGCGTGCATCGACAGCTCAAGGCGCAGCTCGACCCGCACGCGATTTTCAATCCCGGCCGCCTGACCGCCGACTTCTGACCTTCGAAGCGACCCGCCGATGCAAACCAATCTCAGCGAAGCAAGCAAGGCCCTCGCCCGGGCCGACGAAGCGGAAGCGATCCTGCGCGCGTGCGTGCACTGCGGCTTCTGCAACGCGACCTGCCCGACCTACCAGGTGCTCGGCAACGAGCTCGACGGGCCGCGCGGCCGCATCTACCTGATCAAGCAATTGCTCGAAGGCGAGCCGTGCGGCGAGCGCACGCAGCAGCATCTCGACCGCTGCCTGACGTGCCGCAACTGCGAGACGACCTGCCCATCCGGCGTGCGTTATCACACGCTGCTCGACATCGGCCGCGCGGAAGCCGAAAAGCGCGCGCAGCGGCCCGCGCGCGAGCGCCTGCTGCGTGCGGGGCTGCGCCATGTGGTGCCGCGCCCGGCGACGTTCGCCGCATTGCTGAAGGCCGGCCGCGCGCTGCGCCCGCTGCTGCCCGGCACGCTGCAGGACAAGATCCCGGCTGCCGCGCCCGTGGCCGCGCCGCGTCCGCCGGTGCGCCACGCGCGGCGCGTGCTGATGCTCGAAGGCTGCGTGCAGCCGTCGCTGTCGCCGAACACCAATGCGGCCGCCGCGCGCGTGCTCGACCGGCTCGGCATCGGCGTGAGCCCGGCGCGCGAAGCCGGCTGCTGCGGCGCGACCGAATATCACCTGAACGCGCAGGACGCGGGCCTCGCCCGCGCGCGCCGCAACATCGACGCGTGGTGGCCCGCGATCGAGGCCGGTGCGGAAGCGATCGTGCTGACGGCGAGCGGCTGCGGCGCGTTCGTCAAGGAATACGGCGACCTGCTGCGCTCCGACCCCGCCTATGCGGACAAGGCACGGCGCGTCAGCGTGCTCGCGCGCGATCTCGCCGAGGTGATCGCGGCCGAGCCGCTCGACGCGCTGGCCGATTCGACGCAACGCCGTGTCGCGGTCCACTGCCCGTGCACGCTGCAGCACGCGCAGCGCCTCGGCGGTGTTGTCGAAAGCATCCTGACGCGGCTCGGCTTCGATCTGACGAATGTCGCCGACGGCCACCTGTGCTGCGGCTCGGCCGGCACGTATTCGCTGACGCAGCCCGAGCTCGCGACGAAACTGCGCGACAACCGGCTCGATGCGCTCGAAGCCGCGCGGCCGGACCTGATTGTCACGGCCAACGTCGGCTGCCAGACTCACCTGAACGGCGCGGGCCGCACGCCCGTGCGCCACTGGATCGAGCTCGTCGACAACCGACTCGTCAACTGACCTGAATTCGGAGGAACGCCATGCAAACGAAACCCGAACTCGAACTCGCCGATGCCGACCGCATGCTTGCCGCCGCCCGCGCGGAAGCAGAGCGCCACGGCTGGGCCGTGTCGATCGCCGTCGTCGACGACGGCGGCCATCTGCTCGCGTTCGCGCGCCTGAACGGTGCATCGCCGGCCAGTTCTTACATCGCGCAGGACAAGGCGCGCGCGGCGGCGCTCGGCCGTCGCGAGACGAAGGCGTATGAGGATATGATCAACGGTGGCCGCACCGCGTTTCTCAGCGTGCCGCTGACGGGGTTGCTCGAAGGCGGCGTGCCGGTCACGGTCGGCGGCCGGATTGCGGGTGCGATCGGCGTGTCTGGCGTAAAGTCCGAACAGGACGCGCAGATCGCCCGCGCCGGCACACAAAGCGTCGCGACATAACCAGCCAAGCCGCGCGCGCGCATTTTTCCCCGGGAGGATTAACGATGATCGACCAAGCAGGACTGCAAGTCGCGCCAGCGCTGAGCCAGTTCATTGAAAACGAAGCGCTGCCGGGCACCGGCATCGACAAGGCCGCGTTCTGGAGCGGTTTCTCGGCCCTGGTGCACGACCTGGCGCCGCGCAACCGCGAATTGCTCGCGGAACGCGACCGCCTGCAGCAGGAACTCGACACCTGGCACCGCGCGCACCCCGGCCCCGTGCGCGACCACGCCGCGTATCGCGCGTTCCTCGAACAGATCGGCTACCTCGTGCCGGTCCCGTCGAACGTCGCGGCAGCCACCGCGAACGTCGACAGCGAGATCGCCACGCAGGCCGGCCCGCAGCTCGTCGTGCCGCTGTCGAACGCGCGTTATGCGCTGAACGCCGCGAATGCCCGCTGGGGCAGCCTGTACGACGCGCTGTACGGCACCGACGCGCTGCCCGAAGACAGCGGCGCCGAACGCACCGCCACCTACAACCCGACGCGCGGCCAGCGCGTGATCGACTACGCGCGCAACGTGCTCGACAACGCGGCGCCGCTCGCGAGCGGCTCGCACAGCGACGCGCTGCGCTACCGCGTGCAGGACGGCCAGCTCGCCGTCGAAACCGCCAAGGGCAGCGTGCCGCTCGCGCAGCCGGCGCAGTTCGTCGGCTACCAGGGCGCGGCCGACGCGCCGTCGGCGATCCTGCTGAAGCACAACGGCCTGCACCTCGAGATCCAGATCGACGCATCGACGCCGATCGGCCGCGCCGATCTCGCGAACGTGAAGGACGTCGTGCTCGAGGCAGCGGTCAGCACGATCATCGACTGCGAGGATTCGGTCGCGGCGGTCGACGCCGACGACAAGGTCCAGCTCTACCGCAACTGGCTCGGCCTGATGCAGGGCACGCTGGTCGAGGAAGTCGCGAAGGGCGGCAAAAGCTTCACGCGCCGCCTGAACACCGACCGCGACTACACGACGCCCGACGGCGGCACGCTGTCGCTGCATGGCCGCTCGCTGCTGTTCGTGCGCAACGTCGGCCACCTGATGACCAACGGCGCGGTGCTCGACCGCGACGGCAACGAGATTCCGGAAGGGATCCTCGACGGCGTCGTCACGACGCTGTGCGCGCTGCACGACCTGAAGGCGAAGCGCAACTCGCGCACGGGCTCGATCTATATCGTGAAGCCGAAGATGCACGGCCCGGTCGAAGTCGCGTTCGCCGATACGCTGTTCGCGCGCATCGAGGATCTGTACAGCCTGCCGCGCAACACGCTGAAGATGGGCATCATGGACGAGGAACGCCGCACCAGCGTGAACCTCGCCGCGTGCATCGCGGCCGCCGCCGCGCGTGTCGCGTTCATCAACACCGGCTTCCTCGACCGCACCGGCGACGAGATGCACACCGCGATGGAAGCGGGCCCGATGATCCGCAAGGGCGACATGAAGTCGTCGGCATGGATCACGTCGTACGAACGCAACAACGTGCTCGCGGGCCTGTCCGCCGGCCTGCGCGGCCGCGCGCAGATCGGCAAGGGCATGTGGGCGATGCCGGACCTGATGCACGCGATGCTCGAGCAGAAGATCGCGCATCCGCGCGCCGGCGCGAACACCGCCTGGGTGCCGTCGCCGACCGCCGCGACGCTGCACGCGCTGCACTACCATCTCGTCGACGTGCAGGCCGTCCAGCAGGCACTCGAAAAGACGCCGTACGCGAGCGAGCGCGACGCGCTGCTCGAAGGCCTGCTGACCGTGCCGGTCGTCAAGCGCGCCGAATGGAGCGAGGAGGAGATCCTGCGCGAGGTCGAGAACAACGCGCAGGGCATCCTCGGCTACGTCGTGCGCTGGGTCGAACAGGGCGTCGGCTGCTCGAAGGTGCCGGACATCCATGACGTCGGCCTGATGGAAGACCGCGCGACGCTGCGCATTTCGAGCCAGCACATCGCGAACTGGCTGCGCCACGGCGTGATCACCGAGGCGTTCGTGCTCGACGTGTTCAAGCGGATGGCGCGCGTCGTCGACCAGCAGAACGCGGGCGACCCGAACTATCGCCCGATGGCGCCCGGCTACGACCAGTCGACCGCGTTCAAGGCCGCGTGCGCGCTCACGCTGCAGGGCACATCGCAGCCGAGCGGCTATACCGAGCCGCTGCTGCACCAGTTCCGGCTCGCGTACAAGGCGCAACCGCACGGCGGTTAAGCATGTGCATGCGGGGCTCGCCCCGCATGCCGGCTTCACGAAACGGGCGGCCTTCATGGCCGCCCGTTTTCAAATTCGCATTCTTGCGACCTTTGAAACGAATAATCGGCGCATATCGCCCGCTTTCGCTTTTCGCGTGCGTCCCTCGTTAAACCGCCGAAATCGGCGGCCGCGCGCCGCACGGCGTCTTCCGCCATGCCGCAAAGCCTTGCGCTGCAACGCTTTGCCCGATATCCGCAAGCCCGGGATTTCACTGTAATTTGATCCGGATCAACGGGTCGCAACATTTTCCGCGCATCCCGACGTGCGCGTTATACTCCGTTGAATCCGCGCTGCCCGATTCGTCGGATCATCGAATCGCTGCAGATGTCGCCAATGAATGCATGATTTACCGGTATATCTAGCCGCGATTGCCGATAATCGGTGTCCATTTTCTCCGCCGACCGGCGGGGAGGCGTCGGAATGGCCGCGTAACGGATCGCCGCCGACACGTCATACGAACAATCGCATCGCCCCGCGTCCCGGCGGCGATGCCCATCGATCCACGGACCATGGCAGAAACCGACTACGCAATGCCCAGCGAATCCGGCCTGACGAGCCGTGTCGCCGCCCATCTGCGCAGGTTCCTGCTGCCGCACCTGATCTTCTATACCGGCCTGCTGATCGCGCTGCTCCTGCTGCTCCTGTGCGCGATCGTGCTGTACGAGGGCCGCATGGACGCGCGCGACCGCGCACGCATCACGCAGCAGAACCTCGCGCTGATGGCGTCGTGGGACATCGAGCGCAACATCGAGATCTATTCGCTGTCGCTGCAGGCCGTCGTCGAAGGCGAGAACGACCCCGAGGTCGTCAGGCTGCCGATGCCGCTGCGCCGCCAGGTGCTGTTCGACCGCGCGACGACGGCCAAGTACCTCGGCGGCATCTACGTGCTCGACGCAAAGGGCGACATCGCGGTCGACGGCAAGAGCGACGTGCCGCGCAAGGCCAACTTCGGCAACGAGCCGTACTTCACCGTGCACCGCGACCACCCCGACGTCGGCCTGTACGTCAGCGACCCGTACCATTCGCGGCTGCGCGGCGGCTCGCCGAGCATCGCGCTCAGCCGGCGGATCTCGAAGCCCGACGGGTCGTTCGGCGGCGTCGCCGTGATGTCGATCCGGCTCGAATATTTCCAGAACCTGTTCTCGCGCCTGTCGCTCGGCGACCGCGGCTCGATCGCGCTGATCAACACGGACGGCCGGATGCTCGCGCGCGAACCGTACGACCCGGCGATCGTCGGCCGCGACATCAGCCGCGCCAGCACATTCCGGAAATTCATGACCGCCAGCGACGGCAGCTTCGCCGACACCGCGTCGATCGACGGCGTGCGGCGCCTGTACGTATTCCGGCACCTCGACCACCTGCCGCTCATCATCATGGTCGCGCAATCGGAAGGGAACATCTATGCCGCATGGTACGACCGTGCGATTCCGATCGGCTCCGCGATGGCCGCGCTCGCGATCGGCTTCGTCGGCCTGTCGCTGCTGCTCGACGTGCAGCTGCGCAAGCGCCACCGCGCGGAAACCGAGTTGCAGGCGCTCGCGCGCACCGACGGCCTCACGGGCCTCGACAACCGCCGGATGCTCGACGTCACGCTCGCGCGCGAATGGCGCCGCGCCGCGCGCTCGCAGCTCGCGCTGTCGCTGCTGTTCATCGACGTCGATTACTTCAAGCACTACAACGACACGCAGGGTCACCAGGCCGGCGACGACGCGCTCGCCGCGGTCGGCCACTGCATCGCCGGCTGCCTGCGCCGCCCGGCCGACTATGCGGCGCGCTACGGCGGCGAGGAGTTCGTCGTGGTGCTGCCCGACGTCGACACGGACGGCGCGGTGACGATCGCCGAGACGATCCGCACGGGCATCCTCGATCTCGGCATCCGGCACGACGCCGGCACGACCGGCCGCCTGACGGTGAGCATCGGCGTGACGACGAGCTATCCGGAACACGACGACGACATGCAGGCCGCGCTGAAGCTTGCCGACGATGCGCTGTATCGCGCGAAGGAAGCCGGGCGCAACCGCATCGTCGCGCTGACGGCCGTGTCCGACGATCTCGCGTCGCGGCGGGCCTGAGCGAAGGCGGGGCGGCCGCCGGGCCGCCGCCGTCCGCGTGCAAAATCGCCGACAATGTCGGCTCGACACGCCACCGCGCCGCCGCGCGGCTGACGCGCGCGGCCGGCCGCACCGGTTCGCGGCCGCTTCGCACCACCATGAGACTCAAGGCAAAGATCTTCCTTCTGGCCATCGTGCCGTTCCTGCTCGCGATCGCCGGCATCGGCTTCGGCGTGCGCCAGCAGGCGACGTCGCTCGCGCGCACGCAGCACGCGACGATCCAGGCCGCGTACCTGTCGAGCAAGGAAGTCGAGCTGAAGCATTACGTCGAACTCGCGACGAGCGCGATCATGCCGCTCTACGACGCGAGCGGCCGCAATGCCCGCGACGACGCGCTGCTGCGCACGCAGGCGCTCGCGATGCTGCAGAAAATGGATTTCGGCCCCGACGGCTACTTCTTCGTGTACGACCTGCACGGCAATTCGCTGATGCATCCGCGCGAGCCCGAGCGCGTCGGCCACAACTTCTGGTCGATGCGCGACCCGCAGGGCGCGCTGACGATCCAGAAGCTGATCGGCGCGGCGTCGCACGGCGGCGGCTACGTGCGCTATGCATGGCAGCGGCCGTCGACGGGCCGCGTCGCGCCGAAGCTCGGCTACGTCGTCGCGCTGGAGCGCTGGGGCTGGATGGTCGGCACCGGCATCTATCTCGACGACGTCGACACCGCGCTGCAGCGCATCGACGCGCGCGCGTCCGCGAACATCGAGCGCACGATGAGCTGGCTCACCGCGATCGCGCTCACGGGGGCGGCGGCGATCGCCGTGTGTGCGCTGGTGCTGAACGTCAGCGAGTCGCGCAGCGCCGACGCGAAGCTCAAGCTGCTCGCGCAGCGCGTCGTCGAATCGCAGGAGCAGGAGCGCGCGCGGCTGTCGCGCGAGCTGCATGACGGGATCAGCCAGATGATGGTGTCCGCGAAGCTGATGCTCGAATCCGCGCTCGCGCGCTTCGAACGCGGCGCGGCGCGCATGCCCGAGGCCGAGCAGGCGCTCGTGACCGGCGTCGGGCGGCTCGGCGACACGCTGCGCGAAGTGCGGCGCATCTCGCATGCGCTGCGCCCCGCGATGCTCGACGATCTCGGTCTCGCGGCCGCGCTCGAGCAGCTCGTGCGCGAACTCGGCGCCGAAAGCGGCATCGACATCGGCTATACGCAGGTCGCGCACAGCGGCACGCGGCCGCTGCCCGCCGCGGTCAACACCGCGCTGTTCCGGATCGCGCAGGAAGCGCTCAGCAACATCGTGCATCATGCGCAGGCGTCGCGCGCGGCCGTCACGCTCGACGTCGGCGCGCACGCCGTCACGCTGACCATCGCCGACAACGGCTGCGGCTTCGACGCCGAACGCTCGCAGGCCGACGCGCGCCGGGGCATCGGCCTGCGCAACATGCGCGAGCGCCTCGACGCGCTCGGCGGCATGCTGACGATCGCGTCGCAGGTCGGCCATACGATCGTGGCCGCGCGCGTGCCGCTGCGCAGTGCCGCCTGACGACGCGCCCCATAACAGGAGACCTTTCACGCATGAGCGCCCCCGACACCGCCCGGTCCGCCGCCCGACTGCTGCTCGTCGACGATCACCCGCTCGTGCGCGACGGCTTGCGGATGCGGCTCGAAGCGGCCGACCTGTCCGTGGTCGGCGAAGCCGGCAACGCCGACGAGGCGCTCGCGCTTGCCGCGTCGCTCGAACCCGATCTCGCGTTGATGGACGTCGGCATGAACGGGATGAACGGTATCACGCTCGCGGGCGTGTTCCACGAGCGCTTTCCCGGCATCCGCGTGCTGATGCTGTCGATGCACGACAACGTCGAATACGTGACGCAGGCCGTGCGCGCCGGCGCGAGCGGCTACCTGCTGAAGGATTCGCCCGCGAGCGAGATCGTCCGCGCGATCGGCGCGGTGCTGGCCGGCCAGACGTTCTTCAGCGAAGGGCTCGCCGCGCGGATGATTCACGCGAGCGCGACCGCGTCGCCGCTCGATCGCCTGACGCCGCGCGAACGCGACATCCTCGATGCGCTCGCCGAAGGGCTGTCGAGCAAGCAGATCGCGCAGCAGACGGCGCTGTCGGTACGCACGGTGGAGACGCACCGGCTCAACCTGAAGCGCAAGCTCGAGATCGAAGGGCAGGCCGAGCTGATCAAGTTTGCGGTCGAGCATCGGCGGCGGTAGGGCGGCGCGACAACCGCGCCCCTGTCACGATTCGCCGTCCCGTTTCATATTCGCCCAATCGTCCTCTCCCCGAGTCGACGGAATCCTTTCGCATGCCGCGGGCGGGCGACATCCTCACGAGCCGCGCGATCGAGTGCGTGACGTCATCAAGCGATACACGGTATTCAGGCGACTGCCCGGCGCCGCCACGCATCGTCGCGGTGTTCGCCGGCGAACCGCGCCGCGCTCGTCGATGCCGCGGTCGACGATTGCCCGCGGACGTTCGGTGCCGACATATCACGCGCGGCGACGAGCGAGGGCGCCCAAGAACCGATGCCGTTCAGTCCCACACCGCACGGCATCGCCGATGTCATCGCGACGTGACAAAAGTTCATCTTTAGATTGGTTGGGGCCAGTAGGATTCGTTTCGTCCAAATGTAACCGGGACGGAAACAAAAATTTCGGCGGCATGACGCCTAACCGGGTTGCCGTTGGATGTCGCGGGCGCTATTGAGTGAATAGCGCCTCGGCGTCGTAAATCAATTTAAATCGTTCAAGAAACTAAAAACCATGCAAACCAAACTCATTTCCGCTCTGTTGCTCGTGGGTGCCGCCACGGCTTCGCAAGTCGCATCTGCAGCCGACGGCACGATCACGTTCACCGGCAGCGTAACCGCGCAAACTTGCACGATCAACGGCAACGGCAGCAACTCGAACAACTTCAATGTGCCGCTGCTGAACGTGTCGACCAGCGCGCTGGCCGCCGCAGGCCAAACTGCCAGCGCCAAGGCGTTCAGCATCGCGCTGACGGCCTGCACGCCGGCGTCGGGCAACGTCCACGCCTACTTCGAACCGGGCCCGACGGTCGACACCGCCACCGGCAACCTGTTCCTGACCGCAGGCGGCGCGACCAACGTCGAGATTCGCCTGTTGAACGGTGACTATACGCCCATCAAGCTTGGTGCCGCCGACGCTTCGCAGAACTCACAGTCGGTTGCAATCACAGCTACCGGCACCGCCACGCTGAACTACCTCGCGGAATACTACGCCACCGGCGCCGCAACGGCCGGTGCGGCGACGTCGAGCGTCATGTACTCGCTCGTTTATCAGTAACTTATTGATTAGTTATCCACATTAAAACCGGGTGGGGCGGCAGGCATTCGCCCCCTGCCTCCGTTACGTTGCCTGAATCGATCCAGCCATGAAGCTACGAAAAGCACTCAGATTCTCGATCGCCGCCGCATGTATCGCATGGCTCGGCTACCTGGCGACACCCGCCGACGCGTCGGTGGTGATCGGCGGCACGCGCGTGATCTACGGCGCGGGCGAATCCGAGGTCACGCTGAAACTCTCGAACGCAGGCCAGGCGCCGGCGCTCGTGCAGTCATGGGTCGATGCAGGTGACGTGCGCAGCGCACCGTCCAATATCAAGGTGCCATTCACCGTCACGCCGCCGATTGCGCGGATCGATCCGTCCAAGTCGCAGACACTGCGTATCGTCTATACCGGCGAGCCGCTGCCGGAGGATCGCGAGTCGGTGTTCTGGCTCAACGTGCTCGAAGTGCCGCCCAAGGCGAGCGCGGCGGACGCGGACATGAACCGGATCCAGCTCGCGTTCCGCTCGCGCATCAAGGTGTTCTATCGCCCGGACAAGCTCAAGGGTTCGTCGGCCGATGCGCCGGCGCAGCTCACGTGGCGCCTCACACAGGTCGACGGCAAGCCGGCCATCGAGGCGCATAACCCGACGCCGTTCCATGTTTCGCTGACCATGATCAGCGTGCAGTCGGGCGGCCGCCGCGCGATCTTCGACGATGGCGGCATGGTCGGGCCGGGCGCGACGCGCGTCTTTCCGCTGAAGGGTGATGTGCCCGATGCGGCCGGCGCCAGCGTGCACTACACGGCGTTGAACGACTACGGTGGCGCAGTCAGCAGCGAGGCGCCACTGCGGTCAGGCACCGCGGCACCGTCGCCGTGATGCGCGGCTGACCTCTTCGATTGCGCGCGGCGCGGCTGGCGCGCCACGTCCTTCCTATCGCAAGACCAAGCATGCTCGCCCCGGGCAGGGCGCAGGCT
Source organism: Burkholderia cepacia (assembly GCF_001039005.1). Lineage (GTDB taxonomy): Bacteria > Pseudomonadota > Gammaproteobacteria > Burkholderiales > Burkholderiaceae > Burkholderia > Burkholderia theae. The sequence continues at coordinate 363,645 of NZ_LDWR01000021.1, forward strand.
TGC
>NZ_LDWR01000022.1 GCF_001039005.1 Burkholderia cepacia
ACCGCGTACGTGTGAGATACAACCTCACAACCCAAAATTACTGCTTCTTCCAAGATTGGTCGCGCTGCGAAGCAGCGCGACAACCCTCTTTGCCTGATGACCATAGCGAGTCGGTCCCACCCCTTCCCATCCCGAACAGGACCGTGAAACGACTCTACGCCGATGATAGTGCGGATTCCCGTGTGAAAGTAGGTAATCGTCAGGCTCCCTAAGCCAGAAACCCCCGCCCGAAAGGCGGGGGTTTTTGCATTGGCGCGGCGGAAATGCATGCGCACCGGCAAAGCGCCAACATAGCCGAACTGGGCACCGATGATGTCGACTCAGGCCCCCGCTGTTCTCGAGCGATCCGCAGCACCGCGCCACCGAAATCTCCTGGCACCTTCTCCCCTGTACGTCCCACAGACAGCCAGCACGGTAGTCTGATCTTTCCGGATCAGTCTCGTCCACGCCCAACTCCGTAGTCCCCGCCGATCCGCCGCCCACACTGGTCTGGCCAGTCAGGCCTTAAGTTCCTGCAACCGCTGTCGTTAAACAGGACGTTGCCGGCTTTCGGCGACCCCATTCAAATAACGTGGTTACGGAGATCGAAGTCATCATGCTGTCGTCGATACGCGCTCGGATACTTGCGACCTGCGTCGCCATTGTGGTCACGGCGCTGGCCGTCACGGGGGGGCTGGTCTATTACGTCGTCAAGAACCACAACGACGAGACCATCGATCAGAATCACAAGTCGATCCTCGCCGGGCACGCGCTGGCGATCAACGAATGGGTGGCCAGCAGAAGCCGGGAAACCCAGGCGCTCGCAGACACGATCGCGATCGGCGAGGGCGACCCGCTGCCGGCGCTGAAGTTGCTCGGCAAGTCGGGCGGCTTCGAAGTGCTGACGCTGGGCCTGCCGGACAAGACCGCGTTCTCGAACGTCCCGCTCGCGCCCGGTTACGATCCGACTGCACGGCCCTGGTACAAGCAAGCCGTCAGCGCGGGGCACCTGGTCGTGACGGCACTCTACCGTGATGCGACGACCGGCAAGCCGGCTGTTGCGTTCGCGGTGCCCGTGGTGCGCGACGGCGCAGTGAAGGGCGTGCTGGCAGCCAGCCTGTTCATGGAGAGCGTGAGTTCGATCGTGACCTCCGTCCACCCGACGCCGGCGAGCTTCGCGTTCATGGTGGACAAGAGCGGGCGTGTGATCGCGTCGGCCAAGACCGATCTGATCATGAAGCCCGCGACCGACCTCTCGCCTGCGCTCGACGCCGACCACCTCGGTGCTCTGCAGGCAACGTCCGCACCCGTTGCAGTCGACATCGACGGGGCCACCACGCTGGTCCGCGCGCAACCGATCGCCGGCACCGATTGGTCGCTGTTGCTCGCGCTCGACAAGGCGGACGTGACGGCCGGCATGCGTGCGGTCGCGACGACGACGCTGGCTGCCATCCTGATCGTCGCCGTCATCGCGGCGGCGCTCGTCGGCGCGATGACGAACGCGGCCTTCAAGCGCATTCTGATGGTTCGCGATGCGCTCACGGATGTCTCGAGCGGCAGCGGCGACCTGACGAAGCGCCTGCCTGCCGACGGATCGGACGAAGCCGCGCAGATCGCGCATGCGTTCAACCTGTTCGCCGAAAAGATCAGCACGATCCTGCTGCAGATCCGCGAGTTCAGCGAATCCGTCAACCTCGCGAGCGCCGAGATCGCGCAGGGCAACCAGGATCTGTCCAGCCGGACCGAACACGCGGCGTCGAGCTTGCAGGAAACCGCCGCCGCGCTCGAGGAGATCGCCGGCACGGCCCGCAATTCGGCCGATGCCGCAAGCCAGGTGAGTCGTCTGGCGGAATCGGCGTCGGATGTCGCGCTGCGTGGCGGCACGGTCGTCAGCGAGGTCGTCTCGACGATGAACGACATCACGCAAGCGTCCGGCGAGATCGCCAACATCGTGGGCGTGATCGACGGCATCGCGTTCCAGACCAACATTCTCGCGTTGAACGCGGCGGTCGAGGCTGCACGTGCGAACGAGCACGGCCGCGGCTTTGCGGTCGTCGCGGGCGAGGTGCGTGCGCTCGCGCAGCGTAGCGCGCAGGCTGCCAAGGAAATCAAGCAGCTGATTCACTCGTCGGTCGAGAAGATCGAGGGGGGCTCCGGGCTCGTCCAGACGGCCGGCGCGACGATGGACGAAATCGTCGAGGGCGTACGCAACATCACGAGCGTGATTGCCGAAATTACCGTCGCCGCGAAGGAGCAAAGCACGGGGCTCGAGCAAGTGAATCAGGCGGTGTCGCAGCTCGATAACGCGACGCAGCAGAACGCGGCGCTCGTCGAACAGTCGGCGGCTGCCGCGACGTTGCTGCGCGAACAGGCTGCCCAGCTCGCGCAGACGGTCGGCGAGTTCAAGCTTGAAGACAGCCGTGCGTCGAGGTTGCAGTCCGCTTGACGAGACGCGCACCGGCTACGTCTACCCCCGGCGTGGGCAGGCGTAGCAGTCTGCCCCGGGCCTTCCCCCGCGCATGCACGCTCGGATGGCCGGAACCGGGCGCAGCCTACATGACCTGCGAAGCATGCCCGGCGACGACGCGCCAGCCGGCGCCTGATCGACGCCACAGGCGCGTATAGGCAAACGTACCGTCGAACGCCGTGCCGTCGAACCGGCCGGCGAGCGTCGCCTTCGTCGTGGTCAGGATCATCTCGTCGATCGCGCATGCGCGCGTCGCGTGGAAATCGAGCTGGTCGAGGCGCAGAAGTTTCGCGCGATGCGCGGACAGATCGTCCTCCTTCGAGATGATCTGGCCGGTCGGGACGGTGAACACCAGCGCGTCGTCCAGCAGCGCATCGAGCGCGTCGACATCGTTGGCCAGCATCGCTGTGCGCAGTGCGGCTTCGTAGGGTTCGATGACGGTACGGATTGCATCCATGTCGGGGTCTCTCAGGGTCTCTGAAGGTGGGTGGTTCTGCTCATCGGCGGCGACTCGTTGCAGCAAGCAGCGTACTCCGGACACAGCACCGACGCACAACACCTACCGCGCGCTCGACAGCGATTGACGCCGCGCGAGCATCACCAGGCAGATGCCGATCGACGCGACGATGTTGACGGCCGGATAGAACGCGACCGCGATACTCCATGTGCTCAGTGCCAGCAACGCCAGCGCGTACTTGAGCACGCACAGCGCGAAATAGGCGAGGCTCTCGCTCCACGGATCGCGGATCGTCTTGCGCACGGTCGGGCCGAGGCCGGCAAGCTCGATCAGCGTGACCAGACAGATCGAGACCGTCGGATCGTCGGTCAGCATCCACAGCGGAATCGCCGACAGGGCCGCACCCAGAAAAACCCAGTCGAGGCCTGTCCAGCCGCGTTCGCCGCGAAAGATGCTGGCCACCAGCGTCAGAAAGCACGTGACGGCAATCGCCGCCGTACACCACGCGGACGGCCCCGCGCCCGCCACGAACTGGCCGGCGGCCGCGATCGCCGTGACGACCGACCACACGAGCCACGTGAACAGATGCGGACGAACGGTGCGCCGGTAGATCGCGAGCGCGTACGGAATCGCTGCCAGCAAAGACACGGCAGTTCCGATCACGCCAAAGATCGAAGCGGTACCCTGATCGACACTCAGCATCGACGCACCCTTGTTCGTACAGGCCGACCAGTATGTGGTCGGACGGGGCGCGGCGCAACGTCGTGCCGGCCACACGTCGCGGCGGGTCGCACGTGACATCGCACCGGCAAGCCGGTGCGATCGAACGCAAACAAACGGTACAGGGATGGCGAAGCGGCAGGAAAACCCGCTGCACGACAGCCGGATGAATAGAAATAACCTCTTCAGTGAGAAGAAAAACTGTTCTTTCAAATCTCTTTTTGATGCCCGACAGTTTGGCAACCGGACGACTGCCGCGATTCGCGGCGGTCATGGACCTCGGTCATGCCCGCTGGCGTCTTTCGTCGGGTCGAATCCAGGCGGAGAACAACGCACAAGCGCCTGGTCGTCACAACGGAGTCTTGAATGAACCCAACTTCAGCAGAAAACCATCAGCACGCGGACTGGAGACGACTCGCGGCGCAGGTCACCCCGAGAACGCTCGCGCATATCGGCGGCCGTAGCGTGCCGGCCCGAAGCGGCCGGACGTTCGCCGCAATCAATCCGGCCACCGAGGCCGTCATCGCGGAAGTCGCGGCGTGCGACGCACCGGATGTCGACGACGCGGTGCGCGCAGCACGCAACGCATTCGAATCGGGCGTCTGGTCGCGCTGCGCGCCGGCCGAGCGCAAGCGCGTGCTGTGCCGGCTCGGCGAACTCATCGCAGCGCATGGCGCGGAGCTCGCGCTGCTCGATTCGCTCAACATGGGCAAGCGCGTCGCGGACGCATTCAGCATCGACGTGCCGGCCGCAGGCGGCCTGTTCAGCTGGTACGGCGAGGCCGTCGACAAGCTGAACGGTGAAGTCGCATCGACCGACCCTGGCAATCTCGCGGTCGTCACGCGCGAACCGCTTGGCGTCGTCGGCGCCGTGGTGCCGTGGAATTTCCCGCTCGACATGGTCGCGTGGAAGGTGGCGCCGGCGCTGGCGGCCGGCAACAGCGTCGTGCTGAAGCCTGCCGAACAATCGCCGCTGTCCGCGTTGCGCCTCGCGGAGCTGGCGCTCGAGGCCGGCCTGCCGCCCGGCGTGCTGAACGTCGTGCCCGGCTACGGCGAGACCGCGGGGCGCGCGCTCGGGCTGCATCCCGACGTCGACGTGCTCGCGTTCACGGGATCGACGGTCGTCGGCAAGAAATTTCTCGAGTATGCGGCGCAGTCGAACATGAAGCAGGTGTGGCTCGAATGCGGCGGCAAGAGCCCGAACCTGGTGTTCGGCGACACGGACGATCTCGACCTCGCCGCACGCAAGGCGTGCTTCGGCATCTTCTTCAACCAGGGCGAGGTGTGTTCCGCGAACTCGCGGCTGCTGGTTCAGCGCTCGATTCACGACACGTTCGTCGATCGGCTGATCTCGCATGCGACCGCGTTCATGCCGGGCGATCCGCTCGATCCGTCGAGCGGAATGGGCGCCATCGTCGACGAGCAGCAGCATCGGCGCGTGCGCGAGTGGATCGCGCGCGGCCGCGATAGCGCGACGCTCGCGATCGGCGGAGGCGCGCCGCGCGTCGACGGCAAGGGTTACTTCATCGAGCCGACGATCTTCATCGATGTGAAGCATGACGACGCCATCGCGCGCGAGGAGATCTTCGGGCCCGTGCTGTCGGTGATGGCGTTCGACACCGAGGACGAGGCCGTCCGGCTCGCGAACGACTCGATCTACGGCCTGGCCGCGTCGCTTTGGACCGGCAGCCTGTCGCGCGCGCACCGCGTGGCGGGCCGGCTGCGCGCCGGCACGGTGTCCGTCAATACGGTCGATGCGCTGAGCGCGCAGACGCCGTTCGGCGGGTTCCGCCAGTCGGGCTTCGGCCGCGATCTTTCGCTGCACGCGATCGACAAGTACACGGGCCTCAAGACGACCTGGATCAGCTACTGATTCGACGCGGCGGGCCGCGCCGCAGCGTGCGGCGTCGGCTTCCGCGGCATGCCCGACCGCGCTTTTTATCCATAAAACGAACCGGAGACTTGCCCATGAATGCCCCCGATTTTCCGCATCGCACGACGCAGGACTATCAACGCAGCGACGCCGCACATCACCTGCATGCATTCGTCGACCAGAAGGCGCTGAACCAGGAAGGCGCGCGCGTGATGGTGCGCGGCGAAGGTGTCTATCTATGGGACAACGACGGCAACCGCTATCTGGACGGCATGTCCGGGCTGTGGTGCACCAACGTCGGCTACGGCCGGCCGGAACTGATCGACGCCGCCGCGCGGCAGATGAAGGAACTGTCCTACTACAACATGTTCTTTCATACGACGCACCCGTCGGTGATCGAGCTGTCGGAACGGCTGTTCGCGTTGCTCGGCAATCGCTTCAGTCACGTCGTGTATACCAATTCGGGATCCGAATCGAATGAGGTGCTGATCCGCACCGTGCGGCGGTTCTGGGACGTGATGGGCAAGCCTGAGAAGAAGGTGCTGATCGGTCGCGTGAACGGCTATCACGGGTCGACGGTCGGCAGCGCGTCGCTGGGCGGCATGGCGTTCATGCATGAAATGGGCGACTTGCCGATTCCGAACATCACGCACGTCGACGAACCATACTGGTATGCGAACGGCGGCGATCTGAGCCCCGAGGCATTCGGCAAGCAGGCGGCGCTGTCGCTCGAACGCAAGATCCTCGAGATCGGGGCGGATCGCGTTGCCGCGTTCGTCGCGGAACCGTTCCAGGGGGCGGGCGGGATGATCTTTCCGCCGGACGGCTACTGGCAGGAGATCGAGCGCATCTGCCGTCAGTACGACGTGCTGCTCTGCGCGGATGAAGTGATCGGCGGTTTCGGCCGCACCGGCGAGTGGTTCGCGCACCGTCACTTCGGCTTCGAGCCCGACCTGATCTGCGTAGCCAAGGGCTTGACGTCAGGCTACGTGCCGATGGGCGGCCTGATCATGAGCCGGCGCGTCGGCGATGCGCTGGTCCAGAAGGGCGGCGTCTACGCGCACGGGCTGACCTATTCGGGGCACCCGGTCGCGGCGGCCGTCGCGCTGGCCAACCTCGACGTGCTCGAGCGCGAACGCCTCGTCGAGCGGACCAAGACGGATACCGGCCCGTATCTGCAGCAGGCACTGCGCGACGCATTCGACGGCCATCCGCTGGTGGGCGAGATCCAGGGCGTGGGCGCGGTCGGCGCGATCCAGTTCGCGAAGAACAAGGCGACGCGCGAGCGCTTCGAGAACGAGGCCGATCTGACCTGGCACAGCCGGACGGTCGGCTTCGAACTCGGCGCGATCGTGCGTTCGACGAACGGCCGCCTGATCGTTGCACCGCCGCTGGTGATCGATCACGCGCAAATCGACGAACTGGTCGGCACGATGCGCAAGGCGGTGGATGCAACCGCACGCGAAGTGCTCGGGATCGACTGTTGACCGGTTGAGCGACGCGCTTTCGTCCGGCGACGGACGGGCGGAAGCGCAATGGCCGGCGGGTTTCGCTCCGGAGATTGGCATGTTGATTTCAGTCTCCGGAGCGGATATCCGAGACGCTGAAGAGCGGGCTTCAAGGGTATAGCAGCGCGATCGAACGATGTGGTGGTTTTCATGCAGTAGTTAGGATTGCAAATAACAAAAGATCACTAACTGAAGATCGCATGCTTCATGCGGACCAGAGCGTTCGCGTCACATCGAGTGCATTGCCTCCACTGCCCGCGAACCGCGAACATCACAACAGAAACAAGGAGACGACATGAGTCAGGGCGAGTCCATTGCTCATCTCGAGGAAAGCACCATCCAGCCGATTCCGCTGACCGAGCGGCACGGTAGCGCGAAGGACCTGTTCACGATCTGGTTCGGGTCGAACATCATGATGCTGACGATCGTCACCGGATCGCTCGCGACGACGGTGTTCAAGCAGCCGTTCTGGTGGGCGGCGCTTGCCACGCTCGTCGGCAGCCTGATCGGTGCGGTCTTCATGGCGCTGCACGCCGCGCAGGGGCCGCAGCTCGGCGTGCCGCAGATGATCCAGACCCGCGGGCAGTTCGGGTCGTTCGGCGCGCTGCTCGTGGTCGTGCTCGTGGTCGTGATGTATGTGGGTTTCTTCGCGTCGAACTGCGTGTTCGGCGGGCAGGCGCTGCACAGCCTCAGCCCGGACATGCCGCTCGACGCCGGCGTCGTGGTGATCAGCCTGATCAGCCTGCTCGGATCGATCTACGGCTACAAGCTGATCCACGCGTATGCGCGGTTGCTGAGCTGGTGCTCGGGCAGTGTGCTCGTGCTGGCGTTCGTATGGATCATCTTCGTGCACGGGCTGCCGGCCGATACGTTCTCGAAGCATTCGCTGAACCTGTCCGGCTTCCTCGGCGCGATGTCGGTCGCCGCACTGTGGCAGATCGCTTACGCGCCCTACGTGTCGGACTATTCGCGCTACCTGCCGCCCGATACGGGGCCGCGCACCGCGTTCTGGTCGAGCTACTGGGGCTGCGTGCTGGGCTCGTTCTTCCCGATGCTGCTCGGCTGCCTGGTCGGTCTCGCGACGCCCGACGGCAACGTCGTGAGCGGCCTCACCGGTCTCACGCAAGGGATCAGCGTGCTCGTGATCGTCGTGCTGTCGTTCGGTATCGCGGCCAGCAATGCGATGGAACTGTATTGCGGCGCGTTGTCGGCGATCACCGTGCTGCAGACGCTCTTTCCGTCGTGGTCGGGCAAGGCGCGTGCGCGGGCGATCACCGCGATCGTCCTGTGCGGCATCGCGCTCGCGATCGCGTTGTTCGGGCAGAACAATTTCCTCGCGGGCTACACGAACTTCATCCTGTTGCTGCTGTACGTGCTCGTGCCTTGGACGGCGATCAATCTCGTCGATTACTACCTCGTGTGCCACGGCGAGTACGACGTCGATTCGTTCTTCCGGCAGGACGGTGGTATTTACGGGCGCTTCAACACGATCGCGGTCGGGTCGTATTTCATCGGGATCGTCGCGCAGGCGCCGTTCATGGCGACCGATCTCTATACGGGCGAACTGGCGAGCCGGCTCGGCGGCGCGGATGTCTCGTGGATCGTCGGACTGTCGCTGACGTCGCTCGTCTACTACGCGGGCTGCAAGCTGTTCTCGCGGCCGCTGCATGGCGTTGCCGCGAGCGTTGACGGAATTTCCCGCTGAGTTCGTGGAGTGGCGATGGCGCAGGCGTTATGTCACGGCACGAATGCGCGCAGGCGTTCGGCGTGGGCTTCGAGCCCGTCGAGCTCGAGATAGTGACTGAGTGTGCCGGCGCGAACCTGGCTCGCGTCGGCCGTGAGCTTGCGCAGCAGCGTCGCGCTCGCCGCGCGGTAGGCGGCAGTCGCGTTGATGCCTTGTGCCGACAATGCCGCGCCGATCAGGCGCGCGCTGTCCGCACCGCCGCCGGCGACGCAGGGTGGCGATCACCGTCGCGTGACGGGATTTTCGCCTTCGCCGCGCGCCCGCTGAGATGATCGCCAGCCGCATCATCGCGCCCGCGATTCAAAGCTCCGCCTCCGCCGCATGCACGTCACGCCGGAACGCACCGGGGCTGGTACCCGTCCATTTGCGGAACGCGCGATGAAACGCGCTCGGCTCGGTGAAGCCGAGTTCGGCCGCGATCTCCGCGACGCTGAGCGCGTGCCCGCGCAGCAGCGACTGGGCGAGCGCGCCACGTAGCTCGTCCTTGATCGCCGCGAAGCTTTGCCCTTCGCTGCGCAAACGCCGTCGCAGCGTCGCGGGTGTCGTGCCGAGGCGGACGGCCAGCGTGTCGAAATCGGGCCACTCGGCGGCCGGCAGCGCCTTCAGGTGCGCGCGCGTCTTCGCGACCCAGCCGGTGTCGTGCCGGTAGCGGACGAGCAGGTTGCCGGGCGCGCCGCGCAGGAAAGTCTTCAACGCTTGCCCGGTACGGATCGTCGGCAGCGCGAGGTACGCGGCGTTGAACGCGAGCCGGCTGTCGGGCCGATCGAAATGCACGGGCACGCCGAAAAACTGGTGATAGTCGCTGCGCTGGTCGGGGCTCGGGCACGCGAAATCGATGCGCTGCAACGGGATGCGCCGGCCGATCAGCCAGCACGCGACGCCGAGCAGGATCAGCCAGAAGGTCCGGTACGCGAACGCCGGGTACGGCGCACCCGACTGCGTCAGCACGATCTGCGCCTGCCCGTCGGCGACGACGAGCTCGCCGTGCGGCTCGTCCAGCACCACGCGCAAGAACTGCAGCGCTCGTCGCAGCGCTTTTTCGAGCGTGCCGGCGTCCAGCACCGCGTGGCACAGCAGCGTGAAGCTGCCGTGCCGCATCGGGCGCGCGGCGAGCCCGAAGAATTCGTCGTCGATCGTGCCGGCGATCGCGAGCCACAGCCGCCCGTACTGCTGCGGCGTGACGGGCTCGCGCACGGCGGCCGGCAGGCCGGCGGCGCGCAGCACGGGCGCTGTCGGGATGCGTTGCCGGCGCAGGCACGCGAGCGCGTCGTCGACGAAATCCGGCGAAATCATCTGCGGCCCCATTTTCCTGCATCCTCCCGACATGGCAAAAGCGATCACGATTCTAGATTCTGTTTGTCATTGATTGCAATGTCACGGCTGTCTACTATCGATGTATCCCCCGTCGCGCCCCCGGCTCGCCGGCGGTCATAACGCACAGGAGACACGCATGCCTGATGGAGCAACCGCCCGGGCGGTGCCGGCCTACGCCGACGCCGTGGCCCGGTTCAGTATCGAGACCGCCGCGACGCAGCTGCACGGCGACCTGGAGCGTGGCCTGAACGCATGCGTCGAATGTTGCGACCGGCACGCATCGGCGGACGCGATCGCGCTCGACTGGATCGATGCGGGCGGGCAGCACCACAGCTTCACGTTCGCGCAGATGCAGGCGCTGTCGGCACGCGTCGCGAACCTGCTCGTCGCGCAGGGCGTGAAGCCGGGCGACGTGGTGGCCGGCCTGTTGCCGCGTACGCCTGAGCTTGTCGCGACGATCCTCGGCACGTGGCGTGCGGGTGCCGTCTATCAGCCGCTGTTCACCGCGTTCGGCCCGAAGGCGATCGAGCATCGGCTGCGGATGAGCGACGCGCGCCTGATCGTGACCAACGTCGCGAATCGCGCCAAGCTCGACGAGATCGCCGAGTGCCCGCCCGTCGCGACGGTGCGCGAACCGGGTGACGCGCTGCCGGCGCGCGACATCGATTTCCGCGCGGCGCTCGACGCGCAGTCCGACACGTTCGAACCGGTGCCGCGCAAGGGCACGGACCTGTTCATGATGATGTCGACGTCCGGCACGACGGGCTTGCCGAAGGGCGTGCCGGTGCCGCTGCGCGCATTGCTCGCGTTCGGCGCCTACATGCGCGAGGCGGTCGACCTGCGCGACGGCGACCGGTTCTGGAACATCGCCGATCCGGGCTGGGCGTACGGCCTTTATTACGCGATCACGGGCCCGCTGTTGCTCGGCCATGCGACGACGCTCCACGAGGGCGGCTTCACGGTCGACAGCACGTACGACGTGATCGAACGGCTCGGGATCACGAGCCTCGCCGGTTCGCCGACCGCGTTCCGGATGCTGATGGCGGCCGGTACGGAAGCGGCGACGCGCGTGAAGGGCAAGCTGCGCGTGGTCAGCAGCGCGGGCGAACCGCTGAATCCGGAAGTCGTGCGCTGGTTCGACGCGGCGCTCGGCGCGCCGATCTACGATCACTACGGCCAGACCGAACTCGGGATGGTCGTGAACAACCATCACGGTCTCAGGCACGTCGTCCATCCGGGATCGGCCGGTTTCGCGATGCCGGGCTATCGCGTCGCGGTGCTCGACGACGCGAGCCGCGAGCTCGGCCCCGGCGAGCCCGGCAATCTCGCGATCGACATCGCGCGCTCGCCGCTGCTGTGGTTCGACGGTTACTGGCAGCAGGACACGCCGGCGATCGCGGGCGGCTACTACCGCACCGGCGACAACGTCGAGCTGGAGCCGGACGGCACCGTGAGCTTCATCGGCCGCGCGGACGACGTGATCACGTCGTCCGGCTACCGGATCGGCCCGTTCGACGTGGAAAGTGCGTTGATCGAGCATCCGGCCGTCAGCGAGGCCGCCGTCATCGGCGTGCCCGATCCGGAGCGCACGGAGATCGTGAAGGCGTTTGTCGTGCTGTCGAAGGGCTTCGACGACACGCCGGCGCTGGCCGAGGAGCTGAGCCTGCATGTGAAGCGGCGGCTGTCCGCTCACGCGTATCCGCGCGCGATCGACTTCGTCGACGCGCTGCCGAAAACCCCGAGCGGCAAGATCCAGCGCTTCGTGTTGCGCAAGATGGAAGCCGAGAAGGCCGCTCAACCCTGAATACGGATTGCTAATGAATATCAAGGATCGCGTTTTTCTGATTACGGGCGCTGGTTCGGGCCTTGGCGCCGCGGTGGCGCGCATGGTCGTCGCGGAAGGCGGCAAGGCGGTGCTGCTGGACGTCAATGACGATGCCGGCGCGAGCCTCGCGCACGAACTCGGCGAATCCGCGCGCTTCGTGAAGACCGACGTGACGAGCGAAGCCGATGGCCAGGCGGCCGTCGCCGCTGCCCGCGACGCGTTCGGCCGCATCGACGCGCTCGTCAACTGCGCGGGCGTCGCGCCGGGCGAGAAGGTCGTCGGCCGCGAAGGCCCGCACTCGCTCGATCGTTTCGCGCGCGCGGTGTCGATCAATCTCGTCGGCACGTTCAACATGATCCGGCTGGCCGCCGACGCGATGTCGAAGCAGGGCGCCGATGCGGAAGGCGAGCGCGGCGTGATCGTCAACACCGCGTCGGTCGCGGCGTTCGACGGGCAGATCGGGCAGGCCGCATATGCGGCGTCGAAGAGCGGTGTGGTAGGCATGACGCTGCCGATCGCGCGCGAACTCGCGCGGTTCGGCATTCGCGTCGTGACGGTCGCGCCCGGCATCTTCGCGACGCCGATGATGGCCGGCATGCCGCAGGACGTGCAGGATGCGCTCGGCAAGAGCGTGCCGTTCCCGCCGCGGCTTGGCCGCCCGGAAGAATTTGCGGCGCTGGTGCGCCACATCGCCGAGAACACGATGCTGAACGGCGAAGTCATCCGTCTCGATGGCGCGTTGCGCATGGCACCGCGCTGACACTGGAGGAAGCGAATCATGACGACTCAGGATCCGATCGTAATCGTTGGTATGGCGCGTACGCCGATGGGCGGTTTTCAGGGCGACCTGGCGGCGGCGAGCGCGAGCGAGCTTGGCGCGGTAGCCATTCGTGCGGCGCTCGAGCGCGCGAACATGCCGGCCGAGCGCATCGATGAAATCGTGTTCGGCTGCGTGCTGCCGGCCGGGCAGGGCCAGGCGCCGGCGCGGCAGGCCGCTCTGAAGGCCGGGCTGCCGCTCGCGGCGGGCGCGACCACGGTCAACAAGATGTGCGGCTCGGGGATGAAGGCCGCGATGTTCGCGCACGACCTGCTGCTGGCGGGGTCGGCGGGCGTGGCCGTCGCGGGCGGGATGGAGAGCATGACGAATGCGCCGTACCTGCTGCCGAAGGCGCGCGCGGGGATGCGTATGGGTCACGGCCAGGTGCTCGACCACATGTTCCTCGACGGGCTCGAGGACGCGTATGAAAAAGGCCGCCTGATGGGCACGTTCGCCGAGGACTGCGCGCAGGCCTACCAGTTCACGCGCGAAGCACAGGATGCGTTCGCGATCGCGTCGCTGACGCGCGCGCAACGCGCGATCGCGGAAGGACACTTCGTGTCGGAGATCGCGCCGGTGACCGTGAAGGCCGGCAAGACCGAAGTCATCGTGTCGATCGACGAGCAGCCGGGCAAGGCGAAACTCGACAAGATCCCGACGCTGAAGCCGGCATTCCGCGACGGCGGCACCGTGACGGCAGCCAATGCGTCGTCGATCTCGGACGGTGCGGCCGCGCTCGTGATGATGCGCCGCTCGGAAGCCGAGCGCCTCGGCCTCACGCCGAAGGCCGTGATCGTCGGGCATTCGACCCACGCGGACAAGCCGGGCCTGTTCGCGACCGCGCCGATCGGCGCGTTGCGCAAGCTGTCGGAGAAAACCGGCTGGAACCTGCGCGACATCGACCTGTTCGAGATCAACGAAGCGTTCGCGGTGGTGCCGATGGCCGCGATGCGCGATCTCGACCTGCCGCACGAGAAAGTCAACGTACACGGCGGCGCGTGTGCGCTCGGCCATCCGATCGGTGCGTCGGGTGCGCGCGTGATGGTGACGCTGCTGGCCGCGCTCGAAACGTACGGCCTGAAGCGCGGCGTCGCGTCGCTGTGCATCGGCGGCGGCGAGGCGACGGCCATCGCGATCGAGCGTATCGCGTAACGCTGGCACACACGCTGCGATACGGGCGACGGGTATCGCGCAGGAAGCCCCTGTGCGCGGCCCGTCGCCCGTCTTGTTTGTGCCGGATCGCGCGGCTGCGTTAGCGCTTCGCGTGCGGCGACACGGCGCCGCACGCACGAATCACGAACTGCACGACCTGCTCGGTCTTCTCGTCGAACGCCTTCTGCGTGAATGCGCGCTTGCCGCTCAGCGCGCGGATCTGCGCGTCGAAATCCGCATAGTGCTGCGTGGTCGCCCAGATCAGGTACATCAGCGCATGCGCGTCGATCGGCGCGAGCAGCCCGCGCGCGATCCAGCCGTCGATCACCTTCACGCGCGTGTCGAACCACGGTTTCACGCGTTGCGACAGGATGTCCTGCATGTGCTCCGCGCCCTGGATGATCTCGTTGGCCCAGACCTTCGAGCCGAGCGGGCGCCGCCGCGACAGCGCCATCTTCGCGCGCACGTAGCCGCCGATCGCTTCCACCGGATCGTCGTCGGCCTCGAACGAGCCGGCCGCGCGATGCCATTCCTCGAACAGGTCCTCGAGCACGCGGCGGTACAGCGCGAGCTTCGTCGGGAAGTAGTAATGCAGGTTCGCCTTCGGCAGGCCGGCGCGCTCCGCGATCATCGCGGTGCTCGCGCCGTCGAGCCCGCGCTCCGCGAACACGGCCTCCGCACAGGCGAGCAGATGCGCTTCGTTGGACTCGCGGATGTGCGCCTTGCGTCGCCGCAATGGCGCGGTCGTTTCGTCACGGCCGGTCGCTTCGGCTGCCGCCTCGTCATGTCTCATCGTTGCCCTCGCGCGGCGGGCATGCCGCGTTGGGCTTCATTCTAGCCGCTGATCCGCGTCGAACGCACGCGTGCGGACATGACGCATCCGCAGCGATGCTGCGTTGCGATGGCACGTTTCTCGCTCTATCGATCCACGCAAGAAAGACATTGCTTTGGTCATTTTGATCGTCTAAAACCTGTCCAATCGGACAGGATTCGACGAGCGGCGGAAGGTAACGTTAACCCTTCCGCCGATTCGTCGGACGAACTTCGCGAACGACCGGGACATGCACCGCACATGGGCGGGTTTGCCCCGGAATCAGGCATGGCACGCACCGGCACAGACCGGGCTGACGACATCACCGACCCCACAGGAGCGATACGAATGAACGCGGTATCGGAAGCAGTGAAGCGGCCCGTCTTCGACCCGTCGATCAAGATCGACGGCAAGCGGTTGTGGGACAGCCTGATGGAAGTCGCGAAGATCGGCGCGACGCCGAAGGGCGGCGTGTGCCGCCTCGCGCTGACCGATCTCGACAAGGCCGGCCGCGACCTGATCGTCGGCTGGGCGAAGGCGGCCGGCTGCACGGTGACGGTCGATACGATGGGCAACGTGTTCATGCGCCGCGCGGGCCGCGTGGCCGACGCGGCGCCGGTGGTCACGGGCTCGCATGCGGACTCGCAGCCGACGGGCGGCCGCTTCGACGGCATCTACGGCGTGCTCGGCGGCCTCGAGGTGATTCGCAGCCTCAACGATCACGGCATCGAGACCGAGCATCCGGTCGAGGTTGTGATCTGGACCAACGAGGAAGGCTCGCGCTTCGCGCCCGCGATGGTCGCGTCCGGTGTGTTCGCCGGCGTGTTTCCGCTCGAATACGGGCTGTCGCGCAAGGACGTCGACGGCAAGACGATCGGCGAGGAGCTGGCGCGCATCGGCTACGCGGGCGACGTGCCGTGTGGCGGACGCAAGCTGCACGCGGCATTCGAACTGCATATCGAGCAGGGGCCGATTCTCGAAGCGGAGTGCAAGACGATCGGTGTCGTGACCGATGCGCAGGGGCAGCGCTGGTACGAGATCACCTTCACCGGGCAGGAAGCGCATGCGGGGCCGACGCCGATGCCGCGCCGCCGCGATGCGCTGCTCGGCGCGTCGCGGGTGGTCGATCTCGTCAACCGGATCGGCCTCGATCACGCGCCGTTCGGCTGCGCGACGGTCGGCATGATGCAGGTCCACCCGAACTCGCGCAACGTGATCCCCGGCCGCGTGTTCTTCACGGTCGATTTCCGTCATCCGGACGACGCCGTGCTCGCGAAGATGGATGCCGCGCTGCGCGACGGCGTCGCGCGCATCGCCGGTGCCATCGGGCTCGAGACGGAACTCGAGCAGATTTTCTACTACAAGCCCGTCGCGTTCGATCCGGCCTGCGTGGAAGCCGTGCGCGGCGCGGCCGACCGCTTCGGCTACTCGCATCGCGACATCGTGTCGGGCGCGGGGCATGACGCGTGTTATCTCGCGCAGGTCGCGCCGACGTCGATGGTGTTCGTGCCGTGTGTCGACGGCATCAGTCACAACGAGATCGAGGATGCGACGCCCGCGTGGATCGAGGCCGGCGCGAACGTGCTGCTGCACGCGATGCTGTCGCGCGCATGCGAGCCGGCTTCATGACGCATCGACCGTAGCAGCCGGCAGGCTGCATAGCGCGCGAGCGCAGGATTCCTCAGCATGACCGCCCCGACTGTGCATTTGCAGCCGGCGGGGACGGCTTTGTCTCCACCCAGTCGAAGGAACGCGTATGACCACCAAGCCAACCGGCGATATCGCCGCGCATCGCCTGTCGTCCACGCAACTCTCGTGCGAATTCGCGGATATCGCGCCGCTGCTCGATCCGACCGCGGCAGCGGCCGCCGCGAGCCGCTGCCACTACTGCTACGACGCGCCGTGCGTGCAGGCCTGCCCGACGCAGATCGACATTCCGAGCTTCATCCGCAAGATCGGCAACGGCAACCTGAAGGGCGCCGCGACCGATATCCTGTCCGCGAATCCGCTCGGCGGGATGTGCGCGCGTGTGTGTCCGACCGAGATCCTGTGCGAAGGCGCATGCGTGCGCAACCACCAGGATTCGCAGCCCGTCGCGATCGGCGCGCTGCAGCGGCACGCGACCGACTGGGCGATGGAGACCGGCGCGGTGCGCTTCCGGCGCGCGCCCGAAACGGGCCGCCATGTCGCGGTGGTCGGTGCGGGGCCGGCCGGGCTCGCGTGCGCGCACCGGCTCGCGCTCGCCGGGCACCGCGTCACGCTGTTCGATGCACGCCCGAAGGCCGGCGGCCTCAACGAATACGGGATCGCCGCGTACAAGACCGTCGACGATTTCGCACAGCGCGAAGTCGAGTGGCTGTTGTCGGTCGGCGGCATCACGCTGGAAACGGGGGTGGCGCTCGGACGCGACATGACGCTCGATGCGCTGCGTGAGCAGCACGACGCGGTGTTTCTCGCGATGGGCCTCGGCGGCGTGCGCGCGCTCGCGATCGACGGCGAACAACTGGCTGGCGTGATGAACGCGGTCGATTTCATCGAGCAGGTGCGGCAGGCCGACGGGCTCGAGAACGTGCCGGTCGGGCGGAGGGTGGTCGTGATCGGTGGTGGCAATACGGCCATCGATGCGGCGGTGCAGAGCCGCAAGCTCGGCGCCGAGCGCGTGACGATGGTCTATCGGCGCGGCGTGGACGCGATGAGCGCAACGTGGGCCGAGCGCGAGTTCGCGCAGAAGAGCGGTGTCACGCTCGTCACGCACGCGAAGCCCGTGCGCATGGCGGGCGCGAACGGGCAGGTGACGGGCGTCGAATTCGAGGCGGCGTCGGGCGAGCGCTTCACCGTCGACGCGGACATGGTGCTGAAGGCGATCGGCCAGACGCTGGTGCCGGATGGCGTCGCGGCCGAGTTGCTGACAGCGGACGGCGCGCGTTTCGCGGTGGACGCGGACGGGCGCACCGCATGGCCGGACGTGTGGGCCGGCGGCGACTGCGCCGCGACGGACGGCATCGACCTGACGGTGCAGGCCGTGCAGGACGGCAAGCGCGCGGCTGCATCGATCGACGCGGCGCTTGCGCAGCGCGACGCGAAGGCCGCATAAGCGCACACGCACGCATCCACGCATCCACGATAGCGACCCCACTCTCACGGAGCCGAACATGGCCGACCTTCGCTGCACCATCGCGGGCATCACTTCGCCGAATCCCTTCTGGCTCGCGTCCGCGCCACCGACCGACAAGGCCTACAACGTCAACCGCGCATTCGAGGCGGGCTGGGGCGGGGTCGTCTGGAAGACGCTCGGGCTCGATCCGCACGTCGTCAACGTCAGTTCGCGCTACGGCGCCGTGCAGTGGAACGGCCAGCGCATCGCGGGGCTGAACAACATCGAGCTGATCACCGATCGTCCGCTCGACGTGAACCTGAGAGAGATCGCGCAAGTGAAGCGCGACTGGCCGGACCGCGCGCTGATCGTGTCGCTGATGGTGCCGTGCAACGAGCGCGACTGGAAATGGATCCTGCCGCTCGTCGAGGATACGGGCGCCGACGCGGTCGAGCTGAACTTCGGCTGCCCGCACGGGATGAGCGAGCGCGGGATGGGCGCGGCGGTCGGGCAGGTGCCCGAATACGTCGAGATGGTCACGCGCTGGGTGAAGGAAGGCACGAAGCTGCCGTGTCTCGTGAAGCTCACGCCGAACATCAGCGACATCCGGATGGGCTCGCGCGCCGCGTACAAGGGCGGCGCGGACGGCGTGTCGCTGATCAACACGATCAACTCGATCGTCGCGGTCGATCTCGATCACATGGCGCCGATGCCGACCGTCGACGGCAAGGGCACGCACGGCGGTTATTGCGGCCCGGCGGTCAAGCCGATCGCGCTGAACATGGTCGCGGAGATCGCGCGCGATCCGGAAACGCCGAACCTGCCGATCTCGGGCATCGGCGGCATTTCGTCGTGGCGCGACGCGGCCGAATTCATGGTGCTCGGCGCCGGTAGCGTGCAGGTGTGCACCGCGGCGATGCATTACGGCTTCCGGATCGTGTCGGACCTCGCCGACGGACTGTCGAACTGGATGGACGAAAAGGGCTACGCGACGCTCGACGACGTGCGCGGCCGGGCGGTGCCGAACGTGACCGACTGGAAATACCTGAACCTGAAATACGACATCAAGGCGCGCATCGACCAGGACCGCTGCATCCAGTGCGGGCTGTGCCATATCGCATGCGAGGACACGTCGCACCAGGCGATCACGCGCGAGAAGGACGGCGTGCGTCATTTCGAAGTGATCGACTCGGAATGCGTCGGGTGCAATCTTTGCATGCATGTGTGTCCGGTCGAGCAATGCATCACGATGGAGCGCGTTGATTCGGGCGACTACGCGAACTGGACCACGCATCCGAACAACCCGGCGAGTGCGGATGCGGGGGCGGGCCCGGCAGGGGCACCCGAGAAACACGCGAAGGCGGCTTGACCTGCATCCGGCGGCGCGGGAGATCCGGCGCCGCTGTTGTTCGTTCCCCTGGGCCGGCATCGCGCGATGCCGGCGCTGACGTTTACGTGGAGTGGCTTCGATGAAACCCGCAGCGAACCTCGCCGATCCCGACAGCGCCGCGGCGCCGGGCGGCAGCCTGTACAACGACGACCTCGCGCCGACGACGCCGGCGCAGCGCACGTGGAAGTGGTATCACTTCGCGGCGCTGTGGGTCGGGATGGTGATGAACATCGCGTCGTACATGCTCGCGGCCGGGCTGATCCAGGAAGGCATGTCGCCGTGGCAGGCCGTGATGACCGTGCTGCTCGGCAACCTGATCGTGCTCGTGCCGATGCTGCTGATCGGCCATGCGGGCGCGAAGCACGGGATTCCGTACGCGGTGCTCGTGCGTGCGTCGTTCGGCACGCAGGGCGCGAAGCTGCCCGCGCTGTTGCGCGCGATCGTCGCGTGCGGCTGGTACGGCATCCAGACCTGGCTCGGCGGCAGCGCGATCTACACGCTGCTGAACATCCTGACCGGCAACGCGCTGCACGGCGCGGCGCTGCCGGTCGTCGGCATTTCGTTCGGGCAGCTCGCGTGCTTCCTCGTGTTCTGGGCGCTGCAGATCTACTTCATCCTGCACGGCACCGATTCGATCCGCTGGCTCGAGAGCTGGTCCGCGCCGATCAAGGTCGTGATGTGCGTGGCGCTTGTGTGGTGGGCGACGTCGAAGGCGGGCGGGTTCGGCTCGATGCTGTCGGCGCCGTCGCAGTTCGCGGCGGGCGGCAAGAAGGCCGGGCTGTTCTGGGCGACCTTCTGGCCGGGCCTGACCGCGATGGTCGGCTTCTGGGCAACGCTCGCGCTGAATATTCCCGATTTCACGCGCTTCGCGCACTCGCAGCGCGACCAGATGATCGGGCAGTCGATCGGGTTGCCGCTGCCGATGGCGCTGCTGTCGGTGGTGTCGGTCGTCGTGACGTCGGCGACCGTCGTGATCTACGGCAACGCGATCTGGGATCCGATCGACCTGACGAGCCGGATGACGGGCATCGGCGTGGGCATCGCGCTGGTGATCCTCACGCTCGACACGATGTGCTGCAACCTCGCCGCGAATCTCGTCGGCCCCGCGTACGACTTCTCGAGCCTGTGGCCGAAGGCCATCTCGTACCGCACGGGCGGGATGATCACCGCGACGATCGCGATCGTGATGATGCCGTGGAAGATCCTCGCGACGACGGACGGTTATATCTTCACCTGGCTCGTCGGTTATTCGGCGCTGCTCGGGCCCGTCGCGGGCATCCTGATGGTCGACTACTTCCTGATACGCGGCACGCAGCTCGACACGCGCGCGCTGTTCGACGAACGCGGCGGCTTCAGCTACGCGCGCGGCTGGAACCCGGCCGCGCTGGTGGCGCTCGCGGTCGGCGTGCTGCCGAACCTGCCCGGCTTCCTGCACACCGCATTTCCGGCGTCGTTCCCGAACGTGCCGGCGTTCTTCAACACGCTTTACACGTACGCGTGGTTCGTCGGCCTCGCGTTGGCGTCGGGCGTGTACGGCACCTGGATGAAGTGGCGCGCCGGACAGCGCGTGCAGATCGCGAGCGCATGATGTGCGCTGCCCGCCGCACGCGGCACCCGACAGTCAACGAGGAGGCAACCCTATGGCAATCCTGATTCGTGGCGGCACCGTGGTCGATGCGGACCGCTCCTATCGCGCGGACGTGCTCTGCGCCGACCCGCAGGACGGCGGCACGATCCTGCAGATCGCCGAGACGATCGACGCGCCGGCCGGCGCGACCGTCGTCGATGCGCACGACCAGTACGTGATGCCGGGCGGCATCGATCCGCATACGCACATGGAACTGCCGTTCATGGGCACGACCGCGAGCGACGATTTCTATTCGGGCACGGCCGCCGGGCTGTCGGGCGGCACGACGAGCATCATCGATTTCGTGATCCCGAGCCCGAAGCAGCCGCTGATGGACGCGTTCCATGCATGGCGCGGCTGGGCCGAGAAGGCGGCGGCCGACTATGGCTTCCATGTCGCGGTGACGTGGTGGGACGAGAGCGTGCACCGCGACATGGGCACGCTGGTGCGCGAGCACGGCGTGTCGAGCTTCAAGCACTTCATGGCGTACAAGAACGCGATCATGGCCGACGACGAGGTGCTCGTGAACAGCTTCACGCGTTCGCTCGAACTCGGCGCGCTGCCGACCGTGCACGCGGAGAACGGCGAGCTCGTGTTCCAGCTGCAGAAGGCGCTGCTCGCGCGCGGGATGACGGGGCCGGAGGCGCATCCGCTGTCGCGGCCGCCGGAGGTCGAGGGCGAGGCCGCGAACCGCGCGATCCGCATCGCACAGGTGCTCGGCGTGCCCGTGTATATCGTGCACGTGTCGGCGAAGGACGCGGTCGACGTGATTACGCGCGCGCGCAGCGAGGGGCTGCGCGTATTCGGCGAGGTGCTGCCGGGCCACCTCGTGATCGACGAGGCTGTCTATCGCGACCCGGACTGGACGCGTGCGGCCGCGCACGTGATGAGTCCGCCGTTCCGCTCGGCCGAGCATCGCGAGGCGCTGTGGCGCGGGCTGCAGTCGGGGCAACTGCATACGACGGCGACCGACCACTGCGTGTTCTGCGCATCGCAGAAGGCGATGGGCCGCGACGATTTCACGAAGATCCCGAACGGCTGCGGCGGCGTCGAGGATCGCATGTCGGTGCTGTGGCATCACGGCGTGAATCATGGCCGCATCACGCCGAACGAGTTCGTGCGGATCACGTCGACGAACGCCGCGCAGATCTTCAACCTGTATCCGCGCAAGGGCGCCGTGCAGGTGGGCGCCGATGCCGATCTGGTCGTGTGGGACCCGGCCGCGACGAAGACGATTTCGGTGAAGACTCATCACCAGCAGGTCGACTTCAACGTGTTCGAGGGGATGACCGTGCAGGGCGTCGCGACGCACACGCTCACGCGCGGTGCACTTGCGTGGGCCGACGGCGACCTGCGTGCGGTGCGCGGCGCGGGTCGTTATCTGAAACGGCCGCCGGCGGCCGGCTACTACGAGGCGGCGCGCATCGCGAACCGGTTGCGCGAACCGCATCCGGTCGAGCGGGCGGGTTGAACGTTGCGTATCGCGCGGGGCGTGTCGGGTCGAACGGCACGCTCCGCGCGCTTGATCCTGACTTCCCATTCATGCGGGCGCCGCTTCTGCCCGATCCTGCCGCCGCTCCGCATCCCGTCAATGCGCTCAATATTTGGGACTGGTCGAGCGTGATCTCGTCTCTCCGATCTCCCGGTACGTAGAAGAACTGAGCAAGTCGACGAATCACGCGACGCCGCTCGAACGCGGCCATTTTGTTTGCGTTGTCGGCGTGCATGCCTGCGAGTAATATCCACCGACAGCGTCGCGCGAGCGTTCCGGGCCGCGTGTCGGATAGACCAATAAAATTGAGAGAAAGGAGCACAAGGTGGATATTCTGCGCAGTCTCCTGGGCATGTCGTTCCTGTTGTTAGTGGCTTACCTGCTGTCGAACAACCGGCGCGCGGTGAGCGGCCGGACCATGATCGCCGCGCTGCTTACACAGCTCGCGATCGGCGCGCTGGTGCTGTTCGTGCCGTCGGGCCGTGCGGCGCTCGGGGCGGCCGCGAACGGCGTCAATCGCGTGCTCGACATGGGCAATCACGGCATCTCGTTCGTGTTCGGCGGGCTGGTCGACAGCCGGATGTTCCAGCTGTTCGGCGACGGCGGTTTCGTATTCGGCCTGCGCGTGCTGCCGATGATCATCTTCGTCACCGCGCTGATCGCGGTGCTGTACTACATCGGCGTGATGAAGTGGCTCGTCGCGATCCTCGGCGCCGGGCTCGCGAAAGTGCTCGGCGTGAGCCGGATCGAGGCATGCTCGGCCGTCGCGACGATCTTTCTCGGGCAGAGCGAGATGCCCGCGCTCGTGAAGCCGTTCGTGCGGAACATGACGAGCGCCGAGATCTTCACGGTGATGGCGAGCGGCATGGCGTCGGTCGCGGGCTCGGTGCTGGTCGGCTACGCGGGCCTCGGCGTGAAGATGGAGTATCTGCTCGCCGCGTCGTTCATGGCGGTGCCGGGCGGGCTGCTGTTCGGCAAGCTGCTGTTTCCGACCGTCGAGCCGAGCCGCGTCGTCGTCGACGGTCTCGATTTCGACGACAAGCGGGCCGCCAACGTGATCGAGGCGGCGGCGTCCGGTGCGTCGGTCGGCCTGCGGATCGCGATCAATGTCGGCGCGATGCTGATCGCGTTCGTGGGGCTGATCGCGCTGATGAACCTCATCGTCGGCGGCGTGGCCGCGTTCGCGGGATTTCCGCAGATCACGCTGCTGGGCATTCTCGGCCACCTGTTCGCGCCGCTGGCGTGGATCATCGGCGTGCCGTGGCACGACGCGGCACTGGCCGGCAACTTCATCGGCGAGAAACTGATCTTCAACGAGTTCGTCGCGTACGGCGACCTGTCGCCCTACCTGAAGGGCAGCGAACACGTCGCGGCGGCCGGCCTGCAGGTACTTGACCCGAAGACGCTCGCGATCGTGTCGTTCGCGTTGTGCGGCTTCGCGAACTTCTCGTCGATCGCGATTCTCGCGGGCGGCTTCAGCGCGGTTGCGCCCGAGCGTCGCTCGGAAGTCGCGCGGCACGGCTTGCGCGCGCTGACGGCCGCGACGCTGTCGAACCTGATGAGTGCCGCGATTGCCGGCCTGTTCTTCTCCCTGCATTGAACCGTGCAGCAGCCACCGACCGATCGAGGAGATGCAACGATGTTTCTACCGCAGGAATTCATCCGCAAGAAGCGCAACCGGCAGCCGCTCGATCACGACGGGATAACCGCGTTCGTGCGTGGCGTGACCGACGGCAGCGTGACCGAGGGGCAGGTCGCGGCGTTCGCGATGGCCGTGTACTTCAATGACCTGAGCGTCGACGAGCGAGTCGCGCTGACGATCGCGCAGCGCGATTCGGGCGACGTGCTCGACTGGCGCGCGCTCGATCTCGACGGACCGGTGATCGACAAGCATTCGACCGGTGGCGTCGGCGATGTGGTGTCGCTGATGCTCGGGCCGATGGTGGCCGCATGCGGCGGCTACGTGCCGATGATCTCGGGGCGCGGGCTCGGCCATACCGGCGGCACGCTCGACAAGCTCAGCGCGATTCCCGGCTACGACGTGATGCCCGATACGGCGGCGTTTCGACGAACGGTGCGCGACGTGGGCGTCGCGATCATCGGGCAGACCGCGCGGCTGGCGCCGGCCGACAAGCGCATCTATGCGATTCGCGACGTGACGGCAACCGTCGAGTCGGTCGCGATGATCACCGCGTCGATCCTGTCGAAGAAGCTCGCGGCCGGCCTCGACGGGCTCGTGATGGACGTCAAGGTCGGCTCCGGTGCGTTCATGCCGACCGTCGAGAAATCGGCGGAACTGGCGCGCAGTATCGTCGACGTCGGCAACGGCGCCGGCATGAAGACGACCGCGATCCTCACCGACATGAACCAGTCGCTCGCGCCGTGCGCGGGCAATGCGCTCGAAGTGGCGTGCGCGATCGACTACCTGACCGGCAAGTCGCGTCCGGCCCGCCTGCATGAAGTCACGATGGCGCTCGCGGCGCAGTTGCTCGTCACCGGCGGGCTGGCACGCGATACCGCACAGGCGCGGGTGATGCTGCAGCGCTCGCTCGACTCGGGCGCGGCGGCGGAACGCTTCGCGAGAATGGTCGTGGCGCTCGGCGGCCCCGCGGATCTGATCGATGCGCCGTGGCGGCATCTTGCGCGGGCGGCGGTGATCGTGCCGGTGCCGTCGCGCGCGAGCGGCGTGGTGCAGCATGTCGATTGCCGCGCGCTCGGGCTGGCGGTCGTCGCGCTCGGCGGCGGCCGCATGCGCGCGGAAGATGCAATCGACACGCGGGTCGGACTGTCCGCGCTCGCGGAGATCGGGCAGCGCGTCGACGCAGGTCAACCGCTCGGCTATGTGCATGCCCGCGACGCCGACGCCGCGGCGCACGCGGTGGAAGCGGTCCAGCGCAGCTACGTGCTGGGCGAGACGGGCGACGCGCCGCCGACCATTCACCAGCAGATCGGCTGAGCCTGTACGACGAGCGTGCAGGCGTCGGCGGCCGCTTTGCATCATGGGCGTATCGTGCGCACCGGGATGCGGCCGCGGCGATGCATCCCAACCCACTACCGGAGGCACCATCGCGATGGAACGAAACGAACTGATCGAACAGGCCAAGGCGGCGCGCGAACGCGCGTATGCGCCGTATTCGCGCTTCAAGGTCGGCGCGGCGCTGCAGGCGCACGACGGGACGATTTTTCACGGCTGCAACGTCGAGAACGCGTCGTACGGATTGTGCAATTGCGCGGAACGCACGGCGATGTTTTCGGCCATCGCCGCCGGCTATCGTCCGGGGGATTTCGCACGCCTCGCGGTCGTCGGCGACACGGACGGCCCGATCGCGCCGTGCGGCGCATGCCGTCAGGTGATCATCGAGATCGGCACGCCCGACATGGAAGTGATCCTGAGCAACCTGAAGGGCGCGGTCGACGTCACGACGGCAGATACGTTGCTGCCGGACGCGTTCCGGTTGTAACGGCGCGCGCCGCGGCGAGCATGCGATGTAAGGATCACGCGCCGTCGCGCGCTTCGCGGATCGGGATCACGGTGCGCGCACCGCACTGGCGCAGCAGGTCGCGCAGTTCGTTGATGACCGGAAACACTTCGTGGTTCCAGTCGGCGCCCTGGCGATCGTGCGCTTCCTGCTCGCGCTCGACGATCCAGCGATCCTCGCGGAAGATGCGCTCGGTGAACCAGACGAGCAGCGGCCACGCGAGATCGAGCGCGAACGGTATGCCGGGCTTGTGGATCGACAGCAGTCCGAACGTGCGGTTGGTGCGTTGCTCGGCGTCGAGCGGCACGTAGACGATCCACAGGTCCATCACGAGCGTGCCTTCGCTCGAACGGATCTGCAGCGTCTGGTACGGGTAGCCGGTGCGCACCGTCATCACGCTCTTGTCGGACTGGTCGGACGCCTTCTTGCTCGCGCCGAACACGAGCGCTTCGCCGACCGGCTGCTTGCCTTCCATCCGCGCGAACGTGTAGTCGACCTCGACCCAGTCGTCGCCGCGGCGACGGCCTACCGAACGCGCGCGCATCTGCCCCATCTGCTTGCGGTGCAGGAACTGATGGTTCATGTCCATCAGGTTCTCGTGCATGAACGAGTAGTGGCATTTGACCTCGCGGCCGAAGCGGCGGGTCTTGTACGTGCGGTTGTCCGCCGATTCGAGCGCGGGGAACGGCCGCTGGTCGGCGAGCGTCGCGTCGCCCGGAAACACGAAGATCAGCCCGTGTGCTTCGCGGCAAGGATACGCGCGCACGCCGTTGGGCAAACGCTCGCGGCCGAGGTAGGGCACGTCGACGCAGCGGCCGCTGTCGCACGCGTAGGTCCAGCCGTGATAGCAGCAGCGCAGCGTTTCGCCGCTCACGACCCCTGCATGCAGTGGCACCTGGCGGTGCGCGCAACGATCTTCGAGCGCGTACACGGCGCCCGACTCGGTGCGCACGAGCACGATCGGATCGCCGGCGAAGCGCACGCCGAGCGTCTTGCCGCGCTTCAGCTCACGCGACCAGGCAAGCGGATACCAGTGATCGGGGTGAATGGGCACGCGGCGCAGGTCGCGCACGACCGCGCCGGTGGATGGTTCCTCGAGGGTGTTGCTGTCAGGCAAAGGCACTGCGCGCATGCGTGACGCCTCCTGGCTGGGCGATTGTTCCGAACGCCGCATCGTGGCGGCGGGGATCTGAAGAAGTCTACGCGAAGTTGCCCGGTACGGCGGACGCGATGCGGGTTTGCCCCGGCACGGCGGCAGGTGTTTCGTTGATGCGGCGCAAACCGGGCCGCAGGGCGGCGCGCGCGCTGGCCGCGCGGCACCGCATCATGCGGCCGGTTGAGGATCACGAGCCGGTGTCGCTCCACAGCACCGCGTTCGTGCGGTACAGCGCCGGGAAGCGCTGCTTCAGCCCGGCGACCTTCGGCAGGTCGTTGAACGCGATATACGGCGCGTCGGGATGCAGCTCGAGGTAGTTCTGGTGATAGGCCTCGGCCGGATAGAACCCCTTGTACGCCTCGACGCGCGTGACGACCGGCGCGGCAAACACGTGCGCGGCGCCGAGCTGGGCGATGTACGCGGTCGCGACCGCGCGTTGCTGCGCGGTGGTCGGGAAGATCGCGGACCGGTACTGCGTCCCGTCGTCGGGGCCCTGACGGTTGAGCTCGGTCGGGTCGTGCACGACCGAGAAGAACACCTGCAGCAGCCGGCCGTACGTGATCTGCGTCGGGTCGTAGACGATGCGAACCGATTCCGCATGCCCCGTCAGCCCCGAGCCGACGAGCGCGTAGTGCGCGGTTTCGGATGCGCCGCCCGCATAACCGGCCGTGACCTGCTTCACGCCCTTCACGTGCTCGAACACGCCCTGTACGCCCCAGAAGCAACCGCCGGCGAGCACGGCCGTCTCGTCGTGGGCCGTGCCGGGCGTTTCGTCGAGCGTCGGCGCGGGTACGGTGCGCATCGGCTCGGCGGAATTGACGACGCGCTGGAAGCCGAACACGGCCGCGACGGCGACGGCGATGGCGCCGATGCGGCGCAGCATCGCTGCGCGCCGTCGCGACGCGGAATCTCGGGTGGGTGTCGGGTTCATCATGTGCTCCTTCTGAATGCGTTGGCGAAGACGGTGGCCGGGTGGCGGCGGCGCGGGTTCAACCGAAAGTGAATGCGTACACATCGACCCCGCGATCGAGAAACTCGATCGCGAACGTGCGGTCGGCGATCGCGCCGGGCTGCCGGACGAGCTGGTACAGGCGCTGTCCGGTGACGGTGCCGTAGCCCTGCGCGTCGACGTCGGCGCCGTGCGCGGCACCGGGCGCCGCGCCGTCGAGCGTCACGCGAAAGCGCACGGGCTGGCCGTTCGCGCCCGGGCCGAGCACGAGGTGCAGGTCGCGCGCATGGAAGCGGTAGACGATCCGGCCGTCCGGCGCGGCGAGCGACGCGCGTTCGGCGCCGACCTGCCACGTGCCGGCGAGGCCCCAGTCGTTGAGGTCGGGGCGAGCCGGCGCGTCGTAGCGGTGCGCCGTATCGCGCACGACGCCGCCCGGCGACGAGAAGTCTTCAGCGCGCGCATAACCGACATAGGTTTCGGGCGAGCGGACATCCGCGGTGTCCGCAGCCGCGAGCGCGCCGCTCGCGGGCGCACCGGCGAGGCCGAGCGGCACGTTCAGCGCTTCCGGATGGCCGGCTTCTGCAAGCAGCGACTGGATCGCGCGTTCCGACTGCGCGTATTCGCCTTCGCCGAAGTGGTGATGGCGGATGCGCCCCTGTGCGTCGATGAAATAGTGCGCGGGCCAGTATTCGTTGCCGAACGCGCGCCAGATCGAATAGCCGTTGTCGATCGCGACCGGGAAGTCGATGCCGAGATCGTGCACGGCCTTCTTCACGTTGCCGATGTCGCGTTCGAACGCGAATTCCGGCGCGTGCACGCCGATCACGACGAGCCCGTACGGCGCGTACTTGCGTGCCCACGCGGTCGTGTACGGCAGCGTGCGCAGGCAGTTGATGCACGAATACGTCCAGAAATCGACGAGCACGACCTTGCCGCGCAGGCCGGCCGCCGTCAGCGGCGGCGAGTTCAGCCATTGCACGGCACCGTCGAGCGACGGCAGCGTGCCTTCGATGGGCAGCGCGGACGGCGCCGCGTCGGCCACGCGCATCATCGCGCCACCGGCCTGCGCGCCATCGGCAGTCGCGGCCATCATCGCGCCGCCGCTTGCATTGGCGGCCGCGTTGCCCGTTGCGGCCGTCGCCGCCGGTGCGCCGTTCGAGCGCCCGCCGAGCCGGTCGACGAGCTTCGTCTCGAGCCCGCCCGTCGTGACGGTCGACAGTTGCGCGAGCGCGCCGGTATCGAGGCCGAGCGCGATCGCGCCGGTACCGGCCAGCAGCGCCGCGCCGATCCCGCGCCGGATCCATTCGCCGGCGCCGAGCGAGCGCTTCATCGCGGCGAACACCTTGCCGCCGATCACGAGCGCGACGCCGAGCGACGTCGCCGCGCCGGCCGCATACGCGACGAGCAGCAGCGTCGTGCCGACGCTCGCGCCGCGCAGCGCCGCGCCGGTCAGCACGAGGCCGAGGATCGGGCCTGCGCACGGCGCCCACAGCAGGCCCGTGGCGACGCCGAGCAACAGCGACGACGCGGGGCCGGCCGGGCGGCCGTCGCGTTGCGCGAAGCCGGTGAGCCGGTTGCCGGCGGCGACGAGCGGGCGCGTCAGGTGTTCCGCGAAGCGCGGCATCAGCAGCGTCAGGCCGAACACCGCGAGCAGCACGATGGCGATCCAGCGGCCGGCCTGGTTGGCCTGAGCGACCCAGCCGCCGCCGACGGCCGCGAGCGTCGCGACGACGGCGAACGTGAGCGCCATGCCGGCCAGCAGCGGCAGGCCGGTGCGCACGAACGGCTGGTCGGCGCGCGCGAACACGAACGGCAGCACGGGCAGGATGCACGGGCTCAGGATCGTGAGCACGCCGCCGAGATAGGCAAGGACGATGAGCAGCATGGTGCGTTCTCCAGTCGGTCAGGAGTGGGGCCGGATCAGGCGGCGGTCGTGTGGAAGGTGAGCGCGAGGCCGTTCATGCAGTAGCGCAGGCCGGTGGGCGGCGGGCCGTCGTCGAACACGTGGCCGAGATGGCCGCCGCAGCGGTGGCAATGCACTTCGGTGCGGACCATCCCGAACGACGCGTCGGCGTTGGTATCGACCGCGTGGTCGAGCGGTTTCCAGAAGCTCGGCCAGCCGGTGTGGCTGTCGAACTTGGTGGCCGACGAGAACAGCGCGAGGCTGCAGCCCGCGCACGCGAACGTGCCGTGCCGGTGCTCGTCGTTCAGCGGGCTGCTGTACGGCCGCTCGGTGCCGGCTTCGCGCAGGATCGTGTACTGGGCGGGCGTGAGCCGGCGATGCCACTCGGCGTCGCTGAGCGTGACCTCGAAAGGGGCGGCCGGCTGCGGGGCGGCGGGCGGCGCGGCGAATGCGCGGCCGACCAGCGCGCGGCGGCCGACGGACGACAGGGTCGCGAGCGCGGCGAGGCCGGTGGCGCCGGCGAACAGCAGGTGTCTGCGGGTGGACATGATGGGCTCCTGGAAGCAGGTCCTGAAAATATGCGCCCATCGTAGGCAGAGGCCGGTGTCCAAGTCCTCACGGAAAGTTAAATGAATTGTGATGAATGGCGGGGGGAGGGGGGGAGGTGCGTGGGAATCAGGCCAAGCCCCGACTGGCAAGGGCCTTCGAGCGGGTGAGCCGCCGATGTTTACCGAGCACCTGTTCGCGTTGTGATTTTTTGTGTTTTTTTAGTGTTCGTCGCGTGGCGTGGCGAATCCGGACTTTGGCTTGCCGATCGAATCGGGCTGAGGCACGACCGTTGTTTGACTGCGGTCGCGAATCGCGCTGAGCGTCTGATGCGCATTGATAGACGGATGAATTTGCAAGCTGGCACGACCGACGCGTGGTGCGCGTGTCGACGCGGAAGCTTGACAGTTTCTACGTAGAAACTTCAGAAAGTGAGTTCGGACGTGCGCCGTTGGGCAGTGAAATGGCGCCGCGATGCGCTCCGCCGAAGTGGTCTGTTCCGAGGCGGGATGCGGCGAAATGAAGGGGAACATAGTAAGGGCTATGTTTCCCTTCATTTTGGGACTCCGACCAACCGAGTGGATCGGGCGCTCGCACAACTAAAGTTGTGTCTAAATTTCAAGGAAAGTTGTTTCTATAAAGTGCGTCCGCCGGTCGGCGCTAGGGAAGCGAGATACGTGACCCCATCCGATGCCGTGACCCACGCGCCCACCGGCTAACGGGGCGTTCGGCGGCCCGCGCAGCCGCAGCGCGATGTCCGGCCATAATTCCAGGCGGCACGAGATTGATCACGGCTAGGGTGCCGAGCGGTACTAGATCGCACCATCGAACAGCCCGATCACCGAGATAAAACAGGGAGCGATCTCAGTGAGCGAAGGCCAAACGGAAGCCACCGTGGGCGTGGCATGGATCCGCGACTGCGACGCGACCCGCCGAGTTAGATCCTCCAACTGGATGAGCAATAAAGTGGCACCCGGTGCAACTGCGTATGCGTCAGTTGAGGCACGCCACTCGACGCGGTCAACGCAGCGCGCGGGGATACTTTTTAGCTACGGCCGCACTTCCAGCCCCCGAAGACACCCCGAGGAATTCCTGCGTGGAGACGAGGGCCCCTACGGCGCCGTTCCCCAAGCTGGAGATCCGTTCCCGATCCGACGTCGCGACGCCCAAGCGACCGGACTCAGCGCGGATATCTACACACCGGATACACAAATTTTCCTTGCATTCCTCTTCGGTGTGTATAGACTACACATCGGGTCATGGGAAAAGGGGTGTGTATGGCGACAGCTATGGCGAAGGATATGGTGCGGCGTTATGGATTCGAGAACAGTGATACGGCGGCTTGAGCAGGATGGGTGGGTACAGAAGCGGGTGAAGGGCAGTCATCATCACTTCAGGCACCCGAGCAAGCCAGGCACGGTAACGGTGCCGCATCCAGAGAAAGACCTCACGATTGCGACGCTGAAAAGCATCGAGAGGCAATCTGGTTTAACACTCACCGGGCAGTAAGTCCGGTGGCTACAACGGACCCCGAGGGCCGCAACTGGTCAGCGGGTTCCAGACAAGGAGTTGGATGTGAGATTTTTCGTCGCTGTCGACAAGCAAGAGGGCACCGATTATGGCGTTGTCGTACCGGATTTTCCGGGCTGCAACTCATGGGGCACGACGCTCGAACAAGCGCTCGAAAACACGCAAGAGGCTATCGAGGGATGGGTTGAAACTTCCGTCGAGGCGGGGGACGAAGTTCGCTTCGAGCCCACGTCGTTTGAGGAACTTCGCGACAACCCAGACTATGCCGGCTCATTTTGGGCTGTCGTAGACATTGATCCTTCGAAATTTGATATGAAGCCAGAGCGTGTGAATATAAGTTTGCCGCGCTTCGTGCTTACACAGATTGACGCCTTCGCGGAGGCCCATAAAGAAACGCGTAGCGGCTTTCTTGTTCGTGCGGCACTAGAAGCCATTCGGCACGAGCAGACAGCCGTCTGATCGAAAAAGCCCTGCCGGAGCGGGGCACGGAGTATCCGTGCTTGGCCAACTTGGTTCGGCCTGATCCGCGTCGCGCAGCAGGGACGTAATTCGGTCGAGATCGACTCATTCGATTCCGCGCCGAATGCTGCCGTATTCTCGGCAGCGAACTTCTATGCCGCGATTAGCATCAGTCGGGAGACTCGCTGGCATATCCGGCGCGCAGAAGCCGGGTTGTGCTGCCATATAACTACCTCAACGGGGGCGGGATGAAGTTGATCAAGTATCGGGTAACGAATTTCCGCTCCGTGAAGGATAGCGGCGATATTGAAGCCGGCGACGTTGCCGCGCTGATCGGTGTCAACGAATCAGGAAAGACGAATTTGCTGCTTCCGCTTTGGAAGCTCAATCCTGCTCGCGAAGGCGAGATTCAACCGACATCGGATTATCCGAAGACGATGTTCGGGGATGTGCGTGCCAACCCGGGGGAATTTCGATTCATCAGTGCCGATTTTGATGCAAGCTCTCTCAGAGACAAGCTAGTTGCTCTCACGAAACTGGATGCTGAGCAACTGGAGGTTGTGCGTGTTGACCGGTACTTCGATGGGAAACATGCAATCTCGTTTCCGCAGTTTGCGCCCAAGACAACGGTCGCTGCCTCGGAGATCAGGGGCGAGTTGACGACCTTAGCCAAAGTCGTTGAGCGAACAGATCCGCTTAAGAGCGAGGAGCCTCTTAAGTCTGCGATCGTTGACGCTGTTCACGCTCTGGCCGAACCCATCATGCAAGACTGGACTGCGCATGAACTCGATGCCGCCATTGAAGCGCTGAAGACGTTGTTGCCAGACCAGCCAGCCAAGACGTCGACGATCGTACCTCGCGTGCAGCAGTCAATTGATGTCTTGACCGAATGGTCGTCCCATATCAGGTCGCCTGCCCCCGAAGACATCGAAGGTGTTCGAGATATTGTCTTGAAAGCGCTCCCCACGTTCGTGTACTACTCGAACTATGGAAATCTGGACTCGGAAATTTATCTCCCTCATGTGGTCCAGAATCTTGAGAGAAAGGATCTGGGAGCCAAGGAGGCGGCGAAAGCTCGGACCCTCCGCGTGTTGTTCAGCTTTGTTCGCCTCCAACCGACGGAGATCCTTGAGCTTGGTCGCGACTTCAAAGATCCGAGCAATCAGAATCGGCAACCTACCGAAGACGAGATTGCAAAGATCGCTGAGCGCAAGCGAGAGCGCTCCATCCTGCTACAGTCTGCGGGCACGACCTTGACGAAGGAGTTCAAGTCTTGGTGGAAACAAGGCGACTACCGTTTCCGATTCGAAGCGGATGGCGATCACTTTCGCATCTGGGTATCAGATGATCGGCGTCCGGAAGAGGTCGAGCTTGAAAATCGCAGTACGGGGCTGCAATGGTTTCTGAGCTTCTACCTCGTGTTCTTGGTCGAAAGCCAGGGTGACCACGAAGACGCCATTCTTCTGCTCGATGAGCCAGGCCTATCCCTTCATCCACTCGCCCAGCGCGATCTATCAGCCTTCTTCGATGGATTGACCAAGACCAACCAGATCATCTATACGACGCACTCGCCTTTCCTTGTCGATCCAGACCGGCTGGATCGAGTGCGAAAGGTCTATGTCGCTGCGGATGGCTCGACCGAGTCTTCGCCGAATTTGCGTCAGTCGGGTGCGGACCCGGCACATGCCGGGGCGGCGTACGCCGTGTACTCGGCATTGAACCTGAACGTCGCTGAAAGCCTGCTACTGGGCTGCCGTCCAATAGTTGTGGAGGGAGCTTCAGATCAGCACTATCTGACGATGATTAAGGCGCTTCTTATTGGTGCTGGGAAGATCACACCTCGCCGAGAGCTGGTATTTCCGCCCGCAGGCGGAACCAAAACGCTAAGGATCACTGCTGGAATTTTGACTGGCCGAGACGAGACGCTTCCGGTCGTTTTGCTGGATGGCGATCAAATGGGCAGCAGGATGGCCGCAGAGCTGAGCAGCGGCCTCTATAACGGTGAAGAGGAGAAGGTCCTATCAACAGACGAATTCGTTGGCTTCAAAGGTTCAGAGTTAGAGGATTTGGTTCCATATCAGCGCTTCGTAGAGGCTGTAGACCGAATTTTTCGCGCCCCAGAGCAGCAGTTTTCGGAAGTCGCGTCGATTGGGAAGCCCATCGTGCCGCAGGTTGAGGTGTGGGCTAAGCGTGAAGGCATCGAACTCACGCCTGGCTGGAAGGTGGAAGTTGCGAAACGCGTGAAGGCCACCTTGCTGTCCAAGGGGATCAACGATGTCGACGATGATCTGGTTGGGCGATGGGTACAGCTCTTCGCCCGGTTTGAGCCGTCCGACAATTGAGGCTAGATTCGCTCACAGTGGCCGGCATTCGAACGCCAGTGCCAGGCGCAACTGACGCGTCTCCGAATGGCCGCAGGACGGCGGTTGTAGCTAGAAAGCCGCCTTTTGGCTGAACGAACCGTTTCGGGTTACGAGCTGCGGGACTCCACCTTTAAGCCGATAAGCACACAATCCGCGAGTGGATGTTCGCTGCGCTTTCGGCGGCTTTATCTGGGCGCTTCAATTTTTTCGCTCTGCGTTGGAGGCGAATGTTGGGATCGAACTTCGGTAGCATTGTACAAATGCTACGGCAACATGGCTTGCATAAAGCGATGAGTGCCGTTGTGCCAGTTGCATCAGCGTTTGGGATCATCTGCTTGACCGTGTATTTCAGTACGCTCAAGTTCACACCAGATATTTCGTTCGCGCAGGGGGCCCTTGTGGCGGTGCAGGCCGGGTTGATAGGGGCGTTTATTATTGGGGTGCTCATTATTTCGCTATCGGCACCGGCATTGGTCTATTACATGCTTGGGATCAGACCAGCAGAATTGGTGTCTATAAGCCGTCGACGCGAGGCGATTCATAACCTCGTTACCAGATTTCTATGCACCCAGGCGTTGACGATCTCTGCGCTGGCTGTTCTCGCCTATTTTCCTCAGCGTGATCAGCTTCAGGGAGCTGCATGCCTCGGTGTTGCCGTAATTGGTTTCATATGGTCCGCAATCTTCCTTGCTTCGTGTACACGAGTCTGGGGAGTAGAGGCATTGGAGAGTCGATGGACATTTTTCGTGTCGGTCGTGTTAGGAATGTTCACGACAGTGTCGTCACTGCTAACGTTGGACCCACTGTGGGCGAGCTCGCCCGGCC
This sequence comes from Burkholderia cepacia, assembly GCF_001039005.1. GTDB lineage: Bacteria > Pseudomonadota > Gammaproteobacteria > Burkholderiales > Burkholderiaceae > Burkholderia > Burkholderia theae. Next base: position 35,480 of record NZ_LDWR01000022.1, read on the forward strand.
CACATAGCGAATTTTGGCTTCTGCTCACTGTTCTCGTTGTTGTCATATTGGGCGGGGCGCAGGTCGCTATTGGACTTCAGGATGTAGGCGCACAGTTAATTATTGGCTTCATGCTGATCCTTGAGATATGCCTACTGCTTGGGCCACCGGTGCCTCGATTTATCGCAAACGAGGTTGGCATTGCTGAGAAACGACCGGTAGACCTGTTGGTCGGTAGCGAGATGTGCAATACGATTCGTAGTTTTGTCAATTTACCTAAGTTTCGATGTGAAGAGAAAGGTCCATCACTCGTAAAGAACGTCGAGGTTCTTAACTCGTTGGGGAATCGATGGGTAATTCGTATTCCTGCATCAGGAAAGATATTGATTATTCCCGGCAAGGATTTGACCATTGCTCGCCCGAATTAGCTGGCACTTGGGTCACTACCACGTGGTTTCATTCCTTCGACAGCGGTGCAAGGCCAGTCACGAGAACAGGGATGTTTCTCTGTTCGACGATTTTGAATTCTTTGAACGCTAACCGTGCTTTTCGGACCTCAACGTCGTGGCCAATGTCACCGATCCAGGACGCGACCTCCCCTTGTGACGTTTCGCAGCGCACACCGATGACCACCTCGCGTAACGCCAGATGGTCACCAAAGTCCGCGTAGTAGTGTCCATCGTCATCCCGATCCTGAAGATCAGCGATTACCCGATACTCGCCTTCGTATCGCCACGCATCGAACTTCGTTAGCAGCATAGCTTTCACCATGTCGGGGGTAACCCCAGCGTTGTGCGCATTTAGGTCGATGTCGAAATCGAGGCGATTTGGCTCGTAATTGATCTTCATCGCCAATTCATCTGGTACATCGAACCCAAGACACATGCCGTAGTGCTTGTTGCCGTAATGTGCCCACATGACCGGACTTTGCCAATGCGTTGAAAAACAGATAACACCACGCTGTGTGGATAGATGCTGGCGAAGCACCTGAGCAACCGATCGATGCTGTTGAGTAGGGAGGACGTGTGGTAACAGCTCAAAGGGATCGTTAAGTTCTTCAAAAAGTGAGATTTTCATGCGACGTTCGTCGATAATCTTCTTTGCCCATTTTTCTGCTGTCAGGTAGTAGAGCCGCATGGTCGGTCAGGATGGAACGGAGTTGTGCATTGTATCGGCCTCCGGTAATCGATCCGATATTCCGTGGAGGTCGGCACGGCGAGCGGCTGCGCGCGTGGGCGTGAGCCTCGGGCTTCTGCTTCGCGCTAAGAGTCGTTCGCGTCGCGCTAGAACCGCCATTCGCTGTCGCGTGCCGATCCAGTCGTCGGGAACTGCACGCGACAGCGAGATCATCGGACTGGCCCCACGGCAAGCCCCAACTCTCGCGGCCGTTGTCAGGTGCGATGGTTGGCGCGTGCGTCGGCAGCGTCGTGGCGGAGCGAGCAGGAATAAGCTCGCTCATGAAGAAGCCTCACCGTCGCGTGTAAACACCACCAAATCATAAGGTGCGCCGGGCCGGCAAAGCTGCGAAAAGAATCCGCCGGTCGTGCGCGGATGCGGGACAAAAGGGTACACCGGCTCGCCGGGGGCGAAGCTTGGATCGAGCAGCGTGCCGTCCGGATTTCGCACGACCGAGTGTGCGATCAGATGGACGGACCCGTCGTCGCGCGCGTCGACGAGCCACCCGCGCACGGTCTGGCTTCCGACATGGCTGGTGATCCAGACGTCGACGGCATCATGGCAGTTCGGCTTGGGTGCGGCAGGCGCCCGGGCGTGTTCGATCGGGCGCGCCTGGCGTGCGGTGGCGAGGCCATCGAGGACCGCGATGGCCAGCGCCTCGTGGCCCGCCGGATGCGTATGGGAAACTTGGGCGACGTTGTCCCTGCTGTCCTCACTGGCGGGGCCGGGTGCATTCACGTCGCCGGCGATGAGCGCAAGAGGAAGCTGAAGCGAGACGGTGCCTTCAATTGTCAGGGAATCAAGCGCCTCGGAGTTGAGCGATGCCATGCATCCTAGCGCGGTCTGTTGCTTCTGCTCCAGCAGGTCGCGCAATGCCGTGGCACGGCCTATGTTGTCTGCGCCGTACTTGCGCGCTTTCAGCCACTTGATGTTCAAGTTCACGATGAACAACCCGGAAGTGACTGCGGCGATCGCCGCGCTGATGGCAGCCCCTGAATCGCCCCGCACGGTGCCCCAGCCGTGCTCAAAAACGGTCACGCCGCGGTCGATCAGTGGCAGGCACAGATCAATTATCTGGAAGACATTGTCCGTGGCGATTTCAAGCTTCCGGTTGATCTCGCGCGTGAGGGTGCCTTTCGCCTCCTGCGCAACGGCCTGATTCCGCTCGACGATCAGCCGGACAATCTCCTCAAATTCGTGGGCATCCTTTTCGAAGAGCGCACGCAGTGCGGGCTCGCTCGTGTCGAGCTCCTTAAGGATGTGATGCAGCGTTACGTCGGTCTCGCGGCCGAGATTTTTTTCGAGGCTCTTCAGGCAGACGGTGCGGATCAGCTTTACAGCGAGCAGACCCATCAGGGCCGCAGCGCTGCCGGAACCCGGAGAGGCCCTGCCGGCGCCGAAGGCATCGAGCAACTGGTTCGCCGGCTGGTCCAGCAGGGTGGTGTCGGGTGGTAAGAGGTCGTTCATTCGGCGAGTTCCGGGGGGCGGTCGCAGTCACGGAGTCGATGGAGCTATAAGAAAACTAGGGAACATTATGGCGACCCTCCGGATGCGTATGAGAGACGCGCACGATCATGGTTTCACCGCCGCCATGACCAGCTGAAAAACGCACATGCCTGCGGCGAGCGCCGCCAAGCTCATCGGCACGAGGGTGTCGACCGCGCTTTTTGAATACGTAGCGGTGCTCAGCGCACAGCGTAGGACAATCCACGCCACCACCTGCCGCGGCAGTTGAAATGTGTAGGAGCGCCCGTAACTGCTTTGATAGTGATTGCCGCTTGCCCACTTCAGGTCCAACGCATACCGGACTCCTCCTTGCCAAGGGGAAGACCCATCGCGGTCGATGCCCGTGTTGGCGATGGCCTGCGTGAGAGGGCCTCGGTCTGCAAAGCGGGCTAGCTGCGCCTCGGCAAGATCGTCAAAATCGACGAGGTAGCGCGGCGTCCGGCTGTGAACAAGATAGCGTTCCACCGTGCCCTTCAGGTGTCGCGAGATCAGCGCGTGGCGCCGGTTGTCAAACTCCTGTGCGAGCCGCGCGCGCTCGACGTCGGTCTCCTCATGGAACCAGTAGCGCAGGAACACGTAGATGAGCACGGCGAAGAGGCTGAGCCAGACTTTCAGCGGCGTGACATTGCCGACCTGGGCAAAGCCGAGCAGTGTGCCGGTGGGCTTGAACGACAGGTCAAACACGGTGATAGCGACGATCGCGGCCGAGAGCATAACGACGTTGCGGCGCAGCTTGTCGGGTAGGTCATCCATCGAGTGTTTCTTGTTTTTTCCGGGGGGGGATGGGCACCGCCGGCGTGCCGGGACGATACCGAAACTACTGAACATTATGGCGGTAACGTTCAGCAGCCGTCGAGTGCGTTATAAAGCTGTCGGATATCGGGCAGCTATCCGATCCCGCCCGACGCGTTCGGCCATCACCCGCCGGTCGTATGCGTCGTCGCTCGGACGTTCAGGCGTCGACTTCACCCCCGTAACCAGTCGTCCAGTCGTAGACGACGAGTGCTTGGTCATTGGCCTTAGGGTACGGCTTTACATCCCTGTCATACCGCTTGCGGTGGCTAGTGAGATAATCTGTCACTTTTTGCCCTCCCGAAACAGAGCGTGGCTGCATATAAGTTCAAATTATCCTTGCTTCAGGCTGTTAGTGACTGGCAGCGTAGCTCGACTCCCACACGCGCTCAGATACTCAAGGAAGAAGCCGCTGCGTTACCTCCGAAGTTCCGGTCGGGCGTTAAGCGCTGCTACCGTCAGGTAGGGCTGACGAACGGTTACGTATGGAACTTGATAGCAGAGGACTGTCTTAGAGAGCGGATCTCTTCGTGGACCGTGAGCTATCCGGTGGCCATGGAGTTAAAAGGTGGTGTGCCGCCTAAGGACGGGGGTTATCAAGGGGTGATCATGGTGATCGAAAGGCCCGCGCCACACCGCGTTATTCTCAACCTAGATCGCCTGTACAGCGATTTTGAGTTTGTGGCTGCGATGGAGGCCAACAAAGCCTCCATCGTCGGCTATTACGACGGCGCTGGCCGTTACAAAGGAAATCAGCGCGAGGTTGTGATAGAGCTCGATGAGATCAGCAAAGGCGACATTCGAGCGCTCGGCGGTTATTCAAGCGACGCCGATGAACTGACGTTGCTCGCCAATATGAGCGTCTATTCACATTTTGGCCGTCTGGCAACGCCTGCCGAGCTGGCAATGATAAGAGACCGAGCTGGCCCCGCCTGGCTCAGTCTGGCCGCTACCCGTCGCGTGCTCACCCGCACAGAAGTACACGCAGAGATTCTGCGCGAGGTCAAAGCGCTTCAGGACAAAGCAGATACGACTCCAGTAGCTTAAGCGGAAACAGTGCAATCCAAGAAGGCTAACCCACTAGATGCCTGAAGTTCGGTTTGCCCGGCGCCCGACGTTGCGCAGCACCGCGATCATTCGCAACATCGCTTACTACCGCGTGGACTGAATTAGGCCGATAACTTGCCGATCAACTCGGCGGAACGAGCGGCCGTTGCCCCTTGGAAGCCGTCATTGCGCCGTCAGTAGCCTGAGTGGCAGTTCAGGGTCGCTAAGAGCAGTTTGCGTCGCCGCAGAACCGCCATTCGCTGTCGCGCGGAGTTCCTAGCGTCGGGATCGATGCGACAGCGAGATAGGGAACCTTACCACTACGGCACGATTGCCAACTTAAACTCGCGAGGCGCACAACGCGTGACCGCGGCGGCTGGGCGCTGCAACACCATCACGGGGAGTTGACACGGCCTTCGCGACGCCACGCACGGTGACAACTTTATTTTTGTCTACTTCTACGAAGCGCTGAATTGCCGGCCAACAGGCGAGTATGTCGATCCGGGGTCGGTCTGGCGGTCGCACATCATCGTCCTCACGTGGGACGACCTGACGAGCCTCAATACCTGACGACCATCGCGGCGGCGTTCGCGTGAGGCGGCGTGCGTCATGCACCTCATCTACATCGTCCATAAGAACATTGGAGGAAACCCTGATTCGTCCCGACGAACCGGGATTGAGATCTCAACCTCCTGTCAGGATTGCCAGCTTGCTCACATCCGTGGCCAGGCATGTAATTCGACCGCAGCGGCTGGCTAAGCGTGATACGGACGACGCATCACCAAGCACGAAATTGGCCTAATCAATCCCGCTTTTCAAAGCCTCTCTGAAGCTCGACTTAGCGACTCGGCCATTGCTGCATCAATCAGGATCGTGATCTCGCGGATCGCTGAAATCGATGTGCTTCCGGATGCCCTGGAGCCCCAACATGCACGACGCAACGCATCGCTTTGACGTCATCGTTGTCGGTGGAGGGCCCATGGGCCTATCGACCGCCTACCATCTCGGCAAGCGCAAGGCCAGGACGCTGGTGCTCGAGCAGTTCACCTTCGTGAACCAGCTTGGCAGCTCGGCTGGCGTGTCGCGCCAGTTCCGCATTCCCTATCCCGACGCCTACATGGTCAAGCTGGTCAAGCAGTCGATCCCCTATTGGGACGAGTTGCAAGGCTTGACGCCGCAGCCGCTCATGGACACGGTCGGCACCTTGTGGTTCGGCGATCCGACAGTCAAGTCGACAGAGGGCAATATCCCCGCCGCCGAGCAAGCGCTGAAGGCCGAAGGGGTTGCCTATGAAACGCTGGATGCGGGCGAATTGGAGAGGCGTTTTCACTTTCGCAATCTGCCGTCGACGTATACGGGACTATTTCAGGCCCAAGGCGCCAGCATCGATCTCGCGGCCACGCAGCGGACGCTACTCGACTGGAATCAGCGCTCTCCCTTCGTGCAGCTGTTGCAGGAGGCGCCGGTCATCGGCATCGAGCGTCGGCAGGGCCTCTTTGAAGTGAAGACTCCGCTTGGGACCTTCAGTGCCGAAAAGCTGGTGCTGACGCCGGGCCCCTATGCTGACGACGTGTTCAAGCTGCTGGGGTTCCGTATTGCGGCGACCTACTGGAATATGGCCTCGGCCTACTACCGCAAGACTCGGCCGGATATCCAGTACCCCACCTGGTTCGTTTTCCAGAACCCGGTGGGCGACAACGGCAATCAGTTCTACGGTTTCCCGGAGGTCGCCTGGAATTACCCGGGCTATATCCGTGTCGCCTCCGATTTCGTCCTCGCGCCGCTGACGTCCCCCGATCAGCGCACGCCCATTCCGAATCCTCAGGAGCTCGCGTTCACGGCCGAGTGGGTCGGCGAGCATATGGAGGGTCTCGAGCCGGTGCCGCGCTTCACGTCGACCTGCCTCGTCGCGCTCAGCAAGATTGCGAACAAGGAATTGCTGATCGACTTCGCGCCCGACTATGTGCCGAACCACCGCGACATCGTCATCTATGCGACCGGCTGGGCCGGAAAGTTCGTTCCGCTGCTAGGCGAAATTCTTTGCCAGTTGACCCTGGACGGCCATACCCCATTCGACATCTCGCACTTCTCCACCGGCAGCCACTATTTCAACAAGCTGGCCTGAGCGCAGGCCGGGCATCTACGGGAGCAGGACACCATGGCAAGCAAGACCTATTCGATCTTCGGGTGTGGTGCCGCCGGTCTATACACGGCCTGGCGACTGTTGAATGGCCGGACGCGAGCGGGGGGCGATCCGCATCGGCAGTTGCAGCAGGGCGACGTCCTGGAACTCTTCGACTGGGGCAAGTACGATTTTTCGAAGGAATTTCAGGGCACCCGTGCACCCGGTGCCCGGGTCTGCACCTGGCACTACCAGAACAATCCCGACCATTCGTACCTCGAGTTGGGCGGCATGCGCTATTCGCAATGGAACGGCAACAACGACGGTAAAGCGCAGGGCCACCGGCTGGTCACGACGGTGATCGCCAAGCTCGGGCTCGACCGCTATGCCGTGCCTTTCAACGAATCGAGCAATCCCCTCTACTACCTGCGCGCCAGGAATCTCTATCAAAACGATATTTCTTCGCGCACGCCGGCGCCGTACGCAGCCAACAACTTTGCTGCCGCGACCACGCCCGACCAGGGATTCGCCGTCGTCGAAGCGTTGTCGGTCACGAGCACCAGTGGTCCGAGCACACGCAAGCAGTGGGACGCGTTTTATCAGCATGGCCGCATCACGGCCGAACTGCCGTCGAGCTCCATCTTCCAGAAAGGCGATTTGCTCAAGGACGTCGGTTATTGGAACCTGATGTACGACCAGCTCGGCTCGGAAGGCTATCAGTACGCCGCGGACGGCAACGGATACTCGTCCAACGTGATCAACTGGAATGCCGCGGTCGCCTTCGAGGCAAACAACGAATTCACGCCGGGCAATCAGTACATGACGCTGACGACCGGCTACTCGGGCATGTTTCACGCATTGTTTGCGGCCATCGAGCAGTTGGCGAGGCAGCGAGGCGTCACGCTTCAGTACTACCCGAACCAGCGGCTGCGCTCCATCCATGTCGATGACGGCGTCGTCCATTACACGATCGCGAAGCGGGAAGATCCCTACCGGGAGGCGGCCCGTCAGACCACGTCGGCCGCCTGGCTGGCCATGCCGCGCGCGGCGCTCGAACAGGTTGCCCAGGGCTCCCGCTATGACGATCGGGGCGGACTGGACGTCCTGAACGACCAGAAGGTCAAGCTCTATCTCGAGTCGGCCATCATGCAACCGTCTTACAAGGTCGGCATGTTCTTCGAGAATGAATGGTGGTTGGACCCGGTTACGCCCTATCCGCCAAAGATCGACGGTTATGAAGTAACGGATGCCGTGATCGCGTCGCTCAAGGAGCAGGACTTTCCGCCCGTGTTCGTGCAGGCGATGTCCGGTTCGGACACGATCCTGAATGTCCAGTTCGCGAGCGCCGACGAGCTGGTCAAGGCTGTGGAACAAGCTGCCGACGAGCGGATGACCGTCAAACAGGAAACGTTGCTGCTCGCCGTCGCAAAGCGCAACACCATGGGACCGAGCGTGACCGACACGCCGATCCGCATGGTGGTCTATTTCGGCAATAACGCGGCTGACAAGAATACAAAGCCGGTCTACGGCCTGCTGGCTTCCTACGACGACGAAACCTTCACGACGTTTTGGCGCGAGCTGGAGCTCGGGCCGAACGAAGAGCGGCATGTGCCGATCGCCGACGATATCCAACCGCTGATCGGGCCGCGCAAGGTGCCCGACAGAATGGTCAAGATGCTGCGAAAGCAGCTGGCGGAATTGCACTTTGGGCCGAACTCGGACTTTGCGGACGTGCCCGAGCCGCTCGAGGCGGCCTATGTCGACTGGTCGCTGCCGCCGTTCCGTGCGGGCTACCACGCGTGGGCTGCGCACTACGACGTTGCCGACGTCCAGCAAAAAATACGCAAGCCGTCGCAGCTGATCGACGGCAAGGATGCGCCCGTCTTTATCGTAGGGGAGTGCTACTCAAACGATCAGGCCTGGGTGGAAGGCGCCTATTGCACGGCGGAATCGGTGCTCAACGATTTCTTCGACATCGAGCCGTTGATTGATGATTCCGAATACCCGTTCATCTGTCAGCCAATCTGATTGTTCGGCGCATGCGGTCGCAGCTAAACGTGCCGCGGATCTCTACGGAGAGCCGGAGCCGAGAAAGACGAGCGGGAGGGGCGGTGACGCGCCCGCTCGAACGACCGCGCGGCTAGTCGAAAGACGTTTGGCGCGCATCGATACCGAAGTACCAGCCATTCCCTGTAGTTCTGCACGACCCTCTTTTTCAGACGTAGGTAATAAATAAGGAGCGGCAATGCAATCTCTCAGATTGTGGCGGCATCTCGCGCCCGGCGGTTCATCCCTGGAGCGGCTTGCGCCTGGCGAGCCGGTCGCCGAAGACTATTCCATCAAGCATCTGCTCGAGCATGAGCTCTCGACGCGCGACTACGTCACCTATCTGCTGTCCATCGACGCGGAAATCGAGCATTGCCTGATGGTGCAGTATCTGTACGCCGGCTATTCGCTGGGCGGGCCGCAGGTGCCGGAGGCGTTTCGCGACACGGTCCGCAATTGGCAGGAAACCATCCTCGGCATCGCCAAGGAGGAGATGGGCCACCTGATCACGGTGCAGAACGTGCTGCGTCTGATCGGCTCGCCGTTGCATTTCGAGCGTGACGATTATCCGTGGGATACGCCGTTCTATCCGTTCCCTTTCATGCTCGAACCGCTGACGCTGGATTCGCTAGCGAAATACGTCTATACGGAGGCGCCGCTCCATTGGGACGGCGGCGAGCTGGGCAAGGATATCCGTCGACGCGTCGGAGAGCAGGTATCCAGGCCTCATCAGGTCGCCGAGCTGTTTCATACGCTGATTCCGCTCGTCAGGGACCACCTGCCCGACGATGTGTTCCAGGCCGACACCTACCGCTGCCAGGCGGATTTCGCCGAATGGGGACGCGGGTACAAGGGCGGCCACAGGGGCAGCGGCGGCGGTCGCTCTCTAGGCGGAACGCCGGACGTGCTCGTGATGCCCGCCACTTCGCGCGACGACGCGGTGAGCGCGCTGGATAAAATCTCCAAGCAAGGGGAGGCGCCCCACGGCAAGGATCCCTCGCATTTCGTGCGCTTTTTGCGGATCTATGTCGAGATGCGCGCGGTCCTCGAAGGCGAGCTGTGCGGCGTCGACATCTGGCTTGCCGCACGCCCCGACGACTTTCTCGAAGAAGCGTGGACGGAAGCCTATCCGGCAGCGGCGGCCGAGCTGCACGCGGCGAAGGTAGACGACACCTGGCGGCCTTCGCGGCCCGTCGCGGTCAATCCCTACGTGGCGCTCGACCCCGAGCTCGAGCCGGAGCAGGGCGGCGCACCCGTGACGCCCATCACCGAGCCGGTGACCCAGCTGTGGGCGTCGCTGTTCAACCTGCGCTACCGCATGCTGCTGCAGTACCTGATCCACAGCTTCACGCTCTACGGCGGGCTCAATGCGGCCGGGCAGTTCACGCCGCGCGGCACGATCGTCAATGCGGCGTTCGGCGAGATGTACAACCTGCGCGCGCTCTCGGAGATCCTGATGCAGTCGCGCGTGTCGATTGAGCCGGACGCGTCGCTCGCGGGGCCGCCGTTCCAGATGCCCTATACGCTCAACAGCCCGTTCGGCGAGGCAAATCGCTGGCGCGGGCACCTCGATCTGCTCGCGGCCTCGGAGAACCTCGTGGTGGCCTTGCTGGCCAAGACCGATGCCGCGCGCCATCCGTATTTGCTCAGTCTGCGCGAAGCCGACAGGAACCTGGCCGCTGTCGCCAGGCGCATCCTGTCCGGCGACGTCGACCTGGCGCTACTCTAGGAGCCGCACATGCCGATACTGGAACTCCGGATTTTGCCGCCCATCGCGGTCGGCAGGCTGGGCGCTGCGGCGACGCCGCTGGAAGCGTTCGACCTCGTCGTCGATCCCGACAACCCGCTCGACTTTCGACGCATCGTGCCGTGCACCACGCTGGAGGTGGATCCCGAAAGCGGCGAGATCGTGAAGGCCTATGTGCCCGACACGATTCGCTTCAAGGACGAGAACAGGAAGGTGCGGCCTGTCGCGCCTTTTCTCGAAGTGTTTGCGCGCACGAGCGAGGCGCCCGATACGCTGCAGCCGCTCACGCTGCAATTGCTCGCGATGGAACAACTCGATCTCGACGCGCTGCATTGGGATATCCATCTGGGCAACATCAAGATCTACCGCCGCACCAACGACGCGAACGACAAGATCCACGCGAACCTGACCGGCCTCAAGGATCACAAGCGGCACGCGATGCAAGGCCATTGCGAACACTTTCGCCAGGGGCGGTATCTTCCGCTTGGCTACGTCCAGTTCGTCAAGCCGACGGCGCAGTTCCCCGAGATCCGCCTGCGCTACACCCCTGCCGCCGGTATCGTGTACGGCACGCGGCTGGTGCGCCGCACCTCGGACAAGGAAAGCGAAGACAAGCTGAAGCTCGATCCCGTCATCGATCGCGACGATCTCCTGCTCTACGCCGAGACGCCCGGCAAGTGGCTCGGCTTCAAGGAGGCGGGTGGCCCCACGAAGGAGCATCCCGCGCCGACCAACCCCGCGCAGATTTTTGCCGGATACGCCGACAAGGATGGCAATCAAGTCAGCTGGGGTTATCTCGACGACGAATGCGATGGCCACGTGCAAGTCGTGCTGACGAGGAAGGACGGCTCCACGCTGCGCGCGCACGGCTATATCGGCGCCGGGCCGCCGGCCTATGCGCCCGATACCTTGCCGGTGCGCGTGGTGTCTGACGAGATGGAACAGATTCTCCACGGCATCCACGTCGCGGAAGAGAGCGTATCGATCGACGAAGCCACGGAGATCGTCCTGCGTGCGCTCGAAACGATCCGCCTCATGAACACCGCCGTCATGAACGGCAACCCGGTCAACGGAAGGCTCAACGTCGCGAGCACGATGGTGCGACAGAACACGGCCGACTTCGAGCGCTATTACGAGCCGATCGCCGCCGAATCGATCGTCGACAATCTCGCGCTGCGTGCGCTGCACGAGCGCGTGTTCAGCACGCTGGCGGCGGGTGGCGCGCCGTGGTTCGCCAAGCTGCTGCGCCAGCCCGAGGAGATCGGCGACCTGACCGCCGAGGGCTTGCGCAAGATGCCGGCCCTGATGCGCGGGGCGGATGGCCGCAGCCTGACGCTCACGCGCCGGCACATCAACCTGGTGATCAAGGCGGCGCGAGACGCGATGTTCGGACAACCTGATCCGAAGGGAGACAAGCATGTCGGCTAACGATCCGAACGTTCCGAAAGACCTCGAACAGCCCGGCAACGGGGAGATCCGCGCGTCCAACCTGACCGCGCAGATTCACCATCGCGGCGTGGGCAACCCGGCCTCGGCGCTGCCGCGCACGGCGATTTCGAATTGCTTCCCGGGCCTGGAGTTCGATTTCCGCAATTTCTGGCGGCGCGCATTCGTCGGCATCACCCTGGTCGAGAACAACAACTACGTCGTCGATGCGGAGCCGGGCTACGAGCATCTCAAGACGCGCCGCCTGCTGAGCTTCGACGGCCACAAGGTCGGCACGATGGTCCTCACGAAAGGGCCGGTGCTGCCAGGCGGGGATCCTGTCACGCTGGCGAGCGTGCCCAATCCCAATGCGGTGTCGTTCATGGAGTGGTCGAACTCCATCGCCCGCATCGTGCATTTGCAGGGCAAGCCGGTCGAATGCGAATTCACGGCTCACGAGAACGCCCTGGAAGAGGTGTACTACGTCCAAGGCAAAACCGAGACCCTGAAGGCGACGCTCACGCTGAGGCACTTTTTCGAGGGCGACACCGCCAGCTTCAACCCCGAGATGTTGAAACCGGGCGAGCTGACGCAAGGCCTCTGCGCGCCCTGGCAGAACGACTATCGCGAATGCGCGTGCTACTACTGGGCCGCGTCGCGACCCGACTTCGTCAATGTCGAGCCGGGCGACGACGGGCTGGCGCGCGGCGACATGTGGCTCTCCAAGCGCCGCACGGGCACGTACGTGCCGGACAATCGCGTCGACACGCGGTTGTGGTCCTACGACGATCTGTTCCGGTCCTGGCAGGAGGATCTTCAGTTCGTGATCCGCGGCAAGGATGCCGATGAAACCTGATCGCGCCGTCGAGCCGCTCGCGCCGCTGGCGTCGGCGATGGCGGCGCGCATCGTCGAGGCGTCGCGCCCGCGGCATCCCGGGATCCACGTGGTCGAGGATGCGGAGGGCGCGCAACTGTTGCTCGTGAACGGAAGCCGCCTGTTTCATGTGCCGCACGATCTGCATGACGCGTTTCAGGCGGCGCTCGAGGACGGGGATGCGCAGGCCGTCGCGTCGCTGGTCGCGAGCCGCGGGCTCGACATGCGCCCGGCGATCGACGACGAGCCTTTGACCGAGATGCCGGTGCACGCGTTGTCGCTTGCCGTCGCGCAGAAATGCAATCTCGGCTGCACCTATTGCTACGCCCAGCAAGGGGAATTTGGCGGCAAGGCGAAGAACATGCCGCTCGAAACCGCGCTTGCGGCAGTCGATCTGCTGATCGATCAGGCGAGCGAGGGCGGCAAGATCAATCTTGCATTCATGGGCGGTGAGCCGCTCGCCAATCGCGCGGTGCTGCGCGCGGCGACGGTCCACGCGCGGGAGCGCGCCGATGCCCGCGGAATCCGCTGCCAATTTTCAGTGACGACGAACGGCAGTCTGCTGCAGGAAGACGACGGGGCGTTCTTCGAAGAGCACGGCTTCGCTGTCACCGTCAGCCTCGACGGCCCCGCGCCCGTGCATGACCGCTTGCGTCCGTTCAAGGGCGGCATGGGCTCGTTCAATCACATCGTCGAGCGCGTGACGCCGTTGCTTGCGCGCCAGCGGCGCATGCAGGTCTCGGCGCGCGTGACCGTCACACCGTTCAATCTCGACTTGCCGAGCACGCTCGATACTTTCGTCGACATGGGGTTCCACAGCGTCGGCTTCTCGCCGCTGCTGCGCGCTTCGAACGGCCGCGCGGAAATGGGCCCGGACGATATGGCAGACATGCTGCAAGGGATGATCGCCTGCGGGCTCGCGTTCGAGCAAAAGGTCATGCGCGGGGAGCGCTACCCGTTCTCGAACATGCAGAACGCGCTGCGCGAAATCCAGCGCGGTACGCATCGGCCGTATCCGTGCGGCGCGGGGGCGGGGTATTTCGGCGTCTCCGCCGATGGCGAGCTGGCGGCGTGCCACCGCTTCGTCGGCGACGAGGCCGGCGTCATGGGGCATCTCTCCACGGGCGTCGATCAGGCGCGCCAGACGATCTGGCTCGCCGAGCGTCACGTGCACAAGCAACAGCCCTGCAATGCATGCTGGGCGCGCTATCTTTGCGGCGGCGGATGCCATCACGAGGTCGTCGAGCGCGGACGCAGCGCCTGCGATTACATCCGCGGCTGGCTGCACTATGCAATCGGCGCGCACGGCAGGCTCGCGCGCTATGCGCCGGCCTGGTTTGCCGGTTCGCCTGGCGCGTCGTCTGGTGGTGCGGGAACGGCGTGAATCGCACGTTCGACATGCTCGTGATCGGCGCAGGTCCCGCTGGCCTGTGCGTGGCGCTTCGCTTGAACCATCTCGGGCATCGCGTGCTGCTCGTCGAGCGAAGCCCGCTATGGCCTCGTCCGCAGATCGGGGAAGCGGTGACGCCGGGTGTCAGAAACATCATCGACTACCTCGACGCGGACGAGGTGCTCGAATCCGTTCCGATCCTCGCAGGCAAGCCCACGAGCGTACGTTGGACGAGCGTATCGATCGAGACGGTGGCGCATGACGGCGCCGTCGTGGAGCGTGCCGCATTCGATGCGGCGCTGCTGCGCCTGGCCGTGGCGCGCGGCGTGGAAGTGCTGCGGCCGGCGAGCGTCGCGCAAGTCGACGGAGCGCCCGGTGCCTGGCGCGTGCAAATCGCTACGCCCGACGGGCTGCGGAACGTCGAGGCGCACGTGCTGCTCGATGCCCAGGGCCGGCAGAGCCGGCGCGAGCCGCAGCGCTTGCGCGCGCCTCGGCTGTCCACGGTATGGGCCGAAGCCGCGATGGAAACACCGGCTGCGCATGCCGATGCCGCCACGCGCGTGGAAGCGCTCGATGACGGATGGATGTGGGGCGCTGCGCTGCCGGGCGGCCGTTACCGCGTGATGTTCACGTTCGATCCCTCCGCGCGGGACGACGCGCTCGAACGCGAGCCGGAGTCTGTCTTGCGCAACGCCTGCACGCGAAGCGCGTTGTTCAAGGACATTGCAGGTTTGCCTTGGTGCGATTCGCCGCGCATGTGCGTATCGACGCCCTACGTCGACGCGCTCTCCTGGCAGGACGGACGCATCAAGCTCGGCGACGCGGCCTTCGCGCTCGACCCGATCTCGTCCTCGGGCGTCGAGAAGGCGATGCGCTTCTCGCTCCAGGCCGCTATCGCGATCAACACGTGGTGCCGGGCAAGCGATGCGTCGGAGCGCGAACTGGCGCAGCGCTTTTACGAATCGCGCCTGATCGAAAGCGCGGCGCGTCACCTCGCATGGACGGCCGGGTACTACCGTCAGGCATGGTGCGCCGAGTCGCCTTTCTGGCGGCTGCGCTCGACGCCCGCATTGACGTCCGATACGGTTGCGATGGCCTCGCTCGGCGACGAAACCGCGGCGCGCGTAGACCTCATGACGCACGCGCTGCAAGACGAATTGGCGCACGTGCCGTCGAACCAGCCCCAGCCCGGCGAGCCCGCGCCTCCGTTGCCCTTGCACAGTCCGATCCGCTTCGCCCGCGATACCGGCATTGTCGTGGTGCCTTGCGCGACCGGCGACCGTGTCACCGCGCATCCCGCCTTGCAGCATCCGAGTCTTGATCGACCCGTCGCGTTCTGGAATGGCGTGGCGCTGTTTCCGCTCCTCGACATGCTGACGCGGGCAACGCATCCGCTCGAGCTGATTGCGTTTCTCGGCAGATCGATGGAAGCGGCCAGGGCGCAACAGCTGCTCGAATGGCTGTGGAGCAAGCAAATGGTCGAGCCCGCTGTCTTCAGCGGCGGGAATACCTATCCAGCCTCATAGGATTCCTGCAGATCTCACAAAGATAAGATCCACTGCAAAAGCTATCGCAAAAATAACCAGGAGGAGCCACCCATGAATACTCGGCGCGCTTTTCTCATCGTGTCCGCTGTGATACTTTGGGGCAACAATAAATACTAATATGGTATGCGATTATTGATGATCTCGATCCAATTCAAATATTAATCAACTAATAAAATCATTGAAAAACGAAGGCGATCATGCCGGTGTCCTTCGAACACGAAATGTCGAGATCGATCATTCACGATCGTCAAACACCAAAATCCGCGTTACATCAGGGCTGACGAACGAAGCATTCTGAAAATGGATGTTTCGATGTCGCGAATCAAAAAAATTATCAATGAGGGAAGTTTATTTTTCCGATCTTTACGGATAAGGTTTGACTCGGTGAAAGTGATTTGTCAGGAAGCATGGCGATTAATCATCGCTTGCCGCGGTTTCATTCGACCGTCGCTTTTGCCGATCAGCGTGCGCGACGACGCGTCGACAGGAATCTCTACCCGGGATCATGCGACAGGCTCGATGTGCGCATATCCGTTTCGACATCAATGCCATGAGGGCTCATGAACAAGATCATCCGCAGATACGTTGCTTCCGTCATGCCATGCTCGCTGGCCGGCGTGGCACTGCTGGTCGCGGCGGCCGGTGCTCACGCGCACGGCCGTTTGACCGAACCGCCTTCGCGCATCGTGCTGTGCACGCAAGGCCAGAATCCGAACTGCCCTGTCGACGCCTGGCACGCGAACGCGATGGAGAACGGCAAGTTCTTCCCCGCGACGCAAAGCGGCCTGTCAGATCCGTTCGCGCCGGACGACGCGAAGAATGCCGCACCACCGAAGGACGGCGAAATCGCCGGCGCCAGCACGAATGGCCCGCTGCCCGTGCTGAACGAGCAGTCGCCGGGCCGCTGGCAGAAGATCCCGCTACGGCCGGGCGCGGTGCAGAATTTCAAATGGGAATTCAGCGCCGTGCACAAGACGCGTCGCTGGAACTACTTCATTACACGCGCCGACTGGAACCCGTCGGACAAGCTGACGCGCGCGCAGTTCGAGCCCACGCCATTCTGCACGATCCAGAATCCCGGCCAGCCACACTGGGACCCGAACGCGAACCTGGTGCCACAGCAGCCGACCATTCACCAATGCCAGCTGCCGATGCGTAGCGGCTACCACGTCATCCTTGCGGTCTGGGAGGTCGCGGATACGGCGATGGCGTTCTATCAGGTCGTCGACGCGGTGTTCACCAATGGCGATACGACACGCAGCCCGTTCTGATACTGCCGCGACATGACGCGCCCGGCGATGCCCGGGGCGTCATGAATTGAAGAACGCGCTCAGCGCGGCCGGAACGATCGCGGCTCACCCGTTTCGTTGACCGAATCGTTGTCGGTCCGACACCATGCTTAGGCGTTCAACAGCTGCAGCCGCCATCCTGACTTTCCCCGTAGCAGCTCAATTGTTGGTTCATCGCATGACCGTGAAATGTTGCGGGAACGGCGTTTCGGTATCCGGCCGCCCCGCAGTGCCGTCGGCGCGCGCCAGCGGCGCGCCTGCCAACAGCGGCGTCATCAGCGCCGGAATGATGGCGCGATTGATCGCATCGCCAAAGCAGCGATGCAGGCCATAGCCCCACAGGATATAGATGTCCCAGGGCCGGTCGGTGCGGAACGCGTCCGGATCGTCGACCACGGCCGCATCGAACATCGCGGACAGGTTCGACGCGAACACCATCGCGCCTTTCTTCACCTGGCACGCGCGCGTCGTGCCCGACGCGATCTCGCAGTCACGCGTTGCGCGACGATAGATCACCGGATTGACCGGATTGAACCGCAGCGCCTCGAAAAGGATCGAGCCGACCGCCTGCTCGTCGCCGCGCGCCGCCGCGGCCTGGGCCTGCGCGAGCATGTCCGGATGATCGAGCAGCACGTCGAGCGCCTGCACGCACGCCTTCGAAATGGTCGGAATCGCGCCAATCACGAGGCCGATCATGTTGTTGCGAATACCGGCGCCGCCGAATCCGCCCGCGCCGGCATCGCGCAGTGCCACCGCGCGCTTCAGCACGGTGACGGGGCCGCCGGGGTTCGCGTCGAGCTTGGCGATCGCCGCATCGATCGCGCCCAGGCATTGGCCGGCGTAATCGAGCGCCTTGCTTTCCACCACCGGATCGCCTTGCAGATCGGCGAACAGATACCAGAACATCGCGGTCGTCCATTCGACGAGATCGGGAACGGACGCGGTATCGACGCCGAAATACTCCCGCACCATCAGTGCGGGCACGACCGTGGTCAGCACCTGCGGCAGATCGATCTCGTGAGGATGCGCGGCCACGATCCGCCGGGCCGCATCGCGCGCCTTCGGGACGATGATGTCGATCACGTCGCCGCGCTGCGCGGCGAGTCGCATGATCGACGCGTTGAGCTGATACTCGGCGCCATCCTGCATCCCGAGGAAGAAATTCGGGCCGCCAGTGATCTTGCACATCCTCGGCTCGTAGACGACCTCGAAGTCGCCTTGCCGATCGAGCACCTCGCGCACGTCCGCCGCCAGGGTGACGATGACCGACCCGTCGCACGGATAGGCGGTGACGAACGTCTTGTCCGTGGCGATATTGGGCGCGAACGCGCGCAGCGACGTGAATATCGAGCGCAGGCCGGCAGGATCGGTCAGCACGGCTTTCAGCCGCGCCGCGAGATCGCCGCTGCCGCTCGCGAGCTTCGCCGCGATCTCGTCGCCGGCGAGCACACCCTTGCCCAGCGAGTGGGCTTCGAGCGCGATTGCATGGAACAGGTTCGATGCAAAGGCAAAGGACATCGGCGCGCTCCGCGTCAGGTAGGATCGGTCAGGCCCATGCCGATCAGGCGCAATGCCGTCATGCTGGGCATGAAGAAGTAGTCGCCGCCGCGCGCCTCGACAAAGTTCGGGATGCCGCTCGCGATGAACGGCGGATTGCCCGATTTCGGATCGGCCGCGATCACGTAACGCGCATTCGGCGCATGACTGCCGACGAGCGGGCAGGTGTCGTTGCCGAGATTGAAATCGAGGCCGTAGTTCAGCCATTGCTGCTGAACGAACTCGAACTGGCGCGACAGGTTCGCGCAGACCGCCAGCATGACGATCCCGTGCTCGCCGTGGGCGTCGTCCTGGCTGCCGTATGGAAGACCGCGGCGCAGGATGCGCCGGCGGTTGTTGAGCGCGGACCCGGCACGGTTGACCGGATTGTCGTCGCCGACGTGCGGATCGAGCAGGTCGCGCGTGTTCATGCGGCGCGTATGCGCGCCCATTGGGCAGCGCAGGCCATCGAGATCGCCGCGATAGACGAAATCGACCAGGCGGCGCGCCCGTTCCGGATTGAGCTCGCCTGGTTTGTCCTTGTCGAAAAGCGGGTATTGGGCGTTGAAGGCCTGCCATTCGGCAAAGGTCGACGCCGCCATCAGCGGCACCCCGTCCTGCCAGCGGCCGGCCATTTTTGCCATCAGTGTCTGCTTCGCTTCGTCTTGCGACCCGAGGCGCCAAAGCCCATTCAGCTGGTCCGCCGTCTTGTCGATCCAGCCGTGAAAACCGCTCACGTCCTGATGCAGCTTGCGATACGCGAAGAACGTTCCGTTGCGGCTGAAATCGAGCGGCATCGCGGCGCCGGGGATTTCCTGCGCTTCATCCGGCCAACCCAGCAGGAACTCGCCGCGCGCGAGCGGCGACCAGTTGCCTTGGCCATCCACCTTGCCCTGGCCGACGGCCGCTTCCATCGCGACCTTCCTGTTGCCGGGCACCTGCCCGTCGAAGACCGGATCGCTGATCGCGTCGGTAAAGCCGAAATGCTCGTCGGGCGTCGCCACGATCTTGCCGTCGAATTCCCGGGTGATCGCGGACAGATCCTGCCAGCGTTCGTCCGAGCCACGATGACCCACGCACAGGGCAACGCCGCTGTCGGCATGTTTGCACCAGTCGATGATCTCGTCGGTGACCGTCTGCAAACCGGGAACAGCGGTGCCGTCATCCCGCATCCGCGCATTGAGCATCACGAGAATGTGCGGCTGGTTCCTTGGGTCCTTCGTTTCCGACTGGTTCCAGACCGGGTCCCAGTCGGTCGCGTCGTCGCTGAGGATCGATGCGCGTGCGGCCATGCCGTCGATGAAATCGTCGGGCATTCCGCGCAGCGTGCGCGTCGGCACGCCGAGCGCGACCAGCCCCCAGAACGTGAATGCGAGGTTGATCGTCACGTCCGGCCGCTCCACCGAGACCTTGCCCGTGGGCCTCAACGTGGGATGACGAAGGGAAGGCCATCGCATCGCGGTGGTCGCTTTCCGGCGCATATGCTCGACGAACGCGCGTCCTCTGGCGGCGCTACGCACGTTGAGCAGCATGAAGCGTCCTTTCGGAAAGCCCTGACGGCCATATGCGGTGAGGATGTTGCCCTGGATATCGGCGAGATCGAGATCGACGTCGTACTGTTGCTCTGTCATGACTGGGTCACCCCTGGTGCCTCGTTCGAGTTGGCCATGGCGGCGGCGGGAACGGTTGCCCTGACGCTCGGGCTGACTGGAACGTCGGTGTCGATGACGCCCGGCGGCTGGGTCGGGCTCTCGATGTCAGTGGGGCGGTGCGCGTTGAGGAAATCGCCGAACGCCGCGTGAAGCCTCGCCGGATCGTCGCCTTGGTGATCGATCGCGAAGCGCGCGAAATTCTGTTGGAGATACAACGACTTCAGCACCGAGCGCAGATCGGAGAACGGCGCGGTATCGAACGGTACCTCACCGCACTTCATCACGTACCGATAAGCGCCGTAGATGCCCAACGCGAGCGCTACGGGCAGCGCGAGCCATGCCAATTTGCCCGCCACCATCGCTACGATGAGCGTCACCACCAGCGTGAAAATCGCGATCGCCGCGCCAATCTTCGGAATCGAAATCGACCGCGACAGGAATGGCGGCGTCGTGATCCAGTAATCGTTGAACGGCATCGTCGTTTCGACCTGGCAGCGTTTGATGTAATGCGCGAATTCGTCGCCGGTGCCGACGGTCTCGAAGCCGTAGCAATGTCGATAGACCGCGCTCAGCTCGTCGCGCATCACATTCCACAAGCTGACGAGATAATCGTGCAGGCCGCCGTCGTTGTCGCTGGCGTGACTGGGCGCGGGGTCGAAATCCACGCTCAGGAGCAGCCACGACGTCGACAGGTTGTCGACGTGCTGATCCTCGAGAAGATTGGTTTTCCGGATCGCGTCGACGAGCGAGTCGACCGGCACGCGACCGTTGAAGGCCGGCTGGTCAATCACCGCGAAGCGGGCGAAGTGCGTGCTGTGGGAGCGCGAGAACGGGCTGTTACGACCGCCGGCCTCGCATGCCTTACTTTGCATCGCAGTCGGCAGGGTGGCGAGCACCTGACGCAGCGACGACGTGGGCGACGTCACGTTGCCGTCGTTGTCCTTCCACGGCTCGACCCGAACCGGCGACAGCACGGTAAGGAAATAATGACCACCGTCGAGGTTCATGATTGGGTGCCTCCTGCCTTGCTCTTGGGCCAGGCCCGATCGACGAAGGGCTGGCGGTTGGTATCGGCGTTGGCCGTGTCGTTCGACGCGACGGGCGCGAAGCCGTGCGTGCCGAGATCGTTCTGTACGGCCACGAGCATCGCGCGATAGGCTTGCGCAAAAGCATCGGGGGACAACGTCGCATATTGATTCGCGAGCGTGACCAGATTCGACCGCACACGCAATGCGGCCTTGATGTCGCGTTGAGCGGCGCCGGGCGTTGCGTTGTAGTAGTAGTCGGTATCGATCTGATTCGCGCGAATGTAATTCTTGAACGGCGTGATCGGAATGGAATGCGGATATTTGGTGCTGGCATACCAGAACAGGTCAAGGCCACCCGGAATGCCGTCCGAGAAGGCGTCGATGTACTGATCCCAGGTGCCGTTGAAGTTGCTGATGAACAGCATGTAATCGTTTTTCAGATCGGACTTGGGCTGGCCGAGATCGGGCCAGTCTTTTCGGCGGATGATGGCCCAGCGCGCAAAATGGATGATCGATAGACCGATCAGTCCGGTCAGCGTGGCGGGCAGCGCCCGCGCGATCATGAAGATGAATCGGTTGATCCACGTCCGATGCGGTGGCATCGGCGTCACGACGTTCATGCCATAGGCCTTGCCAGCAACATTCGACATGCCCCGTCTCCCGTCAGGCCCTCACCGGCGCGATCGCGGAACGGGGAGGTTGGTCGTTTGCTTTTTCGGCGGACAGGCTTTGGCAGCCGGTCCCGTCATATAACGCTTTTTTCAGGTGTTCGGAGCTTGAAGCCGCAGCACTCCTTGGCGGCGAGAATAGCACAGTGAAATTCGCCAGCAACGACTTTTTTATGAGCAATTAAAAATGGTTTTGTCTCATCTGTTTCGGCAAAAACGAGGTCATGTCCGCGCACAAAATATAAACATTTTATGGAGAACTTGCGGAGGCCGGTATCAACGGGACTTTTGTGAGCGCACATGGAATGACCGAACGTCCGCAATCGCAGGATTGTTGAATAATTAGCTCAATAGTGACGAGAAGTGACGCAGTGGGGTGCCCTGGAAGCGCAAGTTGCGATCTTTGCGAGAAAGGACAATGTAGCCACCCTTGACAATCCACACGGCGCGTCACCGGACTCAGTCTGTCCAAAGCGAAAATCTCGCTGGGCACCCGATGTGGTGGGAATCGCCGGAACACCGGCCCTAGGCGGGGCCAACAAGCAGAAATGACGTGGGAGGCGTGATTGAGAATGTGAAATTGCGCGGACTTTTTGCGCGGGTCGACGCAGCGCTTGTGGCGCCGTGAGGGGCTGCGAATGCCACCGGCATTCACCCGTATGGATATCTACGCGGAAAAACATGCGTCTTTGCTTTTCAGCCCTGTCAAGCTTTACAGGGTGTATCCACGATATCCGGCGCCTATATTGCTCTGGCAGGTGCGCGACTGACGCGCTTGACTGCATCCTTCAAATTCATAAAAAATGGAGATTATGATGGCCAATGTACCTCTCACCGGCACCTATATCTCGTCGGACAAGAATTTCACATTCAAAATCACGTCCGCCGATGCATCCAATGGCGTCATCGCCGGCACCTATACCACCAACTATAGCCCGATCGGCGCGTTCGCTTCCGAAGGCAACGTCGGACACTATGGCTGGGTGTTCAGCAAGGCCCAAGGCAAGGACGGCGTCGCGCCATTCAACATTAGCTTCGGCGGCAGCCAGCGCCCCGACCAGCGTCCCTACAACATTGTCGATAGCTGGAACGGCGCCTATTTGACCAACAACACGATCGTTGCCGAAGGTACGCGTTCCTTCGTCAATAGCGATGGCGTGGTCGAAGTCGGCAGCCTGGGCACGTTGAAGTTCACACTCGGCTGAGCTGATTTGTCATGACGTTGGCGGCGGCAAATCATCGCTGCCGCATCGATGGACCACAACATTGGCAGACCGTAGTAATGCCTCCCGCGGACGTCATCCGAGCGGCAGGGGTAAACGTTGAAACAAGGCAGCTATCGGGACTTTGATCCATTCGTTCGATATCTGGGTCTTCGATCGGCCCTTTTTGGATGATTGAGCGAAGTCAGGCCAGCCTCGCGGGCATGTAAGGATTCGATAGTGGGCCAGTGTCGAGTGTGCCGTCGCTCGCTAATCAGGTTGGCGGCGCGTCGACAGGCGTTGAGTCCAGATGCAACGCGAGCAACGCACGTGCCTGATCGGGCGTGATGGTTGAAACCGGCGAGCGGCCCGGCATTGCCGGGCCTTGCCAACGATTGCGCTACTTCACGGGCGTGAGGACCGGCGCGCCCTTGTTCTTGATCAGGAACACGACGAACCTTGCCGGCTTCGTGCTGCTGGCATTTCGTCCGACCGTGTGCACGTCGTCCGGGCCTTCGTGGAACGTGTCACCCGCGTGAAGCGTGACCTCCTTGCCGCCGTTCAGGCCCATCACGATGCTGCCTTCGAGCACATAGACAAATGCGTGCGCATCGTGACGATGAACGGGGTCGACGCTGCCGGGCGGATAATCCACTTCGATCATCTGGACTTCCTTGCCCGGATACTCGGGCAACGGCTCCGTCGTCAGCGGCGTGACCTTGGCTTGCGGAGCGGCGGCGGCCGGCTGAACGACCATCAGCAGCGACGATACCAGCGGCGCAAGCACGAGCATGATGCGTTTCATGTCGTCACTCCAGGTTGGCCTTGTCGAGCCCGAACATCTTGTCGAACGAGCCGGGCGCGATGCGGAATGCGATATTCAGCCGGTTCCAGTTGTTGATTGCGCCCACCAGGTAGGTGAGATCCGACAGCTCCTGCTCGGAATAGTGCGCACGAACGCGTTCGTAGAGATCGTCCGGCACGCCATGCGACGGGAGGTGGGTCAGCACGTCGGTCCATTCCAGCGCGGCACGCTCGCGCGGCGAAAACAGCGTCGACTCGCGCCAGATCGCGACGTGATGCAGACGCAGTTCGCGCTCGCCGTGGATTTTTGCCATCTTGATATGCATGTCGAGGCAGAACGCGCAGCCGTTGAGTTGCGATGCTCGAATCTCGACAAGCTCGCGGACCGGCGCCTCGAGCGTCGTTTTCTGAAACAACCCGTCGAGCTCGATGAGCTTTTTGGCCATTTCAGGCGATTGCTGAAAGTAGTTGATACGTTGCGTCATGATCTGTTCTCCTGATCGGTGGAAGCGCGACTGCCGACCCTGCGTACGACGATTCACCGCAGGACCTGCCTGACAACCATCGTAATCGCGCGCCTCGGGGGGCAGTAGTGCCGGGAGCGTGCGCACTCTGTTGTCGCTTCGGAACCAATCGCCCGTCATGCCGAAATGGCGATGACGCTGCAGATTCCCTGCCGCGCCATCTTCGTATAGGGGCACAGGCGTTCGGTGTCGCGAACGAGACCTTCCGCGACAGGCAGGTCCACACCCGGCATGCGGATGGTGACGTTGGCAACCAGTGCATATCCGCCGTCTACCGGATCGCGGCCGAACGATACTTCGACGGCCACGGTTGTTTCCCGGATATCGATCTGCGCGCGTTGCGCCAGCAGGCTCAGCGCGCCGTGAAAGCACGCGGCGTAGCCGGCGGCAAAAAGCTGTTCGGGATTGGTGCCGCCACCCGGGCCGCCAAGTTCGGTGGGCAAGCGCAAATCGAGGACGAGACAATCGTCGTCGGACCTCGCGACGCCCGATGCACGCCCGTGCCCGGAGACGCCTCCGGAGACCGTGACCGTGGTCGTGTAGAGCGCGGCGAATTCCCGCCCCCGGTATTTGTCGAGCAGTGTCAGCGGCGGAGGTTTCAACCTCTCGTTCTCCATATGCCTCCCGGTTGCTTGTATGGCCAACGCGAGCGGTTCTCGACCCTTGCGTATCGAGGCGGTGCGTTGTTTTTCGACGCGAATCAGCGCAATGGCGCGGTTCGTGCCTGCCAGTCGACTCCCATGACCGCCATCCGAACGATGGACCACGCGCACCTGCATGCTAGGCAATGCCGGGTCGTCGTACCAGATCGACTCGGGATGCATGGTGTTGCCCGCTTTGCACCAATCCCGTGAGGACGGGACGCGGCCGGTTGCATCGATCTCCGGGCGAATGCCGTGACGGGGCGGATTGGTGTCAATGAGGAACGGGAAAGTGTTCCGATACGGGTCTACCTGCACATGAGCCCGGCTCCTAGTATTGCGACACGGCAATGCGGCCCATCAGCGACGCGGAATGCGACGCACCTGTGAAATCGGAGGCTTGCGATGGAGACGTTGAATATCGACCGCCAGACGATGTCGCTGGCGCCGATCCGAACGGAAGCCGGCATCGAAGCAGGCGCGCATCTCGTCAGCGAGCGCGAAGGGTATGCGCACCACGGAATCTACGCGGGAAACGGGCTGGTTATTCACTATGGCGGCTTTCATCGTTCCGCCGGGCGATGCCCGGTGGAGTGCATCCCGCTGCGTCGCTTCGCGGCAAACAAGGGCGTCCGTGTCCAACCGGAACCGGATGCCGTTTATACCGGGATGACCGTCGTCGAGCGGGCCCGGTCACGCCTGGGTGAAGACCGATACCAGCTTCTGACGAACAACTGCGAACACTTCTGTACCTGGTGCGTATGGGGTGTCGGGCGCAGTGAGCAGGTACGCCGCGGTTTGAGGAATCCATGGATGGGCATCAGAACATTGTTCGCGTTCGCGAACGAGATGCTTGCGTGTCGCGCGCACATGGCTTCGAGCCGTCGCGAAGAAAGGTGCTCGAGACACGCCGCGCGTTCGCCGGTACGCGGCCAAAACTGCATCGCGATTTTTCTGCAAACGGTTTTCCTTGCCTACTACGTGACGAGACGAGTAATGAACATTCTTTCAATCGCCGGGCGAACCACGTCACGCGTGATCAAGGCCGGCGTGCCGGTGATCGTCGCGACCGGCTTGTCGGCGTGCGTGAATTACGCAGGCATTCATGGCGATGCAGCGATGAATGCGCCGCGGCAGTATGCGACGCAACAGAGCCTTCCATTCGAGCGCGGCCATTGGCCCACCGCCAACTGGGCCGATCAGTTCGGCGACGGCCAGTTGAAGGCGCTGATCGACGAGGCGCTAAGGAGCAATCCGACGCTCGATCAGGCGCGTGCGCGCGTGGCGGCCGCGCAGGCCTATCGCGAATCCGCGCATGCGGGAACGATGCCGCGCGTCGATGCCGGCTATGCGCTCACACGCCAGCAGTTTTCGGGAACGGCGCTCGTTCCGCCGCCATACGGCGGGTCATGGCAGACGGAGAATCGCGGCATCCTCAGCGCTTCGTATGAGCTCGACCTCTGGGGCAAGAGGCGCGAAGCGCTGAAGGCGTCGGTATCCCGGCTTCAGGCGAATCGCGCTGACGAGGAAACGGTCAGGCTGACGCTCACGACGTCGATCGCGCGCACCTATAACCAGCTCGCGCGCCTGTACGTGTTGCATGACATCGCGCAACAGGAGATCGCTCGACGCGAACAGATCGATCGCGTCACCGCCGGCCGTATCGCGACAGGGCTCGACACGCAGGTCGAGCGCGAGACCGCACGCGCGAATCTCGCGACGAGCCGCGCCGCGATGAAATCGCTCGACGGTCAGATTCTCGCGACGCGCTATCAGATCGCGGCGCTGCTTGGCGCCGGTCCCGATCGCGGTTTGCAGATTGCGCGCCCGGCGCTCGGCATGGGCGACGACGTTCGTCTACCCGACAACTTGCCCGCGGATCTCGTCAGCCGGCGCCCCGACATCGTGGCTGCCCGGTGGAACGTCGATGCGATTGCGCACGACGTGAAGGAAGCGAAGGCCGAGTTCTATCCCGACATCAACCTGAGCGCCGCGATCGGACTCGACGCGTTCGGCTTCGGTCGCTTCCTGACAGCGGCGAGCCGCACGGCATCGGTCGGCCCGGCCATCCACCTGCCGATCTTCGATGCGGGTGAGCTCCGCGCACAACTGAAGGGACGCTACGCCGACTTCGACTACGCCGTCGCGACCTATAACCAGGCGCTCGTGACCGCGTTGAGCGAAGTCGCCACGCAAATCGCCGGCGTGCGTTCGACGGACGCGCAGCTTGTCGATGCGCAGACTGCGCGGCAAGCCGCGCTGAAAGCCGCCGAACTGGCGCTCGCGCAGTACAAGGCCGGTCTCACGAATCAACTGACCGTGTTGAACGCCGACGTCAATGCGCTTTCCGCCGACCAGGGCGTCGCGAACCTGCGCATGACCCGCCGCGATCAGCAGATAGCGCTCGCGTCCGCGCTGGGCGGCGGCTTCGTCGACACGTCGTTCGCGGATTCGGAGGCCGCGGCGCGCGCCGACGTGTCCGCATCCGATACGCCTGCCGTCGCCGCGCGCTGAGCGGCGATCCATCGAATCTGCCTGGAGAATTGAAATGAGCGAAATCAACCCGCCGGTTCGCAAGCCGGTCGACGCTGCCCGCGTGAATCACGATCCGTCGCCGCCGGGCGACGACGAGGTCGGAAGCGAACCCGCGACGCGCAGGCGCACGATGTTGTTGGCGCTGCTCGGCGTGGCGGTTGTCGCGTCGTCGATCGCCTATGGTGTGTATTACCTGACGTACGCGCGCTATCACGAATCCACTGACGACGCGTACGTCAGCGGCAACCTCGTGCAGTTGACGCCGCAGGTGGCGGGTACCGTCGTCGCCGTGAACGCCGACGATACGCAGATCGTGAAGGCGGGCGATCCGGTTGTCACGCTCGACAATGCCGATGCGAAAGTCGCGCTCGGCAACGCCGAAGCGACGCTGGGCCAGACCGTGCGGCAGGTGAGCAGTCTCTACGTGAACAACGATCTTTATGCCGCGAACGTGGCCCAGAAGCAGTCCGATCTGGCTCGGGCTCAGGACGATCTGCGCCGCCGCCAGGCCGTCGCCGACACGGGCGCCGTGTCGGCCGAAGACATCGCGCACGCGCGCGACACCGTGACGGCCGCGCGGGCCGCGCTCGACGCCGCGCGTCAACAGGCGCAAGCCAACCGCGCGTTGACCGACCGCACGACGATCAGCCAGCACCCGAACGTGCAGGCCGCCGCGTCGAAAGTGCGCGATGCGTATCTCGCCTACGCGCGCAACGTATTGCCCGCACCCGTCACGGGCTATGTCGCGAAGCGTTCGGTTCAGGTCGGCCAGCGCGTGTCGCCCGGCACGCCGTTGATGGCGATCGTGCCGCTCGACGGCGTGTGGATCGATGCGAACTACAAGGAAAGCCAGTTGCGAAACATGCGCATCGGTCAACCCGTCACGCTGACTGCCGATGTGTATGGCGGCAAGGTCAAGTACCACGGCTGGGTCGTCGGTTTCTCGGCGGGCACGGGTAGCGCATTCGCGAGCCTGCCGGCGCAGAACGCGACGGGCAACTGGATCAAGATCGTCCAGCGTTTGCCCGCGCGCATCCAGCTGGATCAGAAGGAACTCGAAGCGCATCCGCTGCGTATCGGCCTGTCGATGGACGTCGATGTGGATACGCACGACAACACCGGCCGACAGCTCGGCGCGGCGATGAATACGTCGTATCGCACGGATGTGTTTGCGGAATACGGCGCGCAGGCCGATGCCGAGATCGAGAAGATCATCGCGCAGAACATCGTCGTCGAACCTGCGGCGCAGACGGGGCGCGTCGTATCGTCGACGACTTCCGCGAAGCGCGACGCAAAACTGCGTGCAAGCTGATTCGACACCCGGAGTGCATGGTGCAGTCGTGCTCCGGGCGATTCAATCGTCCGACTGGCCGGATCGATACGCCGCGCCCTGTCGAACCTTCAGAGTGGAAGCGAAATGAATTCCTCAATGCAACCTGCACCGCCGCCGCTGACGGGCGGAAAGCTGGTTCTGGCGACACTCGCCGTCGCGCTCGCGACGTTCATGAACGTGCTCGATTCATCCATTGCCAACGTGGCGATTCCGACCATCTCGGGAAACCTCGGCGTATCCGTCGACGAGGGCACGTGGGTGATCACGCTGTTCTCGGCCGCCAATGCGGTCGCGATTCCGCTGACGGGCTGGCTTACGCAGCGTGTCGGACAGATCAGGTTGTTCGTGGCCGCCATCGTGCTGTTCGTGTTTTCGTCGTGGCTGTGCGGCGTCGCGCCGAACCTGCTCGTGCTGCTCGCCGCGCGCGTGTTGCAGGGCGTCGTCGCAGGGCCGCTGATTCCGCTGTCGCAAGCGATCCTGCTGGGCTCGTATTCGAAGGAGAAAAGCTCGACCGCGTTGGCGCTGTGGTCGATGACCGCGACCGTCGGCCCGATCGCCGGCCCCGCGCTGGGCGGCTGGATCACCGACAGCTACAGCTGGTCGTGGATCTTCTACATCAACATTCCCGTCGGCCTGTTCGCGGCCGGCGTGACGTGGATGATCTATCGGGACCGGGAGACACCCGTGCGCAAGCTTCCCATCGACAAGGTCGGCCTGATGTCGCTGGTCGTGTGGGTCGCGACGCTGCAGATCATGCTCGACAAGGGCAAGGATCTCGACTGGTTCAATTCCCCCGTGATCTGCGCACTTGCCGTGGTCGCCGCCATCAGCTTCCTGTTCTTCCTGATCTGGGAATTCACGGAGAAGAACCCGATTGTCGATATTCGGCTCTTCGCGGTGCGTAATTTCCGCGGCGGCACGATTGCGATCTCGGTCGCATATGCGGTGTTCTTCTCGAACCTCGTGATCCTGCCGCAATGGATTCAGGGCTATCTCGGCTATCGTTCGGTGGACGCCGGACTCGTGACGGCGCCGCTCGGGATCTTCGCCGTGATGCTGGCGCCGTTGATGGCGAAGATCATGCCGAAGTCCGATGCACGAGTGCTCGCGACGCTGGCCTTCCTCGGTTTTGCGGGCGTGTTCTTCATGCGCTCGCATTACACGACGAGCGTCGATCCCTATACGCTGGTGCTGCCGACGCTGTTGCAAGGTATCCCCATGGCGCTCTTCTTTACGCCGCTTACCGCGATCATCCTGTCGGGGTTGACGCCCGACAGGATTCCGGCCGCCGCCGGCCTGTCCAATTTCGTGCGTGTGTTCGCGGGCGGCGTCGGCACGTCGTTGATCGCGACCGGGTGGAACGACCGGACGATCCTGCACCATGCCCGGCTCGCCGAGCAATCGAGCGTGAACAACCCCGACTATGTGAGCGCCATCGCGCAGCTCCACACGACGCTCGGCGGCGGGTTGGATCAGGCCGCGACGTTCTTCGAGCGTACGCTGAATGCGCAGGCAGCCATGCTCGCGTTGAACGATATCTTCTGGTTGTCGTCGATCATCTTCATCGTAATCATCCCGCTCGTCTGGCTCACCAAGCCCGGCAAGGGCGGCGGTGGAGCAGCGACGGGCGCGCACTGAGCGCGGTCGTTTCCAGCGGCGGCGTTCGGCGCGCGGTAACGATCGCTCGACAGCCGCCGAGACCGTCGGTGCAAGACCTGCGGTCGATTCCGATCCTGTCCGGATGCCCACCGGGCCGCGGACGTGACGTGGTCCGACTCTTTCGGCATCGCCCGGCGGTACAAGGGCGACTCCGTCTCCCATGCTGCGCAGCGCCATCTCGGGACAAGCCAAGCGCAGATCGGCTCGGTGTTGCGTACCGGTTCCGCGGCGACAACAACCCGTCATGCGGCATATGGTCGTGAGTGTCGGGCGTCGGCATGAACAGACATCGATTGCGTTGCGCCGGGCTCGATTGCACATGCCGGCGCCATGCCGGGATTCGAAATGCCCGCCGGTGTCGCAAGCGTTATCGGCCGCGAATGGCTGCCCCGGATCGACACCGCCGCTTCGCGCACCTGGCGCCTTCGGCGTTTGCAAGCGGACGGCGACCTGATCGCTATCCGAGCGGACGAAGTTCGAGAGGCCTGATGGGCCGGCAGGCGGGACGCGTGCGTCGACCCGCAACTCGGCATCGAAGCACCGGGCCGTTGCCGCTTCGACGGCCCCGCGAGGTCGGTTTTTTCGAGCGACCCTGCCGCGGAAACCACTAAAACCACTACGGTGTGCACGCCGGACATGGGCGATGCCGCAATCAGGGGATAAGCGTGTGCGCAGGTCGATCCTTGCTGCGGACGAGCCATCGCGACGCCAATCGCGGCAATTCTCATCGAGCCTGTGTGTGCCGGGTCGGTGCTGGACCTGCCGCTATCTGCACGCTGTTTGCTCGGTGTCGTCCCAGGCGCCGCCAATCGACTTCCGACAGCGTTGCTGCCGCCGTCGTGTAATCGGTGGGCACACGGATCCGATCAAACAGGAAGATGCTTGAAACCGGAAAGGGGGGATGGTGGTCGCCGCCTTCGGGCACGTGCTGCGCGAAACGGTGGAGGCGCTGTCCGCTGCGTGGCGGCGCGCCAACCTGAGGGGGGGAATGACGCCGTACCCGGATACTCGGGCACGTCATGGATGCGACGCCGTCAATGCGTGAAAAGCGTTCTCTCTGCTTCGCTGATTGCCGCGTCGTTCATCGCGATGACCGGTTCGACGTCGAAGCCTTCGACACGCCATGCATCGATCCCGCCGGTGAGCGGCAATGCAAGCTTGACGCCGGATAGTCGTAACTGCCTGGCCACCGACGCCGCGGACACTTCGTTCGGACACCCACAATAGATCACGAGCGTTCGGTTCGCCCCATAACGTTCCATGATCTGCGCGGGCTTGCGTTCATCGGCAATCACGGCGCCTGGAATGACGAACGGATCGCGCATGCGTCGTTCGGTGGAGCGGACATCGATCACGACCGGCCGCGGATTGTTCGCGAGCAACGCATGCAATTCACCCGCGCTGATCCGCGCCTTCCCGAGCGCGTTTGCCAGCGTCAGCCGCCGGCAGTAGCGATACGAGAAATACAGCAACGGGGCGATGCCGACGACGATCAGCGCGTGCCAGCCAAGACGGGCGACAAGGGAAAAGATCACGTCGATCTGCGAAGCGAAGATTGCGCCGATGGCCAGGCCGATCGATGCCCAAAGCGCAACGCCGGCGCAATCATGCAAGACGAAGGAGCGCAATCTGACGGCCATCGCGCCGCACAGGGGAACGGCGACGAGCGACAGGCCGGGTACGAACCGGGCGACAACCAGTACGCGGACGCCCCAGCGACCAAAAAAGCGCTCCGTCGTCCGGACGCACGTTTCGCGTGACTGCGACAGCTTGCAAACGGTATGAAGCGTGCGCTTGCCGTACCGCTTGCCGCCCTGGAACCAGACCAGGTCGCCAAGTACGCCGCCAATCACGGCGGCGCCCAGTATCGCTGCGAAATGCAGCACCGTCGCCGACGCAACATGCGTGACGAGCGCAATGCCCGCGCCTACCGTGATCAATGTCGGTATGGCGGGCAAAGGCAGGCCAAGCGAAGATCCCAGCACGTTCAGGAATACGACCAACGTGCCATACCGTGCGATCAGTTCATGCGAAATCATGATGCTCTCCTTGTGGCTTGCACGTACCGGTCTCGAAGGTCGTTCATTGCGCTGCCCAAGCTGCGGTGTCCGACACCGGCTCCGGATTTGCCGTCATCGAAGCGATCCGACACATCGAATCGGCAACCGAAAGAGCTGGATCGCACGTCGGAAGACGTCTGGCCCGGGAAAGCACCGTTCGCTTGCGCGGTGGAAAACACGGCGGCGCGGCGCCGTGTGCGGATGTTCCCTGCCTTGGTCGCAGCGATGCTCGACCCGCCCGAATGGAATGACCCGGGGGAAGAAGCCGATACGCGCTACTGGGTGACGGACGGCTCTTTTTTCGGCAAGTTTTTCGATGACGCACGTGTGTCCTTGCCGGTTTCGGCGGTTTCATCGACGTCCTGCCGATAGCGGTGCACATCGCGCGTGACGAAACCGATCTCGCGGCTCGGAATCTCGAACCACTCGGGGTGTCCGAACGAACGGCGAATATCCTCGAGGCCGCTCGCCCAATGCTCGTGCATCGTCTCCTTGCTGAATTCATAGTCCTTGTAGTGCCCCTCGAACGACTTGTTCTTGTAGATCAGGTGCACGACATTCACCGCGCTGCCGTCCGCCGTTTTCTGCGCCTCCTGCAACAGCGGGTGCGCGAGCCGCACGTTTTCGGGGATGTGCTCGAGCAATGCCTTGATCATCTGCGCATGCTTCTGGTTCTGCGACATGAACGCGGTGATGGCACGCGTGCGGCTCGAATACTGAATGTCCTTGGTGCGCTCGCTGACATCGAGGAAGTCACCGGGCAACTTGCCTCGAGAGCTCCACAGATCGAGCTGGAAAACGAGCGTGTCCCTGTGCTGGCTTTCACGGATGATCTCGGTGAGGGGCGTGTTGGAAACGAGTCCCCCGTCCCAGTAGAACTCACCGTCGATTTCGACGGCCGGAAAGCCCGGCGGCAGCGCACCCGAGGCGATGAAATGTTCCGGCGCCAGGCGCATCTTCGAATTGTCGAAGTAGACGAGGTTGCCCGTTCGAACGTTGACCGCCCCGACGGAGACGCGGATGTTTCCGTCATTGATGCGATCGAAGTCTGCATACCGCAAAAGCGATTCACGCAACGCCGACGTGTCGTAATAGCTGACCTGATCGGGGCGCTTCCTGCCGAATCCGGCGAAAGGCACGTGCATGCGCGGAGAGAAGAATCCGCCCTGACCTTCCATCAGCGTGCGCGTGGCGGCCCATGCGCTCGACCACCTGCGCCCGACGTCTTCAAGCCCGGGCCACGCCGACAGGTACGCGCCGACACTTGAGAGCGGATCGGTCGGCTGACTGATGGTGTTCCAGAAGCCGCGCAGCGCCTCCGTTCGGTCCGCGGGCGCGTTGCCGGCGATGATCGCCGTATTCAGCGCCCCGATCGAGACGCCGGCGATTCGCGTCGGCTCTACGCCGACTTCGGCCATACCCTCGTATACGCCGGCCTGGTATGAGCCGAGTGCGCCGCCGCCCTGCAGCACGAGCCCGATTTCGTCATAGGCGGGGAGCTTGATGCGATGGGGCTGCTTCAGCTTGTTACGCTGGCTCGAATACATGGTGTTCTCCTTACTGCATGAACCAGCCGTGGCTGACCACGATCGATTGTCCGGTGAGCGCGTTCGACTCGAAGCCGGCGAGGAATGCAACCGTGTTCGCGACGTCGGCCAGCGACGTGAATTCACCGTCGACCGTCTCCTTCAGCATGACGTCCTTCACGACCTGCTGTTCGGAGATGCCCAGGGCTTTCGCCTGTTCGGGGATCTGCTTGTCGACCAGCGGGGTCCGGACGAAGCCGGGGCATACGACATTGGCGCGCACGTTACGCGCGCCGCCTTCTTTCGCGACAACCCGCGCGAGACCGAGCAACCCGTGTTTCGCGGTCACGTAAGCCGACTTGAGCTGCGAGGCCTCGTGCGAATGCACCGAGCCCATGTAGATCACCGAGCCGCCTTTGTTCGACGCATACATGTGCCGGATCGCGGCTCTGGTCGTCAGGAACGCGCCGTCGAGGTGAATGGCGAGCATCTTCTTCCAGTCGGAAAATGCGTAGTCCTCGATGCGGTTGACGATCTGGATGCCGGCATTCGACACGAGCACGTCGATGCTGCCCAGCCGGTCCACGGTTTCGGCCACACCCGCATCGACCGCTTCCTCGCTGGTTACGTCCATCGCGACCGCAAGCGCTTTCCCGCCATCGGCAACGATATCGCTGGCGACCTTCTGAGCATTCGCGAGATTCAGATCCGCGATCACGACCGTTGCGCCGTCTTTCGCGAGCTTGCGCGCACACACTTCACCGATACCGCTCGCCGCACCTGTTACAAGTGCAACCTTGTCGTTCATTGCCATACATCCTCCGGGAGATTACTGGTTGACCGCGAGTTTCAATGACGCGGCAGGGGCGAGATAGTCATAAGCCACTTCGCCGATATCGAGCGTGAGATTTGCAATGACGTGGCATGCGCCGATCACCTTTCGAACCGGCAGATCGGCAACCGATGCGAGTGCGTGGGGATGCAGTTCGAGCGCTGCAGGCCCCTCCCACGCGCCGATCACGTCGACATCGCGAAGGAAGAAGCGCACGAGTTCGCAGATGCGAGCCGAGCCATCGACGTGGGGAATGACCTTGAGCAGATAGTTGGGCGTGTCGGCGAGCTTGCGGCGCTCGGCGGCCGTGTCGAGGGCACGATACTTGTAGCCCATCGTTCCGGTGGCGATGCGCTGCGTACCGTAGTCGAGCGTGCCGAGCAGGGTGTCCTTGCCGTCGATGCAGAGCTTCGGTGAAGCCAGCTTCTTGGGAAAGCCCCAGATTTCGCGTCCGGCTGCGATCGGGCCTTCGTCGTCGAGGTACATCGCGTGCGTGAAGTTGGCGCGATTGCCGCCTTCGTCGAGCACGGAGATCACCTGGCCGCTTTCCGTGTAGTCGCCGAACCCCGACGAATCGGGCATGCGGATGAACTCGTAATGGACGATGGCCTTGTCGACCGTCAGCGGTTCCGGGACGACGGCCTGAAGCGCGTCCATGTCCGTCTCGTACGAGATGATGAAGTATTCCCGATTGATGAAACGGAAGGGCGGACGCGGATACGCCGGGTTGTGCACGGGCATCGCAAAGGCGTTGTTGCGGATATCTTCTTCTGTCACGGATCGTTCCTCGGTTGGTGAGGTGCTGAGTCACACGCGATCGCGTCAGCAGCTTGCTGCCGCGGCCGATGACGCACGAAGACGCAACGCGGCGAAGGCTTGCCGCGTGGATTCGCACGCCTTTCTTGCGGTGTCGTGTCTGTTTGCCGGATTGCATCGGACAGCATGGTCGGCCACCGTCAACGCCAAGCGTAGGCGATGTGCTCCTGCGGCAGTAGCGCCGCAAAGGACCTCACCATGTTGTCTCGGCGACAACAATCGACGACGGGTGGAGTGCGCGGCAAATGATCGAGGCAGCGGAAACCGTGCCGTGCGAAAGACGCTGAGCGCCCTATAGCGCAATGACCGTGTGGCTCGACGGATCACACGCAGGTTCACCGAGCATCGCTTTCAGATCGCGCTCGATCGTGCTGCACAGCGTTGAAATGGGAACATCGTTTGCGCCGCCTTCAAACGGATTCTCCGTGCTTTCGCCAACCTGCTCGAGCGACGTGTACATCCACGACACCGCGACGCTGCATGGCACCACGAGCCACACCATGTTGCCGTGCATGAACCCGCTTACGCTATCGTTCAGTCGGTTGAATTCGTTCAGAAGACCGAACGGAAGCGACAGGCAGAAGAACCGTACGAACAGGGAGCTGACGGTCGCGTACTGCCGCGGATAGGGGAAGTTCTTGAAACGTTCCGCTTTTGACTGGAGATCGATGAATTCACCGATTGTCTTTTGAAGCTCCATATAGAAGTTCGAATTCAGATGGCCCGCCACGTGAAGCGTCTTGAGCGAAATGCCTTGCAGGCTCAGCACGCACGTTGCGATGGAAGCGGAAGAGAGCGCCTGTGCCGTTTCGGCGGGAGACAGGTATTTCGGCAATAACTCCTTGATGTCTTTTTCCCACTCCGGAACGCGATAGAACCGGCGGTACTCCGCGTTGTAGCGTTGGTTCATGCTTTCCCAGATCCGCGGGCGACGCAGGTCGTATCGCAGCGCGGTCAGCCAGGCCAGGTGTCGATATACCAGCTTGCGGGAAGTTTCTTCGTCTGCAATGAAGTCGCGCGCAGTTTGGCCCCAGCGGCGGCTTTTGCTCAGGATCTCGGTCCAGATTTCCAGCGCGTCCATCGCGCGGTTGTATGTTTGGACGTTCTTGAAGCCGACGATGAACGACGTTGCTGTGCCGAGCAGCGCCACGATCGTCAGGGGTATCGACAACCATGTGACGGAAAAGAATTGATACAGAATGACCGGCACGGAACCGAAAATAAGCAGCTCGTAGATTTTCCAGCGCGTCCAGATCAGGAATTCCGATAATTTGTACGATTTTCCGAGATGCATTTTGCTTGCCTCATCGACAATTCAGGTAGGTGACGAAGACGGTGTTTGGGTAACGTGCGTTCTTCCGTCACGCATCATGCCTGCGATCGATTCGGGTGGCGTGTGATCGATTGGTGTCGAAGCGGCAACATCGTGAGCACGGTTGCGGATCTACTGCGCAATGCCGCGTCGACCTACGATGATTTCGCGCGGCGGAATGCCGCTATCGACATCAACCGAGGGCAATGATCATGTCGCAGAAAATCCTGATAGTGGGTGCCGGCTTCGCCGGCGTGTGGGGCGCACTGGGTGCGGCTCGCGTGCTTGACAAGGCTGGCGTGGGAAGCGGTGACGTTGAAATCACGTTGATCTCCCCGAAACCCGAATTGCAGATCCGGCCGCGGCTGTACGAAAGCGAGCCTCAACGAATGGCCGCACCGCTGCTGCCGCTGCTCGATGCCGTCGGCGTGAAATTCGTCGAGGGCACTGTCGAGGAGATTTCGGTTCGCGAGAAGACGCTCGGTGTTGCGCTGGCCGACGGACAAAAGCGTTTGCTGGCGTACGACCGGTTGCTGCTGACCAGCGGCAGTTCGTTGAGCAGGCCGCCGGTTCCGGGGCTGGCGGAACACGCGTTCTCGGTCGATCGTATTGAAGACGCGGTAGCGCTCGATGCGCATTTCGATGCGCTGGCGAAGCTGCCGGATTCTCCGGCACGCAATACGGTTGCCGTGGTCGGCTGCGGCTTTACGGGTATCGAGGTCGCCACCGAATTGCCGAAGCGCCTGCGCGAGCGGTTTGGCGCCGACGTGGCGAGCCGTGTCGTCGTGATCGGCGCGCAGGACGATATTGGTCCCGATCTTGGCCCCAATCCTCGGCCGTACGTATCGGAAGCCTTCGACTCGCTGGGCATCGAGACCGTACTCGGATCGCGCGTCGTGTCGGTCGGGGCGGACGGCGTCCGCACCGCGTCGGGCACCCATGTCGAAGCGATGACGGTGATCTGGGCCGGCGGAATGCGCGCGAGTTCACTGACGGCACAAGTGTCGTCGCATCTCGACCCGCTCGGGCGTGTCGAGGTGACCCCCGATCTTCGTGTGGCGGAAGCCCCCCACGTGTTCGTGGCGGGAGATGTGGCGCGCGCCCGGAGCGACGATGACGGGCACGATGCATTGATGTCCTGTCAGCACGCGATCGTGATGGGGCAATTCGGCGGGCACAACGTCGCCGCGGATCTGATCGGCGAGGCCACGCTGGAATACCGGCAGCCGTTCTATGCGACCTGCCTCGACCTTGGCGAATGGGGCGCGGTTTACTCGGAAGGCTGGGATCGTCAGATCAAGCTGACGCACGCGGAAGGAAAGGCGCGCAAACAGGTGATCAACACGCAGTGGATCTACCCGCCGGCGCCGAATCGTGCCGAGGCGCTGGCAGCGGGTAACCCGCAAGCATCGTCCGATTGAACCGTTCGCGCCGCCTGATTCGTTGCGAGATGCGCAGTGACTCAGGCGGGCGGCGGCGGTGAGGACCTTCGACAGCGCGCCGCGCCGCCGCCGCCCGCTCACCGGGCGGCGAGTCAGTCGACCACGGTCACGATATTGACCGACCCCTGTCTGGCCATCTTTGCATACGGGCACATGCGTTCCGCGGTTCGAACCATCTCTTCGGCCGTGCTTCGGTCTACACCAGGCATCCGGACCCGCACATCGATGACCAGCCCATAGCCGCCATCCATGGGGTCGCGGCCGAACGACACTTGCACCTCCACGACCGTGTCGGTGATCTCCGCTGCGGCGCGCTTCTCGATCAGGTTCAGTGCACCGTGGAAGCATGCGGCGAAACCCGCCGCGAACAGTTGTTCGGGATTGGTGCCGTTACCGGGCCCGCCGAACTCGGTGGGCAGCCGCAGATCCACGGCAAGATTCCCGTCATCCGAACGGGCCACGCCCGATGCGCGGCCGTGCCCCGTCTCGCCGCCGGAAACCGTGACGGTCGTCGTATACAGGGGATGGAAATCCCGGCCCCGATACCGGTCGAGGAGGGAAAGCGGGGGCGCTTGCAGCTTCTTGTCGTGCATGATGCATTCTCGAGTTCAAAGACGCGCGTTCCGATCCCGGTTGATTGATTCGTCGAAGTATCTGGCGAGGGCGGGCCGCACTGCCCGGGCAGACATCATCGTCGGGAAACGGCATGGAACGAACGGTCATATAAGGAATGCGGCAACCTCATGGTGCAGCCCGATTCCTGGTTAGTCCGCGGGACAAAGCCGCCCCCATGCTAGAGGAGTACGGTTGGCGGCGGTATGGCTGCCGAGGGAGACATGATGTTTCCCGTTCGACACCAATCCGGACCGGTAGCGTCCGGCTGTCGCCGGTGCGCTTCATGACGACCGGTGCGCCGATTCCGCTCGCCGGGCCAGGCAAGACGCGGTTGCGGGCTCGTACCGCCGGGTGAGACGGCGCGTGCCGCGCTTCAGGGATCCACGCACGCGCGCAGCGTTTGCGCGAGGCGGCGCGCTTCTCCCGCGTCGGCGATGTTCGCGAACCCGATGATGAGGCCGCGCGGCGTCTGCCGCGCACGGCTGTTCGCATACCAGATGGACAGCGGCAAGATCGCGAGCCCCGCGTCGCGGGCGCGCGCGGCAACGGCGACGTCGTCGACCGGGCCGTCGGGCCCCTCGGGGAACTGCACCGAGAACTGGATGCCGCCGGCAGGCAATTCGACGATCAGCCGCTCGCCGAATGCCTGTTGCAACGCGTGCACGATCAGTGTGCGTCGCTCGCCATACAGCGTGCGCATCCGCTTCAGATGGCGGGCAAAGTGGCCCTGTTCGATGAAATCCGCCATGGCCGCCTGCAGGAGCGTCGGCGAGCCGGCGTTCATGCTGCCGGCGACCCGTTCGACGCGCTCCACGGCACGCTCGGGCACGACCGCGTACGCAAGCCGCAAACCGGGATACATCGCCTTGCTGAACGTGCTGCAATAAATCACGTGATCCCGCCGGTCGAGACTCTTCAGCGCCGGCAGCGGGCGGCCCAGATAGCGAAACTCGCTGTCGTAGTCGTCCTCGACGATCCAGCCCGATGTTTTTTCGGCCCAATCCAGCAGGGCGATGCGCCGGGCAAGCGACAGCGTATGCCCGAGCGGGCTCTGATGCGACGGCGTCACCAGCGCGAAGCGTGCCCGCGCGTCCAGCTGGATGGCGCGTTCGACGTCGATCCCTTCGGTGTCCACGGGCACCGGCACGAGCTGTACACCGGTCTCGGACAGAAAGCCGCGTGCGAGCAGATAGCCGGGATCCTCGAACCATACACGGTCGTTCGGACGCGCGAGGCTGCGCAGCGCGAGTTCCAGCGTCGCGCGGTAGCCGCCGGTGATGAACACCTGTTCCGGCGCGCAGGTGACGCCGCGCGACAGGGTCAGATAGGTGGCGATGTGCTCGCGCAGCGGGCGGTAACCCAGCGGATTCGGGTAGCCGAGCATCGCGCGGTCGCTGCTGCGCGCGCGCAGCGACACGAGCCGGTGCCATACCTTGCGCGGAAATGCGTCGAGCGCCGGGAGCCCCGGTTGCAACGGGCGTGGCTCGCCGCTCATCGCGACGGCGATGGGCTGCGGACGCGGCGGCGCCTGACTGCCGCGCGGCATGCGCGGCGCCCGGCGCGAGCCGGCGTCTGCGGCGCACTGCGCGGGTTCGACGGCACGCGCGGGCAGCGAACCCGTCAGCGATATCGGCAGGGACGGCGACACGAACGTGCCAGCCGCACCGCGCATTTGCAGATAGCCCTCGTCGACCAAAATCGTATAAGCCTGTTCGACGGTGCCGCGCGCGGTGTTCAGCTGCGTCGCCAGGCCGCGCAGCGCGGGCACGCGATCGCCGGGACGCAGATGGCCCGCGGCGATCGCGGTTCTGAACCGCTCGCAAATCTGCAGATAGATCGGCACCTGATGGTGCCGGTCGATTTCGATGCGCAGGGTGGGTGTTGACGCGGACATCATGGCCTTGCGGGTGACCGGAACGGATACGGTATGGACTAGTTGTATCGACGATTCTTGGCTCTTATCGATAGGACATGATTCTTCCACAATTGCGCCGTGCCATGTGACGGATATGACTTTCTTCGTCGAAGGGGGCGCCCGTCACGTACTCCGCGCATTCACATGCAATCCTTTCGTCAGGAGATTTTGCAATGAAGATCGTTGTCATCGGTGGGTCGGGCCTGATCGGCTCGCGAGTCGTCACGCTGCTGGGCGAAGCGGGCCATCAGGCGCTTGCCGCATCACCGAGCACCGGCGTCAACAGCATCACGGGCGAAGGCCTGACCGATGCGTTGATGGACGCGGACGTCGTCGTGGACGTGGTGAATGCACCGTCATGGGAACCGCAGGCGGTGCTGGACTTCTTCCGCGCGTCGGCACGCAATCTCGGCAGGGCCGAAGTGGCCGCCGGCGTGCGCCATCACGTTGCGTTGTCGATCGTCGGCTGCGACCGGATGCCGGAGAACGGTTATTTCGCCGCCAAGGTCGCGCAGGAGCAGGCGATCGAAACAGCGGGCGTGCCGTACACGATCGTGCGCGCAACGCAATTCATGGAGTTCATCGGCGGCATTGCGGATTTCGGCACGGACGGCGGCGTGGTCCGAGTCGGTGACGGGCTGTTTCAGCCGATCGCCGCGGAAGACGTCGCGGCGAACCTTGCGCAGATCGCGCTTGCCGGGCCGCTGAACGGCACGGTCGAGATCGCGGGCCCGGACCGTGCGCCGTTCGCGGAGATCGTCACGCGCTATCTGAAGTCGGTTGGCGATCCGCGCCCGGTCGTGACCGATCGTGACGC
Source organism: Burkholderia cepacia (assembly GCF_001039005.1). Taxonomy (GTDB): domain Bacteria; phylum Pseudomonadota; class Gammaproteobacteria; order Burkholderiales; family Burkholderiaceae; genus Burkholderia; species Burkholderia theae. The sequence goes on from NZ_LDWR01000022.1 coordinate 77,337, forward strand.
CCGCTACTACGGCGGCCGCGTGGAGGAAAAATCGCTTGTGCCGCTGGGGAATGCGCGACTCGGCCGCATCGGTCTCGACCAGTGGCTCGCAAGAAAGTGATTCGCACCGGCACATGTGGCGGTTCGCTGGCGCGGGCCGGCGAAGTCCAATCGGGATGAGTGGTATCTGGGGGCAGCGGAAATGAATCAATCGGATACATCGGAGCATGGCGCTCGCCGTGACCTGGCCGGTCGCGCCGATGCACTGTCGGCGAGCTTCGGTGCGAGCTATGCGGGCATCCTTGCGTTCGTCGCGGTGGCGAGCGAGGGGAGTTTCACCAAGGCCGCGGAACGTCTCGGCGTCGGCCGGCCGGCCGTGAGCCGGAACGTTCAGAAGCTGGAGGCGCAGTTGAGTACGCGGCTGTTCCAGCGGACCACGCGCATGACCGAACTGACTTGCGAAGGCCAGCGATTCTTCGAAAACTGCCATCAGGGTGTCGCGCAGATCGTGGAAGCCATGAACGACATGCTGGAGCTGCGGGAGGGGCCGCCACGCGGCCTCATTCGTATCAGTTCGGCAGTGGGATTCGGCAGGAAAGTCGTTGCGCCCTTGCTGGAAACGTTTGCGCGTGCCTACCCCGACATCGTCATCGATCTGCTGCTCGACGACCGGCCGATCGACCTGGTGTCGGAACGGATCGACGTGTCGTTTCGCAACGGACGCATCGAGGACTCCAGCATCATTGCGCGGCAACTGATTCCGATGCAGATGGCGCTCTGCGCGGCCCCGTCGTATGTGGCCAGGCGCGGCCTCCCGCAGAGTCTGGAGGACCTGGCTCGGCACGATTGCATCAATTTCCGTTTTGCCAGCGGCCGCGTATTCGAATGGGAATTCAATGTAGAGGGCCGCTTGCAAAAGTACCTGCCGTCGTCCCGGCTGACGTTCAACGATGCGGATCTGGTGTTGCGCGCAGTGCTGAACGGATCGGGCATTGCGCAGATGGCGGGCTACCAGATTCGCGACCATATCGCATCGAACGAGCTCGTTGTCGCGCTGGCGAAGCATGTGCCGGAAGATCGCGGCCACTATATCTGCTATCTCAGCCGGCAACATCTTCCGACGCGCATTCGTATCTTCATCGACTTCATGACCGAGCAGATACGCGCACTCGACCTGAACTGCATGACGCGGTTCAACCCGGATATCGCAGACGCTTCGTCGACGGGACTGGCGGCGTGAAGCGTTCGTGAAAGGTACCGGGGTGCCACGATCAATCCGTGTGAGCGTCGTTCGCGCTGTCCGCCGTACGTGGCGGCCGCGCCGAACCTGCCGAAAGGGGCAGGACGCGCCTGTTCCTCATGGCCGGGTGTCACCGGATCGCATGCGCTGCAGCGGCTTCCATCACAGCAAGCAGACGCGACGCAACGTGACCGTTCTCAGATACACGGATTTATCGAGCCACGGCACGAACACATACTCGTCGTATGCGTCGCAGCCGACCAGAATCCAGTGGGACAGAACGTTGGACATGATGGTCTCCTCGACCCCGTTCGTTTCGGTGTGAAGGGCGTCGACGCGTCGCGGTCGTCATTCGTCGTGCCCACACCCGCTATACCCGGCGAGCACGGCGCTTATTCCCGACGTCACGCACCGTACTCTTTGCGCGGAAGCCGCCCATCGCGGGAATAAACGGGCCTGCTTCGCGGTATGCCGATCAAGCACCGGACGCATCGAGGGGAGGCGCCAATGAACGACAAGGGGAGGCAGACCCGGACCCTTCCGGGTCGATCGCGGCGTGATCTCGCCGATGCCGGGAAACCGGCGTCGCCGCATGACAGGATGCGCAACACCGCGCGAAGGCTGCAGCTCGCGTCCGGCATCCTGTTGTGGCTCTATATTTCCATTCACATGGTCAATCACGCGCTCGGCATCTGGTCGATCGATATCGCCGAGCGCGGACTGCACCTGGCGATCGGGCTCTGGCAAAGCGTGCCCGGAACGATCCTGCTGTATGGCGCGGCCTGCCTGCATTTCGCGCTGGCGATCCGCACTATCTACGGCCGTCGGCACTGGGCGCTGCCGCCCGCCGAATGGCTCCGTCTGTGGGCCGGACTCAGCCTGCCCATGCTGTTGATACGCCACGTCGTCGGCACACGGGTTGCGACGTCGTTCTACGGCTTCGAACCGAACTACGAACGGGTCATCGTGTCGCTCCTCACGAGCGGCACACAGGGCCTGCAGATCGCGCTGCTGGCACCGGGGTGGCTGCACGGCAGTCTCGGGCTGTGGTTTCATTTGCGCCGGCGTGCGTTCTGGCATCGAGCAAGGTTCGTGCTGCTGGCGGTGCTCGTCCTGCTGCCCGTGCTGTCGGCGGCGGGCTTCGTGCAGATGACGCGCGCGGTCGTGCCGGGAAGTTTCGCCGCACCGGCACCCGACGCGGCGCTGGTTGCACACCGCGCCGCGCTCGACAGCTGGCGGCATCTCCTCGTTGCCGGTTATCTGTCGCTGATTGCGGCTGCCTTCGTTGGCGGCCAATTGCGAAACCGGCTCTCCAGCGGCGCTGCGCGCGAGCCGTCCCGCGAGCAACGGTGAACGCACGCATGAACACGCCCGCGCCCGCTCGCGGTTCGCGCTTTTGCACGCGTCGACTGAACCCCGCACCGGCGTGCGCTGGCCGGGCAAAGTCTGCTGACAGGAATTGACAGGGGCTTCGGCGATACTGTGCGCTTTCGCACTCATCGATCCGCGGCACCCGTCGGATCTCCTTGCAATGACAACCATCCAGGTTCCCGTCCCGCTGAAGGAATCGCTCGGCGAGCGGCAGTTCCACACGCTGTCCGACGTGCTGCATTCGATCGAGCCTGCCTTCGACCGGGCGGCGTTTCTTGCGACGGCGCTCGACGGCTTCGACGGTTTGACGCTGATGGAGCGTGTCAGGCGCGCCAGCATCGCGATCGACACGGGGGCGCGGTCGCTATCCGGCGGATACGAGGCCGTGCTGGCGTTGTTGCAGGAGGCGGCGCCACGCTTCGGCCGCGGGTTTGTCTCGCTCATCGCGCCCGACTATGTCGGGCAGTACGGTCGGCACGCATTCGACCGTTCGATGGACGCGCTGAAATATTTCACGCCGTTCGGCACGTCGGAATTCGCGGTGCGCGAATTCCTGCGCATCGACAGCGCGCGCGCACTCGCAGTCATGGAAGCCTGGACGCACGATGCGGACGAAGCAGTCCGCCGGTTGGCAAGCGAGGGCAGTCGCCCGCGCCTGCCATGGTCGTTCCGGCTCCGCGAGATCGAGGCCGACCCGGCGTTGGCCGCGCGGATTCTCGACACGCTTCGCGCGGACTCGAGCGCTTATGTGCGCCGCTCGGTCGCGAATCACCTGAACGACGTGGCGAAGACGCATCCGGCCTGGGTGCTCGATCGAGCCGAACGATGGGGCGACGACCATCCGCATACGCGATGGATCGTCCGTCATGCGCTTCGCACCCTCGTGAAGCAGGGCGATGCGCGGGCGCTCGCGATCCTGGGTGCCGAAAGCGCGCCTCGCCTGGGAATCGGCCCGTTTGGCGTGACGCCCGCGCAGGTGGTGCTCGGCGAATCGATCACGCTCGCCTGCGAACTGCACTCCACGGCCGAGACGGCGCAGCGACTCGTCGTCGATTATCGGATCGGCTACGTGAAGCAAAACGGCGATGCGTCGCCGAAGGTGTTCAAGCTGAAGGTACTGACGCTCGAACCCGGCGAGCGCATCACGCTGCGGCACAGCCGGGCGATGCGCGATTTCACGACGCGCCGGCATTATGCGGGCCGGCATGAGGTCGAGCTGATCGTCAACGGTCAGGTCGTGGCGCGATCGTTCTTCGAACTCGCGATGTGAATGGGCCGTTTGCCGGCCTCACGCCGCCTTGAGCGCCGAAAGCTGCAGCGCCTGTGCGAAACGGGCCAGGGTGGAGATCGATCCCGTCACGCTTTCGTACCGCTCGCGTCCGATCTGTCCGTCGAGTATGACCAGCATGCCGGCGTCGCGGGCGAGCGCGACGAGCGCCAGCGTGTCGAGTGCGGCCGTGTCGGACTTGTCGGCCTGGCTGACGGCCTGGTTGACCGATTCGGAACGATAGATGGCGTGTGACATGACGTCTCTCCTGGTGGCCTGCAACCGGTGTACCGCGCAGCCGATATCCGTGAAGTCAGTATCGTTGCCACGCCAGTGCGATTCAATCGGCGTGCGCTGAAGCTGCGGTAGGAATCGTGCAAATATCGTCGGCGGATTCCTACACGGCACGCGGTTTCGGTGAAGCGATGCGTCGTACCGACCGCTTTGCGCGACGCCGTGCATACCGGCATCCGATTGCGCGCCGGATATCGGCGGCGGATTCGGAGCAGGTGAACAGGTCGAGATCGATGCCGAGCCAGCCGAGCGACGAGTAGATCCGCTCGCGCAATGCCGCGGCGTGCTCGCCGATCCCGGCCGTGAACACCAGCATGTCGCGGCCGCCGAGCAGGGTGGTCCGCGCACCTGCGTCGCCCTCGTGCGGCGGCCGCTGCGCGGGATCGTCGTGCGGCGGAAAGGCAAACACCGCGAACTTCATGGTCGACGAACCGGCGTTGACGACGAGGCGCGCAAGCGTGCGCATTGACCGGCTCAGTGCGACATCAGCACCGGCAGCGTTATCGACGCCAGCACCGTGCGCGTGGTGCCGCCCATGACCAGTTCACGCCAGCGCGGATGGCCGTACGCGCCCATCACGAGCAGGTCGGCCCCCGTTTGATAAGCACGCGACAGCATTGGCAGGTCGACATGCACGTCCGGGGCGCGCCGGACACGATTCCCGAGGCGGTTCGCGTACGATTTTCCGGAATCTGAAGCTTGTTATAAAAAAGTCTCGTCTACCTCGTCAATTGAACCGACCCGGCGTGGCTCGATCGATCATGATGCAGTCGAGTGCGGCCAGTCAAAATAGCACTTGACGTTCCAATTTTGCCTTATATGCTTTTCACGAGGCGCAAGTAATCCACTGGAAATAAACAATCGGATCGGCGGAGATTTCTCGTATTGTTTCAGTTTTTTGCCGGATATCCATGATTTGGTGCCTGTCTGATTTTCTTGAATGTTCCGGGTTGGGTGAGTAAATCGCGTGTCGCGAATGTTGCATTATTTCGTCGTGGTGCGTGCATTGATTTACTATCCGATTGAAATATTTCGATATGTAATTTTCAGGGGCATTGTCCGATGACCGGCTGCGGATCGCGCTTGCCTCGGCGACTTTAGTCGTATCACAAGGCAATTGTCGTCTCGCATCAGTACGGGCGGCACGCGCCATATCTACAAGCGCGATATACCAGGTCGATTCAGATAGGTGCGCGCTGATTCATATCATGCCGACGATGGCTAATCCTGAATGCGTTCGATGCGCATGGATCATTGATTTCCGCATATTGATTTTACGGGATTGTTGATGATTTATGGATGTGTCGAGTGGCGATTTAAAAAAATACAGAAGAATCGATTTTCGATTTCTCGCGGTGCAACGCTGGTAGAGCCTTGTCCATTAAAGGAGTAACCGGTCATGAATCGAATCAAACACGATGAAAGTCGACGTTTCGAAAGCACAACTGGGCGCATTCCACGTACGTGTTCACTTGCTCTGGCCTTGTTGCTCACGTTCGGCACGGCGGCGACGGGCCATGCAGCGCAGGTGCTGACCCGCCACGTTCGCGCAGGCGCCGATGTCGGCGTGGCCGCGCCGGTGATCGACGTTCTCGCGGACCGGCGGATGGTGCTCGACGTGGTGTTGCCGCTGCGCGATCAGAAAGGGCTCGACGCGTTCGTCGCGGACGTGACCAATCCGCTCAGTCCCGACTTCCGCCACTACTTGGCGCCTGCCGAATTCAGCGCACGATTCGGACCGACACGAACGGACTACGATACGACCGTGCAATATCTCGTGGCACACGGCCTGACCGTGACCGGCGGGAGCCTGGACGGCATGGACGTGCAGGTGACGGGGCCTGCGTCAGCCGTCGAAGCCGCCTTCAACCTTCGGCTGCACTATTATCGGCATCCGACCGAGCACCGGTTGTTCGTCGGTCCCGACCGTGAGCCGACAACCTCGATGGCCGTTCCGCTTTGGCACGTCTCCGGGCTCGACAACTATTCGATTCCGCATCCGCTGTTCGTCAAGAAGGGCAACGACGCGAAAGCACAGGGCGTTCGCCCCGATACGATCGTCACCCGCGCCACCACGGGATCGGGTCCGTCAGCGTCGTTCCTGGGGAGCGACATGCGAGCGGCCTACTATGGCGGCACCAGCCTGACGGGCGCGGGGCAACACCTGGGCCTGCTTGAATACGCCGGAACCGAGCTGGCCGACCTCGGCACCTATTTCACCAACAGCGGCCAGACCAACCGGGTCCCGGTCACGCTGCTTTCGACCGACGGAACCAGTACGTCCTGCGATCCGAGCACGTGCGACGACAGCGAACAGACGCTCGACCTGACCCAGGCGCTCGGCATGGCGCCTGGACTTGCGAGTCTGACGATGTATGTCGGCTCCACGGATACGGCCATCCTCAGCGCAATGACGACCCACCAGCCACTGCCGATGACGATCGGCTGCTCGTGGGGGTGGACGCCTGCCGATCCGTCCACCCTGGACCCGTACTTCAAGAAGATGGCCGCCCAGGGGCAATCGTTTTTTGCGGCGTCCGGTGACAACTCGACCTGGTCGACGTCCAACGAGGCATGGCCTGCCGACAGTGCGTTTGTCATTTCCGTTGGCGGGACCGATCTGACGACCGGCTCCGCAGGCGGCGCGTGGAAGTCGGAAACGGCCTGGAGTAATAGCGGCGGCGGCATCTCGCCCGATCAGGTCGCGATTCCGTCCTGGCAGAAGATCAGTGGCGTGATCAATTCTGTCAACCGTGGCTCCCGGACCTATCGCAATGGGCCGGACGTGTCCGCCAACGCCGATTTCACCTTTTATGTGTGCGCCAATCAGAGCGGCTGCACCGCGAACGAGTATGGCGGGACCAGCTTTGCCGCGCCGATGTGGGCCGGCTTCGCCGCGCTGGCCAATCAGCAAGCCGCCGCTCTGGGGCAAGCGCCCGTTGGCTACTTCAACCCGGCGATCTACACGCAGAACGAGATCAACGGTGCGTTGACGCCCGCATATACGGCGAATTTCCACGATATTGCGAGTGGCACGTCAGGGAGTTACCCGGCGGTGAAGGGCTACGATCTGGTCACCGGGTGGGGCAGTCCCAAGGCGGATCTGATCATGTCATTAATTAAGTAATCCTTCGCATATTCGTTATTCGGAAAATTGCAAGTCGATGTGGCGTCGATGGCATCGACAAGCCGATTGATCAGCGTTTACCTGACGTACCGATGTGCACGTGTCCGCTATAAACCCGTCACCGTAAAGAGGGCAAGGAAATGTATAAAAAGCGATATGGAGTGGTGTTGCGATCGGCTTTGGGCGTCGCGTGGGCCGCCCTGCTGGCAGGGTCATCTCTCGGCACGAGTGCCGTCATGGCCGCGCCGTCGTCGGCTTCGTCGTCGAATAGCTGTCAGGCAGCGTGGAAGGCCGGTCAAGTCTATACGCGAGGGAACGTCGCATCAGTCGGCACAACCAACTATCAGGCAAACTGGTGGACCCAGGGTCAGAATCCTGTGTCGAACAGCGGTGCGGCCGATAGTGGCCAGCCGTGGACCATCGCAGGTTCCTGTACCGGAACGGGGAGTGGCGGCGGGGGTGGAAGCGGGGGTGGGAGTAGTTCCGGGACCGGTACGGCTCCGGCTTTCGTTTATAGCCCGTACAAGGACGCGACGATTTCGATGGACTGGAACACGAACGTCATCTCATCGGCCGTCACGGGCCAGATGAACCCTGTTCTGTCGGTGTTGCCGGCCGGTGTTCATGCAATGACGCTCGCTTTTGCTACCGGAGAATGTGGCAGCGAGAACTGGGCAGGCGTCGATGGTGGTGCGCTGGCTGCCGCCAATATCCAACGGTTCACCGCGGCCAATGTGAATTACGTGATCTCCACGGGCGGCGCTGCGGGGTCATTCACGTGCAGTTCCGATGCGGGCATGGCGACCTTCATCAATCGTTACGCATCAAATAACCTTATCGGGATCGATTTCGATATCGAGGCGGGGCAGACGCAGCAGGTGATCAACGATCTGGTGCAACGCGTCGTGGTGGCTCAGCGGAATTATCCGAATCTGCGTTTCAGTTTTACCCTGGCGACACTTGCTCCTTCCCAGCCGGGCGCGACCACGGCTAGCTCCTGGGGAGCAAGCGCACCGGACAGTTTCAACATTTATGGTGACTGGGTCATGCAGGCGATCCAGACATACGGGTTGAAGAACTACACCATCAATCTGATGACGATGGATTACGGTTCGGCCGGGGCGGGAAACTGCGTTGTCGCTGGCGGACTCTGCCAGATGGGGCAATCGGCCATTCAGGCGGCCATGAACCTGCACGATCACTGGGGCGTACCGTACAGTCAGATCGAACTGACGCCGATGATCGGCGGTAACGATGTGGCCGGCGAAACCTTCACGCCAGCGGACGCACAGACCGTCGCCGCGTATGCGAAACAGAACGGGCTCGCGGGCATTCACTTCTGGTCGTTCGATCGTGACGTCGATTGTCCGCCCGGTGCCGCATCGTCAACGTGCAATTCGATTGGCGGCGTCGGCACGCTGGGTTATTCGAACCTGTTTGCCAATAGTCTCCCGTCTGGCAAATGATGCGTGGCAACACGCTGAAGGCGACCGGCTAGCCCGGTCGCTGATCTCTCTCGCCTTCACACGTCGCGACGAAGGTTCTTGCTCGCCGGCGCGCCAAGCGTGCCGCGTCCGACGACGCGGCGGCTCGTCGTCGATGATCGTATCGGCTAAGTGAAGCAAAACGGTGAGGCGTCGCCGAAGGTGTTCAAGCTGAAGGTACTGACACTCGAACCCGGCGAGCGCATCACGCTGCGGCACAG
>NZ_LDWR01000023.1 GCF_001039005.1 Burkholderia cepacia
CGACCTGGCGGTCCATCAGGCGAAAATCGCCGACGTTCTCCGGCATCTCGACTTCGGAGAGCCGGTTGTGCACGCGGTAGTAGAGCGCGGCGGCCACACGCTGCATCAGCGGATCGCACATGCGGTCGGTGCGCTTCGCGGCGACGACCTCGGCGCCGGCGTGCCAGCGTTCGACCATCGCGGGGATCAGTGCGGGCGGGTCCTGCAGGTCGGCGTCGATCAGGATCACGGCCGCGCCGGCGGCTTCGTCGATGCCGGCGGTGAGCGCGGCCTCCTTGCCGAAGCGCCGCGTGAGATCGACGATGCGCACGCGCGGGTCGCCGGCCGCGATGTCGATCAGCTTGTCCAGCGTGTCGTCGCGGCTGCCGTCGTTCACGCAAACGATTTCGAAGCGCGCGGTGCCGATCGATTCCAGTATCGGAACGGTGGTCGCGAAGAATGCATCGATCGCTTCCGCTTCGTCGTGAAAGGGCACGACGAGCGATACCAACGGCTTTCGGGTGTGCGTGGACATACGTCCCCCCGTGAGATCCGGTCTGCGCCGCATTGTCTGGTCCTGTTGTCGCCGAATGTGCGGAAACGGGTCCGATTCGGCGCAAGTCTTGTGTTTGTGATGGCCTGGTTGGCTTGCTGCGGGCCGGGCGGCAAGCTTCGGATGATTGTACGCACGAATGACGCGATGGTGACAGGGGGCGCGGGTTTGCTCGGGGGAGGGGTTTCAGCGATGCGGCCGGCCGCCGGCGGGTGCGGTCGGCGCGATCCTTACCCCGCCGTTCACGCTGGTGTAACGGGTAGCATGGCGTCTGCAACGACGGCGACGGAGACGGCCATGCAAGTTCAGGAGCTGACGGGCGCACCGCTGGATTATTGGGTCGCGATCGCGGAAGGCCATGACGCCCCGCGCACCGACGCGTTCGGGTGTACGTCGATTCGCGCACCGGGCGGTGCGCCGGTGCCGTTCGCGCCGTCGTCGTCGTGGGCGGACGGCGGCCCGATCGTCGAGCGGCTGCCGTTCGCCGCATTCGAGCGCGACGGCGGGCGCGGCGCGTGGCGGGCCGTACTGCACCGGCCCGTGCCGGCCGCGGGCGAGCGCTGCACGTTCAACCAGTCGGGGCCGACGCTGCTGGTCGCCGCGATGCGCACGCTCGTTGCGTCGACGTTCGGCGACGACGTGCCGGACCTCGATATGGCGCGGCCGCGCTGAACGCCGCCGCGCGCGGCATCCTCACGCAGACACGTTCCGGATCGCGATCGACGCGACGTCGACGCGCCGCGGCAGGATCGCGTCCGCCGCCGCGCGGTCGGCGACGCGTTGCAGCACGTCGATGTCGGCGCCGCTGAGGCTGCGTTGCGCGAGCGCGGCCCGGTGCGCGATATCGGTGGCCGCGTCGGGCGGCAGGCGCGTGAGCGACGCATAGACGCTCGCATAGTCGGCCGGGTGCGCGAGCGCCCACTGGCCCGCGCGGGCGAGCCGTGCGAGCACGTCCGCGAGCGCCGCGCGCTTCGCGCGATCGTCGAGCGTGTCGACCGGCGACGTGAGGAACGCGAGCCCCGAATTGATGCCGCTGCCGTCGCGGACGATGCGCGCGCCGCGTCGTACCGCATGCCCGTAATACGGATCGAACGTCGCCCAGATGCCGATCCGTTTCGCCTCGAACGCGGCGAACGCATCGACGGGCAGCACGAAGCGCACGTCGACGTCGCGCGGCGCGAGGCCGTGTTCGCGCAGCGCACCGTACAACTGGTATTGCGAGATGCTGCCGCGCGCGGACGACACGACGACGGTTTGCCCTTTCAGGTCGGCGACCGCGCGGACCGGCGAATCGGGCTGCACGACGATGCCGAGCGACGCGGGCGAGCCGACGCGCGTCGCGACGATCCGCAACGCCGGATCGCCGAGTGCGGCCGTCAGCACGGGCAGGTCGCCGGCCGGCGCGAGATCGATCGCGCCCGCGCGCTGGGCTTCGAACAGCGGCGCGGCGCCCTGGAAATTGGCCCAGCGGAACCGGTAGGGCGTGCCGTCGAGCACGCGCGCGGCTTCGGCCAACGCACGCAGGCCGCCGGCCTGGTCGCCGAGCACGAGCGTGACGCCCGACAGGTCGGCGCCGGCCGCGCGGGCAGGCACGGCGATGCCGCCCGCGAGCGGCGCGGCGGCGAGGGCGGCAAGACGCTGCAGCACGCGGCGGCGCGCTATGGCGGAGGAGGGGTTCATCGGCGGCGTGTCCTCGGTGATCCGCGCGCGTGCGGCGCGGCTGCCGGGCAGGTTACGGAATCGGTTTCCTGCCGACAAACATCGAATCGTGAAATGCATATTCGCGCGGCGACGGCCGGGACGGCCGGTATCGACGCGCGCGAATACGTTATGCAGTGGGAGGAACCGTGCGCAGGAACGCCCGCACCGCGGGCGCCTTTTCGAACCGCCGGTGCGCGAGCGCGAGTTCGGACATGATCGGCTTGCCGGCGATCGGCCGGTACACGACGCCCGGCAGCGACACGCAACCGGCGAGCGCGTCGGGAATCACGGCGACCCAGCCGTTCACGGACACGCACGCGAGCACCGCGAGCAGGCCGCCCGGCCGCGCGGCGATCACCGGCGCGAAGCGGCCGCGGCGCGCGACCTCGAGCGTGCCGCGCTCCTGCTCGGGCACCGCGAAGCGCGCATCGGCGAGGTCGGCCGCGCGTACGGCCGCCATCGACGCGTAGCGCGATTCGGCCGGCACGGCCGCGACGAACACGTCGCGCTGCAGCGTGACGATCCGCAGGCCGCCGGGCAGCGGCAGCGGCGGGCGCACGTACGCGAGGTCGAGCCGGCCCGCGTCGAGCTGGTTCGCGACGTCGTCCATCGGTACTTCGCGCAGGTTCAGCTCGATGCGCGGGTGTGCGGCGCGAAACGCGCCGACCGTGCGCTGCAGCGTGCCCGAATAGACGGCGGACGATACGTAGCCGATCTCGATCCGGCCGAGTTCGCCGCGTTCGGCCAGCGCGGCGAGTTCGCGGCCGCGCTGCAGGTGCTCGAACGCGGCGCTGGCCTCGGCGAGATAGGCCTCGCCGGCCGCGCTCAGCGTGACCGCGCGGCGCGACCGGTGAAACAGCCGCACGCCGAGCACGCGTTCGGCTTCCTGGATCTGCCGCGTGAGCGCGGGCGGCGCCATGTCGAGTGCCTCGGCCGCGCGGGCGAAATGCAGGTGCTGCGCGACGCTCAGGAACGCGCGCACGTGACGGAACTCGAGCCGATCCATGATTGCAATTTTCGTCAATAAAACAGCATGGGAGTGTCAATGACAGGCAATACCGGGCAAGCCTAGCATACGGGTCGTTGATCCTGTTCCGGAGTTGCCGATGTCCCAGTCCTCCCCGGCGTCGCGCGCAGGCGCGGCCGCCGCCCCGCGCGCGGGCACCCGCCTGCCGGCTGCCGCGACGCTTGCCGTCGCGTCCGCGACCTGTTCGCTGATCGTGCTCGACACGAACGTCGTTGCCGTGTCGCTGCCGAGCATCGCGCGCAGTTTTCACGCGAGCTTCGCCGAGATCGAATGGGTCGTGAGCGCGTACATGACCGCGTTCGCCGCGTGCCTGCTGCCGGCCGGCGGGCTCGCCGACCGTTTCGGCCGCAAGCGGATGCTCGGTGCGGGGCTCGCGCTCTTTTTTCTCGCGTCGCTCGGCTGCGGCATCGCGCCGTCGGCCGGCTGGCTGATCGCCGCGCGCGCGGTGAAGGGCGGCGGCGCCGCGCTGTTGCTGACGGCCGCGCTCGCCGTGATCGCGAACCGGTTTCCGGAAGGGCGCGAACGGGCGCGTGCGTGGGCGATCTGGGGCATGTGCATGGGGATTGCGACGGCCATCGCTCCGCTCGTCGGCGGCGCGATCACGCAATGGATCGGGTGGCGCTGGGTGTTCCTGCTGAACCTGCCCGTCTGCGCGCTGCTGGCGGTTGGCGCGCGCGTCGCGATCGACGAATCGCGCGATCCGCATGCGAAACGCGTGGACGCGGCCGGCAGCCTGTTGTTCGGCGCGGCGCTGTCGTGCGCGATCGCGGCGCTGATCGGTGCGCCGTCGCACGGCTGGCTGTCGGCCGCGACGCTCGGCCGGCTCGCGCTCGCCGTCGCGCTGTTTGCCGCGTTCATTGGCGCGGAACGCTGGCAGGCGCGGCCGATGATCGATCTCGCGCTGTTCCGCCAGCCGCGCTTCGTCGGCGCGGTGCTCGCGATGTTCGGTTACGCGGCGTGCGCGCAGGTGATGATGACGTTCCTGCCGCTGTACCTGCAGAACGCGTTCGGGATGTCGGCGATCGACGCGGGGCTCGGCATGCTGCCGTTCGCGTTCGCGATGGTCGCCGGGCCGTCGCTCGGTGCGGCGCTCGCCGCGCGCGTGTCGTCAGGCGGCGTGCTGGCGGGCGGGCTCGCGCTGATCGGCGCGGGCAACCTCGCGACCGCGGCGCTGACGGCCAGCGGCGATTACCGGCTCGTCGCGCTCGGCATGTTCGTGACGGGCTGCGGCGCCGGCATCATGAACGGCGACACGCAGAAGGCGATCATGGCGTGCGTGCCGCCGAACCGCACGGGCATGGCGTCGGGCATCAGCACGACGACGCGTTTCTCGGCGATCGTGACGGCCGTCGGCGTGCTCGGCGCGGTGCTGGCGGCGAGCACGCACGCGCAACTCGATCGGCTGCTGTCCGCCGCGCCTGGCCTGCGCACGTTCGCCGATGCGCCGTTCATGTCGAGCCTGCTGGCCGGCGATCTCGCGCAAGCGCTCGGCCGCGTGCCGCCGTCGGCGGCCGGTGTGCTCGCGAAGGCGGCGCCCGTCGCGTTCGCGAGCGGGTTCGCCGACGCGCTGACGGTAAGCGGCGTGCTGGCGCTCGTCGCGGCTGTCGTTGCATACAAGTTGCTTACGCAACCGATGCGCGACGCGTGACGTGTATCCCGGTGTGTTTCGCCCGCGGTTCAGTGTGATTTCGTCGTGTGGCGCAGATGACGCGCGACGCGGGCGACGAGCGGCCGGCGCGACGCGCGGCAGTGCGTTGCCTTGCGTGCCCGTGGCACGCGCAGCGGGTCGGGCGCGGGCGTCGCCGGTACGGTTGCGGCCGCAACCGCTGCAACCGCCGGCAGCGCGGCCTCGGCGTCGAGCCAGCCGCGCGTCGCTTCCGCGATCAGCCCGCGCAGCCAGCGCACGCCTTCGGTGCACGATCCCGATTCGTTCCACGTCATCCGGTACACGATGTCCGGCGGCTCGGCCGGCAGCGCGACGGCGGCGAGCGGCAGCAGCTTCGCGTAGTGCCGTGCGAGCCGGTATGTGGTGGTCAGGATCAGGTCGGAGCGCACGAGTGCATGCGCGGCGAGTTCGAAGTGCGGCAGCGTGACGACGATCCGCCGCAGCAGGCCCACGCGTTCGAGCTGCCGGTCGATCGCGCCGGACGCTTCGAGCCACGACGGCGTCGGGCACAGCTGCGGTGCATGCGCGAAATCGTCGGCCGTCATCGTGCCGCGTCGCGCGAGCGGGTGCGTCGCGCGCATCAGGCATACGACGCGATCGTCGAACAGGTCGTCCTGCCGGAATCGCGACGAACGCGCCGGGCGATTGTCGATCACGACGTCGAGCTCGCCGTCGGCGAGCGCGCGCTCGTCGTCGAAGCCGTCGCCGAGCGGATGGAACACGAGCTGCGCGTTCGGCGCGCGCTCGCGGAACAGCGCGACGAGCTTCGGCACGAACAGCACGTTCAGGTAGTCGGGGCAGCCGATCCGGTAGGTGCGCACCGACGTGCGCGCGTCGAACCTCGGCTGCTGGATGCGGATGAAGTCGATCACGCGCAGCGCGTTGCGCAACGGTTCGATCAGCCGTGCGCCGAACTCGGTCGGCACCATCCCGTAGCGGCTGCGCACGAGCAGCGGATCGCCGAGCAGCGTGCGCAGGCGCTTGAGCGCGGCACTGGTCGCCGGCTGCGACATGTTCAGGCGCACGGCCGCACGCGACACAGTGCGCTCGGTCAGCAGCACGAGCAGGATGCGCATCAGCCGCGCATCCAGCACGTCGAGCACGCCCGTAGTGTCGGACGTGTCGCGGGGCAGGGCGTTCGGGTCTAGCGGGTCCCGCATGCCGATACGCCTCCCGGCGACGCAGTGCCCGCGCGCGACGCGACAGCCGGCCGGTCGCCCGTCATTTTGCGAAGACCCCCGGCCAGCCGACGATCCGCTTCGGGCGCGGCGGCGCATACGTGCGGACCTTCGACGTTTTCAGCTTCAGGCGCACCAGCGACTCGGCGAGCGCGACCGCGGCCGACACGCCGTCGACGACCGGCACGCCCGTGCATTCCTCGATTTGCCGGTCGAGGCCGGCCATCCCGCCGCAGCCGAGGCAGATCACTTCCGCGTGATCGTCCTTCACCGCGCGCTGCGCCTGGCCGACGATCGACTCGATTGCGCGGGCCGGGTTCTCTTCGAGTTCGAGCACCGCGAGGCCGCTCGCGCGCACCGACGCGCAGCGTGCGTCGAGCCCGGAGAGCTTCAGGCGATCCTCGATCAGCGGTACCGTGCGGTCGAGCGTCGTGACGACCGAGTAGCGATGGCCGAGCAGCATCGCGACGCTCGCGGCCGCTTCGGTGATGTCGACGACGGGCACCGTCAGCAGTTCCTGCAGGCCTTCGCGGCCGTGTTCGCCGTAGCCGGCCTGGATCACCGCGTCGTACGGTTCGTCGTAGCTCAACACGCGATCCATCACGGCGATCGCCGCGAGGTAGCTCTCGAAGTTGCCTTCGACCGACTCCGCGCCGAAGCGCGGCGTCAGCCCGACGATCTCCGTGCCCGGCGACGCGGCCGCCTGCGCCTGCGCGGCGATCGCGTCGGTGATCGACTCGGTGGTGTTGACGTTGACTACCAGGATCCTCATCGTGACTCCGTATGCGTGTGTTCAGTGTTGCGCGCAGGCGACCGCGATGGGTTCGCCCGAGCGCTCGTCGTATTGCCGTTTGCGATCGGCCAGCAGCCAGTACACGCTGCCCGCGATGGCCGCGCCGAGCAGCCACGAGAACGGCGTCATCGCGCTGAAGGCCGGCACGACGGCGAGCGTGATCGAGATCAGCGCGGACGGCACGAGGGCCGCGAGCGCCTTGCGGTTCACGCCGCGTGTGTAGAAATAGGTGCCGGTCGGCGCTTCGGTATAGAGATCGGGCACGTTCACGCGCTGCTTGCGCACGAGCCAGTAGTCGACCGTGATGATCCCGTACAGCGGGCCGAGCAGCGCGCCGAGGCCGGACAGGAAGTAGACGATCACGATCGGGCTGTTGTACAGGTTCCATGGCATGATCAGCACCGCAACCGTCGCGCTGATCAGGCCCGCGCGGCGGAACGACAGCCGGTGCGGCGCGAGGCTCGTCAGCACGAAGGCCGGCGCGACGAAGTTCGCCATGATGTTCACGGCAACCGTCACGATCAGGAACGCGAGGCAGCCGAGCACGAGGAACAGCTTGTTCGGCACCGTCGCGATGATTTCCGTCGGGCTGTGGATGATCTGGCCGTTCAGCTTGAACTGCGCACCCGCGAGCACGAAGCTGATCGTCGCGAACACGAGGATGTTGACCGGCAGGCCCCAGAAGTTGCCGACGCGCACCGTCTTCGCGCTCGGCGACGAGCGCGCGAAATCGCAGAAGTTGAGCACCAGCGTGCCGTAGATCGCGAGCCACAGCGAGCCGCCCGCGAAGATCTCGGTCCACATCTTCAGGCCGGTCGGCGGCTTGCCGATCGACATCGCGAGATGGCCGCCCGTGCGGCTGACCATCCAGGCGGCGAGCGACAGCGTCGTGACCAGGATCACCGGGCCGGCCAGCCCCTCGTACTTGCGGACCATTTCCATGCCGTACGTGAGGATGCCGATCTGCACGAGCCAGATCGCGACGAACGTGATCCAGCCGAGCGTGGACAGCCCGAAGATCGCGTTCTGGTCGAATGCGGCGAGGCCCGGCCAGACGGCGGTGAGCAGTACGCGCAGCACGACGGACGCGAGATAGGTCTGGATGCCGAACCATGCGATCGCGATCACCGCGCGGATCATCGCGGGCAGCAGCGCGCCGTAGATGCCGAAGCTCATCCGGCTGATCACCGGGAACGGCACGCCGGTCTTCTGGCCCATGTAGCCGGTGAGGTTCATGAAGCAGTACACGAGCACCGCGCCGATCGCGAGCGACGCGAGCATCTGCCAGCCGGACAGGCCGAGTGCGAACAGCCCGATCGCGAACGAGTAGTTCGCGATGTTGTGCACGTCGTTGGTCCACAGCGCAAAGATGCTGTAGCGGCCCCAGGTCCGGCCCTCGGCCTTGGTCGGCGCGAGGTCGGCGTTATGCAGCCGCGGGCTCAGCGCGGGGTCGCGCGCGGCCGTATCGGTTCGATGCGATGCGTCGTCCGCGCCGAGCACGAGGCCCGGGCGGTGGGTGGCTTCCAGTTGCACGCCGTTGTCTCCTTCCATGTGCGGGGCGCGAAACCGGCAGCGTGTACACGCTGCGCCGGCCCGGCCGCCGTGGACGTTATGTCTCGGATTTGTTCCCGAGTATGGGTGGCCGATTCGGTGATGGGAAATTAAATATTCGGCTGGGCGTCATTTGAAAAATGAATGGGATGCGGCCGGCTTTGGGGGCCGGATGCGTGGATGGCGCGGCGGCGTGCGCGCGCGCGGATGACGACGAATGAACGCGGAAAGCGCGCACGCGCCGGCGTGGCGGCGTGCGCTGTATGAAGCGGGGGCGTGGGGCGGACCGCGCGACAGGCGCGGTCGTAAAAGAGGAGGCAGCGTCGCGCGTGGGCGACGCAACTCGTCAGCGGTTCACGAGCTTCGCCGGATACGCGAGCGCGAGCGCGCAGCCGACCAGCATGCACGCGGCGAAGCCGACCAGTCCCGCGCTTTGCGAATGGAACGTGTCGCGCAGCCAGCCGATGAAATAGGTGCTGCCGAACCCGCCGAGGTTCGCGATCGAGCACGCGAACGCGATCCCGCCGGCCGCGGCCGAGCCCTTCAGGAACGTGGACGGCAACGCCCAGACCACCGGCATCGCGGCTGCCGCGCCCGCGTTGATCAGCGAGAACAGCAGCACCGTTCCGAGCGTGCCGTGCGACGACGACGCCGCGATCGTCAGCGCGACGGCCGACACCATGAACGGCACGACGATATGCCAGCGGCGCTCGCGTGCGCGATCGGAGCTCGCGCCGCAATACAGCGTGGCGAGCACGGCTGCGGCATTCGGAATCACCATCAGCCAGCCGATGTGATACGCGTCCTTCACGCCGGTGTCGCGCAGGATCGTCGGCAGCCAGAAGCTCACCGCATACAGGCCGAGCAGCACGCACAGGTCGATCAGGCCGAGCGCCCACACCTTCGGATCGGAGAACGCCTTGCCGAGCGCATGGCTCTTGTTGCCGGCCGGATCGGCGTCGAGATTCGCGCGCAGTGTCCGCTTTTCGTCGGCGTTCAGCCATTGCGCGGATTCGATGTTGTTGGGCAGCCAGCGCAGCACCGCGAAGCCGAGCGGCACCGACGGCAGCGCTTCGAGCAGGAACAGCCACTGCCAGCCGCCGAGCCCGTGCGCGCCGTCGAACGCGCGCATGATCCAGCCGGAGATCGGGCTGCCGATCATGCTCGACAGCGGCAGGCCGACCATGAACAGCGCGACGATCCGCGCGCGGCGCGCATCGGGGTACCACTGCGTCAGGTACAGCAGCACGCCCGGCAGGAAGCCGGCCTCGGCCGCGCCGAGCAGGAAGCGCACGATATAGAACTGCATCGGCGTGTGCACGAACATCGTCGCGCCCGACAGCAGGCCCCACGTGATCATGATCCGCGCGATCCACAGCTTCGCGCCGACGCGCTGCAGCACCAGATTGCTCGGGACTTCGAACAGGATGTAGCCGCCGAAGAACAGGCCGGCGCCGAGCCCGTACACGGTATCGCTGAACTTCAGCGCGTCGAGCATCTGGAGTTTCGCGAGCCCGATGTTGATGCGGTCGAGATAGGCCGCGAAGTAGCACAAACAGAAGAGGGTGATCAGGCGCAGCGTGACCTTGCGATAAAGATTGCCGTGCAGCGCGTCGTCGGGGGAAACGGCGGCGCTCGGGTGTGCGGTAGACATGGGGTTGCCCCTGTTCGAATGTGACGGATGAATGGGTGGCCGATCGACGCGAGCGAAGATTCCGCTGCGCACTGGAGTCTGTATATCACGGCAATTAAATAGCGTACACACTAGAAAATACGGAATCGCACAGGCATGAAAATCGACGCGCTACGACAAGTGTTTGTGTGAAGAAAACCGCGCGTTTAGTGGGGTTTTAGGCGATCGAAACCGTGCGTAAGAATGATCGGGAGGCGCGTCTGAATATGCACAAAATTCGTGCGTATGCACTTAAAAATGGAGTGTGTGCGCGAAAGCCTGCTGCAGCGCGCAAACGCGCGTGCGCCAGCGGGCTCGAACGCGGGTGGCCAGCCGTCCCGGCGACTGTACCGGCGCGATCCGCTGCTGTCGGGCGATCGTCAGGCGTGCTGCGTAGCGAGTACCGCGATTCCTGATGCACCGCAATGAAGCGGTTACCCGGCGGCCGGTTGCGTGGAATTGAGGGTGTACACTTCTTGTCTTTCCCTTACACGCGGCGCGGGCCTGCACTTTCATGGCGTCTTCCAAGGATTCCTACGACTTTCACGACCAGGTCGGGCACCTGCTGCGCCGCGCCTATCAGCGGCACGTTTCGATCTTCCAGGAAGCGATCCCCGATTCGGACCTCACGGCCGCGCAGTTCGTGACGCTGTGCGCGGTCAAGGAAAGGCAGGCGTGCTCGCTGAACGACATCGTCAAGGCGACCGCGATCGATCAGGCGACGATTCGCGGCGTCGTCGAGCGCCTGAAGGCGCGGGCGCTGATCGAGGTGCTGCACGACCCGAACGACGGCCGCAAGCTGCTCGTGCGCGCGACCGCGACCGGTCTCGCGCTGATCGAGCGCACGGTGCCGTTCGCGCGACACGTGACGGAGCGCACCTATGGCGCGCTCAATCCGGGCGAACGTGTCGCGTTGCAGTTCCTGCTGCGCAAGATGATGGAAGAGGACGGCGACGCGTGATGCGGTAGCGGCGCAAGTCGGCCTATGTCGTGCCGGCGGTGACGACCTCGTCGGCACACATCAGCCGGCCGGCGTCGCGCAGCGCGGCGCGGACCGCCTCGGGCGTAAACGGCGGCGCGTAGAACCGCACGCCGGTGGCATCGAACAGCGCGTTCGCGACCGCGGCCGGGCCCGGCACCGACGCCGATTCGCCCGCACCGAGCGGCGGCTCGCCCTGCCTCGGCATCAGCACCACATCGACGTCCGGTACTTCCGCGAACGTCAGGATCGGATAGCTCGCCCATTCGCGCGACGCGACCTTGCCGTCCGCGAACCGCACGCGCTCCTTCAGCGTACGGCTCAGTACCTGGATCACGTTGCCATGGATCTGGTGGCGCACGCCATCCGGGTTGATCATCGTGCCCGTGTCCTGGCCGACCGTCACGCGTTCGATGCGTATCTCGCCCGACACGCGATCGACGCTCAGGTCGACGATCCATGCCGACCATGCCGCGCCGAATCCGGGAAAGCGGCTATGCACGTATCGCGCATAAGCGACCCCGCGTCCATGCACGAGTCGCGCGCCGTCGCGTTCGCGCTGCGTGCGATGCGGACGGGGCGTCCAGCCCGCGCGATCGGCCACGGCCTGCAGCAGTTCCGTCGCGCGTGTGTCCTGCAGGTGACGCAGCCGGAACGCGAGCGGATCGATACCCGTCAGCGCCGCGCATTCGTCGACGAACGCGTCGTGCGCGAACGAGTTCGGCAACGCCGACACGCCACGCAGCCACGACGCGCGCACGAGCGGCGCGAGATCCTCGCAGACGAAGCGGCGATGCGGGCTCGCGTACGGCGACACGGCCGTGCGGTCGCCCATCTCGAACACGCGCGGCTCGGGCGCGATCGCGCCGGTCAGCAGCGCCGCGAGCAGCGGCGCGTCGTTCGACGGATAGCGGGTCGTGAAGTCGTAGCCGAGCAGGCGGCCGTCGCGCGTGACGGTGCCGGTCACCTGCATCAACTGGCCCGCGCCTTTCGGTTCCCACAGATGCTCGTCTGCGCGCGACAGTTGCACGCGCACCGGGCGGCCGACCGCGCGCGACAGCAGTAGCGCATCGCCGCACACGTCGTCGGCGCCATTGCGGCCATAGCAGCCGGCCGCTTCCATCCGCACGACATCGAAATCGGCTTCGTCGCGCGCGACCAGCGTTGCGAGGTCGTAGCGCAGCGAGACCGGATTCTGCGTGCCGGACCACACGGTGATCCGGCCGTCGCCCGGTTCCCGGTAATCGGCGAGCGCGCATGACGGACCGATCGAGCCGTGCATCTGGAACGGCCACGCATAGGTGCGCGACAGCGTGATCGTGTCGGGCTGCGCGCGCGCCGCGACCACATCGCCTTCGTCGAGCAGCACGCGGCGTTTGGCCGGCGCGGCGACGATCGCGGCGGCCGGTCCGTCGAGCGGCGGCAGCGCGGGATGCGGCCGCCACGTCGCGCGCAACTGGCGCGCCGCGCGGATCGCGTGTTCCTCGCGCTCGGCGACGACGCCAACGAAATCGCCGATCGCGACGACCGCCACCAGCCCCGGCACGTCGGCCACCGATGCGCGATCGACGTCGACGAGCGAGGTGCCGACGAACGGGCCGCTGTCGTGGCCCGCATACGGTGGCCGCACGACGCGGCCGTGCAGCATGCCCGGCACGCGCATGTCGTGCACGAATGTGAGCTGGCCGGTTGCCTTCGCGGGCAGGTCGACGCGCGGCGACGACTTGCCGACGATCCGGTAGTGCGCGGGGTCCTTCGTACGGATGGTCAGGTCCAGCGTCAGCGCGATCCGTTGCGCGGCGACGAGCGCGGCGAACGTCGCCGTTTGTCCGTCCGCCGAAATCGTCGTGTTGTCGACGCTCAGTTGCGCCGCGTCGACGCCGAACCGTTCGGCGGCGAGCGCGAGCAGTGCGTGACGCGCCTGCGCGGCCGCACAGCGCAGCGGCGTCGCGGAAATCTGGATGGTCGCGCTCGCGATGGTCGGGCCCTGGTTCGGGGTCGCGGCCGTGTCGCCGAGCACCATCGTCACGCGCGCGGCCGGCACGTCGAGTTCCTCGGCGACGATCTGCGCGAGCGACGTGCGGATGCCGGTGCCGAGATCGACGTGTCCGTTGAACGCGAGGATGCGGCCGTCGTCGAGAATCGCGACGAAGACCTCGGGCAGTGCGGGCACGTAGGACGACAGGCTGCCCGGCTGGCCGGGCGCCGGCTTGACGGGCGGCGCGGGCGGCCGGATCACGGTCAGGCAGCCGGTGCGCGCGAGCAGTTCGGAGCGGTTCACGGGGGAGGTGTCCTGTCGGGAGCGGCGCGGCCGGCGACCGGTAGCGTCGGGGAAGGATCGTGCGGCGCGCGTCGGGCCAATTTAGGTCGCCAAAAGCGCAGCGTCAATCGCGGGCGACGCATGCGCCGCCCGCCGCCCATCGTCCGTCGCGACTCAGCGCGCGCGGGCCTGCATGGCATCGATCGTCGCGATCGCGTCGTCGAGCGGCATCACGGCCGCATATTTCTGCTGCATGTCGAACAGGTTCGCGTCGTGCGGCGCGATCGCGCGATCGCCGACGCAATCGGCGAGCACGAGCGGCCGGAACCCGTGCGACATCGCGTCGACCACGCTCGCGCGCACGCAGCCGCTTGTCACCGCGCCCGCGACCAGCAGCGTCTGCACCGCGCGCTGCGCGAGCCACGGCGCGAGTTGCGTACCGAAGAACGCCGACGGCACGGTCTTGCGCACGACGAGCTCGCCAGCCGCGGGCGTGAGTTCGGGCACGATCGCGCTGTTCGGATGGTGCTCGGTCAGCGTCGCCATGCCGGGTACCTTCAGCGAAAACACGTTGTCGTCGCTGCCGTCGTCCGCGTAGACGATCCGGCTGTGCGCGACGGGCCAGCCGCGTTCGCGCGCCAGCGCAAGCGCACGGGTCGTGCGCGCGATCGCCGGCGCGATGTTGCCGCCGCCGAACGTCGCGGGATCGGCGAAGCCGACCACGAAATCGACGATCAGCAGGCCGATGTTGCCGTGCGGCGGCAGTGGCGTGCCGAAACCCTGCTGGCGATACACGTTCGCTTCGGCGTGATGGGAAAGATCGGTCATGGTGTCGGGGGCTCGTCGGTCAGGCGGGTTGATCGGTCACGCGGCCGTCGCGCACGACGGTTTCGCCGTCGAGTTCGACCGTGCAGCGGCGCAGCGGGATGTCGATGTGGCAGGTGGTCGTGCGGTTGCCGCCGCCTTCGTTGTTCGGGCCGAGCGAGAACAGGAAGTTGCCCTCGAACGCGCGTGCGTCCATCCCGATCGTCGCCTCGCGGTCGTACAGCCCGAGCGTCGACCAGCGCGCGCGCGGCTGCAACCCCCAGCCGATGTGCGAGATCGCATAACCTTCGGGGTCGGCGAACGTTTCCATGTAGTCGCGCAGCAGGTCGGCGTCGACGCCGCCTTCGATGCGCGTCGCATAACCGCCTTCGACGGTTAGCACGATCGGCTCGCTCACGTAGTGTTTCTGCGGCAACAGGATGTCGCCGCGATCGATCACGATCGTGCCGCGCGCGGTGCGGTCGTTCGGGTAGGTCAGCGCGAAGCCGCTCGGCCAGTGGTCCCAGCGGCCGGGCGCATCGACGAAACCGTACTCGGCCGTCGGCGGGAAGTCGCCGAGCGGGCACACGAGCGCGGTGCCGGCCGCGGACGTCACGCGCATCTCGCGGGCGGCGGCGATTTGCTTCGCCGCGGCAAGCACGCGCGTGCGGTCGGCCAGCGTCGGCACCATCCGCACGAGCACTTCAGGCGGCTCGACCGCGAGCAGGATCTTCGTGCCGGCCTTCAGGATGTCGTGCTGTTCGGGCGAGAACAGCAGCGTCATCAGGTCGAGCACGAGGTCGCTCTCGCGCAGCGCGGCGATCGCGGCCTTGTTGCCGGTCAGCGGCGTCGTGCCCAGGTACGCGAGCGGGTCGCGGCTGAACGCCTTGTCGCCGTTGACGGGTGGCAGGTCGAGCCGGTTGACGATCGCGCCCATCGATTGCGTCGCGATCAGCGCGCACGACAGCGTCTGCGGATGGGTGGCCGCGCTCGTCAGGATCGTGACGGTCTGGCCCGGTTCGAGGCGCGACAGCGTGAGTACCTGCTTCCACGCGTCGATCAGTTGGGTGTCGCTGACTGGCATCGTCGGCTCCGGTAAAGGCGTGAGGGAAAGAGGGGGCGAAGCGGGCTCAGGCCGCGAGCGGCGCGCCGAGGAAGTCGCCGAACGCCGCGTAGAAGCCCGGTGCGTTGTCCCACGGGATCATGTGGCCGGCATCGGGCACGCGCACGTGCCGCATCGACGGCGTCGCGCGCTGCAGTTCCGCGACGTCGTCGTCGCGCACCACGTCGCCGCGTTCGGCCGTGATCAGCAGCGACGGCACCGTCAAGCGCGCGGCGTCCGCGTGGAAATCGTCGGTATGGAAGCCTTCGTACGTCGCGCGCACCGCGCGCTCGTCGCAGGTATGCAGCCACTCGGCGCGCAACTGCAGTTCGGCATCGGTCCAGGTCGGGCAGAACGCGCGCATGCCTTCGGCGTCGGTGCCGGCGCGCGCGAGCGCCATCGAGTCGATGTACCACGGCAGCTTGCCCGGATAGTCGCGGCGGTTCGGGCCCGACACGGGCGGATCGACGAGCACGACCGATTCGAGCCCGCGGATGCCGCGCCGGGCCGCGCGCGCGGCGATCCGCGCGCCCATCGAATGGCCGACGAGGCTCGTGCGCGGCAGGCCGAGCGCGGCGACGAGCGCCACGATGTCGTCCGCTTGCGCATCGAGGCTGTAGTCGAGCGCCGGCGACGCGTCGGACAGCCCGCGGCCGCGCACGTCGAGCACATAGGTGTCGAACGCCGCGCCGAACACTTCGCCGACGAAGCCCCACGTGATCGCGGGGCTCGTGATGCCGGGGATCAGCACGATCGCGGGGCGCGCGGCGCGCGCACCGGTCGCGCCGCCGTAGCGCAGGTAGTGCTGGCGGATGCCGTTTGCGTGGACGTTCGCGCCGTTGAGGAAAGTCGAGGACATGGGTGGACTCCGTCGGAAGGGCCGCGCTCAGTACGCGCCGGACAGCAGCGCGCCGGCGCCGGGCACGACGGGCTCGAGGTCGAGCTCGCGCAGCATCGCGTAGGTGGTCGCGATCGCGGCGGTGATGACGGGCTTGCCCGTCATCGCCTCGACCTTCGCGACGGCCGGCAGCGACGGCATCTGCACGCACGCGGACAGCACGATCGCGTCGGCGTCCTGGTACGGCAGCGTCTTCACGATGTCGGGCAGGCGCGCCGGATCGTGACGGCCGACGTCGAGGTTGTCGGGAATCTCCAGCGCGCGGTAGGCGAGCACGTCGAATCCTTCGTTGCGGATGTAGTCGACCACGAGTTCGGTGAGCGGCAACATGTACGGCGCGACGACGACGATGCGCTTCGCGCCGATCACCTTCAGCGCGTCGACGAGCGCGCCCGCGCTCGTCAGCACGGGCGCCTGCGCGCCGTTGTCGGCCGTGTGCTTCGTGAGGCGCGCCTGCGACACGCGGTGGTAGCCGTGTCCCATCGCCATGATCGCGACGAGGCAGGCGTAGCCGAGCACGTCGACGCGCGCGTCGCTCAGTTCCACCGCGCAGCGGTCGGATTCGGCGTCCATCGCCGCGAGTTCTTCCTTGACGACCTTTTTCATCCGCATCCGGCTCGAGTGATACGTGAAGCGTTCGGGGCGGATCGTTTCGCGCAACCGCAGCATCGCGGGAATCTCGGTTTCCATCGTCGTGTTGGAACTCGGCACGATCTGGCCGATGCGGTAGGTCTTGCTCATGACGGGAGGCTCCGTGTCGGTAAGGGTGAGGCGGCACGCTGACGCGAGATCGCCGGATTTCGAGCAAAGTCTAGTGTGTACATTTGAAAATGGCAATGCATCAAAATGATGTTCGGCGCGGTGTGATCGTTTATGTACGTGGGAATTCAACGAAATATCGGTGTTTTCCCGAATGCGAATGAAGCGGTCAACAATCCGCTTGTCCTGAATAAATTGAGTGTGTACGCTATATAAACGCCATTCAATCCACCCGTCATCGCGCCGCGTCCGGCGACGGGCCCACGATCAGGAGATCCGCATGAGCACACCCCGTATCGCAATCATCGGCGCCGGTCTCGGCGGCACGGCCGCCGCGGCGCTGCTTCAGCGCAGCGGCTACGATGTCGCGCTGTACGAGCAGGCACCGGCGTTCTCGCGCCTCGGCGCGGGCATCCACCTCGGCCCGAACGTGATGAAGATCATGCGGCGCATCGGCTGCGAGGACGCGTTGAACACGATGGGTTCGCACCCGGATTTCTGGTACAGCCGCGACTGGCAGAGCGCCGACGTGCTCGCGCGGATCCCGCTCGGCGACTACGCGCGCAAGACCTACGGCGCGAGCTACCTGACCGTGCATCGCGGCGATTTCCATGCATTGATGACGCAGGCGGTGACGCCCGGCACGATCCGCTTCGGCAAGCGGCTCGCGGCGGTGGAGGACACCGGCGACGCGGTGCGCCTGACGTTTGCCGACGGCAGCGTCGACACGGCCGACATCGTGATCGGCGCGGACGGCGTGAATTCGCGGATCCGCGAGCACCTGCTCGGCGCGGAACCGCCGCGCTACACGGGCTATGTCGCGCACCGCGCGGTGTTTCCGGCGTCGCTGCTCGGCAACAAGCCGTACGACATGTGCGTGAAGTGGTGGTCGGAGGATCGCCACATGATGGTCTATTACGTGACCGAGAAGCGCGACGAGTATTACTACGTGACCGGCGTGCCGCAGGCCGAATGGCCCGAAGGCGTGTCGATGGTCGACAGCAGCCGCGACGAAATGCGCGAAGCGTTCGCGGGGTTCCATTCTGATATTCAGCACTTGATCGACGTGTCGCCGTCGATCACCAAATGGCCGCTGCTGGAGCGCGACCCGCTGCCGCTGTGGAGCCGTGGCCGCCTGGTGCTGCTCGGCGACGCGTGTCATCCGATGAAGCCGCACATGGCGCAGGGCGCGGCGATGGCGATCGAGGATGCCGCGATGCTCGCGCGCTGTCTCGACGAGGTCGGTGCCAGCGATTACGCAGGCGCGTTCGCACTGTACGAGGCGAATCGCGCGGCGCGTGCGTCGAAGGTGCAGCTCGTGTCGCACAACAACACGTGGCTGCGCACCAACGAGGATCCGTCGTGGGTGTTCGGCTACGACGTGTTCGACGTGCCGCTCGTGGCGCCGTCGCGCAGTGGCGTGGCGGCCGCGGCCTGACGCGCACGCGGTTC
This sequence comes from Burkholderia cepacia, assembly GCF_001039005.1. Lineage (GTDB taxonomy): Bacteria > Pseudomonadota > Gammaproteobacteria > Burkholderiales > Burkholderiaceae > Burkholderia > Burkholderia theae. Next base: position 18,375 of record NZ_LDWR01000023.1, read on the forward strand.
CCGCGCCGGCTGTGTTGCCGCCGGCGCGCGATCGATGCGCCGATACCGCGCGTTTTTCGGCGTGTTATATGTCAGGCGCGCGCCGGCGGTGCCAGCCGGCGGCAGTGCCCGCCGCCGGCCGACCGTCGGCTCGCGCTCCGCATTCCGGATCCATTCATGTCCCATCCCGCTTCTCCGTCGCGGCCGCTGACGTTTCGCGTGAACGGCACGCCGCACACCTTCGACGATGCCGCGCCCGATGCGCCGCTGCTGCTGGTCCTGCGCAACGACTGCGCGCTCAACGGCCCGAAATACGGCTGCGGGCTCGGGCAGTGCGGCGCGTGCACGGTGCTCGTCGACGGACAGGCGACGCGCTCGTGCGTCGTGCCGGCCGCCGCCGCGCGCGGGCGCGAGGTCACGACGCTGGAAGGGCTCGGGTCGCGCGACGCGCCGCATCCGATCCAGCGCGCGTTCATCGACGAGCAGGCCGCGCAATGCGGTTATTGCCTGAACGGGATGATCATGAGCACGAAGGCGCTGCTCGACCGCCATCCCGCGCCGGACGATGCGGCGATCCGCGACGCGCTGCGCTTCAATCTTTGCCGCTGCGGCACGCACCTGGAGATCCTCCGGGCCGTGCATCGCGCCGCGCGCTATCTGCGGGATGGCCATGAAGCATGACGTAAGCCTGCCCGCGCAGCCGGAACGTGTGATGGCGCACGAGCCACGCGATGAAGCCGGCACCGACGCACCGCACACGCACCACGCGCGTTACGCATGGCCGATCGGCGAAACACGCGCGCAGGCGTCGCTCGATGTCGAAACGCACACCGCGCCCGACGGGCGGATGACGACCTGGCGCTATCGCGCGCAGGAAGCCGGCACGGTCACGGTAACGGACGATGGTCGTGTGCCGCACGCTTCGACGAACGACGGCGCGGATCCCGGCCCGGCAGCGCCGTTCGTCTACCGGCATGCACAGACGTCGATCGAGCTGGCCGATACCGGCGGCGCGATTCCGGGGCACGCGCACGTGTTTGCGCGCGAATCCTTCGTCGACGAACTCGCGGACGCGCTGCGGCGTGACCCGGTCGCGTTGCGTCTGCAGCATCTCGATGCATCGCGGGATGCGGGGCCGCGCGAGATTATCCGGATGGTCAGCGAGCGCGCCGCATGGGGTGCGCCGATCGCGGCGGATGCGAACGCCCATGTGCGGGTCAGCGGCCGCGGCTTCGCATTCGATGGCGCCGGCGTGCCTGCCGCGCTGCCCGGTGATGAACCTTCGGCTGCAACGGCTGCAGATGCCGAACATGACGGCGAGACACACTGGTCCGCGTGGGTCGTCGATCTTGATGTCGATCGTGCGACGGGCGATGTCGCGGTACGGCGCGTCGTGGCCGGGCAGGGTGCAGGCGAACCGGGCGACGCGTCGCTGGCCGGCTTGCCCGCATGGCAGATCGAGGCGGCGATTTCGCGCGTGATGGGCACGCGATTGTCCGCGCGGCCCGCGCATGACGAAACCGGTCCGGGTGCACAGCCGGATGCGATCGCGCACGAGCTTGTGGCGTTCGACGACGCGGCGCATCGCGCGCACGGCGATCTGTCCGCGTACGACGCGCGCCGGATCGAGCAGGCGGCCGCACCGGCCGCGGCGGCGATCGCGAATGCGCTGTACGACGCGACGGGCGTGCGGTTTCGCGCACCGCCGTTCGACGCCGGGCGGATTCGCGCGGCGCTCGCGCGACCGGTGCCGGCCGATTCCGGCGACGGGCCGCGCAACGTGCCGCGCCGCGCATCGCGCTGGCGCCGCTGGCTGGCCGGCGGTGGCGCGGGTGGCGTGGTCGGTGGACTGATCGGGCTCGCGTGCGCGATCTTGCCGGGGCCCGCGCCGATCGCGCCCGTCGCACCCGGCGGCGCGGACGGCGCGATGTGGAGCGCGGCGACGCTCGAACGCGGTCGCCAGGTCGCACTCGCCGGCGATTGCACGGTGTGCCACACCGCGCCCGGCGGCGCGACCAACGCGGGCGGGCTCGCGCTCGATACGCCGTTCGGCACGATCTATACGTCCAACCTCACGCCCGATCCGGACACCGGCATCGGCACCTGGTCGTATCCGGCGTTCGCGCGCGCGATGCGCGAAGGCATTTCGCGCGACGGCACGCACCTGTACCCGGCGTTCCCCTATACGGCGTTCGCGAAGCTGAGTGAGCCCGACCTGCTCGCGCTCTATGCGTACCTGATGTCGCAGCCGCCGGTGAAGCACGTGCCGCCGAAGACGAAGCTGCCGTTTCCGCTCGACCAGCGGCGTCTCGTCGCCGGATGGAACTGGCTGTTTCACGACGCGCGGCCGTTCGCGCCGGACCCGGCGCGCTCCACGCTGTGGAATCGCGGCAAGTATCTGGTCGACGGCGCCGGGCACTGCGGCGCGTGCCACACGCCGCGCAACGCGCTGGGCGCGGAGAAGGGCGGCTTCGCGTACCTGTCGGGCGGCGAGGCCGAGGGATGGGTCGCGCCGCCGCTCGTCGCGTCGCCGGCCGCACCCGTGCCGTGGACCGAAGGTGCGCTGTTCGACTACCTGCACACGGGCTTTTCCGCGCAGCATGGAGTCGCGGCCGGGCCGATGGCGCCCGTCGTCGCGGGGCTCGCGTCGCTGCCCGAGTCGGACGTGCAGGCGATCGCGCACTATCTCGCGTCGCTGTCGCCGCCCGTCGACGCCGCGGTGGCCGCCGACGCGGCCAGCCGGCAGGCGCGCGGCGCGGAAGCCGTCGCAACGCTCGGCCTCGAGAACGGCCGCCGCGCGTTCGACGCGGCGTGCGCGGTCTGTCACGCGGAATCGGGCGGGGTCGGGCATTTCGGCGTGCGCCCGCTGATGGGGCTCAATACGAGCGTCAGCCAGGCCGCGCCGGACAACCTGCTGCGCGTGCTGCATCACGGGATCGACCAGCCGGCCACCGACCAGCTCGGTTACATGCCGGGCTTCGGCGACGCGTTCGACGACCGGCAGATGGCCGAACTCGCCGCATACATTCGCGCGCGCTACGCGCCGGGGCAGCCGGCGTGGCGGGATCTGGCGCAAGCGTCGGCGAGGATCAGGCAGGAACGCGTGCATTGACCGATGCGTCGGCGTGAGCGCGCGAATCGGCGCGCCGGCAGGACAAAACTACCCACTGCGTGAAAACGCGGGCAGCGCCGGCTGTAAATCTTGCCTGCGCCAGCGATCGTTTAACCATTCGAAACAATGTGTTCACTGAAAAGGGCATGATCTCCGGCGATCGAGCAGGCATACTGGCGCCTATGTTGCTCAATGCACGCCAACCCGGCGTGCGCCTGTTCCCATGTCCATTCCAGTACCTTTTCGAATCCTGCGATGGTTGACCGTCGCGGCTGCCGCATGCTTGCTCGCCGCGTGTTCGACCGCTTCCGACGTGACCGCGACGTCGAACCCGAACGTATTTACCGTGACGACGCGCACGGTCGGCGTATCGACGACGTGGGCCGATGCCCACGAGAAGGCTTTCAACGAAGCCAACAACTTCTGCACGCAGCGCGGCATGCGCGCGAGCATGAAGCAGGAATCGCTGACCGGCGGCAGCCGCGTCGATGCGCGCTCCGAACTCGCGTTCGAGTGCCATCCGACCTTCGAAACGGCGTCGAACCCGCGCGGTTGAACATCCGGCGGCGTTGCCGCGCCGCCGGTGCCCGCATTCTCCGTCCCCCGCATGCAAACCGACTCGCGATGCGTCGCAAGCGCATCGCGGGTCGGTGCACGTCCGGCGTCGGCTGCGCAGGTTACGCGGGCTGCGCCTCGTACAGCTTCACGCATGCGGAGAAGTCGAGCGTGCCGAGTCCCTGCTGGCTCATCGACTGATACAGCTGCTGCGCGAGCGCGCCCATCCATACCGGCTGATGCGCGCTCCGTGCGGCTTCGGTCGCGAGCCCGAGATCCTTCAGCATCAGGTTCGCCGCGAAACCGCCCGCATAACCGCGTGCGGCCGGCGCCGTGCCGCTCACGCCCGGATACGGGTTGTACGTATCCGAACTCCAGCAGCGGCCGGTCGACGTGTTGATGATGCCGGCCAGCACGGCCGGATCGATGCCGAGCGCGGCGCCGAGCGCCATCGCTTCGGACACGCCCATCATCGAAATCCCGAGCAGCAGGTTGTTGCAGATTTTCGCGATCTGCCCGGTGCCCGTGCCGCCGCAATGCACGACGTTCTTGCCCATGTCGAGCAGCACGGGGCGGATGCGCTCGAACAGCGCGGCATCCGCGCCGACCATGAAGGTCAGCGTGCCGGCCTGCGCGCCGCCGGTGCCGCCCGACACGGGCGCGTCGGCGAGCGGGAAGTCGCGCTGCGCGGCGGCTTCGGCCACCGCGCGCACGGTGCCGGGATCGATCGTGCTGCAGTCGATCAGCGTTGCGCCGGCGCGCGCGCCGGCCAGCACGCCGTCGTCGCCGAGGTAGACGGCGCGCACGTGCTGCGCGGCCGGCAGCATCGTGATCACGACCGCTCCGCGGGCGGCTGCGTCGCGCGGCGAGGCCGCCGCCGTCGCGCCGGCGCGCACCGCGGCGTCGACCGCGTGCGCGTCGAGGTCGAACACCGTCAGCGTGTGGCCGGCCTTGAGCAGGTTGGCGGCCATGGGGCCGCCCATGTTGCCGAGCCCGATGAATGCGATTTCCATGTGTAGTCCCGTGTGTCGACCGGACTTGGCGCTTTAGCGCTTAGTCCGGTCCCATGCTTCGCGGTCGACCTGCGTTGGCGCTTTAGTGCTTACGCAGGTCCCATGCATAGCTCAGCGCAGCGCGATCGTCGTGTTCACGCCGCCGGCCGTCGCGTCGTCGTCGAACCAGCGCGCGGTGACCGTCTTCGTCTGCGTGTAGAACTGCACGACCTGCTTGCCGTACGGGCCGAGATCGCCGAGCTTCGAGCCGCGCGAGCCCGTGAAGCTGAAGTAGGGCACCGGCACCGGAATCGGGATGTTGATGCCGACCTGGCCGATGTCGATCTCGCTCTGGAACTTGCGTGCGGCCGCGCCGCTCTGCGTGAACAGCCCCACGCCGTTGCCCATCGGGTTGCGGTTGACGAGCGCGATCGCTTCGTCGAGCGTGTCGGCTTCGAGCACGACCACCACCGGCCCGAAGATTTCTTCCGTATAGATCGACATGTCGGTCGTCACGCCCGAGAAGATCGTCGGGCCGACGAAGTTGCCGTGCTCGTAGCCGGGCACCGTCACGCCGCGGCCGTCGAGTTCGAGCGTCGCGCCGGCCTTCACGCCTTCGTCGATCAGCGCGATGATGCGCGCGTGCGCGGCCTTCGACACGACCGGCCCGACATCCGTGCCCGGCTCGTGGCCCGCGTTGATCTTCAGCACCTTCGCCTTCTCGACGAGATCGGGCAGCCAGTCGCGCGCCTGGCCGACGAGCACGACGACCGACGTCGCCATGCAGCGCTGGCCGGCCGCGCCGAAGCCCGCGCCGACGAGCGCGTTGATCGACTGCTCGCGGTGCGCATCGGGCAGCACCACCGCGTGGTTCTTCGCGCCCATCATCGACTGCACGCGCTTGCCGTGCTGGCTGCCGAGGTTGTACACGTGCGTGCCGACGCGCGTCGAGCCGACGAACGAGATCGCCTTGATGTCCGGATGCGTGCAGAGACGGTCGACCACCGTCTTGCCGCCGTGCACGACGTTCAGCACACCCTGCGGCACGCCGGCCTCGATCGCGAGTTCGACGAGCTGCATCGTCGACAGCGGATCCTGTTCCGACGGCTTCAGCACGAACGTGTTGCCGCACACGATCGCCATCGGGAACATCCACAGCGGGATCATCCCGGGGAAGTTGAACGGCGTGATGCCCGCGCACACGCCGATCGGCTGGCGCAGCGTGTAGGTATCGACGCCGCCCGCGACGTTCTCCGCGAATTCGCCTTGCTGCAGCGTGCCGATCGAGCACGCATGCTCGACCACTTCGAGGCCGCGGAAGATGTCGCCCTGCGCGTCGGGCAGCGTCTTGCCCTGTTCGGCGGTGAGCGTGTGCGCGATCCGTTCGAGATTGCGGCGCACGAGATCCTGGAACTTCAGCATGATGCGCAGCCGCGCGCCGATTGGTGTCGTTTTCCACGTCTGGAACGCACGCTGCGCGGACGCGATCGCGGCGTCGACCTCGTCGAGCGTCGCATACGGCACGCGGCCGATCACTTCCTGCGTCGCGGGGTTGACGATGTCGCCCCATTCGGCGCTTTGCGATTCGACGAACGCGCCGTCGATCAGCAGCTTGGCGGTGGGCAGGGCGAGGGTGGTCTGGGGAACTGCGGCGTTCATGGATGTCTCCGGAAAACGGTGTGGCGATGAAAAAGGGGCCCCGGCATCCGCCGCGCATGCATGCACGGCGGACGGCAGGGTGAACTGAAATCGATTCGGCGCAGGCGCGTTCAGGCGCGTTCAGGCGCGGGCGGGCGCATCAATGCGGTACACCCGAGCGCGAACACGCCGAAGCCGACGAGGTAGGCGATCACGTAGTGCGGCTGGCCGCCGCCGACCTTGAGCAGCGACGTCGCGATCATCGGCGCGAAGCCGCCGCCGATTACGCCGGCCAGCTGCACTGACAGCGAGATGCCGCTGTAGCGGATTTCCGCCGGGAACTGCTGCGCGAACAGCAGCGCTTCCGGCGCATAGAGGATCGGGAACACGACGCCGAGGCCGAGCACGATCGCCCACCACGCATACGACGTCTGCTGCGTGCCGAGCATCATGAAGAACGGCGCGGCGAACGCGCACATCAGCACGAGGCCGATCGCGAACATCCGGCGCTGGCCGATCTTGTCGCTCAGGTGGCCGCACAGCGGCATCGTGACGAGCGACAGCGCGGCGCCGGCCGTGATCGCATGCAGCATCCCGGCCTTCGGCAGATGGAGCTGCTGCGTCGCGTAAGCGAGTGCGAACGTGACGACCATGTAGAACCAGGTGTTTTCGGCGGCGCGCGCGCCGACGATCGTCAGCACCTCGCGCGGATGGCGGCGCAGCGCGGCCGTCACGGGCGACTTCTCGGCCTTGCCCTGGCGTCGGATCTTCTCGAAGTCGGGCGACTCGGGCACCTTCGCGCGGATGAACCAGCCGAGGCCGACCAGCGCGATGCTCGCGAGGAACGGCACGCGCCAGCCCCACGACAGCATGTCGGCTTCCGGCAGCGCGGCCACCGCGGCCATCGCGACCGACGACAGGATCAGGCCGAGCCCGACGCCCGTCTGCGGCAGGCTGCCGAACAGCCCCTTGCGGCCCTTCGGCGCGTGTTCGACGGCCATCAGCACCGCGCCGCCCCATTCGCCGCCGACCGCCATCCCCTGCAGGAAGCGCATCGCGATCAGCAGCGCGGCCGCCCAGTAGCCGATCCGGTCGTACGACGGGATCAGCCCGATGATCATGCTCGGCACGCCCATCAGCAGCAGCGTGATCATCAGCATCGACTTGCGGCCGATGCGGTCGCCGAAGTGGCCGAACACGATGCCGCCCATCGGCCGTCCGATGAAGCCGACCGCGAACGTGCCGAACGCGGCGAGCGTGCCGACGACGGGGTCCAGCGACGGGAAGAAGATGCGGTTGAACACGAGCGCGGCGGCCGTGCCGTAGAGGAAGAAGTCGTACCACTCGATCGTCGTGCCGGCCATGCTGGCCCAGCCGGCCAGCAGGTAGTGCTTCGCGGTGCGGGCGGGTGCCGGCGTCGCGACTGTCGCATGCTCATCGAGGGTGGATCGCGTCTGCATGGTGTCTCCGTGGTGGGTGCCGCGGCTCGTGGTCCGCAGGTCACGGTCGAGTATAGTTATGCGCAGATTCATGATGTACCGATAAAGAAACCGGTTGGATGTGCATTTATGCATATCGACGGCCGGCCCGGAGACTCCAGCCCTTTTTCCCCGCCGATGCGACATGCCACCGAGCCGGTTTCCGGCAACCTGAACTGGGACGACCTGCGCTTCTTCCTCGAAGTCGCGCGCACGCAGCGCGCGAGCGGCGCCGCGAAGCGGCTCGGCGTCGACTACACGACCGTCGCGCGGCGCATCCGCGCGCTCGAGGCTGCGATCGGCACGCTGCTGTTCGACAAGTCGCGCTCCGGCGGCTTCACGCTGACGGCCGAAGGGCAGCGGCTCGTCGCGTATGCCGACGCGATGGAGACGACCGTGCAGTCCGCGTGCGACCAGGTCGCGAACACGGGCGCGGCGTTGTCGGGCCACGTGCGGATCGGGTCGACGGAAGGGTTCGGCTGCTTTTTCCTGGCGCCGCAGCTCGCGCAGTTTCGCGCCGCGCATCCGCACGTGACGGTCGACCTGCTGCCGGTCCCGCATTTCGTCAACCTGCCGAAGCGCGAGGCCGATCTGGCGATCACGCTCGAGCGGCCCGATCGCGGGCCGTACGTGGTCACCAAGCTGTGCGACTACCAGTTGCGGCTCTATGCGACGCGCGACTATCTCGCGAACCACGCGCCGATCACGTGCACGGACGATCTCGCGCGGCATGCGTTCATCAGCTATGTCGACGATCTCGCGTTCAGCAACGAGCTGCTGTACCTGGAGCGCGCGGTGCCGGGCGCGACGGCCGGGCTGCGCACGACGAGCGTGATCGCGCAATATTTCGCGGCGCTGCAGGGTGGCGGGCTCGCGATCCTGCCGTGCTTCATGGCGGCCACGCAGCCGGCGCTGGTGCCCGTGCTGCCGGACGACGTGGTCGTCACGCGGTGTTTCTGGCTGACCTGCCGGGAAGATCTGCGTAAGCTGCGGCGCGTGACCGCGCTGTGGGATTACCTGCGCGCGGCGGCGGATGCGAATCGGGCATTGCTGATGGGCGAATCGGGGAAGCTGATGTTTGTCGGCGAGCCGGCGTAGCGGGGGACGGAGGCGGCGGCGGTGCCCGGGCGGCACAAGGCGACCGCGAGGGCTATCATCCCGTCATATCCGCATCGCCAGCCGCGAGGAGCGTGTCGTGGAAATTCATTCGCAGTGGACCTTCGATTGCCGGCCCGAGCATGTGTGGCCGCATTTTCTCCATGCCCGGATGGACGACACGCGGCCGTTGCTGTTCCGCCTCGGCGTGCCTAAGCCGGTCAGTTGCCGCGTGCTTGAAGGCACGCCGGCCGTCGGCAACACGCGCCAGTGCACGACCGATCGCGGCACGATCGACCAGCGGATCCTCGTGCTCGACGAGAATCGCCGGCTGCGTTACCGGATGGTGTCGTCGACGGTCTGGTGCCGCGACTGGGTCGGTCTGCTCGAGGACGAATTCACGCTGACGCCGGTCGAAGGCGGCAAGACGCGCGTGGAGCGGCGGACCGTGTTCAGCGCGCGCGGTTTCCTGAAACCGATCCGTCAGATCGGCCTGTGGGTGGCGCTGCAGCAGGCCCACCGGTATGCGGCGCGCAACTGGCGGCGTCTTGCGAGCGCGGCTGCGGACAAGCCGGCGCGCGGGAGCGCCGGACGCTACGCGTAATAGATCTGACCGATATCCGTGTCGCGCGCCTGGCCCTTGCGTTCGGCCTCGCCGCGGGCGTCGGCGAAATCGCGCGTGCACAGATCCGGGCGGCCCAGCGCATTCAGGATGCTCGACGTGCGCCACGCCGGCAGCCAGTCGGACCATGACAGCCGCACGCCGATGATCAGGGCCAGCAGGACGCCCATCATCAACGGCCCGCCCAGCAGCATGAGCAGGTCGAGCCCGAGATCGGAAAACCCGCCGTCGCCGGTCCAGAGCACCAGGATCATCATCGGGACGACCAGGCAGTTCACGCCGATGAACGACCATTTCCAGGCCAGCCACAGCGTGTGCGTCAGGCCGGCCAGCCCCGTATTACCGCACGCGTAATCCATTGCCAGATAGCGCCGGTCGGGAGACGACAGCGCAAACAGGCGGCCTTGCCGGTTGATGACGGCCACGACCTCGTCGCCGACGTCGAAGCATTGCCCGCCCAGGAAACCGCGATACGTTTGCCCGCCGATTTCGATTTCCACCGGAAGTTTGGCGAGGATGATCCTGCCGTTCTTGCCGACGGTCACGGATGCGTTCTGCGACACGTAGGTCTTGCTGTCGCGGATATTCGCGTACGACCACGTTGCCGGATGCGCGATCTTGTCGGCCTCGGCATCCAGCTTCGCGAGGATGCTGTCTTCGCTGGTTTGCTGAAACACCAGCGCATTCGCCGCGGCGCCGTTGCCGGTCAGCGCCGCCATGATCGGCACCACGTTGTGCGTGAACCAGTAGCCGAGCGATTGCTTCCTGGCTTCCGGGTCGACCGGCCGTATCGGATGGCCTTCTGAACTGTCCTGATCCGGGCGCTCGAGGAAGCGCAGCGCGGTCAGTTTGCCTTCTACCAGATGCAGCGGAGATGACATGCGGGCACGCAAATCGGAAAGGGCAATGGTTGCGGAGTCTACCAGTCGCCGGGCGTGCCGTGCGGTCTGTCGCGCGGCGCGCACGGCGCACGCGCCGCTCAAGCCGGGCAGCCGAGCCGGTCCGCGAGTTCGTTCAGATCCTTGACGTCGAAGTCCCATGCATCGTCGGCTTGCAGGTCGGTCGTCTGGCCGGGCCCGTGTTCGGTCGGCCGCAGCACGAACGCGGTCGACAGCCCGAGCCGGCGCGCGGCGGCGAGGTCGCCGTTGTGGGCCGCGACGAGGCACAGCTCGGCCGGCGCGACGCCGAGAATCTCGACCGTGTCGCTGTACACCTGCGGCGACGGCTTGTACGCGCGGACGACCTCGGCGCCGAGGATCGCGTCCCACGGCAGCCCCGCGCGTTTCGCGACGTCGACCATCAGCCGGATGTTGCCGTTCGACAGCGGCGCGATGATGAAGCGCCGCTTCAGCCGGTGCAGCGCGGCGACGGCGTCGGGCCACGGATCGAGGCGGTGCCACGCGAGGTTGAGCGCATCGATGTCCGCGTCGGGCACGTCGACGATTCCGTAGCGGTCGAGCGTGCGGACGAGGTTCTCGCGATGCAGGACGTCGAGCCGCACGTAGCGCCTGCGCCCGCTGCGAATCTCTTCCATCGACGGCGAATATTCGGCGCGCCACGCGTCGGCGAACGCGAACGGATCGAGCGCGGGCGCGTAGCGATCCAGGAACGCGGCGGCACCGCGTGCGACGCCGCTTCTCCAGTCGACGATCGTTCCGAAGACATCGAAAACGAGCGCCTTGATTTCGGCAGGATGCGTCATGGTGATCCCGTGAAAGTCGTTCGATGAGGAGGCACATCACCGTGCCGCCGGAATGCGCGACGCCGGTTCGATCGACATTGAATCACGGATACGAAAACGCGGCTTGGTCGGCCGCGATGCCGTCCGGGTGCTGCCGGAACGGATGAAACGGGCACGGCATGGGCGCGTGCGGCCGCCGGCGGGAATATGTCCGCGGCCGCGCGCGCCGGGCCGGTCAACTCTTGTCGTACGAGAACTGGATGCCGGCGGTGCCGCCGGTTTCGATGAACAGATCGATGAACGCCGGCACGGTGGCGCTGCGCGCCCAGTCGCGCTGCAGCTCGCAGAACAGCTGCGCGACGCTGATCATCTGGCCGCCGGCCTGCTCGATGCGGCGCAGCGCGGCTTCGTGCGCGGCGACCGACGTGCCGCCGACGGCGTCGACGACCACGTACACCTCGTAGCCGGCCTTCAGCGCGTCGAGTGCCGGGAACGTCAGGCACGCTTCGGTCCACAGCGCGGTCATGATCAGCTTCTTGCGGCCGGTCGCCTCGACGGCCTTGCGGAATTCGACGTCCTCCCACGAGTTGATGCTCGTGCGGTCGTAGGTCGGATAACCTTCGAGCGCCGCGCGCAGTTGCGGGATCGGCGGCTTGTTCAGGCCCGTCTTTACGTTGACGGTCGAGTGGACGATCGGCAGGTCGTACGCGACGGCCGCTTTCGATGCGCCGACGATGTTGTTGACCAGCAACTGGCGATCCATCGACGCGATGGAGTTCACCTGGACCGGCTGGTAATCGATGACGATGAACGCCGCGTTCTGCGGGGTGAGCAGGTGGTCGTTCGCCGGGTCGCGAATCGGTTCGCTTGCCATGGTTGCCTCCAGAGACAGTGCAGGAAATGAGGGGGAGCCCCGAGCTCGGTGAATCGGCCGGGCGGCCGAGGGAACCGGCTGAAATGAAATCATTCCCGGCCGCCTCGACTGCGTCGATCCACGTCGAATCAAGATGCTATTCGTGGAACAACCGGCATTCCAGTCCCTTAAAATGGCGTCAGTGTTCTATGAATGGAACAATCATGGATGACTTGAACGACCTCTACTATTTCGTGAAAGTGGTCGAACACGGCGGGTTCACGCAGGCGGGGCGCGCGCTGGATGTCCCGAAATCGACGTTGAGCCGGCGCATCGCGGCGCTGGAGGCGCGGTACGACGTGCGGCTGCTGCAGCGCACGACGCGTCACTTCACGGTGACGGAAACCGGGCGCGAATTCTACGAGCGCTGCCTCGCCGTGCTGGTCGAAGCCGATGCCGCGCGCGAGGTGATCGAGCGCCGGCACGCGGAGCCGCGGGGCATCGTCCGCGTGAGTTGCCCGACCGCGCTGCTCGAATATCGCGTGAGCGAGCTCGTCGCGCGTTTCATGGCGATTCATCCGCAGGTGCAGGTGCATCTCGAGGCGACGAACCGCCGCGTCGACCCGCTGAGCGAAGGGTTCGACCTCGCGCTGCGCGTGCGTTTTCCGCCGCTGGAGGACAGCGATCTCGTGATGCGCATTCTCGGCGACAGCCCGCAGCGGCTGGTGGCCGCGCCGCAGTGGCTGGACGGGCGCGCCGCGCTGTCGGACCCGGCCGAGCTGGCCGGCGCGCCGAGCCTCGACTGGGGGCCGGCGCGGCATCACGTGTGGCAACTGGTCGGGCCGAACGGCGAGCACGCGCAGCTGCGCCATCATCCGCGCTTCGTGACCGACGACATGCATGCGTTGCGCGATGCGGCGATTCACGGCGTCGGCATCGTGCAATTGCCGTGCATGGTCGTCGAGGACGACCTGCGCGACGGCACGCTGGTCGACGTGCTGCCGGGATGGGCGCCGAAGGGCGGCGTGATGCACGCGGTGTTTCCGTCGCGACGCGGGCTGCTGCCGCGCGTGCGCCTGCTGATCGACTTCCTGGCCGAACACATCCGCAAGGATTGACGGGCGGTGCGCAGTATGCGGTGCCCGCGGGCGTGTCGGTCGCGGCCGCGATCGATGCGCTGAAAGCCGTGACGCGCCCGCATTCCGGCGCGGACGGTTGACCGGGGCGGAAGCAGGGCGCTGCCACAATCCGACGAATCGATTTCAAGGGCGGCGCGCGCGGCACACGGATGTGCCCGAGGCCGTTGCACGGCGCGCAAGTCTTTCGATAAGCTGACTGGCGGCCGCAAGCGCCGCCGCGACCGCGCGTAACCCCTGATGCTCGCGGATGCGCGGGGCGTCACGGATTGGTGTTAAATGTATTTCGGCGCACCTTGGCTCGGTGCGCAACGGGGCGCACCGGGCATCGGCGTAAACCCGGAGCGAAAAACGGCACGAAGGATCGATAACGAATCGGGCGTATCAGACCCGGTCGCACAGACGGCAGGATTCAACTTGAATACCGAACCGCAAAGCTCTCGATACAGCCTCGGTCTCGCGGCGGAACTACTCGCGTCCGAGCAAAGCGTGCTGAGGCTGATCACGCGCAACACACCGCTGCCGGAACTGCTGATCGAAGTCTGCCGGCGTGCCGAGACTTTGCTCGGCGACGGCGCATCCTGCACGATCCTGCTGCTCGATACCGACGGCGTGCACGTGCGCGTCGGCGCCGCGCCGTCCTTGCCTCCGCAGTACAGCGCCGCGATCGACGGCGCGTCGATCGGGCCCGCGGCGGGCTCATGCGGCACGGCGATGTACGAGCGCCGGATGGTCGCCGTCGAGGACATCGAAACCGATCCGCTGTGGGCCGACTACCGTTCGTTCGCGTTGCCACTGGGCCTGCGCGCGTGCTGGTCGGTGCCGTTCCTGGACGAAGCGGGCGTCGTGCTCGGCGCGTTCGCCGTCTATCATCGCCGGCCACGTCGGCCAAGCGATGAGGAAACCGAACTATTGCGCGATATCGGCAACAGCGTCGGCCTCGCGGTGCACCAGGACCGGATGGTGCGGCAACTCGCGCGCAGTGAGGAACATCACCGGCTCGTCGTCAACAGCCTGAACGAAGGGATCCTCGTCGTGTCGCGCGACGGCGTCGTGGTCGCGAGCAACCCGAGCGCGAACCGGATGCTGCGCGTGAAGGGCGACCTCGTCGGCCGCCGGCTGTCGACGGTGATCCTGCGCAAGCTGCAGGAGGACGGCACGCCGATCGCGCCCGACGACTGGCCGAGCCGGCTCGCGCTCGAGACGGCCACGCCGATGCTCGACTACACGGTCGGCTTCGGCCTGGCGGACGGCGACATCATCTGGGTGCGCGGCAACGCGGTGCCGATCGTGAAGCCGGGCGAGCTTCGGGCCGACTCGGTGCTCGTATCGTTCAACGACATCGGCCCGGTGCGCGAAGCGCAGCAGCAGTTGCGCTACCTGGCCACGCGCGATGCGCTGACGGGCCTCTACAACCGCCGCTGGCTTGCCGAGCGCATGCGCGAACTGTTCGGCGATCGCGATGCGGCGGCCGGGCCCGCGCGCGTCGCGATCCTGTTCATCGATCTCGTCGGCTTCAAGAAGGTCAACGACACGGCCGGCCACGACGCGGGCGATGCGCTGCTGCGCAGCGTCGCGTCGCGGCTCGCGGCTTGCGGGGGCGGCCAGTACGCGCTCACGCGCGTCGGCGGCGACGAGTTCGTGATCCTCGTCGACGACTGCGACGATCCGGAGCGCCTCGAGGTGCTCGCGCGCGAGGTGATCGACGTGATCGCGAAGCCGTTCGCGATCGCGAACAACGAGTACTGGCTCGGCGTGTCGATCGGGATCAGCGTCGCGCCGCGCGACGGCGACGACGCCGTCACGCTGATGCGCAACGCCGATTCGGCGATGTACGACGCGAAGCAGCGGGGCCGCAACCACTTCACGTTCTTCACCGCGCAGCTCAACCTGCGGCTGCAGCGCCGTTTCGCGATCGAGCAGTCGCTGCGGCGCGCGCTCACGACGGACATGCTGCGGCTCGCCTACCAGCCGGTCGTCGACGCGCGCAGCGGCCGCACGGTCGGCGCCGAGGCGCTGCTGCGCTGGACCAGCCCCGAACTCGGGCCGATGTCGCCCGCGGAATTCATTCCGGTTGCCGAAGACACCGGGCAGATCGTCGCGATCGGCCAGTGGGTGCTCGAAACCGCATGCCGGCAGGCGGCCGAATGGCGCCGCACGATCGCGCCCGACTTGATGCTGGCCGTGAACCTGTCGCCGCGGCAGTTCCACGAAGGGCTCGTCGAATCGGTCGACCGCTGTCTCGCGCAAACGCGGCTCGATCCGTCCGCGCTTGAACTCGAGATCACCGAAGGACTGCTGATGAACGATACGGACACCGTGCTGCCGATGCTCGAAGCGCTCACGGACATGAACGTGCGGATCTCGGTCGACGATTTCGGCACCGGTTATTCGTCGCTCGCGTACCTGAAGCGCTTTCCGCTGCACAACCTGAAGGTCGACCGCTCGTTCGTGTCGGGCGTGCCCGATCATCACGATTCGGTCGCGATCACGCAGGCCGTGGTCGCGATGGCGCATTCGCTCGGGATGAAGGTCACGGCCGAAGGGGTCGAGACGCAGGCGCAATCGTGGTTCCTGCAGCAGATCGGCTGCGACATGCAGCAGGGCTACCTGTTCAGCCGTCCGCTGGACCCGAACGACTACGCGCGCCGGCTCGGCGCCGTGTGAACGCGGCGCCCGGGCTCATTCGCCGGGCGGCGCGCCGAACCCGCCGGCGCCCGGCGGCGTCGGCGTCAAATCGATCTCGACGCGGTTCTTGCCTTCGTGCTTCGCGCGATACAGCGCGCGGTCGGCTGCCTCGATCAGCGTGGTCGTCGGCATGCCGGGCGCCGGCACGATGGTCGCGCCGCCGATGCTGATCGTCACGGTGTTGCCTGTCGACGAATGCGCGTGCCGCAGCCGCAGCGCCTCGACCGCGAGGCGGATCTTCTCGCCGAGCAGCCGCGCGGCGCCCGGCGACGTGGCCGGCATCACGACCGCGAACTCCTCGCCGCCGAAGCGCGCGGCGAGGTCGCCCGACTGCCCGAGACAGCGCTCGATGGTCGATGCGATCTGCTTGAGCACGCTGTCGCCCGACACGTGCCCGTACGTGTCGTTGTACAGCTTGAAATTGTCGACGTCGATCATCAGCAGCGACAGCTCGCTGCGCTCGCGCGTGCCGCGCCGCCATTCGGCGGCCAGGTATTCGTCGAGATAGCGCCGGTTCGACAGCCCGGTCAGGCCGTCCGAGTGCGTGAGGCGCCGCAGTTCCAGATTGGCCTCGAGCAGTTGCTGCTGCGATTGCCGCAGCGCGCGATAGGCTTCGTCGCGCTGCAGCAGGTTCATGTACGAGCGCGAGTGGTAGCGGATGCGTGCGACGAGCTCGATGCGGTCGGGCAGCTTCACGAGGTAGTCGTTCGCGCCGGCCGCGAACGCGGCGCTCTTGATCACGGGCTCTTCCTGCGTCGACAGCACGATGATCGGCACGTCGCGCGTCGCCGGATTCGCGCGGTATTCCTTCACGAGGCTCAGCCCGTCGGTGCCGGGCATCACGAGGTCCTGCAGGATCACGGTCGGCCGCGTCTCGATCGCGGTGGCCATCGCGTCGTCCGAACGCGGGCAGTAATGGAAGTCGATGCCGTCCTCGTCGACGAGCGCGCGCCGCACGGCTTCGGCGACGATCGTCTGGTCGTCGACCAGCAGCACCATCGCCGGCACGTCGACGTGCGGCGTGTACGGGCTGCCCGGCGGGCGAGTCAGGTCACTGGTCATGATTGATGCGGGTTGTTGCAAGGGCAGGCATGGGTGTCGCGCGTGTTCATTGTCGGGCTCAGATCCGCGCGAGCGTCGCCAGCTCGCCCGCGATGCGCCCGAGCGGCAGGATCGCGCGCGCCGCGCCGAGCGTCGCGGCCGCCTTCGGCATACCGTACACGGCGCTCGTCGCCTCGTCCTGCGCGATCGTGTGGTAGCCCTTCATCCGCAGCGCCTTCAGGCCGATCGCGCCGTCGCGTCCCATCCCCGTGAGCAGCACGCCGATCACGCGACCGGGCCAGTGCTCGGTCAGGCTGTTGAAGAACACGTCGACCGACGGCCGATACGGCGTGGCGGCCGGCTCGCGGGTGTATTCGAGCGTGCCGGAGTGCGTGATGCGCAGGTGATCGTCGGTTGCGGCGAGCAGCGCGACGCCCGGCTGCGGGCGGTCGCCTTCGCAGGCGACGCGCACGGTGAGCGGGGTCTGGCCGTCGAGCCATTGCGCCATGCCTTCGGCGAATGCGCGGTCGACGTGCTGCACGATCACGATCGGCGCGCTGAAATCGGCCGGCAGGCTGCCGAGGATCGACGCCAGTGCGCCGGGGCCGCCGGCCGATGCGCCGATCGCGACCAGCGGGCCGCCGCCCGCGCGGATGGCCGTGGCGGCGAGGCGCGTGCCGCCGGGCGCATCGAGCAGCCGGCCGATCTGGTCGATCTTCGCGAGCAGCAGTTTGGTCGTGTCGCCGGCCGCGCCGTCGCCGAATCGCGGCGTATCGACCGCGTCGAGCGCGCCGGCGCCCATCGCCTCGAACACGCGCCATGCGTTCGCGCCGATGCAGCTCGTCACGATCAGGATTGCGCACGGTCGTTCGGATCGCATGATCCGCCGCGTCGCTTCGATCCCGTCGAATTTCGGCATGATCAGGTCCATCAGGACGACGTCGGGCGGCTGCGTGGCGCACAGTTCGACGGCTTGCGCGCCGTCGGTCGCGACCCACAGCACGCGGTGCTCGGGCCGTCGCGCGATCGCGCGGCGCATCGCCTCGACGGCTAGCGGGAGGTCGTTGACGATGCCGATGTTCACAAGCGGAATTCTCCGGTCGGTTCGTAGTGTTGGAGGTAGGCCGGGTTCATGGAAGGGGCTGCCTGTTCGGTGCCGCCGGGCGGGTTATCGGCGGCCGGACGGCGCGGCATTCTTTTCGGTTGGCAACGCCCAGCATGCTGTCATGCGGCGCGGGCGGCGGCAATCGAAAAATTCTCGCCATGGGCCTTTTCAGTGCATTTCCTCTATGGTGCGCGGTAGGTCGGGGGGCGGCCGATGCACGCCGCGCGGCCCGCGAAAACCGGTCGCCAGGTGGCTGGCCGACGGTACGCCGTGCGATCATGGCGCGCCGTTTACTCCTTCCACTGAACGAATGCTGCCGAGCGACATGAACGAGAAACCCCGTTTTCGCATGACCGTGCGCGCCATCTTCGCGTGCTTGTGTGTCACGCCATCGGCAGGGCGACGCGGCATCGGCGGGGAACCGGCCGCAAGGCGGGCGCCGTGACCGCGCCCGACACCACGCTCGTCAGTCGCGATCCGTACGCACCGGTCGTGATCGAGCGCGACGGCCGGTTGCTGTACCGGATCGACATCGAGAGCGGGCACGCATCGTTCTACCGCGAGTTTCCGGTCGACCGCGACGCGGTGCGTGTGCTGCGCGACGACGCCGAGCGTTATTACTTCCTGTTCGCGGCGCTTCACCATCCGTACCAGCTGCGCGCGACGAACCTGTCCGACGCCGAGCGCGAACGCTACTTCGGCACGATCCTGTTTGCGGGGCGAGACGAGGTCGAGGCCTTCCTGACCCAGCTCGACCGCGGCAGTAACGGCGCCGTATCGAACCTGCTGAGGATCTTCACGCAGGCCGACTACGGGCAACTGCGCGCGGGCCGGTGGTTCGGCACGGGCGCCGGCACGCCGGCCGCATAACGGCACCCGAACGGGCAACCGGCCGCGCAGCGGATGCGCGGCCGTGCCGTCGATCGCCGTCAATGGCTGCGCGCGTACCCCTGGATCAGCGCGCGCATCATCCCTTCGACCGTCGCATCGAGCAGGTCGGATTCCTGCTCGGACTCCTCGACGAGCGCGGCATAGGCGGTCGCGAGCGTCACGCGGTCGACTTCATTGCGCTGCTCCATCAGCGTCACCATCCCGTCCTTCGCCAGATGAGCGGAGAACGCGCGGCTGCCGATGGTCTGGAATACGTCAATCATGGCGGCTCTCCCGTACGTTGCAGATGCTTTCCAGTGTAGTCGCCGCACCGGGGCTCCGCCACGCGCGGCGGCCGGCCGCTCGCCGCGCCCGGGCAGGAAATCCGTGCCGCGATGGACGCGCCCGCGGCGGCCAGCCGGCCACCGATTCCTCCGATGAAACGCCGCCCACACATGACCCGGACAGGTTTTCAACGTTTACCCGAAGCAGCAAATTGTCGACTTTTTATCGATAAAGTCTCGTGTTAGATTTCGCGATTCGAGCCCGGTCCAAACCGGGCAGGCGGCGCGTTGCGAAGGCGCCGTGGATCCGACACAAGGAGGAGAGCAATGCTGGTGCTGATTGGGGTGCCGATCGTCGTGATCGGTTTCGCGCTGCGCTTCAACGCGCTGCTGGTGGTCACGATCGCGGGGCTCGCGACGGGGCTGGCGGGCGGGCTGAATCTCGTCGACATCGTCAGCGCGTTCGGCAAGGCGTTCACCGAAAACCGCTACATGGGGCTCATCTGGCTGACGCTGCCGGTGATCGCGCTGCTCGAGCGCAACGGGCTCAAGGAACAGGCGAGGCGGATGATCTCGCGCGTGCAGGCGGCGACCACCGGCCGCGTGCTGATGCTGTATTTCGTGCTGCGCCAGGCGACGGCCGCGCTCGGCCTCACGTCGCTCGGCGGGCACGCGCAGATGGTGCGGCCGCTGATCGCGCCGATGGCCGAGGCCGCCGCCGTCAACCGGCACGGCGAGCTGCCCGAGTCGGTGCGCCAGCAGATCCGCGCGCATGCATCGGGCGTCGACAACATCGCCGTGTTCTTCGGCGAGGACATCTTCATCGCGATCCAGTCGATCCTGCTGATCAAGGGCTTTCTCGAACAGAACGGGATCGTCGTCGAGCCGCTGCAGGTGTCGGTGTGGGCGATCCCGACCGCGATCGCCGCGCTGCTGATCCACTGCACGCGCCTCGCGTTGCTCGATCGCCGGCTCGCGCGCGGCTTCGGCCTGCTGGGGCAGGAGGGCGCGCGATGATCGGCCTCGAATCGCTGTACACGCTCGCGGGGCTGATGTTCGCGGCGTTCGCGTACTTCAACCTGACGGACCGCACGAACCCGCGCCGCGTCGTCAATTTCGCGTTCTGGGGGATCTACGCGGTCACGTTCCTGTTCGGCGCGAAGCTGCCGCATTTCGTGACGGGCTGCCTCGCGATCGCGCTCGCGGTGATCGCCGGCTCGGGCAAGCTCGGGCGCGGCAAGTCCGACGAGGCTGGCGAAGCGGCGGCCGTGCGGCGCGAAACCCTCGCGCAGCGCTTCGGCAACCGGCTGTTCCTGCCCGCGCTGCTGATTCCGGTGGTCACGCTGATCGGCACGTTCGCGCTGAAGCTCGTACCGTTCGTCGATCCGAAGAGCGTGACGCTGATCTCGCTCGTGCTCGGCACGATCGTCGCGTTCGTCGTCGCGCTCGCGATGCTGCGCGATTCGCCCGTGCATGCGCTGAGGGAAGCGCGCCACACGATGGACGCGGTCGGCTGGGCCGCGATCCTGCCGCAGATGCTCGCGGCGCTCGGCGCGCTGTTCGCGGTCGCGGGCGTCGGCGGCGTGGTGTCGGGGCTCGTGAAGGACTGGGTGCCGATCGATTCGCCGTTCGCGGTCGTCGCGGCCTACACGGTCGGCATGGCGCTGTTCACGATGATCATGGGCAACGGCTTCGCCGCGTTCCCCGTGATGACGGCCGGCATCGGCCTGCCGCTGATCGTCCACCAGTTCCACGGCAACCCGGCGATCGTCGGCGCGATCGGGATGCTGAGCGGCTTCTGCGGTACGCTGATGACGCCGATGGCCGCGAACTTCAACATCGTGCCGGCGGCGCTGCTCGAACTGAAGGACAAGAACGGCGTGATCAAGGCGCAGTGGCCGACGGCCGTGCTGCTGCTGGCCGTGAACACACTGCTGATGTATGCGTTCGTATTCCGCTTCTGACTCGATGGACGAGATGCTCATGACCGACCGACTCACACCCGAACTCGCATCGAAATTCGCGTCGCTCGCGCTCGCGCACCTGACCCGCGAATATCCGAACAAGCTCACGCATTCGCTCGAAGGCCCGCACGACGTGCAGGGGCCGCGCGCGCTGCATCCGATCTTCTACGGCAGCTACGACTGGCATTCGTGCGTGCACGGCTACTGGCTCGTGCTGCGCGTGCTCGAACGTTATCCGGCGCTGCCGGAGGCCGAGCGCATCGTCGCGATCGTCGACGCGCACTTCACCGATGCGAACGTCGCCGGCGAGCGCGCGTATCTCGCGCTGCCGCACAACAGCGGCTTCGAGCGGCCGTACGGCTGGGCGTGGCTGCTCGCGCTGTCCGCGCAGCTCGAACGGCTCGCGCTGAAAGGCGCGCTGCCGCAGGCCGCGCGCTGGGCGAAGGCGATGGCGCCGCTCACCGACCTGTTCGTGTCGCGCTTCGAGACCTTCCTGCCGAAGGCGACCTATCCGCTGCGCGTCGGCACGCACTTCAACACCGCGTTCGCGCTGGCGCTCACGCTCGACTTCGCGCGCGACACGCAGCGCGACGGGCTCGCGGCGCTGATCGTCGATACCGCGAAGCGCTGGCACCTGAACGACGTCGCATGCCAGGCGTGGGAGCCGTCGGGCGACGAATTCCTGTCGCCCGCGCTGATGGAGGCCGAGCTGATGCGGCGCGTGCTGCCGGCAGCCGAATTCGACGGCTGGTTCGCGCGCTTTTTGCCGGATCTCGCGCGCGGCGAGCCGGCGACGCTGTTCGAACCGGCGACGGTCAGCGACCGCAGCGACGGCAAGATCGCGCACCTCGACGGGCTGAACCTGAGCCGCGCGTGGTGCCAGCGCGCGCTCGCCGGCGCGCTGCCGGAAGGCGATGCGCGGCGCGCGAAGCTGCTCGACGCGGCCGACCGGCATCTCGCGAGCGCGCTCGCGCACGTGGCCGGCGACTACATGGGCGAGCACTGGCTCGCGACGTTCGCGTTGCTCGCGCTGGAGGCGTAGCGCGCGGCCGTTGCGCTAGGTGCAACGGCAACGAAACCCCGCCGGCGGCAAGGTCATCGGCGCGCGGCTATACTCGCCGCTCGGGCCGCTTCGCGCAGCATGCGTTGCGCGAAGCGGCCATCCGCCAGTTCGCCGCCTCTTCATGGACAAGCTCATTTCCTACGTCGCCGCGATTCACGGGCTCGCCGGCCCGGTGTCGATCGTGTCTCACGCGACCTCCCACGACCGCTGGACCGACGACGACGTCGAAGTCACGCGCGACGAAACCGAATACCGCTTCGACAACGGCGCGATCGTGCGCCGCTCGGTCGAGCAGGACCGTGCGCCGTCGGACCTGCTGTGCGCCGAATGCTGGATCGATTACGACGTGCTGCGCCATCCCGATGCGCGGCCGATCAGCCCGTCGCGGCTGACGTTCGACAACGCGTGCCGCGAAACCTTCTGGCTGCGTTATCACCTCGCTTGAACGCTTGAACGCGTGACCGCCTGACCGCGCGCGGCCGCGTCAGCCCGGCGGCGCGCCATCGGCCGCATGCAGCAGCGTGAGCCGGGCGGCCGCGTCGCGCATCTTCGACACATTCACCAGCAAATCGTTGAGCGTCGCGTACGGGCTGACGTGCCGCGGCCGTCGCGAGCATCTCGACGACAGCGAACTGCTCGCCTATCCGCCGCGGTAATGCGCGGTCACGCATGACGCCGAAGGCCCGGCTGGTGAGCCGGGCCTTCGCGCATGCGGACCCTGGCCAGGCCCGATGGATTGTCTAGCCAACTATCAGTCCGCCCGATAGGACCGATCGGAGGATGCGACTTTATGTCGACGGCCTGCCGGCATAGCATGGATGAACCGATTCACGGGTGCGCCCCGGCGGGGCGCGCCATCATCCGCGAACGAGGACAGACGATGGAGCATCGAGCACGCGAGCGCGACGAGCAGGCCGAGATCAAGACGACGACGTGCTACATGTGCGCGTGCCGCTGCGGCATCCGCGTGCACCTGCGCGACGGCGAAGTGCGTTATATCGACGGCAACCCCGAGCATCCGTTGAACCAGGGTGTTATCTGCGCGAAAGGTTCGTCGGGGATCATGAAGCAGTATTCGCCCGCGCGGCTCACGCAGCCGCTGATGCGCAAGGCGGGCGCCGAGCGCGGCGACGCGCAGTTCGAGCCCGTGTCGTGGGCGGTCGCGTTCGACGTGCTCGAAAAGCGGCTCGCGCATCTGCGTGCGACCGACCCGAAGCGCTTCGCGCTGTTCACCGGCCGTGACCAGATGCAGGCGCTCACCGGCCTGTTCGCGAAACAGTTCGGTACACCGAACTATGCGGCGCACGGCGGGTTCTGCTCGGCGAACATGGCGGCCGGGATGATCTATACGATCGGCGGCTCGTTCTGGGAATTCGGCGGCCCCGATCTCGACAACGCGAAGCTGTTCTTCATGATCGGCACCGCGGAGGATCACCATTCGAATCCGCTGAAGATCGCGCTCGGCAAATTCAAGCGTGCAGGCGGGCGCTTCATCGCGATCAATCCGGTGCGCACCGGTTACGCGGCGATCGCCGACGAATGGATTCCGATCCGCCCCGGCACCGACGGCGCGTTGTTCATGGCGCTGATGCACGAGCTGATCGCGCGCAACGCGTTCGACGTCGAATTCGTGTCGCGCTTCACGAACGCGGCCGAGCTGGTCGACCAGCGCGACGGCGCCGACACGTTCGGGCTGTTCGTGCGCGATGCCGCCGCGCCGGAGGTCAACGCGCTGTATCCGCAGAACCGCATGTGGTGGGACACGAAGACGAACCGCGCGGTGCTGCACCACACAGAGGGCGCCGAACCGGCGCTCGACGGTCGTTACACGCTCGACGACGGCACGCCGGTCGCGCCGTCGTTCACGCTGCTGCGCGAACAGGTGGCCGGCTGCACGCCCGAATGGGCGGCCGACATCACCGGCATCGCGGCCGACACGATCCGCCGCGTCGCCCGCGAGATGGAGACGGTCGCGCGCGATCACGCCATCGAGTTGCCGGTGCGCTGGACCGATTCGTGGGGCAAGGAACACGCGACGGTGAAGGGCGTGCCGATCGCGTTCCATGCGATGCGCGGGCTCGCCGCGCATTCGAACGGCTTCCAGACGATCCGCGCGCTCGCCGTGCTGATGTCGCTGCTCGGCACGATCGACCGGCCGGGCGGTTTCCGCCACAAGACGCCGTATCCGCGCGCGGTGCCGCCGTCGGCGAAACCGCCGAACGACCCGGCCCAGGTCAAGCCGAACACACCGCTCGCCACCGGCCCGCTCGGCTGGCCGGCGGGCCCCGAGGACTTGTTCATCCATCCGGACGGCACGCCCGCGCGGCTCGACAAGGCGTTCTCGTGGGAATACCCGCTCGCGGTGCACGGGCTGATGCATTCGGTGATCACCAATGCGTGGCGCGGCGATCCCTATCCGATCGACACGCTGCTGATCTTCATGGCCAACATGGCGTGGAATTCGTCGATGAATACGACGGAAGTGCGCAAGATGCTGGTCGACAAGCGCGACGACGGCGAATACCGGATCCCGTTCCTCGTCGTGTGCGATGCGTTCGCATCGGAGATGACGGCGTTCGCCGACCTGATCCTGCCCGACACGACCTACCTCGAACGCCACGACGTGATGTCGGTGCTCGACCGGCCGATCTCCGAATTCGACGGGCCGGTCGACTCGGTGCGCGTGCCCGTCGTGCCGCCGACCGGCGAATGCAAGCCGTTCCAGGAAGTGCTGATCGAGCTCGCGAGCCGGCTGAAGTTTCCGGCGTTCACGACGGTCGACGGACAACGCAAGTACCGCGACTATCCGGATTTCGTCATCAACTTCCAGACGGCGCCCGAGTCGGGCACCGGATTCCTGATCGGCTGGCGCGGCAAGAACGGCGACAAGGCCGTCGTCGGCGAGCCGAACCCCGACCAGTGGCAGCGCTACGCGGAGAACAACTGCGTGTACCACCATCGGCTGCCGGAGCCGCTGCAGTACATGCGCAACTGCAACGGCCCGTACATGCAGTGGGCCGTCGACAACGGGATGCGCAAGTTCGGCGTGCCGATCATGATCCAGCTCTACTCGGACGTGATGCAGAAATTCCGGCTCGCCGCGCAGGGCCGCACGTCGGGCCGCCAGCCGCCCGACCATCTGCGCGAGCGCATCGCGCGCTATTTCGATCCGCTGCCGTTCTGGCATCGGTCGCTCGAAAGCGGGCTGACCGACGCGAACCGCTATCCGCTCGCGGCGATCACGCAGCGGCCGATGGCGATGTACCACTCGTGGGATTCGCAGAACGCGTGGCTGCGGCAGATCCATGGCGAGAACCACCTGTTCGTGAACCCGGTGACGGCCGCCGCGCAACAGATCGGCGACGGCGCATGGATCTACGTCGAGTCGCCGTGGGGCAAGGTGCGTTGCCGCGCGCGCTACAGCGAAGCGGTCGAACCCGGCACCGTGTGGACGTGGAACGCGATCGGCAAGGCGGCCGGCGCATGGAATCTCGGGCCCGAAGCGGGCGAATCGCAGCGCGGCTTCCTGCTCAATCACGTGATCACCGACGAGTTGCCGGACGCGGCACGCGCCGGTGCGCGGATGTCGAACTCCGATCCCGTGACGGGGCAGGCCGGCTGGTACGACGTGCAGGTGCGGATCTATCCGGCCGAAGCCGATGCGGCGACGACGCTGCCGCAGTTCGCGCCGATGCCGCCGCTGCCCGGCACGCCGCGCGTGCTGCAGCGCGTGCAGGCGTATTTCGCGGGAACCGGCGCATTCGCCGCGCGGCTGCGGCGCGCGACGGCGGCCGGTTCGCAGTCAGACGATAGCTGATCGAAGGAGCGCAACCATGACCCAGATGGCCCTCGTCATCGACCTGAACGTATGCGTCGGCTGCCATGCCTGCGTGACGAGCTGCAAGGAATGGAACACGTCGGGCGAGGCCGGCAGCCTTGCCGACCTGCGCCCGTACGACGACGACCCGTCCGGCACGTTCTTCAACCGCGTGCAGACTTATGAAGCCGGCGTGTTCCCGATGACCGACACGATCCACTTCCCGAAATCGTGCCTGCACTGCGAGGACCCGCCGTGCGTGCCCGTGTGCCCGACCGGCGCGAGCTACAAGCGCAAGTCGGACGGCATCGTGCTGGTCGACTACGACAAGTGCATCGGCTGCAAGTACTGCGCATGGGCGTGCCCGTACGGCGCGCGCGAGCTCGACGAAGGCCGCAAGGAGATGACGAAGTGCACGCTGTGCGCGGACCGCATCGACAACGAAGCGCTGCCGGAGCGCGACCGCAAGCCGGCCTGCGTGCTCGCGTGCCCGACGTCGGCGCGGCTGTTCGGCGACGTGCACGATCCCGACTCGGAGGTGTCGCGCGCGATCCGCGAACGCGGCGGATATGCGCTGATGCCCGAATGGGACACGCGGCCGTCGAACCATTACCTGCCGCGCGTGAAGACCGAAGCGTCGTGCGGTTGCGGCAGCGGCGGCGGATGCGGCAGCACGTCGGGCGGCGGCGACGCGGACGCGTCGTTCGAGGCGCGCGCGGCGCGCGGCGACATCGATCTCGTTTCGCTCGCGAGGCCGCGCTGAGCGCGTTGTTTTTCATTCAGATCCAGACGGAGTTCCCATGCGCCCAGCCTTTTCGGTCGTTTTTCTCACCACGCTGTGCGGCGCCGCACAGGGCCTGCTGCTGACGCTCGTGATCGTCGAGGCGCTGGCGCGGCTGGCCGGCGTCGACGTGGCCGCCGCGTTCTACGTGACCGGCGCGGCGCTGTCGGTCGCGCTCGGCGTGCTCGGCCTGTTCGCGTCGTTCTTCCATCTCGGCCACCCCGAACGCGCGTGGCGCGCGATCGCGATGTGGCGCACGTCGTGGCTGTCGCGCGAATGCATCGCGCTGCCGGTGTTTCTCGCGTGCGCATTCGCGTATGGCGCGGCGCACCTGTTCGGCTGGTCCGGCACGCTGCTGATCGGCGCGGCGGGCGCGCTCGCGAGCGTCGCGCTGTTCGTGTGCACCGCGATGATCTACGCGTGCCTGCGTTTCCTGCAGGAATGGGCGAGCCCGCTGACGCTCGTGAACTTCGTGCTGCTCGGCTGCGCGTCGGGCTGCACGCTCGCGACGGCGTGCGCGGCCTGGCTCGCGCCGGCGCTGGTGGGCCGGCTCGCGGCGGCCGCCTGCGTGCTGACGCTCGTGGGCGGCGCGACACGGCTCGCGTCGCTCGCGCGCAATGCGCGGCTGCGGCCGAAGTCGACCGTGCAGAGCGCGACGGGGATTCGCAATGAAAAGGTCGAGCAGAAGTCGCGCGGCTTCACGGCCAGCGCGTTCAATACGCGGGAGTTCTTTCACGGGCAGGGCAACGGCACGCTGCGCGCGGTGAAGGCCGGTTTCCTGATCGGCGCATTCGCGGTGCCGTTCGTGCTGACCGGTGCGGGCGCGCTCGCGCCGACGTCGGTCGCGGCAGCCGTCGCGCTCGGCGCGGCGTTCGTGATCCAGTATGCGGGGCTGGTCGCTGAACGCTGGTTCTTTTTCGCGGACGCGCGGCATCCGCAGAACATCTACTACCAGCGCGCGTCGTGACGACGCGTGTGCGCGAACTTGCGCGACGCGTGCTCACGAGGAGGGAGCAGCGGGAGCAGGGGGACATCGTCACGTGCGATGTCCCCCGCGGGTCATGCGGGCATCACGAGGCCGTCATGCCGATGCCGAACACGTGCATCTTGCCGGCACTGACCTGGCGCGGCAGCACGATGCTCGTGACCACCTTGCCGGGCGGCACGGGAAGCTTCTGCGCGAAGATGTAGGTCTTGACGTTGTCCTGCTGACCATTGCCGCCGTTGCGGTAGGCCATCGTGACGGCGACCGTCGAACTGGCGCTCGCGCTGCCGCCGTTCAGGGTCCAGTCGTCGAACGCCAGCGTGACGGCCTGACTCGAACCGTCGGCGAAGTTCAGCTGCGCGATGCCGCTGCTCGGACCGTTGTTGGCCGAGCCGAGCACCACGACACCGGTGCCGACCGAGCCCGGCGGCAGCATCACGGTCTGGCCGACCGTCACGGTATTGTCGAGCGACAGCGGTCCGCCCGCCACCGCCACGCTGGCGCCGGCTACCGCGAACGGCTTGCCCGGCTGCACGCCCGCGGCCGCCAGCGCGTTCAGCGAGTAGCTGAACAGGCTGCCGTCGAAGTCCGCACCCTGGCCGTCGGTATTGGTCGCGCCATCCGCGCTGAAGCCGCGATTGTTGTAGCTGTCGGCCGCGTTGAGCGCCACCGGCACGCCGAACGACGGCGGCTGTTTCTGGCTGCCCCATTGCGACGGGGCGCCGCCCATCGCGAAGTGCAGCGTGGCGCCGTTGGCGATGTCGTCGAAGGCAACCCATGCGGCAGGGTGGGCGCGGCCGTTGATCGACAGCGACTGCACATAGTTCGACGCGGGCGCGCCCTCGGCGCGGATCCGCCAGGTGCGGCCGTTGCCGAGCCGCACGTCGATCTGCGGGAACTGCGGGCTGCCGATCGCGAGGCCTGCCACGCCGGGGATCTGCGGGTACAGGCCGAGCGCGCCCCACACGTACCAGCCCGACACCGCGCCAAGGTCGTCGTTGCCCGGCAGGCCATCGGGGCCGGTGCCGAACGCGGTGCCCATGATCTGCTGTACGACGCGCTGCGTACCCGACGGTTGCGCGGCCCAGTTGTAGAGCCAGGGCGCCTCGAAGGTCGGCTCGTTGCCCATGTAGAAATTCGGCAGGGTCATGCCCGCATTGAGTACCGTGAAGAACTGGTCGAGCCGCGACGTTACCGTCGTATTGCCGCCCAGCTGCGCGAACAGGCCGGCCGAATCGTACGGCACCATCCACGTGTACTGCTCGGCATTGCCCTCCACGTAGTTGTCGCCGCTGCTCGGCGTCTCGGGAATCCACGCGCCGTTCGACTGCCGTGCCGCGATCAGCGGGGGTGTCAGCGCGGTGTTCAGCAGGTTCTGCCAGTAGGCCGAGCGGCCCAGCAGCATGCGTTGCGTGGCGGTATCGCCGAGTGCGCCGGCAAAGCTCGAGATGGCGAAGTCGCTGCTCGTGTATTCGAGCGTCGACGAAGCCTGCCCCCACTCGCCGCTGGTGATGTAGCCGGTCTGCAGGTAGCTCGCGCGTCCACCGTTGGTGGTCACGTTGTTGCACGCGGTGCCGGGGATGTTCGCCATCTTCACCATGTGCTGCAGCGCTGAGCGCGTATCGAAGCGCCGTGCACCGAAGGCATGGGCACTCGACACGATCAGCGAACCGGCATCGCCCGGCATCACGCCGTCCTCGACGTTGTCGTTGACCCAGTGCGGTATCGCGCCGCACTGATCCGCGTCGTTGACCAGCGACTGGATCATGTCGCTCGTCTCGGACGGGTTGAGGATCGCCTTCAGCTGGATCAGCGAGCGGTAGATGTCCCAGCCCGAGAACGACGAATACTGTGCCGCCTGGCCCTTGGCGACCTGATGCACGGTATTGTCGAAGCCGATGTACTGGCCGTTCACGTCGCTGAAGATGCTGGGTGCCCACAGCGCATGATAGAGCGCCGTGTAGAACTTCTTTTTCGCGTCGAGCGTGCCGCCCGCCACGCGAATCCCGTTGAGGCGGTCGTTCCAGATGCGGTCCGCCTGCGTGCGCACGCCGTCGAAGTCCCAGCCGCGATTTTCCGCGTCGAGGTTGGCCTTCGCATTGGCGACGCTGACGTACGAGATGCCGATCTTCATCCTGACCGTCTGGCCGGAGCGGAAGCCGAGCTGGGCCACGCCGTGCGAAATCGCGGACGAAGCGAAGGGCTGGTCGAACGCGGCGTAAAAGTACACGGGCACCGGCACCGAGTTGCCGCAGAAGCCGCCGCCGATCGTGCTGCCCGAGAGGGCGCTGTCGGAAACCTGCGTGATCGCACCGGTGGTCGACGTTTTCGTGTTGGTGCGCGTCGCGTCGAGCACCAGCAGCGCGGGTTGGCCGGCCGGGTAGGTGAACCGGCCGAAGCCGGTGCGCAGCGTGGCGGTCAGCTCCACCTTGATCTGCGAATCGAGCAGCACGGAATAGTAGCCGGGCTTGGCCGTTTCATTCGCATGACTGAAGGTCGGCACGAGCTTCGTCGCGTCGGTGGTCGGCATGACCGGGAATTCGCCGTTGTTGCCGCTGCAGCCGGCCCCCGGCATGTGCGTCACGCTGAATCCCTGGATCGAGTGGATGTCGTAGTAGTAGCCGGCGGGCGAGTTCGGCTCCTGGCTGTCGTTCGGCGCCGGCGTGGTGTTGGTGTCGGGCGCCCATTGCACCATGCCCGACGGCAGGCCGGCGGCCGGCTCGACGCTGCCGGCCTGTCCTGCCGGCACCGGGTTTGGTGAATTGCTCGCGAGCGTGCCGATCAACGGATCGACATACTGCGTCAACGACAGGCTGCGGTTGTCGTCGAGATTGGTCGTATCGGCCACGGCGTTCGACGGCCTTGCAGTCAGTATCGACGCCGCCGTTCCGTCACTGCCGTCACCGCCTCCGCATCCCGCCAACGCACACGTCGCGGCCAGTATCGCCGCGAGCGTCGTGAATCGATTCATGATTGCCCCCTCCATTCGGATATGCATCTTCTGCGTTGATCACCCGGTCGATCGAACCATGGGTTCGCCGTGGGTTATGGCTATCCTGTTGGGTCGTAACACTAGGATTTGGAGGAATCCGCTGTCAATCGGAATAACAGAGTTGTAATATTTTTATTCGATTTACTAAACAAATGGAAACGCGGGGACGTTCGGCGCTATTTCGTCGAGATGACACTGCAACGGTGTGAGCGCGAGTGACGCGCGCGGTGCCCGGCGCAACGACATGCGCGCGCCATTTCGCATCCGGTCAGGTGTCCGTCCTCTGCATCCGCACGCACTGCGCCAGCGCCCGCACGCCGGGCTCGATCCGGTCGAGCGGAATCGCGGAAAAACCCATCCGGAAGCAGCGGCATCGCGCACACGCTGCTGGCGTGCGCGTCGCGCGAATTCGGGCGGCCGATCCGCATCGATGCCGGCGCGCGTGCATGGCCCGATACGCCGGCGTGGGCGAAGCTGTGCCGCTGCCTCGAATACGAAGGGCTGGTTGTGGTTCGCTGACTTGCGACGCGGCGGGGAAGGGCGCGTCGCGCCTTCCCGCCGCATCCGGCGTGACCGGTATTACTGATAGAAGTTGAGCGTGACCATCGCCGAACGGCCCGGCGCCCACGTCGCGTAGATCGGATACGCGCTCGCGTAATACTTCTTGTCGAACAGGTTCTGCACGTTCAGCTGGACGTCCATCGTCTTGTTCACGCGCCACGTCGCGGCCGCGTCGAAGCGGGCGTAGCCGGGCGTCCACTTCTTCACCGTCGGCGACACCGATGCGTAGGTCTTGCTCATCACCGTCGCGCCCGCGCCGAGCGTCAGCTTCGGCATCACGTCGTAGCTCGTCCACAGCGTGAAGCTGTGCTTCGGCACCATCACCATCGGCAGGCCCGAGCCGCCCGGATTGCCGGGGCCCGCATCGACCGTGACCGCGTTCAGGTAGGTATAGCCGCCGAACACGTGCCACTTGTCCGTCAGGTTGCCCGCGAAGCCGAGTTCGGCGCCGCGCACGCGCTGCTTGCCCGCGTTGATCGTGTGGCCGAGGCCGTCGCTGACCTGCGCATTGGTCTTCTCGGTGTCGAACAGCGCGGACGTCAACGAAAGCTGCTGGTCGATCACGTCCCATTTCGCGCCGACCTCGATGTTGCGCGTGCGCTCGGGCGTCAGGTTCTGGTTGTTCGCGGTGATCTGGTCGGTGCCGCCGCCGAGGCCGCCGTTCGCGCCGGGCGGGTTCGACGACGTGCCGTACGACGCATACAGGCTCACGGTGCGCACCGGCTTGTACACGAGGCCGAACTGGTAGCTGAACAGGTTCGACGTGTTCGACAGGTCGGCCGCGCCGGCCTGCTTCGCGTTGAGGTCGTAGCGGTCGAAACGCAGCCCCGCGTTGAAGAGCCATTGCTCGGTCAGCTTGACCGTGTCGAAGAGGTACGCCGACGCGGTCGTCGTGCGCGTGTTGGTCGTCGCGCCGGGGAAGCTCTTGTCACCGTTCAGCACGATGTTGCCGGTCCACGGCATGTTCGGGTTCCAGCCGCCCGCGAGCGGCGTGCAGTTGCCCGGCACCGTGCACGGTCCGCCCGAGCGGATGTTGTTGCCTTTCGCATCGGTGACGAGGTAACCCTCGTAGCGGTTCTGTTCGAGACTGAACTCGACGCCGGCCGTCAGCGTGTGCTGCATGCCGAACAGGTTCGTGCGGCCGGTCACCTCGGTCTGGTTCGCGATGCCGTTCGTCGCGTACTTGCCGCTCTTCGCCTGCAGGCTCAGCATGTTCGGATTCGACGCGAGGATCTGCGGATTCGTCGCCACGTAATCGAGCGTCGTGCGGCCGAACATCGTCGTGTTCTTCAGCTTCCAGTCGTCGTTGATGCGATGCTCGACGCGCACTTCGCCGGTGTCGGTCTGCCCGTAACGATAGTCGCGCGTGTTCAGCCCGAAGAACTGCCCGCGATCGGTCGGCACCGGCGTGCCGCCCGACGCACGGAACGGCACGCTGAAGTCCGGCATGTCGTACGAGTTCACGTGGTAGTAGCTGACCGTGACCGTGGTCGGCGTGTTCAGCCCGAACACGATCGACGGCGCGACGCCCCAGCGCTTGTTGTACACGTCGTTGCGGCCGGCCTGGTTCGCGTCGTGACCCATCACGTTCAGGCGCACGGCCGTTGTGTCGTTGATCTTGCGGTTCGCGTCGACCGTCGCGCGCTTGTAGCCGTCGGTGCCGAAGCCGATGCTGCTGTTGATGAAGTTGTCGTTCTTCGGCGTCTTCGTGACGATGTCGACGCTGCCGCCCACCGAGCCGCGGCCCGCGTAGACCGAATCGGGGCCCTTGATCACGCTGATCTGCTCGACCGCGAACGTCTCGCGGTTCTGCAGCCCCGAGTCGCGCATTCCGTCGACGAAGATCGAGTTGCGCGATTCGAAGCCGCGGATCACCGGACGGTCGGCCGACGGGTTCGCGGCCGCATCGCCGCCGAGGAACGTGATGCCCGGCACCGAACGCAGCGCGTCCGCGAACGACGTGACGTTCTTTTCCTTGATCAACTGCTCGGGGATCACCGTCACCGAACGCGGTGTATCGAGCAGCGGCGCGGTGAACTTGTACGACGGCGAACGCTTCACCTGCATGTCCGACAGCGCGGACGACTGGACCGCGATCGTCGGCAGCGTCGCAGGTGCGTCGGTGACAGGAGCGGAGGCGGGAGCGGTTTCGGCGGAGGCGAGCAGCGGCGTCAGGAAAACGGAGCAGGTCAGCGCCGACACGAGGGCGCGAGGCCTCGTCTTGAACTGGGCAGGCATATCGGGAAGCAACGGAAGGTTCGGTGATCGGGCGCGTTTTCTCGATGCGGGCAGTACTGGCCGGAACATCGGAGTACGTCAATGTAAATGCGTATGATTCGCGTTAGCGGTCGCAATTGTACGAATTAGACCCAAATATGTAAACACTTGAATGGTTTTTGTACTAAATCAGTCAGGTTTTCGTGGGCGGCGCAGCTGCCTTTGCGTCGCGTGCAACACCGCTTTCCATGGCTCGACCGGCGCGCGGCGGCGACGACTCGATACACTGCGGTACCGGTTGGACGGGCCCCGGCAAGCAGGCCCCGAGCAAGGAGACAACACACGATGGACACCCAACGCGCAGCGGTCGTCACGTACCGCGGCAATGCGATCGAGAACACGCACGTCGCCCATGTGGCAGTGGTCGATGCCCGCGGCCGGTTGCTGGCCCGGTTCGGCGATCCGTTCCGGATGACGCTCGCGCGCTCGGCGGCCAAGCCTGCGCAGGCGCTGTCGGTGATCGAGACGGGCGCGCCCGAGCGCTTCGGCTTCGACGACGCGGACATCGCGCTGATGTGCGCGTCGCACAGCAGCGAGGACCGGCATATCGAACGCACGCGGGCGATGCTGGCCAAGGCGGCCGCGCACGAATCGGACTTGCGTTGCGGCGGCCATCCGCCGTTGTCCGACGCGGTGTACCGGTCGTGGATCAAGCGCGACTACACGCCGACCGGCGTGTGCAGCAACTGTTCGGGCAAGCACGTCGGGATGCTGGCCGGCGCGCGGGCGATCGGTGCCGCGATGGCCGACTACCATCTGCCCGACCATCCGATGCAGGTGCGCGTGAAGCATGTCTTGGCCGACGCGTGCGGGTTGCGCGACGACGAAGTCGACTGGGCGATCGACGGCTGCAACCTGCCGACGCCGGCTTTTTCGCTGGATCGGTTGGCACGTCTCTATGCATCGCTGGCCGACGGCGCGGACACGGTGGAAGCGGGCGGCGGGGCGATCACCGAGCGCGTTCGCGCGCTGGCACGCATTCATCGCGCGATGACCGCACATCCCGAACTGGTCGCCGGCGACGGGCGCTATTGCACGGTGCTGATGAACGCGTTCGACGGGCAGGTCGTCGGCAAGCTCGGCGCGGATGCGTGCTACGGGATCGGCGTGCGTGCATCGGAACGCACGCGGCAGCTCGGTGCCGACGGCGCGCTCGGCCTGTCGGTGAAGATCGAGGACGGCAATCTCGACGTGCTCTACATGGTCGTCAGCGAACTCCTCGAGCGGTTGCAGATCGGCACGTCCGAGCAACGCGCGCAACTGGCCGGCTTTCATCGGCCGCGGATGCTCAATACGAAGGGCGTCGAGATTGGGCACGTCGCGTTCCCGTTCGAATTGCAGCCGGCCTAGCCTGAATGCCGACACCGCGCCGATGCCGCCGGCCCGCGATCCGGGCGGCGTGCGTCGGCGCCCGCCTGCGCGCTGACCGATGCGGACGCGCGCGCTACGCGCGTTCGCCGCGAATCTTCGTCAGCTCCCGTTCCGACAGCTCGCCGATCTGCGCGAGGTGCTCCGCGAGAAAATCCTTCAGCACGCGCAGCTTCGTCGAGCTGCGCCGGTTCGCCAGATACGCGATGTAGATGAATTCGCCCGTCAGCCGGTTCTGCAGCCGGTAGCGCGGCAGCACGGCTTCGAGCCGGCCGCTCGCGAGCAGGTCGCGCACCAGCCAGATCTCGAACTCCGCGATGCCGAGCCCCGCGCAGGTCGCTTCGAGCAGCAGCTCCGAATGGTCGGTGACGAGATTGCCGGCCGGCAGCACGCTGTGCTGCGCGTCGCCGTTCACGAGATCCCAGCGCGGATCGCCTTCGGGGTGCACGTAACGCAGGCAGTTGTGATGCTTCAGGTCGTCCGGCGTCGACGGGCGCCCGCAGCGGTCGAGATAGCCGGGCGTCGCGCACAGGATGCTGTCGTTGCGCGACAGCCGGTGGACGACCAGGTTGTCCAGGTAGTTCTCGCCCTCGTGAATGTCGAGATCGAAGCCGCCGGCCACGAGGTCGTTGTGGTTGTCGGTGAGCCGCACGTCGAGCTGGATCGTCGGATAGCGCGCGAGAAACGGCGCGACCAGCGGCGCGAGGTGACGGCGGCCGAACGCGACCGGCGCGGTGAGCTTCAACGGGCCGCTCGGCCGCGCATTCAGCTCGGCGACGACACGCAGCGTGTCGTCGAGATCGGCGATCAGCGTGACGGCGCGTTCCAGGTAGATGTGGCCGGCCTCGGTCAGCGTCACGCTGTGCGTGGAGCGGTGCAGCAGCGCGACGCCGAGCGATTCCTCGATGGCCGTCACCTTGCGCGCGACGGTCGACGTCGACACGTGCATCTCCTTCGCGACCGCCGAAAAACTCCCTGTTTCGACCACCCTGACGAACGCGCGCATCGCGCCCACGTGGTCGATGCCGGTTTCTCTCGCGCCTTTTTTCATTCGATTCTCGCTGTTGCGTCCCACGCAAAACCGCTTTCGATAATACAGAAGCGAGCTTGTTTTTGCAAAGGCATAGAATGCGAACCCGTCGCGTCGGGAAGCGGCGCACGACAAGCGGCAAGAGACATTCAGGAGGGCACGATGGCAGAAAACGGGTTCCGCGTCGAAGCGGATCTTTTAGGTAAACGAAGCATTCCGGACGAGGTCTATTACGGCGTCCATACGCTGCGCGCGAAAGAGAATTTCGACATCTCGGGCCGCAGTATCGCGACGCTCCCGTACCTCGTGCTGGCGCTCGCGGCCGTGAAGGAAGCCGCGGCCGACGCCAACTGCGAGCTCGGGCTGCTGCCGCAGCCGTATCGCGATGCGATCGCCGCCGCGTGCGTCGAGATCCGCGAGGGCCGTCTGCACGACCAGTTCGTCGTCGACGTCATCCAGGGCGGGGCCGGCACGTCGACCAACATGAACGCGAACGAGGTGATCTGCAACCGTGCGCTCGAAATCATGGGGCATGCACGCGGGCAGTACGAATACCTGCACCCGAACGAGCACGTCAATCTCGCGCAGAGCACGAACGACGTCTATCCGACCGCGATCCGGATCGCGACGTGTTTCGCGGTCGAGCACCTGCTCGAAGCGATGGGGCGCCTGCGCGATGCGTTCGCGGAGAAGGCTGACGCGTTCGCGGGCCTGCTGAAGCTCGGCCGCACGCAGTTGCAGGACGCGGTGCCGATGACGCTCGGCCAGGAATTCTCGACCTATGCGGTGATGCTGACCGAAGACATCGCGCGCCTGCAGGAAGCCGGCTGGCTGATTCGCGAGATCAATCTCGGCGCGACCGCGATCGGCACCGGGATCACCGCGCATCCGCAGTACGCGGAGAAGGCGCTGGCGGCGCTGCGGCGCATCACCGGGCTCGACCTGAGCACCGCGCCGAACCTGATCGAGGCGACGCAGGATTGCGGCGCGTTCGTGCAGGTGTCGGGTGTGCTCAAGCGGATCGCCGTCAAGCTGTCGAAGATCTGCAACGACCTGCGGCTGCTGTCGAGCGGCCCGCGCGCGGGCTTCGGCGAGATCAACCTGCCGCCCATGCAGGCCGGTTCGTCGATCATGCCGGGCAAGGTGAACCCGGTGATCCCGGAAGTCGTCAACCAGGTTGCGTTCGAGGTGTTCGGCAACGACCTGACCGTGACCTTCGCCGCCGAGGCCGGACAGCTTCAGCTCAACGCGTTCGAACCGGTGATCGCCAGCGCGCTGTTCCGCAGCTTCAGCCATCTGACCGCGGCCTGTACGACGCTCGCGGAGCGGTGCGTGAGCGGGATCACCGCGAATCCCGAGCGGCTGCGCGAAACGATGGAGCGCTCGGTCGCGCTCGCGACCGCGCTGAACCCGTACATCGGCTACAAGAACGCGACGGTCGTCGCGGCCGAAGCGCACGCGAGCGGCAAGTCGGTCCGCGAGGTCGTGCTGGAGCGCCAGCTGATGACCGACGCGGAACTCGACGACGCGCTGCGGCCCGAAGCGCTGATCCGGCCGCGCGTGCTGTGACACCGGCCGCGCGGCGCCGGCGCCTGCCGCCGGCGGCCCGCGCGCGGCCGTTCCAATCGTTCCAGAAGCGCCCCCGCGCGGGGCGCGATACATCAATAAATGGAGACTCACAATGAAACACACCAGCGAGCGGCCGGTCGATCCGGCCGGCGGCGCGGATGCCCGTCATGCCGACCCCGATGCGATGTTCGCGTCGCACGAAGCCGGTTATGCGAAGCAGTTGAAGCCGCGGCACGTGCAGATGATCGCGATGGGCGGCGCGATCGGCACCGGCCTCTTTCTCGGCGCGGGCGGACGCCTGCAGAGCGCGGGGCCCGCGCTGGCGCTCGTGTATCTCGTCTGCGGCGTGTTCGCGTTCCTGATCATGCGCGCGCTCGGCGAGCTCGTGATGCATCGGCCGACCAGCGGCAGCTTCGCGTCGTATGCACGGGAGTTCATGGGCGAGCGCGCATCGTTCGTCGCGGGCTGGATGTACTACCTGAACTGGGCAACCACCGGCATCGTCGACATCACCGCGGTCGCGATCTACATGAAGTACTGGGCCGTGTTCACGGACGTGCCGCAATGGGTGTTCGCGCTCGGCGCGCTCGGGATCGTGTCGGTGATGAACATGATCGGCGTGAAGGTGTTCGGCGAGATGGAGTTCTGGTTCTCGCTCGTCAAGGTGGGGACGCTCGCGGTGTTTCTCGCGGTCGGTGCCGTGTTCCTCGCGAGCGGCCATCCGGTCGCCGGCCAGATGCCGGGGCTCCACCTGGTCGCGGATCACGGCGGGATCTTTCCGCATGGGATCCTGCCGGCCGTGCTGATCGTGCAGGGCGTCGTGTTCGCGTATGCGAGCATCGAGCTCGTCGGCGTCGCGGCGGGCGAGACCGCCGATGCGCGCAAGGTGTTGCCGAAGGCCATCAACAGCGTGATGTGGCGCATTGCGCTGTTCTACGTCGGCTCGGTCGTGCTGTTGACGATGCTGCTGCCGTGGACCGCGTACAGCTCGCACGAAAGCCCGTTCGTGACGTTCTTCAGCAAGCTCGGCGTGCCGTACGTCGGCACCGTGATGAACGTCGTGGTGCTGACCGCCGCGCTGTCGAGCCTGAACTCCGGCCTCTATTCGACCGGGCGCGTGCTGCGTTCGCTCGCGATGGGCGGGTCGGCGCCGCGCTTCGTGTCGCGGATGAACGCACGCGGCGTGCCGTACGGCGGGATCCTGATCACGGTCGCGATCAATGCGATCGGCGTGCCGCTGAACTACATCGTGCCGGCCCAGGCGTTCGAGATCGTGCTGAACATGGCGTCGCTCGGGATCATCACGACCTGGGGCTTCATCGTGATGTGCCAGATCCTGTTCCGCCGCGCGGTCGATCGCGGCGAGCTGCAGGCCGTATCGTTCCGGATGCCCGGCGCGCCGTTCACGTCGTGGCTCACGCTGGTTTTCCTCGTCGGCGTGCTGGTGCTGATGGCGTTCGACTATCCGGGCGGGACGTGGACCGTCGCGACGATTCCGGTCGTCGTGCTCGCGCTGGTGATCGGCTGGAAGCTGGCGAAGCGCGGCGTCGCGCGCGAGCGGGCGGTTGCCGCGCCCGTGGCGCGTACCGTCGCCGATCCGGCGCGGAACGCTTGACGAATCGCGCCGGTGAAGCCGGTCCGTTCGCGGGCCGGCTTCCCGGTGCGCTCAGTTCAACCCGGTGCGCTCATCGACCCACCGGCCGAAATCGGCGGCCATTTCCTGGGTCAGTTCATGCCCGGCTTCGTATAGCCGCGTGTCGTGCGCGACACCGAGCGCCGTGAGTTTCGCGTCGGCGGTGTCGGCCCAGGCGACGGGCAGCTTGTCGTCGAAGCGGCCGTGCACGATCAGCGCGTGAAGCGGGCGAAGCGCATCGCGCGGCGCGATCAGCGGATCGATTTCCGGCAGGATGCGGCCGCACAGCACGGCGAACGCGGTGACGTCGTCCGGCGACGTGAGGCCGACGCTCGCGCTCATGATGCCGCCCTGGCTGAAACCGGCGATCACGGTCGGCAATGCGGAGCCTGCGCCGTTTTGCGCACGGAATGCACGCAGCAGCGCGATCAGCTGCACGCGGCTTGCGTCCGCGCGGGCCGCGTCGATTTCAGGGCCGTTCGGGCCGAAGCGCACCGGAAACCACGCGTACTGATTGGGCCCGAACGTGAGCGGGCCGCGCACGAACGCGATCTCGATGCGCGGGTCGATCGCATCGGCAATGTTCTGAAGGTTGGTTTCGTTGCCGCCGACGCCATGCAGCAGCAACAGGCGGGCGGCGGGGCGCTCGGCGGCCGGGCGCAGCCGGTACTGGAGGCCTGAATCGGGTTCGGTGGTCAGCGGCAGGACGTCGGTCATTGCGTGGGTCCGGAAAGGGAACGATGCGACAGTCTAGAGCGTGCGGACGGGGAGGTGAATCGCCGGGTTGCGATTGATTGTTTCCTGGTGGGAATGAATCGGGGAGCGGTTCGTGTCGGGGACAGATTGTCCGTACCGCAGCGCATGGAGCGGGCCGAAGGCAAAAACCCCCGCGGAAAACCGGCCGATCGGACGACTCGTCATCTTCACGCACAGTTGATAAAGTAGATACATTCTGTAGATACGTGAGGGCGTGAAGATGGATATTGCCAAGCTCTTCAAGCATGGCGGATCGCAGGCCGTCCGGCTGCCGAAGGATTTCCGCTTCGAGACGACCGAGGTCAGGATTCGCCGCCACGGAGCGTCCGTCATTCTCGAACCGGTGCCGCAAGACTGGACATGGCTGACGCCGTTGATCGGTCCGGTCGACGCCGATTTCGAGGCCGCCGCAACAACCCAGCCGGCCGCTCAAGAACGCCCGGGACTGGACGTGTTTGAATGAAGTTTCTGCTGGAGACCAATGCGGTAATCGCCATTCTCAAAGGCGAGCCGGCCATGTTGACCAGGCTGCGTGCGCATCAACCGGCAGATTTCGGCATTCCGGCGATCGTCGCACACGAGCTCTATTACGGCGCTTACAAAAGTCAGCGAGTCGCAGCCAATCTGGCACGCGTGGAGGGGCTCCAGTTCGAGGTCGTGTCGTTCGACGCGGAAGATGCTCAGCATGCCGGCGAAATTCGTGCGCAGTTGACCGCGGCAGGCACCCCGATCGGTCCGTACGATGCGTTGATCGCGGGGCAGGCGCGTGCGCGACGGCTGGTGCTTGTCACGCATAACACGCGCGAATTCGAGCGAGTCGCCGAGCTGCAGGTCGAGGATTGGCTCGCAGACGCGCGCGAAAACTGACCGCATTGCGGTCATCCGGCGACCGGAACGGATTCCCGATCGCCGAATTCGGCTCGCCACGCGCTCGCGATCCGGCTTGCGAGCGCCGCCCATTTCGCGTTACCGAAGCCGGATGATCGTCGACTTCAGTTCCGTGTATTTCTCCAGCGCGTGCAGCGAGTTGTCGCGCCCGTTGCCCGACTCCTTGAAGCCGCCGAACGGGAAGTTCATGTCGTCGGTTTCCTCGTAGCCATTCACCCACACCGTGCCGGCCCGCAACCGGCGCGCGGTTTCGTGCGCGGTCGTCAGGTTTGCCGTCCACACCGATGCCGCGAGCCCGTAGCGCGTGTCGTTCGCGAGCGCGACGGCCGTATCGAGATCGTCGAATGCGGTGACCGCGAGCACGGGCCCGAAGATCTCCTCGCGCACGATCCGCGCATCGGCACGCGGGCAGTCGAACACGGTCGGCTCGACGTACTGGCCGCCACTCGCGGTGCGTGCGCGCTTGCCGCCCGCCAGCAGCGTCGCCTCGTCGCGGCCGGCATCGACGTAGCCGAGCACGCGCTCGACCTGCGCCGCGTCGATCAGGCTGCCCATCCGCGTGTCGGGCGACAGCGGATCGCCGGGCGCATAGTCGGGCGCGATCGCGAGCACGCGCGCGACCAACGCGTCGCGAATCTCGCGATGGACCAGCAGCCGCGAGCCGGCCGTGCACATCTGTCCGGTGTTGTAGAACACCGCATGCGCGACGGTGCGTGCCGCGCGGTCGAGGTCGGGGCAGTCGGGCAGCACGATCTGCGGCGACTTGCCGCCGAGTTCGAGCCACACGCGCTTCAGGTTCGAATCGGCCGCGCAGCGCGCGACCTTGTGGCCGACCGCGGTCGAGCCGGTAAACGCGATGCAGTCCACGTCCGGATGGCGCGCGAGCGCTTCGCCCGCGTCTCCGAAGCCCGGCAGCACGTTGAGCACGCCGGCCGGCAACCCGGCTTGCGCCGCGAGCGCGGCGAGCCGCAGCGCACTCAGCGGCGATTTCTCCGACGGTTTCAGTACGACGCTGTTGCCGGCCGCGAGCGCGGGCGCGCATTTCCACATCGCGATCATCGCGGGGAAATTCCACGGCACGACCGCGGCGACCACGCCGATCGGCTCGCGCGTGACGAGCCCGACGAGATGCGCGTCAGCCGGCACGACTTCGCCGCCGGTCTTGTCGATCGCTTCCGCGAACCATTCGGCGCAATACGCGGTGGACGGAATATCGACCGCAGTCGTATCGGCGATCGGCTTGCCGGTGTCGAGCGTCTCGAGCAGCGCGAGATCGTCCGCGTGCTCGCGGATCAGCGCGGCCCAGCGCAGCAGCACGCGCTTGCGTTCGCGCGGTGTCGCACCGCGCCATGCGCCGTGCTCGAACGCACGCCGCGCGGCCGCAACCGCGAGGTCGGCGTCGGCCTGCCGGCAATGCGCGACCTGGGCGAGCACGCGGCCGTCGATCGGGCTCGTGCATGCGAAGGTCGCGCCGTCGTGCGCGTCGCGGAACGCGCCATCCACGAAGGCGCGCGATTCGATTTCGAGTTGGCCGGCGCGCGTGCGCCAGGCGTCGTTCGTCTGCATGGAAGGCTCCGTCATGGTTCAGCGTGAAGCGGGGGCGGGGCGGCGGATCGCGATCGCGCGGCCCGCATGAGGTTCGCGCGGCGCGCGTGCGTGTTCGGCATGAATCGCGTCGAGATGCCGGCGCATCGTGTCGGGAAACGGCGCGGAGCGCTTCGCGCGCATGTCGACGTGGGTCAGCAGTTGCTCGCCGGTCGCGAGCTGCGCACCGGTCGTCGCGTGATGCATCGAATGGAACACGTGCAGGCGCCGGTCGTCCACATCGAGCAATCGCAGCGTGAGCCTGAGCGGATCGCCGAGCATCGCTTCGCGCAGGTGGCGGATGTGGGTTTCCGACGAATAGATCGAGCAGCCGGCTTTGCGATAGTCGTCGTCGATGCCGAAATAACGGAAGAACGCGTCGCTGCTGTCGCCGAACACGAGCAGGTAGCACGATTCGCTCATGTGGCCGTTGTAGTCGACCCATTCGGGCTGCACGGTGCAGCGGTGCAGTTCGAGCGGCGTCGCGATCGGCGCGCCCGGGTCGTACGGGCGAGACTTCTGTCCTTCGTAGGCCGAGCGCAGGCGCGGCTCGGCGGCGGGGCTGAGGTGGGTCGTCATCCGGTGCACTCCGAGGTTCGGAACGGGCCCGCGCGTCGTCCGCGGGGCTGCCGGTCGATGTTATGACAGGTTGAACGTTTTTTCAATAAAGATATCGCCGATGCGTGTAAACACCGGTGCCGATCGGTGCCTCTATCGATTGAACATTCATTCAACGAAACCTATACTCGCCAGCGCCGCGATGCCGAAGCGAAGCAGGCGGGCGGTCTTTCACGAACAACGACAATCGATCCGCGTCGCGCGGAAACTGGAGACACCGGAAATGAAGAAACGCTTCCTGCTGGCCGGCTTGATGTCGGTGATGGCCCACGGTTATGCGCACGCGCAGAGCAGCGTCTCGCTGTACGGGATCATCGACGGCGGCATCACCTACGTGAACAATACGGGCGGCGCGCATGCGTATCTGTTCGACGACGGCGTGTCGTACGGCAACCGCGTCGGCCTGATGGGCACCGAGGATCTCGGCGGCGGCAACAAGGCCGTGTTCAAGCTCGAGAACGGCTTCCGGCTCGGCACGGGCAAGCTGAACCAGGGCGGCGCGATGTTCGGGCGCCAGGCTTACGTGGGGCTCGGCAACGACTGGGGCACGCTGACGTTCGGCAATCAGTACGACTTCGCGTTCGACTTCACGGCGGCGTTCAACGTCAGCGCGTTCGGCAGCGGCTACGGCGTGCACCTCGGCGATTTCGACCGCCAGAGCGGCGACCGGCTGCAGAACGCGGTGAAGTTCGTCAGCAACAGCTTCCACGGGCTCGTGGTCGGCGGCATGTATTCGTTCAGCAACGACGCGGGCAGTTTCCACGACGGCAGCGCGTGGAGCGTCGGCGCGACCTACACGCAAGGTGATTTCTCGGCGGGCGGCAACTATACGCGGCTCAATTCGCCGCGCGGGCTCGCGGCGCTCGACCCGTATGCGCAGATCGGCGTGACGACGATGCTTGGGCAGACGGTCGCGACGATCGATCCGGCGACCGGCGCCGTCACCGACCTGCACGACTCGACGCCGTTTGCGATCAATTCGCAGTCGATCTTCGGGATCGGCGCATCGTACGTGCTCGGCAAG
This sequence comes from Burkholderia cepacia, assembly GCF_001039005.1. GTDB lineage: Bacteria > Pseudomonadota > Gammaproteobacteria > Burkholderiales > Burkholderiaceae > Burkholderia > Burkholderia theae. The sequence goes on from NZ_LDWR01000023.1 coordinate 62,414, forward strand.
CTGACGCTCAGCGCAGACTTCAGCAACACGACGTTCAAGGGCTACGGGCAATCGTCGACGATGCGCGTGTACGAGGCGGGCGGTGTGTACCAGGCGACCGCGCCGCTGTCGCTCGTCGCGGGCTACCAGTACACGACCTTCGAAGGCCATCACTGGCACGAGGCCGCGCTCGGCGCGCACTACGCGTTGTCGAAACGCACCGACGTGTATGCGGCCGTCGACTGGATGCGCGCGTCGAACGGCGTCGACGCGGTGATCGGCTACAGCTTCGCGCCGTCGACGAGCCGCACGCAGGCCGCCGCACGCGTCGGCATGCGGCACAACTTCTGATCCTTCTGTTTCCATGGGCCGGGAACGGCCGGCCCCGTCGACCATGTCCGATTTTTCCTCGAACGGCGACGTCGTCGCCGCGTTGCGCGATGCGCTCGGTGACGATTGCGTGAGCACGGGCGACGCGATCGGCACGCGTCATTTCACGAACTACGGCGAAGCGCCGGGCGCGCGGCCGCATGCGCTGCTGCGGCCGCGCAGCGTCGGCGACGTGAGCCGCGCGCTCGCGATCTGCACCGCATACCGGCAGACGGTCGTGCCGCAGGGCGGGATGACGGGGCTCGCGGCCGGCGCGGCGCCAACCGAGGGTGACGTCGCGCTGTCGCTCGAGCGGCTGACGGGTGTCGTCGAGATCGACGCGGACGCGGCGACCGTCACAGCCTGGGCCGGCACCACGCTGCAGGATCTGCAACAGGCGGTGGACGACGCGGGGTTCGCGCTCGGCATCGATCTCGGCGCACGCGGTTCGTGCCAGATCGGCGGCAATGTCGCGAGCAACGCGGGCGGCAACCGCGTGATCCGCTACGGCACCACGCGCGAACAGGTGCTCGGTCTCGAAGTGGTGCTGGCCGACGGCACCGTGCTGGGTTCGCTGAACAAGCTGCTGAAAAACAACACGGGATACGACCTGCGGCAGATCTTCGTCGGCAGCGAAGGCACGCTCGGCATCGTCACGCGTGTCGTGCTGCGGCTGCATCCGAAGCTCGCCGCGCCGTCGACCGCGCTGTGCGCGGTGCGCGACACGGCCGCGGCGCTCGCGCTGCTGCGCGATGCGCGGGCGTCGTGCGCGGACTTGCTCAGTTTCGAGACGATGTGGCCGGCGTTCTACGGCTACGTCGCCGAACACACGCCGGGCCTGCGTGCGCCGTTGCCGGCGGACGGCGGCGTCAAGGTGCTGATCGAATGCGCAAGCGGTGACGCGGCGCAGACCGCCGAGCGATTTGAAACCGTGCTGGCCGGCTGGCTCGAACGCGGGCTGATCGACGATGCGGCGCTCGCGCAGAGCGCCGCGGACGCCCAGGCGTTCTGGACGTTGAGGGAAGGGCTCGCGATCGACGCGCTGCCCGGCCTGGTGAATTTCGACGTGGGGATTCCGCCGCGCGAGACGGCGGCGTTCATCGACGCGTGCGATCGCGCGCTGACGACACGCTGGCCCGGCGCGCACGTGTTCTTCTTCGGGCATCTCGGCGACAGCAACCTGCATGTCTGCGTATCGGCGCCGTATGCGAAGGGCGAAAGCGCGCACGACGTCGACGCGGTGCTGTATCCGCTGGTGCGCGACGCGGGCGGATCGGTGTCGGCCGAGCATGGCATCGGGCGCTACAAGCGCGACTGGCTCGGCTGCTCGCGCAGCGACACCGAACTGGCCGCGATGCGCACGCTCAAGCACGCATTCGATCCGCTCGGGCTGCTCAATCCCGGCAAGGTGCTCTGAACATCACGCCGCGCGGCGGCATCCGGCCCGCTCGTGCATCGCGCGAGCGGGCCGGTGCGTTTCATGGCCGGTGTATCAGGTATCGAGCCTCACCAGCGCGTCGACCGCGACCGCGCCGTGTTCCATCGCCAGCAGCGGATTGACGTCGAGCTCAACGAGCGTATCCGCGTGCGCCTGTGCGAAGCGCGCGATCGCCATCACGTTCGCGACGACGGCATCGAGATCGGCCTTCGGCCGCCCGCGATAGCCGATCAGCAGCGGCCCGAGCTTCAGCCCGAGCAGCGCGTCGCGCACGTCGCTTTCCCGTACCGGCAGCAGCAGCGTCGCGGTGTCGCGGATCAGCTCGACCAGTACGCCGCCGGCGCCGAGCACGAGTGCGAGACCGAAGTTCGGCTCGCGCTTCACGCCGACGATCAGTTCGAGCAGCGGCGCGTCGGCCATCTTCTCGACGAGGATGCGCTCGACGCGCACGTCGGGCGCATGACGCGCGACTTGCGCGGTCATTCGCTCGACCGCGGCGGCGACGGCCTCGGGCGATGCGAGCTTCAGCGCTACCGCACCGGCCTCGGTCTTGTGCGGCAGGCGATCGCTGACGACCTTCACGCACACCGGAAAACCGAGCCGCTGCGCGGCGGCCGGCGCATCGGCGGGGGCGACGCATTCGGCTGGCGGCACGTCGAGCCCGTGCGCGGCCAGCATGCGCTTGCTCGCCCATTCGTCGTGCAGCGTGGCCGCGCCGTCGTCGCCATGGCCGGCCCGCAACACGGGCAGCGCGTTCAGCGCATCGGCATCGAGGATGCGGCGGCGCGTGTCGCCGTAGGTCATCGCCGCGCCGATCGCGTCGATCCCGTCGGCGAGCCCCTGCAGCGGTGCGATGCCGGCCGCGGCCATGCGCGCCGCGTGATCGGGCGGCGTCAGGTCGGGAAACACCGAGATGACCGCGCCGACCACGCCGTGCTGGCGCGCGGACGCCGCGAACGCGTTGGCCGCGATGTCGCACAGCGGCCGTTCGCCGGTTGCTTCCTGCGGATAGTCGAGGATCATCGCGGCCGCGCCCGGGCGATCGGCCAGCAGCGCGTCGCAGCACGCGCGCATCTTGTCGGGGTCGCCCCACGGCGTCGTCGTGAAGTCGAGCGGGTTCGCGATCGTCGCGTAGGCGGGCAGCACGTTGGCGAGCGCGTCGCGGCCCGCGTCGCCGACCGGGGGGAACGCGATGCCGCGTGCTTCACCGAGATCGGCGACGAGCCCCGCATCACCGCCGGATGTCGCTAGCGCGGCCAGCGTGCGGCGCTCGGGCACGCCGGCGATCGCGAGCAGCTTCAGCGTCTCGACGAGGCCGACCGGGTCCTTCACGCGGATCACGCCGAGCCGCCGGAACAGCGCGTCGTACAGCGCGTCCGAGCCCGCGAGCGAACTCGTGTGGCTCATCGCGAGCTGTGCGCCAAGCGTCGACGTGCCGCTCTTCAGCGCGACGATCGGCACGCCGCGCGCGAGCGCGCGTGCGGCGGCCTCGCTGAATGCGCGCACGTCCTTCAGGCCTTCGAGATGCACGCCGATCGCGCGGATACGCGGATCGTCGACGAACGCGTCGACGAGGCGCGCGATGTCGACCGAGGCCTGGTTGCCGACGCTCGCGAGGGTCGCGAACGGCACCGAGCGGGCGCTCATCGACAGGTTGTACGCGAGGTTGCCGCTCTGCGTGATCACGGCGACGCCCGATTCGACGCGCGGCGCGCCGTGCGCGACGGGCCACAGCGCGCTGCCGTTCAGGCCGTTGATCAGCCCGTAGCAGTTCGGCCCGAGCACGGCCAGGTCGCCGGCCGCGTCGACGAGCGCTTGCTGCAGCGCGGCGCCGTCGGCGCCGGTCTCGGAGAAACCCGATGCGTAGACGATCGCGCCGCCCGCGCCGCGTTCGGCGAGCGCGCGCACGACGTCGATCGCCTGCCGCGCGGGCACCGCGACGAACACGGCATCGGGCGCGGCGGGCAGGTCGGCGACGCTCGCATGGCAGCGCACGCCGTCGATTTCGGCATGGTTCGGGTTGACGAGCCAGATATCGCCGGCGTAACCGTAGTCGCGACAGCGCTGCACGGCGCCCGCGATGCCGCGTCCGCCGACGAACGCGATGCTGGCCGGCTCGAGCAGCCGGCGCAGGTTGGCCGCGGCGGTGGTGCGGCGATCCCTGACTGCGGGAGAGGAATTCATGAAAAGTCCTTTCGGAAGTCGCGCCGTACTTGCCGGCGCGGCGGTTCGCGTCAGCTGTAGCGTCGGAGGATTTCCTTGGACAGGATGTGTCGCTGGATCTCGGACGTGCCTTCCCAGATGCGCTCGATGCGCGCATCGCGCCAGAAGCGCTCGATCGGCAGTTCGTCCATCAGCCCCATGCCGCCGTAGATCTGCACCGCATGATCGGTCACGCGGCCGAGCGTTTCGGTCGCCAGCAGCTTCGCGAGCGCGGCATCGCCGTCGGTCATCGTGCCCAGGTCGAGCTTCTGCGCGGTATAGAGCGTGACGAGTTCCGCCGCGCGAATCTCGGTCTGCATGTCGGCGAGCTTGAACGACGTGCCCTGGAATTCGCCGATGCGCTTGCCGAACTGCTGGCGTGTCGCGGCCCATTCGGCCGCCATCTCGAACGCGCGCTGCGCGCGGCCGATGTTGTTCGCCGCGACCATCACGCGGCCGGCGGTGAGCCAGTCGTTCGCGAGATCGAAGCCGCGATGTTCCTCGCCGAGGATCTGCGCGGTGCTGACGCGGCAGTCGGACAGGAAGATCTCCGACTGGTGGTAGCCGCGCAGGCTCGTGCAGTGCGGGCCGCGCCGCACGGTCATGCCCGGCGTGTCCTTGTCGATCAGGAAGCAGGTCACGCGCTTGCGTTTCTGGCCGCGCACTTCCTCCTCGCCGGTGACGGCGAACAGGATCACGAAATCGGCCGTATCGGCGTGGCTGATGAAGTGCTTGCTGCCGTTGATCACGTAGTCGTCGCCGTCGCGCACCGCGCGCGTGCGGATGCCCATCGCGTCGGAGCCGGCACCCGGCTCGGTTAGCGCGAAGCAGTCCACGCGCTCGCCGCGCACGGTCGGTTTCAGGTAGCGCTCGATCTGGTCGCCCTTGCACGCCATCAGGATCTTGCTCGGCCGCGCGACGAACACGTGCAGCGCCCAGCTCGTGCGGCCGAGCTCGCGCTCGACGAGCGCCTGTGTCACGTAGTCGAGGCCCGGGCCGCCGGCGCTTTCGGGCATGTTGAACGCATAAAAACCCAGGTCGAGCGCCTTGCGGCGGATCGAATCGGCGAGTTCGGGCGGCACGTCGTCCGCACGGTCGACCGCGAATTCATGGGGCTGCAGTTCCTTCTCGACGAACTGTCGCAGCGACGACACCAGCATTTCCTGCTCTTGAGTCAGCGAAAAATCCATGAATCATCTCCCGACAAAATTAGGTGCGCGACCTTCGACCGATGCGCGTAGCGCTTCCTGGCCGTCCTCGCTGTGACCGCAAGCGACACAGGCCGCCAGTTCGCCGCGCAATTGCTCGGCGAGGGTGTGCGTGAGCGACTGCGCGAGCAGCGCCTTCGCATGGCCGAACGCGACGCTCGGCCCTTGCGCGAGACGCGCGGCGAAGGCGGCGACGTGTTGTGCGAACGCGTCGGCGTCGACGACTTCGGACACGAGCCCGGCCGCGAGCGCGTCCTGCGCGTTCCAGCGTTCGTTCAGGAAGATGTAGCGGCGCACGACGTCGGGCCGCGCGAGACGCGGCAGGAACCAGCTGCCGCCCATGTCGGGGCTGTAGCCCATGCCCGTATAGCCGCAGCGCAGCGTCGCGGCCGTGCTGGCGATGCGGAAGTCGCACGCGAAGCCGATGTCGGTGCCCGCGCCGACCGTCGAGCCGTTCAGCGCCGCGACGGTGGGGCGCGGAAATGCCGCCAGCGCCTCGACGAAGCGGTGCGCGCGCTCGCTCCAGCCGTAGGTATCGAGTTCGCCGTTGCGCTCGGCCTCGGCCCATTCATCGACGTCGGCGCCCGCACAGAATGCGCTGCCGGTGCCGGTCAGCACGAGGCAGCGCACGGCCGGGTCGTTCGCGAGCGTGTCCAGCGTGTCGCGAAGAAAGTCGAGATGCGGCCGCGCGAGCGAATTGCGCTTCGCCGGGCGGTTCAGGCGAAGCGTCACGACCCCGTCGTGCCGTTCGATTCGGATGTCCTCGTTGCTCATGTTGCCACTGTCTCCTTGGTGTTGGGTGTCGTGTTGTGTCAGAGCCGGCAAGGGTCGCCGCTACTTGCGAACCGCATTTCGGCATAGTATAAGTTCTGTTAAATGAACGTTCAACCCAAATGTGAGTTGACCAGGAGACACGCGATGAGCGCGGTGATGGAGACGACGGCAGGTGTGGAGCAGGGTGGGCCCGGTGCGCACGCGGTTCGCGCGGAACCGGTGGGGCGCACGGCGAGCGGTGCGGGTCTGCAGATCGACCGCGTGTCGAAACGCTACGGCAACGTGCATGCGCTGCGGGAAACGACGATCGACATTCCGCGCGGCGAATTCCTGACGATCCTCGGGCCGTCGGGTTCCGGCAAGACGACGCTGCTGACGATCGTCGCGGGGTTCGAGCATCCGACGACCGGCGACCTGCGCGTCGGCGGCCGCAGCATCGTCGCGTTGCCGCCCGAGAAGCGCAACTTCGGGATGGTGTTCCAGGGTTATGCGCTGTTTCCGCACATGACGGTCGAGCAGAACGTCGCGTATCCGCTGATGGTGCGCAAGCAGAAGGGGCCCGACGCGGTGAAGCGCGTGAAGGCCGCGCTCGATCTCGTGCGGCTCGGCCAGCTCGCGGACCGGTTGCCGCGCCAGTTGTCCGGCGGCCAGCAGCAGCGCGTCGCGATTGCGCGCGCGCTGGTGTTCGATCCCGATCTCGTGCTGCTCGACGAGCCGCTCGGCGCGCTCGACCGCAAGCTGCGCGGCGAGGTGCAGGTCGAACTCAAGGCGCTGCACGAACGGCTCGGCGCAACGTTCCTGTTCGTCACGCACGATCAGGAGGAGGCGCTGTCGATGTCGGACCGCATCGCGATCATGCGCGACGGCCGGCTCGAACAGATCGGGACGCCGGACGGGTTGTACGAACAGCCGGCCAACCGCTTCGTCGCCGATTTCCTCGGCAAGAGCAACTTCATCGAAGGTATCGCGCTCGGCGGCGATGCCGCGGCGACGCACTATCGCGTCGGCGATGCGCGGTTCGTCGCGCCCGCCTGCGGCGCTCGGCCGGACGACACGCTGCTGTTCGCGCTGCGGCCGGAGAAGGTTGGCGTCTCGGCCACATCGTGTGGTGGCGTGCACAACGAAGTGGCCGGCCGGATTCGCCACTGGAGCTATTTCGGTTCGTCGTACCGCTTCGAGATCGACACCGCGGCGCTCGGTTGCGTGACCGCCGATGTGCCGGCCTGGCGCGGACTCGCGTCGCCGCGCACCGGCATGGACGTGTTCGTGCAGTGGGAGCGTGACGCCACCTGCCGGATCGAGCGCGACTGACGCGACGAACGATGCATCCCGCGCGACGCGGCGAACGCCGTCGTCGCCGGCCGATTCAACGGTGCCCGGAAACGACGAGATGCGTGCGGGTGCTGCCCCGCCCAGCAAGGAGGAGACACCATGACGAACCGCTATCTGCAGGACCTGCTCGACCAGGCACGCGAGCTTCAACCCGCGACCTCGCAGCGCCGCCGCGACTTCCTGCGGCTGTGCGCGGCCGCCGGCGTCGCGCCTACGCTGCTGGCGGCGGGCGCGAAGGACGCGCTGGCCGCGAACCCGAAGGAGATCGTGCTCAGCGCGTGGGGCGGCGAGGCGCGCTCCGCGTTTCGCTCCGCCTATATGGACCCGTTCACGAAGGTGAGCGGGATCCGGATGGGCTACGACTCGTCGCCGGAGGACGGCAAGATCAAGGCGATGGTCGAGAACCGGAACGTGATCTGGGACGTGATGGATCTCGACGGTTTCGCGGCGATCAAGCTCGGCAAGCAGGGGTTCCTGCGGCCGATCGATTATTCGGTCGTCGGCCGTAACGCGTTGCCGGGGCTCGCATCGGATTTCGGCGTGCCGTCGTACTTGCTGAGCTACGTGCTCGTCTACGACGCGCGCAAGTTCGGCGCGAATCCGCCGAAGAACTGGGCCGATTTCTGGAGCGTCGGCAAGTTTCCGGGCAAGCGCGGGTTGTGGAAGTGGATGGGCGGCGCGCTCGAGGCCGCGCTGATGGCCGATGGCGTCGACAAGGACAAGGTCTACCCGATCGATGTGCCGCGTGCGATGAAGAAGCTCAAGGAGCTGCGCTCGAACGTGCTGCTGTGGGATTCGGGCGCGGACAGCCTGCAACTGCTGCGCAACGGCGAAGTCAGCATGGCGTGTATCTGGCATACGCGCGCGAACGTGCTGCAGCGCGAAAGCAGCGGGCGGTTCCGCTATACGTGGGAGCAGGGGCTCGCGTCGTGCGACGTGTGGGGCGTGCCGAAGAACAATCCGTCGGGCGACGCCGTCTGGCAGTTCATCAAGTTCGTGCAGGGCGTCGAGCCGCAGGTGCGCCTGCTGTCGCTGCTCGGCAACGGGCCGGTGACGCCGGTCGCGACGGCCGCCGTGCCGCAGGCGCTGCGTGCGGACAATCCCGGCACGCCGGAGAACTGGGCCAAGCAGTGCAAGGTGAATCCCGAGTGGTGGGCGCAGCATTACGAAGCGACGCTCGCGCAGTACACCGACCTGATGTCGTCCTGAGCCGCCGCCTCGTGAGCATGACGCCATGAATACCCTGACTACCCCTGTCGCGGGCGCCGCCCCGCTCGGCCGCGCGAAAGCCGACCGCTACTGGCTGCTGGTCGTGCCGCTGCTCGCGGTGCTGATCGTGCTGTACGTGTATCCGCTCGTGCGCGTGCTGTGGCTCGGCTTCGCGGTGCCGGAGCCCGGCCTGCACAACTACGCGCGGCTGCTCGACAACCGTGGCGTGCACCGCGTGCTGTGGACGACACTGCGTGTATGTGCGGTCACGACCGTGTGCTCGGTCGCGCTCGGTTATGCAATCGCGTATGCGATGGCGCACGTCGGGCCGCGCCAGCGGATCGCGCTGATGTTCGGGCTGCTCGTGCCGTTCTGGGCGTCGGTGCTGGTGCGCGCGTTCTCGTGGCTGTTCCTGCTCGGCGAGCAGGGGCTCGTCAACACGCTGCTGATGCGCATCGGGCTGATCGACGCGCCGCTGCCGCTGATGCGCAACGAGATCGGCGTCGTGATCGGGATGATCCACTTCATGATCCCGTACGCGGTGCTGCCGCTGTACGCGAACATGAAGGGCATCGACCCGCAGCTGGTGCGTGCGTCGCAGGGGCTCGGCGCGGGCGCGCTCGTCACGTTCCGCAAGGTGTATTTCCCGCAGACGCGGCCGGGCATCGTCGGCGCGGCGATCCTCGTGTTCATCTTCTCGCTCGGCTTTTACGTGACGCCGGTGATTCTCGGCGGCGGCCGCACGGTGATGATCGCCGAATACATCAGCACGCAGATCCTGCAGCTCATGAACTGGGGCAGCGGGGCGGCGCTCGCGTCGTTGCTGCTGGCGTCGATCCTGGCCGCGCTCGCGCTGCTCGCACGTTTCGTCGACCTGCGCGAGCTGTTCGGCGCGCGCTGAATCCGACCGGAGGAATCGAAGATGAAGACCAGACTGACGGCCGGCCGCGCACTCGTGGTTGGCATTGCATGGGCGGCGATCCTGTTCCTGATGCTGCCGCTGCTCGTGTCGGTGCCCGTGTCGCTGACGCCGAGCGACTACCTGTCGATGCCGGACGGCGCGCTGTCGCTGCGGCATTACAGCGTGCTGCTCGACGACGACGGCTGGGTGTCGAGCTTCCTGCAGAGCGGGCTGATCGCGCTCGTTTCGTCGGCGATCTCGGTGACGCTCGGCACCTTGTGCGCGATCGGCTTGTGGAAGGTGGCATCGCGGCGCGGCGAGCTGGTGCGCGGCGTGATCCTGTTTCCGCTGATCGTGCCGCCGATCGTGTCGGCGCTCGCGTTCTACCGGCTGTGGGGCGAGCTCGGGATGCTCGACAGCTATCCGGCGGTGATCCTGTCGCATGTCGTGCTGTCGGTGCCTTATGTGGTCGTCGCGGTATCCGCATCGCTCGCGACGGTCGGCCTGCGGATCGAGCAGGCGTCGCGCAGCCTCGGCGCGAACCTGTCGCAGACGCTGCGCTACGTGATCCTGCCGTCGATCCGGCCCGGCGTGCTGTCGGCGGCCGTGTTCGCATTCATCCTGTCGTGGGACGAACTGGTCGTCACGCTGTTCATTTCGAGCCGGGGCGTCTACACGCTGCCGCGCCGCATGTGGGACGGGATGCGCGAGAACGTGGATCCGGCGATCGCGTCGGTCTCCACGCTGCTGCTGGCGGCTACCTGTATCGCGATCGGCCTGTCGCTGCTGCGCAAGCGTGCGGCCGGGTCCGTCTGATATCAACCGAATCAACGTTACGTTGCGGAGAAGAAAAGCACCATGAAAGTCCTGATCGTTCACGCCCATCCCGAACCGCAGTCGTTCACGACGTCGATGCTGCACCGCGCGGTGAGCACGCTCGAAGCGCAGGGGCATACCGTGACGGTGTCCGACCTGTACGCGATGCAGTGGAACCCGGTCGCGAGCGCGGCCGATTTCGGCGTGCGGAAGAACCCGGACTATCTCGTCTATGCGCTGGAGCAGCGCGAGAACGTCGCCGCGCATGCGATCGCGCCCGACATCGCCGCCGAACTCGACAAGCTGGTCGCCTGCGACCTGCTGATCCTGAGCTTCCCGCTGTTCTGGTGCTCGATGCCGGCGATCATGAAAGGCTGGATCGACCGCGTGCTCGTGTCGGGCAAGGTGTACGGCGGCGTGCGCTTCTACGACCGCGGCGGAATGCGCGGCAAGCGCGCGCTGCTCGCCTATACGTGCGGCGGCCGCGACTACATGTTCGGCGCGGACGGCGTGCACGGCGAGATGGACCTGATGCTGCGCCACGTGCTGCGCGGCACGCTCGGTTATGCGGGTTTCGACGTGCTGCCGTCGTTTGTCGGTTATCACGTGCCGTATATCGGCGACGTCGAGCGGGCGGCCGTGCTCGAACGCTACGACGCGTACCTGACGCAGCTCGATCGGCTGGAACCGATGGCGTTCCCGACGCTCGACGATTTCGATGGCGACATGCGGCCGCGCGAACGCGCGCCGCAGGAAGCCGCGCAGGACTGAACGATTCGATTCCGGGGGAATGAATGAGCATCAAGGTACTGGTGGCAGTGAAGCGGGTGGTCGATTACAACGTGAAGGTCCGCGTGAAGTCGGACCACACGGGTGTCGACCTCGCGAACGTGAAGATGTCGATGAACCCGTTCGACGAAATCGCCGTTGAAGAAGCCGTGCGCCTGAAGGAAGCGGGCGTCGCGACCGAAGTGATCGCCGTGTCGGTGGGCGTCACGCAGGCGCAGGAAACGCTGCGCACGGCGCTGGCGATCGGCGCGGATCGCGCGATCCTCGTCGAATCGACCGACAGCGTCGAGCCGCTGGCTGTCGCGAAGATCCTGAAGGCGCTGGTCGACAAGGAACAGCCGCAACTGGTGATTCTCGGCAAGCAGGCGATCGACGACGATTCGAACCAGACGGGCCAGATGCTGGCTGCGCTGGCCGGCCTGCCGCAAGCGACGTTCGCGTCGAAGGTGACGGTCGCCGACGGCAAGGCCACGGTCGCACGTGAAGTCGACGGCGGCGCGGAAACGCTGTCGCTTCGACTGCCGGCCGTGGTGACCACGGACCTACGCCTGAACGAGCCGCGCTACGTGACGCTGCCGAACATCATGAAGGCGAAGAAGAAGCCGCTGGAAACCGTGAAGCCGGAAGACCTGGGCGTGGACGTCGCGCCGCGTCTGAAGACGCTGAAGGTGGTCGAACCGCCGAAGCGCGCGGCCGGCGTGAAGGTGCCGGACGTGAAGACGCTGGTCGAGAAGCTGAAGACCGAAGCCAAGGTGCTGTAAGAGGGAGCGCAAGGAAATGACGATTCTGGTGATTGCAGAACACGACAACGCGTCGGTCAAGGCCGCGACGTTGAATACGGTGGCGGCGGCAGCCGAGGTTGGAAAATTCGTCGGCGGCGACATTCACGTGCTGGTCGCGGGCCACAACGCACAAGCGGCGGCCGATGCGGCAGCAAAGATCGCAGGTGTTTCGAAGGTGCTGCTGGCCGACGCGCCGCAGCTCGAAGCGGGCCTCGCGGAAAACGTCGAAGCGACCGCGCTGAACATCGCGAAGGACTACTCGCACATCCTCGCGCCGGCTACCGCCTACGGCAAGAATATCGCGCCGCGTATCGCCGCGAAGCTGGACGTCGCGCAGATCTCGGACATCACGGCGGTCGATTCAGCCGACACGTTCGAGCGCCCGATCTACGCGGGCAACGCAATCGCGACGGTGCAGTCGAGCGACCCGGTCAAGGTCATCACGGTGCGCTCGACGGGTTTCGATCCGGTGGCGGCCGAAGGCGGCAGCGCAGCGGTCGAGAAGATCGCGGCAGCGGCCGACACCGGCAAGTCGCAGTTCGTGGGCCGTGAGGTGACGAAGCTGGACCGTCCGGAACTCACAAGCGCAAGCATCATCGTGTCGGGCGGCCGCGGTCTGGGTAGCGGCGAGAACTACACGAAGGTGCTGGAGCCGCTGGCCGACAAGCTGTCGGCTGCACTCGGCGCATCGCGCGCGGCAGTCGACGCAGGCTACGTGCCGAACGACTATCAGGTCGGCCAGACCGGCAAGATCGTCGCACCGCAGCTGTACATCGCGGTCGGCATCTCGGGGGCGATCCAGCATCTGGCCGGCATGAAGGATTCGAAGGTGATCGTCGCGATCAACAAGGATCCGGAAGCGCCGATCTTCAGCGTGGCCGACTACGGCCTCGTCGGCGATCTGTTCGCGACGGTCCCCGAACTCCACGCCGAACTCGGCTGACCAAGCCCCGGCCGCGATGCCATTGCATTCCTTATCCACCCGACCGCATCCGAGTGCGAACGATGACCCTGACGTCGAGCGACGTGCTGCTGTTCCTGACGGGCCTGCTGACGCTGTTCTGTCCGCCCGTCGCGATCCCGATGTACGCGGCGGTCACCGGGCATTTCCCGGATACGACACAGCGGCAGATCGCGTTCCGGCTGTTCGCGTGGATCGCGACGCTGATGGTCGGCGCGGTATGGGGCGGGCAGTTCCTGCTGCGCATGCTCGGCCTGACGCTCGGCGCATTGACGCTGACCGGCGGCCTCGTGCTGTGCCTGTGGTCGATCCCGATGATGCGCGGCACGGCGAACGACGAACGCAGCGGCGGCGACACGCGGCTCGAGTATGCGCAATGGCGCAACTACATCGCGGTGCCGCTGATCTTTCCGCTGTCGATTGGCAGTGCGGTGATGTCGCTCGTGATCACGACCGCGACGCGCTTCCATACGCCCGCCGACCTGCTGGCATTGAGCGCCGCCTGTGTGCTGCATGCGGGCGTGATCGGGCTCACGTATGCGTGCTCGGCGTCGTGGTGCCGCCGGCTCGGCGAGATCGGCAGGACGCTGGTCGAGCGGCTGTCCGGCATCGTGCTGACCGCGATCGCGTTCCAGATGCTCGCGCAGGGCGTGCGCGAACTGCTGCCGGGGCTCGCGCATTGACGGCAGCGGCCGGCGTACGATCTTCAAACCTGTCCTGAACGATGGAAACCTTATGAAAACAGTAGGCATGTACCTCGTCGATCTGCTCGCCGCCTACGGCGTCGACACGGTGTTCGGCATTCCCGGCGTGCATACGATCGAGCTGTATCGCGGCCTGGCCGGCAGCGCGCTGCGTCACGTGAGCGCGCGCCACGAGCAGGGCCTGGGTTTCATGGCGGACGGTTATGCGCGCGCGACCGGCAAGCCCGGCGTGTGTTTTGTGATCACCGGGCCCGGCATGACGAACATCGCGACGTCGATGGCGCAGGCGTATGCGGATTCGATTCCGATGCTGGTGATCTCGAGCGTCAACGCATCCGGCGACATTGGTTCGGGCAACGGCCATCTGCACGAACTGCCGGACCAGCATGCGTTCGCCGACAACGTCGCCGCGTTCAGCTACACGGTGCCGCGCGCCGACGCGCTGCCGCAGGCGATCGCGCGCGCATTCGCGGTGTTTTCGGGCGGCCGCCCGCGCCCCGTGCATATTCAGATTCCGCTCGACGTGCTCGCGGCGCCTGCCGATGCGTTGCCGCCGGTGCCGGCCGCGCCGCCGCGCATCGCGCCGGGGCCCGCATCGGCCCAGGGCATCGACGCATTCCGTGCGAAGGCGGCCGCCGCGCGCGCGCCGCTGATCCTCGCGGGCGGCGGCGCGCTCGACGCAGCCGACGACGTGCGCTGGCTCGCGGAAACGCTCGACGCACCGGTCGTGATGACGATCAACGGGCGCGGCGTGCTGCCGCCCGCCCATCCGCTCGGCATCGCGTGGTCGGCGTCGAGCGACGCGGTGCGTGCGCTGATGCGCGACAGCGACCTGATCATTGCGCTCGGCACCGAGCTGGGGCCGACCGACTACGATCTGTACGCAACACGCAGCTTCGCGATACCCGCGCCGCTCGTGCGGATCGACATCGACCCGCAACAGCTGTGCCGCAACGCGGTGCCCGCGTTGCCGCTGCTCGGCGACGTCGGCGAAACCGTGCGCGCACTCCGGCGCAGCTGGCCGGCCGCTGCGCCCGCGCGCGCGGACGGCGACGGCGTCGAACGCGCAGCGATGTGCCGCGCGGCGGCGCGGCAGGAACTGAACGACGAGATGCGGCGCGACCTCGCGCTGCTCGACAGCGTGCGCGACGCGTTACCCGATGCGGCGATCGTCGGCGATTCGACCCGCATCGTTTACGCGGGCAACGTCGGTTTCGCGGCGCCGCGCCCGCGCAGCTGGTTCAACGCGTCGGTGGGATTCGGCTCGCTCGGTTACGGGCTGCCGGCCGCCGTGGGTGCGAGCATTGGCGACGCGTCGCGCCCGGTCGTCTGCGTGGCCGGCGACGGCGGGCTCCAGTACACGCTCGCGGAGCTCGGTACCGCGGTGCAGCACCGCGCACGCGTGATCGTCGTGCTGCTGAACAACGGCGGGTACGGGGAGATCAAGCGCGCGATGGTCGACGTCGGTGTCGAGCCGGTCGGCGTGGATCTGCACACGCCGGATTTCGTCGCGATCGCGCGTGCGTACGGATGGGGTGCGCAGCGGGTCGAAGAGGGTACCTCGCTGGCCGGTGCGCTGAGCGAAGCGGCCGCCCACGACGCGCCGTACCTGATCGAGATCCGCGCGGCCTGAAAACGCGAACGGCCTCGCTGTGCGAGGCCGTCGTTGCCGCCGCCGGTCGCCCGGCGACGGGTGCGCGCGTGATGCGTTACGCCCGCTTGCGGGCCGTCTTCGGCGGCGGGAGGAACGTATCGACGACGCGCAGGCAGCTCGTCAGCGCGTCTTCCGCGGTGAACGACGTCGGGTCGCGCGCCAGCTCCAGCCAGAAGCCGTCGATCACGGCCGTCAGTGTCAGCGCGGCGAGATCGCTGTCGACGGTGCCGCCGCGCACTTCCGCGATCTGGTCGAACAGCTTCTTCAACGCTTGCCGGTAGCCGCTGTACAGCTCCTTGTGCGCCTTGCGGATCACCGGGTCGCTGTGCGCGACGCTCCAGAAGCCGAGCCATACCTTCACGTTCTTCGGCGCGAACACCGGCGTGGCGAAGCAGACCTTGATGATCGCGTCGAGCTTTTCCTCGGGGCCCGTCGCGTTCGCGGCCGCCGCGCGCGACACGTCGAGCAGGTCGGTCGCGAGCCGCTTGTAGGTCTGCGCCATCAGTTCGTCTTTCGACTGGAAATGATGATTGATCAGCCCGCGCGAGACCTTCGCTTCCGCGCAGATGCGGTCGATCGTGGTCTCGGAATAGCTGTAGCGCGCGATGCAGCGCATCGTCGCGTCGATGATCGATTGCTGACGCACCGCGGGTGTTTCTCGGATACCGCGGCTGCGTGCCTGAACCGGTGCCGTGCCAGGAGTCTTTTTCACGTGGTGACCTTACGGAATCGTCATGGCACCGATTATAGGGGAGTGCCGGACGCTTGTTCAATTACGGTGATGAAAGCGTCGCGAAACCCGCGAAAACCCTTGCTCTGGATTATTTTAAAACTGTTGAACCATTGTTCAACAGCACCTATACTCGACTCCGCATGAGGTTGGTCGGCCATTCAACAAGACGCCACGATCCCGCGTGGGACGGGCGTGAGAATTCGACACAGGAGACAGCATGTTGGCGCGGGTGGAGAGCGTGAAAACGGACGTCGAGGAACGCGTGCAGGTGGAAGATCTGCACAAGCGGTTCGGCGACCTGGAAGTGTTGAAGGGCGTGTCGCTGAGCGCGCGCGAAGGCGAGGTGATCTCGCTGATCGGTGCGAGCGGATCGGGCAAGAGCACGCTGCTACGCTGCATCAACCTGCTCGAGACGCCGACCCGGGGGCGCATCGTCGTCGACGGCGAGGAGATCGGGCTGAAAGTAGACCGCAAGGGGCGCACCGTGCCGACCGATGCGCGTCAGGTCGAGCGGGTCCGCACGCGGCTCGGCATGGTGTTCCAGAGCTTCAACCTGTGGGCGCACCGCACGGTGCTCGAGAACGTGATCGAGATGCCCGTGCATGTGCTGCGCGAACCGCGCGCCGAAGCGATCGCGCGCGCCGAGCAACTGCTCGAACGCGTCGGCCTGGCCGACAAGCGCAATGTCTATCCGGCCTTCCTGTCCGGCGGCCAGCAGCAGCGCGTCGCGATCGCACGTGCGCTGGCGATGCGGCCGAAAGTCATGCTGTTCGACGAGCCGACCTCCGCGCTCGACCCCGAGCGCGTCGGCGAAGTACTGAAGGTGATCCGCGATCTCGCGTGCGAAGGCCGCACGATGATACTCGTCACGCACGAGATGGCGTTCGCGCGCGACGTGTCCAGCAAGGTGCTGTTCCTGCACCAGGGGCGCGTCGAGGAGAGCGGCACGCCGTCGGAAATCTTCGATGCGCCGCAGAGCGAACGCTGCCGCCAGTTCGTCAACGCGCACCGGCAGCACCACTGAATCACGGGAGCCGCCCGCGAACGCGCGGGCCGGCCCGCCCGATCCCTATCTTTCCTGCAAGGAGTCCGACCATGAAACGTGTCGTACGCAGTCTGCTGTGCCTGTTCAGTATCGTCGTCGCGGCGCTCGCGCCGCTCGGTTCCGCGCATGCGTCGTCGGGCGTGCTGCGCTTCGGCGTCGCCGCCGAACCGTATCCGCCGTTCCTGATGAAGAGCCCTACCGGGCAGTGGAGCGGCTTCGAGGCCGACCTGATCCGCGCGCTGTGCGACCAGATGAAGGCGAAGTGCGAGATCAAGGAAGTCGCGTGGGACGGCATCATCCCGGCGCTGCTCAGCGACAAGATCGACGTGATCTTCAACTCGATGTCGATTACGCCGGAGCGCCAGAAGGTGATCGCGTTCTCGCGGCCGTACTACGAGACGCCGGGCACCTTCGTCGGCGCGAAGAACACGAAGCTCACGCTGACGCCCGACGGCCTGAAGGGCAAGGTGATCGGCGTGCAGGGCTCCACCGCGAACGCGGAGTTCATCAAGATGGCGTACGGCAAGGGCGCGACGGTGCGCCTGTACAACACGCAGGACGACTGCAACGCGGATCTCGTCGCGGGCCGGATCGACACGATGTATCTCGACCAGCTCGGCATCCTCGATTTCCTGAAGTCGAAGGATGGCTCGACGTTCGAGTTGAAGGGCCCCGGCAGCGTGAAGATGGATCCGGCGATCTTCGGCTACGGCGTCGGCGCGGGGATGCGCAAGGCCGATGCGCCGCTGAAGCAGCAGATGGACCAGGCGCTCGAACAGCTGCATGCGTCGGGCAAGTACGCGCAGATCGCGAAGAAGTATTTCCCGATCGACCTCTGGCCGCACTGATCGCGCCGCTACCGGCACACGGATACACCGGCGCACGCACGGACGAGGAGGCGGCATGGACGGTTGGGGATGGGTGAGCTACCTGGGCATGGACCCGGACGGCTGGGGCGTCGCGCTGCTGCAGGGCGCGGGCGTGACGCTCGAGATTTCGCTCGGCGCGTTCGTCGTCGGCATCGTGCTCGGGTTGCTGGGCGCGGCCGCGAAGTTGTCCGGCGTGCGCGCGCTCGAGCGGATCGCGCAGGGCTACACGACGGTGTGCCGCGCGGTGCCCGAACTGCTGCTGATCCTGCTGCTCTACTACGCGGGCACCGATGCGATCAACCTGCTGATGACGGCGATCGGCGTCGGGCCGGTCGCGGTCAACGGGTTCGCGGCGGCGGTGATCGTGCTCGGCATCGTGCAGGGTGCGTACGCGGCGGAGATCATCCGCGGCGCGATCCTTGCGATTCCGTACGGGCAGATCGAGGCCGGCCGCGCTTTCGGCGCGCCGCCGGGGCTCGTGTTCCGGCGCGTGACGCTGCCGGCGATGGCGCCGTACGCGCTGGCAGGTTTCGCGAACCTGTGGCTGATCCTCGTGAAGGACAGCGCGCTGATCAGCGTGGTCGGCTACAGCGAGCTGCTCTACACGGCGAAGCAGGCGGCCGGTTCGACGCGCGAATACATGCACTACTACCTGATGGTGGCTGCCGTGTATTTCGCGATCACGTCGCTGTCCGGTGTGCTGTTCCGCGAAATCGAGCGCCGCTTCGGCCGCTGGATGCCGGCATCGTGAACCGCGCCGCGCTCTCCCGCATGCTTTCCCATCGAACCGGATCAACGTCATGGATCTGAGCGTACTGTCTTCCTATGGATCGCTGCTGTTGCTCGGCGTGCTGACCACCGTCAAGCTGCTCGTCATCTCGGCCGTATTCGGCTTCGGGCTCGCGATCGCCGTCGCGTTCGCGCGACTGTCGCCGAACCCGATCGTCGCGCGCGTCAGCAAGGGTTTCACCGAGGTGATACGCGGCACGCCGCTGCTCGTGCAGATCTACCTGATCTACTATGGCGTCGGCTCGTTGTTCGCGGGCTGGCCCGCGCTGCGCGACAGCGTGTTCTGGCCGTTCCTGCGCGACGGTTTCTGGTATGTCGCGTTCGCGCTCGTGATCAGCGTCGGCGCGTATGTCGGCGAGGTACTGCGTGCCGGCCTGCGCGGCGTGCCGAAGGGCGAGATCGAGGCCGCGCGCGCGATGGGGATGCGCCCGTCGATGATCGCGCGCCGCGTATGGCTGCCGCGCGCGATCCAGATTCTGCTGCCGACGTTGGCCGGCGAGACCGTGATGCTGCTGAAATCGACGGCGCTCGCATCGACGGTCGCGGTGATGGACGTGCTTGGCGCCGCGAACTATATCCGCGCGCAGACGCTGCGGACCTACGAGCCGCTGCTGGCGATCGCGGCGATCTATGTCGCGCTCGCGTTCGTGATCGAGCGCGCGTTCGGCCGGCTCGAGCGGCGCGTGCCCGTGCGCATGCCGCGCTGAATGAACCCACTGACGGCGCGGCAGCCGGACGGACGCCGCGCGATGGAGGACGCATGAACTATTCGAAGCTGGTCGATCGCCTGCAGGGCAAGCGCACGACCGCATGGGACATTCACTACGCGGCGCAGCAGGCAGTTGCCGCCGGCGAGCCGGCGATCATCCTGAGCGTCGGCGATCCCGATTTCGCGACGCCCGACGTGATCGTCGAGCGTGCGGTCGCCGCGCTGCGCGGCGGCGACACGCACTACAGCGAAGTACGCGGCCGCGCCGAACTGCGCACGGCGATCGCGCGCGAGCACGCGAAAGCGTCGGGGCAGGCGGTCGGCGCCGAGCACGTAATCGTGACGGCCGGCGCGCAGAACGCGCTGTTCGCAATGGCGATGTGCCTGTGCGAGGCGGGCGACGAGGTGATCGTGCCGGAGCCGATGTACCTCACCTACGAGGCGAGCGTGCGCGCGTCGGGCGCGACGCTCGTGCCGGTGCCGGTCGATGCATCGCGCGGTTTTCATCTCGACTTCGACGCGCTTGAAGCGGCCGTGACGCCGCGCACGAAAGCAATCTTCTTCGCGACGCCCTGCAACCCGACCGGCGTCGTGATGCCGCGCGCGGACCTCGAACGGATCGCGCGGCTCGCCTGCGAGCGCGATCTGTGGGTCGTGTCCGACGAGGTGTATGCGGCGCTGACGTTCGAGCGCGAAATGGTCAGCATCGCGTCGCTGCCGGGGATGGCCGAGCGCACGGTGACACTCGGCAGCCTGTCGAAATCACATGCGATGCCGGGCTGGCGGGTCGGCTGGGCGATTGGCCCGACGGAGCTGATCGAGCATGCGGAGCGGCTCGCGCTGTGCATGCTGTACGGGCTGCCGGGCTTCATCCAGCAGGCGGCCGTCACCGCGCTCGACAACCGGGCCGCGATCGTCGCGGACATGCGTGAACTCTACCGGCGCCGCCGCGATCTCGCCTACGCGCGCCTGCGCGACGTGCCGGGGCTGCGCTGCCTGCTGCCGGAAGCGGGGATGTTCATGATGGTCGACGTGCGCGGCACCGGGCTGGATGCGCATGCGTTCACGTGGGGGCTGTTCCGCGCGAAGCAGGTCGCGCTGCTCGACGCGAGCGCGTTCGGCGACACCGCGTCGGGCTTCGTGCGCTTCGGTTTCGTCGTCGACGATGCGCGGCTGACCGACGCGTGCGAGCGCATCGCTGCATTCGTCGCAAGCCTTGGCGCCGATTCGCGTGCGTCGTCGTGAATCGTCATGCATGATGCACCGGTCCTGAAGGAGAAAAGACGATGATCGACACGCTGAACTGGCAGGTGCCGGGCGACAACGGGCAACCGCTCGCGATCCGCGCGTGGCGCCTGTCGGCCGGCGACGGGCCGCGTGTGCACCTGCAGGCCGGCGTGCATGCCGACGAGATCGCGGGCATGCTCGTGCTGCACCGGCTGCTGCCGCAACTGTGCGCGGCGCACGATCGCGGCGTGCTGCGCGGCACGGTCACGGTCGTGCCGCAGGCCAACCCGCTCGGGCTTGCGCAGTTCCGGCAGGGGCGGCTGCTGGGCCGCTTTCACGAAACGACGCACCGCAATTTCAACCGGCATTTCCACGAATCGGCGGCTGCGCGCCGGCCCGCGACGACATTCGCCGCGTGGCAGCGCACGCTGCTTGCCGCCGCGTGCGACGCCGATATCGTGCTCGACCTCCATACCGATTCCGAGGCGCTGCCGTACGTGTACCTGCATCGCGACCTGTGGCCGGCGGGCAGCGATCTCGCCGCCGCGCTCGGCGCCGATGTCGCGATCCTGTGGGACGAGGACGACGACGGCGCGTTCGAAGGCGCCGTCGTCGCGCACTGGGCACGCAGCGGTGGCCTGAGCGACCGGCTCGTCGCGACCGTCGAGCTGCGCGGGCAGTCCGACGTGTCGGATGCGCTCGCCGAGCGCGATGCCGACGGCGTACTCGCGTTCCTGCGCGGCCGCGGCGTGATTGCGGAGTCGCCCGGCGCGCCCGACTGGCACGGCGAAGCCGTACCGATCGCGCATATGGAGACACTGATCGCACCGGTGTCGGGCGTGCTCGTCTACGAACGCGAACTCGGCGCGACGGTCGAGGCCGGCGAGCGCGTCGCGCGGATCGTCGCGCATCCGGGCGTGCCAGGCAGCGAGCATGTGCTGGTCGCGCCGCAGGCCGGGCGCATCGTCACGCGCAACCGCGAGCGGCTGGTCGCGCAGGGCGACGTCGCGCTGAAGCTGACGGGTTCGCGGCCGTCGGCCGGCTGGTCGGGCGGCGCGCTCGATCCGTAAGCGACGACGCGGGCCGGCGCGAGCCCGCGCATCGCATGCGATATTTTTCGCATCAAGGGACGGAAAGTAATCGACTCGCGCGATAATGCGCAAACGTTTTACCGATCATCAATGAAATTGAATCGGCGGAATCCGAATAAAACAATGAATATCCGCTATGCCGCCGATTCGTCACACGCCGCAGCCGTTCTGGCGCGGGTGCCCGGTGGTTAACGGTCGATCCGCGAAAAACTTTAGGGTTTTTTCGCCGCAATTAATCATTGCAATTTCCTCAATGACCGATTGAATTACGGTCATCGGACAGTCATACACCATCCCCGATAATTCGGCGCTCACATTCTTTCAATAGACCAAAGGGCGATCGAAGCCGGATCGCTGCGGGGAGCTGTACTCATGACCATCCGTCATCGCATTACGCTGCTAGTCGTCCTGACCTTCTTCGCGCTGTCCGCGATCGGCATCTATGCCGTGTACCAGACACGCAAGAGCGCGTCCGAGGTGCGTCAGGTCACCCAGGGAATCGTGCCGAGCGCGCTCGCGTCGGCGGATCTCGTCGCCGATGTGAAGAACATCCAGATCGCGACGATGACGCTCGTCTACGCGCCCGACGCGAACACCGCCGCGCAGGCGCGCGACGAGCTGAAGGCCAAGCAGGGCGCACTGCGCGCCGCGCTCGACGTGCAGGCGAAGTCGGCGGTCGGCCGCGCGCAGGAAGGCCTCGTCACGCAGGCGAAGGACAGCGTCGCGAACTATTTCGCGGCGATCGACGACACCGTGAAGATGAAGACGGACGGCAAGCCCGAAATGGCGCAGGCCTACCTGTTCGCGAACGTCGCGCAGTATCGCGACGAACTCGAAAGCATCGTCGACACGCTGCGCGTCGAGAAGAACCGCCAGAAGGACGACGCGATCAGCGCGCTGAACGGGATGCTCGCGACGACGGCGACCGCGATCGCGGGTGTCGCCGGCACGGTGATCGTGCTGCTGACCGCACTCGGCTTCGTGCTGTATCGCCAGATCACGCGCCCGCTGATCCGGATGCAGACGATGATGAGCGAGATCGCGACGAGCCAGGATTTCACGCGCCGCGTGCCGGTGGGCCGGATGGACGAGATCGGCCATTCGATCGTCGCGTTCAACGGGATGATCGAGAAGATCCAGGAGAACGCCGCGCAGCTCAAGCAGAAGACGGCGGACATCCAGGCGATGCTGCAGAACATGCAGCAGGGGATCCTGACCGTCGTCGAAGGCGGCGTCGTGCATGCGGAGTATTCCGCGTACCTCGAAACCATCTTCGAGACGAGCGACATCGCCGGCCGCGACCTGATGGCGCTCGTGTTCGACGATTCGGGGATCGGCTCCGACGCGCGTTCGCAGGTCGATGCGGCCGTGCACGCATGCCTGGGCGAAGACAGCATGAACTTCGAGTTCAACGCGCACCTGCTCGTCAACGAAGTCGCGAAGCGGATGCCGGACGGCCGCGAGAAGTGGCTCGACCTGAGCTGGTCGGCGATCACCGACGAGACCGACACGGTCGTGCGCCTGATGCTGTGCGTGCGCGACGTGACGGAGATTCGCGAGCTGACCGCGCAGGCTGGCGAGCAACAGCGCCGCCTCGAGATGATCGG
The DNA here is from genome assembly GCF_001039005.1 of Burkholderia cepacia. GTDB lineage: Bacteria > Pseudomonadota > Gammaproteobacteria > Burkholderiales > Burkholderiaceae > Burkholderia > Burkholderia theae. Next base: position 85,602 of record NZ_LDWR01000023.1, read on the forward strand.
CGAGATTTTGTCGATCAGCCAGGACAAGTTCCACGACTTCGTGCACAGCGCGAAGGGCTTCCTCAGCGAGAACGAGCGGATGATCCGCCAGCACGAGCGCGTCGATCACTCGATCGTCGCGGCGCTGTTCCGCAACATGCACACGATCAAGGGCAACGCGCGCACGTACAGCCTCCAGCACCTGACCAACATCGTTCATGAGGCGGAGCAGGCGTACGAGTCGCTGCGCCGTGCGGATGGCGGCCCCGAGTGGAACCGCGACGCGCTGATGGACGACCTGGCCCGCGTGCGCGAGGCGGTCGAACATTACGCGACGATCAACGCGGTCACGCTCGGCCGCAGCGGCGAACCGGCGCAGGGCGGGGCCGATTACCTGATGGTCGAACGCGCGCATATCAGCGAGAGCCTGCGCGTGCTCGACGGCGCCGATCCGGCGAACGTAGCGGACTGGCACGCGGCGCGTGATTCCGTGCGCCGCATGCTGAGCCAGCTCGGCACGCAGGGCATCGGCGACGCGCTCGGCGGCGTGATCGAGTCGCTGCCGTCGCTCGCGGCCGAACTCGGCAAGCCGGCGCCCGTCGTGCATATCGACAGCCACGGCCATCGCGTGCGCAGTGAGATCGGCGCGACGCTGAAGAACGTGTTCATGCACCTGCTGCGCAATTCGATCGATCACGGCATTGAATCGTCCGACGAGCGGCGTGCGGCCGGCAAGGCGGCGTCCGGCACGATCGACATCGCGGTCGGCGTGGGCAGCGACGAGCTGTGGTTCGTGCTCAGCGACGACGGCCGCGGCCTCGCGCTCGACCGGATTCGCGGCATCGCGCACGAACGCGGCTGGATCGATGCGGACGACAACGCGGGGCTGTCCGACGAAGATGTGGCCGAGCTGATCTTCCGGCCGGGCTTCTCGACCGCGCACGCGGTGACCGAAGTGTCGGGACGCGGCGTCGGCATGGACGCGGTACGCAACTTCCTGAAGCGCGACGGTGGCGATATCGCGCTGCGCTTCACCGACGATCATGTCGGCGCACCGTATCGCGCGTTCGAGACGATCGTGTCGCTGCCGGCCCGCTTCGCGGCGGACGGCGCCGGTCACGACGCCGTGCACGAGCGCGCACGTATCGCGGATATCGGCGCGGCGGAGTGACGAAGTGATCGTGCAGGCGTGGATGATTCAGGTTGCCGCCGCGCTGGCGGGCGGCGTTGTCGTCGCGGTGGTGGCGGCGGTCGCGTTTCGCGTGATGCGCAGGCGGCTCGTCGCGGCGATGGAACACGACGCGGATGCGTTGCGCGGCGCGCTCGAGGCGGCCGAGGCGCGCGCCGAACAGGCGGCGTCGGCGCATGCGGAAGCGGCCGATGCATGGACGCAACGCGAGGCCGAACTCGAGGATGCGCTGGCGCGCGAGGCGTCTGCGACCGGCGCGCAGCGCGACGCGCTGCAGGCGCTGTCGGCCGATCGCGCCGCGCTCGCGCAGCAGGCGATGAAGATCGCCGACGAAGCCGCGCGCCTGCGCGGGCTCGCCGGCACGTTCGAGCGCTGGCACGAGCAGATGATCTCGCTGACCACGCAGAACCAGGACATGCGCGCGAAGAACCAGGAACTGTCGGCGATCGTCGCGCACGTGTCGATCGTGTCGCTCAACGCGTCGATCGAGGCCGCGCGTGCCGGCACGGCCGGGCGCGGCTTCTCGATCGTCGCGAGCGAGGTGCGCGGGCTGGCCGCGCGCTCGCAGCAACTGTCGAACAGCTATCGCGATAGCCTGAACCGCAACGATCTCGTGACGGCTGCGACGTTCCAGGACATCCAGGCCGGCGGCAAGATGATCACGGCCGCGCTCGCGACCGTCGAGACGCTGGCCGGGCAACTGCACACGCGGATCGAAGGAGAGGCGGCGTGATCAGCGCGCAGGCCAGGGCCGGCTTCGAGCGGATCTTTTTCGATGCGGCGCGTACGCGGCTCGCGTCCGGCGGCGCGTGCGACATCCGGCCGTCCGCGGCCGACGCACACGAGCCTGCGCGTGCCGCGTCGCGATCGAAACCGAAGGTGCCGGAGCACGTCGCGGTGCTGACGATATCCGCGCTGCATTTCCGCTTGCTGCTCGCGTTGCGCTTCAGCGACGACGATGCGACGCGCCGCCGTTTCGCCGGCGCGACGGCGGGCACGAGCGGCCAGCGGCCGCTGCCCGAAGCGTTCATGGAAGTCGCGAACCTGTGCTGCGGCGCGATCAACCAGGCGCTGACCGTGCCGTTTCCCGATCTCGGGATGTCGACGCCTTACCTGCTGAGCGGCGCGAGCATCGACTACCTGCCCGCGCTCGCGCCCGATCACGTCGCCGCATACGACCTGACGCTCGACGGCGACGTGCGGGTCGGCGCGACGCTGTGCGTGTGCGCGAACGCGCCGGTCGATTTTCACATGCCGGACACGGCCACGGTGGATACCGGCGGTGAGCTCGAACTCTTCTGACCGACCATTAGGAACCCTTGACATGACCGTAGACCAACCCGTCAGCAAGGTGCTCGTGCTCGATGACAGCCGCGCGCACGCCGATGCGATCAAGCGTTTCTGCGACGAGCACAACCTGGTCGGCCTGACCGTGCGGCGCAACCGGCTGCTGAAGGTGCTGCGCTCGAACATCGATCTCGGCGCGATTCTGCTGGCCGAGGATTACGGCGGCTCGCCGGCCGAGAGCGCGATCATCGCGACGCAGATCGACGCGCTGCGGCCCGAGCTGCCGATCATCCTTCGCCGCGAATCGCTCGCGTCGCGCGACGGGCTCCCCGACGCCCTGGCGCGGGTGGCGTGTGCGGCCTACGTCGCGGACGACATGACGCCGCTCAAGCGCGCGATCGACGAATACCTGTTCGGCCGGGACTACCCGAACGCGCTCGTGCGCGGCATCTCGGAGATCACCGAGGCGCGCATCGACAGCCTGTTTCCGGGCATGGCGATCGAGCACGACACGCCGTGCATCGTGCGCGACCAGATCATCTTCGGCGAAGTGTTCAGCCTGATCGCGCTCGAAAGCGCGTGGTGCCGCGGCTACATGCTGCTGCAGACGAGCGAGCAGCCGCTGCTCGACATGCTCGGCGGCACGCGCGACGACGGCCGCGCGCCCGATTTCCGCGACGTGAACAGCGTGCTCGGCGAGCTGACCAACCTCGTGTGGGGCGCGTTCAAGAACCGCTATCTCGGCGACGCCGAGGCACTGGCGCGCCATCCGGTGCAGGTGCCGCTCGTCGTCAATCACAAGCAGAAATTCATTTCGTTCGGCGGCGACTGTCCGCAGCTCTGTTTCAAGTACCGGATGACCGACCCGGCATCGGGGCGCTCCGTCTGTCTCGACCAGCGTTTCGTGTTCAGCCTCAGCTGGTCGCCGGAGGATTTCCGCGAATCGGTGCAGGACGTGGGGCCGATGGTCGAATCGGGCGAACTCGAACTGTTTTGAAGTCAGCAACAAGGAAAGGGGAATACGGCATGGCAAAGATTCTGGTGGTCGACGATTCGGGCACGGTGCGCGACGAGGTCGCGGGCTTCCTGCGCAATCACGGGCTCGACGTCGCGACGGCGGTCGACGGCAAGGACGGGCTCGCGAAGCTCAAGGCGACGCCCGGCGTGCGCCTCGTGATCAGCGACGTGAACATGCCGAACATGGACGGCCTGACGATGGTCGAGAAGATCCGCGGCGAACTCGCGAACACGGCGGTCAACGTCGTGATGCTGACGACCGAAAGCAGCCCGGCGATGAAGGAGCGCGGCAAGGCCGCCGGCGTGAAGGGCTGGATCGTGAAGCCGTTCAAGGGCGACGCGGTGCTCGACGCGCTGAAGAAGCTCGCGGGCTGACGCGCGCTTCGCGGGTGCGGGCCGGACGCCGGTTGCGCATTCAACGCAGCGGCTCGGGTTGCGCGGCCGCCGCGTTGTCTGATGCAACCGGCGCGCGCGGCGCGGGCGTCTGCCATTGCACGACGATCATCCCCGCGAAGCGATTCGTTTGAGTTCGCGCAGCACTGGCATGCGCGCCGGCACGGCGACGCCGCGCATGTCTGGCTGCGGCAGACGATCGCGCGCGTCGCGAGCGCGGAGTAGCGGAGGGAAGCGGCGGGCAGCGGCGCAATTTACAGTGCCCCGCGATGCTCGTATCCTGCCGGATGCCGAGGGCGGCGTGCCTGCGCGTCATGCGCATCACGCCCGGCATCCACAACAATCAGGAACGGGACAGATGCCAGTGAAAATCGATCATGCACCGCTCGCCCGCACCGCCGCGCAGCACACGGAGCTGCTGATCGCGAAAGGCGTCGTGTTCACCGTGGTGGGCACGTGCATGCTGATCGGCGACGTCATGTACGCGCAGTCGACGCGCGAGTTCCTGCGGACGTCGGTGGTCGTGCCGGGTCACGTCGTCAAGTTGAACGCGGGGCCGCATCATCCGGAAATCGCATTCACGACGCTCGCGGGCGAGCATGTCGAATACCCGCAGGGCGGCGACGTCAGTGTGGCGGACGGCGCGACGGTCGAGGTGCGCTACACGCCGGATGAACCCAGGACGAGCGCGCGAATGAATACGTTCGGCGCGATCTGGGGCACCGTGCTGACCCTCGGCGGGATGGGCGCCGTGTTTTTCCTCGCCGGTATCGGGCAGCTTTGGTCGGGCGTGCGCGCATGGCGCGGCGGGCGGAACCCGGTCGCGCGCTGAATCGGTAGCCCGTTCGTTACCGGCCCGAGGGCGCGGCGGTCGCGAATTCGTCGACGACGGCTTCGATCACGGCCTGCACGCGTGCGGTCTTGTAGAGATCGGCATGCGCGACGAGCCACACGTCGAAATGATTGCATCGTCGCGGCATGAGGCGCACCAGTTCCGGCTCGGCTTCGGCGCGGAAGCACGGCAGCTCCGCGATGCCGAGGCCCGCAAGCGCGGCCTCGACCAGCATCATCGTCGACGATGTCTGGAACATCACGCGGCCGCGCGACGTCGATTCGCCGCACAGCGCATCCCACATCGTCGGCACCACCGGCTGCTGGTACATCACCAGATCGTGCCCTTCGAACGCACTGCCCGCGGCAGGTTCGCCACGCTCGGCCAGGTAGCGGCGCGATGCGTAGATGCCCGTTTCGAGATGCCCGAGCCGCCGGACGATCAGGTCCGGCGATTCCGGCCGCAACGTGCGAATCGCGAGATCCGCTTCGCGGCGCGTGAGATTGGCGATTTCCGCCGACGTCACGCACACGACGTCGATACCGGCATGCCTGCGCCGCAAGCGGGCGATCGCGGGAATGACGAAACGCTTGCCGAGCGTGTCGGTCGTGGCGATGCGCACGGACCCGGCAAGCTGCTCGTCGAGCCCCATGACACGTCGCTCGATGGTGAGAGACGCCCGTTCCATCGTTTCAGCGGGTTCGAGCAGCGCTTCGCCGGCAGGCGTCAGCACATAGAGGGCCGGGGTTCGAAGGAACAGGCGCGCGGAAAGCTCGTCTTCGAGCGCCGCGATCCGGCGTCCGACGGTCGCCTGGTCGACGTTCAGTTGTGCTGCAGCGCCCCGCAGCGTGCCGGCGCGGGCCAGGGCGAGGAAGAAGCGGGTGTTGTCCCAGTTCATGTGCATTAGCGGTTTCATCCGGCAGGGCGGTAGCGAGTGGCGGGGATGCATTTCTGCATCACGTAAATGCGAAATTATCACTTTTCTGCATCGCGAGTGGTTCCTAGACTCTCGGCTTCAGCCTGGAGTTCTCATGACCGATTGCACCTCTGCTTCCCTCGCCGCACCGCTGACGACGGCCGGTCGTCTGACGGCCCGCGAACGCCGCTTCACGCTTGCGCTCGTCGCGATCGGCATGTTCATGGCCGTGCTCGATACGACTATCGTCAACGTTGCGCTGCCGGCGATGCGCGCAAGCCTCGGCGCGACGGTCGCCGGGCTCGCGTGGATCGTCGATGCGTACACGCTCAGTTTCGCCGCGTTGATCCTCGCGGGCGGCGTCCTGTCCGACCGGTTCGGTGCGAAGCACGCCTATCTCGCCGGCCTCGCGCTCTTCATCGGCGCGTCGGCGGGATGCGGGTTCGCGTCCTCCGTGACCGTGCTCGTCGCTGCGCGATTCGTGCAGGGCGTGGGCGCGGCGCTCTTTCTGCCCGCGTCGCTGGCGATCGTGCGCAACACCTTCGATGTGCCGGCTGAGCGGGCGCGGGCGATCGCCGTCTGGGCGGGTATCGCATCCGTCGCCGCGTCGGTGGGGCCGGTGCTGGGCGGCGTGCTGGTGGAGGATTTCGGCTGGCGCAGCGCGTTCCTCGTCAACGTGCCGACCGGCGCGCTGGCGCTGGCCGGGGCGGCGGCGCTGGTTCGCGCGTCGGCCAGGCGTGACGCGCGGCGCTTCGACTGGGCCGGCCAGTTCGCCAGCGCCACGGCGCTCGGCGCGCTGTGCTTTGCCGCAATCGAGCTGCCGACGCGTGGTCCGGGCGCGGCTGAAGTCCTCGCCGCACTTCTGGTTGCCGCGCTCGCCGCCGCCGTGCTGATTGTCGTCGAGCGGCGCACCGCCGATCCGATGGTGCCGCTCGTGTGGTTTCGTAATCGCGTGTTCATTGCGATGAACGTGATGGGCACCCTCGTCTATGTCGGCTATTTCGGGTTGCTGTTCATCCTGAGCCTGTACCTGCACGGCAACCTCGGGCTGAATGCGCGGCAGACGGGGCTGATGCTGTTGCCGCTTGCATTGAGCCTGTCGCTCGGCAACCTGTTGTCGGGCAAGCTGCTCGGGCGGGCCAGCGCGACGCAGCTGATGGCCGGCGGCCTTTTCCTCGCGACGTGCGCGGTTCCGGCGCTCGCGGCCGCGCTGACGATGCACGCGCCGTGGCCCGCGGCGTGGGCGGCGATGGCGGCATTCGGCACCGGGACCGCGTTGTCCGTGGCGCCGATGATCGCGACCGTGCTCGAACAGGTGCCGGCGGATGCGGCGGGTGTCGCATCGGGATTTCTCAATGCGGCAAGGCAGGCAGGGAGCCTGCTCGGCGTCGCAATCGCCGGCGCCGCGACGATGCTGTTGCCGAATCTGATGGCGGCGCTGCGGGCGGTCGCGGTGCTCGGCTTTGCCACGTATGCAGCGGCGGTGCTGGTCGCGCTGATCGCAGGCGCGAGCATGGGGAAGCTTGCGCAGCGGCACCCGTAACGCGCGCAAGCCGAGGCGCCGCCGTGCGGCGGTGCGCAGGCATGCTGGCCGTCCCGGCTGGACGTCGCGCGCAATGTGGAGGACGATTCGTGATCATGTCAGTCGCGAACGCGGGCGCGTGCCGCCCGTGTGCGCCCGATCGAAACCCGTCGAGCGGAACATCATGGAACCCGATCAAGAGACTGCCGAGCCGATCCTGTTGCGCGAGTCGCACGACGGCGTCGTCACGCTGCGGCTGAACCGGCCGCAGCAGTTCAACGCGTTGTCCGAAGCGATGCTCGCGAGCCTGCACGATGCATTCGATACGCTGGCGGCCGATCCGCACGTGCGCTGCGTCGTGCTGGCCGCGCAAGGCAAGGCGTTCTGCGCGGGCCACGACCTGCGGCAGATGCGCGGCAAGCCGGACCTCGATTACTACCGCACGCTGTTCGCGCAATGCAGCCGCGTGATGCTGGCGATGCGCGCATTGCCGGTGCCGGTGATCGCGCGCGTGCAGGGCATCGCGACGGCGGCCGGTTGCCAGCTCGTCGCCGCGTGCGACCTCGCCATCGCGGCCGACACCGCGCGCTTCGCGGTATCGGGCATCAACGTCGGGCTGTTCTGTTCGACGCCGGCCGTCGCATTGAGCCGCAACGTCACGGCGAAGCGCGCGTTCGACATGCTCGTGACCGGGCGTTTCGTCGATGCGGCGACGGCCGCCGCGTGGGGGCTCGTCAACGAGGCCGTGCCCGAGGACGCGCTCGACGCGGCCGTCGCGCGCAAGGTCGCGGAGATCGTCGCGAAGAGCCCGGCCGCGGTGCGAGTCGGTAAGCAGATGTTCTACCGCCAGCGCGAGTTGCCGCTCGACGAAGCCTATGCGTACGCAGGCGACGTGATGGCGCGCAACATGATGGAAGAGGATGCCGGCGAAGGGATCGACGCGTTCCTCGAGAAGCGCAAGCCGACTTGGCGCTCGTAGCACGTCGCTGAACGGGCGCGTCGAACGGAGCGGGCGGGCCGTTACCGACGCGTTTTCTTCGGCTCGAATTTTCCGTCCGCCGGAACGCAAGCGGGCCGCCCGAGGCGGCCCGCAAGTGGCGCGGTATGCGCAGCGACGCGGCAGCGCATCGCCGCATTCACCTTAACGTCCGTAGCTCCCTGTCCGCAGCGCCGGCTGCGCGGTCGACGCGCCGGGCGGCACGATCACGACCGGCACGCGGCGCGCGAGCGCGCACATCAGCTCGTAGCCGATCGTGCCGCTGGCTTCCGCGACGTCGTCCACTCTCACCTGGTCGCCCCACAGCTCGACGGCCGACCCGATGCCCGCGTTCGGGCACGGCGTCAGGTCGACGGTCAGCATGTCCATCGACACGCGGCCGACGACGCGCGTCATCACGCCGTCCACCGCGATCGGCGTGCCGGTCGGCGCGTGGCGCGGATAGCCGTCCGCGTAGCCGCATGCGACGACGCCGATCCGCATCGCCTGATCGGCCGTGAAGCGGCGGCCGTAGCCGACGGTTTCTTCCGGCGACAGCGTCTGCACGCCGATGATCTTGCTCGTCAGCGTCATCGAGGCCATCAGCGGCGTATCGGCGATGTGCCGCGACGCACCCGTCGGCGATGCGCCGTACAGGATCGTGCCGGGCCGCACCCAGTCGCGGTGCGCGCGCGGATGCCACAGCACGGCCGCCGAATTCGACACCGAGCGCTCGCCCGGAATCCCCGCCGTGGTCGCATCGAACTGTTCGAGCTGCCAGTCGACCTCGCCTTCGTCGGCGTTCGCGAAATGCATCATCAGCGTGATCTTGCCGATCGACGGCGCGCTCGCCGCGCGTTCCCACGCGGCGCGGAAGGCGGCAGGCCGATAGCCGAGCCGGTTCATCCCGGAGTTCTTCTTGAGCTGGATGTCGATCGGCTGCCGCGGCTTCGCGGCGATCAGCAGGTCGAGCTGCTCGTCGCAGTGCACGGCCACCGTCAGCCGGTGATGATCGGCCAGCTCGATGTCGGCCGGTTCGAAGATCCCTTCGAGCAGCAGCACGGGCTTGTCCCAGCCGAGTTCGCGCACGCGCACGGCTTCGTCGAGATCGAGCAGCGCGATGCCGTCGGCGGCCGCGAGGCCAGGGTAGATCCGCTCGATGCCATGGCCGTAGGCGTTAGCCTTGATCACGGCCCACACGCGCGATTGTGCGGCGGTGCGGCGGATGAAGTCGAGGTTGTGGCGGACGGCGTCGGGGCGGATGTGGGCGACGATGGGGCGGGGCATGGCGATGGCTCGGGTCGGATGTCGTTCGGCGCGCGGCGGCGCAATAGGGGGCGGCGGGTTGGCGCGGTAGCGCGCCAAGCCAGTGTTGAGCGCTATCTTATTGGTGTTCGACCAGTTTTAATTAACGTATTTGTCGACGATTTGGTTGAAATTTGGGCGGCGAACCAGGCCGACCAAGGCGGTCGGCGGCACGCTCGGCCGAGTCTCCCGTCTAGAAAATCGGTGCGCGAACGGCGCGGCGCAATGCTAAGCTCTCGACGATCTTGTCATTGAACAATGTAATCATAAAGGAGGAGACTTTGATGACGACGTCCCAGCTGTGCCTGTTCATCGTGGCGCTGTTGCCGTTCCCGCTGACGTTCCTGGCGAAGGCGCGCAAGGGCTACGACAACCGTACGCCGCGCGATTACCTGGCGAAACTCGAAGGCTGGCGCGCACGGGCGCAGGCTGCGCACCAGAACGCGTGGGAAGCGCTCGCGCTGTTCACGGCCGCGCTGGTCGTCGCGTGGCACAACGGCGCGAACGCGCACCACGTCGACCAGCTCGCGATGGGTTTCGTCGCGATCCGCGTCGTTTATACGCTGATGTACCTGCTGAACTGGGCGTCGCTGCGTTCGCTCGTGTGGTTCGCCGGGATGGCGTGTGTCGTTGCGCTGTTCTTCGCCACGCCGTGACGGGTGGGTGAGCGGGCGAGGCCGGTTTTGCGTGCCGGCCCTAAGCTGCGCCCTTAAGCGCCGCCCGCGCCCCGCGCGTGACTGTCGTTGGATGCGGGCGCAACGATCTTCGCGGTGAACGGCGGCGCATCCGCCTCGCGGCGCAGGAACGCGATCAACGGATCGAGCAGCCGGTGCCGCGTCGAAGGATGGCGGCGCAGCACGAAACGCCATGACGCATCGCGTTCGAGGCCCTGAATCAGCGGCACCAGACGCCCGCTGCGCAGCTCGGGCTCGATGAGCGGCACGCGGCCGAGCGCGATGCCCGCACCGCCGACCGCCGCACCGATCACCTGGCTGAAACTGCTGTAGCGGACGATCTTCGTCTCGAAGTCGTCCGGCAGTCCGAATTCCGAGGCCCAGTTGCGCCAGTCGATCTCGGGGCTGTCCTCGTGCATCTCCTGCAGCAGCCGCGAGACGCACACGTGCCCCGACGCGTACGGATACAGCTCGGGGCTGCATACCGGAAACACCGTCTCCCGCATCAGCACGTCGTCGTCGGCTCGCAGCCGGTGCGCGGGCACGTGCACGATCGCTAGATCGACGCCGCTGCGCGCGAAATCCGGTTCGTCGTCGAGCACGACGGCATGCAGCGGCGTTTCGGGATGAAGCGACGAGAATTCCGCGAGGCGGCGCGCGAGCCACATCGACGAGAACGGCGCATTGGCGGACACCGTCAAGCGTTGCGCGGTGCCGCGAATCTCGCCGCAGGCGTCGGTCAGGCGCGTCAGTGCATCGCTGACGGCCGGCAGCAGGCGTGCGCCGGCCGGCGTGAGACTGATGCCGCCGAGCCCCGTGCTGCGTTCGAGCAGCCGCGCGCCGAGCGATTCCTCGAGCGCGCGGATCTGGTGGCTGACCGCGCTCGTCGAGACATTCAGCTCGGCTGCTGCGCGCGCAAACCCGCCGAGGCGGACAGCCGCCTCGAACGCTCGCAGTGCGCTAAGGGGAGGAAGGTGCGACATGCGGGGTATTGTAGTTGACTCAACACCCGTTGAAAAATCATCTTTTGCCGCGCGCGGGCGGCGCGGGTAGCCTCGATCCGGTCAAGAAAAACCGCACCAAAACACCGACTGGAGGGCTTCATGTATTTCGACCGACGACTATGGGCAATGATGGCGGGACTACGCTGGCGGGTGGCCGCGGCCGTCGCGCTCGGGCTGCTCGCGATGGGTGTCGGCATCCTCCGATTCGTGTTTCTCGGCCGCGTGCTGGCGCTGGTCTTTTCCGGCGCGCCGGCACGCAGCATCGGCGAAGCCGTCGTTGCAACGGCGGCTTGCGTGTTGTTGCGTGCGTGGCTCGACCATCGCCGCACGGTGCTCGCGCAACACACGGCGGGCCGTGTGCAGACCACGCTGCGCGCGCGGCTGTTCGACCGGATCGCCGCGCTCGGCCCCGCATGGTTCAGCGGCGAACGCACGGGCGGCGTGATGCTGGCCGTCGTCGACGGCGTCGAGCAGTTGCAGACCTTCTTCGGCGTCTACCTGCCGCAGCTCGTGATCGCCGCGTGCGCGCCGGTCATGATCTTCGCGGTGCTCGCATGGTGGGACGTGCCGACGGCCGCGATCCTGCTGGTCGCGGCGCTCGTCACGCTCGCGCTGCCGCAGCTCGTGCATCGCGCCGACCGGCGCGCGGCGCTCGCGCGCTCGGCCGCATTCAAGGCATTCGGCGAGGAATTTCTCGATGCGGTGCAGGGCCTGCCGACGCTGAAGGCGTTCGGGCAGAGCACCGCGTTCGGCGCGAAGCTGGCGGCGAAGGCGCGCGCGCTGTCCGACAGCACGTTCTGGGTGCTCGCGCTGGGGCTGCTGACGCGGCTCTTCACCGATCTTGGCACCGGCCTCGGCGCAGCCGCGGCGATCGCGGTCGGCGCGTGGCGCGTGCGGAACGGCGACATGAGCCTCGAGGCGCTGCTGATCGTGCTGATGGCCGGCAGCGAAATCTTCCGGCCGCTGCGCGACCTGCGCTCGGTATTGCATCAGGGGATGATCGGCCAGTCGGCGGCGAATGCGATTCACGCGCTGCTCGACGCGGGCAGCCACGCACCGGTTGCCGACGCGCCGCGCGTGACGGGCCTGCGGCCGGAGATCGCATTCGACGGCGTCAGCTTCGCGTATCCGGGGCGCCGCGCGGATGCGCATGCGGCGCTGAGCTTCTCGGTTCGCGAAGGCGAGACGGTGGCGATCGTCGGCCCGAGCGGCGCGGGCAAGTCGACCATCGTGCGCCTGCTGCTGCGCCAGCACGATGCGCAGGGCGGCGCGATCCGCATCGGCGGTCACGACGTGCGCGCGCTCGATGCCGGCCAGGTGCGCGAGATGATCGCGGTCGTCGCGCAGGATGCGACGCTGTTCGACGGCAGCGTTGCCGACAACCTGCGGCTCGGCCGCCCCGACGCGAGCGACGCGGACATGATCGCGGCCGCGCGCGCCGCCAACGCACACGATTTCATCTCGGCGCTGCCCGACGGCTACGCGACGCGCATCGGCGAACGCGGGCTGATGCTGTCGGGTGGTCAGCGCCAGCGCATCGCGATTGCCCGCGCGCTGCTGCGCGATGCGCCGATCCTGCTGCTCGACGAGGCGCTGTCGTCGGTCGACGCGGAGAACGAAGCGCTAATTCAGCAGGCGCTCGACCGGCTCACGCGCGGGCGGACGACGCTCGTGCTCGCGCATCGGCTGTCCAGCGTGATCGGCGCAGATCGTATCCTGGTGCTCGACCAGGGGCAGGTGGTCGACGAGGGCACGCACGCGGCGCTGATCGCGCGCGACGGCCCGTATCGGCGGCTGATGGGGCCGCAACTGGAAGCGGTCGCCGAATCCGTCGGCGCGGCGACGACGGCCGGTGCCACCGCGCGCGCGTCGTCGGGCCCGCAGGTGCGGCCGCTGAACGACGATGCGGCGACGATCGGCTGGCCGGAAACCCTGCAGACGCTGCTGCGCTTCGTGCGTCCGTGGAAGGGCAAGGTTGCGCTGACCGTGCTGTTCGGGATCGGCCGCGTGCTCGCATTCATCGGCGTGGGCGTGATCGGCGCGATGGTGGTCGGCGCGGTGTCGACCGGTCACGCGAGTCCCGCGCTCGTCGCGGCGCTGCTCGTCATCGCGCCGGTGGCGGCCGTTCTGCACTGGCTCGAATCGTGGCTCGCGCACGACATGGCGTACCGGCTGCTCGCGGAAATGCGCATTGCGCTGTTCGCGACGCTCGAACGTCTCGCACCGGCCGGGCTGCTGCGCCGCCGCTCGGGCGATCTCGTGTCGCTCGCAACGCAGGACGTGGAGACGGTCGAGTATTTCTACGCGCACACGCTGGCACCCGCGTTCGTCGCGGTGCTCGTGCCGGCCGCCGTGCTGATACTGCTGGCGGCGGTCGCGTGGCCGCTCGCGCTCGTGCTGCTGCCGTTCCTGCTGTGGGCCGGGCTGGCGCCCGTGCTGGCCCGGCGCGACGTCGACCGGCTCGGCACCGGCGCGCGCGAAGCGCTCGGCCAACTGGGCGCGCACCTGACCGAAACGATCCAGGGGCTCGCGGAACTGACCGCGTTCCAGGCGATCGCGCGCCGGCGCGAAGCGTTCGTCGCGGAGGCCGATGCGTACCGCAAGCAGCGCGGGAAGCTGCTCGATGACCTGTCGACGCAAAGCGCCGCGCTGGAAATCGCGAGCGGGATCGGCGGGCTGGCGGTCGCGGCGCTCGGCGCGCTGCTGTGTGCGCGCGGCTGGTTTCCGCGCGAGTCGTTGCCGCTGCTGGTGCTGGTTGCCGTGGCCGCGTTCATGCCGGTTGCGGAGATCGGTCAGGTCGCGCGCCAGCTGGCCGACACGATCGCGTCGACGCGCCGCTTGCGCGCGCTGGAGAAGGAACCCGTGACCGTGACGGACGGCGCGCAGGTGATGCCAGGCAATCCGACGGTGCGTTTCGAGAACGCGCGTTTCACGTATCCGGGCCGCAGCGTGCCCGCGATAGACCGCGTGAGCTTCGAGGTGCCGCCCGGCAGCACGGTCGCGCTGGTCGGCGCGTCGGGCGCCGGCAAGTCGACGGTCGCGAGCCTGCTGCTGCGCTTCTGGGATCCGCAGCAGGGTCGCGTGACGCTCGGCGGCGTCGACCTGCGCGACCTGCGGCTCGACGACCTGCGGCAGCACATCGCGCTGGTCGCGCAGGATACCTACCTGTTCAACGACACGCTCGAAGCGAACATCCGGCTCGCCGCGAACGACGCATCCGACGCGGACGTGCAGCGTGCGATCGACCAGGCGGCGCTCGGCGAATTCGTCGCGCGGCTGCCGGACGGGCTTGCGACGCGCGTCGGCGAGCGCGGCGTGCAACTGTCGGGCGGCCAGCGCCAGCGTGTCGCGATCGCGCGTGCGTTCCTGAAGGATGCGCCCGTGCTGATCCTCGACGAGGCGACGTCCCACCTCGACACGATCAGCGAGCAGCAGATCCGCGCGGCGCTCGAAGACCTGATGACGCAACGCACGTCGATCATCATCGCGCACCGGCTGTCGACCGTGCGTAATGCCGACCTGATCCTCGTGATCGAGCAGGGCAGCGTCATCGAGGCCGGGCGTCATGCGGAACTGCTGGCGCGGCAGGGCGCGTATGCGCGGCTCGTGTCGCATCAGGCGAGCGGGGTGGCGGCGTGACGGACGCCGGATCGGCGCGTCGCCGGCCGGTGTCGTTACGGGAATCCCGTCCCGTTCGTTGAGCCGCGCCGGCGCTTGCCGGCTTCGCGCGTGCGGCCGCCCCCGGCCACCCCGGCCACCCGGGCCACGCCGCGGCGGATCGCCGACGTTTCGCATGAACGAGCGGGCCGTCCAGCGCGAATGCGTTCATGGTTGAACGGTCGTCATCCCGTCGCGCTTGTCGCACGGGATGGCCAACCTGCCGGCCCACACCCGACACCACCATCCTCTCTTCACGCGCCGCCATCCACCTGCGCGGCGCTTCACACCGCCCATCTCCCCGTTTCCTCAGATCTATCCGGCCCGAGCGGCTCGGGTTTGTCTCGATGCATTTTTCCGTTGCGGACTTTTTTGTTGTCGTAGTATCGCGATTGACAACACATGTTGCATTAATGTCTAATTCGACATCGCATGTTGCGGTGCGGCTTGATGTCGTCGTTACCGCCGGCCGGCTGGCCGGTTACATCGCTCAATCATGCGGAGAGAAACCATGAGTCGCCGTTCCTTCCTGAAAGCCGTCGCGGTTGCTGCCGCGCTCGGCGCAAGCATCGCGCACGCGGACACCAAGACGCTCGTCGTCGGGACCGATACGTCGTTCATGCCGTTCGAGTTCAAGCAAGGCGACAAGTACGTCGGCTTCGATCTCGACCTGTGGGCCGAGATCGCGAAGGACCAGGGCTGGAAATACACGATCCAGCCGATGGATTTCGCGGGCCTGATCCCGGCGCTGCAGACGCAGAACATCGACGTCGCGCTGTCGGGGATGACGATCAAGGAGGAGCGGAAGAAGGCGATCGACTTCTCCGCGCCGTACTACGACAGCGGCCTCGCGGCGATGGTGCAGGTCGGCAACACGTCGATCAAGTCGATCGACGACCTGAACGGCAAGGTGATCGCCGCGAAGACGGGCACGGCGACGATCGACTGGATCAAGGCGCACCTGAAGCCGAAGGAGATCCGCCAGTTCCCGAACATCGACCAGGCCTACCTCGCGCTGGAAGCCGGCCGGGTCGACGCGGCGATGCACGACACGCCGAACGTGCTGTTCTTCGTGAACAACGAAGGCAAGGGCAAGGTGCAGGTCGCGGGCCAGCCGGTCAGCGGCGACAAGTACGGGATGGGTTTCCCGAAGGGCAGCCCGCTCGTGCCGAAGGTCAACGCGTCGCTCGTGAAGATCAAGGCCGACGGTCGTTACGCGCAGATCTACAAGAAGTGGTTTGGTGCCGAACCGCCGAAGATGTGAGCGTGACGCGGCAACAGCGCGCGGCCGTGCGGCCGCGCCGGTCTTGAATCGAACGGAGAGCGACAAGTGAATTTCGATTGGTCGGCGATCTGGGCGGCGTTGCCGGACCTGATGGACGGGGTCCGGTTGACGGTGTTCATCGCATTTTTCGGGCTGGCGGGCGGTTTCATCGTCGGGATGGTCGCGGGGATGTTCCGCGCATACGGACCGAAGGCGATGAACGTGCTCGTCCAGGTCTACATTGAATTGATCCGCGGCACGCCGATCGTCGTGCAGGTGATGTTCCTGTATTTCGCGCTGCCGTTGCTCGCGCACATCCGCATCGACGGCCTGACGGCCGCGATCATCGCGATCACGGTGAATTCCGGCGCGTATCTCGCGGAAGTCGTGCGCGGCGCGCTGCTGTCGATCCCGAAGGGGTTGACGGAAGCGGGGCTCGCAATGGGCTTGTCGATGCCGCGCGTGCTGCTGAAGGTGGTCGGGCCGCTGGCGTTCCGGCGGCTGATTCCGCCGCTCGGCAACCAGTGCATCGTGAGCCTGAAGGACACGTCGCTGTTCATCGTGATCGGCGTCGGCGAACTGACGCGCAAGGGGCAGGAAATCATCGCGGGCAATTTCCAGGCGGTCGAGATCTGGAGCGCGGTGGCTGTGATCTACTTGATTCTTACCGGCGCAATGACGCTGACGCTTCGGGTCGTCGAAAAGAGGATGAGGATCCTATGAGCATGATCGAATTCCAGAACGTGTCGAAGAGCTTCGGCCACGTGCCGGTGCTGAAGCATATCGACCTGAAGATCGACGCGGGCGAGGTGGTCGTCGTGATCGGCCCGTCGGGGTCGGGCAAATCGACGATGTTGCGCTGTATCAACGCACTCGAGAAAATCACCGGCGGCGAGCTGCTCGTCGACGGCCAGAGCGTGCGCGGCAACGCGACGACGATCCGCAACATCCGGCTCGAAGCCGGCATGGTGTTCCAGCAATTCAACCTGTTTCCGCAAATGACCGCGCTCGAGAACGTGATGTTCGGGCCGACCCAGGTGCGCGGCGCGTCGCGTGCCGACGCACGCGACCAGGCGATGGCGCTGCTCGACAAGGTCGGTCTCGAATCGCGGGCGAATCACTACCCGTCCGAGCTGTCGGGCGGCCAGCAGCAGCGCGTCGCGATCGCGCGGGCGCTCGCGATCCGGCCGCGGCTGATGCTGTTCGACGAGCCGACGTCGGCGCTCGATCCGGAATTGCGCCACGAAGTGCTGAAAGTGATGCAGGATCTGGCTACCGAAGGGATGACGATGATCGTCGTCACGCACGAGATCGGCTTCGCGAAGCGGGTCGGCACGCGCCTGCTGTTCATGGATCAGGGCGGTATCGCCGAAGACGGTCATCCGGTCGACTTGATCGACCGGCCGCCGACGCCGCGCCTGAAGGAGTTCCTGAAACATGTGTCCTGAAAGAAACCGAATCATCTGACATGCCGCTTTCCCTTTCTCCCGTCATCGCCGGCGCGCCGTTCGACATCGGCGTGCGCCTCGGCGAGCTCGCCCGTCCCGTGTTCGATGCGTACATGCAGCAGAGCGGCGCGTGGCAGGCCGTGCGCCGCTGGCGCGGCCATCCGTTCGTCGATGCACTGCGGCAGGCCGCGCTGGCCGCGTACCCCGATCTCGTCGCGGAACTGGACGGGATCGCGGCGGGCATCGGCTGGCCGGCCGAGGACATCTTTCTGTGGAACTGCCGCGGCGAGCTGATCCACAACGCGCCGGACGGCTGCACGACGCTGGCCGCGCGCGATGCGGACGGCACGCGCTGGATCGCGCACAACGAGGACGGCGATCCGTTCCTGCGCGAGCGCTGCCTGCTCGTCGACGTGCAGCCTGCGGGCAAACCGGGCTTCATCAGTTTCTATTACCCCGGCTCGTTGCCGGGGCATACCTTTGCCGCGAACCGCGCGGGTATCGCGCAGGCGATCAACAACCTGCGGATCCGGACGCCCGCGCCGGGCGTGCCGCGGATGATTCTCGCGCGCGCCGTGCTCGATGCGACGTCGCTCGACGCGGCAGCCGACGTGCTGCGCACGCATGCACGCGCGAGCGGCTTCCACCATACGCTCGGCGCGACCGGCGATGCGCGGCTGCTCAGTATCGAAGCGAGTGCCGCGCGCTGCTCGGTGGTCGACGTGGCGCGGCTTGCCGGCCATGCGAACCATCTCGTGCACCCCGGTTGCGATGCGGAAGCGCAGATCGTCACGCAATCGTCGGCCGACCGCCAGCGGCGCGTCGACGCGCTGACACCGGGCATCGACACGATCGACGAAGCCGCGCTGCTGCGCGTGCTCGGCGATCGCGCGCCGGAAGGGCTGCCGATCTATCGCGACGACCCGGCCGACCCCGACGACGAGAACACGCTGGCGACGGCGGTGTTCGCGATCGGCGCGGCGGCGATCGATTTCAGCATTCATCAACACGGCACGCAGCGCTTTGCGACGCGCATCGTGCCGTCCGGACGCGCACACGGCGCGTCCTGATCCATGAGGCAACGCATGACGACCGTATTTCATCGCGCCCCGCGCGCCACCTTGCCCGTCGCCGTCGCAGGCGATGGCATCGAGATCATCGACTCGACCGGCAAACGCTATATCGACGCATGCGGCGGCGCGGCCGTCTCGTGTCTCGGCCACAGCAATCAGCGCGTGATCGATGCGATCAAGCGCCAGGCGCAGCAACTGGCGTACGCGCATACGTCGTTCTTCACGACCGACGTGGCCGAGGAACTGGCCGACCGGCTCGTCGATGCCGCGCCGGCCGGCCTCGAACACGTGTATTTCGTGTCGGGCGGCTCGGAGGCGGTCGAGGCCGCGCTGAAGCTCGCGCGCCAGTATTTCGTCGAGAAGGGCGAGCCGCAGCGCCGCCATTTCATCGCGCGGCGCCAGAGCTATCACGGCAACACGCTCGGCGCGCTTGCGATCGGCGGCAACGCGTGGCGGCGCGAGCCGTTCCTGCCGCTGCTGATCGAAGCGCATCACGTGAGCCCGTGTTATGCGTACCGCGACCAGCAGGCCGGGGAAACCGACGAAGCGTATGCGCAGCGTCTGGCGGACGAGCTCGAGCGGAAGATCGTCGAGCTCGGCGCGGACAACGTCGCGGCGTTCGTCGCGGAAACGGTGGTGGGCGCAACGGTCGGCGCGGTGCCGCCGGTGCGCACGTACCTGAAGAAGATTCGCGCGGTGTGCGACAAGTACGGCGTGCTGCTGATCCTCGACGAGATCATGTCGGGGATGGGGCGCACGGGCTACCTGTACGCGTGCGATGAAGACGGCGTCGCGCCCGACCTGCTGACGATCGCGAAAGGGCTCGGCGCGGGTTACCAGCCGATCGGCGCGACGCTCGTCAGCGACCGCATCTACCGGACGATCGTCGATGGCTCCGGCTTCTTCCAGCACGGTCACACGTACCTCGGCCACGCGACCGCGTGCGCGGCCGCGCTCGAAGTGCAGCGCGTGATCGCCGAAGAGAAGCTGCTCGACAACGTGAAGGCACGCGGCGAGCAGCTGCGTGCATCGCTGCGCGAGCACTACGGCGCGCATCCGCATATCGGCGACGTGCGCGGCCGCGGGCTGTTCGTCGGCGTCGAACTCGTGCGCGATCGCGACACCAAGGCGACGTTCGACCCCGCATTGAAACTGCACGCGGCGGTCAAGCGCGAAGCGATGCAGCGCGGGTTGATGGTGTATCCGATGGGCGGGACGATCGACGGCGTGAACGGCGATCACATCCTGATCGCGCCGCCGTTCATTTGCGCCGCGCAGCAGATCGATACGATCGTCGAGCGCCTGTCCGGCGCGATCGGTGCGGCGCTCGCGTCGGCCGGCGTGTGACGGCGTCGAGACACTGAACTTCACCGGATCATCGCCATGACGAACAGACTGCCCCCTTTCGATCCCGCGTCGGCCACCGACGCCCAGAAGGCCGTGCTGGCCGACATTCTCAGCGGCCCGCGCGGCAACCTGAACGGGCCGTTTCTCGGCTGGATCGCGAGCCCTGAGCTGGCGCAGCACGCGCAGAAGCTCGGTGCGTTCTGCCGTTATCGCACGGGCTTGCCGCTGCGGCTGTCGGAACTCGCGATTCTCGTGACGGCCGCGCGCTGGCGTTCGCAGGCCGAGTGGCACATCCACCATCCGATCGCGCTCGATGCGGGCGTGCCGGCCGCGACCGCGGAGGCGATCCGGCGCGGCGTCGCGCCGGCGTTTGAGTCGGACGACGATGCGTTGATCCATGCGTTCGCGAGCGAGCTGTACGACACGCGGCGCGTCAGCGATGCGACGTTCGCGCGTGCGGAAGCCCGCTTTGGTCACGAAACCGTCGTGAATCTCGTTGCGCTGCTCGGCTACTACGCGCTCGTCGCGATGACGCTGAATACGTTCGGCATGCGCGCGGATGGGCAGACCGATTTGCCGTTTCCGGAGTGATGACCGTGCGTTGATCGCGCCGGAACAGGGGAGGCGATACGTCTGACGATCGCCTTGCCGGCATCAATGCAACCAAATGTATTCGTAGGGGATCAACGGCCGATGGCCGCGTATGATGGCTTGTTCACGTCGACATGATCGGTGAACAAGCATGACGAGTACCCGCAAGACCTTGATGATTGCCGGTGGGCTCCTGGTAGCCGCGGCCGGCACTGCCTACGTGATGCTGCTGCGCGCGGACCACCGTGCGATCGAAGACTCAGGCATCGGCGATTCCGCCGCGCCGGTTGCCACGGCGCCCGCGAACAACGATCACGCGGTGCAGGGCGCCATCGCGCCGCCGGCACCGGCAGCTGCCGATACGGCGTCGAAAAAGGCGGCTGTCCCGCCGCCTTCACCCGCACCGGCGCCTGCGCCGGCTGCACCCGCAACTGCGCGCGTTAGCGCCGCACCTGCATCTGTCCCCGCCGTTCCGGTCGTCAGCGAGAAAGCGCAGCCGGTGACGAAGCCGAGCGCGCCGCCGCCGAAGGTCAACGTCGTGACGGTCGATGCGCAGGATTCGACCCCGCCGGCCGCACAACCGGCACAGCCGGCCGCGCCGTCGCAGGTCACGCAACGCGCACCGCGCAAGCGCGACGGCATCGAACGCCACGCGGCCGCAGCGCCTGCCGCAACGAAATCCGAAACGCCGGAGACGGCCGCGCTCGTCAGGCAATCGGCAAAGCTCGATCCGTCGTTGCCGCCGCCGCCGATGTCATCGATGTCGGCAAGCAGTGGGTCGACTCGGCAGGGTGGTTCGTCGTCGGGCGCGAATCCGGTTGCCGCGGCGATGACCGAGCAACTGATCCGGGAATCGAGCAACGTCAGGACGACGAACGGTAGCCCGTCTGCGACGTCGAAGTGATGTCGGCGGCGGGCGTCTGTTGCATGACGGACGCGCGTCGCGATCGTGTCGTCGACGGTGGGCCGGGCGTGCGACGAGCCGTTCGCGAAACGTGTCGGCGCATGCGCTTCAGCGCCTGTTCAAGGTTTCGACGGTAACGACGCGCAATTTCCATCGAGGCGTTCGCCCGCAAACGCGCGTGCGACGAATCGAGTGGAATCGGGTAGCGAGCCGTTGACGGTTCCGGAGTGGTCGAGTGCCGGATAAAAATGCCACTCGATCCGGTCGCCGGCCCGGCACGCGTCAGTGGCGAGTGCGATCTGGTCCGGCACGAACACGTCGCGATCCTTGCCGCCCGTGCCGATGAAGATCGGGATATTCGACGTCAGCGCCGGATAGGCGGCTTCACGCTGGATCGCCTCGAATGCCGGTTTGGGCGAGCGCTTGAAGCTGCTGTCGTACGTGAGCCCGTCCGCGACGATCCTGTCTTCGAGTGCATGCAGGCATGCATGCCGGCTCAGTTCGAACGCCGGCATCGCCTTGTCGTTCAGGTAATCGGCAGGAACGAACGCGGGATCGAGCAGCGCTGCGGTACTGATGCGCAGCATGTCGTATGCGAAGGTCGGGACGACCGACTGGTGCGCGTGTGCGCGCTCGGCATCGGCCGCGTGGATGTGAACGGCCGCATAGGGCGTGCCGGTGGCCACCACGCCGGCGATCGCCAGTTCGGGCGCATACGACTTCGCAAAGACGGCCGTTGCAAATGCGGCGCGCGCGCCTTGCGATTGCCCGAACACGACGGCGCGGGACGTCAGGTCGAAGTCGCCGTGCTGCACCGCGCGGATGCTGTCGAGCACGCCGTACGCGAGCGGGCGCGTCAGTCCGTAGGGATGCACGCCGGGCGCACCGAGGCCCTGATAGTCGGTTGCGACGATCGCGTAGCCGTGGGCGAGCCAGTCATTCAGATAGCGCGTGTCGCGTTCGCTTCGGCGTGCCAGCGACGGCGCACACACGCCGGCACTGCCGACGGTGCCGTGTGCCCACGCCATCATCGGCCAGCCGCCTTGCGGCGGCGTTCCTTTCGGCAGAAACAGGGCGCCGGACACGACGATCGGCGTGCGGCCGTCGACGCCGTCGGTCGATGTGTAGAGGATCCGGATGTTCTTGCCGGCTTCGGCGAGGCTCTGCTCAGGCGTCAGCGGCTCGGAGCGTAGCAATTGTCCGGGCGTTGCCGGAACGGTGTCGGTCCACGCATAGAAGGCCGGAACACCGGCGTCCCGCCCGACAGGGAGCGGTTCGGCGGCAAGTGCCCACGTGCCGGCAGCGGCGCCGAGGGCCAGCATGACGAACGATCTGATTGGCGTGCCGAGCATCATCGGTGTTTCCTGGTTGACGGACAGGTTCGACGAAGCCTACGCCGGATCGGGTCGGCCGTGCAACGGCGTGTTGACGAAGGGCCGCCGCGCGAGCGATGCCGCACGGCGGCCATCGATCGCTCAGGCGACGCGCAGATAACGTTCCACCAGCCTGGCCCAGAAAGCGGAACCGACGACCAGGTTCTCGTCGTTGAAGTCGTAGGTCGCGCTATGCAGCGTGTTCCCGCCGTCGGTCGGGCCATTGCCGATCCGCAGGAATGTACCGGGGCACGCCTGCAACATGTACGCGAAGTCCTCGCTGCCCATCAACGGGGCCATCTGTTCCGTCACGCGCGCCTCGCCAACCAGCTCCTTCGCGACTTCGATCGCAAGCTCGGTTTCGGCATCGGTGTTCGTCACGACCGGGTAGCCTTCCACATAATCGACGACGGCCCGGAGGCCGTAACTGTCGGCCTGCGCGTGCACGAGCGCGGTGATTCTTTCCTTCAGCATCCGGCGAACATCCGCATCGAACGACCGGATGCTGAGGCTCAACTCGACTTCGCCCGGAATCACGTTCGGCGCCGATCCGCCGACGATCTTGCCGATCGTCACGACCGCGGACTGCGTCGGATCGACGTTGCGCGACACGATGGTCTGCAAGGCCATCACGATGCTGCCGGCCGCGACGATCGGGTCGTTGGCCAGGTGCGGGCGGGCAGCGTGCCCGCCCTTGCCGATGATCTTCACGAAGACACGGTCGCCCGCGGCCATGAAATGCCCCTTGCGGAACATGAACGTGCCCGCCGGCGCGCCCGGATGGTTGTGCATGGCGAACACCGCGTCGCAGGGAAACCGCGTGAAGAGCCCTTGCTCGACCATGCGCTTGGCCCCGCTGTCGAAGCCGCGTTCCTCGGCCGGCTGGAAGATCAGATGCACGGTGCCGTCGAATCGCCCGCGTTGTGCGAGGTGCCGGGCCGCGCCGAGCAACATCGCGGTATGGCCGTCATGGCCGCACGCATGCATCCGTCCCGGGTGGAGGCTCTTGTGACCGAACGTATTGCGTTCGTCGATCGGCAGCGCATCCATGTCGGCGCGAATCCCGATACGACGTTCGCTCGAACCCGATCGCAGCGTACCGACCACGCCAGTGCCGGCAATGCCCGTCGCGACCGTGTAGCCATATTCCTGCAAGCGGCTTGCGACGATTTCCGCGGTCTGCACCTCCTCGAATGCCAGTTCGGGGCAGCAATGCAGCGTATAGCGGAGCTTGCGCATGTCGTCGGCAAGCGGCTGCAGATCGGAGAGGGAACTGAGGTCGGGTAATAGCATGTGCGGTCCAGGAAAAATGCGGCTGACTAGAAGGGGCCCCAATGCATCGCGACGCCGGTCGCAATGGCGGCGATGCAGATGGCGAACCACGCAACCAGCAGCGGCATGACGAAACGCACCCACTTGAAGTAGGGGATGCCGGACGTTGCGAGGACAGCCATCAGGACACCGGAAGTCGGGTTGAAGCAGTTGATGAAGCCTTCGCCGAGCAGCACGGCCTGCACCGTGACCTGTCGGGTCAGGTGCAGCGTGTCGCCAAGCGGCGCGAAGATCGGCACGAGCACTGCCGATTCGCCGGACCCGGACGAGATGCCGACATGGATCAGCGCGGCGCTAAGGAACATGCAGATCGCGGCCAGTGTGGCATCCAGCGGGGCGAGCATGCCGGCGAGCGTGTTGACGATCGGGTCCATGATTCTGCCGTCGCCGAGCACGATCGAGATGGCCCGCGCCATGCCGACCACGAGCGCGCCCTTGACGAGCCCGCCGCAGCCGTGGAGGAACGTGTCCGCGATCGCACCCGGGCGCATGCCGCTCACGATCCCGGCGGCGATCGCCATGACGAGAAACATCGCGATCATTTCGATCTCGGCCCAGTGGCGCGTCGATGAGCCGTAGACGAAAACCGCCAGGCAGACGAGCACGATGCCGACGACGGCGAGTTGCCGCGCGTCGAACCGTTGCGCGGACGACGTCGACCGAGCGCCGGCCGCACGGGTCGTCGAGTCCGGAACCGTAGCGTCATTCATTCGACCGGCACGGATTCGTGCGACGAGGAAAATAACGGTGGCGGCCAGAAACGCGACATAGATGCACACCCGGAACGTCATCCCGGAAAACATCGGCAGGCCGGCCAGGCGTTGCGACAGTCCGGTCGTTACAGGATTGAGGATGCCCGTGTTGAAGCCGGCATAGGTGCCCAGATAGATCATGCCGGCGCCGATTTCTTTCGACAGTTGCATCGACTCCGCGAGCAGCAGTCCGAGCGGGACGAATGCGACGACCGAATTAGTCACCACGCCGAGTGTGCCGAGCAGCGAAAAAATGCAGCAGATGACGACGGCGGCGACGTGCGATCGTGTGCGCTCGCCCGGTGCGACCAGCGCAAGTGCGCTGCGGACTGCACCCGTCGATTCGAGTACGGCCAGTGCGCCGCCGGTGAACAGGATGAGAAAGATGATCGGCGCGGAAGTGGTCATCCCCTTGGCCAGCGCGACGAACATCTCGCCCGGCAACACGCCGTGCCGGGCAACCGGTTTCAGGCTGTTCGGAATGACGAAGCTGACGCCGTTGCTGACCGTTCGCGCAAATTCGCCTGACGGCACGACCCAGGTCGCGATGGCGGCCGCCACCAGCATGACGAACAGCAGCACATAGGGGCTGATCGGCTCCTTGCCGCCGCGCGCGCGGGCGGGCTGGCGCGGTTGCCCCGTGCCGTCGACTGACCGGCTGACGTCGTTCATGTTGCTCCTCCGTAGATGGGCTCGGGTGGTCGGCCACCCTGTTTTCGGTCCGGCGCGGGCTGTCTGTTTGTCCGGGCCGGCTCCGGGGCGGAGTATCGGCGAAATCCCGTCTGGAAAGTTGCATCTGTCGCTGCGAGAATGTTGCATTGAAGGCAACACTGGAGCACCCATTGGATACGGTCGAACGGAGTCTTTCGGAGCGCACGCTGCACTATCTGGTCGCGATCGCCACGTACGGCGGAATGCGCCAGGCGGCGCTCGGTCTGGATGTGAACGTGTCGACGATCAGCCGGCAGGTTGCCGTTGCCGAGCGCGAGCTCAGGTTGTCGCTGGTCACCCGTCGCGGGCGAAAAATGGAGTTGACTGAAGCGGGGCAGATGGCGGTCGATTATTTTCGCGACTGCGAACGCAACGCCCGCCGGTTTCGTGCGCAGCTCGACGAATATCGCGGCCTCAAACGCGGGCAGGTCACGATCGCCGCAGGCGAAGGGGCGGTAGCGAGCCTGGTCTCGATGGTCCTCAAGCCTTTCCTGGAAAAGTATCCGGGTATCACCGTGGAGTTGCGCACCGGCTCGCTTCCGCAACTCTTGTCGATGACCCGGGAGGATCAGGTCGATATCTGCGTATCGATCGGTGCGACGACGGATCCGACCTTGAACGCGCGCCTGTTCCAGAGCGAGCCCATCTGCGCGATCTTCTCGGTCGATCATCCGATGGCGTCGCGCAAATCCGTGAAGATGGAAGCGCTCGCCAACGAGCGCGTGGTCTTCATGCCCGCCGAGTTCGGGCCGCAGGCCCGTGTCGATGCGATCCTCGCCGATATCGGGCGCATCGTCGTGCCTGCATTCCGCTGCGACCGGTTTTCGACGGCAGTCGCGATTGCGGCACAGAATCTCGCCGTCGCGTTCATGACGCGCGGTGCGGCGCAGGAGAGGATCGCGGCGGGGCAGGTCGTCGCGGTGCCGCTCGATCATCCGATCGCGCGCTCGTTCGATCGTTATGTGGTCACGCGTGCGGGGCGGCGGCTCGGTCCGGCTGCGAACTATCTGCGGCGGGAAATCGTCAGGTTGATGTCGACCGTGTAGCAGCGAAGGGGCTTTGACCTGCGGTCCACTACCACTCGACGCAGATGCAAAAAAAGGACCCCGCACGCCGACCAAAGCATGCGGGGCCAAGAGAGACAAACTGTTGTGCGTTAAGCGGCGACCGCTTCTTCGGCCTGCGGCTGAGCGGCTGCAACCGGCGCCACGTCCTGCCGGATCAGGTGATCGAACGCGCCGAGCGATGCTTTCGCGCCTTCGCCGACCGCGATCACGATCTGCTTGAAGGGCACCGTCGTCACGTCGCCGGCCGCGAACACGCCCGGTACCGACGTCGCGCCGCGTGCATCGACGACGATCTCGCCGTGCTTCGACAGTTCGACCGTGCCTTTCAGCCATTCGGTGTTCGGCACGAGGCCGATCTGCACGAACACGCCTTCGAGATCGATGCGCTGCGCTTCGCCCGAGCGCAGATCCTCGTAGACGAGCCCGTTCAGCTTGCTGCCGTCGCCGGTCAGCTCGGTCGTTTGCGCCTGCGTGACGATCGTCACGTTCGGCAGGCTGCGCAGCTTGCGCTGCAGCACTTCGTCCGCGCGCAGTTGCGCGCCGTATTCGATCAGCGTGACGGCCTTCACGATGCCGGCGAGGTCGATCGCGGCTTCGACGCCCGAGTTGCCGCCGCCGACCACCGCGACGCGCTTGCCCTTGAACAGCGGGCCGTCGCAGTGCGGGCAGTACGCGACACCGCGATTGCGGTATTCGCGCTCGCCCGGCACGTTGATTTCGCGCCAGCGTGCGCCGGTCGCGAGGATGATCGTCTTTGCCTTCAGCACCGCGCCGTTCGCGAGGCGGATCTGGTGCACGTCGCCCGGAATCAGCGCATCGGCGCGCTGCACGTCCATGATGTCGACGTCGTACTGCTTCACGTGCTGCTCAAGCGCGGTCGCGAACTTTGGCCCTTCGGTTTCCTGCACCGACACGAAGTTCTCGATCGCCATCGTGTCGAGCACCTGGCCGCCGAAACGCTCGGCGACGACGCCCGTCGCGATGCCCTTGCGTGCCGAGTAGATCGCCGCAGCCGCGCCTGCCGGGCCGCCGCCGACGATCAGCGTGTCGAACACCGGCTTGCTTTCGAGCGACTTCGCGGCACGGGCGCTCGCACCCGTATCGAGCTTCGCGAGGATTTCCTTCACGCTGCTGCGGCCCTGGCCGAACGATGTGCCGTTGAGGAACATCGTCGGCACGGCCATGATCTGGCGCGACTCGACTTCATTCTGGAACAGCGCGCCGTCGATCGCGACGTGACGGATGCGCGGGTTGATCAGCGACATCACGTTCAGTGCCTGCACGACTTCCGGGCAGTTCTGGCACGACAGCGAGAAATACGTTTCGAACGCGTAGTCGCCGTCGAGCGCGCGGATCTGTTCGATCACATCGTCGTCGAGCTTGATCGGGTGGCCGCCCGTCTGCAAGAGCGCGAGCACGAGCGACGTGAATTCATGGCCCATCGGGATGCCGGCGAAGCGGATGCCGGCCGGCTTGCCGGGCTCGCCGATCGAGAACGACGGCTTGCGCTCGGCGTCGTCGCGGCGTTCGGTCACGGTTACGCGATCCGTCAGCGACGCAATCTCGTTCAGCAGCGCCAGCAGTTCCTGCGATTTCGCGCTGTCGTCGAGCGAGGCGACGAGTTCGATCGGGCGCGTGACTTTTTCGAGGTACGCTTTCAGTTGATTCTTGAGATTGGCGTCGAGCATGGCGTTTCGGATTCCGTATTAATGATTATGGTCGGGCACGTCGTGCCGGAGGAGGGCGCGGGCCGCGCGATGCGGCGGCCCGTATGCGTGTGTCTCGCGCGCCTCGTGCGAGGCGCGCGGAGCGATCGTCAGATCTTGCCGATCAGGTCGAGCGACGGGGTCAGCGTTTCCGCGCCCGGCGTCCACTTGGCCGGGCACACTTCACCCGGGTGCGCCGCGATGTATTGAGCAGCCTGCACCTTGCGCAGCAGTTCGCCCGCGTCACGGCCGATGCCGTTGTCGTGGATTTCGCACAGCTTGATCTCGCCTTCCGGGTTGATCACGAACGTGCCGCGCAGCGCCATCCCTTCTTCCTCGATCAGCACGTCGAAGTTGCGCGACAGCGTGAGCGTCGGGTCGCCGATCATCGGGTACTTGATCTTGCCGATCGTGTCCGACGTGTCGTGCCATGCCTTGTGCGTGAAGTGCGTGTCGGTCGACACGCCGTAGATTTCGACACCCAGCTTCTGGAATTCCGCGTAACGGTCGGCGAGGTCGCCCAGCTCGGTCGGGCAGACGAACGTGAAGTCGGCCGGGTAGAACACGACGACGGACCACTTGCCCTTGAAGTTCTCTTCCGACACGGGCACGAAATCGCCGTTGTGGTATGCGGTTGCCTTGAACGGCTTGATTTGGGTGTTGATGATCGGCATCTGGTCAGTTCCTTTGCTTCAGTGGTGAGTGGAGTGTCGTCAGTATCCGGGTTCACCCTGATCTTGTGAAATTGCTTGTTTCAATCCGGGGCATCGAGAATTTCTATCTGCTTCCGGCCCTTGATTGGG
>NZ_LDWR01000024.1 GCF_001039005.1 Burkholderia cepacia
TCGAGCGAGTCGACTGGGAAAAGTCTCGGACGCCGCGGTCTACTCTAACGTCGTCAAGAACGGGAGCCTGAAGCGAGTGATCGTCGATACGCCGGTGATGGAGAAGGCGATTGCCCATCCGACCGATTCGCGGCTGCTCGAGCGCTGTCGCGAACATCTGGTGAAGGCAGCCGCCCTGCATGAGCTGAAGCTGCGGCAGAGCTACCATCGCGAGGCGCCGCGCCTCGAGAACCAGATTGGGCGCTACGCGCATACGAAGCAATGCAAGCGGATGAAGAAGGTGTCGCGGGCCTTGCGTTTGCGAGTGGGCCGCGTGATGCGTGACGTCGAACTGCAACCCGATGGCGTCGCACAGCAAAGCCGCCCCGCGTTGGAAGACTTGATTAGCCACACGAAGCGGATTCTGTCACAGAAGCAAAAGGACAAGAACAATCTGTACGCGCTACATGCGCCGGAAGTTGAGTGTCTGGCCAAGGGCAAGGCGCGCAAGCTGGACGAATTCGGCGTGAAGGTTTCGATCACGACGACGCACAAGGAAGGCTTGGTCGTGGGCGCGCGCTCGATGCCGGGTAATCCGTACGGCGGGCACACGCCGGCCGAAGCGCTGGAGCAGGCGGCGATCCTGAGCGATGTCGGACCGGAGATCGCCGCCGTCGATCGCAGCTACAAGGGCGTCGCCATCGATGGGCGGATGAAGGTCTATCACCTGGGTTTGCGATGCGGCATCAGACGAGGCCTGCGCGCGATGATCCGCCGCCACAGTGCGATTGAGCCGGCCATCGGTCACATGAAGGCGGATGACAAGCTCGATCGCAATTGGCTAAAAGGCGCGCTGGGCGACGCGATCCATGCGGTGCTGTGCGGCGCCGGCCACAATCTGCGGATGATCTTCCGGAAACTGGCGTTTTTTCGCTCTGACTCTTGCCGTCCTGCTCAATCGCTGGGCTGTCGCGCTGGCGACGGCATGATGCCGCAGAGAAAATTGAATTATTCAGGGACGACCAATTAGCTTCTGCCGGTTGGGCGAATCAAGCTCAGCCGCCCCTGGTGCGATTCCGGTCAACTCTTTGAGGCAAGCAATGCCGTAGGGGTGATGTATAACATAACGCAAGGAACATGATATATGAAAAATGACGCTGAAATTGCAGCAGAAATTAGGTTGGTGATTGCTCGCCAGCTTCGCGTTGCCCTGCAGACTCTGAGTGACGACAAACATTTAGTATACGACCTCGGTGCCGACTCGCTGGATTTTTTCGATTTAGGGATTGAGTTGGAAAATATGTTTGGTTTGGTATTCGATGAAAGCGATATCGTATCCATGAATACAGTCGGTGACGTTGTGGCTCGTGTATTGGATGGGATTGGGGCTGCTCGATGAAAATTGAGAGCGTACCTTCACAGATCTGCTTCACTGGTCGTCTCCCGGCAAAGATGGCGCGCAATCCATTTTTTGCTCGACCGTATTCGACGGCTTCGCGCAGGATTTCCGCCTCCATCGTCTTTATATGGACGCCTCCGGCAGCTCACGAATCTGCTTGAGCGCGTCGGCCAGCTCCGAGGCCGAACCACTTCGTCGTCAGCCTTGACCGCTGACAGGCTCCCATCCTGGTACAGCTTGCGCCAGTGGAACAGCTGGTTCGGGTTCACATTGTGCTGGCGCGCGACCATCGAGACCGTCTTGCCCGGCTCGAAGGTCTCTCTGACCATCGCCACTTTTTCTTCTTCCGACCACCGCCGCCGGCGCTCGGGCCCCGTCAACACTTCCATCACTTCTCGCTTGGTGTTAGTCAAAAACACAGTCGCATGCCTGCCCGTTATTGCACGTGGGTGACTGTGTCCGGCGTTTCAGGGGGCTGCTCCAAATTGCCAATCAAAACTACTCGAGGAGATTATGAATCATTCCCGTATTGCCTCGCTGACCCGCCGTGCCGCCATCGCGGTGTTTGGCGCTATATTGGTCTTTGCCCCCGCGCACGCTGCCTCCGTGCCGCTGCCCGCGCCGACGGGCGACATGTCGCTGTCGCCGGCCGGCCCCGACGTCGTGCCGGCCTCGCCCCCGCCGGCCGGCGCCTCCGCGTCGCTGCGCACGGCGCGCCGCGGCGCCGACACCTACACGTACCTGCGCTGCTGGTACCGGATCGACGCGGATCCGCTGAAGCCGGCCGCGACCTACGAGTGGGCGCGCGATGCGGGCAGCGGCGACTGGTACCGGGTGTCCGGCTACTGGTGGGCGGACGGCATCACGCAGTGGAAGAACATGTTCTACAGCACGACGTCGCAGGACACGCTCGCCGACGTGTGCCGCAAGACGCTGGCCGCGAAAGGCATCAAGACCGGCCTCACGCAGGCGGTCGCGGCCAACAACGCGCTGTCGTTCAACTACACCGTCTGGACGATCGACGCCGCGCAGCAGGACGCGCGCGTGAACAAGCTGATCGTGTTCGGCGACAGCCTGTCGGACACCCAGAACATGTTCAACGCGAGCCAGTGGAAGCTGCCGAACGGCACGAGCTGGCATGCGGGGCGCTTCAGCAACGGGCCGGTGTGGCCGGAATATCTCGCGAACGCGCTGCGGCTGCCGTTCTACAACTGGGCGATCGGCGGCGCGGCGACCGACCAGCACCTCGTCGTGCCGGGCCTCGTGCAGCAGATCGACTCGTGGCGCGAATACATGGAGCGCGCGCCCGACTACCGGTCCGGCAACACGCTGTTCGCGGTGTTCGCGGGCGGCAACGACCTGGTGAATTACGGCCGCACGCCCGAGCAGGCGGCGAACGCGGTGCGCGACAGCCTCGACAAGCTCGCCGCTGCCGGCGCGACGCGGATCATGCTGGTGACGCTGCCGGACGTGTCGCGCGCGCCGGTGTTCGCGACCCGCAGCGACACGGCGAGCGTGGCCGCGCAGGTGAAGGACTACAACAAGCGCCTCGCCGACGCGGCCACCGCGCTGCGCGCGCGCTACGGCGCGACGCTGCGGCTCGAGGTGTTCGACGCGTACGCGCTGTTCGACGACCTGCTGAGCCACCCGGCCAAATACGGCTTCGACGATTCGACGCGCTCGTGCCTCGACATTCCGAAGCCGTCGTCGTTCACCTACATGGCCGCGCAGACGCCGCGCGCGGACTGCCGCGACCCGGCCCGCTTCGTGTTCTGGGACACGCTGCACCCGACGACGCGCACGCACGCGTGGCTAGCAGAACGTCTGGTGGAATATTTGCAAGAGCGATTCGGAATCTAACTGGATACTGATATGGAAGGGCCGTGGAAGTAAGTGGGCCTCCTGGAGTAAAACGAGGATTCGGAGACTCGTTTCTTGAAAGGAGCACGCAAATGGATGCGCCTGACACGGCCTTTCAAGGGCAGGATTCGACGGTAACTAGCCGGCTTTACATGGCTTTGGAGCTGGGCGAGAAGAACTGGAAGCTGTCCCTGGGGAGCGGCGCGCAGGTACCCAGCCGTTGCACGGTCGCCGCCGGGGATACCGGGGTGGTACTGATTGTGATCGCCAAGACGCGGCTGCGCGGGAGTATCAGAATTTCCATGTTCAAGGCGGGTTAATAATCAAACGGATGATCGAACGAAGCGATCCTCGTAGAGGATCGCGAACTTGTGCCTGATCCAGACATGCGCCGGCCGTTGTGCCTGGACGGGCAGAATGCATGTCCGCCGGAAGACGTCCGCGGAGTGCCCAGATATGTCGACTTCCTCGAAGCGATCACCAATTCGACGCATGAGCAGCACGATTACTTCCTTGAGTGGTGTGGCGGCTTCGATCCCGCCGCCTTCGATCTCGTGCTCGCGAATCAGCGGCTCTCAGAGGTCAAGTTCTGATCGTCAAGACGGCCTCGGATTGACGCTTATGACGCTTTGTCCTTGCACTCGAGCTATGCAGTGATGCCGATTTTTGCAAATTCTACCGAGTTGCCCCGTGATCGATATTTGAAAGATGCGGCGAGCTTATTTAGGAAATAATGCATTTAATAAAATTCTATTTTCATGATGTCAGTCGCATATGGATCCGGCGGGATTGCTGGTTCCATAAAGGAGCTCGGGTAGATGAAATTGTGCTTTGTTTGGCTTGCCGTTACCATGAAATGGAGAGTGGTGGCATAATGTAAGGGTATTTGATAAATTTTTTGGCAAGATAATCTAATTCATATGAAGCGACAAGTAAATTCAAATTTAAGCGCTGCGCCAAAGGTGAGGCCCGATGTCATTGCTAGGCATTGCATCGATATAATGAATGGGGAGACGGATTTTATGTCCATGACGCGTTTTGATGATGCTAGGTTGGAGTTTATCTATGCTCGCGGCTATGAATCTTTCAATTCGGGAGACCTTGATTCGGCAACTTATGATTTCGGATTTCTGATTTTGCATCGACCGCTCGATTTTCGTTTTCATTTTGCCTTTGCTTGTGCACTCAAACTCCACGGCGAGTTTCGTTATGCCATTAATTTTTTTTGCTTTGCCGTCGCCATGAAATCGGATGATCCTTTTTGTTCCTTTCATATTGCGGAATGCTTGCTGGCGCTCAATGAAGTCGAAAGTGCGCGCGATGCACTCGATGCCGTGATTAGCTTGTGCCATGGGCAGACTAATGAAGGTTGGCGGTATGATCAGCTGCGTCACAAAGCTGAATCCATGATAATTAAATTAAGCCGATAAAACGAGGGTGCTGTATGAATAGCATTAAAGCCGCGTACATCGCGCCGCCAAGTATACGCACGAGAGATGCAGTAAAAGACAGCGAAGGGGAAGAGCGTTCCAAGCTTGAGAAGGGTGAAACTTGCGAAAGTATTGGGATGGCCGCCCCCTTCCGCACTCCACCGCATGGTGCGTCCACTTTGGAAAATTTAAAAGAGATCGCATCGAAGGCTAATGATAATGCAAGAAAATTCGGCGTCGACATCAAGAAGCGAAAATTTATGGGAAAGGCGTTGGCGCTAGCTGCTTCTGTTGTCGGTCTCAGTGCGGCCATCGCCGTCACGGCGCTCACTGGCGGGGGCGCTCCACTCTTGGCAATCGCCAGCGTAAGTTTCTGTATAGTCTTGGCAGACACATGCTGTGCGCTATATGACTGGCACAGCAAGAAGATGGGCGGTAGCGGCTTGCCGATGGAAGATGACGGCATTGGAAATGCTGTACTAAATATCGCAAGGCGCTTCAATGTCTCCGATGAAGCTTCGATGAAGGTAGGAACTTTTGCTTCAACTGGGGGGCGTGCGTTACTCGCTGTTGGCGGTGCGGTCGCTGGCCAACTCGATCCGGCATCTCTCGCCGGAAGCGCTAAGGTTGCGGTGACTATCATGAGCTCCGCTGTTGCGCCATTTCTTAGTAAAATTGGTAAGAGTGTCGAGGGGGGAGAGACTCTAAAAAATAAACAAGAAGATAATATAAAAATGGCCTTGAATATAAATAATGAAATTAAATTCATGGAGTTTGCGAATAGGTTGAATTTTGAATTTAGAGAGTGGTGTGATAAAATTGAAATTATTAACGAGCGTGGAGAAGATTCGTCCTCTAATAAAGTCTCTTTTTTTGGGGAGACTTTTGTATAGTTGTGTTGTGATCACGCCTAGGGAAACACCGATTTATCAGGATCGACGGTCATCGACGGCGCAACCGAAGGCGTTGTGAGGAAAGCTCACCGTCGAACCCGGTGTGACGGTGGGCGCTTCAAGGTGCAGCCGGAAAAATTCTGCATCCACTGCATCAACAACTGCCGGGCAGCATCCGCAGCGTCTCGTTCCTCTTGCGCGGTCACCCAACTCCGCAACATGTGGCGTTCAAGTAATGGTGCAGTGCCACCGCCGCATCGACACATTCGGCTGCATCGCCGCGCGGATCACCTGCTCCTTGAGCTCCTTGCTGTGCGTCCGACGCCGTGTCGGCTGCACAACGCCTTGTTCCACATTGGCCTCATTCATCGTGTACATCTGCCATTTAAAATTTGGATGGACAAGATTCTTGCCGCCGCCGAACCCTTGATCAAGATGTCTTCCCCGAGTGCTTGCGTTCGAACGAACGGCGCCGCCTCTATCATCTGGCGACGAATAAACGAAATTGTTCTGAAATTTTTTCGATAACAGTGTGTGCCATATTGGATGGTGTGCCCAAAATGTAGGGGCTTCGCTTTGGTGGAGGGTAGTTCGCTTTGTTGATCGATTGTTGCTGTTAATTTACGTACTCGGGCGTATGTCGGCAGATTGAATAAATATTTGTGTGATTATCAACGATATTCGTATTTTTGTGGAGCTTGAAAAGCGATGCTGACACGACGCACACTACTTAAGACCATTCCAGTATTGGGAAGCGCGTGGGTTCTGCCGACGCTTTATGCGGCGCCGGTTACTGTATATGTTGACATCAATCAGGATGACATACTCGACACACTTAAGACGATCGTTACATGGGGGCTGGGCCAGATCCCGGAGGTGGGTAGCATCCTGGCGGCGATCGTAAGTCTGCTGTGGCCGAGCGGCGGCCCGGATGCATGGGATCTCGTCCGAAAGGAGGTCGAGGCGATGATCGACAGCAAGATCAACGACGCAGTTTACAGCTTGCTGAAGGCGGAGCTGGACGGTCTTGGTGGCGCGTTAAAGCTGTACTTCCAGGCAGTGGCAGCGCACGATATGGAGACAATCCGGATGCAGTTCATTGCCACCAATACTCTCTTCGTCGCAGCCGCTTCGAAATTCCAGAACAAGGATTACCGATGGACTCTCGCTCCGCTGTTCGCGATATTTTCGCAGCTGCACTTGCTGCTGCTACGTGACGCCGTTTTGAATGGCAAGAACTGGGGGGGGGGCGCCGAGGCCTATGCGAACGTCGTGACGCAAGCTGGTGATACGGCGGAAGCGTACATTGGCTATCTCGATATGGTGGTCGCGGACGAGAGGTCTCGTTTGGAGAAGGGAGCACCTGCGTCGCCTGGTCAGCACCGTACGGAAATCTATAATTACTGGCAGCCTTTCGAGTCTAAGCGGATCGTGCTTATCGACGATTATCGAACGCTGCTGGTGTATCTCGATCCAGTCAAGCATCCGGACGCATCACAAGAAATCCCATTCAAGGACGTCTACAGCCGCGCGTACGGAACTGCTGATGACTGGGACCAAACGTGCAGCAACTGGTCCAAAAACGCTGTAGCGACACCATACAGTGCGCCCCTTGCAAGCTTTTCTAGCATCTACATTGAGCTGTGGAATCGCACGCCGCGCGTCGTCAGAGTGCAATACCCAAAAGGCGCAGGGCCCAAAGTGTGGGGTGGCAATCGCACTGACCGTACCGAAATCATAGCAAATGCGGGTGGCGGTCGCGAAAAGTATACCGTTACATTGCCTAAGCTAGGACCGGGCAAGCTGTACAATGTCAAAAAAGCACACGTGACAAGTGGTAGCATCCCAATTGGTCTCACACTGGAGCTCGATGACAGTCGTCGAGTGGAACTGTGGAACCGTACCGACTTGCCAGGCACGCCAACACATGAGGTCGCCGTGCTTGGCCGAATGTTGACGACGTTCAACATGTGGACGCGCAGCCGCTTTTACGACAATGATCTTGGTTGTTTGATCCTGGGCTTTAGCCGTGACACACGTCGCATTCCTCCGCATGCAAAGGATGCATTCTACGTGGGCGCGCTGACCGAGCCAAACACCGGACCACAATATCTTCCGCGCGCGATTTCACCAAGCCTACTGGCGCGACGCAACGCGTTTTGGCGCGATATTTTCGCCCGTTAACACAAGCCCTCAGCGAACCGAGGGCAGATGATGGTAGCTGCCACTGAACGGAGAATTGAAATGAGCGTTTCCTGATCTGCGGCGATACTAATTCTGCCAAAATTTCACGGAAAGCAGGGATGTGGCCGCATAACTTGGGCCCGTTGGAAGGCGAAAAACAGAGGGAATCAAGGGGGTCATGGACTCCCAATAAGTCGAGGTCTAACGCTCCTCATAAATAACCATAGATAATTCATATGTATGTGATTTTCATATTTCTGAATTTGTTGGCATTTTCAGCGTATGCCAATGCTCAAGTCGTCAGTGGTGTCGAGTTGACGGGATCATCTGCTTCTAAGTTCAAATCGCCCTTGGCGCGTAACATAGGCAGACACTATGTCTGCCTCTCCGTCAACGTCGATACGGAGGCGGTGCTTAGAGCTCAGTAGTGCAATCAACCAGGCAATTTCCTTCCCAGAACGTAAGAATTTGGTGGCTCGGGGCTATGGCCAAGAAGGAAAGTCGCGAAACGAGTTACGAGGATACGATAAGCGGGCAACCCTAGAGACCGAATATCGAAGGCTCAGATGTAGATAGATGATTGGCAGCTTTGGAATTATATTATTCCATGAGTGAGTGCGGCCCAAGGAAACTATTTCTTTTCAGAAGACTTGATAATTTAAAGTATCATATAAAAATCACGATTATTCCATGTCGAATAATGCGGGGATAGGGGACGTCAGTCCCTCGATCGCGAATCGATGCAACTTGTTGAGCGCGTCGATGTAGCGATGTGCCGGTGTCGCTGCGAGCTGCTCGTCGTGCAGCAGCAGCACCCTCTCGATTACCACCTTGTCTTTATCAAGCATGATCCATTTCTCGCCTTGTTCTGCGCGGGCAATGCATCGCTCCAGCGCCGCTTCAGCAAGCTGGAATGGACGATCACTCTCGCCTTCCGGTGTTTCGTCACGCAGATAGAACGCCACATAGACCGCCTTCAACAAACAGAGCAGCAGGTCTACATTGCCGTACCCGCGGCCGATGGTTGCCAGCGCGAGATGATGCTCGAGCGAAAGTGCACGCGTTTGGGAAAGCGGTAGCGGCAACAACAGGTTTTTGGTGAGCGGCCGATGCCCTGTACGTCGGTTAGATATTCTGTTCATGAGAATTAATCGAAAAGCGAGTGGTAGAGCATTAACGTTTGTAGAATTTTTGTGCTCGATCATCTTGCAAAGTAGTGCGAGTTCGTCACTTAATTTGACTAAATTATAATTTTATTTGGTGGATTCTTCGCAAATTTTGGCATGACTTTAATAAACAAGTAGTTGGTGGAAATGGCGCAGCTGCGAGCGAGTTTGTCCGATAATCTATCGGAATTGGCCGCGCCCTCGACCGTGTCCAATTCAGCGCGTTGCGATGACAGCTTTGATGTCGCAGTTGCGGAGCCGCTGACGACGAGACTTTGAATCGGAGCCCCGGCCGTCACATATATGCTCCAGCTTTCGAAGTAACCGGCCGCATGCACTTCGAACTGGCGGAATCTCGTCGAGGAGCGGCCGCTGTTTGGTAACGTCGCCTCTGTTTACACCAGTTGGGGTTATGCCGAAACGAGCGCAACAGGCGTCCGTGAGGATGTGACGTATGGCGCCGTTACATACGATCCGTGGGTTCTGATCGGTTTTCCGCCCATACCAACATCGCTATCCGTCGAAGAATCGATCTGGATAGATTTTCTCAATTTCGCTAGTAGCAACTCGTGGGACCTGCGCCACACGCCTTCCGGCCTCGCCGCCACCGAGAGCAGGTGACGACCGAATGCAAACTCAATCATGTCGATAGCTCAATTCAGTACAATCCTATTTTGAGTAGCAACGGAAGAATACATCATTCGATTTGCCGCGCGACAGGAATTGGAATATATCTTGCGCCACGGTTTCGGAAGCGGCCGCCGCGGTCTGATCGATGTTCATAATTCGCCATTCGCGATAGGTGTCTCGCTCGCCTGTTGTTCAATGTCCAAAGCAACTCTCTTTCAGAGAAACAATATCATTCGTCTTTTCGCTGACCTCTTATTCGTGTTTTACGGTTAGTCTGTTCGGCACTGATGCCCACCACACTCATCACCGCTTCACCAGCCTTTTCAATCTTCGCCCGGTCGGGCACGGTACCACTTAGCAGCACTGCGCCATCGCTCGTGCGCACCGAGATGTTCGATATTTCGATCCTTGGCGAGCGGCCCGAGCGCCTTGCGGCCGAACTGGCCGCTCGACGCCGTAGTCCCACTCGTATTGGCAGCCGAACTGATCCCTATTCCATTTGCCTTTGCGCTGTTGATTGCATTAATGTAGGTGTGCCATCAAACATGATTGTTGCCATGCCCCGTCCAGCGGCGATAGAAAATCGGTCAATTTTTTTATTCCCCTCTCTCATTTCAATTTTACATGTATTTATCAAATCACTTCGCCATGACATCGATAACTCGAGACGTGTCGCCGGGGCGATAGCATGGTGATGATCGATTGTGGCTTAACACGGATGAGAGTCAAGTTATGAGCGACTGTGATCGATTGTTCGACATACCTGCAGGCGCGTCGCATGATCCAACAACACGCTTGTTTCTAACTGGTCCTGCCTGAGTGAGCTACATAACCGAGAAGGCAATCAACAATTTTCAATGTTACATAGACAATTTATTTGATATGTAAGCCGGCTTCACCTTTCTCTCATCCAAAAATCCTACAATTCGCATGTGCCATTGCCGTATGGTGCGATGTGGGTTTTCAAAAATAAAAATAAAGTTAAATTCACGTAATCGTAAATCAAATATTTTTCGCCATCCAATGCGATTAACGCATTGGACTATCTTATATCTTGTGAGTGAGAGCTCCTGGCCAAACCTTGCAAGCCGTCTCGCAGGCTGGCGTACTGGTCGAGCACCGCGCGCTTGTCCAGGCTGGCGAGGAACGCGAGCCCTTGCCGCACCGGGAAGCGCGGCATCGTCGAGCGGCAGCGGGCCGCGCTTGCAGGTCAGCGTCGTGCGAACGAGCTTGCCGAGCAGGCTGCGAACCGGCGCGTCCTCGCCGGCCAGCATCACGGACGCACACAGTAGGTATTCGGTCATCTCGGCGCAGCGCCGCGTCGCGGCGTACTCGTAGTTCTCCTACGGCAGCCCGACCGCCTTGTCGATCACGTCCTACCGGCGCGCCGACAGCTCCTCCCAGCCGACCGGGTGGCTCGTGTGGCTGATGCTGGTGAGCAGCCGGAATTCGGTCTGCAACGACTGCCCGGAGAGGGCAGGGGTTGCTGGTTCGATCCCAGCCGGGCGCGCCAAGTCTAGCAAGACTCTCAGCGGTTTCCTCTCTTCGTCGGACAGCTTCGTTGCAGCTAGATTGCAGCCGGCATCGGCGCGGGCTCGGCCGTCAGCGGCGTGACCCACTGCGCCAGGCGACCCGCCGACAGGTGCGCGTACCGCTGCACCATCTCCATCGTTTCCCAGC
Source organism: Burkholderia cepacia (assembly GCF_001039005.1). GTDB lineage: Bacteria > Pseudomonadota > Gammaproteobacteria > Burkholderiales > Burkholderiaceae > Burkholderia > Burkholderia theae. The sequence continues at coordinate 11,222 of NZ_LDWR01000024.1, forward strand.
CGCCCACTTCCTTCAGCACCAGGAGCGGCGTGCCGCGCTGCACGTGCCAGTTCGTCCGCGTGTGCCGCAGGTCTGACCCTGCCCTGAATCCACGTACAGCAAGAAGTTTGATAACTTTTTGTCTGTATGGAGAAGAGCATGCGTGACTACGAGCGACGTGCCGATGTGTCCGAGGCCATGATCCATCTCGCGATGGGCAGCCTGTTGTTACGCAGAATCTCTCATCCCTGATTTTCCAAACGCGCTCTTAGAAGCTGTTGCGAAATTAATCACACGCTGTCTTGAGTTTGTTCCAGCAAATCAGGCAACACGCGAGCGAGAGGAATGCCTCATGCACGTGTGCGTACCGTTCGTAGCGAATCTTGAGCCGTCTGAATGCATGAAGCCAGGCAAAGGAACGTTCGATGAACCAGCGCGTTTTACCAAGGCCACTGCCATGAGGCGAACCGATTTTGGCAAGCAGGGCGTGATGCCACGCTCGCGCAGACGCTGCCGGTGTGGCTCGGAACTGTAGCCCCGGTCACCCTGAACAATTTTCGGTTTGCGCAGAGGACGTCCACGTTTTCCTCGGATGGGAGGAATCGCCTCGACCAGCGCATCGAGTTGCGTGATGTCGTTGCAATTGGCGGCAGTCAGGATGACCGCGAGCGGGATGCCTTGCGCGTCGACGATGAGGTGGTGCTTGCTGCCGAGCTTGCGCCGGTCCGTTGGGTTCGGGCCGGTTTTTTTCCCGCACGCATTGCGCGAACTGACGAGCTGTCGACAATGGCGCGTGCCATGTCGAGCTGGCCACGACGGCGCAACTCCGCCAGCAGCGTCTCGTGGATGCGTTGCCAGACGCCTGCCTCTTGCCATGCAATCAGCCGCCGCCAGCACGCAGTGCCTGAACCGCAGCCCATTTCTTGCGGCAGCAGATTCCAGGCGATGCCTGAGCGCAGCACGAATACGATGCCGCTCAGCACCGCTCAGCACCGCTCAGCACCGCTCAGCACCGCTCGGTCTGGCGTTGGCTTGCGTCCCGCGTATCGGCGGTTCCGCGACGCTCGCTTCGGCAGCAAAGGTTCGATGAGTGACCACAGCTCGTCGTCTATCAGTTCTTGGTGCATCGCTTCCTGGCAGGAAAAACAAGTCAGAAAGTTAACACCCTCTCGAAAAAGTTAACAGGCCTAATCCGTAATTTCGCAACAGCTTCTTAGGCGGTTACGCGAGCGACGCGGGACCGTTCGGTCAGAACTCGCAGCCGACTTGGGCGCGGACGCCTGCGTCGCCCGTCGACGTGACGGAAACTGCGCTGTTCATTAACCACTTATTATCGCGCGAACGGTAGGTCACACCGGCAGCGACCGCGTTGCCTCCCTTATAGGTGGCGCCGCCTGCCGCGACGATCGTCCTGCCCGGACCAGACGGCGTTAAGTTAGGCATCGCCATCGCGGCCGCGATCCCCGCGTAAGCGCTCTTCGCAAGCTGGTTGATCGAGCGGTTCGTGTCGTCGAGACGCTGATTCAGCGCGTTACTGAGCGAGTGAACCGAGCTATCGGTGTACCGGTTCGCCGACGCGAGCGCATCACTCACTTGCTGCGCATTCGCCGCATCGGTAGGCGCTGTACCAGCGGCGACATTCCTCAGTTGCACGGCGTTGCTACCACTGTTGAACGTGACGCTGTTCTTGTCGGCATTGTCGTACTGAACAGCGCTGGCCTGTAGCACACCCAAAGCCGTATTGGTCGCATTCAATTGCTTGCCAGTTACCACCGAAGCGCTTGTGCTTATATGAGACAGCACCGCGTCTTTCAGGCTGGCGAGCGTACGCGTGCCGCCCGCGCCAGACACGTCGATCATCTCACTGCCCGGTTGTAAGATCGGCACGCGCAGATGATCGTCAACTCCACGCGAAAATTCTTCGAGTGAATCTGCGTATAGACGGATGCTATCATTTTTTCGATGCTCATCGAAATCGTCATCTATAAAACCATCTTCAAAATCGAAGAGTCGATAAAAACCCTTTGCGTGATTGTTTATCGCATACCGAGCGTTATCGCCCGACATGTCTTCTGAGTCGACCGTTGCATATGCTAAACTAGCGAATGAGCTTAGCATAACACACGTGACCGCAGATAGGATTCGACTCGGACTGGTATACATTGACCTGATATCGATGCACCCTCTTGCTGAAAGATGGGCATCGGCCCAATTGTTCAGCATGGCGAGCTGTCCAGCAGACTTCCACATTGCCTCGAAAACTCTCACTCAAATCATCTCGCGGAGGTCGGCTGTCGCGCGGCGTTGTTGCATAAATGCGGCCGCTTGACGTTTGGGCGCGACTTCCGTGGACGCAGATCTGCTAACAATTCGGGTTCCTACGTAGATTTTCGATTTTTGCCGAGAGGATTCGCCATGACATCAACCAACGACGTGAACCGAAGGGCGAAGGGACTCATTCAGTTTGGCCAAACAACTGATCAAGCGTATCGATCAATTCGCCTCCCACTACAACGAAAAATGTAAGCCGTTCGTCTGGACCGCCTCAGCCGACCCCCATCCTCGAAAATCTACACAGCCTTTGTTTGCGAATCAGCGGAGCGAGTCAATGGTTGACAGTATTCAAACGCTCTTTCGAGCCTAACGCTACAACACTTTCAGCTACGCTTGTTGTACCGTCAAGATGTGACAAAAATCGCCTACGCCGAAAGGCAACCAATGATCACATCGAGTCGGGATACGCGCATCGGGCAAATGCCTGATATCGATTCCCTCCGGAAGTTCCGAGCACGCATTAGTCTCATATTCGGCGCCTGATGAGTATTTTGGCCATCGCTGCTCGACTGAGTGGGACCATTAGACCGATCGTCGCCTGTCGACGATCGCGTGCCACCGATCCGGCCCTCAATGGTTGGCTATCGCTGGCACAGTCGCGATAGCGGTGTAGTTTGTGGCGCAGAGGGCGCACCTGGCGCCGATCGGTGATGCAATCATGTGCGGCCGCCAAACCGGTGCTCAGCAAGGCTCGGTTATCGTAACGCGCAGTCGATACGTCGAACTCAGGCCTGCTTACGCTTGGACGTTACAGGGATTGAGGGCGGGCCGTCGCTCGATTCCGAGCGGCCATCATGCTGCGGCGCGGACGACGCGGCACCAATCGGCTGGCGCCCTCGTTTTACGTAGGCCCGCCCGGACCTCATGAACGTCGTCTTGTCCGGGCGCGGGCCTTCCCATTTCAGGTCGATGCTGTATTCGCGCAATATGGCGACAATCTGGCCTTCGCGAAGCCGGCCGACGGGTGGAAGCGCACGCTTGCGGAAGTAGGCGTCGAGCTCGATGAACTTGTAGTAGGGGTCCCCTTGATTTCGCTGCGATTTACCCGGGTAGGGCGACTTAAGCGCGGTAAGGCTCAGCGGTCTGCCCCCAAAATAATAATCAATAAAATCAAGATCTGCTGATTTATTTTTCGTTCGCGTCTTAACGCCTCTGTGCTAAGCTCCCGAGCGGTGTCCACATGCGCTCGCTGGTGAACAAGAGCAATTCACTGCCGGCGCGATATTGGCCTCGAAGAACAGCCGAAATCGCGCGCGGCAAAATTGCCTGAATCAATAGCCATTACGGCATTGAAGATGCCAAAGTGAAACTACCCTTCTCCTGGGGTTCGGTGGCCTGACTTTCGCCACCAATCGGTTTTGCGAAGGATGCCATCGATTGAACCATTCCTGGCATCTGGTCTATGTTCGCGCCTCCAGCATAAAGTTTTGCGCTTCCGCGTCGCGCCTCAAGTTGATCGACAGCATCGATCGACCCAACAATGCCGAGATTCTTTAAAATCTCAGATCGCCTCTTAAGCCCCGCTTCCTTATCTTCAGGGAATGATTTGTAAAATTTATCGTCTCCTTCCCAGCCGAGGTTGAGATAATCCATCAACTCGTCTTTTGGAAAATTCCTCGACAACATGCTAACCACATCATTCTTAATACCCAACGTTGATTCCGCATACTTGAGTTTTGCGCCATGCTTTGTCAATACCGAAATCATCCGCTCGTCGCGGAATTTGAGCGCGTTATTCAGCATTGTGTCACCCTTGTTCACCTCCTCAAATTTGGTATTCACGTCAACCAAATTGAGGGACAGGAATTTGTCCAGAGTGTAACAACTTCGACCGCAGTTGCTCAGCAGGTATGCCACGTCACCAATGGACTGGCGAGCGAAGTCCTGCCGCGAAAATGTCCACTTCTCAAACAAGTAACTCGCAACTTTGTCGTTTCCAGATTTAATCGCGTGAACCATTGCGGACGCCGCTTCGCCTTTATCTGATATTTTTCCGTCCAGCTCGGAAAAATTAGTTGCCTGCACCGCCTCTTCAAGTGAAATATCCCGGAGCGTGTGCTTGGCATAGTCCCGAGAACTCAGAATTCTAGGTGCATGAAATTCGGCCTGGAATACACTGTTTAGAACGCGATCCATTTCGCGACCGGAGTTCATCCCCTGCGTCAGCACATACCTCTTAAATTCGGAATCTTTGCTATTTCTAAGAAATTCAATGAGATGCAGCGCTACCGCTTCCTTCATGTCGTTGAATGAAAATATCGGTGCATCTCCATATTCGACTCCCTCAGGAATGGCGCGCGAGAGCTCACCTTTCGCAATGGGAAACCGCTGAAAGAAGTCGGTATGCTCTGGGTACCTCCAACGAGGAAGGCGAGTTTCGAAGTGGTCCGTTAACGTGAGATAGCCATGCCGAAGAGATGGCAAATCCTCGGATACGGCGTATGCATTGGCACCAAAATCAACAGTCTGGTGCCGGCTATTCAGAGGACGATCTTCTTTCCCGATCCCTGAATACTCAACACCAAAAAATACAAAATCATGATTGCTCAAAATCCTCTTGTCTTCGGCGAAGGTTTTAGAGCGGAATGACTCATTGTCACGACACAGCATGTAATTGGAGGCAATGTTCAGTGTCTTCCCATCGTCCACCATGGCGTTGGTCTGGTGGCGAAAATCCCATTTTGCCGCCGTTATCTTTTCCTTTAGCGAGATCTCGTCGGTCGTGAGAGCTCCCAGGCTATTTCGAATCACGGAAAGATTCTTTTTTGAGAGATCATCAAGTTTTTGAAGTGAGCTAAATCCATAGGCTTCATGCCCTCCCTTCTTTGGAAGCGCGTCGCCAGTTTTTTCGAACGCCGATCCATTGGCAAACATCAAGCCGTAAGACTGCGCAGCCACCACCTTGCGCAAGAAAGTGCTGATTTTTTGTGCGGCCGTACTTTTCGGATCGTTACTGATGTCGATCGGACTATTGATTGAATTTTTCACATCCTTGATCTGATTGACGATCGAGGCGGGGCTCTGCGCTAGATTCTTGTCGCTATTTTGATGAATAATTCGATTGTTACCAAGTGCGGGCGCATTGATATGAATTGGCATATATATTGATGTCGGAATAATTGGTGCGATTAAATTATAACTCTTGAAATAACTTGACTTCCCGAATCAATATGGCAAAAGTTCCGGGCGAGCCAATCCTCGGCAATCACAAAATTTGCCAAGGCGAGCAGATGGAATTGCTCATTTCTCACAATACAAAATAGGGTCGCCGATTTCATCGGGTATTTCTACTATTTTTCGCTCATTATCGAGGCGGGCGTTTTCGCATAAATCAAGCCTGGAGACGAAAGGTGCCCATGGTCATGATCGCTGGCAATGAGGCCGGCGGGAGAATGGCCACTCCGGACCGGCACCACCTTGTCTGACGCCTCCGATTGCACCTCCGATGTTTTCCGGCTACGCTGCACAATCCATTTTTCGCGCGGAGGTGCGTGCGATGGATCACTGGCGGCAGGCCTACCTCGGCATGCGGCACTTTCCGCACGAGCTGACCGAGTTCGAGCTCCATACGTTCTTCACGTTCTCGGCGCGGGAACGCGCGCTGATCGACGGCCGACGCTCGCATTTGTACCGGCTGGCTGTCGGACTGCATCTCGGGTTCGTCCGCATGACCGGGCGCACGCTCGATGCTTACAAACAAATTCCGAAGCGACTCTGGCACCATCTGGGCGAACAACTCGGCATCGAGCCTCCGGATCTCGGCACCTTGCGCGCGCTGTACGACGATCGGACCGACACGCTCGCCGACCACCAGAAGCTGGCCTACGAGGCGCTCGGGTTTCGGCCGATGGCCGAGCATCAGCGCCGCTACGTGGTGCGCTGGCTCAAGGAGCGATTGTCCGGCAGGCAGGATCGCAGCACGGCGCTGTACGACCTCAAGCAATGGCTTTACGAGCATCGGGTTCTGATCGTCCACGACCGCGCGCTGTGGCAACTGATCGTTCAGGCGGTGCAGGATGTCGAGGCCGCGCTGACACACCAGCTCGAGGCCGCGTTCGGTGCCGCGACGCTCGATCAGTGGGGCGTGCTGCTACCCCGGCCCGAAGCCGGCGGCGCCAGCCTCCAGCAGTGGCTTTGGTCCGTCCCGCTACGGAATTCGACGAACCAGATGGGCGACCTATTTCGCAAGATCGAGCGCTTGACCAAACTTGGTGTCCATGATCACTGGCCGGCCGAATGCAACGAGGCGGTAGTCCGGCACTATGCGCGACGGTGCGCGAACCGTCCGCCGTCCGTCAGCAAGCGCATCCGGCAACCGGTTCGGCGGCTCGAGGCCGCGTGTTTCATGCGCTACCCGTGCGTGTCGATCGAGACAGGGGCGCGACGTGCTGTTCATCTCGCAGACCGAGCTGCTCAAGCGACTGAACACCGCGCGTGCCACTGGCGCCTATGACCGCAAGTTCCAGCAGTACGCCCGGGTGCCACTGCTGATCGTCGATGACTTCGCGCTCAAACCGCTACGTACCCCGCAGGACGAGGACTTCCACGATCTCGTCGCCGCCCGCTACGAGCACGCGGCGACCATCCTGACATCGAATCTCGACTTCGGTGAATGGGGCGCCGCGTTCCCCGACAACCGCATCCTCGGCACCGCCACGCTCGACCGGCTACGCCACGGCGCCTACCGGCTCGTCCTTGAGGGCGACAGTTACCGCACCCCGAAACCGATGCCCGATCCCCCTCAAAATGCAGTTGCCAAAAACGGTAAAAAACCGCAACCTTGAAGCCGTTCGAATCCGAGCTTTACCCCCGGTTCTGCTGGCGCCATTACGCCGCCCATCCCCGGCTCCTTTACGCCGCCCCGCGACAGTAGGCGTGCCGGACGAGGTCCGAGACGCGGCGGCCCGTTTGATAGAGCAGCGTGTCGGTCAGCTCCAGTAGCGTCACGTGCAGAAAGAAAATCAGCTCGATCGTGCGCGTCGACACCTTCAATTCACGAACCTTGGCGGGACGCCGGACCTGAATGCGCTGCGCATAGGCGCGCTGTTTCTCGATCGGCACCGCGTCCAGGTTCCACGTGTGGGCGCCGAGCGACTTGAGGAAACGAACCTTCGACAGGGTTTCGGTAATGGTCGACGGGCTGTGCCGTGCCGGCGGCGTCTTGAGCCATTCGAGCACCGTCATCCCCGACGTACCATGTTGAGTGGACAAGACCGCGTCGGCGCGCACCAGTTGGGCGTCGCTGACGGTCGCCTGGATCGTCGCAAGCAGGCCACGCTCTGCCTCCGCCCAGATCGCTCGCCCCAAGTCCCGTAACGTTCGCTCGGCGGGAATCAAAAGCCGCCTCTCGTACAGCCAGTGGTACGCATGCTGCACCAGTTCGTCGAGCGCCAGCGATTCGGCAGCATCTTGCCGCATCCACGCTTTGACGCCGGACCACTGGTCTGCGCCCATCGACATCAGGCCGAGGTATTCGCACGCCCGCACCTGATGCTCGTATTGGGTCTTGTAGCGTTGGTAGAGCGTGCGCAGTGACGCGATCGACGGTGTCGGCGGGCCGAGTCGCTCGCCGACATAGCGCAGCAGTTGCCGTGGCAGGGTCCCGACATGATCCAGCGTGTGACCGCTAGCCCGCAGAAAGACCAGTTGGATGGCGGCGCCTGCGCGGCGATCGCGCCGGAAACGTTCATTGATCGCGGCCACGTCGCTGTCGCTCAGCGCAAAGTAACGCTCGACGTCGAACTCCGACAGTCGCGCGGGCAAGCGATCCTGCCCCATATACCGAAATTCCAGGCCTAGCATCTACTGCCTCCCGCCACGGTCGCAATTGAAAATTGCGGGCAGGTAGCTTACCGCAGATCCCGGCCGGGACTGCCGACGATAGTCAGAATCGACCGCAAAGCCTTGCTGCAGAAGGCTTTGCGACGAAACCGCCAGATTTTGCACGAAGACCACGAGACTTTCCTTTCGCTCGACTGTTCTCAGACTTGCGAGAGTCAGCTCAAACCATTCTTCAACCAATTTCGCCGCAGCTCGCAATAATGGCGACAGATCTCGCTCATCCCCCACGAGTCGGCCGATTTTTGAAAGTGGCTTAAACACCCGATAACGTATCATTCATCTCAATGCGATTGAAATTGCTCAATGTCTTTTCTAAAATGGAAAACTCGAAATGCTATCGATAAGCCGAACTTCATATCACCAGCAGCCAAATCGTTCAAACGCGGCATCTGATCCCGATTCACGCGTCAGCTCGAACGACGGCACGCTCACACATGAGATCAAGCATGTCGGCATTGCGAGTCCAAGCGACCGGAAGCCGGCGCAAGCGGGGAAGGTACTTGGGGTATCCAAGCATGCACTGTCCAGCCCCTCGTCGCCGCAAGGTGCTAATCGGCAAGCAGCGTTATATTTGCCTTTTGTTTCTCCGGATGTGGTCATGCAATGCATGTGTAACAATAAGATGCGAGTTCAGAATGGTAAGTGCCCGATTCCGCTGATCGTACGGGATGACGCTACTCAGGATCAGTTTCGAATTTTGAAGCAGCAGATAGAGAAGCAGTACCGCGACAGTGGTATAGGGACGCTGACTAGAATCGAACAAATGAAGTATAGAGAAAAACTGTCCGATCAGGAAATCGATCGGCGATATTCTGAGCCCATGAGCCATGCCAGAGAGCTGATTCGGAATGCCGATATACTCCAGAATATGGAGGTGCGCAGCAATACGGGCGGATTCGAGCTGAGCCGAATGAATTGGCAGCGTGACAAGCTTTACATCGCCGGCCATTGCGCGGCAGGCACGGATATCCTGAGTGCAGATACGGAAGGAGCGCATGGTCAGATTTCCGTCGCCGACTTGGCAGAGCAACTGGCGACCGGAGGCCTGGATCGAGATTTTAGAGATTTTCGAGTCAAAGCTTGCTTCTCTGCGGATGCGCGGGAGCCGGCATCTTTCCGGCGAGATGATTTGCAGCGTGCCGCTGCGCCAAAGGTGGACACGTTGCGCCGCTTCCTTGGTTTGTTCGGAGGGCGTATGGTGTCGAGTCAGCCGTTTGCCCAGTCTTTGTGCAATGCGCTGAGCGAGCGAGGATTTGGGCAGCCGGAGGTCAGTGGTTATCACGGAGAAGGGGTGACTGGCAGCCGTGCCGGCCACCATATGCGTAGCTTGTCGCGCAGCGGGCTGCCGGGTGTTCGCGCGTCGGAAGTGAAGCGAATGTTTACGCCGAGCAAAAATTGACCTACATGAAGTCGGGCCGCCCAGGAAATTCGCAGGAGCTATTTGGCGGATGCAGTTCAACTTGGAAGGCATAGTAGGGGTGCCGTACCGACCCACACGGACCAACGTAGAACAAATCGCCATCTGGTCCACATTGGCTTGGACCGACCTCGATCCGTTCATCGACAAGCACTCCATGCGCATGCAGGCGATCGAGCGCTACGCACGCGGTGACATCGTCCAGCATATCGAAGCCGCGATGGGCGTCAATCGACATGCGCCGCATCTCGATGGACGGATCTACGGTGCCGTGCGCTCGTTGCCCACGTGCGCGTAGCGGATTATGTGCTCATACGGCCCTTTGCGATGCACGGAGAGCGCGGGAGCCGCAGCATGATGGTGATCACGGTGTCGCGTTGTTGGAACACTATCCGGTGCTCGCAGGGAATAAGCGTTGCGCAATTACCATCTGTAATAGACGGCAATCTGGCTCCCATCAGGGTGTGGTGGAAATCAGAAAAAAAGGAAATCAATGCGCAGCAAGGCCAGGGGCGCCGGCAAGGCTCCCGGAATTACACGAATGAGTTCCGCGTGCGCGGTCATAGCGGAAACACGGGCCCCGACACGCTCACTGGCGGAGTTACTCTCTCGCATGGCCTGAAAGTGAACCTTGTGTCGCTGGATCGGCGGGCATCGCAAATATAACCAAGGCCCCATGGGATTCGCCACCGAGTCTGCCGGTTGGCTCCCGTAACGGCAAGGCCAGCGGAATGCCCGTATCTACGATGAGGTGCCGCTCGCTGCCGGGCTTGCCGCGGTCCGTCGGGTTCCCTGGCCCCGGGGGCTGGGCACGATGGCTGCGTCAATACTTGCCCGTTCCCACGCTATCTGGTCATGGTCGTGCTCGCGCAGTCTTGCATCTCCGCCCTCCCGTCAAGGTCGCAATAAGAATTTGCGACCAAGTAGCTTGCCATTGATCCACAGCCTGGCTTGCCAACAATCGTCGGGAGGTGTGCCCGGAAAGCGTTGGTGCAACGGGCTTTCCGGCGAAACCGCCAGATTTTGCACGAAAAGGACGATTACCCCGACAAAGGACCCGGGTGGGTCAGATTTACTTCGGCGAAACGCCGAAAGGTGGGTCAGTTTTCAGTCGGCGTTGACAGCTATGGCCGTCCTCGCATCGCGCGGCAGCTGCTTGCTCAGGGCCGGCCGGCGAACGCCGAGCGCGTGCGTCGCAGCCTGCAACGTCAAGGGTTGCGCCCGGTCTACAAGCGTCCGTATCGGGTGACCACGGATTCGACGCATCGCCTGCCGGTGGCGCCGCATCTGTTGGATCGGCGTTTCGACGGCTGGCGTCCCAATCAAGCGTGGGTAAGCGAGCGAGCCGCATCTACGCGCGCCGATTGGCGCTGACGAGCGGAGCCCGGGCGAGTATCCGTAGGTGGCGTTCGGCAAGCATGAGGCATGCCTTGTTCTTGTAGACTCGGGGGGCTGGGGGGCAAGATGGCGTTTAACGAAGGATGGAGGTCGTTTGATCGTTAGTTGCGTTATTAGCTACAGCTCCTCCCTTTCGCTGAGCTCGATTGCAATACTTCTTCACCTGTCAACTCCTATCCCTACGCATCGGTAGCACCACTCCTACGTCTAACAATGGCTAACCCTTTCGATGAAGCCTGCCGGTAAGAAACCGTGCAAAATTCATCAGATAAAACAATCGAGGGCTGGCTATGACCTACGCGTTTATTCGCGAAGGCGATACGACGTCGCATGGTGGACACGTACTCGCCTGCACATCAACGAACATGATGTTCGGCAAACCTGTGGCGCTCCTCGGCGACATGGTGGCGTGTCCGAAATGTGGCGGCGTCTATCCGATCGTCGACGTCAAGGTGAGAAGCATGACCTTCGGCGGCCGGCCGGTCGCGACCGAAGGGGACAAGACGGCCTGTGGGGCGTCGCTGATCGCCTCACAAGGGTCGGCCCACGTCGAGCAGGTGTCGGGCGCCGCTGGCGGCATTGGTGGCGGAAAGAGCGTCGTGCCACAGCAAGATCCGAACTTGACCGATCGGTATCGCGGCCGGTTTCAAGTCCTGAACAGCGAAACGGGAAGCCCCGTTCCGAACCACCCCTACTCGTTCCAGACACCCGACGGTTCCACGATCTCAGGCGAGACCGACTCGCAAGGCTTCACGCAGTGGCACGAGTCTGCCGAGCCGGCGTCGATCACGTTTCACGGCGAGGGGAGTGCCGAAACGTGAGCAAGTGGTCGATCGGAGGCACGGCGCCAGGCGATGGTGAAACCAGTCGCGTCTACCTCAATTCGAAGCTGCGCCCCAAGGATCAGGCGAAGCTGTGCAGCCTGATGTGCACATGCAAGAACAATCCGCCGCAGTCTGTCGATGGCAAAGACCTCCGACAGATCTGCGTCGCAACGCAACTGAAAAAGGAAGACAGCGGCTTCACGACCAGCATCTACAAGGCGGAAGTGAAGTACCTGATGACGGTTCGGCCACCCACCCCGATCATGAGCCCGCGCACCCCAAACAAGACCTACGGCTGGCTCCCGCAGTGGATCAAAGACAACTGGGAGGGGGAGTACCAACGCGGCGCCGGCAACGTACGGATCCCCGATGTGGTGATCGTGAAGGATCCCGCGAAGGAGCCGACGCAGGATAATCTCGATGCGGTGGTCGAGATGAAGTTCAAGGGCGACACGTATTCGACGCGGCACCAGAAGCAGGACGAAGATATCGCGGGCCCGAACGCCTCTTCGGTCTTGTTAACGCCAGAGGATTGCGGGTGTCCTGACGACGATGGGAAGAAGCAGGAAAAGACCAGCGAGTACCCGGTGCTTGGACCCGTGCCTCGGGACGCCTCGGACGGTGCATCGAAAGCGGCACCCTGGAGCCCGTTCGATGAGCTTGAGGGCGTGACGAAACGTGCGCGCAGCGTCTTCGGCCCGCGACCGCCGGACGGTGCTGCGCCTCCACCATCGCCGAACCTGATTCCGTTATTCTGATGATCATGGACAAACAAGCACTGATCGAGTGGGCGAAAAATGCCCAGACTGATGCCCTGTTGAAAGGGGGCATGCTCCTGCCCAAGCAACGCCACGACTACATCGGCGCTGCCATGGTTGTGCGCGCGGCGCTGTTTTTCCCGAACGCGTATCAGGAAGCCGTGCAGGGCGAGATTGCAAACTGCTTCGCCGCGTATTCGGCCTACGTGGGTCCGCGTCTTCACTGGCTCACGCAGGATGGCCGGAAGCCCGTGCAGCTGAAGGATGGCCAGGTCGACCCGAAGGCGTTTCGCGCGCGGGGCGACGCGGGTGTCACGGCCTATGTGTCGTCTGGCGAAAAGGCTGACGATGCCGGACTGTGGGAGTTCCGCGTGTTCGGGACCTTGGAGTACGAGGAAGCGATGCCGGAGGGCGGCGCCAGCGCGCTGACCTTCTCGGTTCCCGCGCCGTTTCTGGTTGCCGAGCCTCGCGCATTTCAGCAGCTGTTCGTCGACTTCGCGAAGCGACTGAACGCTTACAACGGCTATGCCGGATTCGCGGTGAATCTAAGCCTGACGGAAGCCGAAGCCAACACTCCGACGGAATACTGGTTGGCTAGGCGTCACATTGCACTCGACGTCGGCAACCCGCTGCTCAACGCGACGCACCTGCGAGCCAAACTGAAAACGGTGTCTTGGCTCACGTGTCTGGACAAGACGTTGTTGGAGCAGGTGGGCGGGATCTCGGCGCTCCGAAGCGAGCTACCGCCAGACTGGTACGCGCTGTACGACATGAACGGCGGGGTCGTGATTCAGGCCGGCCCTGAAGCAGAGTCCGGTGGCGCAGCCGATGAGGCAGGGAAGGGGCCGCCGGTCGCGCCGGCGAACTACGTGATCCTCAACAATGCTCTGAAAGCCGTTCGAGCTACTACGGTTTGGCGTTTGCAGCGCGGTTTGATGGGAGCCGCTGCACCGTACTTCGATACGACAGCCGAAAGCGATGATTGGCTGCGTCGATTCGATGTCGACGAGAACAGTCTGCTCGACTACAAAGCAAGGCTGCTCAAGATGCCAAAACTCACCTCGGCTACGGCATTACCTGATCATCTTTGAAGATGCCCGCTGACGGTTCTTCGCATCAACAAAACTCTCGTGCGGTCGTCGGCAGCGCTCCGAGTAGCTCGGTTCTGTCGACGAGCTTGCGCGCGATCAGGTGCCGCACCTTGCCGTCGGTCTGCCACACTCCATAGACGGCAAGCAGCGCGGCGCCGAGCGCCTCTTTCCGAAACTGTTCGACGAGCGCGACCCACAGGATCACGTTGACCTGGCCCGTCTCGTCCCCGAGCGTCATGAACATCGCGCCGTTGGCCGTGCCGGACCGTTGCGAGGATAGCCGTGGTGTCCTACGTACTGAAGGCGGCTTCGCGGACGGCAGGGTCGTCGGACGGACGGCCTTCGTCGAGTTTCGCGAGGAGCGGTTGTACCTGCTCGCGCAGCCATGCGGATGCAGGATCGCGGTCGGAATGCGTCGCCCATACCATCGAAATGGGGGCGACGGACAAATCGAGCGGGATGGGGCTCGACACCAGCCCCATCAGCGGCGCATAGCGGCGGATGATCCGCGACGGCAGCGTGGCGACGACCGGCGCATACATGACCGTTGCCAGCACGGTCAGGAATTCCGGTGCCGCCATCGTCATGTCGAGTTCCACACCCGCCGCGCGCAACGCCTCTTCCAGGCATCCACGAATGCTGGCGTTCTGCGACACGAGCGCGTGGCGTTGCGCCAGATAAAGCTCGCGGCCGATCGGCACCGGCAGGTCGAGCAGGTCGGGGTTGAAGCAGCACATCAACGACTGCTCGAACAGCAGTGCCCTGCGATGCCGTTCCACGCCGTCGCCGAAGCAGCCGATGCCGACATCAATGGCGCCGTCGTCGAGCAACCGGTGCACCTCGTCCGGTTGCGCCGGCCGCGCGAGCAGCCGGATGCCGGGCGCACATCGTTGTACGTGGGTGGTCAGGCACGGCATCAACAGCACTTCCATTTCGCTCGAAAAGCCGAGCGAAAAAGTCCGCTGCGCGGTTTCCGGACGAAACGTATCGCGCGAGGTAATGGTTTGCTGCGCCTGTTCGAGAATCCCGGCGATGGAGGCCGACAGCGCGATGGCTCGGGGCGTGGGCTTCATCACGTGGCCAACGCGAATGAATAGCTCGTCGTCCAGCAACATACGCAGCGTGCCGAGGTTGTGGCTCATCGCCGACTGCTGGATCTTCAGTCGGGCGGCCGCATTCGTGACGCTGCATTCGCGCATCAGCGCGTCGAAGGCGACCAGCAGGTTCAGGTCGAACGACCAGAGGTTGAAGTGATCGATGGACGACATGGCGCGGGCCGGTTCTCTATGCGATGCAAGGCATCATAGACCACCGGCAGGGACCGGCCAAACGGGTCGCAGGCCCGGCCCGCTAGCGCGCTGCCGTTTCCGGTTCGAAGGTCCGGTCGTAGAAATCCCGAATGGCGTTGAACGCGAGCAGCCGGTTCTTCTCCAGCAGGACCAGATGCGTGGCCTCGCCGATTTCTACCCACTGACGGTAGCATGCGTTCTTCAGTTCGAGAAACAGCGCCTGCGCGAGGTCGATCGGCACGTCGATGTCCCACTCGCCATGAACGAGCAGCACTGGCACGTGAATCTCCGAGGGTTCGTAGTATTTGCGTCCCGCGTGCCAGTAGTCGCGAATGTCCTGAATCGGGCCATTGGTCGCCCGCATGCGATCCAGTGTCCGCTCGCGGCTCCACGGATCCTCGGCCAGCGTGAAGTCCGCCCATTGCTCGAACCAGCCTTCGGGCACGAGGCTCGCGCGTGCATGTTCCGGTGCGGTGCCGAGCCAGCGGGCCTTGCTTTCCCGCACCGGCACGAGCCGGTAGGCGTCGAGCGGGCCACCGGTATCGATCGGAACCGGCCTGTCGCTCAGCCACTGCGGCGCGAGCAACGCCAGCTTGTGGACCTTGTCGTTGTTGCGGCTCGTGTACGCGCCGGCGACCGTGCCGCCCCACGACATGCCGAACAGGCAGACCTTCTCCAGTGACCGCCGTTCGAGCACATGGTCGATCACCGTGCCGAGATCGACCACGCCGGTGTCGGTGTTGACGAGCGGCCAGTTTTCGCCGGCCGTCCGCTCCATTTCCGGCGGCCGTGTCGAAAGGCCGTAGCCGCGCACGTCGAGCGCGTACACGTCGTACCCCGCTACCGCGAGAAAGTCGATGAACGACGTGCCGTTGAACGGCAGGTCGTAGAGGCTGCCCGACGAAAAGGTTGCGCCGTGCACCATCACGATCGTGCGTTCGGGACCGAAGCGGGTCGCCGACGCCTGGCGCTTGTTGCGGACGTAGAGTTCGATGCCGGGCGTGCCGGTTTTCACGCGCAGTTCGTCGAATGCGATGGGGGTTCCGTTCACCACAGAGGTCTGGCTCATGAAAGTCTCTCCCGTGCCGCTCATTCGTAATGCCACGCGAAGCGGTCGTCCTGACGGGTGACGTAGCCGGCGGACGTTTCCGCGAAGTGCGGGGTGAAGAGCAGCTGACGGCGTTCGGCGGCCTCTTCGAGCACCCAGCGGCGCGATGCGCGCGCGTCGTCCTGCCATTCGCAGAACACGGAGTTCCAGTCCGGCCGCCACACCTGCAACGGGTGGTGCATCACGTCGCCGGTGAAGAGCGCGATGTGCCCGTTCGAGCGCAGTTCGATCGACATGTGGCCGATGCTGTGGCCCTTCGTCGAATGGAACCTGAAATGGTCGAGATAATCGCCGCCGTCATTCGGGATGCGTTCGACCTGCCCGGACTCAATGATCGGCAACACGCTGTCCTCGAATACGCCGCGGCTCGGCACGTTCACCTCGTTGTGGCTGGCCGGGCTGCTGTAATAGTCCTCCTCGGCCTTCGAGAATACGTGGCGCGCGTTCGGAA
Organism: Burkholderia cepacia; assembly: GCF_001039005.1. Lineage (GTDB taxonomy): Bacteria > Pseudomonadota > Gammaproteobacteria > Burkholderiales > Burkholderiaceae > Burkholderia > Burkholderia theae. The sequence continues at coordinate 27,712 of NZ_LDWR01000024.1, forward strand.
ACGTCGGCACCCAGCGGCCGTCGACGAGACGGGTGTTCCACCCGCAGTGATCGACGTGCAGATGCGTGTGCAGCACGTAGTCGACGTCCTCCGGCCGCACGCCGGCGGCGACCAGGCGCTGCAGGTACGGCGTCTTGAGCTGGTGGCACACCTGGAACTGAGGCCGTTCCTTGTAGTTGCCCGTGCCGGTGTCGATCAGGATCGTGTGGTGCGGCGTGCGGACGAGCCAGCTATGGATGCTTTGGATCAGGTTGCCGGTGGTCGCGTCCATGTTCGACGGCGTTAGCCAGGGCAGGTTGCGGCCCAGCTCCTCCGGCTCCCAGGCCGGGTACAGGAAAGACGGCGAGGCGCCGTTGAGGCGGACTTCCTCGATCTTGGTGACAGTGACGTCGCCGAGCCGATAGATCTTGTTGGTGTGCATCATTATTTGCATCTCGCTGTGGCTGGAAACTGGCCATCAGTCTAGGATTTCGGCATCAATTGAACAAATCGATTCAGATAATTCGCCCAATCTATGTTTTCAATCGAAGTTCTCCTCGCCTAATCCGCTGCTCGCATTCGATTGCTGGTGGCGAACGTGAGGCTGGTCCGTAAGCTGAACCTGAAGTTCGAGTCCCGCAGGCCGCTCGCCGCTGCCTTCCGGTACCAGTTGCGACCACGAACGACTCTGCTGTTCCAGATCGCACAGGAACCGGTTGATGGCCGAACGCTGTTGCTGGCGCAATCCCTGAGGCAGCCCATTCATCAGCGCGATGTGCTCGGGCCGCGTCGGCCTAACCCAGAGTCGCCGCGCAGGGGTACGCGAAGTTGTGTTGGAGTCGGAGGACAGCGACGACGACGCAGGATACGGAGCCGTCCTGGCGTTGTGCCGTGCCGCGCTGCGGCCCACCTGAAGATGACTATGTTGCGGTTGCACCAGCGTGCAACGGCTGCTGAGCCTGTATGCCGACTGAGCTTGATGAATACAGCGATGCACTGCCGGAGGTGAGCGACTGACTATGAACGGAATCACCCGACGGCAAAGGGAGGCCCGAGAAATCCTGTGGATTACGTTGCTGTATCAAGGCAGCCGTCGGTTGCTATGCAGAGAATTCCAAGCGATGCGACTCACGACAGACGTGGTATCGTGGTGCCCGTACTCGCGGTAGTTGGCTTCAATCTTAGCCAAGTTAGGGCATCGCGCTACCATGAAGCGCGGATGAAATTCACAGGGGTTGGTCGACGTTGTGGATGGCCCCGCTTCTTGTAGACCGGACGTATGCAGTGGCAGGGCGCATTGTCGAAGGGTTTCGCGCGACTGGTTGTTAGTTGCATATTGAATGTACCTCCCTCTCTGCAAGCTCAACGGGCGTCGGTCGTAGATATCGATTGCAGGCAGCCGGGCGCTGGTTCAACGCGCCGTTAGCGGTGCGGCGGCCAACGGCCGCTGCGGCGCTTACGGCCTGCCGAAGGGTAGCGCGTGCGGTTCGATGGGGTTTCCCCGGCAAGCGGGCAAGGTCCGCGTGAAGCCGCGGCTTGCCGCGGGTCGATATGGGGTATAGGTAGAGATAGGTTCTGATTAAGTCCCGACACTTAATGGCAAGCCGTCCCGACAGTTAAATGCACTTATTCACAGCTGTGGACGGCTGAGCGGCGACACGGCGCGACATCCGGGGCCGCAAACCCGCCAATCCAACACAAAACGCCAGCGACAGGTGGCACTACCCTGGATCCGCGCGAGCACCGTCTTCGCAGCAGCGATGGGAAGAGAGGGAGAATCGCCTAGATGCTAGGCGGGTGGAGCGAGCTGGTTGCGCGCGACGCGGAAACACCGGTCGCGATCCCAGTCGGGATAGGTGGCATTGAGTTCGCCGGCGCGGATCATGACCGCGCGCTCGAGCTCGGAGCGCCGATCGCTCTCGGAAAGCATGCCCCGGGCGGCAGCCTTCGCCTGTGCGGCCGCCAGTTTGTCAGTGAGCTGAGTCAGCAGCTGGCCAGCGCCAGCACCGATCTTCCGCTCGCGTTTTCGCGCGGCGTCGCGCCGGCGTTGCGCACGCAGGTGGGCACGCAGGTGGGCACGCGTGCGCTCGTGCCGTAGCCACTTACCGAGACCGAATTGTTCGAACAGCGCCGGCGTAATGTACCGAATCGCTGCCAGCCCGCGATAGCGAGGCCCTTCGTCACTGATCTCCACCTCGCACTGCGGCCGGCTCTTCACCAGTCGTGCCGTAACAAGGTCGCGCAGCGCGCGCTCGGCTCGCCGCACGGACAGGCCCGCCTGCTCCGCCAGGTAGGGCAGTGTGAAATCCACCCAGCCGCCCTGCGCCGGGACGGCGATGCGCAACGTCGAGACGTCACAGAATTTGACGAGCGCTCGTACCAACTGCACACAGGCAACGCGGCGTTCGCTGCGCTGCTGGCGGCGGCTCCCGTTCGCAGCGTTCAGGGCTGGCAACCAGGCCTGCGGCGTGTCGAGATAGCGCCCGAGGCGCAGCCTCAACTCGCGCAGCAGGCGGGGGCTATTCGCCGGCGCCGGGCACGGGATGTCGGCCGGCCAAACGCGGTCTGGCAGCGCTGCGCGCCGGATCGGCGCGCGCGTGCCTGCAGCCATCCAGTCGTCGATGGCGGCCGAGCGAGTCGGAATCAGCGGTGCGTTCGCCAAGATGGGCGACGTACCGTGAATCGGGCGCGTCACGAGCTGGCTCAGTCCGTCTCCATGCCTCTCGGATTCTGGATTTCCGGTGCGACGCGATCCGCTACCGTGGAGCGGCGCGGTATCGACGCGGCTTCTGATTTCAACGTCCCACTCGCAATGCGGCCAATCTTGTTCTGTTTCATCATCTGATGTGCTGATTCGTGAAGTTGGTGTCACATAGATGACGCTTGACAGTGCCTACTTCTGTTCTAGAATCCGAGTTCATTCTTGTGATGTCTGCGGCTCTGAAGGTCTCTGTCGTACGTCATCTTGTCCACGCCCCGATTGCGCTCGGGGCGTTTTTTTTGGTCTGCCTGCTCACCTCTCCGTAGAAGTAGGGCGGTACACAACATTCCTCAACAATCGCTGGCAGTCCAGTATAACTGTTGCGCTCACAACCAGTTTGCCGGCCGATCTTCGTCGGAATAGGGAGGTTCGTCGTCGAGCATGGGTAGCGGCTCAACGTCGATCGGGGGCTCGTCAAACACCAGCACCGTCGCCGGTGCTGGTGCTGGTGCTGGTGCTGGTGCTGGTGCTGGTGTCGGCGGCCGCGGACGGTTTGTGGATGCGCGTGCCGCATCGTAGGCCGTCAGGGGAAGCGGGGGCATCGCCTCTACTCCCGGTCGCCAGATCCACGCATCGAGCTCCGACTCGGCGATGAGCACGTCCAACTCAGCCTGGTAACCCGACAAGGCGTCGGCCGGGACGACATAGAGTGCCGTACCGCGTTCGGCATCGGTCAGCAACGCCGTGGCGATGGGATGCTTCGCAGTCTGGTTGTACCGAAGGCATTTTTGGTACCGCCGCTTGGCCAATGTCTTCAGCAGCGTGTTATCGGCGAGCGTTTCGAAGGGGATCCACGAATCGGTGGTCAACATCATCGAGACTTCTTGCACGGTGGCGATGCCCGTCGACGACAGGCTCACAGTTGCGATGACCATGAGATGCGTGCCGTCCGTGGCCGACCAGATCTCGAGCTCCGGTGCGAAGACCTTCTCGATCCGCTTCTTGGTCTTCTCGTCGACCATCAGGCCGTAGTCGGGAAGATGCTTGATGACCAGCTTGAAACCAAAGCGCGCCGTGGTGATTTCCTTGAGCTCGCCGATCACCAGCACGAAGTGCGGCTTACCGGACTCGGAAACGGAGATGCGGGCGAGATGCTCGGTGCGCCGCTGCGCGATCAGGTCCTTCTGGTCGCCGACGAATATTTCCGGGACGTACAGCATGTCCTCGAGGCTCATCTTCTTCGCGTTCTTGCCGGCGGCCGCCAACAGCAGGTATTTGCGCACCACGGACCAATTGCGCTTGCCGGACATCGCCGGCGACCAGCGATTCAGGCCTGCCTGTTCCCAGAGGTAATGCAGCAAGCCACGCAGCGTCAGCTTCTTGCCGTCAGCCTTGATGCTGTCGGGCTCGTTGTCTGACGGCTCCGGCATCTCGCGAGCGGCACCTTTCGCCAACGCGAAGCCGATCTTGAGCGTCACCTCACCGGATTCCGGATCCTCGACGATCGCCGAGCCGTCGACATCACCGAAGCCGCTCAGGCCCGGCGGCGCCTCGTACGAGTCGCAGCCGATCTTGTGTTTCGCGCCGGTGCCAGGCATGCGCTTCACCTGGAATCGCCCCTCGAAGCGCGCGATATACATTGGGATCCGCGGGTTCGAGCACATACACAGCGGCCGTGTCTTCGCCTCGTGCGCGGCCGGCAGCTTCGCGAGGAAGCTGTTGCTGGCCGCGTCGTATTCCTGCCCGTCCAATTCAAATTCCTGCATGGCAGATCTCCTTTTTCAGACGGTGGCCGACCGCTTGGCCGAGCCACGGGAGGACGCGTTCGCACGGGGCGCCGTAGCATCGCGAACATCGAGTCCGCGCGCGCGAGCCTCGATAAGCAACTGGACCAGCTCCTCGGCCTCATCGGCCGTCATGTCGCCAGCGATCGCGGCCGACACGATGCTGCGGGCGGTCACGGGTTTGCCACTTCGAAATACCTGGTCGGTCATGAGATTGCTCCTGGTTCGGGGAAAAGGGCAGGTCAGTCGCTGTCAGGCGGCGTATCGCCGAAGACGGTGCCGAGCGCGATTGCGCTGAGCAGTTCACGGGCGTAGGTGATCGACGGAATGGCCTCGCCAAAATAGGCATCGACGCCATATGGGTTCGTACACCAGAGGCCTTCGTCGCTGACGTAGCTGAAGGCATGGCCGTTGACTTCGACCGAGCCGCCCGCGGCCAGCGCTTGCACGAAGGCGTCGGGCGTCGGCAGATCAAGTGCAGCCCAATCGCCGGCGGCAATTGCTGCTTTCGTCGCATCGCGGCGCTCGGCAGTAACTCGCTCGCGTTCCAACTCGGCTTCGGCCTGCGCCGATGCTTCTTTTTCGTCGGCCAGGTTGAGCTGCGTCACGTTGACCTCGTGTTCGAAGGCGTCCCGCAACATGGGCACGTCAGCGAGCAACTGCAAGCAGCCGAGATCGTCGGCACCGACCAGGACGAGATCTCGGCCAAGATCCCTTGCCCGATAACGCGCGCGCTTCAGGAGTTCGTCTCGAGCGTCAGATCGTTCGTCGGTGGTGCAAATCGCCATCGCGTAATCGATGCGGGCCTGCAGGGCGCGCGCGAAAGCGACCGGCACGTCTGGATTGGGTAAACCGGCGGCGGTCGCCACGTCCAGTCGAGAGAGGTGGTTCGAATCCATGGTGGTCTATATGAACGCGTCCCGTTTGCAACAGTTTTCGTGTGTTCAGACTGACAGGATGGGCTGCAGCTCTATATCCGGCCTTCTTGCAGCCGGTATTGCCGCTGCGGGCCCCTATGAAATTCGCTGACTCGCACCTCATTCTCCGTAAGAGCTCGAAGCTCCTACCACCATTCAGGTTTAGCGAGTCCCGGTCCTACCTGATTCGTCATCACACTCGATTGCTGCGCAACCTTTCGACATTCACCCTGTGTTAAACGTTGATCTTCTACTTCGCGTATCCGATCAGGCTGGTTTCACGCTCACGTAGTCCTTCCGGTACGGCCGCTCATGGGCGAGCACCGCCCAGATCGTTCGCGCCATCTTGTTGGCCAATGCGACGATCACCACATTCGGCGGTCGCCGCTTCTTCATCTGCTCGACCCACTCTCCGGGTTCTTTCGCATGTGCCAGCACGCTTCGTGCGCCGTGGATCAGTAGCGTGCGCAGATACGTGTCGCCCCTCTTGCTGATCCCGTGCAGGTTCACCTTGCCGCCCGAGCCGGTCTGCTTCGGCACTAACCCGGCCCACGCCGCGAACTCCCGCCCCGAACTGAACGCCTTCGGGTCGCCCATCATTGCTACCGCTGCCGTGGCTGTCAGCAAACCTACGCCGGGTATCTCGCTAATCGCCTTCACTGCCTTGTCTTCCTTCTTCCATTCGCGCATCCGGCGTTCGATTTCCGCGATCTGTTCGTCGAGCTTTGCCAACCCGTTCCATTGCTCGCGCAACGTATCGATCAGTGCCGCTGGCAAGCGCTCTGCGATTCGGCCGAGCGCAGTCGGTATTTCCGTGTCCAGCTTCGCTCGTCCCTTGCTCATCACCTCGCCGTATTCGGTCAGCAAGCCACGCAGCCCATTGATCTGCATCGTGCGGAACTTCACCAACTGCTCGCGCATCCGGTGCAGCGCCAGCATCGCCTGCTGCATCTCGGTCTTCACTGCCACCGGCTTGCTCGGCTGCTGTACCGCCAGCCAGATCGCCCGGGCATCCGCCGCGTCGTTCTTGTTCCGGATGTTGAACGCCTTCACGAACTCGGCCGGCATCAGCCTGATCTCATGACCCATCTGCGTGAGTTGCCGAGCCCAGTGGTGGGCTCCACCACATGCTTCCATCCCGATCAGGCAGGCCGCACGGTTCGCGAAGTGCTCCAAAAATTTCTCCCGTTTGATCGCCTTGTTCACGATCTCGCCGGTTTCCCGGTCAACGTAATGCACTTGGAATACTCGCTTGGCGATGTCGACACCTACGGCCATACTGTTCATCGTGGATCCTCCGGTTGCCAGAAAATGCGTGCATTTTCTACCTGGGCACATCGATGCCGTTGGCCCGTGAGGATCCACCCTCATTCTTCGCTCACTCGGTCACGGGGTGGGACGCGTTCATTTCAATTCTCCTTGATTACCAGACGAAGCCAGCGCCTACGCCAGCGGCCACGGTGCCGCGTGTATCGGTCGAGCCGTTTGCCTTCAGAATCCAGTGGCCTGCGTAGGTCGAAATGCCGAGGGCCATCGCGGACTGCCCTGCGTATGTCCCTCCCCCGATCGCCACCATGCTTTTCCCGGGTGCTGGCGCCTGGGGCAGACTGGCGATCGCGACTGCCGCAGCGATGCCTCCGTTGGCGTCGCGCCGGTCGTGTTCGATGCGGTTGCTTAGGCTCGTCACGGAGTCGTTCAACTGCTGCACATTGACGGCATCGGTCGGTGCCGTGCCAGCCGAGACGTTGGCGAGCGTTCGCGTCATACCCGTCACCGCATTGCCGATCGACACCGAGTCATCGCGATCGGCCACCGAGCCGGCGCCAAGCGCAACCGCATTGACGCCGGTGGCGGCGGCTGCGCTGCCAACGGCGACCGAAGCGGCGCCTGGCGTCGATGCACCCAGGCCGAGTGCGACGCTACGATCGCCAGCGGCCACCGCACTGCTGCCGACCGCCATGGCATCCGTCCCGGTTGCGAGGGAGCCGGAGCCGGTGCTGTTGAAGGCGGCATATTTGAGGCTTCCCTGACCGGGCTCGGGTTGGCTCTGACTGAACCTCGACGGCAGGATGGCGCCGAGCCTGGAGGAAAGGGCGTTAATCGCGCTGGTGTTGGCGGCGACGGTTGCATTGGTTGCGAAGAGCTGGGCACCGTTCACCGCGTCGGTACTGGCCGCGGATAACGCACCGGGCGCCAGGTTGTGAATCGAGACGGCGGCGCCGGCACCGATACCTCCAAGCGTCACACTGAGCTTGGTGGGGTCGTCGTAGGACAACGCGTTGCCGGCAATCGTATTGACCGTACCGATGACCTGATTCAGCTGGCCGACGTTCACCGCATCCGTGACGTTGATACCAGTTGCCACGCCGGAGATGCGGCGCGCGCCGGCGATGCCACTTACGTCGATGTTGGTTCCACCAGTGGCGGCGCCGATCGTAATGACGCCGGCGCTCGAGCCGCCGCGTTGTTGGACGAGCCCGACTGTGCCCGCCGCGAGCTGGCCAGCCAAGGCGGAAACGCTCTGGTTGGTCGCATAGAGCTGGCGCCCCGAAACTGCATCGGTGCTGGTCGCGGTCAGGTTCGCGTCGGCGACGTTGGTCAAGGTGACGGGCGCACCTGCTGCGCCGAAGGTGACGCGCGTATGCGAGGCATCGTCGTAAGCGACCGCGCTCGCGCCGATCGCGCCGGTCTGAGCCGCCACGCCTTGCAACTGCTGCAGGTTGACCGCGTCGGTGGCGTCGGTGCCGGCGGCCACGCCCTTGACCTGGCGCGCGCCCGCGGTTCCGGCTACATCAAGGGCAGTGCCGCCGGTGCTGGCGCCGATCGTGATCGTGCCAGTGCTGGCGCCCCCGGCTTGCTGCAGCAGACCGATAGTGCCGCTCGCCAGTCCCGACTGCAGCGCGGCAAGCGTCGCGCCACTGCTGGCCGCGCTGGTGGACAGCGACGACACGGCGATGCCCGTCGACGTCGACAGCGTCGCGATCGAAACGGTGTTGTTGCTGATCGCCTGTTCGGCGACATAGAGCTGCCGGCCAGCCACGGCGTCCGTGCTGGTGGCCGTCAATGCAGCGTCGGCGACGTTCGTGAGCACGACGGGCGATCGACCACCGGGTGCGCCAAGGGTGATATGCGAATGCGTCGCGTCGTCGTAGGAAACCGCGCCGGCGCCGACCGCGCCCACTGCGGCCGTCACACCCTGCAGCTGCTGCAGGTTGACCGCGTCGGTGGAGTCGGTGCCAGCGGCCACGCCCTTGACCTGGCGCGAGCCCGCCGTGCCGGCAACGTCGAGCACAGTGCCGGCGGTGGCGGCGCCGACGGTGATCGTGCCGGTGCTCGCACCACCGGATTGCTGAACCAACCCGACGGTCCCGACTGTCAGGCTGGACGCGAGAGCCGACACGCTGACGTTGGTTGAGGACAAGCCCGTCGAAAGCGAGGACGTGGCCGCCTGCGTCGAAGTGGACAGGGCTGCGATCGCACCCGTGTTGGCGCTCGTCGCCTGCTGCGCAGCATAGAGCTGCCGACCGGTGACGGCGTCGGTGCTGCTCGCACTCAGGGCCCCGTCCGCTAGGTTGGTCAGTGTCACGGGCGCACCTACTACGCCGAAGGTAACGCGTGTATGCGAGGCATCATCGTAGACGACTGCGCTCGAACCGATCGCACCCGTCTGAGCCGCCACGCCCTGCAGCTGCTGCAGGTTGACCGCGTCGCTGGCGTCAGTGCCAGCAGCCACGCCCTTGACCTGGCGCGCGCCCGCCGTGCCGGCAACGTCGAGCACAGTGCCGGCGGTGGTGGCGCCGACGGTGATCGTGCCGGTGCTCGCACCACCGGATTGCTGAACCAGCCCGACGATCCCGGCTGTCAGGCTGGACGCAAGACCCGACACGCTGACGTTAGTTGAAGACAAGCCCGTCGACAGAAACGAGAGAGATGCGGTCGTGCTGGCCGAGAGGCTCGCGATCGAGGTGACGTTATTGGCGACGCCCGTCGAAAGCGAGGACGTGGCCGCCTGCGTCGAAATGGACAAGGCGGCGATCGCGCCCGTGTTGGCGATCGTTGCCTGCTGCGCAGCATAGAGCTGCCGACCGGTGACGGCGTCGGTGCTGCTCGCGCTCAGGGCCCCGTCCGCTAGGTTGGTCAGTGTCACGGGCGCACCTACTACACCGAAGGTAACGCGTGTATGCGAGGCATCATCGTAGGCGACTGCGCTCGAGCCGATCGCACCCGTCTGAGCCGCCACGCCCTGCAGCTGCTGCAGGTTGACCGCATCGGTGGCATCAGTGCCAGCAGCCACGCCCTTGACCTGGCGCGCGCCCGCTGTGCCTGCGACGTCGAGTGCGGTGCCGCCAGTGCCGGCGCCGACCGTGATCGTGCCGGTGCTGGCGCCGCCGGTTTGCTGAACCAGGCCGACAGTCCCAGCGGCCAGACCGGACTGGAGTGCCGAGAGTGCCGCGCCGTCATCGGCGAGGCCCGTCGAAAGAGATGCGATCGACCGGCTCGTCGTCGTGGACAGCGATGTGATCGACTGATTGGTGCTGGCCGAAAGCGTGGTGATCGCGCTCGCCGTACCTGTGGACAGGCTACCGATTGTTTGGGCAGTTGACGTCGACAGGGATGCGAACCCGGCGGCCGTGTTGGTGGACAGGCTCGCGACCGTCGTGTCGATGCCGGCCAGACCGGTAGAGAGCGAGCCGATGCCAGAGGCCGTACTACTCGATAGGCTCGTGATGCTCGCCGTGTTGCTCCCGATGCCGGTCGAGAGCGATGTGACCGACTGCGCCGTATTGGTCGACAGCGCGGCGATCGAGCTGGCCGTACCCGTGGACAGGCTACCGATCGTTTGGGCAGTCGACGTCGACAGGGACGCGAACCCACCCGCCGTGGTGGTGGACAAGCTCGCGACCGTCGTGCCAATGCCGGCCAGACCGGTAGAGAGCGAGCCGATGCCAGAAGCCATACCACTCGATAGGCATCGTGATGCTCGCCGTGTTGCTCCCGATGCCGGTCGAGAGCGATGTGACCGACTGCGCTGTATTGGTCGACAGCGTGGCAATCGAGCTGGCCGTACCCGTGGACAGGCTACCGATCGTTTGGGCAGTCGACGTCGACAGGGACGCGAACCCATCCGCCGTGGTGGTGGACAAGCTCGCGACCGTCGTGTCAATGCCGGCCAGACCGGTTGAGAGCGAGCCGATGCCAGAGGCCGTACCACTCGATAGACTCGTGATACTCGCCGTGTTGCTCCCGATGCCGGTCGAGAGCGATGTGACCGACTGCGACGTATTTGTCGACAGCGTGGCGATCGAGCTGGCCATACCCGTGGAAAGGCTACCGATCGTTTGGGCAGTCAACGTCGACAGGGACGCGAACCCACCCACCGTGCTGGTGGACAAGTTCGCGACCGTCGTGTCGATGCCGACCAGGCCGGTTGAGAGCGAGCCGATACCAGAGGCCGTGCCGCTCGACAGGGTCGTGATACTCGCGTTGTTCGTTGCCACCCCTGTCGACAGCGACGCGACGGATTGTGCAGCCGTCGTGGACAGCGCGGCGAGCCCGGTGGATATGCCGGCGATGCCGGTTACGTTGTTGGCGGTCGTAGTCGACAGTGAATTTACTGACTGACTGGTCGACGTCGAGAGGCTGCCGACTGCCTGACCCATCTGATAAAGCTCGGACCCGTTAACGGCGTCGAGACTCGTTGCGCTAACGGCGCCAGCGGCGACATTGGTGAGTTGCCTCGGACTTTGCGGCGCGCCAAAGCTCACCACGCCGTTGGAGGTTGACCCCGCCACCGAGTAGTTCTGGCCAGCGATGCCGATGCTATTGAACGGGTGCGCCGCCCCCGTGATCGATCCCGAGCCTATTGCTACATCCTGCGGGTTACTCGCGACCGCGCCATTGCCGATCGCGACAGAACCGTCACCTGCGGCCACAGCAGCAGGCCCCATCGCAGTTGCATTTGCACCGGCCACTGTCGTGTTTCCGATGGCCACCGCATTCGTCTGTCCCGTGCTGGATGTACCGAGTACGATCGAATCAGCGCCGACCGCGGTCGACGTGTAACCAAAACTCAACGCACGCGCACCGACAGAGGTGACCGCCGTCCCGATGGCCACGGAAAAATCACCAATGGCGACCGCATTATTCCCTTCTGAGATCGCTCCCCCGCCAGCCGTTTGCGCAAGCACCTCGCCGGACATCGATGCGAGTGCAGCGGCAATCGCGATCGAAATTCCAGTTGGTGTGGGTCTGCTCCTGATTTTCATTACAATCCCCGCTCAACATCGAGATCCCGGACTACGGGACGGTTACACCTGCGCTCGCGCAGGGCCTGGAACCCTCTGTTCCTGTCCTCCGCCAAGATTCCGGGAACAGAGGGGAGTTTTTTCAGCAGCATCAGCGGCGCTCCGGCGCAGACAGTGCGGCCGTCATCGCGAGACCTCGGGCTGGGCGAGCAGCGCAGCGGCAATCACCGGAAAGGTCCGCTGCATCGGCGGGTAGCAGATCTGGTTGATTGCACAGCCTTGGTAGGTCACGGTGAGACCGAACATGTCGTGAGCATTGACCGGCACACGCAACCTCACTTCGTGCTCGAACACCTCCACCGGATGCCCCGCGCTCGGATCGGCTACGACCTTGCCGGCGCCTCGCTGGATCTCACCGAGGTGCGCCCGGCCGTCATCACTCACGACCCGAAATCGATCGCCGTAAAGACGGTAGCCATCGGCGATCGAGAAGTGGAGGACAACCGCGCCACGCTCTTCAGTCATGCGAACGCGGAACGCTTGATCCGGCGATAGAAATTGTTGGGCGTGCGCCGGGTGCGAGCCGAAAACACTCAGCATGCAAGCGAGCAACGCACATGCGACGAAATGGAGTGCAGCGCGAACGGAAACCGTCATCGAGCACCTCTCTGCTTCCATGCAAATTCGGCCCAGACGAGGCCATGCAAGACCGGCAGCACGGCCACGCTCCAGAGGTACAGCGTTGCTCCGTCCACCATCCCATCGAAACACACGTCGAAGACTGTATTGGCCAGAGCGACCGACAGCGAATGCGAGTTCCAAACGATGACGATCATCACCACCACGCAAAGCAGACCGACACACAGGCCGAAGTCGCGCAAGCCGCCTTGTGCTCGACGTAGCCCGCTCCACGATCCACGTTGAGTGCATGCCAAACGCACCGCCGGCAAGAAAAACGTTGCGGTCACAAACGTGCCGACAAACAGCGGTTCGGCGCTGTTCCAGAAACCGAGCGCATCCAAGGAGGCGATCGGTGCAATCAGCAACAAAGTACTGAGCGCCAGCACGACGAGCATCACTCGCACATGACGAGGATGAACTGGATGGCGACGGGGAGGCGTACGCATACTGGTTTCTCCCTTACACGCTGGGCATTTTTCGGAATACATCGTGGTGGTCACTTCTCGGATCGGCTGACCAGATAGCGCAGCGCGTCTTGATTGCCAGCAGCCGCGGCTCGCCGCATCAGTTGCATGCCGTCGTTTCGATCCGGATCAACTGGTGCCAGCGAGTGATCAGCAGTGGCCGCGTGTTTTTGCAGACGCATGCGGGCGATCAGGTACATGGCGGTCGGCTCGCCGGCGTCCGACTCTGCCTGCAGCAAGCCCGGATAGTCGCGATGGAAGTGAACCGCGAGCCAAGTAGCGGCCGCACGGTTTCCGTCCTTCATCGCGGTCTCCATCGCCGGCCGCATGTCGAGGTTGTCCCTCGAGCGAGCCCAGTCCTGCAGCGGGCCGTTCTGGCCGGTGATGGCGAACATGCAAAGCACGATTGCCAAAGCAAACGCCAGCGACTTGAGCGTGCGCCGCGCCGCGGGATCGGGATTCGGATTGGTGAGGATTAGGGTGCCCTCAGGCCACACAATCGACGCAGCAGCTTTCCGTCGCTCAATGAGAGATGCACGATGTTGGTTCATCCTTGGTGCCTCTGCAGATATGCAATGTCAGGGGAAAAAAGACCAGCCGGGCCAGCCGGCTGGCGTCAAAGGAAGTGCGAAATGGGTACACACACTTCCGGGGATCAATTCGGTGGCGGCGCTTACTGGCCGATGCCTCCCTTGGCCACGTCGGTGGTCTCGGAGAACGTGTATTTCTTGACGCCGCCGCTGTCATCGAACAACACGGTCAACGTCTTCTTTCGCACGTCCGCACCGTGCGCAAACGCGCCGACGATCGGCACGAAGTTGATGGCGTGCGGCGTCGCATGCGCAAGCTCGTATGTCCAGATCTCGAGCCCGGAATCCGTGAACGTGGTTTTGTTCGGCGAACCGAAGGCATCCTGAATGTCCTGCTTCGTGCTCTTGCCCTGCTGAATCTGAGCCTGGACGCTCGACTGCGTGACGTTTTCGAGATGTTCGTTACCGGTGGTGGCGCAACCAGCAAGCAACGCCGCAGCCGACAGGGTGACGATCAGGAACGTGTTCTTGGTGAATTTCATGGTCTACCTCGTGGTGTGATCAACGGTTGTAAAAGACAAGGTGATTCGTTGTTGAGTTAATACCGACGACCGGTTCGCTCGGCCTCACATACAGCGCGATACCAGTCGTCCATGTGGCGCTTCACCTGCAGCTCGACGTAGCTGATGTACGGTCGCCACCAGACGTAGAGCATCGAAACGACGATGCCGGTGAGCCCGTAGATCGCCAGCGACGAGCGCGGCACGACGACGATCGGGTAATCCAGGTGGAATCCGTTGGTGATCAACTGCTCCCAGAGGAACAGAGACGGCGCCCATGCCAACCAGCAGAGTGCGAGCCACTGCGCGACGTAGCGGGTCGCCCAGTCGGCCTCGATACGGAGCAGTCGGGGGCTGGTCCACATCCGGCGGCGAATATGGCGACGTTCAGCGAGATAGAGCCGCGTGAAATGCGGAACCGGTCGCAGACGTCTGGGGCGGTTGAACAGGAACATGGCGGCTCCTATCGCTCGATCGCATGTTGGTGGTCGTACGATCGGTCCGCGCGCTCGATTTCGTGATCGCGGTCCTTGACCTGGTGCAATGCGCTGTCGGGCGAATACTGAATCGCCACGTGCTCGCCAACCTCGACATCGCGGGACAGTCGATCGCGCGGATAGACGATGCCAACGGTCTGGCCGATCTTGACCAGCGAGTGGTGCGTCGAGTTGGCCAGCACCTCACCACGGTAGTTGCGCTCCAGCTGCTGCGCGTCACGCAGAATCAGGTTGTGGTGATCGCCAGCCAAGCCGATCGCCCGACGCGAAACGTCGTCCGGCACGTCACCGTCGGGCAACTGGCCGCGGTGAATCTGTTCGGACAGGTTGGCGCGCTCGATTTCGCTTTGGGGGACCGCGCTGATCGAGGTCCGCGTATCGAGGTGGTGATAGGCTGCGTCGAGCTCGGGGAAGAGGGCGAGCGCTTGATCCCGGCCTAAGGTATCGAAGGCGCGGCCGCGCTCGGCGTCGCGAGCGTGGTCAACGGTACGCCGGCGCGGCGCGCGCGCCGTATCGATTTCGACTTCCGCTTTTGCCTCGCCGGGCTGGCGCGCTGCCTGCAACGGCTGCCGCTCGCGCAGTCGCTCGATGCCGCCCGGATCCACGACTACGACGCGACCGTCGACTACGCCCAGATTGTCGACGCCCTGATCGCCCCAGTGATATCCCTGTCGCCGAAGCGCTTCGGCTGTCCGCTCGACATCGGCGGGCGTAATTCCCCGCATATCCGCGCGGGGCATGATCTCGAATCTCAGATTGCCCTCGGTGCCGCTTGCCACTGGCTGCAACACTTCTGGAAGCTTCGGACGAGCGGCGAGGTCGCCGTTATCGAGTCGCACCACGTGCTTGTCGCCGGCTGCCAGCACCACTGACGATGCGCCGGCATCCAATGGCGTCAGCCGGGTCGCCCCAAGCTCGTGCAGTCTGGCTTCAAGCGCCGACAGGTGGCGTGACGCGGCAATTTCTTCGGCGACCGGATCGGGATAGTGACCTCCGAGGTTCGGAACGTCGCGCGTCATCGACCGGAGGATGTCGCGCAGGCTTCGATCAGGATGGGACACATCTTCACCTGGCGCTCGCACTATCAACCCCTGTGCCGCACCTTGCTGGACGACCAGCGCGTGTTCACGTCGCTGCGCGACGTCGGCTATCTCCGGTGCGGGTGCGCCACGCGCGGTACGGGCCGCCAGGACGTCATCGAGCATCTGGACGTGATTGGCAATCTCGCCATGCGTCATCGGACGCTCGCGCTCACGCGCGATCGACGCCGCGGCCGCTTGAGGCTCCCGCCACTCGCCCTGATGGAGTTCGTTTCGATATACCTCGCGGTGATGCCGGTCCACGATCAGGATTCGATCCACGGCCTTCTCACGCTCGAGCAACGCGACGGTTTCCACCATGCCGGCATAGGCCTGGTCGTGCTGCTCGGGATTGACGACCCGCCCGGCACCGGTTATCGCGATTTCACGCTCGGTACGCATCTGCGCACGTGTGAGCGACACCTCTGCGGGCATCGCCACGCCACGAACTTCCAGCTTGTAACCGCGCTCGCTGAGGCGCCGGGCAAGATTGCGCAGGCTCTCGGGGTTGCGCATCGTCCCGTCGATCACAAGATCGCGTCGCGCTTCGGATGCCGCAGTGGTCAACCGGCCAGCCCAGCGACCGGCATCGGCATGAGTCAGGTCGGCTGCGTGTTGCGGATCCTGGCGAAGAAGCTGGCTGTACTGCGGGAGGTTCTCCCGCATGCGATCCGCGTCGATCAAGACGGCACCGCCGCGCTCACTAAGTTCGGTCATCGCCTGGCGTGCGAGGGCCGTCTTGCCGGTGCCTGGCTGACCACCGAACAAGACCGCTCGCGGTTCGGCTTGCTCGCGGCTGCCGTCGATCGCCTCGCGCTCCACACGCTCGTAAGCGCGCTGCATCACGAAATCCGGAATCGTGTCCATGATGGGCTCCGGACTCAGGCGGGATCGGCGTTCAGTTGCCAGGCGCGCGGGCCGTACACGGCCAACGCACGCGCAATCGCCGCAGCGTCGTCCGGCTGCAGCGCGTCACGCGCGGCGACCAGCGCCTTGCGTTCAACGTCTGCTGCCGCAACACGTGCGGCATCCGGTTGGCTTCGGGACTCTTCTTCCGCGATGACTGCAACCTGGTGCGCGATCAGTTGGCCGATCGTCCGGCAGGCGACTTCGTAATCAACGTGAGGCATCGTGTTCTCCAGTGAAATTGGTGGGCTTACGTGCGTCCCGAATCAAACTGCCGGGTACGGTTTCGATTCATTCCAGAGCCGCGTCCATGCGGCGCGCACGGCTGCTGCAACAGTGGCGTGGTGCCAGATGACGAGGACGTTTTCGGCGTTGTGGTACGCGCCGGCTTGCGTGTAGTTCATGGATCCGGTCTGGGTCGTATCGCCGTCGGCGACGATGAACTTGTCGTGCATAAGGGGCACGGCCATGTCGATGCGAATCGGAACGCCGGCGGCCACGAGATCCGCGAGCTTCGAGCCGCGGCCGTCGAGCTGAGAGCGGTCGAGGACGACACGAACCTGCACGCCGGCGTGGGCGCGCTCAATCAGATGGGTGACGATGCGGCGATTGGTGAGCTCATAAGCGGCGACGTCGAGTTCCGACTGCGCGCTGTCGATGACGCTCAACACCAACGCCTCGGCCTGGCCGTCGGGCGAGGTGGCGAATTGCACCGAGGCACGATCCGTCGAGGAAGACCTTTCCGAATGCGAGGTGGCTTCGGCAGGGTGTTTCAGCGATCCAGCCAGATGGCTGACAGACGATGGCAGATTGCCCAAATCGGGCGTTGGGCCGTCATGCAGCACGTAGTACCCAACACCGCCCACGATCACCAGGAAGAGGAGGAACTTCACGCCGGCCTCCCGACGTCGGAGGTCTGCGCGCCAGCGGCATAGGGGCCGGCGCAAGCGTCATCGCCATGGGGCGCAGCGCAGGCAGCGAGAAGCAGTGCGGGAATCGTGAGCGCCACGAGGCGCACTCGACTCACCGTCGACAAAACCCGAATACGAGACGTAATTGAAAGGACGCCGGGACGAATTGCGTCACCGAGGATTAACTTGCCGCTACGCCAGATCAGGCGTAACGTCAACACTAATTGCGTACGGGGACGCTCATCATGGACTATGTGCTCGCGAATTTCTTTGCAGTCATGGCTGCAGTGGTTTATTCGGTTTTCACTTCCTTTATCGCTTCGCGAAGCGGTCGACTGATTTATCGAAAAATCATGTGGGGCTACCTGTTCACGCTGCTCATTGCTGCCCTCGTGATAACGGTCATGCAACTGCCATTCGAATGGCTTGCGTTCGGCGCACTTTTGTCTTGTATCTTCTGCGTGTTTGCGCAGCTGGGCATTGCAGTGAAATTCGGCCACATCGCCCTGACCGATAGGTCTTACAACGGACATCACGACGGACTCGGTCGGCAAAGCAGCCTTGTGGACGACTACACGAACAGCTGGAAGCAGTCTTACCATGGGCCGAACGATTCTCTTCGGAATTGGTGAAGGGTAGTTCTTCACTTCTCGAGGGGGCCGCAAGGCCCCTTTTTCATTGGTCATTGAGATCACCTGTTGCGGCATCAGTGCTGGGAATCGACTTCATCGGACGCACGTCCTCGCCAAGCCCACGCCCGAGCCGATTCGACGACGCGAGAGCGCTGGGCGACGTTGCCGGGCCGCTTGCAGCCGACTCGTCGCGCAGAGCATTTGCCTCTGAACCGCCTGTGTTCGAGGGACCGACGTACTGCGAGGGAGCCGTGGGCATCGCGCCCCCAACCGCAGGCAACTGGCCAGCCGGCGCCTGGTCGAACCTCGCCTTGGTTTGAACTCCAGCGGTTTGTGACGCGACGCTCGCGCTGTTGTCACCACCCGTCCCCGGATCTCTCACCGTGGGACGCGTGGACGACGGAAGTACGGGGGCGGTCGTACTCGCGACGGTTTGAGAGGACTTCGTTTCGTCGATCGCCGCCGCGTTGCGCCCCGTTGCGGTTGTCGGTGCCAATGCCGAGACGCCACCGCTGCGTTTCATGGACGCAGTCGGCACGGCGGTAGCCGACGTGGTAGAACCAACAGATGGCGGGACTCGATTTGCAACGGAGGATCGAGTCGCCCCGCCTTGTTCCGGGATACCTTCCGCCGTCGAGAGAGCGGCAGCAGAAACTGGTCGGGCGGCGGTGCTCGTTCCGGGCGTGGCCGGCGGCGTCGTGTCGAACGCATTCCTGTTCCGAGCTGTTGGGCCACTCTGCGGCGACACCGAAACGCTGTCGCCACGGATCATCGACACTGGCGACACAGGAGCGGCCGGCGTGCGGGAGTGAGTCGATGGAACCAATCGATTCCGATCAATCGGTCGCGCCGATTCGCCTTGTTGTGCGCCGGCAGCGGTGGGCGCAGCATGGTCGATCGCAGCCCCGCCCAGCGCGGTGGTGTTCGCCTGCGACGACGTCGAACTGGTCGAGGCCCGGCTCGATGCATCGACCGCCTGACGGCCATGTTGCCCATATGGCAAGCGATCGTTGTCGGGATTCAAAGCCACAATCCGGAAGTCAGACTCCGACAAGCGCGATGGCGTACCAGAGGCCTGCGTGCCTGGTCCGACCACCCGAGCAGCTTCAAAGGTCGGTCCGTTTCCCGTGGCTTGCGGATTCAGGAACTTTTGGACCGCCGCCGGGGAAGCAGTTCCGCCAGCCGGTGCGGTCGGCTGGATCGCATTGATCCATGCGGTGAGCGGTGCGTTCTCGTTGGAAGCAGAGGCCGGTGCCGGCGACGCTGAAAGCGGCCGACCCGGTGCTCGCTCAGGGGTCATGAGTGACTTGTTGTCGGCCGACGGGTCCACGTGGTCCCGTACCTGCTTGATCGGCGCGGCGGCCTCGTTCGTAACGCGTTGTTGCATGCCGTCCACCCGCTGCTGCGCGTCGGTCACGACCTGCGGCATTGGCGTTGCAACATCGAGGGGTGTAGCGTCCACAGGGCCAACCGCACCCGCGAAGCGCTGATACGCTGCGGGAGCATTTGCACCAACACCAGCCAGATTGCGTTGGTTCTGCCGAACGACATCGGCACCGCTTGAGGGCAGAGCGGTGCCGTCACGAGCGGTGGTCGGCAAAGTGGAGTTGCGCGAGACTATGTCGCGCATCGACGCGTCTTCTGCGACGAGCCGAGCAAGTTGCGAAGCGGGCAGCGTCATCAATTGGCTGTAACGCATCCCATTGCGCGCTGCGACCGCCTGCAGGTTCTCGGGCGTCATCAGGTTGGTCGAGGTATCGACGCGCGAAACCATTTGCGTCGACCCGCGCTGGCGTACGTCAGCGCTGCGAGAGAGGTCTGCGGCGACACGCGATCCGGACGAGACTTGGTCCGTCAGAGAAGCCGAGTGGTCGGTGCGGACATGCTGCCCCGAATCCATACCGGTGGAGTCCGTGTGGGTCTGGGAACCCTCGTGGCTGACTTGGTCGCTTTCGGTAAAAGCCCCGAGACTTCCGTATTGATCGACGAACTTCTGGGCGTCGGAATTTCTCCAGAAGCGTGTGTATCCGCCCTCGGCTGCCAAATCGAGACCAAATTTCAAACTAGACCGACCTTTTCCTGTGCCTCCTCCATTGGCGTAGTCGGCGGCCCGCACCTTCGACCGATATGCATCTCGGATGGCTTGGACTTCCTGCGGTGATTTGCCGAGAGACTCGGCCTTCCGAGCAAGCTTGTCTTCTTGTGCTTGGTCAAATATTGGCGAATTCGCAACTGGATTGTTGGTCCCCGACCCGCCATTCGCAGTGGGACCACGGCCGGTGGCCCGAGATGGGCCGCTGCCTCCACCACCACCGCTGGGAACTGCCGCCCCTTCATCGGAGAATGACTTATCAAAGCCCCCGCCGAGCATGATGGAGCCCTTACCCCCCACCGAGGTTTGGCCTTCAACCGAGTGCGCTTGATCGACCGCGTATTGCTGATCAACTGAAGTCCGGCGTTCGCCCGATTGGCTCGTGGAACCACGCGTGCCCGAACTGGCGTCATCCGACAGCCGTTGTGTGCTGCCGCGTTCTTGGCTGTTCGATACGCTGTTCGTGCTAGACGCGAGCTGCTCGCGGCCGGAGAACGTCGAGTTGGTTCGGTTCGCGGCGATCCCGGTCGACGTATCGGTGCCAAGCGACCGCTCGAAAGAATCCTGGGACGCGGCAGAGACCCCCAGGCTGTTCTGATACTCGGTGCGCGCGATCAACCCATTGCCAAAATTGGTGAAGGCGGATCCGTTACCGGTATCGATATTCATCGAGCCGGTGCGCGACTGCACCGTGTTGTCGTACTTGTTGGCCGACGTCACGTTCCGCGATGCGTTGTCGATCGACGACGAATCCATATGGACGTTGCCGATGTTTTCGTCGCCCTGCGCCTGCTGGCCGCCGATCTGCTGAGCAGATCCTGTCAACGCACCGCTCAGTTGCGAGAACGCGCCGACAACACCCATCGATGCGAAGTTGATCAGCATCCACGCAAGTGGGGGCGTCAGCATCACCATGTATCCGAGCAGTGCCTGTTCGTCGACCAACGTCGAGCCGAACTTCGCGGCCATCCCGAACGGCACGCCGGCCTGCAGCGACATCGAGCGCATCTCGTGGCTGAGGTGGATCAACGACAGCCCGTTGATCACCGCGAAAAGCACCGGCCAGATTGATACCCACGCCACCGTCTTGGCGTACATCGCGAGAATCCGCTTGGCGCCATCCGCACCGCTGATCAAGCAGAGCACCAGAATGAGCGGGAAAACGGCATAGATGATCGCTTCGGCATAGTTCCGCACGGTCGGTAGCGTGTTCTTCGCGAGGATCGCCATGCTGGAGAGGGAGCCGTTCGTCGCGACTGCCGCTTGGGCCGAACTCATCAACGCATTGACCTCAGCAACGCGCGCCGGATCGTTCAGCATCGCGGGCAGCTCAGCGCCCGCCTGACGCCACACATTGTTGAACATCGCCTGACGCAGCGCCGACGACGCGCTCTGCGACGACTGGAGGATGAAGCCGTATGAATCACCGATCGCGTTGACAAACTCCGCCTTCGCCAAGGAGGCGTCGGAGATCTCCGGATACATCTCGCTGCCGTACATCTGCTCGGCCGCTTGCTCGGCGTCCTGTACGCGCATGAGCAGCAACGTGCCGATCGCGGAACATGTGTCCGTCGTTGGATTTGCGGTGAGGGTGTTGGTGGTGACGTACCGCGCCGGGCTGGTCGACGTGAACACGGTATTGAACGGATCCGTTCCGCTCATAATCGTCTTCGGATCAATCGCGCCGTCCTGGATGTCGTAGACGGTGCATTCCTTGAAGAACTGGATCAGGTCGGCGTGCAGCCCGGGATCGGAGATTTCAGCCTTGTTCACCTTCTGTAACACCGAGATACCGAAACCAACATCGCCTTTTTTCAAGGTGAGCGTATCCGGAACGGAGAAAACCGTTTCGTACGCCTGCGTCAGCACACGGGAGATGAGCGTGAAGCTCTGGGCAACCGCAGCCAGATATATCGGGACGTGATCCACCTCCCGGGTCGGCCGCACATTGTTGACGTCGGTGATGAATACGTTTTCCATCGGCAGCAACAGCAGCTGCGTCATCAGCATTGCAGCGGCGAACCAGCGGAAGATCTCATAGCCTTTCCGACCGATCGCTACAATCGTCCAGATCACCACACCGCACAGCAACGTGTAACGGATGAGGCCCGTCCAGGTGCCGCTGCCCATGAAAGACGCGATGCCTTGCATGACGTAGTACAAGGTATCGACGTTGCCGTAGGTGTCGATTTCCATGTTCATTGCGTGCCCCCGGCATTCAACGTCTGGCCGAATGCCAATGAGTTCCGCAGCGAGGACGACACGTTCGCGTGCACGGCACGCTCGATCGACTGGAGCTGCTCGACCAGCTGCCAGGCGTTTGAGGTCTGACTAAACGCTTGCATCACGACACTGCGCGCTTCGGCTTCGACCGTGTCGATATTGGTGTTGAGCTTCGTAGCTTGGTCAAGCAGCGACGTGCTGGATTTCACCGTGCCGTAGCGTGCGATCGCACGCCGGAGGTCTTCGGCGGATCCGTGGATATACGCCTCGGCGTACTTGGTGGCGATGAGCGATTGGTAGGTGCTCATCAGCTGATCGGCCAGGGCCGAATTGTTCAGGCGCGTGCCAACCGCGATCATCTTGTAGACCGGCAGGTCGGTCATGCTCAGGAAGCGAAACGTGTCGTCCGGGTTGGGGATCGGCGAACGCGATGCGATCGCGTCAGTGATCACCTGCAGCTTCTGTTGAACGAGCGCGCGGAAGGGGGTGTAGCCGATCTCCTGCACGGAAGGATTCAGGCATTTCGTCGCTTCGTCGCAGACGTACACCTGGATCGTGTTGCCAGTGTTGGAGGCAGGATCGTTGCCGACCAGTTCCTGCACCGTGAGGCTACCGATGCGGGGCAGGAAGACAGGATTTACCTCGGTCCCACCCGAATCGGATGGATCAGGGAAAATGACCGTGCCGACCAAAGACATCAAGAACTCGCGATCCGAGGTACTCAGATCTGGTAGCTGCTGCAGCGCCTGCCACGTCACGTTGCCATACGGCTGCTTGGCTGCGAGGTTGGAGTCTGAAGCGGTGGCCGTGTTGATCGTCTGGGCGGCTTGCGCGGAGCTGTTACCAGTATTCGACCAGGCGTCGGTCATATCCGAATACAGGTTCGTGAACGGACCGAGCGTGTCGGCCAGGTTCGCCTGCTCTTTTTTCCATGCAACCGGCGTCACGGCGTTGACGATGCCCTCGGCGGCCTGGCACGAATCGATGTTCATGCGGTTGACGTCGCGCGCGATGGTCTGCAGCGACTGCATAACGTTGTCGCAGGTCGGGCAAAGGTTCTGCAGTGCTAGCTTAAACGCGTAGCCCAATGCGTTTGAGCCGATGTTGCGCAGCAGGGCGACGAACTGCTCCTTGTTGATGAAGCTGAACCCGCCGGCGAACAGGTCGATCCCGCCACAGCCCGCGCCCCATTCCGGCGCCGTGACGTTCGCGAGCTGGTAGGTCTTGTGTGGCGTGCGCATGAACACGCTGCCGCCGCTGTACATATCCATGGTCTCGCCCTGCAATGCGCGCGGGCTCGAGACGTTGCCCATCGCGTTGATCGAGTCGAAGACTTGCTGCATCGACATCGCCTGCGCATAAATAGGGGCGATGGCGAACACTGCAGCGGTGAACGCCGCAACCCAGCGTGTCGGTTTCATCAGAAGAGCTCCCCAGGCTGCGAGGTCGTCAGAACGAAGATGCGCTCGATGATGTCTTGGAGGGACATCGTTCCCGAGCCGATCATGGCGTGGTCACCGGTCTCTCTCGACGCGATGAAGAGAGCGGGCACCTGCTGGACACCCCAGACCGATGCCTGCCCGTGATCGGGCGTCGGGCTGGGGAACTCAGCTATGCCGCGACCGTCCAGCGAGACCGGCAGCACATCGATGCCATAGCGCTTCGCGAGCAGCAGAATGGTCGGCGCCATGGCATGGCAATACGGGCAGTCCGAGCGGAAAAAGAAGATCAGGCCGTGTTTCTGCGCGAGCGCGCGCAGCTGAGCGTCCTGGTCGGAATCGCGCGTCTGGTCGTAGGTATGGACGGCGACATTGTTCGTCGGACGCTTGAGCGAGTAGTCGAGGCTCGGGTTCTGCCAAACGACACGGCGCCATTGATCAGCGAAGACAGCGCTCTTTTGCTGGACGTACTCCCAGAGCTTGATGTACGCCTTGATGTGCTGGGGCGTCGGATCCATGTTGGCGACATCGAGTCGGTGCTTCAGCGCCTCGCGCATCTCGTCGGCCGACTTGATCTGGTCGAAGTCGTCGGAATCCGCCGGCTTGCCGGCGCTCGCGGCTACCGGTACGGCCGCCTTGTCATCGTCATCGCAGTACCAGTTGAACTTTTGCTGCCCATCGCAGTGCCAGGCAGAGGGGTAGTCCATGCCCTCTGCGTTCGCGATGGGCGACACCAGCAACGCGCTGGCGAGCACGATAGGCACGGCAGCGGCGATTCCCCGCAGCGCGGTCATGACTGCCCCCGCACGGTGCTCGTCGCATCTTCACCCGTCACATGCATGGGGTGCGACGTCGTATCTCCGGAGCCGGTTTCGATAAGGCCCGCCGCTTGGGCGCGGAGAAGCTCGACTTCGAAGCGGAGAACCTGGGCCACGCGCTCGAGGCGCTGGATAGCGTTGAGCCCGTCGTCGACATCGACGCGGTCGTCTCCGACGATCGTCGCGTAGACGGTGACCAGCGTCTCCCACATCCGCTTCGCGACATGGGCATCTTCATCCCGAGCACCGGCCGGCAACGTCTGCTGCAAGGCGAGCTCGGGTCGGCGTGCAATGAAGGCCGGGAGCGCTGCTTTGAACGTCTCAACGTACTCAGCGGGCGCTTGCCCCCATTTGAGATCGCATTCCTCGATCGTCTCGCCCGGGCAGTCGTCCGCCGGCACTTCGTAGCGAAACAGCTTTTCGATACCCCAGAGGCAATCCGAGCGACGCGTTGCGTTACCGATGTTCACAAGCAGCGTGTTGATCGTGCGCGCCTTCTCGCCGATTCCGAAGGCTGCATAAACGCGGGCGAGGTCGTCCGTTGCGTCCGACGGCGACACAAACGACGGAGACACGGCCGGGAGCGGCGAGTGCTTGGGCTTCGCGGCCTGCTTCGCGCGGATCTTCTCGATCGTCGAAGGGACATTGATGCGCGCGAGCTCGGCTTCACCGGCCGCCTGCATATCCAAGTCGTTCGCGGAGCACAGTGCAGCGAGCGTGACCATGACGCCCCCGACTTCCTGCCTCGCTTCGCCAACCGGCCGTGACCAGGTGTAGTCGACCAGCACATGCGCTTCCTCGCGCGTCATGCCACGCGCCTGCGCAAGCTCGCCGGCCTCTTCGTAGAAGCGATCGTTGCGCTCATTGCGATCGGCTGATATCGCCGCTCCGAAGCAGGTCAGCATCCACTCCTGCACTCGCGACTGGAATGAGGGAGCGTCCGAACGCTCGTGATCTGCGAGCTCCGCGAAACAGGCTGTCGACTGTGCAACCAGCCGACTCGGCTGTTTCGGACCCGGCTCATGCGGCGGCACGGCGGCTAGTCGCGCAGCCGCCGCCGATAGCAGCTTGCGGTATTGATCCCCGCCGCGCTGGGGCATAAGGGCACCAGCCGCGTCCATCTCAAGCAGCGTCATGATCGAACGAATGAGGCTGTTCGTATCAAAATTGAAGTCATCGCGCAGCGCTGCCACGGGTTGTGCAACGTCAAGCATCAACCGTGCGTCACCAGATCCCTGAATATCGAGTACAGATTTCATCGCGCCTCCGGGAATTCGTCGTGAGTGCGGCCGTCGAGCAACCGGCCGGCGGCCCGCTTGCCGGTTCGATGCATGACGGTCACCGGAAAGTCGCCCGCATCGCGGGCGCGCATGAAGTCGCCGCCATTGCGCAGCACGTTGCCGTTTCGATCGAGGCAAACCCCGCCATTCACCCAAGTCGATGCCTTGTTGACCCATTGTTGGAATGAGTCGAACTGACGAAACACGGGTTCGCCGGTGCTCATCAGAAAGGCGTCCGTGTGCCATTGGCCCCATTGCTTAAAATGGAAGGGCACACCGGCATCCGCGCATTGGTCGCGCAGCGCACGCGGCCACTCTGGATGCGTTGGCCGGGCACCAGGCCCGCTTTCGCCACCGCAGATGATCCAGTCGGGCATCATCTCGGGCGGGATCTTGCCCAGGTCGCCGAGCATTGGCTCGACGCTCCAGAAATGGACACGGCACGGCACTGCGAGAAGCCTTTCGGCGTCTCGCAACATTTCCGCCCGGTTGACGATCGTCGCGCCGAGCCAGATGCCCGGCCATGGAAACTCGTCCCACGTATTGAGGTCGCACGACAGCTCGTGGACGATTTCGTTGAGCATTTCACGGGCGTTGCCAATCCTCTTCGTCAGGAGAAGCCAGTCAAGATTCGGCGTCTTGGCGATCAACCTGAAGAAGTCGACGCGCCACGCCGGATCGACGGCGTTGTCGAACGGGTCGCAAAGGCTCGGGAAGATCCGCAGGCGCTTCCCCATCTCGCCTGCTTTACGATCCCACCGCAGCGGCAACTTCCACGAGTTCGGTGCTGTGCGTCGACGCGGTGCGCCCGGTCCCCAGTTCGTTGGCGTGCCGCCGCCGAAACGCGCGTTTCGCGCCTCCGCATAGCAGTGGTCGCAACCCGGGCCCACTTTCTGGCACCCTTCCCACGGCGACCACGTGTGGTCGCACCATTCGATCTTCGTGTTCTCGCTCATGGAGTCACCTCGAACAATGCAAGCTGCTTCGTCGTAGTGGCGCGACGCCCGAGGCTCGCTCCGAGCCGTTGGCGGTATGCGATGTGCGGCGGGACATGCCCGGGAAGCAGGCTCAGATGGCCGAAGTTCCTACCCGGGCGAAACGCCGCGACGTGTGCGAGCGCAAACGCAGGCTTGATCCGACACAGCTCGGGTTGCCAGACGGGCATACTCGCGCGCCAGAAATTCGTCAGGCGCTCGCGTTCGGCCAGTTTGTCGACGGCCGCACGGCTGAGCCGACGCGCGTGGCGAATCGAATCGATTCGCGCACTGGCATCGAACGTCGACTCGCCCGGTAGCAGCATCAATGCGCTGACGATCGGTTTCATTGCGGCACCATCATGCAAAGAGCGACGGAGCAGGCAGTGAACGCGAGATTCGTGTTTGCACACATGCTAGGCGCCCTCCGAAAAGTCGATGGCGGCGCCAGGCGTCAACCGATCCACTGCGTTGAGAAGGTCATCCTCCGCTGCCGCCTGAACGTGAGCTGCGACGATCTTCGCGGTCGCGACGGATCGACGCTGACGCCACGCGGCGAGAAGATTGAATCCGATAGCGGCCGTTGCGATTCGCGGCGAATAGGTCGCACGCTGCAACGCACGGTGGGCATCCCGCCATACACACGCTGCAGCCATTACGTCTGAGACCGCTCGATCGCGATCGCCAGCAGATGCGTCGTTCACCATGCGTTCGGCGGTCAGCGCTTCTACAGTCGGAGGAGTCGCATCTGAGACCAGCGCATCGATGTCGTCGAAAAGCTGAAGAACGTGCCTAGGCGGATCGAAATCCCACTCCACCTGTGACAGCACCTCGCGAGCTTGACGCAGAAGGGCTACCATCGTTGACGCCGGGGGCTCCGACATAGCGACGGTCGCTGCAGGTAGCGGGGCAAGTGCAGCATCGATCGGCTCGGGCGCCGGGGGCAGGCGGAGGACACCGTCGACGGGGCGAGTCGGCTTGTCGCATTTCGGGGTTGACCACGGCCCGCCCGAGAAATAGTGCTTGTTAAAGGCCTCGTAGAGCGCAGCGTGGTCGCCGCCAAGGCGCGTCGCAATCGCGCTCAAGCGCTTGTTGTCGTCGACGCCATTCCGGTAAACGCGGCTATCGTCCGAGAAGGTGAAGTACCAGTCGTGTCGATCGAGGTCGTCAAAATACTGCTCGATGGTCGGAATGGACCCGTCATCGTGCATGGCGTCAGAGGGCTGACCGCCGTCGGCATCCCAATCTTCGCGGGGTCCCAGGGAAATGACCGATCCACATTCCGGCGCGTCCCCATCAACGACGACAAAGAACCCTTCGCCAGACTCTTGGTCATAGCGGACGAGGTGGGCGTCCGGAATGCGATCCTCGAGAAGCCAAGCCAGCTCGTCTTCGGACGGGGCACTCCCAGCAGTTACACGGAACGTCGCACCGTCGCTGCCGGAACCCGCAAACAGATGGCTCGGCAGATGCGGAGCCTGTGCCGCATCGGTGCCCGTGATCGTGATTTGGATGGTCATTGCGCCGCTCCATGGCGGTTGGCTTCGGTGGCTTCGGCCACCTTGGCTTTCCGCTCAAGCAGGTACCACCCGAAGGGCGTCGGCTGCCACGTCGACCAGCTGACCGCCAAGGTAAGGATCACGACGGCCAGGTAGAGCACGCGCTCCACCGGCACGGCTCGCTGTGCGAGCTCAGCGACTGCGACGTCCGCGTTCTTGTAGTGCGTGCAGATATGCGGAACATGCTTTGCCTGCGCCGAACTCGTGAAGTCATCGTCGCAGGTTTGCAAGGTGATCGCCGCAGGGTCAGTTCCGCTACCTGCAGCCATCTCGAGGACAGTCTGTGTCGTCGCCGTCAGGGACCCCGTATTGAGCACGAGGATCAGTGCCAGCGGCATTGCACATGGCACGATGACTGCGACGTAAACCAGGCGGCATAAATAGGTCGGGACACTCGACAGAAGGGGAGTGAGCCAACTCGGCCATGCTCTGGTGGCGGTCGATTTGGATTCGTTCAGCATGATGATTCCTCCGTATTGGTCAGAAAAACTCACGGTGCATCGTGCTTCTCAGGCACTGCTGCGCCCGACGTCAGGCCGATCGGCGGGACGCGGTCGCGGCAGTAATTCATCTTCACGTCCAAGCGCCCGCTGGTTTCACCTACCGCGGTCTGCACACCGCGGATGTCGAACAGGACATCCAGGCGTCTGCATCCAGGGCGGGGGAGATCGCCAATCGGCCGCGCGGTGACGTACACCGGGCCGTTGGCATGCAGCTTGGTGATCAGGGAGTTGGCAACGGGCCCACGCAGCGCACCGAACGCCGATCCGTGATCGATCGCGTCCACGAGTACCGCGCTGAAGTCGTCGTAGCTGCCGGCGTAGGCCATGTGGGCGCAAACGGACAGCGCCGCGGCGCACGTGACGGAGACAATGCGTTTCATTGGGACGACCCCTTGCCGTTGGCGCCGATCGCTTGCTGGACCCGCTTCAAAATCGCGTCCTGGTCGACGGCCTTGGACTGAATGGAATTGACGAACTCGGTAAAGTCGATCTTCGAAAAATCGATCTGCTGAAGCTGATCGGCCGTGAGGCCGGCGCAACCCGCGAACGGGATTCCGAGCTGGGCCTTGCCCTGCTGGTTGACGAGCTTCGCGATCAGCGAGTTGAAGCAGCAGTAGCTCTTCTTTTCTTCGACACACACGCCGAGCACGCGCTTGGAACAGCCTTGGTTGTACTGAACGCAGAGGTTCTGGCCACGCTTGAGACTGAGCACCTGCTCATCGGACGAACATGCCAGCCACATCTGGATCAACTGCGCGGCGATCTCAGCGGCAAAGACGTACGGATTGAAATCGACAAACTGAACGCCATTGGAAAGCGAGAACGAGAACTGAAAGCCGAAGGCGCCAAAGTTTCCGGAGGACGCCAGAGCCCTGTCGGCCCACGCGCCCATCTGCAGCAGACCCGAGTTGACGATCGTGCTATCGACCGTTTCGTAAAGCTGGTCGAAGACATATCTCGACCCCAACGCGATACCCTGCTTTGCCGCCGTGCCGGCAACCGATAGTCCGGCGCTGACCGCAGCGCCGCCGATCGCATTGTTCGAGTACGCTGCGCCACCAGCGTTGCTGGTGCAGCAGCTCTTGATCTCGAGCCCGCCCAGCACCTTAATCGTGCAGCTGCTGTCGTAGCCCTTGAAAATGTTCACGGTCCCACCACCGACACCGTAGGCGCCCGCTTCACGCCCGGTTTCGAGTCCAGTAACGACCTTGCCGAGTGCGCCGTCCGCACCGCTGCTCGTTGAGAAGCATCCGGCGCCCGGCGCGCACATCGTGTTGGTGCATTGGGTGACTGTGGTCGTGTGCGCGGCGGTATCGAGGCACTGGTAGGTGTATTGCATCGTGTCGCAAGTGCCTGGCGACGCATCGTTGTACGACACGCACTGCTGCCCGACCAGGCCGCAACCTTGCTGCTGCAGAGGGGTGCAGTCATTGACCGCGGAAGCGGCCTGGCATTCGTAGGTATCTTGGTAGTTCCAGCAATCCTGGTAGAGCGGAATGCCGTTGATGACGCGAGTACCTGCCGGCTCGACACAGGTCGATCCGGTCCGCTGGCAGGTGGGCGCCGCATGCGCTACAGGCGCGGCGAGCAACGTGGCCGTCACCGCCATTCCGACGAAGTCGACTGCGCGCCCGACGAACGTGTGGATACGATTCGTCATTGCGCGGCCCGCTGTTCAAAGGAGCTGCACTGGTCGATCCAGTTCGGCGTACAAACTGCCGTGCAAATCTGGTTCATCGTCAGTTGGACGCGGGTCTGCCCCCCGCCATCGAAGCCATACCCGCCGATTGCCGCTTGAATCTCGACGGTATTGACACCCTCATGCAGATATGGACGGATGTCGGTGTTGGGGGAGATGGTCGACGGGTTACCTTCGTATTCGTTACCAAACCGGAAGAACGGCCGGTACTCGGTCAGGCCTCCGTCAGCCATGAACGCCGTCCTGTCGGAGCACACGCTACGAACGCCGTTGTAGAGCGTTCCATTGTTGAATAAGGCACCTTTGACCGGTGCGGCCAGATTGCCGGTCGACGGCTGACCAGGATCATTGGGATCGGTCGCGGGCAAGAGTGCCTTCCCACACTGCAGCACACGGCCGCCATCCGGCGCGTCGGTATAAACGGTGACACCATTGACGTCCACGCTTCGCAACGTGTTGCCCGCCGTGATCTGGCTGATGACCGCGGTGCCAACCTGCCCGAGGTTCTGCACGCTGAAGCTCATCGAGCCGTACACGGTGAATCCGGTGTAGCCCGAGTTGTCGTGATAGCCGGTGTCGGCGCCGAAGTTCCAGAGCGCCGAGTTCGACGCCAGGCGCGAGGCGAAGCCACCGCTGAAGCTGTTCTCGACGACACCGCCGGCCGCACAGCCCTGGTAGGGTTCCGTGCAGACCGGATCGTTGATGCGGTTGCAGGTATAGGTCTGCGTACCGATTGCCTGCTCGCAGGTTTCCTTGCGGTAGGTCGCCGGCACTGTTGACGTCACGTTGTGGCAATCCTGCGAGCTCGTCGTCGTGCCGGGATTGTTGATCGTGCCCTTGCTGCCCGTGACGATCGGATCGCTCGCGGTGATCGGCATACGATTCTGGGGCTTCTTGGCCAGGTAGTTGACGGCGTCGCACTCTTGCCGCCAGTAGGCGCTTGGGTTGGCTGGCTGAGTCGAGCAGTCTGCTTCCTTCCCTGTGCCAGCCGGCCCGAGACTGCCTTGACCGCCGCCATACAGGGGCGTGAGCTGGCCGTCCTGGTTCGTGTAGTTCGGCACATTCGAGCCACCGCCGCCGATACTCCCGTGGGCGGTGTTCATCCCCGATCGGCCGAACGACTGGCCATCGGCAAACGCGGACGCGGTAGAAGGGCTGTCCGCCACCGCGCGCACACCGATCGCAGCGAGGACCGTTGCAATAGCGAGGGGGGTGAATCGGCGCAGGGTCGACGTCATCGTGTTCACTCCGCATCCCCCAGCGATCGCAGGTACCGTCCAGCGATACCCGCATAGGCCGGGCTGTGATCAACGACCTGACGAAGGGCGTAGGCGGGCGTCACATCGCCGGCTATCGACACGTAGGAGGCCGGGAGGGCGCAGCCGCTGCTGTCGACCTGACTGTTTGCATCGCCGCCCCGTGTGACGACGTACGCCGGCACGCGGGCGACGCGATACTGCGTGAACGCCTTCGGATTCACGACGATGCCACCCGAGGCGATGCCGAGCCGCTGCATCTCGGCGGCGGTCGCCTTGAGAGAGTCGTCCTTGAAGCCCCGAAACACCACGGTCCCGCCAGCCTGGTTCATGGTCTTTACCAGGCGCACCAGCGACGCTGCAGGCATGGAGAAGCTGGCGAACGCAACGAACGAGTCCGTGACCCGCCGCTGCGTCCGGCTCTCGTACCGCTTCGCGACCGCGAGCGGATCCGCACCGGCCGCGGCTGGCGCCGGCGTCGGAAGGTTCGGGAACGCATTGCCGTCGTGGGCTGCTTTCGCGGATGCCTGATCCATCTGCCGAGCACGATCGCCTTGGATCCGGCGCATCTCCGCGTCGATCGCGCCGGAAGCTGGCATTGCGCCGCGATACCGTTGGGCGCCGCTGGCCGCAGCGTCGAAGGTGGCACGGCGCGTGCTGTTGATCTGCTGCTGCTCATGTGCGAGCGCGTCGTTCGACACGGTTTGCGCCGACACCGGAATAGCTGCAAGGCCGATCGAGCTGACAGCCGCGAAGCAGGAAATGATCCGATTCATTGCGGGAGATCTCCCAGGTTGGCGCCCATGCAGCAGTTGCGCTTGCGGAAGATCTCGTAGGCGAAGTCCTCACCGGTGTACGGGATCATTTTTCCGGCGCCCCAGAGGGCAGATGTGCGGCCATACGGCTGGCAGCACTGGCCGTTGATCTGGTCGGTTTGCGCGACCGGGTAGAGCATCGTGTACTTGTATTGGGTCTTGTCCATCACGGGCTGCAGGTAGTAGCCGCACATGGCGCCGTCACCTGTCGTGCCCCACATCAAGCCCTCGCGATGAAGCTTTGCGGTCATGCGCTCGACCAGCAGCGATGACGCCTGGATGGCCGACACATGGGCCTGAACGTGGCCGTTGAACGGGTAGATCGACCCATTGCAGCCTGCGCACCAGAACAGGAGGTTGCTGCCGAATCCGAGGCTCGAGAGCACGCAGTCGCCGGCGCAAGCAGCCTGGGCGATCGGGCTGCCGAACAGATAGGTTTCCGGCTCGAGGAGCATGGTGAGATCGTCGTCGCTCCATGTCGGGTCGACTTCGGTCATGTACGCGACGTCGAAACTGCCGGTCTCCATGCATGGATCGTCGAGCAGGATCTCGGTGTAGTACATGACCGGGTCCGTGTACCAGTGGACCTGATAGAAGCTCTGTTTGGTGTCGTCCTTCTGCTCGCGCACTTCGCCCTCCGGCGCATGGATGCCGGGATTCAGCGAGATCCCCCCAAGGGACACGAAGCAATAGGGCGAGCGCGTGACGTCGACGCGACGGATCGGCTCCCAGAAGCTGAACTTCACGCCGAACGTGCCGTTGCAGAAGCAGAGGAAGCCGCCCGGGTTCGAGGTGTCGTCCTGGCCCATGTTCATGAAGGTCACGCTTCCGATCGCCATCGGAAACGCGCATTCCCAACATATATCGGTGATCGGATTGGCGAATCGGCCGACACACTGGCCAGCATCGGCCGGCGCCGAGAAAGAGATGCAGGCGACCAGCAGTGCGAGCGAGACGAGCCAACGTCGAAACAGAAGGCGCGTGCTCATGACAGCAGCTCCTGAAGCGCCGGATACACGTCAAATGCGAGGTCGAGCAGGTGTGCGCTGAGGTGATGGCCAATGCGGTAGGCAATGGGCAGGAGGACCACAGCAGCCATGAGTGCTGCCAGGACAACGCAAACATAAAACGATATGCGAACGCCTTCCGACACGGCATCGACGACGACTTTGAGCGCTGCGACAATCATCGGAGTTCGCGGGGGCTCAGCGGCGGCCGCCACATGAGTCGGTTCATCAAGCTGAACCACGTTGTCCGGGGCGATGCCAATGCCGAGCGACACCTTTACACCATCCTGAATGCGCCAAATCAGGTCTTGTGCGTCGGTCTCGCTCAGGTTCTCTGCAACGACACTCGCCGTGTTGCCGGATCCGTGGATGTCTCCCGCGATCACCCGATATGCGAGCTGGGCCTCAAGGCCGGCCGGTCGACGCTCTGCCTGGACAGAAAGGTGCTTGACCTCATTGCCCCACGAGGCCGCCTTCCAGTTGAAGGTCGCAAACTGTTGAACGCCCGAAACGATGACCTGGTCACCGACGACATCGACCGTCAACAAGACCGACGCATGTGCCGGGGAAATAGCACCGCTAAACGACCCCGACACCTCGGTAGCTGCCGAGCTATCGATTGTTGGAATGTCGCCGGCCGCAGTGACATGTCGTCGTTGCTCTTCTGCCAGGAGGGCAGCGGTCGACGGACCCATGTGCATGTAGACTCGCTCATACTCGAGCGCGTCTACGATTTCTTTGGCGAGCAGATATCCGATCGCTTCGCTCTCGACGGCTTCTACCGCGCGCCCAAGCACCTGCATTGCGACATCTGGAGCGGGGGCACGATACCAGCGCTTTGCAAACCGAAAGTCGAGACGCAGTGCCTCGGTCTTGAATGCCCCCAAGATGGCTTTGCCATTGGAGTGCGGAAGGTTCGCGATAACCGCTGCGGTGATCGCGTCGTCGGTGATATCCACGGTCATGAGTTCGGCCATTACAGAATCTCCGTAGGTTTGGGCTACCGCAGTTGAGCCGCCGGCTCTTCCTCGAGCAGCAACTGGTTGCCTTGCTGGCTGATCACGGCCGGCACACGGGTGATCCCGAAACGCTGGGTCAGACGTCCTTGCTGGTCGAAGTACACCTGTCGCTTCCACGACTTCGTCAGGTCGAACCACGATCCCGCGGTCAGGATCGGCTTGACTGCATCGCCGGAGCGAGACGCCATTGCCTGCACCGCCTTGACCTGCGCGGCATCGCGGCCATCAAAGAACACCAGGCGTTCATGGAGCGTGACGATGTCAAGCGGATTGATGCGTGTGCCGGCGGGCACGATGACCGCGCCCTCATCATTGGTGACAGGTTTCGCGTACGTCACCGTGGGATCGATCAGGCGACTCGAATACTCGGTGACGGCGGTGAGACCCGACACGGCTGGCAGTGACGTGATGTCATGCAGCGCCCGCTGCCGGGCGCGACGCTCAATGGCCGCGAGTCCGCCATTTGCTCGCAGCTCGAGCAGACGGTGCTTCAGCATCGCGATCGCATCGTGCTCGGCGATGGGGTAGGTCGGGCCGACCACACCCAGGTCGTCAGCACGCGCGCAAAGTACTACCGTCGTGAGCGCTGCGGCGATGACGAGGCGCGGCACGGCACGCCGATCAGAAGACTTCATAGGCCTCCCCAACGATCGCAGATTGAGGAACGGTGCCGGCGACCGCGTACCGCGAATCGAGGCTGTTCGGGTTCGGAGTGGTCACAAAGTAGTGATCCGGCGGGATGACGCCGGCACTGGTCGGGAAGAGCGCCATACCCGCGAGCGAGAGGGGCTTGGCGTAACCGATATAGGTCTGATTGACCCAAACGTCCCGGCCGATTACGTATACGACATCACCAGGCAGGCCCACGACGTGCTTGATGAACGTCAGGCCCGCGGGATAGGTAGCGCCGCCATGCCAGCGAAACGCGATTGTGTCGCCAAGGTGCGGACGACACGGCCCCTTGCGGATGAAGTAAAGCGTCCCCGGCAGGCTCGTCGACATGTTGAACGACAGGCCGTACCAGGGCGTCAGGCTCCAAGCCATCGCGGCCACGATCGACAGCGCCACCATGGCGCGGACGAACCGGCGATAGCAGAATAGCCGCACAGTGGGAGCGACGGGCGGGATCACTTGGCGATCCTCCGAGCGATCAGGTCGGTCAGATCCGGCGCATCGCCGGCGAGCACCGCGGCCTTGTTGACGACCACGCAACCGCACTGCGTGCCAAGCTGGTCCAGCGCGATCGACAGGCGCTTTGCGTAATCGCCGGCATGCTGCGTCGCCTTGTTCTTCGCGTCGTCGGTCATATGCACCGGATCGCCGTTGTTGAAGGTCTTCAGCAGTGTTTCCTGCTCATCGCTGATGAGCTTCTGCACGTCGACGACGACGACTGGCGCCGCTTTTTCGCGTTGCGTCCAGAAATAGACGAGCGGGGAAGCCAGCACCAACGAGGCGCAGACCGAAACGATGCTTGTCAGTACGAGGTCGTGTCGCATAGTCACTTCCGTTTGGTTTCGATCAGGGCGCGAATCGCGTCCTCGGTGGGCGAACCGGTGGTACGCAGGCGCTGCATGAATTCGAAGTCCGGCCCCTTGGTGGTTGCCATCGCCAGCGTGAATTCATCGGGGATATGCCGCAGCAGGTGGGTGCCGCCGTTGGGGTCCACGAGAATGAACTCGCTGTAGCGACCGGGCACCGGGTGCAGCGACTTGAGCAAGCGCTTCAGGCCGGGCGACAGGTCCATGACGTCGCCCTTCTCAATCTTCTTGAGCGTGTCGTCGCTCTGCTTGAGGTGGAACTTCCACGCCGAGTTGTCGAACGCAGCCTGCGTGGCTTTGTTCATCGCGGCATCTGTGATCCCCTGTGTCGCAAAGAAGAAACTGCCCTCATACTTGCGTGCACGGCGGTAGCCCTCCTCCATGAAGTCAGCAGTCTCTTCGTCGTCTCCTACGATTTGCCATCCTTCGTCTTGAAGGAACAGCTTCGGTCTCGAACGATCGAAGCGATACATCTCGTTCGTGACCTGGTTGGTCAGCCCGAGCATGATCACCGTGCGCAGCTGGGGATCGCTATTGAGGTGCTCGAGCTCGAGGCCGACTACCTCGTTATCGAGCCGGACGTTGGTGTGACCGTTGACGTACTCGCCGTAAACGCCGCCCATGCAAAACGGTTCAAGCCGCACGGCGAGCTCGTATGCAACGCGTTCGGGCTGATCGTTCTGGTCCTTCAGAGTCAGCAGGGCGTCGCGAACCAACGTCGGGTTGCCCCCTTGCTTTTCCCGTTCCCACACAATCCGGACCGCTTTGTCGAGCAGCGCGCCCTCGAACGGGGTGATCGGCGCGGTCGGGGAGACCATGCGCGCGATAATCGGTCGAATGAACTTCACCTCGCTGTCGAGACCGTTTTCGGCATCGGCACCGGCCGTGGAAAACGCGTTGATGATGATTCGCGAGCCAGGCTTGAAATCGATGTACTGACCGCCGGCCATGTCGATCTGCTTCTCGTACGAGTAGCCGACGTCACATATGCGGATGATCCCGCCAACCGATCGGAAGGCGCCGATGATGTCGTTCATCAGCACCGACTTGCCAGCCCCAGACGTACCATCGACGAAGCCGTTAAAGTTCGTGCTGCTCGAGTAGATATCCACGAGCGTGGGCGTACCACGGCGTCCAAAGAACAGCAGGCTGGCGCGACCGTCGGTGCCAGCCCACTCGCCGAGCACGGGCGCCATGTCGGTGGCGTTCACTGTGGTTTTCGTGGTGATCAGCCGGAACCGCTTCAGGTCATCGCGCATGTCGCTCGTGAGCATCATGGGCATGGCCGACAGGAACGTCGTGAGCTGCTGCGTCAGCATCGGGAAGAGCTTGAAGCGTTCGGCGCGCCAGATGCCTTTCGCGGCCGCGACGCACTGCTCCATCTTCTTGCGCGGAGCGAAGAGCGTAAGCGTGTGATAGAGCTCGCACATCGAACCGCCCTGCGTAAGCTGCATCGAAACAGCCTTCCAATCCTGGTTCTGCAGCGCGAGCTCTGGCTGCAGTTTGGCAATCTTCGATTCCGCGTTCTGTGTCGCACGTGCACCACGCAGGGCCGCACGCGTTTCGACCGCGCTTTGGTCGAGAATCAGGACGCCGCACGTAATCAAGTAGGGGCAGGGGTATTGGTGCACATCGTTGAAGAGCGACCCAACGATGTTGTTCATCTCCCACAGCTCTTTGCTTTTTGGATACTGATGCACGCCAAAGCTGCGCACCGCGATCCGAGAGTCCGGCTCGCCCGGTTCCTCCGGCGGCAGACCGAACAGCAGCTGGTTCGCCCTTACGCGGATGTGGTGGCCGAACACCGTTAGCTGGTCGCGAATGGGCTTATCGCCGCTGTAGGTCTGATCGATTGTGTCGGCCCCGTCGCCAAAGAAGGCGTCCGGATTGAGGATCGGCCAGAGAAAACGCTTCAGATCGTCCGGCTCGGCGGTCCGGCTCGCGAGACTGGCAGAGCGCAGCGTCGCGCCGACAACTTCGCGCAGATTCTGGATTTCTTCGCGAAGCTTCAGATCATCCGCGCCCCCCTTTCGCACGATCGAGAGCAACAGCCGCTTGTCGGTGATCGCGTAGTTCTGGCCAGGAAACAACGGCTGGCCGAGTTTGGAGCGCACCGACGCAGCACGGCGCTCTGCCTGCTCGAGGTAAAAGGAAGGCGCAGCCCCCGATTCGGCGTATTGGCGTCGCAGGTCGACATAGGCGTTGAGCGACTCCTCGATGATCGGGTCGGCGAGAAGCAACCATTGGACGCCATAGCCCGCGGGCAACGAGTCATAGATCCCGTGCAAGCTGCGAGTCAACTCGGAGTCGGCCCCCGTCTGCGGTGCGACGACCAGCACGAAGCCGACCGAGTCGGTGTTGTAGTACAGCTCGGTGGCGGGGTCATACTGGTCATACGGCAGCAGGTTATGAAGCCCGACCGTCTCGATACGCCGTTGGTCGGCTGCTACTGGCGACGGCGGCCCGAGATCATCGTCAGTGCCGAGAATCGCTTCGGTAATGGCTGTTCGCGCAAGCTCTTTTGCGTCATCGATCCAGGTCTGCAGGGTGCTCATGTATGGCTCCTGGGTCAGTGATCGGTCGCGGCCGGCAACGCGCCCGCGCGATCGATTGCACCAGCAGGCGTGAGAATCCCCTGCATGACCCGGTCGGCATTCGACATCTGTGTCGACGATGAATCGGTGTTGGTGGCAGTGGCCGCTGGCTTGCCACCGGCGTCCGGCGCAGGCGTCGGCGGCAGCACGGGCCGGAACGCGGCCTGGATACGCTCCTGGTTGTGGGCGATCGACCAGTGG
This sequence comes from Burkholderia cepacia, assembly GCF_001039005.1. Classification (GTDB taxonomy): domain Bacteria; phylum Pseudomonadota; class Gammaproteobacteria; order Burkholderiales; family Burkholderiaceae; genus Burkholderia; species Burkholderia theae. The sequence goes on from NZ_LDWR01000024.1 coordinate 66,615, forward strand.
CCGGAATCGACGATCAGATAGACGTACTCCTGATCGTGCAGATCCGAGTCGGCGTCCTGCCACGGCGCGAACCAGACCCGCATCTCTCTCGCGGCCGTATGAACGGCAGCACCGCTGTCCAGCGCTTTGGGGAGGATGCCGGCGGCGCCGATGGCAGGCAGTGCATTCGCTCCGGACGTAGCACTCGATGGCGAGCTCGGTTCAGCGGCATAGGTGCCGAGTGCGATGTTCGTCGTCGCGCCCGCGCCGGTGTGCACACGCTGGTCAGGGAGGTTGTGCGCCATTGCGTTGGCGTAGATTCCAGACATGCTGCTGCAGAGCACACCTTCAGGTGCCTTGCAGGCAAACTTTGAACTCGCGTCGTATCCGCTGAAGCTGCAGCCGGTGAGGCCGAGGAAGGCGGTGAATGTGGCGAGCATGGCCTTGTTTTTCATGATCACCTTGCTCCGAGCCATTGATCGATTGCCTCAGCGCTGGCTGCGCCCGGCATCACGCGCCCGTCCTCGCTCACCAGCGCGGGTGTGCCGGCAATGCCCAGGCTCGCGGCCAGTGCTTCGTTTGCGTCGATCGGGTTGGCGCACGAAACGAGCTTCGGCTCGACTCGAGGCGGTGCAGGCGTCTTGTCCGACCCACCCGTCGCGGATGAACCTTGATTGCGCATCCACCGTGAAAGCGCGAGAGGCATCCACGCGTGCCACGTGGCGAGTCGATCCTCCGCACACCAGATCGCAATCGAATGTGCTCGCGCCCGCGGGTGAATCGACTCGAGCGGGTACAAGAAGCGGTAGATCGTCACGTCCTTGAGCTTGGAAAGGTCATCCTCCAAGACGAGGCAGTACGGGCAATCGGGATCGTCGAAGATCGCAAGCTTGCGACGGCCGGTGCCGTGAACCTCGACGAATGCGTCCCGCAGCCGATCAGCGGGAAAACGAACCTTCTGCAGCGCCTGCTCGAGGGGTACGGTGAGATCCTGTTGCGTCACCATGTCGAAGAGGTGGCCGAACAAGAAGTAGCGACCGGTGGCGTCGGTGTAGGCCGCCTTGTTGCCCATCACGACTTCGTAGATGCCGGCCGACGGCGTGGCAGCAACCTCACGAAACTGGGTAGACGGGTAGCGCGCATGGAGCGCCGCCTTGAGGGCGGCTACGCCAGGATCGAGGTTAGGATCGGCTGGATTGATAGGCGACGCTGCCAAGACTGCGGGGGACGCAGTTGCGACCGGGGCCGAACTCGATCCGGCGACGGGTGCCGATACCGTGGACGTGCCCGGGGCGGTACATCCCGATCCGATGCACGTGGTCAAAAGAAGGGCGAAAGTGAGTTTGGCCTGTTTCATTGGATCGTTGAGCATGGTGAGGACGGGGTGCCGCCGGAGGACGCCGAAGCCGTACCGCTGTTGCACGAGGTATGGGCACGCTCGAAATAGAAGACGACGGGGGCACCAGTTTCCCGAACGAGCCCGTAGCACTTCGCAAGGCGGTAGATCGGGTGGTATGCATTGAGGGAAGCGACATGCCCAACGAGCGACTGCCGCCACTGCTCGAGCGACAACTGCCCCTTGCTGATGTTGCAAGGCGGACAGGACGGCATGTAATTCGACTCGACGTCGCGCTCCGGATGTCTGGGTGGGCCGCTCACGAGCCGCCATTGACCGTCCGAGGCTCGCTTCGTCTCGACGGCGCGCACAACAGGGTCGACATGGTCGCCGTGCCAGCGATCGGGCAGCGGCGTTCCGCAGTACGCGCAGTGTCCGTCGTACTTGAGCCGAAGCCGCTCGCGCTGGGCCTTCGTCAGCCGGCTCACGCTTTGTGCTCCGAGACAACAGTGGCCGCACCGTGCGCACCGGCTTCACATTCCCTGCCGTCGGCAGCGGAAATTGCGATCGCATTTCGCTCAATCCGGTGCTGATGTGAGCGGGCCAGAAGAGACGCGCATCGGACCATGATGTTGCCGCTCTCGTTGCGATGCTCGATCTCGTTGGCAGCGGCCCACGCCAGTACCGTGTCCAGGTCGACACCGGCCTGGAAAGCAGCCCGGCCCGCTGCGAGCCATTCGAGCGAGGCGGTTTCGGCCGACGCAGATCCCGCCATGGCTAGCACAGCGGATCCGGCATTCGGGGAGCGGATGACGATCTCGACCTGTTCCCACAGAAGGGATTTGCAGTCGCGCGCGAGTTCGTTTGGGAAGCCGGTAATACCGATCGGGCCGGCCGACGTCCTGATGTCGAGCTGCCCGCCCATGACCGGACTGCTTGAGATCTTCGTGAGCTCGCCGGCCGCGACAATCTCTGCGGGAAGCGCGGGCGCAGGCGCAACGGCCGCGTCCTTGTACCAGTGCATCATCGCGAGAATCGCGATATCTCGAGCATCGCCTTTGTCGACGTGCGCGCGGAGCATCGCCGACAGATCTTCCACCTGCGCGCTCCACCAACCGGCTCGGCCCTGGACTCTAGCCACTGCCATCTTTGCCTTCAACGCACGGGTGAACCCATCGAGCGCTGCATCGTCGAATGCAGCAGCACTCGTCACCGCATTCGCTTCCGTCCGGTCGGCAACGGGTGACGAGCCCAGCACGGTGCTGGAAAGGCCAAGCACGTCCACAGCTTGCTCGATGAACTGCAGGAAGCCCGATTGGAACGAGGGATCGCCACGGAATTGAACTACAGCGATATCGGAGAATCCGCGCACTTGCTCCGCGATAAGCGAAGCTGCACCGAGCCAACCGGCCACCGCCCGGCGCATTTCCGGTTGGCGATAGTTCCCGTCAGCATCCTGCGCAAACGAGGCCTCGCGGCCTGCTTCGTCCGCACACCGTTGCATCGCGTCCTCGAACGCCACAACGGTCACGCCCTTCATTTCCTCAATCATCGGAAAAGCCTCCATCGGTAGGACGGCGATCGTTGGCGATACCGTCGTTGATGTTGCTGATATCGGAGAGGGCTCCGTCGTAATCGGCGCCCTTCGACACGGCGAACTCGACCACGCGACCACCATCCGTCTCGATCACGGGAAAAAGCTTTTCGGCCGCACGGATGTAGTACTGCTTAAGGGTGTCGGCACCGCCAGAGACGCCGCTGCCCAGCGCTGCGCGACCGACCTGGCTCGGGTTGATAATGGAAGTGGCTCCGAGGGCGGTGGAGCTAACGGTGTTGGCAGACTGACTGAACGCTTGGCCAATGCCAGACGAGATTCCCGCGAGCACGGACATGGCTAGTGCCGATCCGGCTTTGGAGACCAGACGGCCGCGCACGCCTTCATGGCCGTCCTCTCCCATGACATTGCCCTTGATCGGCATTTCGATGGTGCGGCCGTTCTTCAGGATGCAGTCGAGGGTCTCGCCACGCATGTGGGTGCGCTCGCTGGAGACATCGCCGTACGCCTGCGTCAGGATCCGGCACTCCGTGATGTCGAGCTTCCGGCTGTTTGGCAGGTTGGCCGCGTCCAGCACCTGGAGAAACACCGGGAGCGGATCGTGCTGAGCTTCGCCGCCCGTTGGCGCATCGACACCATTCATCATGAACACGCGCACGAACGACGTCGCTGGGATGAAGTTCACTTTCTTCCTGCCATTGGCCTTCAGACAGTCCTGCTGCGCGCGCGTCGCCTGGTCCAAGGGCAACGACGAGTAGCGGGGATCGATACAGTCGGCCGCGTTGCCGCTCGGTGCATTGAATTGAATGATGTCGAGCTTCGGAGGAGCTGCGACCGTATCGACGGCGCCGGGCCTCCCTGATTTGCCGAACGGCGGGTTCAGGATCGCGCCGGCCTTGGCTTGTGCCCCGTTGAGGGGGATCGGCTTGTCCAGCAGCGCGCGGTCGGTCGCCGGTGCAGAAGCTGGTGCCGGCGCACTGGCTGGTGCGTTCTTCATCGCATCAAGTCGCTTGCCGAGCTCATCCTGAGCCTTCGACAAGGCTTTCATCTGCGAAAGAGCGTCGTCTGCGCGCGTATTTGAATCCGAAATCTGACGCGTAAGATCGGCGAGTTGCGCCTCAGAGCGCGCGCGCCAGGTGTTGCGATCGTTCTGGTCACCCAGGCTGGTAAACGGAACCTTGGTGGTGAACTGATGCGTGGTTGGCCCACCCTGAGTAAAGAAAACACCAACGGCGAAGAGCGCGGCAAGCACCCCGAATCCGACCAACGTCAAGATCCGCTGGCGCCGCTTGGTTGCCTGATTGACGTCACTCATGGTCGCCTCGCTGGCGAACGACATAGACGATCGTGCTGGCGCCGGCCGACAGATTTGCGTTCTCGATCGCGATGGCCAGTACACCCGGCGCGTACAGTTCGCGCTCGTCGATGGCCATGTCGTTGTGGGAGGTATTCGACAGGGTGTAGGTCTCGCCCACGAAATCACCGTCGCTGTATTGACGCACGAGGGTCAAGACCGCTTCTTTCCAGAGCGGCACAACCGTTTCTACCGACGTGTACGACAACTGCGGTGCACCCTGGCCACCTGCCATCGCCAGCATCATGAGTTTCACGCGTCGTTGAAAGGCCGATGCATGGAGCGCTTGGGTCGAGCGTGCGGCAGCCGGTTCGATGCGGATATCCTCAGCCGGGCGCGGGCCAGGGACGAGCAAGAGGCGGTATGTCGTGCCGGCGTCGTCGACTACGAACACAGTGATCGACTCGTTTAGCGCGGTGGGATTCGCTGGCATGAGCCAGAGCTTGCCGCCGTCTTGCGTCCAGGAGACCGAGCCCGGTACAGCCGGTACGATCTTCGAAAAACTGCGGCCTCCTGACATGGACAGGACGTTGTATTCGGCCGCGGAGACTGACACTTGTTGCGCCTGGCGATCCGCGCCCTTGACGACCTGAATCGCGTACGCACTGGCGGCGGTCAAGAACATCGCGGCGCCGAGCACGAGACGGGACGTCACGGCCGGATGCGATGTCGACCAACGTCGATCGAAGGAAAGTTTCATGATGCAGGGGTCTCCGTGGGGACCAGCGGCTCGACGCCTTGTTTGCCGCGGGTGGCTTCTCGGATATCGAGCAACACCAGACGGCCGAAGAGGGTGATTCCGAAATAGACCTCAAAGGTCTTTTGCTCGGAGCCCGTGCGTTTTCCGGAGATGTAGGTGGAGAATGTGCCGGTGACCTTGACGGCCTTATTGCGGAAATCCACCTCGCCCACACCAATCGGCTCGAAGACGTGCGTGAGGCCGTCGTGCTTGATCTGCAGCGCATCGGCGTCCCATTCCGTCTTGAGCGCCGCCCGCCGATCGTCGTCGACCATGGAAAGGAGAATCCGCACATTGTTGTCGACGGTGCTCGGCGTGACGCTCTTGGCCAGGGACAGGACATACGTCGCCTGGTCGGCGAGATACTGGTCGTTCGCGTACCGCGCGCCGATAACGTAGGTGCCCCGAACGGCAGGCGGCATGATGACGACGCGCTGCGTAACCATCAGCCACGCGCAGGTGAATGCAAGGGCGACAGTGGTCGCTCCGTTCCCCAACAGAATCTTTTTGAGGAATCGGTTCTCGGCCTGCAGCGCGTCGCGAGATTGGGCGGCTTTGTTGGGCGTCATCGGTTCACCCGTTCAGTTCGCGAAGGTCGGACGGCGGCAGCTTCTTTGGCTCCGGCAGCCCCAACACCCAGTACATGACGTGCGCGGACATGCCGGGATGCTGGCCCGAGCTGAATTTCTGCCAGGCAGCTGCAATCGCGATGCCCACGACCAGACCCAGCAGGGTGTGGTTGGTTGCAACACCAACGATCGTGCCGGTAAGCCCGATCGCTGCCACGTCCTTACGGAAGAACAGAAACTTCTCCGGATCGTCGAGGCGACTGGGCACGTAGTGACTGAGATCATCCGACATCGCCGCCCCCGGTTAGATAATCGCGGTGTAGCTGTTGTCGATGATCCCGATGATCACACCGACCGCGATGCCGATGCCCGACGGAACAAGGAAAGCGCCGTAGTCCTTCACGAACATGGCTCGCAGGCTGCCGTACAACACGCCGGCGAGCGCACACGTCTTGCCGGGATTGCCCTTGGCCCAGCCTTCGACCGTGGTGGAACCTTGCGCGAACTCGGCACCGTCCGCGCCGAAAGCGTAGCGGGCGATCATCATGAAGGTGAGCGCAAGCAACACGGCTGTGATGATGTTCAGCGTTTCGCGCACCTCGGGTTTCTGCAGCAGTTCCTTCACGCGATCCTCGATCGCAACGAGGGCGCTCGCGGCTCGGACTTCGAGCATCTCGAGCTGGTTGAATTTAGCGGCGGTCATCTAGTCCTCACGTGGTAAGCAGCCGGCTCGCCGGCCAGGAGTTGTGCCCGTACCGAAATGAACGGCACGGGCACCATTCAGGGGAGAGTGGTTAAGCAAACAATCAAGCTATTTATTACGCATTCCTTATTACTTGTCGTCCTCCTTGGTCCAGTGATGAAATCGGTCAGCTACGCGGACTAGCGGTCCGCGAGGTGCTTGGACGTCGACGCGTCTGGGGCGGCTGTCGTGCAGAGCGCCCGATTCGACACCTTCGCGACACGGCGGTCATGTCGGATATGAGTGCGATGGGAGATGTGGCGCTTGACGATCGGAACGGTAGACGCGCGCATTGGCCGGCTTTCGTCGGCCGAGGAAACGGGAAGCGGAAAATCGTCTGGAGCAACCGGCACCGACGTCGCCAGGTGCTTGATCGTGGGCTCAGGGCAGGTGTCTGCCGAACAGAACACGTAGCGGCCGGAGCCGGGCTCACCGATCTGCGTGATGTCGTAGTTCGAAAGGCGGGAAGACGCGAAGCTGGTTTGCGCAAACGTGGCGACAACGGCCAGAAGAAGAGGGACAAGGCGCATCATCGCGAACCTCCTTCGGTTGCGCCGAGCGCCGATTGCGCGCGGTAGCCAGCATAGGCACGCTGCACCAGTCGAACGTAGCGCGCTTGCGCTGCGGTGTTCGTGGACACCGGCCCGGTGTTGTAACAACCGACAGCGGCCCAGGTCGCACCCTTGGCCTGAATGCAGTTGGCGAGCACCCACGCGCTGAGCTTGAGGTTGACGCAAGGATTCAGCAGGTCGCGCTGGGTGACGCCGTAGCTGACGAGTTCAGGAAGATGAACGTCGTTTATCTGCGCCGCGCCCCAAGCGCGGTGACCATCGGGCAAACGCGGTCCGACGGCGCTTGCCACGCCATGCGATTCGACCCAGGTGATGGCACGCAGGAGGTCGGGATCGAGCTGATAGAGGGCCGCCGCCTCGTTGAATATATTGCCCTTGCAGATGTCAGCGGCCGCGGGCGAAGCCGCGAACAGGGCGATCGTGGCAGCAACTGCCACGTGAAAGATGCGCAACGCACACGGTGTGCGCTGACGCATGGAATAAAAAGAGTAGCGTACCTGGTCGACCCGATACGCTACGAGACCACCTGCTCCGAGGGCACTGAGAGATTGCAGTAGCAGGCGGGATACGAGCGAAAGACGCTCATACCGAGAGGGCGAAAACTCGAAAGAGCGATTTGCTTCCGAATGGAAACGAGAGACCGGGCGCGCGCGGCCAAGCACGGCTTTGTTCGCGGCGATTGAGGGCAAAATGTGGAGGAATGCCCCGTCCGCACGTGGCGCATCGCGACGCGTTACAGTGCGTAACAACGTCACATAAAATGGGGGCATATCAAATGCGTCAAGCCCGAAGGATTGACGTACAATATCTGTAGCCACGAGTGGTCTCTCTCAGCTTTCCCAGCTATTTGCTTGTGGTCAGGCCGAGAAGGGTGTTGGCGCACCCTTCTCGGCCGTTTTACTTCTGGCTCTGCCTTAAAACAAGTCCGTTTATCTCGACAACAATAGGCGCTGAAGGAACGCAATGTTCCCGCACAAAATCGACGGCGTCTTCAAAATGCCGCCATGATTTAGGTGTGGCGCGCTTTGTCTCTACATCTACCACCTTCCCCGATGTCGTTAGCAGGCAGATCTGCCAGCTTCTCAACGGTCCGAGGAAAACCCTTACCTCGTACTCTTCGCTCAATTCGTTCCGGCGCAACTCGGCCACCGTGATTCCCATAACTGTTTTGGCCTTCTTTCTGGTCAAAACAGTCTTTCTCCATCGTCGCGCCGATCGAAGCAAGTTCATTTTCCCGTTTTTCGATTTCCGGGAATCGGGAATCCGGGTATTGATCGTATCTTTGCCGTGCCCCGGTGTCAACAAGGAATGCGTCAGCATTGAGGGCCGCGGTAATCGGCACCGATCGCGCCCCATGCCTCAGTTCGATTCCTTTTCGCGCGGCTCTCTTGCTAGCGGATAATTTCCGGGAAAAATTGCCGTAATGTTTGAAAGACACGGCTTTTCGCCCAGCGCGAAGGTCTACAGCATCCTTCAAAGGTAAAATACCCTAATTGGAGTTGCATATCAACCATAATTGTGGGATTTGGGGGAGATATCTTACGCCCATGGACAACTCAAATCAGGCGCAGGGTCGCACTCCCTTCGGTGAGCGTCTTCTACTCGCCAGGCGTAGGAAAGGCTATTCCCAAAAGCAGGTTGAAGCGCGTGTCGGTATCTCGCAAAGCAATCTCGGCGCGCTGGAAACGAAGGGTACCGGCTCAGCCTTTACAGTGGCCCTCGCGTTACTCTATGGCGTCAGCCCGGTGTGGCTCGCACTGGGTAAGGGCCCGATGGAGGGGGCGTCGCCGGCGCCAGATTGGTTTCTGGATCTCACGGAGCGCGAGCTCGAAGCTGTGCACGATTTTGCGGCCGGCCTCATTGCTGCTCGAAAGATCTACGGCACCTCAGCTCGTGCGAAAGCCATCACCCCGCCTCAACTACCTTCGCCAGCCGAACCGGACGATCCAGCCGGCTGACCGCTCGTCATACGGTCCTGTTGCTTGTTCGACCATCATTCGAGATTCCCGCGCTAACCGCAGTATGCAGGTCATATGCGTCCTGGACCGCCCTTACAGCAAGGCGTTCCGCTTGCATGACAATGCGTCGGTCGATGGGCCCCGCTTCGACTGACGCGAGTAATGCAGCGGCCCCGTTGGTTAATGCCGCCCAATCTGCGATCCGCGCTAGGACCGCTCGCAAATAGCTTTCGTTGACCGCAGGGCCAACGTCATCCCGCACGGGAGCGCCACCAATTACGGCCTCGCCTTTCAGTTCCGCACCGGAGCACATGATGAGTTCCGGTGCGCCATCTTGCACAGAATGGACGAACCGATTCCGGAATAGAAACGGACGCGCTCCGTAAGCGGTATTGATCACACGTTGAACGTCCCGAACGTGGCCCAACTCGAAGAAACTGGTAATGTTGGATCGCGACTCGTTAGCCGCTGCCGCAGACATGAAAAGGTCCTGCGCGTTTCCACCGATCACGTCTTCTTCTCGATAACCGGTGTATTCCTCTGCCCGGCGATTGAACCGGTGAATCGTCCCGGCCCTGTCTAACACCACGAGTATCGCGTTGGTCTCGGAAACGACGCCCTCTGAGAAGGCCATAGCACGCATCGCGATACTCGCGACCGACTCGGGGTCCCAAAGAGACGCGGCAATGCCAGCCCATTCGCCAGCTCGAACTTTCTTGCCGATCAGGTACAGGTCGACATGCTCGCTCAAGATTGGCGCGTTCAGCGTCACGATGGACATCGCGCCGGTCAAACAGCGAATTCGCTCCACTTGAAGCCTGCTCAGCTGGACGGTAATGGGTCGTACCACCTCTTCGTCGGCCGAAGACAGAGTCAGCACTCGATCGATACTTGAGAACCGCCAATTCGGCGTCGAAGTTCCAAAGTAGTTTCTAAACCCCGCAAAAACGGTCTTCGCATTCATTACATCACCCAAAACTGTGATCGCAGTTTATCGTTGTTCGACGCTGCTTGCCGCGATAGAGCGACGACGCGGTAGCTTGACGACGTTGTCCTGTGCGCGCGTGTCCCACGACGCGATAGTCGAATCTGCCGGAATGAACTTCGGATCAGGCGACACGACACCTCGCCAGACTCGATCATCAATCTTCTTGCCGACCAGATAAACATCGAACCGCGTCCCAAAGAACACAATCTCACATTGCACGCTCGCAACGACGCCGCCCAGTCCGCGGACCCGAGCTGCCGCGGCATCACCCAAGTCGACAGCGAGACTTACTCTGCGAGGCTCGGCACCGAGAACAATCGCGTTGCTGTCATCAGTCAGGGTCCAGATAGGACGCTCAGTTCCAATACGCACCAGGAAAGCACCTGCGACGTCAATCTGATTCATCACTTCCTCGCCCCTCAATCAACATTGCCAAGCGAATTTGCATTCGCGAATAACACCGTTCATCACAGCTGGAAGGCCGTCACACGGCCCACAAGCTTTTTTACGGCTGGACTCCGCAAAAATTCAGGCGAGCGGTCACTCTATTTTCTGCAAGCCCATCGGCCCAGCGTTCGCCGTCTCCACACCGGCAGTCGCTGTATCGTCCCCGGCGACTTTCATTGCAACGACGGCCGCGGCCGTGCTCCCGTATACGTTCAGTGCAGTACGTCCCATATCAAAGAACGCGTCGACACCTAGAATCAGGAGTACCGCGTCGGCCGGCAAGCCGATCGACGTAAGAATCACCGTGATCGCGACGATCGCACCCGACGGCACGTTCGCTGCCCCATCGATCGTGATGATCGTCAGCATGGCGATCGTGACCGCAAGCGGCAACGACCATGTCAGGTGATAGACATCCGCGAGATAGCCGACGGCAAGTGCCGTATATAGAACGGCACCATCGCGATTGAAAATGTAGGCAAGCGGCAGAATTGTCGACGCCACGCCGTGCGGCACACCCATGTCGGTCAGCTTCTTCAGATGAAGCGGGAACGTGATTTCCGACGATCGAGTGGTGAAGGCTAGGATCAGAGGCTCGCGTACCTTTTTAAGCACCGCGAGCGGCGATTGCCCAGCAACTTTAATCACGACCGTCAACACGATGGCAAGAATGGCCATCCCGACATAGGCGAGACCAAGCAACTTCAGAAGTGGGAAGAGGGCGGTTATACCCTTCGCCGACAACAGGAGTGCCATCGAAGCAAAGATCGCGAGGGGGGACCATGCGATGACCCACTCGATCATTTTGAATAGCCCCGCGAGCAACGCGTCGAACACCGCTATCGCAGGCGCGGCGCGTTCCGGTACCGATGCCAGCGCTGCACCGAGCAGCACGCCAAAGACCAGCACCGGCAGCGAGTTCCCCGAGGCGAGTGCCCCAACGATGTTAGTAGGAACGAGATCCGTGACAAACTTCATCCAGTCGATGCTGGACGCGAGATTTGCGGGCAGCAATCCGGTGTGAGCGAGACTGGCACCAGCACCCGGCCGATACAGGAAATTGAGTAACAGGCCGAGAGATGCGGCAAATCCGGTCATCGCAACGAAGAAGACGGCACAGGAAAGCGCGACCTTGCCAAGCTGCGCTCTTTTTGTCCCGGTACGAAACACCCCGACGGTTACAGAAAGGAAAATCAGTGGCATTACGACCATCTTGATCGCATGCCCGAAAATCGTCGAAACAAAACCCAAGCTCGCGGCAGCTGATGGGAAAAGCAGACCGCAAGCGACGCCCAGAAACAAGCCGAGGAGCATCTGCAAAGGCAAAGACGCATTTTTCTTAGTTATGCTGTTCACGTTTGGTTCCCAACAAATTGATACGTGCGGGGATGCCGCCCACGATGTGCTGCCACATCAGCATCCGCGCGGCCTCTGAATCCTTGTCCACTATCGCGGAAAAAATCGCCAGATGCTCTCTGGTGCCGCGGCGTACTGTTTCGGCGTCCGTTCTTGGTATTTCGTTCAACGCTAGCGTCTGAGCGCGTAACAAGTCGTACGCCGTCGAAATTCGGTTGTTCTTCGCTGCTGCAAAAAGCTCGCGATGAAACACCCATCCCACGCGCTGCTCGAGCATGATGTCAGTTGTATCCTTCTCGACAATTGCTTGCATTCGCTCGACGGTTTCCTTCAGCCCCGCAGTTGCGCCCGTCCGCGCAGCGAGATAGGCTGCCGTACTCTCAAGCGCCAAACGCATTTCATAGATTTCTCGCAGATCGCTAGTGGTCGGAGAGGACACGTACGTGCCACTCTTTTCGACGACGTCTACCAACCCCTCGGATTCGAGCAAATGCAAAGCGCTGCGCACCGGCATCTGTCCGAATCCCAATTCGTCGGACAGACCACGTTGCGATATCTTTTGCCCTTGTGCGAGCCGACCGTCGAAGATTCGTGCGCGGATCTCGACATAGGCACGTTCGGCATCAGTTAGATTTTTCCCCGTCATCTGTGATCACAGTTATGGCCTAATTTTTACAGCTTCTTTAATTAATTACAGTAGCGCGGCTCGCACTCACCTGCAACTGACATTTTTGCGAGCTTCAATATTGAACCAATATGGTTCAAAAATTCACCAAGAATCTATATTGATAATTAAATGACACTATCGTCCATGTGCTTCACGATTTCCCCTGTTCAAGCAGACGAAACTTACCCTCTTCGCGCCGAGGTTCTGCTAAACGGCGACGAGGAAGCATGCGTGTTGCCCAGGGACGATTGTCCGACGACCCTACATCTCGCCGTAAGGTCGTCGGCCGGTATCGTTGCCGTCGTCTCAATATGTGAAGAATCCCCGCCGAGTCAGCGAGATTCTCCGGCGTGGCGCCTCCGCGGAATGGCTGTGCATTCGGACGTTCGAGGCTTGGGGCTCGGCCGGCTCCTTGTCCAACTTTGTGTTCGTTACGCACGTGAACATGAGGCTGCAGCGATCTGGTGTACGGCTCGAGAATCTGCGCAGGGGTTCTACGAAAAACTGGGCTTCGCCGCGGATTCACCGCCAATTCAAATGCACGGCCGAACGGATATGAAGTTTTACGTAATGAGGCGGCAGATCGCGCGCCGACCATCGGGATCTCTCTAACGGACCCGGCCTGGCGAAGTACAGGGGTTCCAGGCCGGTGCGCAGCAACCTCAGTCGGGCTCGATCTGCATCTGCTGTGCTGCCTGCTGACGTCGCTGACGCTGGGGCTGGTTGTTCGCCTGCTCAGTCAACTCGTGCTCACGCAGCGTTTCGACCGCGCTGGACTTGTCCTGATGGCGTGAGACGGCGGCCCGGGCAAGAATGGCGTTGGTGGTGAAAATCAGCAGGTCGTCGACGGCCCGCGTGAGGCCGACGTAGAAGCTGCGGTCACCGAAGATTCGCCGAACAGTCATCGCGACATCGGACTGGCGCCGGGCGTCTTCCGGATCACGCTCCAGTTTGTGTGCAGGGATATGAAGCATGGCCTGCTCGCGGGTTGCCCCCTGGCCGGCGTGAACAGTGGCCGCGTAGGCATGATCCCAATGGCGCTGCGCGTCGAGATCCCAAGGAATCTCTTTGCCGTCCGCGAGCCGGAGAACCGCGCGGTTTTCCTGCAGGGAAACGACGGTCGCCTCATGGCCGTTCTTGACGAGTTCGTCGCCGCGAGTAAAGCGAATGACGTCACGTGCAGCGAGATTCCTGGCTTCGGAGAGATACACCTCCACCTTGTTGTACTTCTTCGGCTCCCACTCCATCCGGGAGCCGTCCGCCTTCTGAAGAACAACGATCCCCTCGTCGGGCCGGGTGCTCTCAACCCGCATGTATTCGCCGCGCGACGCGAGGATCTTCTGATAGTCGCGACCGAAGCGGACCGTCATATCGCGGGTGTAATACTGTGCTTCCTTCTGTTTGGCTCGGGTCATGTCTCCATCAGAGGTGAGGATGGTATGCGCCGAGTCGTTAACGTCGAGCTCGCCGCGCTCCTGCAATTTGGCGCGAACCGCATTATTGATGTCGACTCGGTCCTCATTGAACGGTGTAATGATGATCGTTTGGTTTCGCTGCGTCCCCCGTTCTACGTACCGTCGTGCCAGCAGGTCGATCAAGTCGCTCGGATCGTCGTGCTCTATCACGCGGCCCGATTGCTTGAGGAAATCAAAGGTGCGAGCGTTGCGCACCAGGTTCAGATCGGCGAGTTGCTCGCCCGGTGCAAGATCGGCTGTGCCCACGGCAATGGCAACCGCCTGCTGCAGCTCGGGATTCTTCTGGCGCTGAATCTCAGTCATCTGGGCCGTGGCCACGCCCTCGTCCTGCAGGATCTCGAACGGCTTGCCGGCCTCGATCGCCTGCAGCTGGAGGCGGTCGCCGAGGAGAATGACCTTCGCGTCGGCGCGTTCCGCCATCTTGAATAGCCGCGCCATTTGCCGCTGCGCCAGAAAAGACGATTCGTCGACCAGCCATAGCTCGCGCTCGCGCGCGAGATCCGGAACGTACTCGCGCAAGAGCTTGAGATCGTCCTGACGACGCTGCTCGTGGATCTCGAACATCGTCACGGTGTCGGCCTGAATACCGGAGTCGTTCTCGAGCTGCTTCGCGGCCTGGCCTGTCGCGGCCATTCCTCGCACGAGCCATCCTTGCTCGTGCGCGACCTGGACAGTTCCCTTGACCATGGTCGTTTTGCCGACGCCGGCGAGACCCTGGACAGCGACGATTCGGTCGGTGCTGGTCAGCGCGTGCTCGATCGCGCCGCGCTGGCCGGACGTGTAGTCGAAGGTAGGATCGTTTCGCTCAGTACGTGCGGTCGCAATGGCCTGTTCAATTCGCGACCTGACCAGGTCGGCCGGCGCGATCGCCGGCGCCGCGCCTCGCTGTGCCAACGCGTTTTCGACCGTCCACCGCTCGGTGTTGAGCATCTTCTCGGTCGTGATGTTGCCGTCCGGGAGATCGACGATCTTGCCCTGATCGACCAGCTTTTTGTAAGCGTCGAAAATTTGATTCGGTGACGTTCGCCCGACAGCGTGTTCGAGCGCTGTCTGGACTAGGTCGTATTGGCTCAACACGATCTCGCGCTCACCGAGGTGAGCGGCTGCGAACCGTAATGCCTCTAGGCCGGACAACTTCACGACACGTGCATCCGTTCCCGCTTCTCGCGCCTCGCGCGCTTTCTGCTGAATGGCGCCATAGTCGAGGTCGACGGCCTGGGCGCGCTCACGCCATTGGGCCGACAACACATCGTGGTCGACACCAACCTTGCGTTCGCGGGTGGCAAGCACCGCGCGCTCCCTCTCCGCGGGCGTGGCGTTCGCTGGATCGATCCCGTTGGCACGCAGCCATCGATCGCGCGCGGCCGATCGCTGGCTGAAGTGCTCGATCTGCTCCCGCGTGACGCCGACCAGCTCGAAGTTTCCGTTCTTGTCGGGCGCAGTGATGGCGTAGCCGCGCTTCTGCAGCCCGCGTGCGAGCGAAGAGGTATAGACGGCGCCGATCACCTTCTGCTGGACGTAGAGCGCATCGTTGGTGAGCGATCGCCATTCGCCGTCCGAGCGCTGGGTGGCGTTCATGACGAGCGCGTGAGTATGGGTATCGGGGTCGAGGTCGCGGCTCGTATTGTGACGAAAAAGGGCGACGACGATGTTACCGGTCGGCTCGGTGAGGGTCTCGCCATCAACGGTTTTACGCGCCTGAGCCGCATAGGCTTCGACGTACTCGAGCGCCTCTTTGACGGCTTCCTCATGCGCGAGGCGGACGCCACGATCATCGAAAACTTCCGCAGCGATACTGACGCTCTTCGGTGCCGAAAAAGTCAAATCGATGCCCGGTCGGTGCACGACCTCGGGGTCGCCATTCTCGTCGAGCACGACGCGACCTAACTGCTGATCTGCGACCTGGCCGGAGAGCAGCTTGAAGAACTGGGTGCGATCGACCTGCCGATTCAGACCGAGAGCAGCGGCGCCCTTACCGAACCACGCAGAATGCTCCAGTCCCTGATCGGTGGTGTAGTAGTTGTCTTTTGAAAAATAGTGGAGCGCCTGGCCGGCGCTGCCGACATTGTGCATGCTCATCATGGCGCATCACCCCAACAGGTCACCAAGACCGGACTGGCCGGCAAGACGGCCGTCGGCATCCGGCGCTCGAGGCGCCGACCTGCCTTGAACCTCGCCAGTGTCGCCGTCGACGACTTCGCCTGACGCGAGCACGACCAGATTCGAGGCGTTCTGAGCCGAACCATCACTGCTCGGCGCGGCCGCTCCTTCATCTGCGCGGGCTGAAGCCGCGGTAGTCGAGGATTGCGCGGCACTGGAAGTCGGCGTAGTCACGTCGGTTGACGCAGGTGACGGGGATGGGGCGGTTGCAGCTGGCGCCGCGGAACCGGGCGGGGACGGCAGCACCGCGGTTTGCTGCGCCGGCGTCGCCTGGCCACCAGGTGCGGCGTTTGCAGTAAGCCACGTGTCGAAGGTACGACGGGGAATGAAGGGTATGGCAGTTTCCGGGCGATGCGTATATTTGTACTTCACACGGGCGACGGGGTAATCGCTGGGCGTGACCAGATAGCCCTCCATGTCGGGCAGGCGCAAGATCTCAGAAGAGAGGACAAGATCGCGGAGGTTACGGCGCGCGAAAACACTCATGCCGTCGCGCCGCTCATCGATCCCGAGATTGAGGCTTTCCTCCTTTTCATCCAGATCAGCCTGGCCGATCGCATTGGCCAACGCCTTGGCCGCGTCGCCATCGGTCACGCGCAACAGGAGCTTGGTCTGGCATCCGGAGATGATCGTGCGCGCCAGATGCTCGCCGTAGATCAAGAAGAGTAGCGAGAAATCCTGGATGCCGATCACAAAGCAACCGCCGAACTTGCGAATGTTCGTCACGGCGAGCTTCATGATCTCCAGCTTTTGCAGGGTGGGGAGCTCGTCGTAGAAATACCAGAGGCGTTCGCGATGAATCGGCTTGAGTGCGAGAAGCGAGCGGATAGCAATATCGCACCACAGGCTGATCAACGGAAGCAAGGCGGTTTTCTGCTCTTCGTTGACGGTAATGAACAACCAGGAATCGTCGTCCTCGTCTTCATTCTGGACCCATTCGCGAATCGAAAACGGCTCGCCCTCGTCGTGCAGGTAGCGAAAGCAATCCAGCTGGTTCTGCACGGTCATCTTTAGACTCATGCCGGTGCGCTCAGTGATCGGATCAACGTAAGTGGCGGCTGACTCGTTCGCGAGGACGGCATGCAGTTCGTCGAGATTGCTGTGGGCGATGGCCTTGTACAGGGCCGCGTTTGTTCGCTTGTTGTCGCCACCGAGCGCGCGGACCGCCCCCTTGAAAACCATGCGCCCGGCGATAGCGAAGAATGGATCGGCGACATTGGGCGGGATAGGAATGAGCCCCTCGGCGAGACCGTCGTAATGAATCTCACCCTGAATCTCGCGCCAAACGTTCCAGTTCGGGCTCCGAGCGTCGAGCGGATTCAGGATGAAGTCCTTGCCTTCACGGAGAAATGTGGCCGTGAACTCCCCCGATGGGTCGTAGACGATCGCCCGCTTCTTGTTGGCGCGGACCTGCTCCATCAAGCCGAAAAACTGCTGAGACTTGCCGCTACCCTGCGCACCGGCGAAAAGCGTACCGAGCACTTCGGCCTTCTTCCGCATCGGCACACCAGCGATGCGATACGGGCTCGCGTCGTCTCGGCTTTCCAGTTCCTTGACGAGTTCTTTCGGTTTAACGAGCCTTGCACCGCGAACCTGCTTCTCGGTGAGTTTGCCGCGACCGTACTCCATCCAAAACAAGACAGAGAGGAACATCACGGCGATGGCAGTAAGAGCGGCGTAGAGGACCGAATTACGGGCATAAATGAAAAACTCGTCGGCGGCGTCTTTGGTAAAGGAGAGCGCAGCGGCCGGCGGCAATTCGGTGTCGTCGTTGCCTAGATGGAACGAAACGTTGGGATTGGCCATCGGCACGACGGTGAGGATTTCGGCCTCGACGTGCTTAACGGCGAGATAACGCGATTCGGCAGAAGTGACGAAGTAGAGGTAGAGCGCACCGGCAATGGCGCCGACAAGAACGGCAGCAATCACGACGGCGACGATTGCACTGGTGAGCAGTTTGGCCTGCTGCCACCAAAGGGCGGTGCCCCGGGAGAAAGTAGCGACGCTGTTGGGCGAGCGTTGATCAGCCATGGCTACCTCCCATCGCTTTCTTGGTGGCGGCCTCGGCCCGATCTTGGGCCTGATGTACGAATTGGATGTTTCTATCGCTGACGATCGTCGTCAACACTTCGCGACAAAAAAAGACCGCTCGTACCAGATCGAGGGGCAGTTCGCCTGAAGCATTTCCGCCAGCGGGCGGTGGTCCGCCGTTCGATGTTTGCGCGGAATTCGGGATTGTGGCCAACAGCGCGTTGAGCCGTTTTTCGATCTGTTCGACATTCTCGCTGACGATGCCACGAACGAGGATCTGGCGGCAAAACTCGGCTACCGGAATTCCGGCCTCGTTTGCCTTTCTGCGATAGAACTCGTTGGTGGGTCTGTCGAAACGAAGGGTAATACGCTCGGATTTGCCTTTGCTGGCACGACTGGAACGTGGCATGTGCGCCTCAGCATACACATCACCCCATTTTTCCCCGACCGGCCTTCTAAAGAGGCCGGCTAATCAAATAGTTACGCCATTATAGCGGACGAAAACGGTTTTCGGTGTCTGCCGTTTATTGTTCAAAATGGGAAGCGCAATTTCCTCTGAATTCTTCTCTTAATTCAATCGCTTACCTAATTTGTTGAGTTTCGGTGTCTGCCATTTCGGAGTCCGATGTTTGTGTAGCACCCGCCATTTTGGCACCTTCTCGCAACTGTTCTCACCGACTGTTGCCACGCACGCGACGTTTGGCTGCCACGTTCCGGCCTTATGCATCAAGACGTTCAGCGATCTGATACGGTGGTCGGTGTCGGCGCGTATGAGTTTCGGTGTCTGCCAGCGTAGAGCCTTGCGCAGCAAGGCTCTACGCACCCGCAACGAAGTTGCGTGGTGTGTGACCGTCTGGTCGGGGGGTGGGGCTTGCCCCACGGGTCGCCCCCCGGACGGACGGTATCTGGATGGTGCAGACCGGCCACGTCCGGACGGAACCGGTTTTTCAGCAGGCGTCGCGATCAGCATCGCAGCCAGCAGAAGCGAGGATTTCGTCTCGGTTGAGGCGTTCGCCTGGTCGAGGCGCAGACGCGATTCTCAGAATTTCCACCGCGTGAGGGACGGAGGAGAAGAGCAGAAAACGTAGGCGAACGTCGATCCGTTCAGCACAGGGGAAAAACGGAAAATGGAGGTCGAACGGAGACAGGGAGCGGACAGGGAGAAATTCGGAGCGACGAGGGTGGTTATGCCACGCAGGTTATCCACATATCCACGGGTCCAGACCGACGCCGCGATGGCTCTGCATCGCAAGAGCGTTGGCCGCGCGCCGTTATCCACAACGTTGTTTGTTGTGGATAACGGATGAAGCGCGGGGACCGGTGGGAATGTGGGTAACCTGCCCCCGCGCGCGGATTTCGGGGAACGGACTGTCGGTGTTGAGGCAGGAAGAACGAGAACCAGCGACCGAAGCGGAAAGCTGTGAGGGATTTGGCACAATGGGGCGGCAGGGCGCCGTGGGAACGGTGGCGAGGCGCAGGGTGTGGCGGTCACGACGAACGCGACGGCGGCGATCGTCGTGCGTGAGATGCGCAATGCTCGCATTGCGCCCTGGATAGCAGTTCTGCGCGAGCTGGTAGCCGCGACACTTCGCGGGTGCCGGCTCGCGCAGCCGCTGCGGGACAGGCGCGGTGGCGGAGCGAACGCGGAAGGGGTGGCTGGTACGGCGGACGCGACGGTGGCGGACGCCCGGCATGAACAGCGCAATGCTTGCATTGCGCTCTGGATGGAAGTTCCGCGCGTGCCGGTGGCCGCGACGTTTCGCGGGCGCCGGCACGCGCGGCGGCTGCGGGAGAATCGCGGAAGCTCTTCCGGGACGCCGAGTGCGACGGGGACGCCGGGCGCGATGGCTTTCGAGTGCCGTGCTGCGCGCTTACGAGGGCGGGAAAAGCAAAACGGAGCGCGGGAAGAAGCCGGCAGATTCCGTTAAACTCCGTCGCAAGGGGGAGGGGCAGGATGGAGAACTGAAGACGATGTCGACAGAATCGGGAAAAACGGTGCGCAAGACGCGATCGATCGAAGACGAGATCGCGCGAACGGCGGCGAAGCTGAAGCGGCTCCAGGAGGAGCAGCGCGAGAAGATCCGGAAGGATCGAGAACGAAACCAGAAAGAGGTGCTCGATCTGCTGCGTGCGGAGGGACTTGACGCCGTTCCGGCGGAGCAGTGGAAGGCGCGACTGGATGCGGTAAAAGTGGCGCTCGCGGTATCCGGCGAGACGGTCCCGGAAGACAAAGGCGCGCCGGCGGCACCGGGTGCTGCAGTGGCCGAAGGCGCGTCGGTTTGATCGTTGGGGCAATCCGGCGAAGCGCGCGGTCTGCGCTGAGCGGGATTGCCCCGATGCATTTGCGCTCCGCGCAAACTGGACAATGCTGTGGTCGCGGGCTGGCGGGTGGTCGCGGCGCAGCGGCAAGCACCCGCCAGCCCGCGACGCCGCGTAAAATCCACGCAGCGTCGCGCACACGGCGCGGGTTCAGCGTTCACGCCACGCGCTCGACCTCGACAACGTTCGAACCGAAGCGCAAGCGCGCGCGGGTCCAAGCCTCATCCGAATTGCTTGCATCGATAATCTCAACGTCGAACCCGGTTTCCGTCTTGTAGGTGATCGCCCATTGCGCCTGCATGTCATGCCCCATTGAAATGGCGCGCCGTCGCGGGCACGAGCCCATGTCGTCGCGGTTCAGCGCGTCCAAAGCCGACTGCAGCGTTCTACTCTCGCGCGGCCGCTTCAAACGGTTGCTCGCAAGCCACACACTTCCCGCTATTTGAGGCCATCAGTTCGGACACACTTTCTATGTTGTAGAACACGCCGCAATGCCGGCATTTTCCGGCACCAGCCCGCAATGCAGAACCCGTGAGGGCATCAACAAGTTGGGCCTCGTCGTCGATCGCACGAAAGTTAATCATTGATTGTTCTCCTGTTCGCCAAAGCAACGCCCTACGCAAACGCGCCATCGAAAGCGGCGCGCTGCGCGGTCGAGAGTTGCGCGGCGTCGATCTGCGTTTCGCGCTTAAAAATCATCAGCGCGTACGGTTCGGCTAAAATTCGCGCTTCGCGGCACAGAATCGGATCGCCGTCGGCGGCAGGCTGGCGCGCACGCCAGATATTGATCGCGCGTTCGAGTTGCTCGATGCGCAGCATGATCGTTGTGTTCATCGCTCGTTCTCCATGCGAGTCGCCGGGGTCCGGCGACCATGTGATTTCACCCGTGAATCGGGCAGGGGTCGCCCCGTGCGGCAATGCAGTTGGGACAGTTTTCGAGTTCTTCGGAGAATGCCGCGTCTGCATTACCTTGCTTCCATGCATTGGCAAGTGCAGGCTCGTCTGCGAACATGATTGGCACTTCGAAGCCGCGCCGGTAATCAGCACGCCCCATGCCCTCGGCATCCCACATGACTTCTTCAATGTCAGTATTGTCCGGATCAACGATTACGGCTATCCGGGCCAGGGCAAACGAAACACGAATATCAAGGCCACGCATGATAGGGCTCCCTATCTAGCAATGTAGGAAGCGCGTCACTACGGACGCGCATAGAATTAGTGAATGATTCCGAGCGCATCACGCATCGTGCGCTGCGCCATCGCGATGCCACGCTTTTCGCCGCTACGTTCGCCGCGCTCAAAAACGCCGATTGCGATGTTGATCTGCTCGGCGTTCCAATCGCCCGGCAGCGAAAACAACCTGTCACCTTCGTTGGTGTAGACGACGATTTGGGGGCTGAATCCGTCCCGATTCGTCATCGCGAAATAGTCATCCTTGATACCGTCGATCATCAGTTCTTCAGTGTTGTAGTTCATGGTGATTCTCCGGGTTATTGCCAGACCGGCGGCTATGCGCCGAACGTCAGGCGATACAGCTTGATACGCTGCGCACGGTGTCCAGCCATTACCTCAACGTGCGCCGGTTAAAAGTGCTTGATCGCGTTCTTCAACGAACTTCCATGCAAGCATCCACGCGTCCCATTCCGTTCGCGCGTCGGGAATCGACAGCTTCATTCCGGCAAACGGCGAGGGCGAATAGACCCTCACGGCCCACAGATCAATCCCGGTGTCCGACAACGGCTCGCCGTCGTCGTCGGTGAGGAGCACGTTGGGGATCAGGCACACATCGAAACCGAGGTTGATCAACCGGTCTCGCATTTCGACAAACGAAGGCGTTGCGTTCATGGTTTTCTCCCTTGTTCGATGTGGTGCGGACTGCCGTTGTTGAATGGGTTATTGCCAAACCGGTGACCACGCACCGGAAGTGAGGCGAAACAGGGTGATGCGCTTCACGCAACCGCCTGCGCTCGCTTCCAGCCGCACGGCGCGCGCGTCGTCATCGGGACGGGTCCAGCGGTGCAGGACACGAATCGGGGCGTCAGTCGTGCAGCCGAGCCAATGCGCCGCGATCAGACGAAGCCGGTTCGAACGACGCGCGAAATCTGCCTTTTGGTGGGCCTCGGGGGGTGCGGGGGGAACGCCCGCGTTGTTGGTGTGGCTGGATGGGTTGGGGGTGTTTGCGCTCATGGTTCCGTCCTTTCGTGTCGGGTTGTGGATCTGCCTTCCGGAGCCGCCTCGACGCGTTTTTAGCGGGGTGGGTCAGGGGTTCAAGGGAACCGTGGAATACCGGAGCGCGCGAAGCGCGTGAGGATATGCCGCGAAAGTCCCTTGAACCCCTGACCCATTCCGCTATGCGTCGAAAAGAGGCGGGCCGGAAGGCAGATCCACGCGCTTAACCCGATACGAAAGGATGGAGCGCAAACACGGCTTTCCCCGACCCGTCCGGCCACACGACGCGGGGCCGCGCGCGGCTCCGCGTCCCGTCGCCCGGCAACGCCGGGCGCTAGACCTGCAGTCCGCCCGCGCGTAGCGGGCGCGTATCCCGCGAGCAAGCGAAGCGCGCAGCGCCGGCACGGCGCGGAGACGTCAGGGATTGAAGCCCGTCAGGGGCGAGACTCGCGCAGCGAGGCTCGACGCGTAGCGCGAAAGCCCGGCCCGGAGCGAAGCGGAGGGAGACGCCCAATCGGCAGAAGGGGCGCGCTCACGAGAAGGCAAAAGGGACGGTGAGTCTTTACGGGAAGAATGGTGAGGATTTGCAGGAGTCCCGCCGCAGAGACATCGAGCGGAACTCCTGCATCAATCACGCCTCGGCTTGCTCGGCTTGCTCGGCTTGCTCGGCTTGCTCGGCTTGCTCGGCTTGCTCGGTCTGCTCGGTCTGCTCGGTCTGCTCGGTCTGCTCGGTCTGCTCGACAGGCGCAGCGTCGGCTGCGTCGGACTGGTCGTCGTCATCCGGATCTTGCTCAGGGTTGTCGTCCTGCCCCCGGCGCAACTGCCAGAGGGTGTCCGTGCGGACTTCCGCGTGCGCCAGATGCTCGGGAAGCCAACCGGTCCCGGCCGTGAGACGTTCGGCTTCGGCGGCGGCATCGGCCTTCTTGAGCTTGGCGAGGCGCATGCCCTCTGCGGGAGAAACGGCGGCAGCCACCACGTCGGCAATACGTGCCTTCGACACGTGATCGAAGTAGCTCGCACGCGTCGGCTTCCACTCGTCGGCCATGTTCAGGCCGAGCGCAGGAATCAGTCTGTTGATCGCGTGCGGCTGCTCGTCAATGGTGACGCTGTCGAGGCTCGCAGCGACGTACTGCGCCAGAATGAGCATGAGCCGCTCGTCGGTCTGCTCGACGCACCAGTCGAACAGTGCCGCGCTGTCATCGGGAATGATCCCGGCCCACGCTGACCGTTGCTCGCCATGGAGGCGATATGCGAGATCGTCGGCCAGTTCGGAAGCGCCGCGCTCGACGGTACCGGTCTTGTCGTGCCACTGAATGGAGACGGCGCTGGTGGCGGAACCCGCCGCGTACTCGGAGACGAGGAAGCGATGGACAAGCGCGGCGAGGGCGACGTGCGGCCGGCGTGCAAGCGCCATGCCGATGGCGGCGGTACGCCGCGCGTTCAGTCGCTGCGTAAGCGCACCGGAATGCGGGCCTTTTTCCATCGGCGCGGGCGCTGGCGCGGGACCGCGCGCCGTTGCGCCGTCGCCGGAGTCGTCCGAGTCGTCGCCCGGGTCATCGCCGGAGTGGCTGGCCACTGCACTGGTCGCCTCCTGCTTCTTGACCCAGCCACGCAAGACGGTGAGGATTCCGCCCTGCTCGATGGTCACTATTGCACCGGCACCGGCCATCTGGAGCGGGGTGTAGACGGCCAGCGACTCCTCGATTTCGGCATAGCGAAGCGACAGGGCGGTTTCCTCGTCACAGAGACGCTCGTAGGCTTCTTCATCAATGTCGTCTGCGTTCTGCTCGTCGGTGATCGCGGCGGTGCGCGCGTCAATCGCGTCCAGTTCCTTTTGTTGCTCGTCGTTCGGCAGCACGTCCGTGGGAGCGATCTTCGCGAAGCGGGACCGAACGTTGTAATCGAGGGGGAGCATGGGTTCGACCCACTCCCACCCCTCATTGAGCACCTCGGCTGCAACCACGCCAAGCTGCTCTAAGGCGACGCGCTCCATCAGCGCCTGATCGGCATACCACGCGGTGCCGTTGTCCGAGAACAGATCGCGGCGCACCGCACCGCCAGCGGCCTCGAATGCGTCGATGCCGACATAGAGGGCAACGCGGCTGTTCAGGAAGTCGCGCTCACCCGCGACCAGTTTTCGACGAATCGCCGGAGCGTGGCGGTCGTGGGGCTGCGCATCGAACCATGCGCGCTCCTGCTCGTCGTGGCTATCGGACAGTGCGAGGGCCATCATTTGGTCTGCGCCGATCTCGTCGTCGCGGAACAGGTCCACCAGCTTGGGCGAGACGCGGGCAAGCTTCAAACGACGTTGCACTGTCTGCACGCTGACACCGTAAATTTCCGCGACGTCGGCCACGGTGCGGCCCGCGTCAACGAGCACACGATAGGCGTCGCAGGCGTCCGCCGGATGCATCGGCTCGCGCATTTCGTTTTCGACCGCCGACATCAGCACCGCGTCCTCCACAGAGACGATGAGACAGCGCACCGGATAGTCGGCCGGGATGTAGTCGTGTTCCATCAGGTAGACCAGCGCGAGGCGGCGGCGCTCGCCCGCCGCGACGCCATACGTCTGCGCCTTCTTGGGGCCAACCTTCATCGCGTGCGCGACAAGGTTTTGCAGCAGGCCACCGGTGTGCCAGATATTCAGGGCGAGTTCCTTGATGCCCGTGCGCGGCACGCGCCGCACGTTGTAGGGTGACGCGACGAGCCGTTTGAGTGGAATGTCTCGCACGTCGTCTGCCTGGCGGTGAGCCTCGGGGGGTGCGGGAGGAACGCCCGCGTCGTGGGCGAGGGCCGGGATTTCGGTGGTCACTGCGTTCATATAGCCTCCATTGCGTCGGGGTGAAAAATTGCTGCCATTGGGAGCCGCCTCGACGCATGGGAAGCGCTCGCGGGGAGGCGTTGCAGGGGCGCGGGCAAGGCCGCAGCGGTGCGAACCCGCAGGGGCGCACCGACCGGGCGCAGCACGCGGCGTAGCGCACCCTTGCAACGACGGGACGCAGCGCTATGCGTCGGGATGAGGCGGCCCCGATGGCAGTCGATTCGCCGACGGGTGGAGGTGGAACGCAGGGACGGCTACCGAGATCCGGACGTCGCCGGCGCGGGGCCGCTCGCGCGGCCCGAGCGCGAACTCCGCGCACGCTCGCGTGCGCGGGTGGCGGGGCGGCTAGCGCCGGGGCCGGACGCCAGCGGCGGCCGAGCCCCAGGAGCGGACAGGCCGTGTGTTCGGCGCGCGGACGCGAGCGGCTTGCGTGCCTGGCGTAGCCGGGCGGGCAAGGTGCCGCGCGCCGGCTGGCGAAGAGGAACGGTGTAAGGTCGCCTCGAGGCGCCAGGGCGCGCGATCGCCGCCCGCGCCGGCCGCTCGATGCGGCCGGGGTGGGCACGCCAGGACTGGGTGGAACGTAGCGTGGTACAGCCCCAGGCGACCGTGTTCCAGCGGCCGTCCGGCCCCGCGGGGCCGGGCGAGTCGTGGAACAGGTCGCGCGGCAATTGCCGCCGGCGCCAGGGGGCCGCCAGCGGCCGCGCGTCAGTTCGACTTGTTCAGCTTCTCGTGCCGGACGCCGACATCGAATGCGGCCGCGAGCGCGTCGCGGATGCACCAGACCGCGCAATCGTGAAAGTCCAGCCGGTCGCTATGGCGTGTTTCGAGCGTGTCGATACGCAGATGGATGCGTGCGATCGCGAAAAGCAACATTTCGATTTCGTTTTTCGTCATGGCTGTCTCGTGGATGGCCGGCCACCGGCAAAGCCGGCGCCGGCGGGTGCATTTATCGCCGCGCGCACTGGCCGGCCTGGAACGCTTCCAGCATCGCGTAACGCAGCGACGTCGGCAGGATTTCAATTTCCGTGTCGGATTCCCATACACACGAGATCTCCGGGCCGAAGGCGTTTGCTGCGATCGCGGACAAGATCGCGTCGATCAAATATCGGGGCATACTGTTCTCCAGGTGTGCCGGCCGCGGCGAGCGGCCGGCGCTCGTGTCGTCAAGAAAGCTGCACTGCGCCGTTGTGTTCAGCCAGGCAGAACGCGAAATACCAATTTCGGTAGAGCTCCGCGAACAGGTGATCGTGTTCGGCGTCGACGGCCCCAATGAACCGGCTGAAATCGTCGGCAAGCTTCGCGCAGGCCCGCGGCCCGATCGTTCCCGACGTGATCGAGAAATCGATCAGTTCCTTGAACGGGCCGGACGCTTCCGCGATCGCGCCGTTCGTATGGCAGATCCGCGAGGCTCCGATGGAAATGGCCGGGTAGTTGGCGATCTCGGCCAGGCGCTCGCGGAAAATGTCGTGCATGACGTAGGTGCCAGCGCCGAATTCGAACGAATTCCGGTACCGATAGATGCAGGCCATGTCCAGGTCGCTGGCGCGGCGCGGGAACCGCGGCGCCGCGTCGAGGCGGACACAAAACACGTCGACGGGGTCACCGTTGTCGTTCGTGCGGGGATGGTCGAGCTGCTCAAGACCGGAATAGGCTGAAACGATCAGTCGCATGGTGAATTTCCTCTGTTCGGGACTTAGGCGGCGGCCGCCAATGCGGCGCCGGCGACAGGCGCCGACAGTCGGGACTTGGCGGCCGCGTAGTAGGTCGCGTCCAGTTCGATGCCGATATAGCGCCGGCCGAGTTCGCGGGCGGCAACGCACGTCGAGCCGGACCCGGCGAACGGATCCAGTACGACGTCGCCGGGCTGCGTAAAAGCGGAAATGAGTGTGCGCAGCGCGGAGACTGGTTTTTCGGTCGGGTGGTGCCGGTTGCCGCTGTACTGGAACGGCATCACGTCGGAAATGGGGTTTTCCGGGGCCGCGGGGCGGCCCTTGGCCAGCACATACGCGGACTCGTGCTGATACCGCACAAGGCCGGCTTTCGACGCGTAGTTCTTGGTAAAAACGATGTGGCCGCATACGCGAAAGCCGGCGGCCTTCCAGGCGTCGAAAAACAGATCGACCTTGTTCCAGCCGTAGAACGAAATGCATACCGCGTCGCGCTTCAGCACGCGGAACATTTCCGCGAACGCCGGCGCCAGCCAGTCGCCGTTGACGTCGTTCGCGATCGAGCGGCCGCTCCGATCGCGGAAATTGACGAGATAGGGCGGGTCCGTGACGATGCAGTCGACGGATTCAGGGGCGAGTTTGGGCATGGCGACCAGGCAGTCGCCGTTGTACAAATAGCTCACGGTCAGCTCCATAGAGTTGAGATGTGGGCAGCCGGAGCGATGCGGCTCGCAAACCGTGCTACCCGGAGCTGGCGAGCGCCCGCGGGAGAATGGGGGGCAAGGGGACCGTGGAATACCGGAGTGCGCGAAGCGCGCGAGGATATGCCGCGAAAGCCCCTTGCAGGAGCAGGGCGCCGTGCGACACTCGTCGCGCGCGGCGCAATGGTCCGTCCGCCAGGCTACGGCGGGCGAACGTGGGCTCCGGGTTCAAAGGTCGACTGCGGGAGGGAAGCGAGGGGTTCAGCTAGCGCGTGGGCGCCGGGCGCGCGAGCGGCGTTGCGTCACGGACATGAGCGCCACGGCGGTCGCAGATCGCCGGGCGCGATCGCGATTTCCGTGTCGCGGCCGCGCAGCGGCCGCCGCGCGAGTTTGGGAACCGTGGAGATGATTCGGCCACCCGATCCTGCGACCGAGGTGCGGCAGCTGCCGCGCCTCGAGGCGCTCGACGTCAATGGAGCGGCCTAGCTCTGATCGCCTCGTAGAAACGCCCCGAGCTGCTGGCGCTGATAGCCGATGCCGCCTGTCGTTTCCCGCACGAGCACTCCATCCGATACCTGCCCGAGCTCGACCTGCCGCGCAAACGCTGCCTTCATCACGCGGCGATAGTTTCGACCGCCGGCAAACAAGACACGACGAGCAGTCGCTGGCCAGGCGTTCGGCATGAAGCGATCGAGCTCGTTGAGCATAGCCTCGGCGCGGGCCGGCGTCATGCACTGGTCGTACGGCTCGATGACCAGGCCCGGCTCGATAAAGCCATACAGCGCGGACAGGATCATCACGGCGGGCGCCGTCTGACATTGCACGTTCGCGCGGTACGTTCCGTACATCACGCCGCGATACAGATCGATCGCCGGCATGGGGCTCGGAAGCTTCGTTGCCGAGCACGCCATGACGACCAACACCGTCGCCTGCTGATTCACGGGAGTCATCTGCGTCTCCGTCATACCTCGAACCCGAAGGAAGTCTGTGCACCATCCGTCGTAGCCTTATGCCCCCAAGCCTGTCGCGCATCGCCGGGCAGCTCGCTAAAGCGCACACCGCGTGCAACGAGTTGCTCAACGTCGTGCCCGAGATTCAGGCCGAGCCGGTCTTTGAAGTCGGTGCGACGGGCGACTTCGTCGTGCTTCAGCTGCTGCTTATGGGAGAGTGTGAGCGCGCCGTAGTTCAGATACCACCGATAGCCGGTCGTGATACCGCCAGGATGGAAGCCGCGGTCGTGCATTGCGGCCAACCGATCCGCCTCGAACTGGAGGGTCATCGCGGCCGACTCGACGTCGACGTCGAAGCGCGGGCCGGTGCGGACGCTCCACGTGCTCTTTCCATCACCCAGATCCAGAATTGTCGGTGCGCACGGGGAGCGCTCGGTCAGCGCCTCCATCAGGGGATCTCGAAACCCTGTCCACTGATCCGCCGTATCGTCCCACTCGTTGCCGACGTGCAGGAAGAGCGGCTCCGGCATCGGCGCCGGCGACATCGGTGCGATCTCCGGCACGCGATAGCTCACGCCACGCTGGCAGATGTCACGGTAATCTGCCCAAATCGCGAACGGCGCGGCGAGCCCCTGCAGGGACTGCATCGCGTCAACGGCGATCATCATCGGCAGCGGCAACGTCTGGAATTTCGGCTGCGTCCCGGCGCGTCGGGCCCGGATGCGCTCGTCGCGGTCGATCGTCAGCATGTACCGAACGAGTTCCCGCACGGTCGCCGCACCGAACGTGTCCGGCTCCAGGCAGACGTAGCCCGCGCGGATGGTTCGGCCAACCCAATTGCGGCGCGACCAGTCGTAACGGATCGCCCTGATAAACCGGTTCAGCTGCTGCAGGCCGAGCGCATAGGCATACCGGTCTTGGTCGAAGCGGATCATCTCGGCAAGCGAGCGATCGTCAGCTTGCTGGCACGTCCAGCAGCCGGTGCGCGCATCGCAATGGCCGCGGCGCACGCGCGTGCCTGCGGACGCCTCCTCGAACGTGAGATCCGAGACGATCGCGCAGCTACTGTTTCCGGCGTGCGCATAGATCCGCTTCGTCTCGTCGAAGTCCGTGTAGCTGCTGCGCAGCCCGGACGCCACCTCTCCGATAAATTCCCAGACATCTTCTGTCGACCAGCCGGCGATCGGGCAGAGCGTGTACTCGCCGTCGCTGTTACGAACCGGCGTATCCGCGCGATCGCCGCGCGCGGTCATCTTCGCCTTGCGACGCTCACTTTCGGCGAGACGTGTGCCGAGCAAGACAACGGGCTCGGCATAGCCGGCCTTCCGTGCCTCGCGATACAACTGATTGCGACCCACACGGCTCGGCTCGATCTTCAACGAGACCGAGCAGTCCGAGTTCGTGCCGGCGTAGCTCGGCAGGGCGCGGCCAGTCAGGATCGACAGCTGCCAGGACGTGGCGAGCGACGGTGCGACAACCCGCACGCGAACCTTGATGCCGTGCTCGCGACCGAAGGTTTCCATCTTCGCGAGCTCGCGATGCGCGTGCTCAACCATCTCGGGCGATTCGACGAGCGTGTCGGCCGTGACCACGCAAACGAGCGGTCGACCGCCAGCTGCAGCATGCTGGCGGGCCGCCTCGAGCGCAAGGCTCGTCACGACACCACTGTCCTTGCCCGCGCTGAACTGACAGATCACCATCCGGTTGGCGACGAAAAGCGCTCCGATTGCTTCGATCGCGCGCCCGACGCGATGGTCAAGCGTGGGGCGCACTTCGGCGTGCAGGAACATTTCGACCGTTTGCATAGCGCTCGACATCCGCGGTTAGTGGGTGTCGCGTCGCACAAACAGGCGTGCGCCCGTGATCGACCGGGGAAACCCGTGCGCGTCCGTGGTTTCCGCGAGCATCGCGTCGACGTCCATCTGAACGTTGGATCCCGATCGACGGCTGCCGGTCCGGTGCACGCCGAAGATCTCGAGCAGTTGCAGCCGGCCCGCGCGGTATCCGTCAACCGTCATCGCCGCTCGGACGTCAGGTGCCAGATAATCTGCGTACCGCACCGCGAGGCGCTCCATTGCGCGTTCGATCGCGCCATCGCTGAACTGTCTCGACAGGATGACCCGGTCTGCAGCCAGGTGAACCGTCAGCCGGCCCGCCGACGTCAGCATGAAGTGCTCGACGCGCTTCACCTTCCCGCCATCGACCACGCGTGTGGCCTGCAGCGGCAACACGAGCCGAGCCACCTGCAGGTCGCGCGGGCCGTCCGTCCAATCGACCGTCAGGTGCGAGCCGCTTCCATTCTTCGTGATGGCGATCGCAAACGACGTTGTGGGAAATGCTTCATGGAGAATCGTCTGCATCAGCTGCACGGTCTCGATCAGGTTGAGCGTGTCAGCGATGACCGTCGCTGGCGTCGCGACGCATGAGTTGGCGCGCGAGCTCACGGGTTCGGCAGAGCGGGAGAGATTGTTTTCGGTGGTAAGCATCATGATCGACCTCGATAGAAATGGAACACGACAACGTCCGGATGGGCGCCGGCGGAGCCCGCCGGCGCAATTGGCTTAGCCCTTCAACTTGCGCATCTCTTCAGCGAGCACCCACATGGCGCGATTGAGGCGGAGATCCTGGTCGATGCCGGCGACCTCGCGCGTGCGAGTGCGGCGGCCGGCGGCCGACCGACCACGCAGCCCGCCCTTGATCACGTTCTCCTGCACACGCTGGAACGTGGTCCAGAGGTCCGGGCGCGTGTCTTCGGTACGACGCGCACGGAGCAGCTGGTCTTCGGTAATCGACGCGGCCGCTTCGGCCACGTCGTACCGGAGCGCCAGCACGGAGCGCGCGAAGGCCTGCTGTTCGCCTTCGTCGAGCTGCACTGCCGCCATCTCGTCTTTGCATTCGCGGATCAGATCGAATCCGTCGAGCACCTCGTGCGCGCCATTTACGACGTGATCCACGACGTTGCCCTTGTGCGGCACACGGATGTCGTGCGTCGTGTCGCCGAACACGAGCCCGTTCTGGCAAACAAAGCGGAAGTAGCCGGCCAGCATCTGATAACTGCTGGAACCGTCGTGGCTGTTGAGGAGGATGATTTCGGGCGTTTCCGGGGACGCGACCTGCGACGCGTGGCGCAGGCGCAGCATGTGCTTCGTATGCTCGCGCTTCGCGTCGACGCGTACCCGGGTTTGGCAGACCATGAAGGGCTGGAACCCTTCATCGCGCAACTTTGTCAGGATCTCGATCGTGGGGATGTACGTGTAACGATCCGATCGGGAGTCGTGCTTGTCGGCGGCGAAGATCGACGGCGCTACTTGTCGAATCTGATCGTCAGCAAGCGGCGTGCTCGAGCGAAGGATCGGGGCCTTGCGGCCGAACGTGGTTGCGAGTTGCATGGCTTTCTCCGTTGAAAATTCAGATGCGAGGCAGATGGAATTCGCCGGTGTCCATCAACACCAGACGACGTGGTCGTAGCCGACGGTGCGTCGGTAGTAGTTGCGTCCATCCCATGGCGTGTACGTGTATTCCATGTATGCACACTGAAGGACTACTATCCAATGGTGCAGGCGGTTCGTTTCCATCGAGACCTCCGTTCGAAGTTGGTTTGCATTGCAGGCCGATGCGGAGCGCAACCCGAAGGGTGAGCACCGAACGGGTGCCGCGGCCGGCGAAGCGCACCCTTGAATGCGAACGACGGTGGGCTACGGGTATGCGGATAGTTGAGACAGCACCGGCTCGCCGCGCGGCGAGCGCCCAATCGGGGCGGAGCCCCGGCTGTATAGGGGGTATCGGGTTTGCGTCAGGGATTGAAGCCCGAAGGGGGCGAGACTCGCGCAGCGAGGCTCGACGCGCAGCGCGAAAGCCCGGCCCGGAGCGAAGCGGAGGGAGACGCCCAAGGTCTGCCGGAAACCCCGGACGAATCCGTTTGGACGGCGAGCTCAGAGGCTATCGGTAGTCGCCACGCGGTTGCGCTATCCTCTCGCGTGATCGTGTGAAATCAGAGACGAACCGATGCTCATTCGAGAACAGGGAAACCTCATCAAGGTGTTGCGCGTCGAGCCTCCCAAGCAGCCTCCGACCAGGGGGCGCCGGCGCGAACACGTGCTCGGCACGTTTCGCGCCGACGAACCGATACCGCCTGCGCTGCTCGACGCGTTGACCCGCGACGAGCGCAAGGCGCTCGCGCGCTGGCTTGCGGTCTATCGAGAAAGCCAGGCGCGCACGCATGCCCGCCCGGTGCTGGCCGCCGCCCCCGTGCAACTCGAGTCGCTCGTCAGTGCGCTCGAAGCGGCGGCCGACACGCTGTCGGCCGCCGACGCGGATCAAATGTGGGTGCAGCTGCAGGCGATCGCGCGAACATTGAGGCGCGCCGGCCATCCGCGGCCGCGCGCAGCGCGGCGGCCGCCGGCGGCGTTGCCCGGACAGCAGGATATCTTCGGCGACCTCAACGAGCTCGAGCAGCCAGCCAAGCAGTAATACGAGAGATCGCCATGTCGAACAGACGCGCACCGTCATCACGACGACACCAGCCTTCCGCGCACGCGAAGCTCGCCCGAACACTGTTGCTGCCGATGCCACGACAGAAAGCAGAAGAGCTCGCGCTGCAGTATCACGCGGCGTTTCAGGCGCTGCGCATGCGCCGCGGTTCGGCACACGGGCTGGCTGTGCTGCTCCAGTTGGTTGTGCTCTCCGGTTTCGTCGACGAAGCCCGCAAACACGAGTTGCGCGTCGAGGTCCTGGTAGCCACGGAGGGTGGCATCAACGACGCGCTCGAACACGGCAAGGCCAGCGGCGAGTGGACGCTGGCCCCCCCAGACGGACGAGCTCGTCGCGGCGCTGATAGCGTGGCACGACGATCAGCTGCGCACGGCGCCGCTGGCGGTGTTCTCCGAGGCTCTCGAGCGGCTCGAGCGGATGCGCGATGGCCGGTCGTACGAGCGGCCGCCGGCGCGGCGCGGAGGCGCCGGATCCCGGCTGGGTTGATTCAATTGATGCAAGAGTCAGCCGGATCTTGCGTACAGCCCGCACCCCTGATATATATACAGTGCCTGCGGTGACAACGGCCGCCGGACAGCGCGGAGAGCGGAATGGACAAGCCGATTCGAGTGGTCAACGTTCGCGAACGCGAACCGTTCGCGGAACCGATGTGCGGGTTCGCGAGCCGGCGCGCGAACCTGGTCGGCACACCACGGGGTCGAGCATGATCGCCGCGCCGATGCTCGAGCAGCGCGACACGATGGGTGCGCTCGACTGGACCGTGGTCAGCGATTACGGCTATTCGCATCGCAGTGGCTGGACGATCGGTGTCTGCCGCGTGCGCGACAAGTGGGTCGTCGAGCTGTGGGATGGAGCGTCTCTGTATGCCAACGTCGAGTCGCCGGTCGCGGCCGCCCGGCTTCATCGCGAGCTGGTCGCCGAATCCGCCTCAAGCGCACCTGGAGGTCTCGGCGAACAGCACGAGATGTCGAGCTGATCAGGCGATGCGCTCGGCGCACCGGCCGAGGCCGGCACTTCAATCCCCGTCGTATGTGAGATCGTGCCAGCGTTGCGAGGTACCGCCACCTGACCCGAGCTGGCCAAGCGGAAATCGCTTGACGGCTATCGCATGCAGCGCGCATTCGTCGCGCGCGGGATCGCCGCAACTGCGCCGCACTTTCAGATCGCGAACGCGACCTTCGTCGGCGAGCCAAACACGCACGAGGACGTTCCGGCGGGTCTCACCCGATCGCGGGACTGCTCGAGGCAACATGCGATCGATCAGCG
The DNA here is from genome assembly GCF_001039005.1 of Burkholderia cepacia. Classification (GTDB taxonomy): domain Bacteria; phylum Pseudomonadota; class Gammaproteobacteria; order Burkholderiales; family Burkholderiaceae; genus Burkholderia; species Burkholderia theae. The sequence continues at coordinate 100,927 of NZ_LDWR01000024.1, forward strand.
ACATAGACGTCCTCTTCACTGGTGGGCCTGGCTGGACTTGAACCAGCGACCAATCGATTATGAGTCGACTGCTCTGACCGGCTGAGCTACAGGCCCGAGTACCATGGTCGGAGTGGCAGGATTTGAACCCGCGACCCTCTGGTCCCAAACCAGACGCGCTACCGGACTGCGCTACACTCCGAGCGGCAATTCTCGCCGTGTTATTCCGCGTCCGGAATCAGAAACCGATCACGGTTCTTCGCACCCGCAATCCATTGCGGTGCCTTGCCACGTCCGCTCCAGGTCGCGCCGGATTTCGGATCGCGATACTTCGGCGCGACCGGCGCACGCGTGCTCGACGCAGCAGCGCGCTGGCGTCCGAAGAGTTGGTCGGGCGTGATGCCGTATTCAGCGATCTGCTCACGAATGACGGTGATGATACTGTCCAGCTCGGCAAGCCGCGCTTCTTCGGCTTGCTGTGCCAGTGCATCTGCTTGCGCTTTCAGTTGTCGATAGGTAGCCATGAATGTGAAAGGTCGTCCTTTTCGAGGTAGCTCTGGAAAGAGAATATGCCTGAGTCGAAAGCGTGAATTCTTCGGCTGAGCGTCCCCATTATATCGGCGCGGTAGGTCGGGTTCAATATCTCACTCGACACCGCCTACCGGCATCTCACTGGAAAACGCCGCATCGACCGCCTTCGGAATCTTGATGTCGCTGGATGCTGCACGCGCGAAGTACAGGCGTCGGAACGTCTCGATGTCCATGTCGACGCCATAGAGCCGGACGTACTCCCGGTAGTTGGCTTGGATCTAGGCTGAATAGCACATCGTCGTTCCCGGTGAGCTACGGCACTGAGACAGAGTACAGCAAGTAGCGGCGCGGCAAGAACGCTGAGGGCCGCACAGTTCAACGGGTCCGCAAGAAACGCGGACAGATGCGGCGTTCGAAATGCGTACACGGCAGTTTACTCGCCGGGCCACCACGCTTTCGCGGCCCGGTCAACAAGGTAGTCCTCGAGATTCTTGCCTTCAAGCCATTTCGGACGGGGCCCGAATCCCGACCATTCTTTGCCAGATGACGGATCGTAGTACTTCGCAGCAGCTCGGCGCTTGCGCGGCTTGCGGAAACCGGCAGCCGACAAAAGCTCATCTTCAGAGATGCCGTACAGCGCAACTTGGTCGCGAATTGCGTCCAAAGCGGCACGCTTCTCCTTACGCTTTGCGTCAGCGAGGTGGTCGTTCAATTCACGCAATTGAACCTGAAGGGCCTCGATATCAGTCAACATATTCGTTCGGGAGTCTGTTGGAAATTCGCAGGATGGTAGCCGAGAATGCCACGTCACTGAAACGCTGGCTAGAAATGAGGGCGGCACTTTGCGGATTTGGCGTTCAGTCGGAAAGGGCTGGCGAGGGGCTCTGCCGGCTTTTTCCGAGGATCGGCGCGCGTTACCCTGAAAAGGAGCGCCCTGTCGTTTCTCTCTCGTAACAGGCTCGAAGTCGAGCATATTCCGAGATGGAGAAACGATGGAACCGAAGCGTGCAAAGACCTTTACCCCTTCACAGATCCGGCACCTCTTGCGCGTCACTGACACGACGAGCCGACACCCTGAGCGCGACACGCTCGTGGTGTTGCTCGGATTCACATGCGGCATGCGTGTGTCCGAAATCGCCCAACTCGAGGTGGCCGACGTGCTGCTGCCATCCGGCCGTCTCCGGGGGGAAGTGAGCCTTCGAGGCGCGATTACCAAGGGCTCGAAGGCCCGTTGTGTCTATCTGAGTCATCCCAAAACCGTCGCCGCCCTGGAGCAGTACGTCGAATGGCGCTGGAAGCACGGCAAGGTGACGGCGCTCGATCGGAGCAAGTGGCAGGGACTTATGCCTAACGTGCCGCTCATCTTGACGCACAAGGGCACACGCTACGAACTGAGCGTGAAGCGTCGAGTCAACTACGACGGCGAAACGGTCGAATATCTCGCGGCAGACAGCCTTCAGAACTATGTAACCGAGCTGTACCGCGCCGCTGGTTTCGGTCAGGGATTTTCAAGCCACTCAGGTCGCCGGACCTTCGCGAGTCGCCTTATTGCACAGGGCCACTCAATCGAAACGGTGCAGTTACTTCTCGGTCATGTCCATCTTGATCATGTGGCCCCATATCTCGAGATATCGAAGAAGGCGAGGCGCGAGGCGATCGCCGATCTCGGTGGGGTTTTCGCCGATGCTTGATTGTCATCCCCGTTGGGGATATAAATCTGGAAGTGACTTTGACCGTTAAATTGACGCATGACAACGAAGGAAGATCTCGCAGCACTTCCCCAGCAGGAACTGCTGCGTGTAGCGATGGATCGGCTGGGTATGACGCGAGCGGAATTTGCCGCGCGCTTGTGCATTGCCGTACGAACGCTGGACAAGTGGCTTCTGCCAGCAGACTCACCAGACTCGCGCAGCATGCCCGACATGGGCCGAGCATACGTGCTGGAAATCCTGCAATGGCAGAAAATGCGGAAACCCGCTTGACCATCCCCATTGGGGATATATACTGGCGAATAGTGAATCTCGCCTTGAGAAGCAAATGTCGAATCAAACTTCCGAGATGCTGTATACGATCGATGCCGATAAGGCGACACTCGACGCCGCGCGCCCGCTGCCGCAACACACGGTTGCCTCGCTGCGCGAAAAGTTGTTGCTTGAGTGGACGTATCACTCGAACGCGATCGAGGGCAACACGCTGACGCTGCGAGAAACCAAGGTGGTGCTCGAAGGCATTACGGTCGGCGGAAAATCCCTTCGCGAGCACTTCGAGGCGACAAACCATCGTGACGCGATCGTCTATGTCGAGGACATCGTGGCGAAAGCGGAAGCACTGTCGGAATGGCAGATTCGCAACATCCACAGTCTCGTGTTGAAAGGCATCGATGCTGAAGAGGCGGGCCGGTATCGCTGCGAAAATGTGGTGATCGCGGGCGCTAGTACGACCCCGCCGGATTTCATGCATCTGCCTGCTGAAATGGCCTCGCTGATCGACTGGTATGAGGCGGCTGGGGACATGCATCCTGTCGAGCGGGCGGCGGAACTGCACACGCGATTCGTGAAGATCCATCCGTTCATCGATGGCAACGGGCGGACGGGGCGGCTGCTGCTCAACTTTGAGTTGATGAAGGCGGGCTATCCGCCGGCGATCATCCGCAAAGAGGATCGACTTGCCTACTACGACTCGCTCGACAAAGCCTGCCTCAGCGACGATTACGACGACATCACGCGCTTGGTCGCCGAATCAGTGCAGTGCTCGCTCGACACGTATCTCGACGTGCTCGGGCTGCGTCATGCACCCGCACCGGATACGGCTCCGCCGTCGCCGGGTTTTCGGACGTAATTTAGGGAAATATATGTTCACAAGAGCCAAGGCAGAACTTAAAGAACTCGTAACGCTCGTGGCGGAGATCGAGCGCTACGACGCGACGCTGGCCGCAAAGCGCGACATCATTCCGACCGAGGAGTCGCGACAAGAGCGACGTCGCAAGGAGATGCGAAAACTCGAACTGCTCGACAAGTACGAACTGGTCTAAGAAGAGATGGAACAGCTTTACAGCATCGACGTCTCGGCGGTCGGCGACACCGTGTGGGTGACGGGGCACGACGGCTCCTGTGTAGGGCGATTCAGTAAGCGCTTTGGTGTCGACGTGCATCGGACTGTTACCGAGCAGTTGGCCGGCGCGGACCAGTGCCTGCACTGCACACACGAGGCCGCTGGCACGGAGGAATGGCGTGTTTTCCGCAAAGCTGTCCTGATGCACCATGGGATCGATGTACCGGTTGACACGATCCGATTTTGAGCAAGGAAACTGGTGTGGTGACTTCCTGTGACTTGAGCAAACTGAGTGAACCCTGCCCCTCGTGCCCATGGCGTCTAGACGCCACTGCCGGTGACATTCCGAATTTCGATCTCGCTCTCGCCGAGAAATTGGCGGCCACGTGTCCTGACCGACGAGGCATGGGGCCAGATTTCGGAGCGAGCATCTTCGCGTGCCATCGGTCGAGAGAAGGAGCAGAGTTCGCGTGCGCAGGGTGGCTCGCCACGGTCGGGCATCGTCACCCCAACGTGCGGTTGGCGATCACGACCGGGCGGCTTGATCCTGTAGCGCTCACGCCTGGCAATAACTGGCCCGCGCTGCACGGCGATTATGGGCAGGTGCTTGAGAAGCTGCGTGGAACGTGCGCGGAGGACGATGAGAGCCGCGGACCTGACGGAGTATGAGCGCAAAATTCTCACCGTGCCCGATACGCAGGGCGGCGTTACGATAGGTGACGTTGCCCATCAGATGATGGCGATGTCGACGGGCAACCACCGGATGCATGCTGGCGCTATCCGGTGGTGGTTTGTCCAACTCGAGCGGCCCGGCCTGGTCAAGCGGCTCGATGAAGAAAAGCCGGTTTGCTGGATCAAAATCGACCAACCCACAAATAACTGAGAACGTTGGCCACACCGGCACGGAAGAAAACGAAGATGAGCGAGATTCTTACCGAAGTGGAACGCAATGCGATCCTCGCCGTCGCGCGGGTCGATAAGACGTACCTGCCCAAGGCGCGTGAGGCCTTCGATCGGGTGGCTCCGCGGCATGGCGTCGAATCGTGCATCGAGCTGCAATTCATGGCTGAAGTGCTCGCGCCGGTGCCAGATTTGATGTTGCGCTCACAATATCGCGCGGCAGTGCTCAAGCAGTCTTGAACGGAAAAGCATTTGGTACGCGACCGCCTCGTCCCGAGTTATATAAAACAAAGAACTGCTCCATGGAAGACCTAAAATTCATCGAACAGATCTGCTCTAATATCCGCGATGTTTTCTCGCGCGTGCTCGATGTGAGCAATATAGCGAGCACCGCAGGGACGTGCCTATATGCTTCGATCCTTCTGCAACAGTCGTTGGATCAGTTCGGTCGGTGTGAATCCGTTGTGCGCGGAGGTGATGGAGCAAACGATGGTGGCGCTCAAGATCCGCAGCTTCGTTGGCATGGTCATTACTGGGTCGAAGGTGTTACTGACAGCGGCACTGCGTTTCTCGCGGACATCACAGGCGATCAGTTTGGTTGGCCTGCTGTCGTCGTACTGCCGCTGGCTGAGGCGCGATCCCGCTACCAGCCCGGGGACGATGACGTGGTAGGAGCTGCGGTCGAGGCCGAGATCGATCGTATGTTGAAGAGCGCCTTCACCGAGTAAGAAACGGTTTCAAAAAGGCCAAGTGGGGCTGTTAACTTTCGCGGCGAGCTGTTAACCTCAGGCATCGGAACAACCGAGACCGAGGAGATGGCCAAGCCGATCATCGACGATGAATTGTGGACACTGATCGAGCCGTTACTGCCGCCACCCAAGCCGGGGTCCCCTTGATTTCGGTGCAGTTTGCTGGCGTAGGGCGATCTAGCTGCGACAAGGGTTAGCGCTCCGCCCCCAAAACAATAATCAATAAAATCAGCCACTTCCTGACTGGTCTTTCCGCTCTTCCTCAACACCTCTGCGGCGATAATCAAATTATTAAACTTCTTGCTGTACGTGGAATCAGGGCAGGACTAATGCAACGCGCTGAAAGTGTACAATCCCCTGCCTACCGCATTGATCTCAAACGACTCGCTCCGAACGCTTGAGCGACGGACAGCGTTACGCATAAGCCGATGGCTATGGGTGCCGCGACGAGGAGTACTTCTTCCTCAAAATCCGCGCCGCGCTTCCCGGAATTTCGCGATCAATCAATTAAAATTGATTGGCGACCATCGCATATTCAGATGCTTGCGTAGTTTTAGCCGATTCAACAATGGCAGAGCTTTCCGGCGTCGCAGCTGCGATCGATTGAATCAGCAATGGATTGACACTCCCTGTTTCAAGGGTCGACTCATTTGCGAAAATTCCCCAGTATCCATTGAGATTCTCTCTCATCGAATCCGGCACTTCAAGCGCGGCGCTCACCTCGTCAATCAATTCATTGAATTCAATTTGACTCCCAACAAATACAGATGGGTAATTTTTTAGTGCCTCGGCGTAAAATGCGAACCTTTCTTGCTCCTCATGATGCGGAACAATAATTTGCTTCCATGTTGGCTCAATAATGATATCGCTCTTGAGATCTCTAATAAAATAATGGGTCTCGCCATTGTGATTCTCATTGACGCGAGAGAACTCGTATTGAGATATTCCATATTTTTCTATTTGATTCATGATTGCGTCGCAGGCCTCTCCGCAGAATCCGCGCCGAAATTCATGAATGGCATTGATTTCTGATTCATCGCACTGAATTCCGAAATCCTCATTCGCGCGAATAATTCCGCTAATATGATATTTAACGTCCGAGTCAAGGCAACTGGAAAGAGCCTTTCTTTCGGCCAGATTCGTCAGGACAGAAAATTTAGGGGCGGAGAAAGTTTCGTGAGCTGGCTCGAATGTATTGCGGGAAATCGGTAGGTTTTGATTTACTTTCATTTTCGCTCCATTGATTGAGTTTGCGAGATGGGTGTTATTGGTTAGTGGCTTGTTGTCCAGGTACTTTATTGCGTGTAGTAATTTTTCATTGATGTTCGATGTGCAACAGAATTTCGGATGCAAGCATAAAGGGAAAATGTTTGCGGGGGATTTCAAAACCGTTACACATTATTTGCTTTAAAAGATTGTGAGTTTTAATTTCCATTGCAAAATCCCTGTCGTCATGGCTGACGTGAATCCGACTGCCCCACTGCGAAAGCCATAAATATACAGGTGAGCCAATCATCAATGGGCTGGATTGAGCGCCAGCCTTTGTGGCGATTCCTATCGTGTCGCACAGGGGCGTCAGGGCCAGCCCAGCGCGGTGATTCTCGATGGTCGGACGCTGCAATCGACTTGCGAGAGCGGTCCGTGCGCGGGATACGACGGCGACAAACGCAAAGCGGCAGCAAAGTTCACATGACCGTCGACCCGGTGGGCCATTTGCTGGCGGCGCGTATCACGCCGGCCAACGAGCAGGAGCGCGCTCAGGTACACCATGCCACTGGGCCGACGGTGAAACTCGCCTTTCCCAACCAGGGCTACCGGCGAGGGCGCGGCGCTGGGTGTTGGAACATAGTTTCGGCTGGGCCAACCGCTTTCGCAGGCCCGCACGCGATTACGGAGACACTCGCCGGGTTGCATTTCGTTGTCTTCATTGCCTTGATCTCTTCCGTATTTTTGAAAGTGCATAACACGCTCTGGCGATCACAAGATTTGCCAAGGCGAGCGGATAGAATCGCTCATTCCCTACAATACGGAACAGAGGCGCCGATTTCATCGGGCATTTCTACTATTTTTCGCTCATTATCGAGGCGGGCGTTGTGCATCTGTTACGGATTCCGTTATGAAATGATCATTCCGGATCGGAACCGCCTTGTCTGACGCCTCCGATTGCACCGCCGATGTTTTCCGGCTACGCTGCACAGTCCATTTTTCGCGCGGAGTGCGTGCGATGGACCACTGGCGGCTGGCCTACCTCGGCATGCGGCACGTTCCGCACGAGCGGACCGAGTTCGAGCTCAATACGTTCTTCACGTTCTCGGCGCGGGAACGCGCGCTGATCGACGGCCGACGCTCACATCTGTACCGGCTGGCCGTCGGACTGCACCTCGGGTTCGTGCGCATGACCGGGCGCACGCTCGATGCTTACAAACAGATTCCGAAACGACTCTGGCGCCATCTGGGTGAACAACTCGGCATCGAGCCCCCGGACCTCGGCACCTTGCGCGCGCTGTACGACGATCGGACCGACACGCTCGCCGACCACCAGAAGCTGGCCTACGAGGCGCTCGGATTCCGGCCGATGGCCGAGCATCAGCGCCGCTACATGGTGCGATGGCTCAAGGAACGACTCTCGGGCAGGCAGGATCGCAGCACGGCGCTGTACGACCTCAAACAGTGGCTTTACGAGCACCGCGTCCTGATCGTCCACGATCGCGCGCTGCGACAACTGATTGTCCAGGCGGTGCAGGATGTCGAGGCCGTGCTGACGCAGCGACTCGAGGATGCGTTCGGTGCCGCGGCGCTCGATCAGTGGGGGCTGCTGCTGCCCCGGCCCGAAGCCGGCGGCGCCAGCCTCCAGCAGTGGCTCTGGTCCGTGCCGTTACGAAACTCGACGAGCCAGATGGGCGATCTGTTCCGCAAGATCGAGCGCTTGGCCAAACTGGGCGTCTACGGTCGCTGGCCGGCCGAATGCAACGAGGCGGTAGTCCGGCACTATGCGCGACGGTGCGCGAACCGTCCGCCATCAGTCAGCAAGCGCATCCGGCAACCGGTTCGGCGGCTCGAGGCCGCGTGTTTCATGCGCTATGCGTTGTGCGTCGCCACCGACCAGCTGCTGTGGATGCTGAGCCGCTGGCAGCGCAAGATCGTCAATGAGGCGCGCGCCAAGGTCGACGCGTCTCGGCCGGACCTGAAGGCGCAGTTACGCCAGTTCGCGACCGAAGTGAAGGCGCTGGCCGTCGATACGCGCCTGTCGCGCGATGCGCTCGCGCAACGCCTTGTTGAACTGGCCGACACGACGCTCGCACAAGGCGGGCCGAGTCGGGCAAGTCTTGTGCGAACGCAGCTGCTGACGAAGCAGCGCGTCGCGCGCGCGATGCTCGCGAAACTGCTCACGCTGCCGTTCGCGTCGCAAGCCCCGCACCCGGTCATCGACGCGTTGGACGTGCTCAGAACGCTTTACGTCTGCCACGTGCGGGAATTGCCCGCCGACGTCCCGGTCCAACTCGGGCGGGCCTGGCAAGCCATCGTGACGGGTGACGATCGGGTGCGCGCGCTGCTGGCCTTCGAATGGGCCACCCTGTCGGCGTTGCGGGTCGCGCTGCGCAACGGATCGGTATTCGTCGCGCACAGCTTTGCGTTCCGCAGCCAGGCGACGCTGCTGATTCCCGATGCGGTCTGGCAAGCCCAGCGCAACCACTACTACGGCCACCTGAAGCTGCCGCAGGATCCCAAGGAATATCTCGCCCCGGTCTGCGAGCATCTGCACGAAGGACTCGAACGGCTGCAGCAGGCGGCCGCATGTGGCGAGGTTCGCGTCGACACGGCGATCCACCTTGATGCGGCGTCGGCGCAGCGGGCGGAGCCGGCAGTGGAGGCGTTGCGGCGCGCGATCTTCGGCGCGCATCCCGACGGGCAGTTGCCGCGCATCATTCTGGAAGTCGACAGCGAGACTCGGTTCAGCTGGCTACTGCTGGGCCGGGAACCGCGCGCCCGCAGCGAGCTGCTGATGATCTATGCCGCCGTGCTCGCGCACGGCACGTCGATGTCGGCCGCCGAGGTCGCCCGCATGGTGCCGGAACTGTCGGCCGGCGCAGTCCGGCAGATGATGCACCGTGTGGCCGACGAACGCGTACTGCGGCAAGCAGCCGACGCGGTGCTCGACTTCATGCACCGCCATCCGATCGCCGCACACTGGGGGCGGGCCGATCTCGCGTCGTCCGACATGATGTCGCTGGAGACGACGCGCACCGTGTGGCAAGCCCGTGCCGATCCGCGCCGGCGCACCGCGTCGATCGGCATCTATACGCACGTACGTGATCGCTGGGGCATCTTTTACGATCAGCCGATCGTGCTCAACGAGCGCCAGGCGGGCGCCGCGATCGAAGGCGTGATCCGTCAGGAAGGCACCGACGACGTGGCGCAGCTGGCGGTCGACACCCATGGCTACACGGATTTCGGGATGGGGTTGGCCCGTGGGCTCGGTTTCGACCTCTGTCCGCGGCTCGCGCATTTGCGCGACCGGCGATTGCACGTACCGGTTGGGTTGGCCGTGCCCAATGGCCTCTTGACCGTGGTCGACCGCGACGTGCGGCTCGAAGCCATCGAGGGGATCTGGGACGACTTCGTGCGCGTCGCCGCGTCGGTGCAAAGCGGTCACTGCACAGCCACTCAGGCGCTGACGCGGTTCGGTTCCGCGGCGCGCGGCCAGCCGCTGTACGACGGCGGCGTCGCGCTGGGCAAACTGTTCCGGACGATTTTCTTGATCGACTATTTCACGATGCCCGCGTTCCGCGCCGAACTGCAGCACGTGCTCAATCGCGGCGAGGCGCTGCATACGGTGCAGCGCGCGATCCACCGGGGCAAGATCCCGGCTGAGCTCACACGGCACCGGCACGCGATCATGGCGGTCTCGTCCGCGCTGAGCCTGCTGACCAACACCGTGTTGGCGTGGAACACGAGGCACATGCAACAGGCGGTCGACCGCATCGAGACGCTTGGGCAAACGCCGGTCCGATCGGACTACCTGCGGCGCATCGCGCCTACCTATCTGGAGGGCATCAATCTGCGCGGCACCTTCGACTTCCCGGTGGCGGATTTCGCGCATCGCCTGATGCCGAGTATGACGAGCCGCGCGCCGGCACCGGACGCGCATCAGGCGCACGGATGACGCAAACTATGCGTTGCCTCCGTGGGTGATAATGGACGGCCGCGTATTTTTAGTGATCCTTATGCGTCGAACGTCTACCCGGCGGGCCAGTCGTCGGCCGCTCACCAAGAACCTGCTGTTGCCGATGTCGCCCACCCGCGTGCGAGCGCTGTCGCTCGAACACCATCTCGCGCTCGCGACCGTCGCGTGCGGACGCGGCAATGTCGACTTGATGGTGTGCCTGCTGAAAGCGGTCTACATGACGTTCTATTTGCGCGGCGAGACGTCGGTGGACGTCGATATGCGCGCCGTCCAACGGGCGGAGGCCGCGCTGGAGCGGTGCACGGACCGCGCTGAACGCGGCGAAACATGGATCATGCTCGATACCGCGAAGAGCGCGATCGAGCGGGTGCTGCTGCTGCACGACGCGCAGCTCGCGACGACGCCCACGCATCGCTATCTGGACGCGCTCGATAAACTGAACCGCTTCGCGTGCGAAGGTCTGGCGTCGCCGATTCCAGCCATCCCGCCAGTCGAAGCCTAGTCGCCCGAAAACGCGCGATCGACGAACGCGCGCAATTGCGACAAATCGGTCTTCGCGTAGCCGGCGGTGGTCTGGATCGACACGTGCCCGAGCAGTGCCTGCGCGGCCGGCAACGGCACCTGCCGGTCAACCACCAGCGTGCGCGCATACGCGTGTCGCAGCCAGTGCGGCGACGCACGACGCAGCGTGGCCACGCTCCCCGGATCGGTCGGCTCGAGCGCCGCGGCCGCCGCCGCAAAGATCGCCTTCACTTCATCGTACAGGCCCGAGCTTTGCAGCGAGCCGCCCTTGAGGCCGTGAATCAGGGCGACGCGCTCGCCGGCTTCGGGCTGCACCGGCAGGCCGCGCAGCTGTCGGTACGCCTGCAGCATCGCAACGCAGCTGTGTGGCAATGGGATCGCGCGGGTTTTGCGTCCCTTGCCGCACACGTGCAGGGTCCAACGGCCGCCGGACTCCACTTCGACGACGGGGAGTTGCAGGTCGTCGGACCAGACCAGCTCAACTAGGCGCACGCCCGCGTAGCGATACAGCATCCAGATGGCCCGGCGCCGTGCGGTCACGACGGGGTCGCCGTCGGTGGCCACCTCGTTCACCTGCGCATCGCACGCGTCGAGTTGGCTGGGCGTCAACAGGCGGGTCGGCGCGAAGCCCGCATGCCGGCGTTGCCCCCGCACCAGGCCGGCCGCCGGATTCGCGGTCAGATATCCGGTTTCCGTCCAGTACCGGAACAGGCTGGCGACGACGGCCAGCGCTCGCGCCTGCGACGCTGCCTTCAAGCTTCGCGCGGCAGCATCGTCGACGTCTCGGGCGGGATGATGGAGCGCGCGTCGGTACGCGAGCAGATCGTGACGCGTGAGGTCCGACAGCGGCCCCAGTTCATGCGCGAGACACCAGGCGGCAAGGCGACGGATCTCCGTCACATACGCCCGCGTCGTGTGCGCCGAGCGACCGCCGCGATCGCGCAGGAACAGCGCGATCGCCTGCGCGTCGTCGCCGACGCCGAGCGTATTGGTTGTGCCGCTCGGATTCGCATAGCGTCCCGCACGCGCGCCCCACTGCAGGATGGCCGCCGGCAGACTCGCGACGAGTGAGGGCTCCCGTTTCTTCTCACCGATCGCGGAGAGGGCGACGCGGCCGGTGTCGCGCCTGAACCGGCGCGCATGCGCGCGCAACACCCGTTCCACGACCGCGTCGGATGCGGGAGCCTCGGCGGCCGGCACCACTCGCGCGCGCCCGCGATCCCAGTATTCGACCGCGGTCGGCTGGTCGAGCAACAGACGCATCACCGCCGGTTTCGCGGCTTTCGCTTCGGCGAGCGACGGATAGCGTTGCTTGACGGCCGCGAGGGTCCAGCACGTATAGACGACATGACCGAGCGCGTCGGCCAAATACGCGATGGCGGCGTCAACTTCGCCGGGCAACCGTTGCGGCGACGTTGTACCGGTATCGATCCAGTCCGCGTAGTTCATCCGTGACAGGCGCTCGTACGCGTGTTCATGCGGCAGCTCGCGGTCACTTGCTCTTGCGTTTCGCCGCAGCGCCGCCAGCGGCGCGCTTGGCGCTTGCCAGACCGGCATGCGCGGCCGCCCGGGCCGGCTTCGGCTTGATGTCGCGCAGCAGCTCGCCGAGCTGGGCATGCTGCTGCGCGTTGACCGCCTTCAACGCGAGCGCTTCGCCAATCGCCTGCTGACGCGCTTCGCGCTCGCGGGCGAGTTCGCCGTCCAACCGCTCGCGTTCGGCGTCGAGCGCGGCAATCCGGCGCTCGGCGAACTTCAGCTGCGAAGCGAACTGCGCGTGTTCTTTCTTCAGGGACTCGCGCTGGTGCGCGGTTTCCTGCAGCAACTGCTTCGACAACGCATCGTAGCGGTGCTGCGCGGCCGCCAGCGCTTCCGCATGGTCTCGCTGAAGATCGGTCTGTTGGATCGCCGCCGAATTTAACGAAGTTTGAAGGTCGTGAACCGCCGCGTCGAGTGACGCGCAGCGTTCCCGCAGCAGGGCATGCTGCGCACGAAGGTCCGCGCACTCGGCGTCGCGCGTCGTCACCACGGCTCGCAGCTCCGTGATTTCCTGCCGCAGCAATTCGACGCGCATTTCGGCGTCGGTGCGGGCGGCATCAGCCGCAGCGATTGCCTCCTGGGCTTCGCGCTTGAGGCGAACGACATCGTCCAGTTGGACGGCCACAGCCGTTTGCCAAAGCGCCTGCATGTGTTCGGCGATCTCGGCGGGCAGGCCCGGTATCGCGATCTCGCCGAGTCCGGACCGCACCACCTCGGCCTCGATGGCGTTGAGCGCGCGCGACAGCGTGGCCGGGTCGCCGGCGCCAAGGCGCGCCCGCAGCTTGCGGACCGAGACCAACTGCCGGAAGCGGATCCCGGTCGCGGGCGTCGCATCGCCGGCCTCGGCGAGCATGGCAAGCACCGTGGCCCGGATCTGGTCGGGGGTAGCGGCGGCTGGACGGGGCATGGCGAGCTCCAGGCGGTGAAGGGGTGAAATTTCCGCATATTATTTCATATAATTCTACCGTTAGATAATGATATTTTTAGTTGTATTTGAAGTGTGATCCACGATAATTTATATTATCGCTGCTATGCAGGTCCAACCGTGCCGGCGAATGCATGCCTACGCCCGCCGGGGCTCGGCGCAGGGGTGTTGAGGAAGAACGGAAGGACCAGTCAGGAAGTGGCTGATTTGATTGATTATTGTTTGGGGGGGCGGAGCGCTAACCCTTGCCGCAGCTAGATCGGCCTACACCGGTAAACTGCATCGAAATCGAGGGGACCCCAAGCCGCGGCGCGAGAAGA
>NZ_LDWR01000025.1 GCF_001039005.1 Burkholderia cepacia
TGAAAGTGACTTTCATTTTTAGAGATCAACGATGAATTCTTCGCATCAACCTGTCTGGCGCTCGCTGCTGTACGTCCCCGCCCACGTCCCCCGTTTCGTCGCATCGGCCGCCGCGAGCGACGCCGACGCGCTGATCCTCGATCTCGAGGACAGCGTCCCGGCCGCGTGCAAGGCGGCCGCCCGCGACGGGCTGGCCGACGCCGTGCCGGCGTTGCGCACGCCCGGCCGCGACGTGCTGGTGCGCGCCAACGGCCCGCTCGACCTGCTGGTGCCCGACCTGCGCGCGGCCGTCCGGGCCGGCGTGGACGGCGTCGTGCTGCCGAAGGTGCGCGGCAGCTCGCACGTCGAGGCGATCGACGAGCTGCTGGCCGCGCTCGAAGAGGAAACCGGCGCCCCGCCCGGCGGCACGCGGATCGTCGCGATCGTCGAAACGCCGCGTGCGTTCCAGGCCATGGACCGGATCGCGCGGGCGTCGCCGCGCGTCGTCGCGATGATGCTGGGCGGCGGCGACTTCGCGCTGAACTGCGAAAGCGGCGCGAGCGCCGACGTGCTGCGCGTGCCGAAACAGTTGCTGATCATCGCCGCGCGCGCGGCCGGCATCCTGCCGCTCGGCCTCGTCGGCGGCCTCGACGAGCTGCGCGATCTCGACGCGTTCGAGCGCATCGCCCGCATGTCCGCGGAGCTCGGTTATGCGGGCGCGACCTGCATCCATCCGCTGCAGGTCGGCGCGCTCAACCGCGCGTTCCGGCCCGACGACGACGCGGTGCGCGACGCGAACGCGGTGCTGGCCGCCTACGACGACGCGCGCGCGAACGGGCGCGGCGCGCTGCGCGTCGACGGCAGGATGGTCGACGCGCCCGGCGTCGCCCGCGCGAAGCGCGTGCTCGCGCGTCACGCGGCCGTGCAGGCGCGTACCGGCGGCACGCCCCGGTGATGCGCGTGCCGCCCTTCATCGCCGCGCTTCGACCCTGCGTATGCGCAGGTCGCACGATGCGCGTGTGCGTCCCGCCGCGACGCCCCCCGTTCGCCGCCCGGCCCGGATAGCGTCGCCCCGCAGCACCGCCGCGCCGCTCGACCGGCGCGGCGTCGCAATCCAATAAATAAACCCACGAAGGAGACAAGCCATGGGCAAGCGGATGTCCGCACTGTGCGGACTGGGCCTCGTATCGGCCAGCGCCTGCGCGCAGAACACGATCACGCTGTACGGCGTGGCCGACGTCTATACGGAATTCCTCACCCACCAGGCCGCGCCCGGCGACAAGTCGTCGGCATCGCTCGTGCGGATGGCGTCGGGCGGCAAGAGCGGCTCGCGCTGGGGCCTGAAGGGCGTCGAGGAACTCGGCGGCGGCTGGCAGGCCGCGTTCCGGCTCGAAAGCGGCATCAACCTGAACAACGGCACCGGCACCGGCGCGGGCGGCTTCGACCGCTCCGCGTGGGTCGGGCTGCAGCACGAACGCTGGGGCGCGCTGCGGCTCGGCCATCAGTACACGACGCTGTTCGACGTCATGGAGCACTATTCGCCGACGGGCGCGTACTCGACGCTGTACGAGCCGGCCGGTGCGATCGTCGGCGTCAACTTCCGCGAGAACAACGTCGCCAAGTACCTCGCGAAGATCGGCGCGCTGACGCTCGAAACGCACTATTCGTTCGGCGGCACGCCCGGCGCGTTCCAGTCGAACGCCGCCTACGGCGCCGGCTTCGACTATGCCGGCGGCGCATTCTCGGTCGCCGCCGCGTTCGACAACGTCAACACGCCGCAGCCGGGCGGCTTCGCGCATTTCCGCCGCTACGCCGCCGCCGCGATCGCGTCGGTCGACCGCGTGCAACTGCTGGCCGGCGTCACGCACGGACAGAGCGGCGTCGCCGCGCCATCGGTCGTGACGAGCTACACGTTCTGGTGGGCCGGCGTGCGCTATGCGATCACCCCTTTCCTGCAGGCGATCGGCGCGTTCTATTACGAGGACATCCGCGCGCAGAATCCGCCGAACGCGCAGACGCCCGCACCGCACCCGGCGAACCCGCAGCAGGTCACGCTGCAGTTGAACTACTTCCTGTCGAAAGCCGTCACGGTGTACCTGGCGGGCGGCTACGCGCGCCGCGCCGCGCTCGATTTCGACAACTACAACTACAACTTTCTCCACTACACGCTGGCCGGCGACCGTGCCAGCAGCGCGGGCGCGGCACTCGGCCTGCGCAAGCTGTTCTGAGCCCGCCTCTCCCCCCGTTTCAGGAACCTCCGGAGCCACGCACCATGAACCGCCGCCACTTCCTTTCCACGCTGACCGGCACGGCGCTCGCGCTGCCGTTCGCCCACGCCCGCGCCGGCGCGCTGCCGGCCGCCGGCGTCACCACCGGCCGCCCCGATCTCGCGCAGCAACTGGCCGACTACGCGGCCGGGCTGCAGTATCGCGACCTCGACGACGCGACGATCGAGACGATCAAGGCACACCTGATCGACGCGCTCGGCTGCGCGATCGCCGCACACGACGAACGCCCGGTGCGGATCGCGCGCGATGTGGCGCTTGCGTCGCCGGGCGGCGTGTCGACGATCGTCGGCACCCGCGAGCGCACGAGCCCCGATCTCGCCGCATTCGCGACCGGCACCGCGCTGCGCTACTACGATTTCAACGACGCATACGCCGGCAAGGAGACCGGCCATCCGAGCGACAACATGTCCGCGTGCCTCGCCGTCGCCGAAGCGCAGCATGCGAACGGCCGCGACCTGATCCTGTCGATCGCGATCGCGTACGAGATCGCGTGCCGGCTGATGGACGCCGCCGCGATCAGCCCGCGCGGCTGGGACCACACGTGCTACAGCCTGCCCGCCGTCGCGCTCGCCGCGGGCAAGCTGATGCGCATGCCCGCGCCGCAGCTGGTGCAGGCGGTGAACCTGTCGATCAACAGCCATCTCGCGCTGAACCAGACGCGCGTCCAGCAGTTGTCGAACTGGAAGGCGCTCGCCGATGCGGACGCGGCGCGCAACGCGGTGTTCTCGACGCAGCTCGCGCGCGCCGGGCTGACCGGCCCCGCGCCGATCTTCGAAGGCATGGCGGGATTCTTTCCGCAGGTGTCCGGACCGTTCGCCGTCGACACGCGCGAATTCGGCGGGCGCGGCGGTGCGTTCCGGATCGGCAAATGCTTCGTGAAGTTCTATCCCGCCCAGGGGCTCACGCAAACCGCGATTCCGGCCGCGGTCGACGTCGCCGCGCAGGTCGGCGACCTGCGCCGCATCCGGCGCATCGAGATCGACACGACCGAGGTCGGCTACGTGACGGCCGGCCGCGACCGCGAAAAATGGGCGCCATCGACCCACGAGACCGCCGATCACAGCCTGCCGTACATCGTCGCGCGCGCGATGCTCGACGGCGACATCACGACCGAGAGCTACCGGCACGACGCGCTGCAGGATCCGGCGCTGCGCGCGCTGATCGAGCGGATCACGGTGCGCGAGGACCCGTCGCTTACCGCGCGTTATCCGGTGCAGGCACCGAATCGCGTGACGGCCGTGTGCGAAGACGGCACGACCTGCACGAAGCAGGTGGACGACCTGCCCGGCTCGCCGACGCGGCCGATGCGGCGCGACGACTACGTCGCGAAGTTCACGAAGAACTGCCGGCGGCACTGGAACCCGGCACAGATCCGCGCGGCGCTCGATTACCTGTGGCGGCTCGACGAGCAGCCCGACGTCGCGACGCTGCCACCGCTGCTCGTCGTCGGCTGACCGGCGTGACCGGCCTACGCCACCGCCGCGACGACGTGCCGTTCGAGCGCTTCCGCGACCTCGACGATGCGGCTGCGCAGCCACGCGTGCGCGTTGCTGCCGTCGTAGCGGCGGTGCCAGTACAGCGACCACGCGACGGGCTCCATCGCGAGCGGCAGTTCGCGGATCACGAGCCGCGCATCGTCGAGGCTCAGCGCGTGCCGCTCCGACATGATCACCGCGTACGGCAGCGCGTCCAGCATGTTCGGCACGACGAGCCAGTGCGGCACGTTGAGCGCGATGCGCCGCGTGCAGTGCATGGTCGCGAGCAGGTTGTCGATCAGGCTGTGGTCGACCGGGTTGATCGTCACGTTGAGGAAGTCGAGCGCGAGAAATCGCTCGAGCGTCAGCGGCGCGGCCGCGTCCGGATGGCTGCAACTCATCACGCAGACCATCCGGTCATGAAACACGATGCGCGACGACAGCGTGCCCGAATGTTCGAGGCCGGCGCTGATTGCCAGGTCGAGCAGCCCCGATTCGAGCGCGTCGGCGGTCCTAGTCGCGCTCATGTGCACCACGTCCATGCCGATATTCGGGCTGGTCAATCGCATGCAGCGCAGCAGCGCCGGCAGCAAAAGCAATTCGGTGAGATCCGACATGCGCACCGTAAAATGGCGCTCGGACGTAAAAGGATTGAATTGATAATCCGATTCAAATAATTCCTCGATTTGTTGCATGATTTGTCGAATCGGCATGGCCAGCGCCTGTGCGCGCGGCGTCAATTCCATGCCGACCGCCGTGCGCGCCAGGATCTCGTCCTTGAACAGGAATCGCAGCCGCGCCAGCGCGTTGCTGACGGCCGGCTGCGTGAGGCCGACCTTCTGGCCGGCCCGTGTGACCTGCTTCTCCGTCAATAGCGCATCGAGTATGACCAGCAGGTTCAGATCGATCGAACGTAGATTCATGTTTGCGACCATCCACTAAACAGGTTAACCACCGCCTCCGATTACGATTGCGAAATTCTGCAATCGGAGCAATCCCCAGATATTTAGTGCAATGCACAAGAATAGTCCAATCTTGACGTATCTATATTTTTAGGTATCGGACGATATTGGTTAATTTTTTAAATTAATGGGTCCGTTTTGTGTCGATTCTTCTGAATACCGCGCCAATCGGCCATTTAATTCGCGATTTTCGCAACCCGGTCGCGTTGAAAAAAATGCGGGCGGCCGCCGCCACAGCCGCCGCCCGCAGGCTCAAACGGTCGCGACAGGATTCGCCGGCGCGCCGACCAGGCCGCGGATATGCAACGGCGGCGCGGTCAGCAGAAACCGGTTCCGGCCATGCGCATGCAGCCAGTTCGCGAGCGGCGTCAGGTGCCACAGCTCGCCGAGGTGAATGCCGAGCTTGAACAGGCACAGCTCGTGCAGCGGCATCAGTGCGCCCGGCTGCGGGAGCGGCTGCGCATTCTGCGGACGTTCCTCGATCGCATGGTTGTCGGCCACGAGCGCGGCCAGCCCCGATTCGTCGATCCATTGCAGCAGCCGCGCATCGCTGCTGTCCAGCACGCACGCGGTCGCGACCGTCGCCGGCGATCCGCCGTCGTCGTTCAGCAGCAGATCGGCGAAGCCGGTGTGAATGCAGACGATGTCGCCACGCTCGACCTGCACGCGGTCCGCCTCCATCACCTGCATCAACTGCGCGAAGCCGACCTTCGTGCGCGCATCGCCGAAATGACGCCGCAGGTCGATCAGCACGCCGCGCCCCTGCACGCCCGTCTGCGCCATCACCTCGATGCCGAGCGCGCGCGCGCCGCCCGTCGCGTCGCCTTCCTGCGGCACCCGCAGATGTTCGCCCATCCGGAAACCGTTGTAGAACACGATTTCAGGCACGCCGTCGTCGTCCGCGTCGAACACGCCGCCCACATGCGACAGGCCGTCCCATTGCGTCGAGAACTGCGAGTGCATACAGAACGAGTCGTCACAGACCACGTCGGTTGCGTTCGCAACCTGTTCGTCGGCCCGATAACCGAAGTACGGCTTGTCGCCGAGCAGCGCCGGCATGATCGCCGGCGGCCGGCGCCGCGCGTTCAGCCCGCCGCCGCGCGGCACGTCGAGCGGCAGGCTCAGCGAGAACGACAGCCCTTCCCGCACTTCGGCGACGCCCTGCCGTACCTTGTCCGGCGTCAGCCAGTTCAGCCGCCCCTTCTGATCGTCGGGACCGAAATCGCCCCAGTTCGAGCCGGGCGGCCGCTTTTTCCAGCGCGGTGCATTCAAGATCGGTGTCCTCCTTCAGTACCTGACGTCAGCGCCGCAAGCCCGTCGAGCGGCGCATCGTCGGCGAGCGCCTGCACCGCGTCGCGCAGCGCGAGCGCGCGCTCCATGCCGAGCTTCGAACTCGCCGCCAGCACGAATTTCGCGGTGAGTTCCTGTTCGGTCAGCGGCCGCGAATTCGTGCCCTTGCTCGACTCGATCCGCGCCTCGCGCACCTGCCCGTCGCGCAACTCGACGCGCAGCACCGCCGGCAGGAAGTTCGGAAAGCGCGTGTCGCACCACGGATCGGCCACGCAGCGCACCTTCGCGGCCAGCGCGCGCCGTGCGGGGTCCTGCGCAAGCGCATCGTCGAAATCGTCGAACCAGACGCCGAGCCCGCCGCCGCCGAGCAGCGCCGCCGCGACCGTGTACGGCCCCGAGAACGCCGCCGCATAACCGGTCGGCGGATTCGCCTTCAGTTCCGCCGGCTCGCCGATCGTGCGCAGCGTCGACGTCGCGACCCGCAGCTCGGCCGACACCACGTCGTCCGCCGTCACGCCTTGCGCCTTCAGTTGCAGCGCCGCGTCGATGCCCGGATGCGTGAAGTGGTTGCACGGATAGGGCTTGAAGATGATCCGGCTCGTCTCCCATTCGTCGCCGAGGCCGCGCAGCACCGCGTCGACGTCGGCAAGGTCGCCGCACCACGCGTGGAAGAAGCCGAAGCGGCCTTCGAGCGCGGTTGGCGGCGCGGTCACGCCCGCGCCCGCCAGTTCCGCCGCGCTCACGCCCGCGTGCGCCGCCCAGCCGCAGTGGATCCGCTTCACCGAGCCGCCGGTGCGGTTCGCTTCGAGCAGGCCCGCACCCATGCTCGCGGCAATGCCGAGCGCCGCCGCGATCTGCGCGGCGTCGAGCCCGAACAGCATCGCCGCGGCCGCCGCCGCGCCGACCGTGCCGCAGATCGACGTCGCGTGCTGGCCGCGCTCGAAGAACACCGAATTGCCGAGCCGCTCGTTGTACGCGGCGACACCGAGCCGGATGCACACCTCGGTGCCGACCGTGATCGCATCGAGCAGCGCCGCGCCCGACGCGCCGCTCGCCTGCGCGGCGGCGAGCGCGGCCGGAATCACGGACGCGCTCGGATGCAGCACCGAGCGCATGTGCGAATCGTCGAAATCCATCGCATGCGCAAGCGTGCCGTTGACGAGTGCGGCGCTCGCGGCCGGCAACCGGTCGGGCGCGCCGATCACGCTCGCCGGGCCGGTGCCGCCCCAGCGCCGCGCGACCTGCAGCACCGACTGCGCGACCGGTTCGTCGTGCGCGATCAGGCTGTTGCCGACCACGTCGAGCACGCGCGCGGCGGCCTCGACGCGCAGCCTGCGTTCCAGCCCTTCGGCGCGCACCTCCGCCGCAAAGCGGCCGAGCGCGCCGACGATGCCGTCGGGCGGCAATGGCCGGTTCGTCGTGGTCGCCGCCGGAGCGGAAAGCGTTTCGGGTGTACTCATGCCAGTGCTCCACTGAGTCGAAGATTGTTCGCGAGCGCGAGCGTCACGCGCGCGTTGGCGATCAGCGGCGGCGCGACCACGCGGCCGTCCGGCAGCACGAACACCGACGACGCCGAGGCCTTGCCGGCCGCCGCATCGACCGCCTCGAGCACGCGCTCGGCCGCGCGGATCTCGTCCTCCGACGGCGTGAACACCTCGTTGATCACCGCGAGCTGCGACGGATGGATCGCGAAGCGCCCGAGGAACCCCATCGATTTCGCGCGCAGCGTCGATTCCTTCAGCCCGTCGAGATCGGGCAGCGTGTGATAGACCGTCTGGATCGGGCCGCTCAATCCCGCCGCGCGCGACACGACCACGCAGCGCGCGCGGCACACCTCGAGCGTGAAGTTGTCGACGCCGATCTGCAGGTCCGCACGCAGGTCGCTTTCGCCGAGCCCGATCCGTTCGAGCCGCGGCGACGCGGTCGCGAGCTGGTAAGCCGTCTCGACGCCGTACGCCGACTCGATCAGGATCTGGATGCCCGCGTCGCAGCCGAGCGCGTCGAGCCAGCCCGCGACCTCCTGGATATGCTGCGGCAGGTCGCATTTCGGCAGGCGCAGCGCCTGCAGCGCCGGCTGCGCGATCGCGTCGACGTCGTCGCGGCACCAAGGGCTGCCGATCGGGTTGATCCGCACGTAGGTCGGCTTCGGCGGGCCTTCCGCGAGAATCGCGGCGGCCGCCTGGCGTGCCTCGGCCTTGTGGCTGGCCGGCACGGCATCCTCGAGGTCGAGCACGATGGCATCGGCTTCGCTTGCATACGCTTTTTCCACCACCTGCGCCTTGTGCGCGGGCACGTAAAGGTAACTGCGGTATGTTGCGCTGGTTTTCATATCACGCCTCGTTCGGTCAAATCGGCGATCTCGCGCCGCTCCAGTCCCAATGCGCCGAATACTTCGTCGTTGTGCGTGCCGCGCGCGGGTCCTCCCCAGCGGATCGCGCCGGGCGTGTCGGACAACCGGAACGGCACGTTGTGCGTGCGGAACGCGCCGAGCTCCGCGTCGGGCACCGACACGACCGAGCCGAGTGCCGCGTACTGCGGATCGCGCAGCACGTCGGCGACGTCGTAGATCGGCGCGACCGCCGCCTGCGCGCGCTCGAATTCGGCGATCACCTCGTCGCGCGTGCGCTGCCCGATCCAGCCGCCGACCGCCGCATCCAGCTCGTCCGCATGCTGCGCGCGCTCCGCGCCGTTCGCGAACCACGGTTCGTCGATCAGGTCCGCGCGGCCGACGAGGCGCATCACGCGCTCGGCGATGCTGTGCGCCGACGTCGACAGCGCGACCCACTTGCCGTCCGACGTGCGGTAGACACCGCGCGGCGAGTTGTTCGGCGAACGATTGCCGGTACGCTCGGGCACCCGGCCCGTCTGGTCGTAGCTCGCGACCTGCGCGCCCATCGCGGCAAGCATCGTCTCGATGATCGCGAGATCGACGACCTGGCCGCGCCCGGTGTGCTCGCGCGCCTTCAGCGCGGTCATGATCGCAAACGCGGCGGTCAGCCCCGCGACCGTGTCGGCAAGCGGAAACGACGGCAGGAGCGGCGGCCCGTCCGCCTCGCCGGTGATCGACGCGAGCCCGCTCATCGCCTCGGCCAGCGTGCCGAAGCCCGGCCGGCTCGCATACGGGCCGAACTGGCCGAAGCCCGTCACCCGCACGAGCACGAGCCGCGGGTTGATCGCGGACAGCACGTCGTAACCGAGCCCCCAGCGTTCGAGCGTGCCGGGCCGGAAATTCTCGACGACCACGTCCGCCTGCGCCGCCAGTTCGCGGAAGATCCGCTGGCCGTCGGCCGTGCCGAGATTCAGCGTGACCGCCCGCTTGTTGCGCGCGAGCACCTTCCACCACAACGGCACGTCGTCGCGACGCGCGCCGTACTTGCGCGCCGGATCGCCGTCCGGATGCTCGACCTTGATCACGTCGGCGCCGTAGTCCGCGAGCATCGTCGCCGAGAGCGGGCCCGCGAACAGCGTCGCGGCGTCGATCACGCGAATGCCGTCGAGCGGCGCCCGTTTGGAGGCGTCCGACGCCGCGCCGGCGTCGACGTCCCCGATTTCCACAGTGGCCATGCCGTTCTCCAGTCAAATGGATTGCACGGCGCGCCGCGCACCGACATCGTCTGCATGACTAATCAACATGCAAAGATGCGGGCGCGGCGCGCGACCTGTCGCTCAGACGGCGTTGATCCGGTAGATCGGGAAATACGTCTGGATCTTCCCGTTCAGGTAGTCGGACGCGAGCTTCGGCACCTCGTCGAAATCGAAGATCTCGGTCGGCTCCTCGCCGATCCAGCCGCTCGTTTCCTGGAAGTCGCGGATCGTGATGCTGTCGTCGTAGCGCCACGCATGCGTGTGGATGTGCAGGCGGCGGTTGATGCATTCCGTCGCGCGCAGGTTCCACAGGCGCATCCCGGTCTTCCAGCCGACCGTCGTGACGATGCCGGTGCGGCCGACCACGCGCATCGTCGAGCGATACAGCGCGCCGCCGAGGTTGTCGAGGAAGATCGCGACGCCGCGGCCGCCGCTCAGTTCGGCGATCGTCTCCGCGAACACACGCTCCGACTCGCGATAGCTCGCCTGATACTCGGGATCGGTCTTGTAGCGCTCTTCGTCATACGCGAGATTCGGGAACTTGCGGCGATCGACCGGCGTGATGCCGAGCTTCGCGAGCTCCTCGAGGCGCCGGTCGTTGCTCGCCGTCATCGCGACGCGAAAGCCCTCGCGCTTCGCGAGCTGGAGTTCGGCGAGCGTCGTGCCGCCGCCCCAGCCGAACACCAGGTAGTCGGCCGGATCGACGTCCGGCAACTGCGAGCGCCAGCAGGCCGACGCCACCTTCCAGTTGTCCCACGCGGTGAAGTAGCGGCCGTACGTTGCCCATTGCAGCAGCGAATGCCGGCTGTCCGTCGGCACCGCCACGAGGTTGTCGGCGCGCATCTTGGTCCGCTGCGCCATCACGCCGATCGTGCCCGGCGCGTCGTACGCGTAGACGAGTTCGGCGAACCCGTATTCGTCGCGCTTGCCGAACGGCATCACCATGCAGATCTCGCCTTCCTTCAGCGTCTTCACGCCGCGGCCGCGCTCGACGATGCGCACCAGCGCACCGTTGCCGAGCACGATCTTGTCCTCGCGGCGCTGCCGGCAGATGTCGACCGGATTGCGCGACAGCGCGTGGTCGAGGTTCGCTTCCCACGATCCGTACAGCGGCTCGACCAGCACCTCGTCGGCTTCCAGATCGGAGAATTCGAAGGTTTCGCGACGCAGCTCGCCCGCCACGGGCGCCTGCTTCTTGCTCGGTTCCGGTCCTGCGTAAAGAACCCATGCATCGGTCTTGATCATCGTCATGCCTCGTTAAATGGCTCTGTATGAATGGTGCACGCCGAACACGCCGCTTCGTTCAGCGCGAAAACGCCTGCTCCAGTGCCGCCTCCACGTCGGCCGTCGCGGCCACCTGCCCGAGCTTCGGGAAGATCTGCGTCAGCGCGAAGGTCTGCGCGTCGGTGGACGACGTGCTGACCGCGTCGCTGACGACGACGACGTTGTAGTTGTTCTCGTATGCCTGGCGCGCCGTCGATTCGACGCCGATGTTGGTTGCGATCCCGGTCAGCACGATGTCCGTGATGCCGCGCCGGCGCAGTTGCACGTCCAGGTCGGTGCCGGTGAACGCGCCCCACTGGTGCTTCGTCACGACGATGTCGGACGGCGCCACGCCGAGCGCCGGCGCGAACGCGCTCCATTCGGGGTCGAGATTCGGCGGCGCCGACGGCGCATCCGTCTTGACCTTCAGCGCCACGCCGCCGTCCGGCTGGTAGCTCGTGTGCACGTAGATGACGGGAAGCTGCAGCGCGCGGAACGCGGTCGCGAGCTCGACCGTCTTCGCCACGACCTGCGCGCCGGTGTACGGCACGACCGGCAGCGACACGATGCCGTTCTGCAGATCGATGGCGACCAGGGCAACCGTGCGATTGAGCGTCGGAATGGACATGTAAAACCTCACTTCTGTTGGGAGATGGAAGAAGCGGCGGCATCCAGGTGCCGGCTCGATGCCGCGTTGAGCAGCAGCAGCACGCTGATGACCGCCAGGACAATGGCCAGCTCGCGCAGGCCGCGATCGCTCGCCGGATGGCCGAGCGCCAGCCCGACGAGCGCAAACGACAGGCTGCCGCCGACATACTGCGCGGTGCGGTACAGCCCCGAGGCCGTGCCGATCCGGTCGTGCGGCGCGCTCTGGTAGAGCGCCGCCTGGTTGCCAAGATTGTTGAAGCCGTTCGGCACGCCGAACACGATCGACAGCAGCACGATCGACCAGACCGGCATCGCGCTGGTGAGGAAACTCATCACGACGCTGCCGACGCACAGCATCGCGGAGCCGATGATCAGCACCGGCCGCGAGCCGTGGCGGTGCGCGAGGCGGGTCGCGAACATCGTCGCCACGGTGCCGATCCCGGCGACCGGCAGCATCACGAGGCCGGCATCGGCGGCGGACAGGTGCTTGGCTTCCTGCAGCCACATCGGCAGCGCATAGAAGATCGCGTAGAACACCGCGTAGGTGCCGACGCAGCGCAGGTACGTGCTCGTGAGGGCGCGGTTGTCGCTCAGCATGCGGATGTCGATCAGCGGCGTCGCGGCCCGTCGCTCGCGCCCGACCAGCATCGGGCACAGAACCAGCGTCGCGACCAGCAGCAGCCAGTCGGGCTCGTGCGATACCGATTGCAGGAACAGCAGCAGGCTCGCGAGCGTCAGGACGAACAGCGCGACGCCCGGCAGGTCCAGTTCCTTCAGCGTGCTCCGCAGCGTGCGGCGCTCCTGCGCGCCGCGCGGGACGACGTCGGCCGGAATCCACAGCCATGCCAGCACGAAGGCCAGCAGCACGATCGGCACGTTGATCCAGAAGATCGCGCGCCAGCCGGCGAATTGCACGAGCGCGCCGCCGAGCGGCGGCCCGAACGCGACGGCCACCTGCGCCGCGACCGAGATCGCACCGAGGCCGCCCGTCGGCGTCGCGCCGTTCGCGTGCCGCTGCGACCACGTGCGGATCATCGCCATGCCGGCCGGATACGCGGCGGACGTGCCGATGCCGAGCGCGACGCGCGATGCGATCAGCCACCCGAGCGACGGCGCGAACGGCGCGAGCGCGGACGCGATCAATACGATCGCGAGGCCGATGCAGAAGATCCTCTTCGCACCGAACCGGTCGGCGAGTCGCCCCATCGTCGGCTGGCCGACGGCCGTCGCGAGATAAAGGCCCGACACGAGCCACATCGTGTCGATGCGTTCATGCCCCTGCGGGTTGAACGCCTGCTGGATGCTGACGAGCGCGACCGCGATCATCGACGAGTTCAGCGCGTTGAGCAGCGTCCCGAGCACGATCGGGCCCACCAGCCGGGACGGCAGGCTCAGGCCCGCCGCGCGCGCATTGCCTCCGCCTGCCGGCGTGACGCCGGGGCGCGGGGGTGACGCTTCCGCAGGTCGATCGGGAGTCGTTTTCATGGCATCGTCGAGTGGTGGATTCGCTTCGTTCGAGCAAATTCGAACGTGCGTTCACCTTACCGGGACGATTGCCGTGAATGAAATGGATTGTTGCGATGCACACATTCGTCGCTTGAATGCAGATCGCGAGCCGGATGCGCAAAAGCGGCCCCGGCAGGCCGGAAATGACGACGACAAACTCGCCGCGCCCCTTGCCGGACGGCCCTATCCCGGGAGCGCGACGGATCTTGCCGAATACATACGAAATGATTCGCCCTGCGCG
Source organism: Burkholderia cepacia (assembly GCF_001039005.1). GTDB lineage: Bacteria > Pseudomonadota > Gammaproteobacteria > Burkholderiales > Burkholderiaceae > Burkholderia > Burkholderia theae. The sequence continues at coordinate 13,238 of NZ_LDWR01000025.1, forward strand.
CTTCCACCGGCTGATGACCGTTTTATGCGGCAGTGCGGCGAGAATTCAGAGCGGTCGCTCTAGACCGGCACGATGAATGGCATATCGCTACGCGGGGTTGAGCCGCCGGGTGGCGACCTGCACGCTCACACCTTCCCCGCCAGATGAAACCGCGATGCCGGATGCCACAAGCGCACCGACGTCGCGACATGCTCGCCGACCCACGTGCGGCGCCTCAATAACAGACACGGCTCGCCGATTTCCATCACGAGGTGGCGGCGCACCTGCGCGTCGGGCTTCTGCGCGTAGATCCGGAACTCCGCGCGCTGGATCGGCGCAAGCCGCACCATGTAGTGATTCGGCGTCTCGACCGTGAAGTCCTGTTCCAGATACGCGGGAAACAACGCCGGATTGACGTAGCGATCCTCGAACTGGATCGGCTCCTCTTCCTCGTAATGCACGATGCGCGAATGGAACACGGGCCCTGAACGCAGCCCGAGCGCTTCGACCGCCTCCTGATCGTCGCTGCTTTCGATCAGCAATACGCGAGCGCTGTGCCGATGGCCGCGCTCCGCGATCTCGTCCGCGATGTTGCGGATTTCCAGCACCGTCGATTCGTAGTGCCGCCGTTCGACGAACGTGCCGGCGCCCTGGATCCGGGTCAGCACGCGCTCGGCGGTCAGCTCGCGCAGCGCGCGCGACACCGTCATCCGCGCGACGCCGAACTCCTTGACCAGCTCGGCCTCGGTCGGAATCGCGCCGCCGGGCTTCCAGTCGCCGTTCGCGATCCGTTCGACGACGTAGCGCTTGATCTGCTGGTAGGCCGGCAACGCGCGCGCCGGCACGTCGTCGCCCGGTGCGCTCGCCTGCCGGCCGGCGAGTTGTCGTTCCGCTTCGTTCATGCGCCCTCGATCGAATGAATGATGGATCGCCCGCTGGCCGCCGCGATGTCACGGCGGCCGGTCTCCCGCCGTTACATCACCGGCGGCGGCACACCCGCGACGATGCCGGCGGCGATCGCGATGTCGTCCGCGAGCGGCCGGTCGTCCCGGTACGCCGGCACGCGTTCGCGCACATGCCGCCACAGCGTGTCGGTGGGTGCGGCCCGCGACGCGCTGCCCGCCTGCAGATCGTAGGCCTGCGCGGCGGCCAGCAGCTCGATCGCCAGCACGCGCGTCGTGTTCTCGATGATGTCGAGTGCCTTCAGCGCGGCCGGCGTCGCATGGCACAGATGGTCTTCCTGCAGGCCCGACGTGATGCCGCCGTCGAGGCTCGCCGGCCCCGCGAGCCGCTGGTTCTGCGCGACGAGCGCGACCGCCGTGTACTGCGCGATCATGAACCCCGAACAGGTACCGCCCGGCGTCGCGAGGAATGCCGGCAGCCCGCTCACGAGCGGATTGACGAGCCGGTCGAGACGCCGTTCGGCGATCGCCGCGACCTGGGCCATCGCCGCCGCGAGACTGTCCATCGCCAGCGCGATGCCCGCGCCGACCGCATGTGCCTGCGAATGGACGGCCGGCGCGTCGCGCGTGCCGGCCACGATCGGATTGTCGGTCACCGACGCCAGTTCGCGATCGACCACCTCCGCCGTCACGTCGAACACGTCGCGTGCCGCGCCGTGCACGTGCGGAATCGTGCGCAGGCTGAGCGGATCCTGCGTATGCCGGCCGCTTGCCGCCGCGAGCATGCCGCTGTCGGCGAGCAGCGCACGCAAGCGCGCGCCGACGTGACCGATGCCGGGCGAAATCCGCAACGCAAGCGACGCCGGGTCGAATGCGGCGAGCTGCCCGCCGAGGTTCTCGAAACTCATCGCGGCGACCCAGTCGGCCCAGTCGAGCAGCCGCTCGGCGCGGGCCAGCGCGAGCGCGGCCAGCCCCGTCACGCACGGCGTGCCGTTGACGAGGCTCAGCCCTTCCTTTGCGCCGAGCACGAGCGGTGCGCGGCCGATGCGGCGCAGTGCCTCGTCGCCGCGAATCCGCTCGCCGCGGTGGCGCGCATGGCCATGGCCGATGCAGACGAGCGCGACATGCGCCATATGCGTCAGATAGCCGACCGAGCCGTGCGCGGGCACCTCCGGCAGGCAATCGTGTTCCAGCAACGCGACGAGCTGGTCGACGACGTCGGCGCGCACGCCGGAATGACCGTGCGCGTAGTTGTTGATTGCCGCCGCGACGATCGCGCGCGTTTCCGCCGCGCCGAGCGGTGCGCCCACGCCGACCGCGTGGCTCATCAGGATGTTGCGCGACAGCGTGCTCTGCTGCGCCGGCGACACGATCACGTTGCACAGTGCACCGACGCCCGTGTTGACGCCATACGCGCGGATGCCGCGCGCGACGATTTCATCGACGAGCTCGCGGGCCGCGACGACGCGCATGCGCGCTTCGTCGGCGAGTGCAAGCGGTTCGCCTGCGGCCACCGCCGCGATCTGCCGCCAGTCGAGCGGCCTTGCCGAACGGAATACGGTCATGGCGGCCTCAGTTCGCGGAACGGTCGTGATGGCTCGATACGAACTGTCGGAAGCGCTCCGAGCACTGGCCGCCGAACAGGTCGCCGGGCGTGCCGTCCGAATCGACCTCGCCCTGATGCAGGAACATCACGCGGTTCGACACGTGACGCGCAAAACCCATCTCGTGCGTGACGACCAGCATCGTGCGCCCTTCCTCCGCGAGCGAGCGCATCACGCGCAGCACTTCGCCGACCAGCTCCGGATCGAGCGCCGACGTCGGTTCGTCGAACAGCATCACCTTCGGATGCATCGCGAGCGCACGGGCGATCGCGACGCGTTGCTGCTGGCCACCCGACAGGTGCGCCGGATAGTAGTCGCGCTTGTCCGCGAGGCCGACGCGCGCGAGCAGCGCCTCGGCCTCCTCGACCGCTTCCGCGCGGCTGCGCTTCTGCACGCGCAGCGGCCCTTCGACGAGGTTGTCGAGCACCGTCATGTGCGACCACAGGTTGAAGTTCTGGAACACCATCCCGAGCTGCGAACGGATCCGGTCGACCTGACGCCGGTCGCCCGGCTGCAGCTTGCCGTCGCGCGCACGCTTCATCTTCAGTTCCTCGCCGGCGAGCGCGACGGTGCCGTCGTCGGGCGTCTCGAGCAGGTTCAGGCAGCGCAGGAACGTGCTCTTTCCCGAGCCGCTCGCGCCGAGGATCGAGATCACGTCGCCTTCGTGCGCATCGAGCGAAATGCCCTTCAGCACATGGTGATCGCCGAACGACTTGTGGATGTTCCTGACCGACAGGGCAACGGGAGCAGCGGTGTTCATCGGATTCTCCGGGAAAGAGGGATGCGCTCAGGACGCGACGCGCCGGGCGTTGCGCGCGGCGGCGGCCGCCTTGCCGGCCGGCTTCGGCGCGCGCAGGTGGCCCGACAACCGCCATTCGAGCGCGCCGAGCACGCGCACGACGATGAAGTTCAGGCCGAGGTAGATGAGGGCCGCGCACACGAACACCTCGGTCGTCCGGTAGGTCTGCTGGATGATCTGCTGCGCGACGCCCGTCACTTCCCACACCGTGACGAGGCTGGCCAGCGCGGTCGACTTGACGAGCAGCACGGCTTCGGTCGAGTACGCAGGCAGGCACTGACGCAATGCGATCGGGCCGATCACGCGCCGCAGCAGCGCGAAGCCCGACAGGCCGATCGAATAACCGGCCTCGATCTGCCCGACCGGCACGGCCATCAGTCCGCCGCGCAGAATCTCGGCCGTGTAGCCGGCGGTACACAACGCCAGCGACAGCACCGCGCACACATACGGTTCGCGCAGCAGCGGCCACACGAAGCTCTCGCGAATCACGCCGAACTGGCCGAGCCCGTAGTACACGAGGAACATCTGGATCAGCAGCGGCGACCCGCGAAACACGAGGATGTATGCGCGTGCGAAGCGGTTCGGCAGCCAGCGCGGCGACACGCGCATCGTGACGATCACGAGCGACAGCAGGCCGCCGAGCACGAGCGACGCGAAGAACAGGCCGAGCGTGGTCGGCACGGCCGCGAGCAACTGGCGCAGCGTGTCGATGAGGAAGGCGAAATCGATGGACATGCGTGCTCTCCGTCAGTTGCGCGCGAAATTGCGGCGGAACGAGCGGCCCACGATCGCTTCCGCCCGGTTGAACACGCGGTTCGACAGGCCCGTCATCACGAGGTAGAGCGCGCCGCCCGCGACGAAGAACACGAAGTACTGGTGCGTCGAGTTCGCGGCGATCTGGCTCGTGCGCAGCAGCTCGGCGAGCCCGGCGACCGAGATCAGCGCCGAGTCCTTTAAGCTCAGTTGCCACACGTTGCCGATGCCGGGCAGCGCAAAGCGCAGCACCTGCGGAATCAGGATGCGGCGCAGCACCATGCTGCGCGGCATGCCGATCGAGCGGGCCGCTTCGAGTTCTCCCTTCGACACGGCCAGCACGGCCGCGCGGTAGACCTCCGCCTGATACGCGCCGGAAATCATCCCGACCGCCAGCGCGCCAATCACGAACGGCGGCACGCCGATGAAGCCTTCCGCGCCGAACCACTGGCCGATGGTCGTCACGAGCGTCGAGCCGCCGAAATAGAACAGGTAGATGACGAGCAGTTCGGGCACGCCGCGAAACACCGTCGTGTAGAGGTCGCCGAGCAGGCGGGCGCTGCGGTGGCGCGACAGTTTCGCGGCGGCGATCGCCGCGCCGATCACGGCGCCGACAGCAAGCGCGGCGAGCGTCAGCGCGACCGTCATCAGCGCGGCGAGCAGCAGCACACCGCCCCAGCCTTCGGTTCCGAAGCCCAGCATTTCAAGGATCGCCATGCGTGCCTCCCGGCAAGCGTTGAATGGATCGACAGGATGCGTGCCGCCGCGCGTCGCGGTGTCGTTGCGTGTCGCTTACACGGCGGCTGCCGGACGTGCGCTTACGGCGTGACGTCGGTCTTGAACCACTTGTCTGCGAGTTTCTTCACGGTGCCGTCCGCGAGCGCCGCGCCGATCGCCGCATCGAACTTCGTCTTCAGGTCGGCGTCCTGCTTGCGAAACGCAAGACCTTCGCCCGGCCCCCAGATCGGCCCGCCGAGCTTCGGGCCCGCAAGCACGATCGACGCGTTTTCCTTTTTCTCGATGTTCGCCGCGTAGTACGTGACGTCGTCGAACGACGCATCGATGCGACCGGCGACGAGGTCGAGATCGCGCTCGGGCGAAGTCTTGTACACGCGGATCGACGCGATGTCCTTGAAGCTGTCGTTGATGAATTTCGTATAGACGGTGCCCGACTGGATACCGATCGTCTTGCCCTTCAGCTGCTTGCGCAGCACGTCGACGGTCGGCTTGTCGGCGTTCGCGTCGCCGGTCAGCTTGACGGCCGGCGCGCCGGGCGCGGCCTTCGGAATGATCTTCGTGTCGGTGACGGCGAACGTCGCCGGCGTGGCCGCATAGGGGCGCGAGAACAGCAGGATCTTCTCGCGCTCCGGCGTGATCGAGATCGCATCCATCAGGACATCGAACTTGCCGGCCTGCAGGCCGGGGATCATCCCGTCCCAGTCCTGCGCGACCATGTTGCACTGAACCTTGATCCGGCCGCAGACATTCGCGAGCAGTTCCGGCTCGAAGCCGCCGAGCTTGCCGCCCGGCAGCGTGAGGTTCCACGGTGCGTAGCCGCCTTCGAGCGCCACCGTCACCGTCTTCCACTCCTTCGCCTGCACCGGCGCGGCGAGCGTTGCCGCCGCGGCCGCGATGACGCCGATCGTCTTGACTGCCCACTTGATGCGCTTGCCGTTCACGAGATTTCTCCTTGCGTTGAAGTTCGTCATCCCTTCGGTCATGCAAGCCGCCTCAGGAATTTGTCTATACAAGCATGCAAGAAGAAAAACGGCAGGACAAGCGTCGACAATAAAAATCGACGCAAACGCGGGAAATCCCTTAATTACAGGCCTCCGGCGTGCCTCGTTGCGGGGAATCCGGGCACGAATTTGGTGCAACAGACCTAGACGAATCGCAAGGATGACTAGACAAATTTCGAATTGGATTATTGCGCGCTTGCCACGCGACATGCGGAGACAGGCCTGTCGGGCTGACCGGCATTGCGTCTGCGGATTGGATATCCGGTCCATGCGCGATCGAGTATTTCGACCTCGCCAGCCTCAACCTGCCGGCCATTCTGCTGTCGCCGCTCCACGTAGACTGGCGCTACGAACGGTTGCCGAGGGCCACGCCGTGGTATCCCAGTGTCCGCATCGTTCGGCAACCGGCGATCGGCGCGTGGGATGCAATGGTCGCCAATGCGCGATACGGTTGGTGTCGTACGGGAAGGTTCGCGTGAGCTTCGCACTCAGGCACGGCATCCCGTTCTCCACATAACCTCACACCGACGCCACCAGCGCGTTGAACGACGTATCCCACAGCGGCGCGACATTGGCCGGCCCGTCCAGCACGCCGATCCGGGCGAACACGTCCGCGACCTGCTGATGCTGCGCAACCACGTCGGGCGTCACCGGCAGCAGCGCATAGTCTTCGCTGCGCTGCTCGAACATCGCGACGAGATCGGCAACCGGCACGCGCGTCTCGCGGTTCTGCACGAGCGCATAGTCATGAAAATGCCCGTTCGCCCACGCATACGCACGCCGGAACCGCAGCAACAGATCGCCGGTCGCCGCACGACGACGCGCATCGTCGAGCGTGCGGGGATTCGCGTAGACCGGGAAATTTCCCGACAGATAACCCTTCCCCGTCTTCAGCACCCGCGCGCCGTAGCGATTGCGCGCGAGCTGGCCGTTGTAGCCGTAGATCGCCCATGCGTCGATGTCGCCGCGGTCGTACGCGGATAACCCGTCGGTGGGCGACAGGTTGATCGGCTGGATGTCGTCGAAGCTCAGGCCCGCCTCCGCAAGCTGGCGATACAGGAAATAGTGCGACGTCGTCGCGCGCACGTAGCCGACGCGCTTGCCCTTCAGGTCCGCGATGCTGCGGATCGGCGTGTCCTTGCGCGCCAGCGTGACCTGGTTGTTCAGGTCTTCGCGGGCACGGGAGATGAACCGGACATTCGCTTTCTGGCGCGCGGCGAACACGGCCGGAATCTCGCTGCCCGAGCCGATATCGAGCGCATCCGCATTGAGCGCCTCGATGTGCAGCACGCCGTTGTTCAGTTCGCGCCAGTCGATCCGGTATGGCGTGTCGCCGAGCCCGGCCGCCTGCAGCAGCGCGCGCCAGCCGCCCTTGTAGGTCGCGACGCGCAACGTCGTGCCGGCAAGATCGGCGTTGATGGCGGGCGCGGCAAACGCGGCCCGCATGGCCGCGGGGGTCGACACGACGGCGGCGCCGGCGAGCAGCAGGCGGCGGCGTGCCGCCGAAATTGACGACATCGGATGCTCCTGTCGATGGGATGAGAAGTTGAACCGTCGCGTCAATGCAGCGCCGGAAATCCGTGGCGCTCGGCCAGCAGTTCGAGGATCCGGCGCGCGTCGGTGACGAAGCGCACGTCGCTGAGCGTCTGCGCATCGTCCGGTGCCGGCTGGTCGTGGCCGAGCACGAGCACCGGCAGGCCCTGGTGCGCATCGTCGAGTGCGTCGATCACCGTATGCCGCGGCCGCTCGAACCCGACGCGCTTCACGTCGAGGCGGCCGGCGCGGTCGGGCGCGCTCGCCAGCAGTCCTTCGATCGACAGTCCGTGCGGACAGACAAAACGTTGCCCCGGATGCTTCGGATCGGCAAAGCCCGGTTCCAGCAAAAACAGCACATCGCGACTCATGTCAAACGGCTCCCGTGTTCGTTGTTCAGCCGGGACGAACGCGCGCTTGCGCGCTCTCCTGTTCCCGGAGCATGCCGGCCCGCGACCGGATGCCCGACTCTACCGTCACGCCTCGCCCGGCCCTACCAACGTTTTGCGGAATCGATATGCGGGTGCGCGTAGCGCATCGGCCGTGCGCTGCACAGCGGGTCGTTGCGTAAATGCATCGCGCACCGAACGGCATGTATTGCGCACATCGAACGATTTCACCGATCGATATGACGGCGATCGCGCATTTCCGGCGGTCGACGTTCGCCGTCGGTGCGATGCGTTCGCCGCAGCATGCGTGCCGGATGCGATGGCGACGCACATGCCGGGCTTGCGGCATCGCACATTGCAAATCGGCTGCGCATCGATTTGCAAACCACGGATCGGCCGTTCATCGGAGCGCCCGTCGTCAATAGCATCGTGATCCTCGCAGACGTACCCATAAAAACAGAGGATGGTCATGATCAAGAAATCGGTAGTCCTGGGTTTGGTTTCGATCGGTTCGGTCAGCGCGCATGCGCAGAGTTCGGTCACGTTGTACGGCGTCGTCGATGCCGGTATCGCCTATACGAACAACCAGGGCGGCGCCAGCAACATCCAGCAGACGAGCGGCAAGCTGAGCGGCAGCCGCTGGGGCCTGAAAGGCGCGGAAGATCTCGGCGGCGGGTTGCAGGCGGTCTTCACGCTCGAAAGCGGGTTCCGTCCGAGCGACGGCGGGCTCGGCCAGGGCGGCCGCCTGTTCGGCCGCTCCGCGTACGTGGGCTTGAGCAAATCCGGCATCGGCACGCTGACGCTCGGCCGCCAGTACGAGCCGATCACCGATCTGGTCGCGCAGTACTCGGGGTCCGGCTTCTGGTCGCCAGCTACCCATGTGGGCGACAACGACAACATGAACCAGAGCTTCCGGCTGAACAACGCGGTGAAGTTCCGCAGCGACACGATCGCCGGCTTCACGGCCGACCTGCTCTATGCGTTCAGCAACCAGGCGAACGGCGGCGCGGGCACGGGGTTCTCGAACAACAACGCGTGGGGCGTGTCGGCGAACTACGTGAACGGCCCGCTGTCGTTCGGCGGCGGTTACGTGCGGTTCAATCATCCGAATGCGACGTCGAATACGAGCGGCGCGGTGGGCGGTGCGACCTCGACCACCGGCAACGACTACAGCGGCGCGTTTTTCTACGGGCTGAACGGCGGCGTGCTCAAGCAGCAGATCGGCGCCCTGGGCGCGAACTACGCACTCGGCCGCGCGACGCTCGGCTTCGCGTGGAGCCACACGCAGCTCAACTATGTCGACGGCTCGTCGCGCAAGTTCAACAACTACGACGTGAACGCGCGCTACCAGATCACGCCGGCAGCCACGCTGATCGGCGTTTACACGTTCACCGACGGGCGCGCGAGCGGATTGCCGGGCACCGGCGGCCAGACGCTGAAGCCGCGCTGGCACCAGTTCACGCTCGGTTTCGACTACGCGTTGTCAAAGCGCACCGACCTCTACCTGTCCGGCATCTACCAGCTCGCGGCCGGCGACCCGAGCACGGCAACGGCCGGCGGCTATCGCGCGGTCGCGGCGATCTCGAACATCGGCAGCGCATCGTCGACGAACCGCCAGGTCGCGGTCGTCAGCGGGCTACGCGTGAAGTTCTGACGGCACACGCAACGGGCGCGGCGCAACAGGCACGATAAGCAAAGCGGGAATCGTTGTTTGCCGCGTCGCGCCCGGTTGCCGAGAATGTCCGTTTCCCCGCGTGCGGCCCCTGCGCGCGATACGCGTCCGACCATGACCGACTCTCGTTTCCGTCCCCGTCCGCCCCGCACCGGCCGGCGCGCGGCGCTGCGCCAGCTCGCCGGCGGGTGGGCTGCCGCGATGCTGCCTGCCGGCGGCGCGCTCGCGAGCCAGCCGCTCGTTCCCCTGTCGCCGCTCGACGTGCCGCCGTGGACGCGCACACCGGGCGCGCCGCTGCTGTCGCCGCCCTACGGCGTGCCGGGGCCGCACGAAAGCGACGTGATCCGCCGCAGCGCCCGCGTGCCCGCACTGCCCGGTTCCGGCTCGTCGATGACGCCGCTCGCCGACCTGTTCGGCGACATCACGCCGAACGGCCTCGTCTACGAGCGTCATCACGCAGGCGTGCCGGACATCGATGCGCAACGCCATCGCGTCGTCGTGCACGGCCTCGTGCGCGAGCCGCGCGTGTTCACGATCGACGACCTGCTGCGCTTTCCGTCCGAATCGCGAATCCACTTTCTCGAATGCTCGGGCAATACCGGCAGCGAATGGAACGGGCCGAGCGGGCTGCCCGTCCAGTTCACGCACGGGCTGCTGTCGTGCTGCGAATGGACGGGCGTCCGGCTGTCGACGCTGCTCGACGAAACGGGCCTCGATCCGACTGCGCGCTGGCTGCTCGCCGAAGGCGCGGACGGCGCGGCGATGACGCGCAGCCTGCCGCTCGACCGGATCCTCGAACGCGCGCTCGTCGTCTATGCGCAGAACGGCGAACGGCTGCGCCCCGAGAACGGCTACCCGGTGCGGCTGATCGTGCCGGGTTTCGAGGGCAATACGAACATCAAGTGGCTGCGGCGGCTGAAACTGGTGCGCGCGCCGGAGATGACGCGCGAGGAAACGTCGAAATACACGAACCTGCTGCCCGGCGGCTGCGCACGCCAGTTCGTGTTCGAGATGGATGCGAAGTCGGTCATCACGCGGCCTTCGGCCGGCCATCGTCTTGCCGCGCACGGTTATTGCCCGATCAGCGGGTATGCGTGGTCGGGCCGCGGCCGTATTCGCGCCGTCGACGTGTCGACCGACGGCGGCCGCACGTGGCGGCCCGCGCGTATCGCGGGCGACGTGCGCGATCGCGCACTGACGCGCTTCGAGGCCGACTGGATCTGGAACGGCGAGTCGGCCGACCTGCAAAGCCGCGCAACCGACGACACCGGCTACGTGCAACCGACCCGCGACGCGCTCGTCGCCGCGCGTGGCGTCAAGTCGCAGTACCACTACAACGGCATCCAGAATTGGCACGTCGGCGCGGACGGCGAGGTGCGCAATGCGTAAGCCGCTTGCGTGCCTGATCGCCACGTCCGTGGCCGTCTCGAACGCGTTCGGCGCGGGCTTCGGCCTCGGGCAGCCGGTCGACCGCGCGGCGCTCGCCGCGTGGGACATCGACGTCGCGCCCGACGGCAACGGCCTGCCGCCCGGCGCGGGCGCGGTCGCGCGCGGCGGTCATGTGTTCGCGGACAAGTGCGCGATGTGCCACGGCGCGGGCGGCGAAGGCGGTGTCGGCGATCCGCTCGTCGGCGGCATCGGTTCGCTCGCGGGCGAACAACCGAAAAAGACGGTCGGCAGCTACTGGCCGTACGCGACGACGCTGTTCGACTACATCCGCCGTGCGATGCCGTACAACGCGCCGCAATCGCTGAGCGCGGACGACGTCTACGCGGTCACGGCATACGTCCTCCACCTGAACGGCATCGTGCCCGGCGACGCACGGCTCGACGCGCGCTCGCTGCCGCGCGTGCAGATGCCGAACCGCGCGGGCTTCGTGCCCGATCCGAGGCCGGGCAAGCTATGACGCGATGCGATCCGCTCGCCGGAACATCAGGCATCGCCCCCGGCCGAACCGCCGCCACGCGTGCGAGTCGTTGTCGTACGGCTTCGATTACGGCTTCGATGCGTGCACACGCCGCAAGGAACCCATCATGAGCGACACCGCCCTCGCCGCCCCCGTCGCGCCGTCGCCGTTCGTCGACGTCCGCTCGCCGGCGGATTTCCCCGACAGCCCCGTCTCGCGCGTGCTTGCGCAGCCGCTGATGCTCGGGCTGTTCCTGCCGATCCAGGCCGGCGGCTGGAGCGCGTCGACGCTGCCGCGCTCGACCGACTGGACGTTCGACTACAACGCCGAACTGGTCGCCCGCGCCGAGGCGCTCGACTTCGATCTCGTGTTCGCGTTGTCGCAGTGGCTGCCGAAAGGCGGCTACGGCGGCGTGTTCGATGGTCACGCGCTCGATTCTTTCATGACGCTGGCCGCGCTGACCGCGCGTACCGAGCGGATCATTCTCGTCGCGACGAGCCACGTGCTCTACGGGCCGTGGCATCCGCTGCATTTCGCGAAATTCACCGCGACGCTCGATCACATCTCGCGCGGGCGCTGGGGGATCAACGTCGTGACCGGCCACCGCGCGATCGAGCACGAGATGTTCGGCTGGAACCGGATCGAGCACGACCGGCGCTACGACATGGCCGCCGAATTCCTCGATGCGGTCCAGCAGTTGTGGGCGCAACCGGACAATTTCAGCTACGCGCCCGCGCTGTCGAGCTGGCGCCTGGGCGGCGCCTTCGTGACGCCGAAGCCGCGCTACGGCCGCCCGCTGCTGATCAACGCGACCGGCTCGGACGCGGGCATCGATTTCGCGGCGCGCTATTCGGACATCGTGTTCGTCACGAGCCCGGCCGGCCCCGACGCCGAGCGTGCGCTCGACGCGCTGCCCGCGCATACCGCCCGCGTAAAGGCGGCCGCCGCGGCACGCGGCCGGACGATCCGCACGCTGCTCAATCCGCTCGTGATCTGCCGCGAGACAGCGGCCGAAGCACGCGCGTACCGCGACGCGATCGTCGCGCATGCGGACGCAGGCAGCTTCCACCGTTTCGACAGCGACGCGCATGCATGGCGCGGCGGCATCGAGCAGCGTTCGCAGGCCGCCGCACGCGCGATCGGCGGCAATATCTCGATCACAGGCTCACCCGAAGAAGTCGCCGACACCATCGTGCGGCTGCACCGCGCGGGCATCGACGGTATCCAGCTGAGCTTCTACGACTTCAAGCCCGATCTCGACTTCTTTGGCGAGCGCGTGCTGCCGCTGCTGCGCGACGCCGGCTTGCGGCGTTGACGTCAGGCGGCCGACGCCTCGCGCGCCGCGGCGACGTCACGCACCGGCCGCCGCAACCCGAGATGCTCGCGCAGCGTATGGCCGGCATAGTCGCTGCGAAACAGCCCGCGGCGGCGCAACTCGGGCAGTACCAGCGCGATGAAATCGTCGAGCCCGCCGGGCAGCGTCGGCGCCATCACGTTGTAGCCGTCCGCGCCGTAGCGCACGAACCGCTCCTCGAGCTGGTCGACGATCTGCTCCGGTGTGCCGACGAGTTGCCAATGGCCGCGCGCGCCGGCGATGCGCAGGTAGAGCTCGCGGATCGTCAGGTTCTCGCGTCGCGCGAGCTCGATCGTGAGTGCCTGCCGGCTCTTGCTTGCATTGGTTTCCGGCAGCGGCGGAATCGGGCCGTCGAGCGGATACGCGGACAGGTCGAACCCGCCCGTGAGGCCCGACACGAGCGCGAGCCCGACCTTCGGGTCGATCAGTGACTGCAGCGCGTCGAATTTCTCCTTCGCTTCGCTTTCGGTGCGACCCACGACCGGAAAGACGCCGGGCATGATCTTCAGCGAGTCGGGGTCGCGGCCGAACGCCGCGAGCTGGCCCTTCACGTCCGCATAAAACGCAACCGCGTCGTCGAGCGTCTGCTGCGCGGTGAAGATCACCTCTGCCGTTCGCGCGGCCAGTCGCGTGCCGGCCGGCGACGACCCGGCCTGCACGACGACCGGATGCCCCTGCGGCGGCCGCGCGACGTTCAGCGGCCCGCGGACCTGGAAGAAGCGGCCGCGATGGTCGAGCACATGGCGTTTTTCCGGATCGAAGAAGCGGCCCGACGCGCGATCGCGCACGAACGCGTCGTCGTCCCAGCTATCCCACAGGCCGTGCACGACGTCGGCGAATTCCTCGGCGCGCGCATAGCGTTCCGCATGATCGAAATGCGTATCGCGATTGAAGTTGCGCGCCTCGTGCGCGCTCGACGACGTGACGAGGTTCCAGCCCGCGCGGCCGCCGCTGATGTGGTCGAGCGACGCGAACTTGCGCGCGATGTGGAACGGTTCGTTGAAACTCGTCGACGCGGTGCCGACGAGGCCGATCCGTTCGGTGACGACCGCGAGCGCCGACAGCAACGTCAGCGGCTCGAACTGCGCGACGTAGCTGTGCGCGGTGCGGCTCAGGAATTCGACGTCGTCGCCGCGCGTGCCCACGCCGTCGGCGAGGAAGACGAGATCGAACTTCGCGGCCTCGGCCGCCTGTGCGAGCCGCGCGTAGTGGTGAAAGTCGACGCCCGCGTCGGCCTGCGACCCGGGATGGCGCCACGCGGCGATGTGATGACCGGTCGGATACAGGAATGCGCCGAGATGCAGGTGGCCGGTGCGGGTCGTCATGAGAGGGGTTCCCGGAAAGGAGGCTGCGCGCGGCAGGCGATCGTCGTCGCCGGACCGGCGCGGCCGGGTCAGAACACGCGCCCTTCGGTCAGGTGCGTCGTCACGCCGTTCAACTCGTAATCGCCGATCACGCGCGCCTTGTGCAGCAGCGGGTTGTGGCTGAAGATCGTGCGAAGGTTGCGCCAGTGCCGGTCGAGGTTGTGCTCGCGCGCGGTCGCGGACGCGCCGCCGACTTCGAACAGCCGCTCGGCCGCATGCAGCGCGAGCTTGCTGACGATCAGCTGCGTGCGCGCGGTCGCGAGTGCGCTGTCGAGCACGAGCGTGTGCGCGTCGGCGTCGCCCGCTGCGATCGCGTCGGCGGAACGGTCGAGCGCCCGCGCGTTTTCGCGCACGAGCGCATCGATCGCGTGACTGTGCGCGGACAGTTCGCCGACGATCTGCTGGATAAAATGATCGTCGCGTGCGGTCGGCGCCGGGCTGTGCAGCGCTGGGCGGCCGTGCGCGAGCACGTAGCGGCGCGCGTCGGCCACCACGTTACGCACGATCCCCGCGCCGGTCGCGACGAGATGAAGCTGCCGCAGCGCACCGCAATGGCGGCCGACGAGCGACGCGCCGTCGCGCGCGGCCACTTCGTCCGCGAACACCTGCACGTCGTCGAGCAGCAGGCTGCCGCTCGCGGTCATGCGCTGGCCCATCCCGTCCCAGTCGTCGAGCACCTGCACGCCGTCGCGCGCGACGGGAACGATCACGGCAAGCGCGTCGCCCTGCTCGTTCTCCACGTTGATGCGCGCGAAATCGGCAAATGCGGTGCCCGTCGAATAGTATTTGCGGCCCGTCACGCGATGGTGATCGCCGTCCCGGCGCAGCACGGTCGTGTTCTCGCCCGGCCGCGACGTGCCGCGCTCGGTCGACGCGCCGCCGAAGATCGCGCCGGCCAGCGCGCGTTCGAGCTGCACGTCGTTGAACGGCGTGCGCGGCGACAGCCGCAGCGTCTCGGTCATGTCGTAGTGGATGCGCAGCGCGTGCGCAAGATTCGAGTCGGCCGCGGCCAGCGTCGCGATCGTGTCGAACAGATCGACCAGCGTGCCGCCGAGGCCGCCCCGTTCCACCGGAATCCGCAGCACGCCCAGCGCCGAGCGCCGGAAGATCGCGAAGCCTTCGAACGGCAGCTCGCGACGCGCCTCGCGTTGCGCGGCATCCTGCCCGATCGCATTCGCGAGATCGAGCAGTGCTGCAAGCGCGTCGCGCAACGCGTCGCTCGGATCGACGGCATCACGGGCAGTCATTCGGCGGTTCCTTAAGCGAGAAGATCGGGAGCGTCGCTGCGTGGCGCGATCACGGCATCCGCGACACGGCGCACACGCAGCACGGCAAAGTATAGGGACGCGCCCGACGCGCGTGAAAAACCGATTTCAGCTTTTGTTATGCGTGCGCCGGGAATGGTCGCGCACCATCGCGTCAGTGCTGGGGGGCCCTCAAGAAACGGGTTTTTCGTACGCTAAGGCGGCCCGGCCGATTTTCTGTGGTGCAAGGGCCGGAATCGTCCCTTGGCAACGCGTTTGTTGGCGTGCCACACATCATCACCGGTCAGATTGATGTCGTTCCAGCCGAGCGGCACGACGTGTGAGATCAGGCTGTCGTCGATCTTGCGCTGCTGCCGCAACGCGACGATCGAACACTCCAGATATACCGCGCTCCAGAGCGTGATCGCAGCCACTACCAGAAGACGGTAGAAGAACACCGCCCGTGCCAGTGAATTACGGACTTCTCCCTTATTCAGTCCGGCGGACACGCGCCGACGAAGCGCCAGGGCCTGAAGCCATTTCAGCGTGAACAACCTACGCTCGATCCGCCCGAGTTCGCGCAGGCCGACCGCAAGCCCGTTCTGCCGCGGATATGCGCTCTGGAGCAGCCCCTTGAAACACGGACATAACCTCTGCGGGTAGCCTGTTGCGTGAGGCGTGGCGTGTTGGTCGTCGTCATGATTGGTCAACGGTGCAGCGAGATCGGGTCGAGATATCAATCTCCGCCGATATCATGTCTCCCCACAACCCTGACGACGACCATCGACACGCCATGCGGGCCAGCCTCCCGATCAGCGTCGAGCGGCGGCTGCCACCGCGGCGGCAGCGTCCAGAATGCCGGCACCGGCGGGGCGCGCGCGGCACGACTGCACCGCCGCGCCGACAGCAGGTCGGGCTGTCTGCTTGAGGATCTCGGCGATCCGGCGCGGCGTGAGCGTCGGATTGACAGTAAGCATCAGCGAGACCACACCCGTTACCTGTGGCGCCGCCATGCTTGTTCCGCTATCCGCACTAAAGGTATCTTTCTGCGGACTGGTTGAACCAGTATTCGAGGTCGACAGGACGTTGGCGCCGGGCGCGCTTAGCAGTACGTCTGCACCGAAATTGCTGTCCCACGCACGGCGACCGGTGTTGTCCGTCGAACCCACCGCGATCACACCCCGGCAATTCGCAGGACGGTCCAGGCCGAATTGATTCCCTTCGTTGCCGGCCGCCACGACAACAGTTGTGCCTCGTGCGATCACGTCGTCTATCGCGCGTTGCATCTCGTCACCACACCGCCCTTTCCCGCCGAGACTGAGATTGATCACCTTGGCTGGCGTAGGGTTCGCAGGCGCGCCCGGCACGTCGATTCCAGCAGCCCAGCGAAGTCCGTCGATGACATCGCTCATCGGGCCGCCACACTTCCCCAGCACCCGGACAGGCAAGATTTTGCCGTACCAATTGACCCCTGCGATACCCATACCGTTGTTGGCTGTGGCGCCAATCAATCCCGCGACTTTCGTCCCGTGCCAGGAACTTGCCCGAGGATCGCAGTTGTAGAACCGGCTCGACCGGTCGGCCGCTTCTTCACGCGTGACCCAATTGCCCGGATCGATCGCATCGGGCCCGCGCGCGTGCCCGTTGTTACCTATCGCAATGCTCGTGAGGAAGTCATAGCCCGGTAGTAGATTCGTGACGAGATCCGCGTGCGGCACATATCCGGTGTCCAGGACCGCGGTCACCACTGTGGGCGCGCCCGTCGTGATGTCCCAGGCTGCCGGGAGGTTGACGCCGACGGTCGGACTCGAGAGATTCCATTGCTGGGCATAGTCCGGATCCGTTGGTACCGCACGGACGTTCATCATATCGTCCGCTTCCGCGCCGACCACATCCGGGTCCGCAGCGTAGGCGTTGACAAGCGCTTCCAGCTTGGCGGCAGGGATGATCCGGTCGAACGCAACCAGCGCAGTCGAGGCCGAAAGCATTCGCTCGATATGTGGGCGGTCGGCCCCATCCACAGCCGCAAAGATCCGTCCGCCAGCGCCCTGCTTGCCCGTCGCCGCGGCGACTCGATCAATCACGGCCGCGATCCGTCGCTCCGGCGTAACGGCGGCCATCGCTCGCCCAGCAAGGGCGACGGTTTCGAATGGCGACAGCCTTACGATCACGCCTGCCGCACCTTGGCCCCCGGTGGACGAACTCGGTGCCGTCGCCACCTTTGTACTGGAAGTACTGCAGTCCGTGTTATCGGTTGTCGTCGCCGGCGGAGTTGGCGGAGTTGGCTTGGTGCTCGTGCCGCCGTCAGCGGCTGGCGGCACGGTTGAAACATTCGGCAGCTGGCCTCCCCCGCCATCCCCACCACCGCAACCCGTGAGCGTACTAACAACTGCAATAAGGAATACTGATAATCTTGCGTCTGCAAAAAGCTTCATAGAGATCCACGTATCGTGTTGGCGAAGCATGGCCCCCTCGCCTGGCTCACGATTAATTATAGTTACGGTGTTTCGACTGGTATCTACAAACGTATATCGAATTACGGAATTGTAACGTTGCCGGAGGTGATTGTGTAGGATGACGGAATGATGAATGGCAAATCACGCTACCTCGGACGCCGTTTCCCGGCGCACGAGGAAGCGCCGATAGTGGATCGGCATATCCCCGCCTTTATTCGTCATTCCGTTTCTTCTCGCAATTATCATTAATCTTTAATTAAGCAATTCTAAATAACAAATATAAAGTATTTCATTTCCGACACCGCAATGATTGGCAATTTCGGCAATGAATTAAATGGCATCAAAAATTACCAGTCAAATCAAATGACAAATATACACAGGCAACGTTACTCAGAAGTGACTAGTCAAAAAAAACGACAAATCTATACAATTAGCGCTGTCCAGTGGCGGATGAGCATGGACGAGCCGTCCGGAGTCGATCCTGGTCGCGTCTTGCGCTCTGTAAAGTTTGCGGGGAGTTGGCGGCAAGATGACGACATGAAGAAGACAAAATCTCTTTATTTCGCTCTCCGTAGTACGTCATCGAATATCCGCAGCCGGAAAGTTTTTCGCGCTGGTACGCAGCGAGCCGCCGCTGCACTATGTCGACGTGCCGCTACTTGACAGGAGCTGAATCCGTGGCCCGTACCTCCACCAAGAAACCGCCGGCCCGGTCGCCCTCCCTCGCGCCGTCGACGAGAACGGTGCCGAACTTGACATCTTGCTGGAGAAGCGGCGCGATAGGGCCGCAGCCAAACGCTTCTTCCTGCGAGTGCTACGCGCCTGCCCCGCGCCGAACAAGATCGTCACCGATCAACTGCGCAGCTATCCGGCGGCCAAGGCCGACATTCCGTAACTCGCGAACGTGAAGCATGTTTTCGTCGAAGCCGCTGCGCGCGTGAACAATCGCGCCGAGAACAGTCATCAGCCCACGCGCGAACGCGAGCGCCGCATGCGTGGCGTTCGACTGCCCGGTCGGACGCAAGCATTTCTGTCGTGCTACGGCCCGATCCGGCAACACTTCGCGCTCAAGCGCCATCTGCTGCACGCCTCGCTTTATCGAAAACAACTCGCGGCACGATTCGAGGCCCGGCGCCTGTTCACCGGTTTGGCCCAGAATCCGTCCACCGCCGTCTGTGACCTGGGGCGGACGAATGACGCGGCACGCGGCCCAGAAAGGCGCGTCGCCTTCGATCGTCGTGCGGTACAGCTTGCGGCGCAGGTAGTCGGGCGTGCCGGCGGCGAGATGCATCAGCGAACGGTTGTCCCAGAACACGAGATCGTGCGCGCGCCAACGGTGCCGGTACAGGTGCTCGGCACGCACGCTGTGCGCGAACAGTTCGTCGAGCAGCGCGCGGCTCTCGTCGTCGGGCAATCCGACGATGCGCGTCGTGAAATGCTCGCTGACGAACAGCGCGTGGCGGCCCGTTTCCGGGTGCGTGCGCACAATCGGATGCACGACCGCGTCGACCTGCGCGATCTGCTCGGGCGACAGGTTCGGCCGCCACGGGCTGCGCGCCTGCAGTTCCGCATAACGCGCGAGATACGTGTGCTCGGCGCGCCGTCCTTCGATCGCGCGGCGCAGGTGGGCCGGCAGCGTGTCCCATGCAAGATGCATGTTCGCGAACAGCGTATCGCCGCCTTCCGCCGGCAACTCCTGCGCGTGCAGCAGCGAGCCGAGGCTCGGTTTCTCCTTGTACGACAGGTCGGAGTGCCAGAAATGGCCCGCATCACCGAGCCCGATCGGCTTGCCGTTCTCGACGATGTTCGACACGATCAGCACCTCCGGATGTCCGGCGAGCGCGAACTGGTGCAGCACGTGGATCTGCAGCGGGCCGAAGCGGCGGCTGAACGCGATGTGCTCGTCCGGCGTGATCCGCTGGTCGCGAAACACCAGCACGTGATGGTCGAGATGCGCGCGATGGATGCGCGCGAAACCATCGGCGTCGAGCGGCTGCGACAGGTCGAGGCCGATCACTTCCGCGCCGAGCGGCGCGTCGAACGGAACGATGTCGAAGCGCTGCGCCGCACTGTCCGGCCGCGCGGCGGGCGGATGCCCGGCGGCAAGCGTTGCAGCGTCGCGGATGGCGGTAGTCGTCACGGCACGGCCCCTGATTCGGTCAAAACGCGAATCTACGAGTGCGTGCCGGACTGCGTCAACGAAGCGATTCGGATACGTTTATCTGCTGCGGTCATAAAGATCGCTGCTCGGGCATCCGCGTGGCAACGGGCGGTTGCGCCGGGCACGGAGCCGCGCCGGGCGAGGCCTTCACGATTCCGTCGACGGATCCGGTACGCGCACGATGCCTTCCGGATAGCGGATATCGATCCGGCCGTCCCGATCGCGGATACCCATCGACGACACGACCTCCACGCTCGCGCGATCGACGCCTTCGCAAACGGCCAGATTCGTGTTGGTCCGGTAATAGACGCGATGGTCGTCGACCGCAAAGAACCGCGTCAGGAACCGCAGGCTTTTGGCATCGATCCCGGGCAGCGGCTTGCGGTAGTTCTGCCCCCACAGCACGTGGCCGTCATCGTCGATCAGCACGTCGTGGAAAACGCCGCACGCGGTCTCGACGTCGATGTGCCCCGGCTTGGTCACGATCTTGCCGTCGTAAAGAATCTGCGCGCCGAGCCGCGCATACCGGTAGCCGAGGCCGACCACGCCGGCCGGATCGTCGATGCCGCGCTTGCGCACGCCGGCGCAGAACAGGTGCTTCGCATCCCGCGCATACGCGCCGCCGATAAGCGTCAGGCTGGCGACATCGGCCTTGACCACGGTCAGGTAGCGTTCGCCGAGACCGTAGATATCGGTGCCGAAATAGTAGGCCTGCCGCGAATCGCGATACCAGTCGCCGCCCAGCGATTCCAGCGTCACGGCATCGCCATCGGCGACGAGCCCTTCGCCTTCGTCGTCGTAGCTGAGCGCGGCGCCGCTCGCGTAATAGCGCAGCCCCGACGCATCGACGGCAAAGTTGTCGACCAGATGCCGAAAGCTGCCGAGATCGAAATTGTTGAGCGCACGATACCGATGCCCGCTGCCGACGCGTGCCCATACGCGTTCGCCATCGCTGTGGAACGGTCCGCCGAGCGGCGCCAGCGGCTCGGTCCGCGTGTCGCACCGTTGCCGCGCCTCGGCCCCCTGCTGGCGTTGCGCCTCCTCCGCGTCGTAGACCGCCTGCTGCTCCGGCGTGACCGCCGATGCATCCAGATGCTGCTGCAGGTGGAGCGCATGCAGCGATTGCACGGTCGCGATACAGAACACCGCATGCGGGATCGAGCGCAGATACAGCGCCCAGTCCTCGTCGTCGCACCGGTAGAACCAGTGCACCGCCTCGCCGTCCCATCCGGCCGCATCCGTGCGGGCCAGCAGCGCGGCCTTGACGTCGCCGACCTTGCCGGGCACGACGAAGGAAATGCTGTAGCCGGTGTCGCCGAAGACTTCGAGGCTGTCGTCCTCGAACAGACTTCGCATCCGTTTTTCCAGTTCTTGTACGGTCATGGGTTCCAGTCAGGCAAGGGGCGCGCCACGGCATGGCGCATGCGCCGCGGTCATTCTAACCATGTCGACGCACACCGCCCCTGCCCCCTTCGGGACACGCAAGGCGCGTATCCGCCCGGATACGAAGACGCCGTTGACCCCGATTCCATCCCATCCGGTTCCCGATCGGGTACGAAACAGCCGATCCATAGCCCGTTCTTCGTTTTCGTTTCCGTCCGGATACGAATCAGTGCCTGTACCCGCGAGTTGTGCAATACTGTTCCCGATCAGATACGAAGCACGGAGAACGTCATGCCGGAGACCCTGTCCGTCAACACGATCGGCGCGCTCGCCAACCTCATCCGCGCGGCGCGGCTCCAGCAGGGGTTCACGCGGGACGCACTCGCGAACGCCACGGGGCTCTCGCCGAAGTTCATCAGCCAGGTGGAAGCCGGGAAGCCGACCGCGCAGATCGGCAAGGTGCTGCTGCTGCTCGGCGAACTGGGCGTGCACCTGCTCGCGCAGTCGTCCATCGAGATTTCGGCGGAAAACGCGCTCAAGGCCGCTCAACGCCGCAGGAGCCGCCATGGCAACTAGAACGCTGATCGCATCCGCGAACGGGCTGCGTATGGGCACGCTGACCGACGACAAAGGCGTCTGGTCGTTCACGTACGACGCGCAGTGGCTGGCCTCGCCGCGCGCGTATCCGCTGTCGCCGGCTTTCGCACTGCGCGCCGGCACCTTCACCGACAGCTCGACCGATCGCCCGGTCCAGTGGTTCTTCGACAACCTGCTGCCCGAGGAAGGCATGCGGACGTCGCTCGCGCGCGAGGCGAAGGTCGATGCCGCCGACGCGTGGGGCCTGCTCGCGTACTTCGGGCGCGAATCGGCCGGCGCGCTCACGCTGCTGGCCGAAGGCGAGCAGGAAGCGGCCGGCAGCATGCAGCCGCTTGCGCTCGACGAACTCGAACGCCGCATCCAGGCGATGCCCGAGCGCGCGCTGACAGCCACCGCGCCGAAGCGCATGTCGGCAGCCGGCGCGCAGCAGAAACTGCTGCTGATCCTGCGCGGCGACGCGCCGGACTACGCGCTGTTCGAACCGGTCGGCAGCGAGCCGTCGATGCATCTGCTGAAGCCGGACATGCGCGCCGCCGGTTACCCGCATTCGGCGATCAACGAGTTCTTCTGCATGAAGCTCGCGAAGCGGATGGGCCTCGACGTGCCGGACGTGCATTTTCTGCGCGCGCCGTCCGCGTGCTACGTGATCGACCGTTTCGACCGCGATACCGCGGCGGAGCCGGCCGGACGCCTGCACACGATCGATGCGATGCAGCTGCTCAACTACGATCGCGGCTTCAAGTACCAGCGCGCGAACGCGGCGGAACTCGGCCGCGCGATCGGGCAGACCAGCACGCGCGCGCTGGCGCGCCTGTCGGTGTTCCGCTGGACGATTTTCAACGTGGTGGTGGGCAATGCCGACGCGCACCTGAAAAACCTGTCGTTCTTCGTCGATGCGCGCGGCTACCGCCTTGCGCCGTTCTACGACATCGTCAGCACGGTCGTCTATCACACGCCCACGCATCGGCCCGACCATCGCGGCGATCATTGGCCGCACTGCGAACTGACGATGCCGCTCGGCGCGGCGACGCGCTTCTCCGACATCGACACGGGTGCGCTGATCGCATTCGGCAACGCGCTCGGGCTCAAGGAGAAGGCGGCCGAAAACGAGCTTCAGCGCTTTCTCGAACCGCTCGATCGCAGCGTCGCGCAGACGCTCGATGAAGTCCGGGAAATCGCGCGCCCCGACGCCGGGGAAATCCGCCTGCTGAACTCGATTGCCGCGATGCCGATCGCGGAAATGAGCCGCGCGCTTCGCCGGACGCAGGGATAGGCGGCTACGGTTCCTTGCTGACTCGTGTCAGCAAGGCTCAGCCTGGTAATGCGTCAAGGGACCGTAATACCTGGCGGACGATTTTCTCGCGCTTTGGCAAGTCTTCCATCCGGTTCGGTGTATCGATGTTGAGCGCGAAAAATACCGGGCCGCTAGGCCATTCAACCCACCCCACCCACCAGCCGATTTTCCCGGTCCACCCGGATTTTGCGCGAAGAATCCAGTCTCGACCCGCCTCATTGATCAGGACATCCTTGACGATCAACTGGTGTTCGACGCGGAACGGCAATGTGTTGTTGTAGAGACGGCGCAGGAAAGCGACCTGTTCCTGAGCCGAAATGGCAAGATCCCCGTCGACCCAGAACGGTTCCGCGCCACTTGAAAGCGCATTCCCGTAGGGAATCTTTCGCATATATGCGGCTTCTTTTTCTCGACCGATTTCCTTTGCAAAGCGCTCGAAAACCCACACAGCCGAGTTGCGTACGGCAGAACGCAAGTCCTGGTCGCGATTCCACGCTTCGATAGGACGCTTTACACCATCCCACGGAATAATCTGAAACTCGTCGCGCAACACACCGGCGTCGAGTGCAATCAGGCTGTGGGGAATCTTGAAGGTTGACGCGGGCGACAGGCGTTGCGCAGCGCGCTCCCTGTCGTGCACGAAGACAACTTCTTTGCCGCCTCTCAGGTCGGCTACGACAAGCGTGCCTTGTGCGTTGGCTTCGGTAAAGTATTTGCCCCAGGTTTCGCCGTCAGGTGCGGCAGCAAACGCGCCACTTGAAACCGCGGCCGTGGCGAAAGAGGCAAGTAAAAAGCGACGTCGATTCAATCTTATGTAGTCCTCTTCAAAACTCTATCATGGCCAGACCGAGTTCGGCCAGGCAATCGGGGAGCGGACAATGATAGCATTTCACTCCGCGCTTATTTCGCTCGTCGCAATCACCTGTGCTCGGTTTGTCGACGATTTGTGTTCGTGGTTCTTAATGCCAACCGAACAGTTTTCGATCGCCCGACGCGATTCTCGCCGGCCGCCGACCTGAACGGGAGATCCATGTCACGGCAACTCACGGACACGGTGCGAACGCGCCGACATCCCGGGCTGCATCACCCTCTCCGAGCGAAGATGACGCTTGCCGCGCACTGTTCATCGCGAGTCCCAAAGGGTGACAATCGTTCAATTTTCGCTGCGCGGGGCCAAGTAGCATGGATTCCCAGTCGCGCGGGTCAGGCAGGCGCCAGACTTCGGCGTGATGCCTGCCGCGACGAAATCGTCACGACCAACAACTGCTACATCATTGGAGAAGCGCGATGAAAAGAGCGAAAGCACTGCTGCTCGTCGGTCTGGTTACGGCTGCCGCCTTTGCGGCACTGGCGCCCGAGGCGGCGCAGGCGAGCCCCCACAAGGTCTGCCACTCGCATCATCTGCATCGCACCTGCCACTGGGTCCGCTGATCCACCCAACGCTCGGTAGCAACACGTACCGGCAGCCCGGGAAAGCAGACACCGCAAGCCGATCTCACAGGATCGGCTTTTTCGTTTCAGGTGGGAGAACGACGGCTCAAATCGTCACCGGTTCTGCAACAGGCATTCACTGTTCAGGGCGTCCGTGGCCGCGCCGGGGTGCGTGGATATGTTTACCGGATCGACCGCCCGTCAAGAAAATCAATCCATCAGGATAAGTTTTCTTATCACAACATCACGATTACAGATTCAAACTTCCATTTTCGAGAACGCCCCGCACGCAGCGGGGCGCACCCCGCTCAACGCCCGATCGGCAACCCGGTCGGTTCGATCCAGCCGAGCTTGTACGCGATCAGCAGCGACAGAAACAGCGTGACCGACAGCCCGACACGTGCCGCAAGCGACCACGCCATCCGCTTGGACTTCCCGCGATCGTGATTCATGAAGTACAGCGCGAAGATCAGGCTCGCGATGATCAGCGCGAATGCCACGGAAACCAGCAGAGTTTTCATTGGTGTTGCCCTTGAAGATCGGAATCGGCCTGAATCAGTTCGGCCAGTTTTTGCCGTTCGTCGGCGAGGTCGCCGACGCCCGACGCCGGCCAGTCCAGCGCGACGCCGTTGCCCAGCGAATCGCGCACGAGCGTCTGGTAGCGCCGATCGTTGATCCGGCCATGGTCAATCGCTTCCGAGATCTCGCGCCGGAACGGCAGCGGAAAACTCGCGTACGCACGCGACAGCGCCGCATATTGTCTCGCATCGATCTCTTTCGACGATGGTATGGCAGTCCAGATCACCACGGCCACGATGGCCGTGAACGGGATCGCCGTGTAGCGAAGAATGAACTTGGTCGGGGTCATGAAACGGTGGGTCGAAGTCATCGCGAAGGCGGGCCGTGCGGCTGCGAAGCCGCGGGCAGGCCGCGCCGCACACATTGTACTGAAAGCCCCATCAGGCCAACAGAGTATGATAATGACATTATCATGTTCATCACATGATTCGAGAGACCCGGCGCCGTGTGCGAGCGGCCTGCCCGCACGGCCGTCCGGCGCCGGTCTTCCCGTCCGTGCCCGCGATCCGCGGCGATTGAGCGAAGCCCCTATGCCAGCGCAGTACTTTCGAAACCTGACGGGAAAACACCGCAGCGCGACCGCAAACCGCCAGCTCGGGTTTTCGCTGGCGTTCGTCGCCGGCGCCGCCAATGCCGGCGGCTTCCTCGCGGTCAGGCAATACACGTCGCACATGAGCGGCATCGTGTCGGCGATCGCCGACCAGACGGCGCTCGGGGACGTGCGGCTCGCACTGGCCGGCATCAGCTCGCTGGGGTCGTTCCTGATCGGCGCCAGCTGCTCGGCGATCCTCGTCAACTGGGGGCGCCGCCGCGGCCTGCAGAGCCAGTTCATGCTGCCGCTACTGGTCGAAGCCGCGCTGCTGCTCCTGTTCGGGCTGCTCGGCAGCCATCTCGCGCTGTGGGAGACGTTCTTCGTGCCGGTGACCGTCACGCTGCTGTGCTTCATCATGGGGCTGCAGAACGCGACGATCACCAAGCTGTCGGGCGCGGAGATCCGCACGACGCACATGACGGGCATCGTGACCGACCTCGGCATCGAACTCGGGAAACTGTTCTACTGGAACCGGTCGGCCGTCGACGTCGACGCGCACGCGGTCATCGCCAACCGCTCGAAACTGAGGATTCACGGCGCGATGCTCGCGTCGTTCTTCGTCGGCGGCCTGGCCGGCGCGATCGGCTTCAAGCATGTCGGCTACGTGTCGACCGTGCCGCTCGCCGCCCTGCTCGTCACGCTCGCGATCGTGCCCGTGATCGACGACCTGCTCGCGCTGCGCCGCGGCAGACGCTGATCGCGCGCCGGGGCGGCGCTTTCCGCGGTAGCCCGCCAGGCGGATCGATTATAATTTGATTAACATACCGACCACCCGCGCCCTGCAATGGAAACGAAAACCGCCCGCCTGACCGTCCTGATCGACCCTGCGAAGAAAGAAGCCTTCGAGATGCTCTGCGCGGAGCAGGATCTCACGCCGTCGCAAGTCGTGCGGCAGTTGATCCGCGAGTATCTCGACCGGCACGGCGTGACGTACAAGACCAAAAGCGCGCTCGGCAAGCGCGTGAAGTAACTGCGGCCGCACGGGCCACACCAGCGGCGCCGCTTACGCGCCGATTTCCCATCGCCCGTGCGACTGCGCACGCCACACCAGCCGCCGCGGATCGACACCTTCCCCGTCCTTCATGCGTCTCGCGGTGGCCGCCAGCTTGAGCTCGCCGGCCCGCGCACACGCGAGCGCACGCTCGAGCAGGATGCGCAGCGACGGCAGCCGTCGGTCGCCCCTCCACGCAAACGCGATGAAGTTGTTGTCGTCGCCGCACGGCACCAGCGCATACGACGAACCGAACACCGATCGCAACTGCTCGAGATGCCGCGGCAGCGCCGGATCGTCGTCCATCAGGTTGATCGCCAGCACGCCGGCTTCGCTCAGGCGCTCGCGGCACGCGTCGAGAAACGCCGCGCCGGTACACCGGCCCGGCGTGCCGTCGGCGACAAACGCGTCGTGCAGAATCACGTCCGTCCGGATGTCCGCGCGGTTCACATGATCCGCGCCGTCGGCACACACCACGGCGAATCGCGCATCATCAGCAGGAATCCTGAACACGTCGCGCAGCGCGATCACGTCCGGGTTGATCTCGACCGCGTCGATCGCCGCGCCGGGCAGGTGCCGGTAGCAGTACTTCGCCAGCGACCCGCCGCCGAGCCCGAGCATGCAGATATGCGCGGGCGCGGGCTGCAGCAGCAGGAAGCCCATCATCACGCGCGTATAACCGAGTTCGAGCCGGATCGGATCCCTGAGCGACATGAAGCTCTGCGTGCCGAAATGATCGAAGTGCAGCGACAGCGCGTGCCGCGTCTCCAGCACGAAAGGCCGGCCGTCGTTCAGTGGCGTCGACAGAAATTCGACAAACGCGTCGTAGGAAGTGCGATCCTCTGCCATGCCCGGGTAGCCAGATGCAAACGATTGAGCGAAGCGTGCGCGCTCAGACCTTCTTCAGGTAGCAGGCCTTCAGCATGAAACCGCCCATGTCGGTCTTGCAGTCGACTTCGTGATCGCCGCCGACGAGCCGGATGCTCTTGACCTTGGTGCCCATCTTCAGCGTGATCGACGAACCCTTCACGCGCAAGTCCTTGATCAGCACGACCGAATCGCCGTCCGACAGCACGTTGCCGTTCGCGTCCTTGACGACGTCGCCCGCCGGTTCGTCGCCCGCTTCGGCACCGGCGCCGGCCGACCATTCATGGCCGCAGTCGGCGCACACGGTCAGCGTGCCGTCCGGGTAAGTGTTTTCCATCGCGCATTGCGGGCAGGCGGGGGCGTTCATTGCGGCTTCCATTCGGGGGAGTTGAGTCGATCGAAAAAAATGCCGGGCGAGCAGGCACGTCACCCTGGCGGCATCGACGCGCGTGCCGACGGGTCGGCAGGCCGGCATCGGCGCACACGACATTATAATGCAATACACATATATTGCCCGCTGTATTATAATCCCCCACTTCCTGCCATTCATCGGACTTGCCGGCTATTTCACCGAGATTGCCAGCAAGTTCAAGCAAGATGGCACGCCCCGGTTACCCGATCGGCGCCGCGCACTGATCCCGACGACCCGTCCAGAGGCTATCCGACATCGTGGCAACCGTTGTGTACGTTGAAATCGGCCCCGCATGGAACCGCAACCGCGGCGGCACCGCACGAAACGCAACCGTCGAAGCGGCACGCGGCTTCGAAAGCGACATCCTGATGATCGCGAACGGGCAAAGCGGCAACGCGAAGGACGGCACGGCAATCGCGTCGCTGCAGGTGCACGGCGGCGCATCCGCGCAGGTGCTGGCCACCGGCCCCGACGAGGAAGCGGCGCTTCAGGCGCTGCTGCCCCTGCTGCAAGCGCGCTGACCCGCGCGACGCGATGGCACGGCATGGCCCGTCCATCCCCGAATCTCCATTCCATGAGGAAGCGATGAGCGACACCTTCACGTCAAACGCCCCGAACCTGTCAGCCTCCGCCATCTGGGCGCTCGAACGCCTCGCCGATGTTCGCTACGGACGCGATGCGCCGGCGCTCGGCTGGTCGATCGCGCGGGAGCTCGTCAACGCGGGCTTCGTCAGCCATTCCGCACACGGCCGCTCCGGCGCGTCGATCACGCCCGAAGGTCGGACCTTCCTGAAAAGCCGGAAGTAGGTCGCGCGCCGCGGCCAATCAGCTTGATACTTTCGAGCATCGTTTTGGCGATTTTGCGTCTTACGAGGATCAGCATGCGCTTCTAAAGTGGAGTCACCCCGAACGAACGGGCCTCAACTTTCCAGTCAAGGAGCCAGTCATGAGCCGCATCGCCATCCCCGCCATCGAATCCGCCACCGGCGCAACCGCCGACGTGTACGCACAAGTCCGCAAGGTCGCCGGCGGCACCGTCCCCAACCTGTTCGCCGCCGTCGGCCATCTCGCGCCGAACGCGCTCGCAGCCGTGCTCAACGCCGAAGGCGTGCTCGCCGGCGGCACGCTGAGCAAGCAGGATCTCGAAACGATCAAGCTGCTGGTCAGCGCCGACACTGGGTGTGACTACTGCGTCGCCGCGCACAACCTGCTCGGCAAGATGACCGGCCTGTCGGCCGACGCGCTGCGCGCGATCCGCTCGGGGCAGCCGGGCACCGGCGACGCAAAGCGCGACGCGCTGATCCGCTTCGTGCTGAACCTGCAACGGACCAGCGGCACGATCACCGACGACGAATTCGCGGCAATCCGCGAAGCCGGCTACACGGATGCGCAACTCGCGGAAATCTCGCTCGCGATCGCGCTGACGATCTTCACCAACACGTTCAACCGCATCAACGACACGGTCGTCGATTTCCCGCCCGTGAAGTAAGCGATATCGCCGGCATCGGGACCACATGCGTCCCGATGCCGGCTCCCCCTCCCTGTTTCGACCGCGCCCGTCCCGGCCCCGTTGCCGCGACGGGCGCACTGCGTCGATCATCGCCGCGACGCAGGATCCGCCGCCGCCATTCCCGCCGGGAATGGAAGTTATGCGTGCGCGCCCGCTACCGACGCGAGAGCGCTTCGCCGAAGATGGGTTCCACGACGAGCCGATCGCTCGCCAGCCACGCAACCCGACTTCCATTCATTCACAGGAGATTCGCCATGTCGCTCCAGGACAAACTCGACGCATTCAAGGCCGACTTCAAGGCGGGCAAGCCGCCGTACCACGCGCCGCCCGAAATCCACCCGATCATGGAACGCGCGACGGCCGAACTGATCGCGAGCGGCCAGGCCGCCCGTGCGATCAAGGCCGGCGATCGCGCGCCGACGTTCCGCCTGAAGGACCAGGACGGCAACGACGTATCGTCCGTCGACCTGCTCGCGAAGGGGCCGCTGGTCGTCACGTTCTATCGCGGCGTCTGGTGCCCGTATTGCAACCTCGAACTGCAGGCGCTGAACGAGGCGCTGCCGCAGCTCCAGGCGCTCGGCGCGAACGTGGTCGCGATTTCGCCGCAAACAGCCGTCAACAGCCGCAAGTCCGTCCGCACGAATCATCTCGGCTTCCCCGTGCTGGTCGACGCACACGGCGAGACAGGCGCCGCGTTCGGCCTGCGCTTCAACCTGCCCGACTATCTGGTCGACCTGTACACGATGCTGAAGAACGACCTGCCGGCATTCAACAACGATCCCGGCTGGACGCTGCCGATGCCGGCACGCTACGTGATCGGCCAGGACGGCATCGTGCTGTACTCGGAAGTCAATCCCGACTACACGCATCGCCCCGATCCGTCGGACATGTTCCCCGTCATCGACAAGGCCGTGCACGCGTAAGCGCGTGCCGCCGCGCCACCGCACGTGGCGCGGCGACTCTTCCTGTTTTCCTATTTCATCTGGAGTCCTCTATGACCGCACGCACTTTTCTCGTCACCGGCGCGACCAAGGGGATCGGACGCGCGCTTGCCGAACGGCTGGTGCGCACCGGGCATCGCGTCATCGGCCTCGCGCGCGACGACGCGGAGTTCCCGGGCGAACTCGTTCGCGTCGATCTCGCCGACAGCCAGGCGACCGGCGCCGTGCTGCAAGCACTCGTGCAGCGGCACGCGATCGACGGCGTCGTGAACAATGTCGGCCTCGTACGCCCGCAGTCCGTCGGCGACGTGACGCTCGGCGACCTCGACGACGTACTCGCGCTGAACCTGCATCCGGCCGTCCAGACCGTGCAGGCACTGCTGCCCGGCATGCGCGAGCGCGGCTGGGGGCGCGTCGTCAACCTTTCCAGCCTGACCGTGCTCGGCATCGTGCAGCGCACCGCGTATGCGGCGGCGAAAGCCGCGCTGGTGAGCTTTTCGCGATCGTGGGCGCTGGAACTCGCGAACACGGGCATCACCGTCAATGCGGTGGCGCCCGGGCCGACGGAAACGGAACTGTTCCGCGCCAACAATGCACCGGGCAGCGAAGGCGAGCAGCGTTATCTCGCCGCCGTCCCGATGGGGCGCTTCGGCAAGCCCGACGAAATCGCGGCGGCGATCGCGTTCCTGCTGTCGGACGATGCCGGCTTCATGACGGGACAGACGCTCTACGTCGACGGCGGCGCGTCGATCGGCAAGGCGCCGTTCTGAGCGGCGACCACGGGTCGGTGAAAACGGCGGCCCTGCCCGGCCGCCTTCATTGCGCCGATGCGGGCTCGCCGTCCGCCAGCGTCTGTTCGACGAATTCGACGAACGCGCGGGCGCGGGCCGTCACGAGCCGGCCGGCCGGAAACACGGCCCACAGGTCGATCGGCGGCAGTTCCCAGTCGGTCAGCACGGCCTGCACGGCGCCGGACGCGAGCTCGGGCGAGAACATCCAGCGCGACGCGACCGCCAGCCCCATGCCGGCGATCACGGCGGTCCGCATTCCTTCGGCCGCGCTGACGCGCAGGCGCCCTGAAACCGCGACCGCGACTT
This sequence comes from Burkholderia cepacia, assembly GCF_001039005.1. Classification (GTDB taxonomy): domain Bacteria; phylum Pseudomonadota; class Gammaproteobacteria; order Burkholderiales; family Burkholderiaceae; genus Burkholderia; species Burkholderia theae. The sequence continues at coordinate 44,787 of NZ_LDWR01000025.1, forward strand.
CGGCACCGTTCCGGTTGAACGACCAGGTTTCGCCGCCGCCCCGCTGCGAATACACGATCGCCTGGTGACGGGCGAGATCGGCCGGCGCTTTCGGAATGCCCGCCCGCGCGAAATACGCCGGCGTGCCGACGACGAGCCGCGGGCTGCGCGCGATGCGCCGCGCGATCATCGACGAATCGACCAGCTCGCCCATCCGCAGCGCGACGTCGGTGCCCTCTTCCAACAGATCGATGTTGCGGTCGTCGAGTGCGAGATCGATCTCCAGATCGGGATGCCGGCTCAGGAATGTGTCGAGCAGCGGCAGCACATGCAGGCACGTGAAGCTCACGGCGGCGCTCACGCGCAGCTTGCCGGACAGGCTCGCGGACGCATCGCGCACCACGTGCTCGGCCTGATCGGCCTCGCGGATCGCGAGCTTCGCGTGTTCGTAGAAACGCTGTCCGGCGTCGGTCGTCGTAAGCCCGCGTGTCGAGCGCAGCAGCAGACGCACGCCGAGCCGCTCCTCGAGCTGCGCGATCGACTTCGAGATGGCCGGCTGGCCGAGATTCATCCGCTTCGCGGCCGCCGAGAACGAACCGGCTTCCACGACGCTGACGTAGGTCTCCATTGCCGCGAGTCGATCCATGCGCTGCTTCTCCGTGTTCGGGTGCCGTGCGGCACGACCATGCCGGCAGTCGGCATGCCGTTCGCGCAAATTGTAGTACGACGCTCGCGCGAACCTGGGTCGAACCGGCGGCTGCCGCGCTGTTCCTCGCGTCGGACGACAGCGGTTGTGTGGTCGATGGCGGGCGGGCCCGGGTGTGACAACCGCAACCGGAGCGGACAACCGCCCGCTTCGGACCTACTCCGCGTCGCCGGCCTCGCCATCGTCCGGCGCCGCCGCATCGTGCCGGTCGCCGAGCGACTGACGCCGCCAGTCGCCGGGCGTCATCCCCGCCCAGCGCGTGAAGACGCGGCGAAACGCAGCGACCGACTGGTAGCCGACGTCGGCCGACACGGCTTCGGCGCTGGCCGACGGCTGGCGCAGCGCATTCGCGGCGAGGCTCATCCGGATGTCCGTCAGCAGGTCGGCTGCCGAGTGCCCGAGCTTCGACTGGAAGTGACGCATGAACGTCGCGCGCGACATGCTGCACAGCGCGGCCAGCTCGGGCAGCGTCCACGGCCTCGCCGGATCGTCGAGCATCGCAACGATCGCGGGCGCGAGGCGCGGATGGCCGGCCAGCGCCAGCAGGCCGGTCGGCGCCTGCCCCGATTCGCTGACCGCGCGCAGCGCGAGCGCGAACAGCGCCGCCGACAGCGCATTCAGGATCGCGAGGCCGCCGAGCTGCTGCTCGAGCGATTCCGCCCGCATCAGCTCCACGAGGGCGGTCAGCCGCGCGGTGGCGGCCAGCGCGTCGGGCACCCGGCTGTCCGTCGCCGCGCGCACGACGAGATCCGGCGGCAGGTGGCGCCGGATCAGCCGGTCGTGCGGCGGCGCGACCACGAAGCGTCCGCACAGCATGTCCAGCCGCTCGCCCGTGCCCGCGTTCTCGCCGATGAAAACGTGACCGCCGGGCCGCTTGATCGCCGGCAGCGCCGGCAGCCCGCTACCGTCGTGCAGCACGTGCGGCGAGCTGTGCGGCAGCAGCACGAGGTCGCCGCCGCCGAGTTCGCGCACCGTGCCGTCGTCCGGATTCTCGAGGATCGCGCGACCGCGCAGCACGACGTGATACGGGATCTCGCACGCGGGCGACCGCTCGTACGTAACCGCCCACGGCGCGCCGAACGCGCAGCGGATTTCGAGCTTCCCCGTGACCGTGACGAGCGCGATGAAGCGGCTGAGCCAATCGGATTCGAGCGTCATGTCGAGTGATGGAGGCGGATCGGAAGTGCGGCGCGCACACGTCATGCGTCGCGTGAAGTTCCGATTATCGCGCGGGAAGGCGATGTCATCGCGCGCGGCAGCGTTGCGGGCCGCGTTATTGCCGGCCATTCCGCTGCGGAATGGGTTTTATCGCCGCGGCCGGCCTACTGGCGCGCGGCGTTCGGGACGAACATCGAGTCGTCCAATACCCGTTCCAAGGAGAACGCCATGAACAAGCTGTTCAATCCGCTGCAGCTCGGCCCCGTCACACTCAACCACCGCGTCGTGCATGCACCGGTGACCCGCATGCGCAGCGAACCGGGCAACGTGCCGGGCGACCTGATCGTCGAGTACTACACGCAGCGCGCGACCGACGGCGGCCTGCTGATCACGGAGGCCACCGCAATCTCGCCGCTCGCGATCGCGTATGTGGATGCGCCGGGGATCTATACCGAGGCCCAGGTCGCCGGCTGGAAGCGGGTCGTCGACGCCGTACACGCGAAAGGCGCGCGCATCTTCCTGCAGCTCTGGCATGCGGGCCGTCAGGCGCATCCGGCCAACACGGGCGGCTTGACGCCCATCGCGCCGTCCGCGCGGCGCTCGCTCGAACATGCGGCGATCCGCGATGTGCACGGCGGGATTACCGAAGCCGAACTCGTCGAGCCTCGTCCGCTCGCGCTGCACGAGATCCCGGGCATCGTCGAGCAGTTTCGCGCCGGCGCGCAACGCGCAAAGGCGGCCGGTTTCGACGGGGTCGAACTGCACGCGGCGAACGGCTACCTGCTCGACCAGTTCCTGCTCGACGGCGCGAACGACCGCACCGATGCCTACGGCGGCCCGATCGAGAATCGCGCGCGCTTCCTGTTCGAGGTCGTCGATGCGACGGTGTCCGTCTGGGGCGCCGGGCGCGTCGCGGTGCGGTGCGGCTGTCGCCGAGCGGTTCTTACGGCACGGTATCCGACAGCGATCCGCACGCGACGTTCGGTTATGTCGCGCGGCGCCTGAACGACTACGGTCTCGCGTATCTGCACGTGATCGAGCCGCGGATTCGCGGCAACGAGGAAAATGCGGACGCAAGCGAACACGACGTATCGGCGAAGGACCTGCGCCAGGCGTTCCACGGCACGATCGTCGCGGCCGGCGGCTTCACGCGCGACAACGCGGAACAGATCCTCGCGGATGGCCACGCCGATCTCGTCGCATTCGGCCGCATGTTCATCTCGAACCCCGATCTGCCGGAACGGCTCCGGACCGGCGCGCCACTGACGCGCTACGACCGCACGACGTTCTATGGCGGCGATGCGCGCGGGTATACGGACTATCCGTTTCATCGGGAAGCCGCGGTGGCGTAACGCGGGAGCGGCTGCTTGCGCGGGCGAGCGTCCGGGAAATCCGCACGTTCGCCGTCGCACAGGCCGGCAGAGGGCTCAGAACCGGTGCCGAATGCCGACGATCGCGAGCAATTGCGAATTCGTGCCGGCGTCGACGTTGTACGACCCGATCACGGCCTGGGCCGGCCCGCTCCCGTTGAAGCCGTTCGCGTGCTGATAACCGACGGTCGTATAGAGGTCGGTGCGCTTGCTCAGCAGATAGTCGACGCCGACGTTGACCTGGTGATAACGCGCGGACGAATCGCCGTCCGACCACGTGAAGTGGTAGCCGACGATGGCCAGCAGCGCCGGCTGCGCCTGCCATTGCGCGAACGCGGAACCGTTCCTGTAGCGCTCCGCATGCACGAACGTCGACGACGCGTCGGGACGGTATTCGCTGAAGCTGAACGCCGCGCCGACCGTCACGTTGCCGATCGCATATTGCGCACCGGCACGCGCGATCCCGATCGAACGGGCCGACGCATACGCGCGACTGACCGCGCTTTTGAAGAACGAATCGGCCGACGACACGCCGCGCGTCGAACGAATCGCATTGCCGTTGTCGACGTGCAGGTAGCCGGCCGCCGCGCTCAGCGGACCGTCGGCATAACCCATCGCGCCGGAATACACGAGGCCCGATCCCGACGCGCCGGCCACGCCGCCCGGCGCGGCCATCGCCGCGACCGTCACGCCGTGCCATGCCGCGCTCGTCCATTTGACCGCGTTGCTGAACGTCACGCTGCTGTCGTAGTTGTCGACGTCGCCGGGCGGCGCGAAGAGCCCGCTGAACGCGTCTGCCGTGATCGGCTGCACGAGGTCCGTGACGGGATCGTTCTGCCTGCCGAGCGTCAGCTTGCCCCACGTATCGGACGCGATGCCGACGAACGCCTTCGAACCGAACAGCCGCCCGCCGTCGAGCTGCCCGCTCGCGACGTCGAAGTTGTTTTCCAGCGTGAAGATCGCGTTCATCCCGCCGCCGAGACCCTCGCTGCCGGTCAATCCCCATTCGTTCGACGACAGCGCGCCCGACGACATCGACACACGCGACTGCCCTCCTTCCGCGTGATTCAGATAGGCGATTCCCGTATCGATCGTGCCGTACAGCGTGACCGAGCCTTCCGCGCGTGCGGCGACGGAAAGCGAAGCCGCAACGACGGCGCCTGCAATCAGCATGCAATTTTTCATCGTGTCTATGGATAAGTACTGCGAATCGATATGAACGAACGTCGTCAGGACGTCGGCCGTGCGTTGCGCATCGGTTTCGGGCCGCGCCGGTTCACGGCATCGTGACGCTCGCGGACGCGCACGCCTGGGCACGCGGCGTGCGCGCGCGAGCATCAGTCACACGGGTTCGCCCGTCGCGGCGGGCGCGGCCGGATCAGGATGCTTCGCAGCTGAACCGGTAGCTGTCGTCGAGCTTCTTCGCCAGCACGAGCGTGCGCATGTTCAGGGCGCGCGCCGCATCGCACAGCGTGCGCTGCCCGCTCGGCGTGCGGTACTTGCTCGCGTACTCGGCGTTCAGCACCGGCTTGTTCTTCGATGTGAACACCGTGTAACCGCCGCACTCCTTGTGCTCGTTGCATTCCTCGTTCACCGCGAAATCGAACGACGGCTCGAGAGCCACGAGCTGGTCGACGTCGTTCTTCAGCCCGACCGCCAGATTGCGCTTGTGCGCCTCGTTGGCGATGAACACGTTGAACGCATACTGATCGCTGTCCTGCAGCGGGAAACCCGTGTCGTTCGCATAACCGTCGACGTTGTCGGGCTCGACGCCGTCGCACCCTTTCGACACCGCGCGATCGAGGCGGGCCGTCATGATGTCCCGGACGTTGCTCGAACGGATGTCGAGCCAGCGCTCGCCTTCCCAGTCGTCGAGCTTCTTGCCCTGGTCGGATTCCTTGAACTTCGAGAAATCGGGCCGCCAGTTCTCGGAACTCCCCGCCGAGAAATAGCAGACGACCTTGCGCCCGGCCTGCTTGAGCGCCGCGATGGTCGCCGGATCGGTATCGAACAGGTCGATGTCGTAGATGGCCACGTCGTAGGACGTGTTGAGCTTGCCCCTGAGCTGCCATTGCCACGTGTCGGATACGACGGGCGCCCAGTGCGAGCCGGCACGCACGGGCGTCGGCGCGGCCGGACGGGTCGCGGCAAAGGCCTTGGACGACAGCGGGTCGGATGACCCGTCGCCGCAGGCCTGCAGGATCGATGCGCACAGCGCGAGCGCCGCGACACACGAAAGGTTGCGTACGGTTTTTTTCATCGATGCTTCTCCAGTGGAGGGGTCGGGATGACGAATGGAACTGCGGGTTGCGGAACTGCCGGGTTGCTCGGTGACGCGAGATGATGCCGGGTGACGCGAGGTGACGCTCAAGCGTCGAGCGGTTCGGCGCGCAGCAGCGCCGCATGCTCGAAGCGCAATGTGATCGCGGCCTGCCCGGGTGCGACGTGGCCGACCGTGCGATTGCCGTTCGCGTAGTCGACGATCCGGTACAAGCGGTCGGGCTGCAGGCCGCGCAGCGCGATGGAGCCGCTCCAGCGGTCGGCGTAGAACGCGTAATGCAGCACGCCGTCCTTTTCCACGACGTGCGCCTCCGGCTTGTCGAACGCGATGTCGTAGAGCTCGCCGCGATAGCGGCCCTCGGCGAGCCGGTGCGCGTTGTACACGCCGACCCAGTGCCGCCACGCCTGCTCGTGCTCGGGTGTCAGCAGGAACGAGTTCTTCGGCTTCGGATCGACGGGCCACGTGAACTTCGTCGAGATGACGGCGCCGACGCCGACCGCCGACGCGAAATCGCGCCCGCCGTCGCTCAGTTCGACGTGGTCGCCCGCATACGCGGACGACGCGCCCATCAGCGCCTTCAGCGTCTTGCCCTTGTGGCGAACCTGCCAGCTCGACAGCGGATCGGACGCGGGCGCCTGGTCGATATAGCGCATGTTGTGGAACGCGTACGCGGTGCCGCACGGACACACTTCGACGACGGCGTCCGGCTTGAGCGCATGCGCGGCGTCATGGAACACGCGGTAGAAATCCGCGAGATGCTCGACCGACTCCTCCGGCCGCGCGTGCTGGTGCGCGGGGTTATAGCAAGGCGCGACGCCGTTCAGGTGCTGGCCGTCGATCTTCATCCCGTCGAAACCCCACTCACCGATCACCTTCTTCACGAGCGTGGCGATGTGCGCCTGGGTCTTCTCGTAGGCCGGGCACAGATAGAAGCTGTTCCACCACGTGATCGCCTGCGGCGCGCCGTCCGCGTCGAGCAGCAGCATGTCGGTGTTGTCGTGCAGTTCGTCGCTGCCCGGTGCGACCGCGAGCGGCGCGATCCACAACCGCGCCTTCTGCCCGCGCGCATGGATGTCGTCGACGAGCGCCTTCATGTCCGCATCGCCGGCCGGGAATTTCGCGCGGTCGGGCACCCAGTCGCCGGTCCGCCGTTGCCAGCCGTCGTCGAGCACGACCCACTTGAAACCGAGCGCCTGCACCTTCGGCAACGTGGCGCGCACGTAGTCGAGGCTGAACTGGCGCTCGTAGCCCCACGCGCACCAGATCGGCTCGTACGCGCTTGCCGGCGGCGGCGGCGCATGGAACCCCTGCGCGCCCATCATCTGGCGGTAGGTATCGAGCGCGACGAAATAGTCGCCGTCGTGCAGCATCACGAACGCGGTCGGCGTGTCGAGCGTCGCGCCCGGCGCGAGCGTCACCGTCTTCTCGCCGCGCAGGCCGAGCGCGACTTCGTTGCGCACCGCCTTCACCGGCAGCGACACGAGGCGCGGCACGGTGTCGAGATGGCCGAGCGCGATGCCCTGGTCGCGCCGCCACACGTCGACGACGGGCGTGCCGCCGCCGTAGTCCGACGCGTTCATGCCCATGAAATTGCGCTGGTCGAAGCCGGCCTTCACCGGCTGCACCCAGTCGCGCCGGTCCGCATGGCTCGCGCCCGAATAGGTCCAGTAGCCGCCCGCGCCGGCGGCGGCCGGCAGCAACCGGTGCGCGCCGACGTTCCATGCGCGGATGTCGGCCGCCTGCGCGCCGACATTGCGAAACTGCGTGTCGATCAGCGCGACACCCGGCCGCGCGTCGAGCAACGTGATGCGCAGCGTCTTCTCGAAGCCCTCCGCCGAGCGCCCGACCAGCCGCAGTTGCCGCCCCGAGCCGAACGCGGTCGCGACTTCCGCATGCGCGGCGTCGACGATCGCGAAGCGGTCGATCGTGCGCACCGGCCGCGTGTCGGGCGCGGGGCCGTCCGGCGTCGGCGCCGGGGCCGGGCCGATCAGCTGTTCGAGCGTCTCGCTCGTATCGAAACGGGTCAGCGCGCGCGTGCCGCCGCCTCGGCGGACGGCCAGCCGGCAGCGCATCGCCGAATCGAACTCGATCACGAGCCGGTCATCGCGCAGCGCGACGCGCCGCGGTTCGCCGCCGTGGGCATCGCGCACGCCGACACCGACCAGGATCGGGCTCGCCGCGCCGGCGGCCAGCCACTGCACGAACGCGCGCCGCGTGGTCATGGGCGCACCTCGCGGCAAAGCGGCGCGCCGGCGCCGCCGACGGCCGGCGCGCGCCGGGTTGGCCGGCCGGCAAACCCGGCGGGCCGAAGAAATCGAAAGGAAAAGCAAGCGTTCATACGAGGTTCCTCGTGAAGAAGGGCTGTGCGCCGACACATCCGCATCGTGCAGATCGGCAATCTAGTTCATCTTTCGTTTTCTTTCGTTTGTGGTTTACACTAATAACGAAAGATATCGAAAGAACATAGATTGGCGGCTCCCGGCAGGTGATTCTGATGTTTCTTTGTGAAACACCGTCGGGAGTGGCCCATCGATTGCTTCCGAGTATGCTCGCTCAGCGAAAAACGAAAGCATTCGACGGTTCTGAATCATCTTCGAAAGACGCGACCGATGCAAAACAACTGGCTTGTCCACGCGCTCGTCACGACCCTGCTGTGGGGCGTGTGGGGCGCATTCACCGGTTTGCCCGCCGAACAGGGCTTCCCCGATACGCTGATCTACGTGGTGTGGGCGTTCACGATGATTCCTCCCGCGCTGGTCGCGCTGGGGCGCGCCGGCTGGCGCGTGCGGCACGACAGCCGCTCGCTGGCGCTCGGGCTGGCCATCGGGCTGCTCGGCGCGGGCGGACAGATGCTGCTGTTTCGCGCGGTCGAATCGGGGCCGCCGTATCTCGTGTTCCCGATCGTGTCGCTGTCGCCGGCGCTGACGATCGCGCTGTCGTTCCTGCTGCTGCGCGAACGCACGGGCAAGCTCGGCCTGGCCGGGATCGTGCTCGCGCTCTGCTCGCTGCCGCTGTTCGATTTCCAGTCGGGCCAGGGGCCCGCCAGATTCGGGTTGTGGTTCGCGCTCGCGCTGCTGGTGCTCGTCGCATGGGGGCTGCAGGCGTACTTCATCAAGATCGCGAACGCGTCGATGGATGCGGAATCGATCTTCTTCTACATGGCGCTGACCGGCCTGCTGTGCGTGCCGTTCGCGCTGTGGATGACCGACTTCGGCCGGACGATCAACTACGGGATCAGCGGCCCGGGCCTCGCCGCCGTCATCCAGGTGCTGAACGCGATCGGCGCGCTGACGCTCGTCTACGCGTTCCGCTTCGGCAAGGCGATCGTCGTGTCGCCGCTCGTCAATGCGGGCGCGCCGTTGCTGACGTCAGTGATCTCGATGGCCGTCACCGGCACGGCGCCGACCGGCAGCAAGCTGACGGGCATTGCGCTGGCGCTGCTGGCCGCGCTGCTGCTCGCGCTGCAGCCGGAAAACGCGACGGCCGCCAACGCAGCGGGGGAATCGGCGTGAACTACCTGCTCGATCTCGTTCGCCGTCACAAACAGTCGCCCCGGCACGCATCGCGCGGCGGGCCCGCGATCGGCATCCCGTCCGTGTGCTCCGCGCATCCGGTCGCGATCGCCGCCGCGCTGCGCGAATGCGCGGCGCTCGATCGCCCCGCGCTGATCGAAGCGACCTGCAACCAGGTCAACCAGGACGGCGGTTATACGGGGATGACGCCGCACGACTTCCGCCGCTACGTGTTCGACATCGCCAGGCGCGAACGCGTGAGCCCCGACGCGATCCTGCTCGGCGGCGATCACCTGGGCCCGAACGCGTGGCGCCGGTTGCCGGCCGCGCACGCGATGGACAAGGCCGAGACGATGGTCGCGCAGTACGTCGCGGCCGGTTTCCGCAAGCTTCATCTCGACTGCTCGATGTCGTGCGCGGACGATCCGTCGCCGTTGCCCGAAGCCGAGATCGCGGCGCGCGCCGTGCGCCTGTGCCGCGCCGCCGAACACGCGTGGGCAGCCGGCTCGCCGCGCGGCGAGCCGCCGGTCTACGTGATCGGTACGGAGGTGCCGGTGCCCGGTGGCGCGCACGAGACGCTCGACGCGCTGGCCGTCACCACGCCGGACGCGGCCGGCGCGACGCTGGCGCTGCACCGCGACGCATTTGCGCGCGCGGGCCTCGACGATGCGTGGTCGCGCGTGATCGCGATGGTCGTGCAGCCCGGCGTCGAGTTCGATCATCACCAGGTCATCGACTACGACGCCGGCAAGGCCCGCGCGCTGAGCGCATTCATCGAACGCGAACCCGCGCTCGTATTCGAAGCGCATTCGACCGATTACCAGACGCCCGACAATCTCACGCAACTCGCACGCGATCACTTCGCGATCCTGAAGGTTGGACCGGGCGTGACCTTCGCGATGCGCGAAACGCTGTGGGCGCTCGCCGCGATCGAGCGCGAATGGCTCGGCCGCGACGACGGCTTCATCGCGACCGTGCTCGGCGTGATGCGCGACGAACCCGCGCACTGGCGCGACTACTACGCGGCCGGTGCACAGCTCGATCTCGACCTCACATACAGCCTGAGCGACCGGATCCGCTACTACTGGACCCATCCGGCCGTGCAGCGCGCGTGTGCCGACCTGCTCGCGCGTCTCGACGCGTCGCCGCCGCCGCTCACGCTGATCAGCCAGCATCTGCCGCGCCAGTACGAGGCCGTCCGCGAAGGGCGGCTCGACCTGCGTGCCGGCGCCCTGTTGCAAGACGGCACGGCCGCCGCCGTCCGTCCGTATCTTCACGCGTGTGCCGCGTGACCGACTCTCCTCTGAACTGCTCATGGAATTTTTCGACCTCGATCCCGCTGACCTTGCCCGCCGCCACGCCGCCCACACCGCGCGCGAAATCGCCCAGCAGCCCGACGTATGGCCCGACGTTCACGCGGTCGTCGACGCACAACGCGCGGCGCTCGACGCATTTCTCGTGCCGCTTCTCGCCGATCCCGGCCTGCGCATCGTCCTGACGGGCGCCGGCAGCTCGGCCTTCATCGGACAGTGCCTCGTCCCCGCGCTGCGGCACCGCTTCGGCGGCCGCGTCGAAGCGGTGGCCACCACCGACATCGTCGCGTGCCCCGGCGAAACGCTGCAGCCCGGCGTGCCGACGCTGCTCGTCTCGTTCGCGCGCTCGGGCAACAGCCCCGAAAGCGTCGCGGCCGTCGAGCTGGCGGACCGCTTCGTCGACGGCTGCCACCATCTCGTGTTCACGTGCGCGGCCGACGGCATGCTGAACCGGCACCTCGGCACGCATCCGCGCGCGCACGTCGTGCTGCTACCGGAGGCCACGCACGACCAGGCGTTCGCGATGACGTCCAGTTTCAGCGGCATGCTGCTCGGCGCGGCCTGGGCCTTCGACGTGACCGGCATGCCGGTCGAACCGCTGGCCAACGCCGCGTGCACGCTGCTGCGCGAGCAGGCATCGCGGATCGCCGCGCACGTGCGGCAGTTGCCCGAGCGCGTCGTCTATCTCGGCAGCGGCACACTGCTCGGGCTCGCGCGCGAAGCCGCGCTGAAGCTGCTGGAGCTGACCGACGGGCTGATCGTCGCGATGGCCGAATCGCCGCTCGGCTTCCGACACGGCCCGAAGACGTTCCTGGACGAGCGCACGCTCGTCGTCGTGCTGCTGTCCGGCGATCCGCATACGCGCCGCTACGATCTCGACCTGCTGCGCGAACTGCGGCGCGAAAACCGTGCGGCCGGCATACTGTCGGTCGGCGTCGCGCCGGCCGACGGCACCGCAACACTGCCGTCCGACGACGACCTGACCGTGCCGCTACCGCCTGGCCTGCCCGATCTCGCGCTCGCGCCCGTTGCGCTGATTCTCGCGCAGTGCTTCGCGCTGCTCGCATCGCTGCGGCTCGGGCTCACACCCGACAATCCGAGCGCATCCGGCACCGTCAACCGCGTCGTGGCGGGCGTCACCATTCATCCGTATGCGGGGCAGCCCACATGACTCCACTCTTTCTCGGCATCGACGGCGGCGGCACGAAAACCGCCTTCATGGTGATCGACCAGCAAGGCCGTATCCTCGCGCGCCATGAAACGACCACCAGCTACTACCTCGAAATCGGCATGGATGCGCTGCGCACGCTGCTCACCGACGGCGTGCACGCGGTGCTGGCCGCGGCGGACGTCGCGCGCGACGAGATCGCGTACGCGTTCGCCGGCTTGCCCGCCTACGGCGAGGACAGCCGCCTGCTGCCCGAACTCGACGGCCTGCTCGCCCCGTTGTTCGACCACGGCCGCTACCGGATCGGCAACGACATGGTGTGCAGCTGGGCCGGCACGCTGGCCGGCGGCGACGGCATCAGCATCGTCGCCGGCACCGGGTCGATCGCGTACGGGCAGCTCGAAGGCCGCACCGCGCGCTGCGGCGGCTGGGGCGAGATCTTCGGCGACGAGGGTTCGGCGTATTGGCTCGCACGCGAAGGACTCGCCGCGTTCTCGCGGATGGCCGACGGCCGCGTCGCTCGCGGGCCGCTGTTCGACATCGTGCGTGCGCACTTCTCGCTCGAACACGACCTCGACCTGTGCGCGGCGGTGAATTCGGGCGCCGTGCGCAGCCGCTTCGCACAGTTGTCGCGGCTCGTGATCGATGCGGCGCGCGCGGGCGACGCGCACGCGCATGCGCTGATCGAACGCGCGGCCGACGAACTCGCGCGGCTCGCGGCCGGCGTCGCGCGCGCGCTCGACTGGCCGCCCGGCCAGCCGCTGCCCGTGTCGTATTCGGGCGGCGTGTTCAACGCGGGGGCACTCGTGCTCGATCCGCTGCGCGATGCGCTCACCCGCGTCGTGCCGCATGCCGTGCTCACCGCGCCGCGGCTCGGCCCGCATGTCGGCGCGGCCGTGCATGCGGCCCGGCTGGCGGGCCGGCCGCTCGGCCCGTCGGCATTGCGTGCGCTCCAGCCCGGGCAGGGGTTTTGATATCATTTCGGCTCCCTGTCTTGCCGAAATGGACATGCCCGCTCACCGAGTGCCTCCATCGCCTGCCGTCGATCACGCGCCGCTGCTCGTCGAGGAACGTCGACGCCTGATCTGCGAACTGGTCCGCGAACGGGAGAAAGTCACCGTCGAGGAGCTGGCCGAGCGTTTCGGCATTTCGCTCGTCACGGTGCGCAGCGACCTGAATGCGCTCGCGGCGGCCGGCGCGGTGCTGCGCACGCACGGCGGCGCGCTCGTGCTGCGCGAGAGCGACGAAGTGCCGATCGCGGTCAAGCAGAAGCTCCGTCACGCGGAGAAGGTGCGGATCGCGACGGCCGCTGCCGCGCTGATCGGCGACGGCGAAACGATCCTGCTCGACTCGGGCAGCACGACCGAGGAAATCGCAAAGCAGATCCTCGCGATGAAGCTGCAATCGCTGAACGTGATCACGAATGCACTCAACGTGGCCGTGCTGCTCGCGGCCGCGCCGCACATCAACCTGATCATGCCGGGCGGTCAACTGCGGCCGAATTCCTATTCGCTGTCGGGTCCGCAGGCCGTCGTCGCGCTGCAGGGGCTGTACGCGGACCGGCTGTTCCTCGGCGTCGACAGCCTCGACCCCGAGATCGGCCTGATGACGCCACACCTGCTCGAAGCACAGCTCAACGCGCAGATGCTGAAGATCTCGCGCCAGGTGATTGCGGTAGCCGATTCGTCGAAACTGATGAAGCGCAACCTGTCGGTGATCGCGAGCGTCGAGCAGCTCGACATGCTGATCACCGATACGGGCGCCGATCCGGCCGTGGTCGACGACCTTCGGCAACGCGGTATCGACGTGCTGACGGTCTAGCCGTTCCATTCAACACCTCCCCGGAAACCACGATGCCGCCCGTCTCTTCCCCGCCCGTTCTCGACACGCCGCGCCTCGTCCTCGAAGGCCATCCGCTCGGCGATTTCGACGCGCTCGCCGCGATGTGGGCCGAGCCGGATGTCGTTGCGCACATCTTCAACGGCGCGCCGTCCGCGCCGCGCGACTCGTGGATGCGCATGCTCGCGTATCGCGGGCTGTGGCCGCTGCTCGGTTACGGCTACTGGGCGATTCGCGAGAAAGCGTCGGGCCGTTATGTCGGCGATCTCGGCTTCGCGGATTTCCACCGGATCGTCGAACCGTCGATTCGCGGCGTGCCGGAAGCCGGCTGGGCGCTCGCGACGTGGGCGCACGGCAAGGGTTATGCAACCGAAGCGCTCGCGGCCGCGCTTGCGTGGCTCGATACGCAGCAGCGGTTCGAGCGCAGCGTGTGTTTGATCGCGCCGACGAATGCCGCGTCGATCCGCGTGGCGGAGAAAGCCGGGTATGGTGAGCCGACGCGGATCCGCTTCAATGACGCCGATTCGTTGCTGTTTTCACGCAAGAGCCGGTAGGCGCGGGCGTCCCGGCCGCCAGGAATCGAGTCACCTAGCCACCGGTTCGTAGAAGTGCTCGAAGTGGCCGTGGTCCATCGGCCAGCAGTTTCCGCACTCGTCGAGCAGAATCCAGTCGCCCGGCATCACCGAACGCCAGCCTTCCGGCGTCGCGACCGCCCACATGCCCTGATGGCGCTCCACCCGGTCATGGTCGCCGTCGACGAACCACCGGGTTGCCTCGACATGACTGGTGCGTTTTCTGAATCTCATGTCACCCCCTAGGAAACGAATATCAGCCTCGCGTGGCCGGCCGGGCAGCGAGTCGCGTACCCGCGCGGGAAGAAACACAGCGCGATGCCGCAGCGCCCGCGTCGAGCGACCTCTGGTGCGCCTTCAGCTCGTTCGTCGCTACCCCGGTCTCATGCAACGCCATCCGGCACTCGGCGACGAGCGCCAGCAACGTTTCGCGTGCGGCGGTGGAGATCCGGACATCGATCTCCTGCATTCTCCTGAGCGCCGCAAGAACCTCGTCCGGTTGATCGGGCGCAAGCGCAGCCACGAACCTCAAACGTGTCTCGGCGGCCCGGACAGCCTCGCTCCAGTCGGCCCGCTCAATCGCGACTTCGATCGCGTTCGTGAGCGCATCGAGATTTTGGACGACTTGCAGCGTTACCATTTCGCACTCCTGTCAATAGCTCGTTGTCCGCTTGCCTGCCCGTCGAGAGCCGGTACGACGCGAACCCGACCCGTACGCGTTCGATTCCGGGCATGCGCGAGATGACTCGACGCTTCGATACGACCGGGAAACAGAGGCGTCACGGGACGTCATGCGCACGTGTCAGGTGCGGGGATTGTAGGGAACGATACGCGGCGACGTCGGTAATATTTTGTATTGATATGTCGAGTAACCTTGCCTGGCCTCGCATCGGCCCGCGCGGGCGACGTTCGCGACAGCGGGTTTTCGCAAACGTTTTCGCCTGAAGAATGCCCGAACACGGCCTTGCCGAACTGTTCGGGCGGGATGCGCGACGGCGCCATCAACAGCACCGCGAGATTCTGCATCCCGCACTGCTTGCCATGCTTGTCGAGCGCCAATGATCGCCCAAGCGGCATGCAAGCCGTGTACGGAGCCGGATTTACAACCTGGCTTCGTCGAGACACAACCCGATCAGCGGACCCTCATCCCGCTTGACTTCATCGACGCGCCAGTCGTAAATGCCTCGATGACCGGGCGATCGACACCCGCGGCCTGCCCACCCGGTCGAATCGCTTCCGCCCGCGCGCGGGCAGCGTGGTGCCCGTCGAGAAGCCAATCACGACCCTCCGCGCCCATTGACGAGACAACCGATGCGACTCCGACACCGCCGAACGCGCTTTGGCACATTGGCCACGCCGGCGCTGCTGTCCGCGCTGTTTCCGTCGGTCAGCCATGCCGAAGCGGGCGAACTGGGCGGCATCGCGATGGCCGCGGTCACCTTCTCGTCGACAGTCTGGGTCGTGCTGACGGTGGTGGTATTCGTGTGGTTCCTGCGCCGGCTGCCGCTGCTGAAACGGCTCGCGTGTACCGTGCTGTTTTTCTGCCTGCCCGCATTGTTGATCGGCGGCATGGCCCTCTGGGAATACGCGCTCGACGGCTACACCGACAGGCCCGAGGTCACGACCAAACCGCTGGTGGTGCTCGGCGTCACCTTCCCGCCCGGGAGTCAGGCCCACTACGACGGCGCCGGCGGCTTGTTCGGCTGGGGCGCAAAACGCACGCTGCAGTCGATTCACGGCCCCCGCCCCGTCCTGCTGGGCAACGTGCCGATCGACGGCCTGATCTTCATCCCGGAAAACTGTTGCGACCGCGCCAGGGCTGAAGTCAGCGCAGGTACGATCGTCGACGGATTGCCTTGCGGCGATGCGATGTTCGACCTCACACCGACGGGCCCTGCGTTGAGGTCGTGCTTTCTCGCCGCGCCGGTTACGTGGCACGGGAATCCATTAGCCGCCGGGTCCTATATCGACCTCACGGCACCGATGGGTCTCCAGGGATTGCAGGACACGAAATAGATCCCGGCAACGCGTCGTAGCCGACCCTTCGCGACACCAGATACGCGCGGCCTGCTCCGCCGCGCGCATCCCGTCCCAGCCTCTACCGGCACGAATAGTTCGCCGCATCCTTGATCGACCCCGAACCGTTGTACGTGGCCTTCGTCGGATACATGCACACCGGCTGGCTCGCGCTGCCGTCCGCCGATGTCAGCGTGATGCTCGTCGGCGCGCTCCCATGCTCGACCCAGTCGACCAGCTTCGCATACAGGTCCTGCCGGTCGGCGTTCGGCAGCGGCACCGTATTCGCCGTTTGCGCGGGGCCGGCCGTGCCGTTGACACCGCCGTAACCGCTGCAATGCCCCATGCCGGGAACCAGGAACAGCCGGTCGAACTGCTGCACGGCCGGGATTCCGCCCATCCGGCTCGCCACGCGTTCGTAGTAGTTAATGCTGCCGGACGGCGTGATCAGCGGATCGGCGAGACCGTGGTAATGCAGCACCTTCGCGCCGGTCTTCACGAGCCCCGACAGATCCGGATTGTCGGTATTGATGTTGCCGAACGACGGCTGCAGCGCGATGCCCTGATCGTATGCGTTCGCAAGACCCGCATAGCTCAGGCCCTTCCACTTGTTCGCGCCGTTTCCGGTCGCGTTCGCGAAGCTGGACCCTGCGATCGTCGGATCCTGCAGTTCCAGCGCAACGAGGTCGGTCGAGATACTGAACGGCGACGATCCGGCCAGCGCGCCGGTAAGGGTTCCGCGCATCAGGCCGAACCACAGCTGATCGCTCGCCAGCGACGTTGCCGTGCCGATGTCGGCAGCCGGGCTCGGCACCGAACCGTCGCGCGTCATCCCGTACCAGGTCTTGTTCATCGACGTTGCTTGCGCGGCCGTCACGCACGCGGCCGTTGCATTCGTCCCCGTGACGGCGCCGATCTTCACGCCGGCGCACAGTACGTTCGCGTCCTGAGTCGGATCGTAGCGACACTGGGCCGGATCCATCAGATAACCCAGATGCTGGCCGCCGACCGAATCGCACGCGCTCACGGCCGCCCCCGACAGCAGCGTCTGTTGCGCGTCGGTCAGCGTCACGCCGCCCAGATCGTTTTGCGCGACGACCTGCGGATAGAGCTCGTTCGTAATGAACTTCGACCAATTAAACGCAGGCGCGCCGTTCAGATAGCCGTCGTAGTCGGACGGATTGTTCTGCACCTCGTTGTAGCCCTGCCGGCCGCCCGTCGAGCAGCCGTCCCAGTACGCGTACTTCTGCGGCGTCGCATAGTACGCGGCGACCAGTGCCTTCGTCTTCAGCGCCAGCTCGTGCAGGCTCCGCTGCGCGAAGTCGCCCCACAGCGTCGTGTTGATGGTCCCGTCCGGATTCATCGCAAACGAGCCGTTCGTGACGGCATGACCGGTGTCCGTCGTGCCGACCACCGCACCCTCGGCGGCCGCGATCGTCGCCGCGCCCGGCACGCCACCGGCGCTGGCGATCTGCGTCGGGTCGTCATAGGCGCCGCCTTGCCAGCCGCCGCCGCCGAGATTGTGGATCCGGTGATTCCAGTTCGACGGCGTGGGCAGCCAGATTTCCATGCCGATGCCCGCTGACGTCGACGGCGCGCCCGCCGGCCCCGCATTGCCCGGGCCGACGTTCAGCTTGACGAGACACAGATCGCTTCCGGCAACCGGCGTCGCGGACGTGGCCGCCGATGCAGCGAGCACGAGCGGATCGCCAGCCTTGAACGCCTTCACGGCAATCACGGTGGTGTTCGCGTCCGGCGCGAAGCGCGCTTTCATCGTGTCGTTGCATGCCAGCGCAACGGATGTCGCGCCGCCGCCGGACGCCGCCACGTCGTGATCGTTACAGCCTGACAGCGCCAGGCTTCCGAGCGCGGATGCGACCGCCACTACCCCCAAACGCCATCCACTGCGGCCGTCGTTGCCGCCGATCGTCGATTTCATATCGTCCCTCCGTCTTCTTTCGTGTTATTTGCCTGCTTGAAAGCGAACCGGCGCGCACCGATTCGCTCCGTGGTCGTTCGAAGCGACTCGCTCAGAACATGTGCCGGATACCGGCCATCACACCGACCTGGTTTTGCCCCGGTGCGGGCGTCGTGCCGCCACCGCCGGCGCTGATCGTGAAGGCGGCGTGCGCGCTGTTGGCGAGGTACGCGCCCTGCAGATAAACGGCCGTCTGCTTCGACAGGAAGTAGGTGCCGCGCAACGCGCCGAGCGTCGCGCGTGCATCCTGGCCCGAGACGTTGACGTGATAGACGCCGCCATCGACCAGGAAAGCGGGCGTCACGTAGTAATTCGCGGTGAGATAGAACAGGTTCGAGTGCACGTTCGGGCCGCCCGACGAATCGGTGTCCACCCAGCGACCGATCCAGCCGCCGCCGAACTTCACGCCGAACGCGTTGACGTAGCCGTTGACCTGCGCGCGGTCGTCCTTGTCGCCGTTCGACGTCAGCGGCATCGGCTTGAGGCCGTCGAAGAAGTTCGCGGCAGCGGTCGCGCCGCCGCCGCGCTGTTCCTCATACGACGCGGCCGCGCCAAACGACGTCGAATCGTATTTGAGCATCGCCGACCACAACCGGCACACGGTCATGTCGCCGGGCGTCGAGCCCGCGCACGTACCCTGCCCCGGCGAGTTTCCCGTCCCGGCCGAATCGCGGCCGAACGAGTACATCGCGCCAGCCGTCCATCCGCCGAACTTGCCGCGCCACGCAACGGCGTTATCGGCGCGGCCGTTCGGGATGTACGCGTCGAGGGACGGCAGCCCGTAGATGTTCGGGCCGAGCAGGTCGGAATCGAGCACCGCGTAATACGTCATCGTGTACTGACGGCCGAACGACAGCGTGCCGTACGGGCTGTCGATTCCGACCCAGCTTTGCCTCCCGAACAACCTGCCGCCCTGTCCCATCGTGCCGCTGCCGACATTGAAACCGCTCTCGAGCGCGAAGACGGCCTTGTAACCGCCGCCGAGATCCTCCGATCCGCGCAGCCCCCAGCGCGACGGCAGCTCGCCGGTGATCGAAGGCATGCGCACGATGCCCTTCCCCTCGGCATTGGCGTGCGACACGTATTCGACGCCCGTATCGATCACGCCGTACAACGTCACGCTGCTTTGCGCAAAGCCTGCCGTCGTGAATCCGAGCAAAGCTCCGCCTACGAGATGCTGAAATCTCATTCCGTCTCCAAACGTTGATAGGGGTAATTCTCGTTTCTTCGGATAACTGATCAGCTATCCGGAATCGATGGATTTATTTCCGCTGATTCGACGCTACGCCCGCCGATGTACGGCAAGCGCGAAACGCGGGTTCCTTTCTGAAAATCGCGACTGGGCCGGAGCAACACGGCATGCGCGTCGAGCGTCGACGCTGCCGTTCGACTCGCCGCGGGCTTCCGGCCGATGGGGAATGTGATCGGGGGGCGTCTCCTTGTTGCATGATTCCGTTCGGGTTTGCAACCTGTTTGCGACGATAGTAGCGACCACAATTTCACCAGTCCAACACCGAATGGGTATCAGCTTATATCTGCGAGGTATGAATGGGTTGGCCGCCCACACTTGGTGCACGGATGGCGTGCCGTGCCACATGAATCCATCTGCAAACCGAACTAATTTTCCTGAAAAAACCGACCGCGTCCGTGTCGAAGCTACCGTAGAATGAAGAACGCCAACTCACGGCCACATGGCGGCCCTCCGCCGTGTGCGGCTCCGGCTTCATCCCCCTCTCTCCATTCGACGGCAAGGAACATGGAGCTACGCCATCTGCGCTATTTCGTTGCTGTCGCCGAAGAACGCAGCTTCACGCGCGCGGCACAAAGGCTGCACATCGCGCAGCCGCCGTTGAGCCGACAGATCCAGCAACTCGAACAGCTGCTCGGCGCAATGCTGTTCGAGCGCGAATCGCGTCCGCTGAAGCTCACCGAGACCGGCCGCTTCTTCCTCCAGCATGCGGTTCAGTTGCTGGCGCAAACGGCCGAGCTCGAATCGATGACGCGCCGCGTCGGCAAGATCGAACGCAGCCTGTCGGTCGGCTTCGTCGGTTCGACGCTGTACGGGATGCTGCCGAAAGTCATTCGCCGCTATCGCGAGCGGCATGCCGAGGTCGAACTGAGCCTGCACGAGATGTCGACGATGGACCAGATCAAGGCACTCAAGGAAGGCCGTATCGACGTGGGCTTCGGGCGCATTCGCCTCAACGATCCGAGCGTGCGCCGCGTCGTGCTGCGCGAGGAACCGATGATCGCGGCGCTGCCGCTCGGCCATCGGCTGTGCGCGGCGAATGCGGCGCTGTCGCTGCACGACCTGCTCAACGAAACGTTGATCGTGTTTCCGAAGGCGCCGCGCCCGAGCTATGCGGATCAGGTACTCGCGGCGTTCCACGATCGCGCGCTCAAGCCGGCGCGCGTGCTGGAGACGCGGGAGCTGCAGGTCGCGCTCGGGCTCGTCGCGGCGGGCGAAGGCGTGTCGATCGTGCCGAAGAGCGTGTACGGGCTCAAACGCGACGACGTGTCATACCTGGATCTGGACGACGCCAGGCTCGTGTCGCCGATCATCATGAGCATGCGCATGCTCGACGAATCCGACGACATCGAACGCATGCTGCAGCTCATCTACGATCTGTACGACGAACACGGGATGGCGTACCTGCCAGCGACGGAACGCGCCGATCCGGCCTCGCGAAACTGAGCGGAAGCCGGACAGCCATGCATTTGCACGATCACGCCTGCAACACCGCCACCGCCTTGATCTCGACGATATAACCGGGCGACCCGCCCAGCATGTGCGCGCCGACCGCCGTCCACGCCGGTTTCGGGTGCGCAGCGAGGTAACGGTCGCGCACCTGCATGAACAACGGCAGGTCGCGCATGTCGGTATGGAACGTCGTCAGGTCGACCACGTCGTTGAACGAGGCACCCGCGGCCTCCAGCACGCGCCCGAGATTCTCGAACGCCTGCACGATCTGCGCTTCGCGGCCTTCGACGAGTTGCATCGCCGCGTCGCGGCCGATCTGACCGGATACGTACAGCGTATCGCCGACCTTCAGGCCCGGCGCGTAGCCGATTTTCTCGTACACCGCTTCCATTCCCGCCGGAACGATGGCTTTGCGATCACGCATGGATGTCTCCGTGGCCGGCGTCTTCGCACTGGCCGATGGGTTGTCGATGAACAGCAGGCAGCTTCACGGCAAGTCGCTCAACCCGTATCGCCGCCCGCAACCGGCAGCACCGTGCCGGTGATGTAGCTCGCCTCGTCGGACGCGAGGAACAGGATCGGCGCGATCTGTTCGTCGAGGCTGCCGTAGCGCTTGAAGTACGTCGAATCGGTCACCTGCCGCACCGCTTCGCCCATCCACGCCTGTTCCTGCTCGCTGTCGCCGGCCGCATTGCGCGGCACGCGGCGTGGCGGCGCGCTGGTGCCGCCCGGCGCGGTCGCGACGACACGAATGTTGTGCTCCGCGTATTCCATCGCGAGTGCCTGCGTCAGCGCGTTGACGCCGCCTTTCGCCGCCGAATACGGCACGCGGCGGATGCCGCGGGTCGCATTCGACGAGATGTTGACGATCGTGCCGCTGCCGCGCGCGAGCAGGTGCGGCAGCACCGCGTGACAGGTATAGAGCGTCGGCATCAGCGAACGGCGAATTTCCGCGTCGATCTGCGCCGGCTCGAACTCGGCGAACGGGCGCATGCGAATCGCGCCGCCGACGCCGTTGATCAGGATGTCGATGCCGCCGAACGTCTGCACGGCACACGCGATTGCCGCGTGCGCGCCGTCGTAGGTTTCGAGATCCGCGACGAATCCGGCCGTCTCGCCATGCGGCGCTTCGGCGGCCACCTCGGCGACGAAATCCGCGCGATCGACGAACAACACCTTGCCACCTTCGGCCGCCGCGCGCAGCGCGACGCCGCGGCCGATACCCTGTGCCGCGCCGGTGACGACGACGACCTTGCCGGAGAATCGTTGCATGATCATGCCGCCTTTGCCGTGACGTTGGGGGTGAACTTCTCGTAGTGGAAGCTGTTGGGCTTCACGCCTTCGTCGTCGAAATACTTGCGCACCGCATCGACCATCGGCGGCGGCCCGCACAGATACACGTCGACGTCGCCGTCGTTCAGCGCATCGGCCGGAATATGCTGCGTGACCCAGCCCTTGCGCGGGTGGCTCGATGCCGCGTCCGCGATGACCGTCGCAAAGCTGAAGTTCGGCAGTTTCGCCGCATAGGCTTCAATCGCGTCGACCAGCACGAGATCGAGATCGCGCGTCACGCCGTAGATCAGGTGCACCTTCTGCTGCGAACCGGTGCGCGCCAGCACCTCGAGCATCGACAGGAACGGCGCGAGGCCCGTGCCGCCGGCGAGCAACAGCAGCGGCCGCTGCACGTCGCGCAGGTAGAAGCTGCCGAGCGGCCCGTGCAGTTCCAGCGTGTCGCCGGGCTGCGCCGATTCGAGCCACGTGCTCATCACGCCGCCGGGAATCTTCTTGATCAGGAAGCTGACCTTCGTATCGGCCGGCGCCGACGAGAACGAATAGGAACGGTGCTGGCCGCTCGCGGGCACGTCGATGTTCACGTACTGGCCCGGCAGGAACACGGGCGCGGCCGCGCCGACGTCGAGTTCGAGCACGACGGCCGCATCGTTGTGCTGCTCGACCTTCGTCACGGTCGCGGCAAAGCCGCTTTGCCCGGTCTTGCAGGCGACCGACGACGTCGGCACCGCGATCACGCAATCGCTTTGCGGCACCATCTGGCACGTCAGCACGAGGCCGCCGTCCTTCTCGTCCTCGGTGAGCGCGTCGTCGATGTAGTCGTCGCCGAGATCGTAGGCGCCGCTTTCGGCGCGGCACTTGCAGGTGCCGCACACGCCGTCGGAACAGTCCATCGGCAGGTTGATCTTCGCGCGGAAGGCCGCGTCGAGGACTTTCTCGCCGGCCTTGCAGTCGATGAAGCGGGTCACCCCGTCCTCGAAATTCAGTGCAATCTTGTAGCTGGACATGGCATCACCTCCACTTCCTTTCATGACAAAACAACGGGCGTCAGACGTGGTAGACGTCGAGCACCTGCCGGATGTAGTCGTTCTTCAGCACGATCTTCTTGTGCGAAATCAGCAGCGCGTCGCCCGCCTTGCGCAACGTGACGAACATCGTGCCGAAGAAGTGGTCGGTCACGCGGTAACGATGGTTCAGCGTGTGAAAGTTGTAGCGCACGTCCACTTCGTTCTCGCGTTCGGCCAGCACCTCGACGTTCGTCACGTTGTGGCTGGTACGCGGCTCGGGTGTCGACGCGCCGCTGCGCTCGGTCTTGATGCGGAACACGCGATCCTCGAGGCCACCGCGATCCGGGTAGTACATCAGCGAGATCTGGCTCTGATGGTCGTCGGTCGGCCGATCGTCGTCGTCCCACGCGGGCATCCAGTACGTGACGTCTTCCGTGTAGCAGGTCAGCCACTCGTCCCACTGGCGATCGTCGAGCAGACGCGCTTCGCGATACAGCGCCGCGCACACAGTCCGGTAATCGAAGTTCATGCCGCCACCTCCCCGCGTTCCTTCTTCAGCGCATCGCGCATCACATGCATCCAGTGTTCGTGCTGGCACACGAACAGCCCTTCGTCCTCGCTGCGCTCGCCCGAAATGCGCGGGTTCAGCCCCATCTTCCGGGCGTTCTCGTCCGGGCCGTCGACCCACAGCGGCGCACCGCGCGACATGTCGTTCCACATCGCCGTGGTGCCCGCATAACCGGCCTGGCATGCGCGGAACTCCTCGAGGTCGTCGGCAGTGCCCATGCCCGTCACGTTGAAGAAATCCTCGTACTGGCGAATGCGGACCGTGCGGTCGGCTTCGCTCTCGCCCTTCGGCGCGAAGCAGAAGATCGTGACTTCGGTCTTGTCGACGCCGAGCGGCCGCACGACACGAATCTGCGTGCTGAACTGGTCCATCAGGAACACGTTCGGGTACACGCACAGGTTGCGCGTCTGGTTGACGATGAAATCGGCCTGCACGTCGCCGACGCGCGCCTTGATCTCGTCGCGATGCTGGTACACCGGCCGCACTTCCGGATTCATCGTCTGCGTCCACAGCAGGATGTGGCCGTTGTCGAAGCCGTACACGCCCGCGACCGACTTGCTCCAGCTGTTCGCGTCGACGGCCTTGGTGCCGTCTTCCTTGCGCCGGCCCATCGTCGCCGCGTAGTTCCAGTGCACGGTGCTGACGTGGTAGCCGTCGCAGCCGTTCTCCATCTGCATCTTCCAGTTGCCTTCGTAGATGTAGGACGAGTTGCCGCGCAGCACTTCGAGCCCGTTCGGCGCCTGGTCGACGATCTGGTCGATGATCACGCGCGCTTCGCCGAGGTAGTCCTCGAGCGGCAGCACGTCGGCGCTGAGGCTGCCGAACAGGAAGCCGCGATAGTTCTGGAAGCGCGCCACCTTCTTCAGGTCGTGCGACCCGTTCGTGTTGAACTGCACCGGGTACTCGGTCGTCTTCTCGTCCTTCACCTTCAGCAGCTTGCCGGTGTTCGAGAACGTCCAGCCGTGGAACGGGCACGTGAAACTGCCCTTGTTGCCGTGCTTGCGGCGGCACAGCATCGCCCCCTTGTGGGCGCACGCATTGATGACCGCATGCAGTTCGCCGGTCTTGTCGCGCGTGACGACCACCGGCTGCCGGCCGATCCACGTCGTGTAGTAGTCGTTGTTGTCCGGAATCTGGCTTTCGTGCGCCAGATACACCCAGTTGCTCTCGAAGATGTGTTTCATCTCGAGCTCGTACAGCTCGGCGTTGGTGAAGATGTCGCGGCGGCAGCGGAATACGCCGGCTTCCTTGTCGTCCTGCACGGCAGTGGCGAGCAGGTGCTCCAGTTCGTTGGCTTGGTCGATCGTGGCGGACATGTTGGCTCCTCCCATGCGCGTGCCGGGTCCTGCAAGGCACGCTCGCATCGGTGTCGGTTGAATCTCGCGGGAACCCGGCCGGCGGCGGCGCATCCGCGCCGCGCCGGCGGGCGGTTATGCCGTCGCGGCAGCGCGCAGGCGGTGGACGATCTGGTTGTCCTTGCCTTGCACCAGCGGCGTCAGCACGAAGTTGAACTCGATGTCCTGGTACGCATCGGCCTTCATGCCGAGTGCCGTGCCGCCGGTCTTGTCGACCACCGGCGGGATCAGTTCCTCGCGCGTCGCATACGCGAAGTCATCCCAGATCAGCGGATCGCCGTCGATGTTGAACTGCGTCGTCAGCTTGCGGTGATCGTTGCTGTCGACGAAGAAGTGCACGTGCGCCGGGCGGTTGCCGTGGCGGCCGAGGCCATTCAGCAACTGCTGCGTCGCGCCTTGCGGCGGGCAGCCGTAGCCGACCGGCATCAGCGTGCGGAATTCGTACTTGCCGTCCGCGCCCGTCTTCACCGCGCCGCGCAGGTTGAATTCGGTCTGCGCGCCGGTCGGGTCGAAGTGCGAATAGAAGCCTTTCGAGTTCGCGTGCCAGCATTCGACCAGCGCGCCGGCCACCGGCTTGCCGTCGACGCCGGTCACCGTGCCGTGGATCACGAGCGGGCCCGCGCCTTCGTCCGCGTCGAGGTCGATCTTCGACACACCGTCGCGCACCGGTGCGCCCGCCACATACAGCGGCCCTTCGATCGTGCGCGGCGTGCCGCCGTCGAGGCCGACAGCCTTGTCCTCGGCGTCCATCCGGATGTCGAGATACTTCTCGAGGCCGAGGCCGGCCGCGAGCAGCGCCGCTTCGCCGTCCTGGCCGAGCTTGTTCAGGTAGTTGACGCCGGCCCACACTTCGTCGGGCGTGATGTCGAGATCGTCGATCGCCTTGAACAGGTCGCCGAGCAGCCGCTGCACGATCTGCCGGGTGCGCGCGTTGCCGCCGTTCCCGCCTGCATTCGACGCGGCCTTCAGCAGGTCCTGCACTTCGTTGGTCTCGAAAACTTTGACGCTCATGATGGTGTCTCCACGTAGTTATGGGGGAATGGCGGGGCTTGCCTGGCTCGCGCTACCGGACGACTTTCGTCAGCCCGTCGCGGGTAAAGCGCCTGACCTTGTCCTCGTCGAGTTCGATACCGAGACCGGGGCCGTCCGGCACGGTCAGTTCGAACTCGCTGTAGTCCAGCGGCTGCGTCAGGATCTCTTCGGTGATCAGCAGCGGCCCGAACAGTTCGGTGCCCCACTGCAGATTCGCGAAACTCGCGAACAGGTGCGCGGAGGCGACCGTGCTGAACGCGCCTTCGAGCATCGTGCCGCCGTACAGCTCGATGCCGGCCGCATCCGCGATCGCGGCCACACGCTGCGCGGCGAAAAGCCCGCCGCTCTGTTCGATCTTGATCGCGAACACGTCCGCGCCGTGATGCTTCGCGATGTCGAACGCGCTGTCGGGGCCCTGCAGGATTTCATCGGCCATCAGCGCGACCGGGAAGCGGCGCATCAGGCGCGCCAGGGCCGCGGCGGACGCGACCGGTTGTTCGACCAGTTCGCAGCCGGCATCGGCCAGCGCGGGAATCGCCCGCACGGCCTGCGTTTCGCTCCACGCCATGTTCACGTCGACGCGCACCGATGCGCGGTCGCCGACGGCTTTCTTGATCTCGGCCACGTGCCGGATATCCGCGGCCAGCGCCTTCGCACCGATTTTCAGCTTGAACACGTTGTGGCGGCGCTGATCGAGCATCCGCTCGGCTTCGGCGATGTCGGTTGCCGTGTCGCCCGAAGCGAGTGTCCATGCGACCGGCAGGCGGTCGCGCCGGCGGCCGCCGAGCAGTTCGCTGACCGGCACGCCGAGCCGCTTGCCGTGCGCATCGAGCAGCGCGGTTTCGAGCGCGCTCTTCGCGAAGTGGTTGACCTTCGCGAGCTTGCCGAGGAACGCCATCAGCGTCTGGATGCGCGTCGCGTCGTGGCCGACGATCGCCGGTGCGAGGTACGTGTCGATCGCGAGCTTCATCGCCTCGGGGCTTTCCGGGCCGTACGCCATGCCGGCGATCGTGGTGCCTTCGCCGATACCCGTCACGCCGTCGCTGCAGAACACCTTCACCAGCATCAGCGTCTGGCCGTGCATCGTGGCGACCGACAGCTTGTGCGGACGGATCGTCGGCAGGTCGACGAGACGGGTTTCGATGCGTTCGATGGTGACGGAGGACATGGGGCACGCCGTGTAGATGAAGTTCTTGAGGCGATTTATACGTCCCGGTCAAACGGAGCGTCCAATACTTTTGGGCGGCCATTTCAATACCTGAGAGGTATTGAAATTCGGGGGTATTCGCCAAATATCGCCGACCACCATACCCGTCGTGACAGGCAATACGGTCTGCAAGCCATGCTGGATCAGGGGGAGCGACAACCCGGGATGCGGCCCGCCGGGGGGCCGGAATGGAGGCAGCCGCCGTGCCGGCCGGGGCATGAAAAGGCCGCTTCGGCGAGCCGCATCAGGGTTTTCCTGATGGATCGCCACGGTTCTCGACCAGATTGGCGACGCGCCCGATCGTCGGCGACGGCGGAAAGCGACGCGGGCTGACCCCACGAAGCATCATCGGAACGGCACACCGGCGAACTCGACGAAACCGCGGCCTGCTCGGCATCAAGATCGCGCCAGAGCGCGAGGAATTTCCCGCCCGGCGCGCCCGCCGAATATCCGCTGACGCCCAATAATCAAAAAGCATTCGCATCGATTGACGAACCCTTCGAGTTAATCCGTGTTTATAAAAACATACTCAACATTTTCAACTTCTACAAACTTCTTGCGCTGTAAAATTTTGTGACATACATTCGGTACGCCATCCTAACCGATGCGCCACGGAAGCTCGAATCCCATCAATAAAAACAAAAGAAGCATAACGATTAATTCATTAATCATCACTTACGGCATGCAATCGTGCCGATCTTGTCACGCCCATTCAATTCGTTAATCAACGGCAAACAGGAGGTTGCCGAAATACAGGAGACGTATAAAAACTCGCCTTTTTCAAATTCGAACATAAGGGGTAAAAATGTCGCGTTTACCTGATGCGAATCATTTCGGCCGTCGACTACCGTCGATCAAGGCCGGCTATCTCGGAGCGGCCATCCTCGCCGCATGTCTCGTCTCGGCCTGCGGTGGTGATGACAGCCCGGCCGCTTCAGTGTCTGCCGCTTCGGCTCCGGCGCCGCTACCGCCTCAAACCACGTCCGCCACCACGCCATCGTCACCGTCGCTGCAGCCTTTGGCCGCCGACCAGCCCTACCTCGACAACACGGCCTACGACACGACCGCAACCGGATCGCTACCGTCCGCGACGGAAGCGGCGGCGGTGACGCACCATCGCATTACGCTCAACGGCAAGCCGCTCACCTATACGGCGACGGCAGGCCACCTGACCGTGCGGGATCCCAATACCAACGCGCCGACGGCGTCGATCTTCTACACCGCGTACACGCTGGATGGCGCGGACGTCACGAAGCGCCCGGTCACCTTCTTCTTCAACGGCGGGCCCGGTTCGTCATCGAACTTTCTGCACATGGGCTCCTACGGGCCGATGCGGGTATTTTCCGAACAGGGCTCGACCGTCTCGGGTCCCAATGACGTCACGCTCGGAGAAAACCCGCAGACGCTGCTGGACAAGACCGACATCGTTTTCGTCGACCCGCCGGGAACAGGCTATTCCGAAGCGATCGCGCCGAAGAAAAACCAGGATTTCTGGGGCGTCGATGCGGATGAGCGAGTCAATGCGGGGCTGATATACCGCTACCTGAACATCAACAATCGCGGACAGTCGCCGTTGATGATCTATGGCGAGTCCTACGGCGGGCCCCGTGTCGGGATCATGTCGTACACACTGCACGACACCTACGGAATCAAGCTGAGCGGCCTGATCATGCAGGCGCCGGCCCTCAACGAATACGAACAGCGAATCAACAAGTACAGCGACGGCTCCGTTCATGCCAGCCGCCGTTATCCGGTTCCTTCGCTGATCGGCCCGACCATCACGATGGCAGCCCAATACTGGGGAGCCATTACCGACCCGACTCTGTCCGCGCTGAGCCTGCCCGATCTCTTTCAACGATCGGAGGATTTCTCGTTCAATACGCTCGTCAAGCTGGCGGATCCGCTGAATGCGTCGACCGGGCTGCCCGATTCGTCGTCGCGCTCGTCCTCCAGTGCGGTAACCCTGGCGCAAACCGTCGCACCGCAGCTCAACGCGCTATTCGGCAATCTCCTGTATGCCAATGCAAGCGGCAGTCCGTACTTTTTCAATGCCCAGGCGCAATCGATCCCATCCAACCCGACGGTAATCGGCGATACCTTTTATTTCGCCAACGAAGGCGTCGGACCTCAAATTCCATTGAGTTTCGACAATGCTTTCGTTCAAGGGAAAACGCTCGGCGCATACGATCTGCGCAAGGCTTTGGCGGGCGCCAACATTCGGGCATCGATCGACAATTACCTGACTTACGATCCATCGCTCGACGACTTGTCCGCCTACACGCCGATCTTTACGTCATACGTTTATAACAGCCTCAAATACCAGACCGTTTCCGGATATCAAGGGCTGAATGCGGCAACCGGAAACAACTGGAATCACACCACCAGCTATCCGAACGGCAGTCAACTGCCCTTCCCCGACGCGACGATCTTCATTGCGGATGAAATGGCGATCAATCCGAAAATGCAGGTGATGACCGCAGCCGGGTACTACGACGGCGTGGTGCCGGCCGCGCTCGTCGACTGGGACATGCAATACGTATCGGATCCCAAGGGCGGCCAGATCCCGTCATCGCAAATGCAATCCAGCTACACGCGGGTGCTGTACCCGGGGGGCCACATGGCCTACGCGGACGACGCCAGCCGTCAACAGATGCACGACACGCTGGTCGGCTTCTATGCGAAGGCAACCAGCACCTCGATTCCGTCGATGACCCGATAGCTACCCGAGCGCGCTGCCCGGAACGCGAAAGCAAAGTCGATCGCATCCCGTCGCGATCGCCTGGCCACGCGTTCCGGCAGATCACGCGTCACGTTGCGCCGCCGGCGGCCGGGTAACCGGCCAGCCGGCCCTCCACCCCATAGCCGTCGTCCGGCGCCGGCAGCCGCCCGAGCACCCGTTCGACGTGCAGCGCGACCGCGATGAGTTCGCGATCGGTGCCGGCCGCGCCATCCAGTGCAAGGCCGACCGGCAGACCGGCCGCCGTCAGGCCGGCCGGCACGGTCATGCCCGGTACACCGGCATTGCTGCCCGGCTCGGTATTCCTGGTGTAGGTGCGGAACACCGGAACGGTCTCGCCGTTGAGGATCATCGTGTCGCCCGACGGGATCGGGCAGGCGGTCGCGATCGTGGTCGGAAAGGCCAGCGCATCGGCACCGCTGTCGGCCAGGCACTGCCGATACGCGGCGCGCGACCGCGTACGCCGGTCGAGCGCGGTGCGGTAAGCCATTTCGCTGATGCCGGCCGGGCCGGTGATATGCCGGGCAATCCTCGCGACGTCCGGGCTCCCCACGTTCGCGACGATGTCGTCGACCGACAGGTCGTAGCCGTTCTCGACCAGATACGCCTGCATCGACGCACGGAATTCGTACATCGCGATCACGGCCGGCTCGTCGTCGAAGAACCCCGGGTACGCATTCAGGTCGATGTCGACGCACTCGAATCCCGCCTGCTCCAGCTTCGCCACCGCGGCATGCGCCACCGCGTCGACATCCGGCGCGATGCCGCGCCAGAACGTCGTGCGCGGAATCGCAAGACGCACGGGACGCGCCATGCTGCGCATCGGGGTCGACATCGACGCGGCGTCGCCGGCCAGGATCGCGTCGAGCAACGCGATGTCCTCCACCGACCGGGCAATCGGGCCGACGGTGTCGCGCGTGCGGGAAATCGGCGCGACGCCGCCCGGCGGGTAACGCCCCACCGTGGGCCGAAAGCCGACCACGCCGCACAGCGCCGCCGGAATCCGGACCGAGCCGCCGGTGTCCGTGCCGAGCGCGGCGGGGACCACGCCCGCGCCGACCAGCGCGCCCGAGCCGCTGCTGCTGCCGCCCGGGATCCGGTCGAAATCGTACGGGTTGCGCACCGCGCCCGTCACGCGGTTGTTGCCGGACACGCCGAACGCGAGCTCGTGCAGGTTCGTCTTGCCCGCGATCAGCGCGCCGTGGGCCAGCAGCCGCGCGACGACCGGCGCATGCTGCGGCGGCAGGCGGTTGTGCAGCGCCAGCGTGCCGTTGCCGGTCGGCAGGCACGCGGTGTCGATGTTGTCCTTGATCGCGATCGGCAGACCGAGCAGCACGCGCGGGGTGGCCGACGTCGCAAGGTCGCGGTCGCAGCGGGCGGCTTCGGCCAGCAGCCGCGCGTCGTCGACGCACGTGAAACCGTTCAGGTAACGCCAGCGCGCGTGCCGCTCGATGAAGGCATACGCGTATTCGACACAGGAAAACTCCCGGCGCAGGATCGCGTGCCGGGCTTCGGTGAGCGTCAGGGAACCCAGGGGGGTCATGGTCGGCATGCCTCGTAACAGGGGATCGTCACAAGGTAGGACGCGCGGATTTTGACGCCCATCATCACAATGGATGACCCCGGGTCGCCCGCGGCGCGACCGGTCACGCCATCGCGACCGCCAGGCTCGCCCGGTTGGCGACACCCTTCTTCGCCATCACGCGCCGCAGATGCGTGCGGACCGTCGACAGCCCGATCCCGAGCGTGCGCGCGACGTCCTTGTCGGTGTAGCCGGCGGCGACGAGCCGCGCGACGTCGCTCTCGCGTTCGGTCAGCCCGGCGCACGCATGACGCCGCCTCAGCAGCGCGCGCCGGAAAAACGGCTCGATGCCGTTCAGCAGCAGCTTGTCGCGTTCCGTGAAGTCGGGCCGCCCTTGCGCGCGCCAGATGCGCAGGTCGCCGACGTGCGTGTCGCCGTCGAACGCATAGACGTTGATCCCGTGGTGCATGCCGTCGCGGCTCAGGAAATCGTTGTAGAACGCGGTGCGCTCCAGATCGCGGCGGCTCATCACCTCGTCGACGCAGGTCGCCACGCGGCGCGCACGCAGTTGCGGCGTGACCGGGTCGATATGCTGGAACCACGCTTCATACCGTGCGATCTGCGACGGATCGAGGTTGTACGAGAAGCCGTTGCGCCAGAGCCCGGTTTGTCCGTCGCAATCGAACGATGCGGCGAAATCCGCGCGGATCAACTGCGTGATCGCGGGCAGCACGACGGTCCTCACATCGACGAGCGGCCCCAGCGCTTCCAGGCGGGCAACGATGTCGCCGAACAGCCGGAGTTCCTCCGGCGTGATATCGGATACGGACAGGTTCATGATGGATTCTCCGCAAGCCGGTGGCGAACGCGTGCACCGAAAGCGTCGACGGGCGCTTCCGCGACGAAGGCCTGAACGCGCACGGGTTCGACTGAAGGCGCCATGTTATGCGGCCGATCGAGGAATGGCGTATCGAATACCACACCGGGCCGCGGCATCGTTGCGCAGGCGCGAAGACCCGGTCAGCGGCTGGCCGCCGAGACCGACGCCTGCCATTGCGCGGCCACGCCCGCGAAATCCTTCACCTTGAACACGGAGCCGTCCTGGACGTGGACCCAGCCCAGCGTCCGCTCGGCCAGCGGCTTGTCGTGGTCGTCCGTCGCGATCTTGACGATCGCGTGCGCGCGGATATGCACGAGGCCGTCCGGATAGTCGGACGACGGGTTCGACAGCGTTACCGTCACGAACGGGCCGAGATCCTGCAGCAGCTGCGCGGCCGGCGGGTTGTCGGCCATCAGCAATGCACCGCCCTTCACGCGGTCGTCGACACGAATGCCCATGCCGTCCGGGCGCCGCTGCGCGGCGGTCGGCCGCGACATCCACAGCACGTGGTCCGGGTTCAGAAAGACCGCATCGGGGTCTCCCATCGCGTCGCGGGTTTCAATCCGGGGTATCGGCATGCAGGGGCTCCAGTCGGACATCGGGCACCGCTCGCGGGTGCGACGGTGCCATGATGATGCCGCAATATAGCGGCTTCTCGCGTATCGCCCGACGCATGGCGCGACCACCCGTGGCCGGATAGCCGCGTCACGCGCACGTTACTGCTTCGCCGGCGCGCTGATGCCGTCGATATCGGGCGCCCAGCCCGTCGGGTTGGAGAACTTCAGCGTGTTGGCGCTTCCCTGCTTGAACGTGCCCGTCACCGTCAGCGTCGACACGCTCCCCCACCCGCCCGTCGACGGGAACGACACGGAGACGGGCGCCGCACCGTCGAAACCGAGCTGCGCGCTGCGCGGCGTCGAATCGCCGTTTACGTAAGCGATCACGATGCTGTATGTGCCGTCCGACGCAACCGAAATGCCGTTGATCGTCAGCGTCCCGTTGCTGGTGCCGTCACCGTTCCCGATATAACCGACGTCCTGTCCGCCCGAGCACGCGCCGCAAGACGACACGCGCGCCGCACCGCCGAGCGTATTGCCGGCCGCCTCGGCCTCATACGCCATCGGCGGCGGCGGCGGGACTTTCACCGGCCCGGCCACCACCGCGACCGACGTGACCTCCGGTGCCGGCGTCGTGCTGTCGAGGCTCGACAAGGTCAGCGTGTTCTGCCCGGACACCAGGTTCGCGAACACCGTCACCGTGCCGACGGCATTGCCCGTGGGCGGAAACGCGAGCGTCGTGCCGTTTCCGCCGTTCGCGCCGAGCCGAGCCTTGACGGTTTCCGTTCCGGCGTTCTGGTACGCGATCTGGATGTAGCCGCCCGCCGTTTGCGAGGTCACGTTGTTGAACGTCACAGTGCCGAGCCCGGTGACCTTCTTGCCGCTCGCGCAGGCGGCGCAGTCCGTATACGTCGCGCCACCCGACAACGTACTCGGCAGGAACGTCGTCGACGGAAGGTCCGTGCCGCCCAGCACCAGCATCACCGTGCCGCCGGCGGGTACGCCCGCGACCGTATAGGAACCGTTGGCCGTGCCGAGATCCTTGTGTGCCCAGATATCGCGGACGGTGGCCGAGGTCCCCGCGGCGAAACCCAGTTGCTGCCACGTGACGGTCATGTCGCTTGCCGCCGACCCGTTGTTGAACAGCAGGACGGCGCGTTTTCCTGCGCCGGCCAGCAGCTTCGCCCAGACCTGCTGCCCATTGGCATCCGCGACCTTCAATCCCTGCAGGCCCAGCATGTCCTGGTCGATCGCGATCAGCTCGGGATTGGTGAGCAGGCTCACTGTAGCGCTCGCGAGTGTCTGCGACAGGTCGTTCCCGAGTATCATCGGCGCGCCGGCGATGGCCCACAGATTCACATGCGCGAGGTCGTTCGCCGCCGTCATGCCCATGCCGGCCACCATCATGTCCGGATCGTTGTAATAACCGGTGTGCTGGCCTTCGGGATGATAGTTGCCGTTGAAATTGCCCAGCACGGAACCGAACTTCGGAACCCCGCTCCCCGGCCCGTAGATATCGCCTGTCGTCCGCCACGACGTCGCGATGCCCGCGCCCCAATCCCAGGGCCCCAGGTTGTCATCCGGATATCCGCTGCCGCCGAGCGTGCCCCAGTCGCACATGTTCAGCACGAGAAGCTTTCCGGTGGCGGCATAGGCTTTCTGGATCGCCTGCGATATCGCCGTATAGGCTTGCTGGGGATCGTATCCGGCCACCCTGCCGCCGCACCAGTCGACCTTGACGAAGTCGTAGCCCCATTGCGCGAACTGCAGGAAATCGTGATCGTAGTGCGCGTAATCGCTGCCGACGAAATGCGTGCCGTTCGTGTTTCCGCAGCCCTGCGGACCCGAGTCGATATAGATGCCGGCCTTCAACCCCTTGCCGTGAATGTAGTCGGCCATCGCCTTCATCCCGCCCGGCCACTGGTTGGTGGGGTTGCCGTTCATGTCGACGTTGATGATGAAGTTGCCGTTGGCATCGCGTTTCCTGGACGTCCACCAGCCTTCGTCGATATTCACATACTGGTACTTGTTGCCCGTCGCGAGGTTCGCGTTCAGTGCGGCCAGCCCGTCGGCCTGCGCCTTGATCGTCGTGAAGCTGACGTTCTCCTCGAGGCTGTTCCACGACGACCAGCCCATCGGAGGCGGATTCACCGCGATCTGCTGCATGGCCGTCGGCGCCGTGGCCGTGGTCCCGCTGCCACCGGCCGTCGATGTCGTGCCGGTGGTGGAGGTCGTACTGGTTGCCGAGGTGCTCGTTCCCGGCGATGAATCGACATCGTCGCCGCCGCATGCGGACAAACCAATCGCCGCCGCAACGAAGCACATCATCAATATTCCTAAATGATTTCTGCTCTTCATCTTTGTCTCCCGATCGTTGTGAATGACGCACGTCGGCCCGCTTCGCACGCGTACGCAGATTAATGACGTTCCTTTCTCCGTTTCAATCTTTGCAGCATGCGGTCAAATACTGGGAGATGAAGGGTTTTCGGATCGGGAATGTTTTATCGTTAATAATTTAAATAATTGACGGGAAAAACCCAATCTTTGGTGATGCTGCCGACGAAATGGAAATAATTCGGGCGGCTATTGCGGGTTTATGGCGAAACCGGAAGTTCACCCTGCTTCGTAGCGACTATCCCCGCCACGTTGCCTGCGCCAGCTTCGCCACCAGTTCGTCGTACACCACCCGGATGCGACGGGGCATCGGGCCACGCCGCGGCCGATAGACGTGCAGTTTCCACGGTTCGGGTTCGAGGT
Source organism: Burkholderia cepacia (assembly GCF_001039005.1). Lineage (GTDB taxonomy): Bacteria > Pseudomonadota > Gammaproteobacteria > Burkholderiales > Burkholderiaceae > Burkholderia > Burkholderia theae. Next base: position 80,292 of record NZ_LDWR01000025.1, read on the forward strand.
TGGACAGCAAGCGCACCAGACGCCCCTTGTTGACGTACGGCCGGACGAGATATTCTGAGCACTGAGCGAATCCCAACCCCGCGCACACGGCGTCGACCTCCGCCTCGGTGTCGTCCGTCAGATAGGCCGGCGACGCGGGTTTGAATTGTTGCTCTCCGCGAAAAATCCACGGCCATGCCCGGCCGCTCGCGCGGTCGATCAGGCACGTCACCGGCATCGCTTCAAGTGCCTTCAGGTTTTTCGGCTCACCCAGCCGTTTGATCAGCGACGGCGCGCCCACGACCCACATCGGCAACGGCCCGACCATGCGCGCGACAAAGCGGTTATCGCCGATCGCCCCGACCCGCACGCCGATGTCGATCTGTTCGTCGACCACCGGCGAAGGCACATCCGACAGTCTCAGATCCGGCACGAGACCCGGGTACCGCTGCATCAGATCGGTCAGGATCGGCTGGACGTAATGACGCCCCATGCCTGACGGGGCCGTCACCCTGACGATGCCGACCGGTTCATCGACCTGACCGTTCGCGGCCCCGAACAACCCGTCGACGGCGGAAAGCGCCGCCTGCGCCTCAAGCGCGAACGACTGCCCGAAGGCGGTAATCCGGATACTGCGGGTCGTCCGATGGAACAGGGTTTCGCCCAGCATCTCTTCCAACTCGCGCACCGCGCGCGTGACGACCTGGGGCGACACGCCGAGACGCGCCGCCGCCTCGCGGAATGTGGGCGCCGCGGCGGCCGCGGCAAAGATCTTCAGGATGTCGAGTCGGTTGAGCATGAGTCTCCCCGTTGACGCTTGTGACGAAGCGATTTTATTCCTGAATCAGGAATTCTGAATGCGTCATTGTTCCATTTTTTTATGGCCGACGAACAACCACACTGTGCTTCAGACGTCGTTTCGACGTGAATGATCAACCCCTCTGGAGCATCTCATCATGAACGCAAGCACCCAACCGGCTCAACTCGACGGCCGCATCGCCCTGGTGACGGGCGCCAGTTCCGGCATTGGCCGCGCATCCGCGATCGAACTCGCACGGCGCGGCGCGAAGGTCGTCGTCTCGGCACGACGCAAGACGGAACTGGATCAGCTGGTCGAAGTCATCTCGGCCGCCGGCGGCGAAGCCAGGGCTTTCGCCGCGGACGTCGCGAACGAAGACGATCTCCGCAAGCTCTTCGCGTTCACGGCATCGACTTACGGACGCCTCGACATCGCATTCAACAATGCCGGCACGGAGGGGGTGTTCGGGCCGCTGCTCGAGCAGGATGCCGAACGGTTCGACATGGTGTTCGAACCGAACGTGCGCGGCGTGTTCAATTCGATGAAGTACGCGGCCGAAATCATGCTGCGCCAGGGCTCGGGCAGCATCATCAACAATGCGTCGATGGGCGGGCTCATCGGCTTCGAGAATGCGTCGGTGTATATCGCGAGCAAACACGCGGTGATCGGGATGACGAAGACGGCTTCTATCGAGTGGTTCAAGCGAGGCGTGCGCGTCAACGCACTGTGCCCCGGGCTGATCGAAACGCCGTTCCATCACCGCGGCATCTGGCCGTCGGACGATGCGCAACAGGCCTTTGCCGCGGCGACGCCGGCCGGACGTTGGGGGTCCGCCGAGGAAATGGCGACGATCGTCGCGTTCCTCGCGTCGGACGATTCCAGCTATGTGTCGGGGCATGCGCTCGTGGCCGACGGCGGTTATTCGATTGCATGACGTGTCAGGCGCGCCGTCGGGCCACTGCCGCCGACGTCGCGCCCGGGAACCGGGCGTCGGTTACGCGACCGCCCGTTTCGCGTGAAGGCGCAACGCGAGCCACGCGATTCCGACCGCGACCGCGCCGACCACGCCACCGAAGGTGCCGACCCACGGCAATCCAAAGCCGCTCGCGATATGGTTGCCGAGCAGCGCGCCGGCGCCGATGCCGACGTTGTAGAGGCCCGAGAAGATCGACACGGCCAGGTCGGTTGCCTCGGGCGCCAGCTTCAGTACCCACGCCTGCATCGCGAGACCAAAACAGACGATCGCACCGCCCCACACCAGCGTATGTACGGACAGCGTGACGATGTTCAGCGCGCACGGGAACAGGATCAGCAGGCACCCCGACAACGCGATGATCGACGCCAGCAGAAACCTGTCCGGCTCGTGCGGATAGACACGATTGAAGCAGATCGCGGCCGGCATGCCGGCAATGCCGAACAGGATCAGCACATACGTGATCCGGCTGCTGCTCGCGTGGTTGACGCTCTGGACGAAGGGTTCGATGTACGTGTACGACGTGAAATGCGCGGACACGACGAGCACCGTAATCGCGTAGAGCGACACCAGCGCCGGCTTGCGCAGGAAGACGCCGACGCTGCTGAGGGATCCGGCGCCCTGGCTCGGGAGTTCCGGCAGCGTGGCGCGCAACAGCAGAAGCGCAGCGCCTGCCGCGCCCGCAATGATCAGGAACGTGACGCGCCAGCCGAACGCCTCGCCGATCACGCGCCCGAGCGGAATGCCGGCGACCATCGCGATCGACGTGCCCATCGCCAGCATGCTGAGCGCGCGGCTTTTCCGGTCGCTTGGCGCGAGCCGCACGGCCAGCGGCACGGAAATCGACCAGAACACCGCATGCGCGCACGCGATGCCCAGCCGGCCGACCATCAGCACCGCAAAATTCCACGCGACGCCCGTAACGAGGTGGCTGACGATGAACACCAGCAGCGCCCCGACCAGCAGCCTGCGGCGCTCGATGTGACGCGTGACCAGCGTCAGCGGCAGGGACACGACGGCGACGGCCCACGCGTAGATCGTCAGCATCAGGCCGACGTCGGTCGGCTGCATGTGCAGACTGTCGCCGATCGCGCTGAGCAGCGCGACGGGTACGAACTCGGTGGTATTGAAGATGAAGGCAGTCAGTGCCAGGGCCACTACGCCCCACCACGAATGCTCGGAACTGATGGCGTCCGGTGTTGCCATACCTGGGATCGACGAGGGTTGGGGGCGCGTACGGCGCGGAAAACCCGGCCTGGCGCATCGCCCGCGATTGTACCAGCGGCGCATGACTCGTCACGGCGCGTTGCGGTCACGGGACATCGCCATGACATGGCCATGCGCCGATAATGTGTCGACGGGATTTTCACCGACGGTTCGTTCGAACCCAATCAGGCCAGGAGATTCACATGCGCATTGAAACGTCTTTTCTGTTCGATCTCGACGGCACGCTCGTCGACAGCGTCTATCAGCACGTGCTCGCGTGGAAGGAAGCGCTCGATGCCGAGGGTATCGAATTGTCGGTGTGGCGCATCCACCGCAAGATCGGGATGAGCGGCGGCCTCTTCCTGAACCAGCTGCTGCGCGAAACGGCGGGCGACATCGACGCCGAGCGCGTCGAACGGCTCGCCCGGCTGCATGCGGCCGCGTACCAGCGGCTGCGCGCGCAGGTTCGGCCGCTGCCGGGCGCGCGCGAACTACTGGCCGCGCTGTCGAGCGCGGGCATCTGCTGGGCGATCGCCACCAGCGGGCGGATGGAAACGGCCTCCGTCAATCTCGAGGCGCTCGGCGTCGATCCGGCAAAGAACGTCGTGGTCACGCGCGATCAGGTCAAGTACGCGAAGCCGGACCCCGACCTGTTCCTGACCGCGGCCGCGCAACTGAACGTGCCGATCGAACACACGGTCGTGGTCGGCGACAGCATCTGGGACATGCTCGCCGCCAGCCGCTGTCGCGCGCTCGGCGTCGGGCTGCTGTCAGGCGGATACGGCAGCGACGAACTGGAGCGTGCGGGCGCGCTGCGCGTGTACGACGATCCGGCGGATCTGCTGTGGCATCTCGACGAAATTGCGGCACGGCCCTGAACTGAGCGGTCTCCGGAATCGCGTTCGCGGGCTCGACGCCGAGCTCGCCACGCTGCGTGCGCGCCGGCACCCCGGCTTGTCCGCAACAACGATGCAAACATGCGCGCCACGCATCGACTGCAGCAATGCCGGGTCCTGCCGCCGCGTCAAGACGCCTGACAACACCATCACCAGCTATACCCATACCCGGCACCGTAGGTCTTGTTGTTGCCCGACATGCCGATACCCAGCTTCAGAATGCCGTTGGGCGAGACATGCGCGCTCGCGCCAAACGCCATGCCCGACGCGCCGGCAAAGCGCGCGACACCCACTGCGAAGTTGATCGTCTTGCCGGGTTCGACCTGCGGCATCATGGTCAGCGCCGTCGCCGCGGCAATGCCCTGCCTTGCCATCTGGTCGGTCTGCTGCAATTGCGAACCGAGCGAGTTGATCTGCGCCTGCTGGCCTGACAGCGCCGTCGACAGCGTCG
>NZ_LDWR01000026.1 GCF_001039005.1 Burkholderia cepacia
CGCTGTCGACTTCGACCTCGACCGGCATCAGCTCGTTGTCCACCGGCCTGAGCAGCACGGACAGCACGATCCTGTCGCTGTCCACGTCGACGTCGACCGGCATCGGCTCGCTGTCCACCGGCCTGAGCAGCACGAACAGCTCGGTGACGTCGCTGTCCACGTCGACCTCGACCGCGATCAACGCCGCGAAGACGCACTACTACAGCGTCAACGACAACGGCACGCAGCAAGCCAACTACGACAACACCGGCGCGACGGGCACCAACGCCCTCGCCGCAGGCGTGAACGCCAGCGCGGCGGGCGCAAGCAGCGTGGCAGTCGGCGACGGTTCGAACGCGCAGTCGGCAGGCGCGGTCGCAATCGGCCAGAACGCATCGGCGACGGGCGGCAAGGCCGTGTCGATCGGCTCCGGCAACACCGCGACCGGCGACGGCGCGGTCGCGATCGGCGACCCGAGCATCGCGACGGGCACCGGCGCGGTGGCGATGGGCGCGAACGACACGGCGACCGGCAACGGCGCAGTGGCGCTCGGCAACGCGAACACGGCAAACGGCGCCAGCGCGCTCGCCCTCGGCAGCTCGAACCAGGCCACCGCGGACAACACGATCGCGCTGGGCAACCAGTCCACGGCCAGCGCCACCGGCGCACAGGCCTACGGCTCGGCTGCCAAGGCCACGGCCGCCGACGCGCTCGCCTTCGGCACGAACGCGCAAGCCAACGTCGCCAACTCGATCGCACTCGGCGCGAACTCGGTGACGAGCGCCGCGAACCCGACGTCGAGCGCCACGATCGGCGGCGTCACGTACTTCTTCGCGGGCAGCTCGCCGGTCGGCGTGGTGAGCGTCGGCGCGCCGGGCCAGGAACGCCAGATCACGAACGTCGCCGCGGGCCAGATCTCGGCCACCAGCACGGACGCGATCAACGGCAGCCAGCTCAACGCGACGAACAACGCGGTCAACGCGCTGTCGACGTCCACCGCATCGAACGTCTCGTCGCTGTCGACCGGCATCGGCTCGCTGTCGACCGGCCTGAGCTCGACGAACAGCAACGTGGCCTCGCTGTCCACGTCGACCTCGACCGCGATCAACTCGCTGTCGACGGGCCTGAGCACGACGAACAGCAACGTCAACTCGCTGTCGACGTCGACCTCGACGGGCATCGGTTCGCTGTCCACCGGCCTGAGCACGACGAACAGCAACGTGGCCTCGCTGTCGAGCGGCGTGTCGAACATCAGCAACACGCTGAACTCGCTGTCGACGACGATCAACAACAACACGACGCGTACGGCGAACAACAACGGCGTCGCGGCCGACATGAACGGCAAGGGCACCGACGTCCCGACCGTCACCGCCGGCTCGAACTCGGTGGCGATCGGCGCGAATTCGACGGACGGCGGCCGCTCGAACGTGGTGTCGGTCGGCAGCGACACGCAGCAGCGCCAGATCACGAACGTCGCGCCGGGTACGCAAGGCACCGACGCGGTGAACGTGAACCAGCTGACGCAGGTGCAGACGACGCTGTCGACGGCACTGTCGGGCCAGCAGGCGCAGATCAACTCGCTGGGTTCGCAACTGCAGCAGACCGACCAGATGGCGAAGCAGGGTATCGCGGCCGTCGGTGCAATGGCCTCGATCCCGCAGCTCGATCGCGACGCCAACTTCGGCATGGGGGTCGGTACGTCGACCTTCCTCGGCCAGAAGGCGATGGCGGTCAACATGCAGGCCCGCATCACGGAGAACCTGAAGGCGTCGATCAACGGCGGTTTCAGCGGCGGTCAGAAGGTGATCGGCGCCGGCATGCTGTATCAGTGGAAGTAACGCGTCGCGCCGCCAGGCCGCCCGGCTCGCCAGCCGGACGGCCCGCGGCGGCCCCGACGGCAGGACGAGCCCGCCGCGCCACCCGCGGCGGACCTCGGTCAACCCAAGCTTTAAGGACGTAATCGTGAACAAACTCGCTCTTGCACTCGCGCTTTCCGCCATGACCCTCGCCGCGTGCTCGACCGCATCCGGCCCGACCTTCAGCGCCTCCGAACTGCAGCCGCGCGATGGCGTGCGCACGTTCCAGGTGGACTGCCACGGCCTTCTGTCGGGCCCGCAGACCTGCATGAAAGCCGCCCGCAAGATCTGCGGCGACCAGCCGGTGCGCACCGTCGACTCGGCCCGCGCGCTGCGCGACGGCTCCGACCCGGCATCGCTGGTGTTCCAGTGCGGCGCCGCGCCGGCGGAACCGGCCTCGGCCGCCGCGCCGGCGTCCGCCACCGTCGAACACGTGAACCTGTCGGGCGACGCGCTGTTCGCCACCGACCACGCGACGCTCGCGCCGACCGCGCGCGAATCGCTCGACCGGCTGCTGAGCGAGCACGCGGACCACACGTACTCGCAGGTGACGATCACCGGCTTCACGGATTCGGTGGGCAGCGACGACTACAACCTCGCGCTGTCGCAGCGCCGCGCCGAAGCCGTCGCCGCCTATCTGAAGGCGCACGGGCTGAAGGCCGACTCGATGACGGTCACGGGCCGCGGCAAGGCCGATCCGGTTGCCTCCAATGCGACGGCCGAAGGCCGCGCCAGCAACCGCCGCGTCGAAATCACGCTGCAGCACTGAGCAGGCGGCCGCCGCGCACGGCGGCCCGCTCCCGCCGGCCGCCAGCGGCGCGCCGGACACCCGCCGGGCACCCCGCGCGCCGCCTCGCCGACGCCCCGCTCCGGTTGGGCCGGCGACTATGTCAAAGTTCGTCACATCCCGCCACAAACCGGCGATTTCCGTGCCACAATCGCCGCAGACAGTCGCCGGGGCAGCCTGCCCGCATCGCGCGCCGTGCCAGGCGCGCCCGACGACACGCCGGAATCCGGCTGCCGCCCCCGCGATCCACGTTGCACGATTCGCCGGCCGCGGCGCACCGGCGCGAATGCAACCATGACAATCCACGGCGCGCCGCTTCCGGTCCACGCGTTCGACGCCGCGCCCGGACGCACGACGCCGCAGAGGAAACCAACCGGTGACGGACATCAATGAAGCCGCTTCGGGCGGCACCCGCAAGCAACGGCCGGCCGTCGGCATCTCGCTGTTTGCGCGGGACGGCCAGGCGATCTGGGAAAACGGCATTCACCAGAACATCGCGTTCCTCGCGATGATGCTCAAGCGCTCGGATCGCGTCGGCCCGGTCTATTTCCTGAACGGCGGCGACGCCAACGCGCTGCCGGCCGGCCTCGAACTCGACGGCCTCGACATCCCGCTCGTGAAACCCGCCGACGTCACGCACGAACTCGACGTCGTGATCGAAATGGGCGCGCAGTTGCCGGTCGAATGGCTCAGGCACATGAAGGCGCTCGGCAAGAAAATCGCCGCGTTCTTCTGCGGCCATGTCTACGCCGGCCTGTGCGAAACCCCAATCTTCGAAAAGCCGTCCGGGCACATCTTCAACGGCGCGCCGTTCGATGAAGTGTGGCTGCTGCCGCAATACGACAAGACCGCGGCGCCGATGCTGCAGACGATCCTGCGCGCGCCGGTGCACCTGATGCCGCACATCTGGTCGCCGTACTTCCTCGATCGCCGCATCGCCGCGCTCGCCGGCGAAGGCGCGACGTTCGGCTATCGGCCCGGCCGCCGTCCGTGGCACCTGGCGACGCTCGAACCGAACATCTCGGTCGTCAAGTCCTGCCACTACCCGATGCTCGCGTGCGACGAGCTCTACCGCGCGCGGCCGGACGCGGTACAGCACATGTTCGTCGTCAATTCGATGCACATGAAGGAGCATCCGACCTTCGTGCACTTCGCGAACAGCCTCGATCTCGTGCGCCAGCACAAGGCGACCTTCGAACCGCGCATCGACCTGCCGAGCTTCATGGCGCGCCACGCGGATGCGGTCGTGTCGCACCACTGGGAAAACGGGCAGAACTATCTGTATTACGACGTGCTGCACGGCGGCTATCCGCTGATCCACAACTCGACGCTGCTCGGCGACGCCGGTTATTACTACCCGGACTTCGACGCCGCCGCGGGCGGTCGCGCGCTGCTCGATGCGTGGCTGCATCACGACGAACGCCTCGACGACTATCGCGCGAAGGCCGGCCGGCTGCTGCAGTCGGTCTCGATCGACAACCCCGCGAACCTCGACGCGTTCGTCTCGCGTCTGGTCGCCTGAACCGGAGAATACGCATGTCGGACTCCAATGCCCGTCAAGCGCCCGGCGACGGCAAACGTCTCGTCGTCGGCGTGTCGCTGTTCGTGCGCGGCGCCGGCCAGTCGCTGTGGGAAAACGGCATCTTCCAGAACTGCCTGCTGCTGATCCTGCTGCTGCGCCAGTCGCCGCTCGTCGCGGAAGCCGTGATGGTGAACGGCGGCGAACAGGTCGCCGATCCGCAGATGATGCTCGGCGAATGGGACGTGCCGCTGCTGACGATGGACGAAGCGCTGCAGCGCTGCGACGTACTGATCGAAATGAGCGCGCAGTTCGGCGCAGACTACCTGCGCGCATTCCACGAGCGCGGCGGCAAGGTCGTCACGATGCGGGTCGGCAACGACTACGTGATCGACATCGAACGCGCGATGTTCAACAAGCCGTCGGGCTTCCTGTTCTCGGGCGCGCCCTACGACGCAGTGTGGACGATTCCCGAGTTCGAGCGCTCGTGCCTCCACTATTACCAGACCGGCCTGCGCGCGCCCGTCACGATCGTCCCGCACATCTGGCATCCGATGCTGTTCGACAAGGCACGCGCGACGCTCGGCGGCGGTTTGTCGTACGGCTATCAGCCGGGCAAACCGCGCTGGCGCGTGACGATGTTCGAGCCGAACATCTGCATGGTGAAGACGAGCATGATCCCGATGCTGGTCACGGAAGAGGCGTACCGCGCCGATCCGCGATTCCTGGAGTTCGTGCGCGTGTGCAACACGATCCACATCAAGGAGCACGCGACCTTCGTCCACTTCGCGAAGAGCCTCGACATCGTGAACCACGGGATCACGACGTTCGAGAGCCGTTATGCGGTGTACGAGTTCATGGCCGCGTACGGCGATGCGGTGGTGTCGCACACGTGGGAAAACGCGCAGAACTACCTGTATTACGAGCTGCTGTACGGCGACTATCCGCTGATCCACAACTCGCCGTTCCTCGGCAAGGCCGGGTATTTCTATCCGGACTTCGACTGCCAGGCCGGCGGCCGTGTACTGCTGCAGGCGTTCGCCGAGCACGACGCGAACCTGGAAGCCTACCGCGAGCAGTCGAAACACGTGCTGTCGTCGGTCAGCATCTACAACCCCGCGAACGTCACCGCTTACTCGGACGCGATCGCCGCCCTCTATCGCGACGCGTGACGCGCCGCCCTTTCCGGACCCCGACATGAACGCACGCTCGACCCTTACCCGCACGAAATGGCTGATCGGCTGCGCCGTCGCGTCGATCGCGATCGGCGCGCACGCACAATCCGCCGGCGAATCGGCCGACACGCTGCTGCGCGACTCGAACGCGGTGTTCAAGCTGCTCGACGCCGGCCAGTATGGTGCCGTGTGGAGCGATGCCGCCGCGTTCGTGAAGGCGCGCATCAAGCAGGATCAGTTCGCGGCCGACATGCAGCGTGCGCGCCAGTCCTTCGGCGCGGTCGACCATCGCGGCTGGGCGCAGATCACGCGCATCCGCTACACGAATTCGTCGACGACGCCGGATGGCCTCTACGCGAACGTCGACTACGCGACGACGCTCACGAGCGGCGCGACCGTGTTCGAGAAGCTGAGCTTTCGTCTCGACGACGACGGCCGCTGGCACCTGACAGGCTACGTGCCGCGCCAGTCGCAAGGCGCCGTGCAGTAAGCGAAGAACCGCCCGCCTCACCGGAGCCGATATGAAACTCAATGTCGCGATAACGATGAACGTGCAGCGCGACGCGACGCAGTCGATCTGGTACAACGGCGCGAACCAGCACTGCGTGTACCTGTACATGCTGCTGAAGCAGTCGCCGCTGATCGGCGAGGTCTGGCTCGCGCACGACGACGGCATCACCGACTATCCGCAGGCGCTGATGATGGACGCATTCGGCGACGCGCTGCGGCCGCTGTCGTCCGTCGTCCACCAGACCGACCTGTTGATCGAGATGAACGCGTTCGTCGATCCGTCGCACACGGAGGTCGTGCGCCGGCGCGGCGGCAAGTGCGTGTCGTACCGCTTCGGCAACGACTACGTGATCGCGGTCGAGACGATCAACTTCGAGAAGAACGACTGGCGGCCGAACCCGCACCGCGTGCAGTTCGACGAGATCTGGACCAACCCGCAGCACATGCACACGTGCGCGGCCTATTTCCAGGCCGTCTATCGCGCGCCGGTGATCGAGCTGCCGCACATCTGGTCGCCGTATTTCATCGAACGCAGCCTCGCGGCCGACCCCGAACTGAAGGCGCGCTTCGGCTATCGCAACCACGGCCCCGCGAAGCGCATCGCGTTCTTCGAACCGAACCTGAACGTCGTGAAGAGCTCGATCGTGCCGATGCTCGCCGCGAACGCGTGCTACGTCGAACACCCGGAGCTCGTCGAACACGTGTACATGACCAACACGTTCGACAAGAAAGAAAACGTCGCCTTCAAGCATCTCGCGCTCGGGCTCGAGATGGTGCGCGACGGCAAGGCGACGGCCGACGTGCGTGCGCCGTTCGTCGCGTGGGCCGCGCATCACACCGACATCGTCGTGTCGCACCACTGGGAAAACGGCCTCAACTACCTGCTGTACGACGCGCTGTACGGCAACTACCCGCTGGTGCACAACTCGCCGTTCCTGCGCGACGTCGGCTACTACTACCCGGACTTCGAGATCTTCGACGCGGCGCGCGCGATCGCGACCGCCGCGCAGACGCACGACGCGCGGCTCGACGACTACGCGACAGCCGCCCGCCGCTGCCTGCACCAGGTCGACACGCTCGCCGAACACAACGTCCGCGCCTATTCCGCGCAGATCCAGCACCTGTTTGCCGGCCGCGCACTCGGCTGACCTCTTTCGCCTGCCCCCCGCCCATGAATCAGACCGTCCGCAACTTCGTCGTGATCGATTCGATCCACGGCCCGTTCGTCATCAACCGTCACTGCGCTCTCCAGGCGGAGGCGCTGATCAAGACCGGCCGGCCGCATATCCAGGGCGAGCTCGACGTGATGATGTCGGTGATCGACCAGTTGCCCGACGGCGCGATCGCGGTGGACGGCGGCGCCAATGCGGGGCTCGTGTGCGTACCGCTCGCGCATCGGCTGCGCGAGCGCGGCGGCCGCGTCTATGCGTTCGAGCCGCAGCGCACGCTGTTCCACGCGCTCGGCGGCACCGTCGCGCTCAACCAGCTCGACAACCTCCATCTGCTGAACATGGGGCTCGCGAGCGCCAACGGCACGATGAAAGTGCCCGACGTCGACTACGGACAGGACGCCGACTTCGGTCAGGTCTCGCTCGTCGACGCACACGCGGCGGGCGGCACGCCGACGCCGGTCGTCAGGCTCGATTCGCTCGGCCTGCCGCGGCTCGACTTCCTGAAGCTCGACGTCGAAGGGATGGAGATCGACGCGCTGCGCGGCGCGCGCCAGCTGATCGAAACGCATCTGCCGTGGTGCTGGATCGAATACTGGAAGGTCGGCGAAGCGCCGATCATCGCGACGTTCGCCGGTCTCGACTACACGTTCTACCGGATCGACGGGCTGAACATGCTCTGCGTGCCGAACCCGCGCTGGGACCGGCAACGCCTGATCATCACGGGCGAACCGCTCGCCGTCACCGCGGCGGCCGAGAGCGGCGCGGACAGCCCGGCTGCCGCCGACGCCGATACCGACACGCCCGAAACGAACTGGAACCGAGCGCTCGACCACGAATCGCGCTGCGAGTGGGGGCGCGCGATCGACCGCTGGCAACGCGCGCGCGGCCGCGGGCTCGACGACGATGCGATCGCGCTGCAGCTCGCGTCGTGCTACGGCTTCGCCGGCGCGCCCGAGGCCGGGCTCGCGGCACTCGAGCGCTTCGGCGATCCGGCCGCACTGCCCGACGCGACGCGCGGCCGGATCGAACTGGCGCGCGCGGGGCTGCTGCTGCGCGCCGGCCGGCGCGACGAGGCCGCACGCGCCACCGTCGCCAGCGAAAACGTACTGACGGCCGCGCAGTTCGTACTGCCGACGGAACGGCTCTATCAGGGCCAGCCGCTGCAAGGCAAGCGGCTGCTCGTGCTCAGCTACGGCGGTGTCGGCGATCAGCTCCAGTACGCGCGCTACCTGCATGCGCTCGACTCGCTCGGTTGCGCGAGCGTGACCGTCGTCGTTCCGGACGCGCTGACGGGCCTGCTGCGCCATACGTTCCCGCGCATCGAGTTCGTCGGCACGCACGGCGCGTGGGTCGAGGCGCCGCAGATCGCGCACGACTACTGGTGCTCGTTCCTGATGCTCGCAGCGCGGTTCGGCTACGCACCGGCGCCGGAAGGCGTGCCGGCCGCGTACCTGTCGTGCCCGCCCGCGCACGCGGCTGCGTGGCGCGAGCGCGTATCGCGCGACGGCCACTCGGCCGACACGCGCCGCATCGGGCTCAACTGGCGGGGCCGCGACGACAGCGACGCGCGCTTCCATCGCGCGGCCAGCCTGCGTGACTTCGCGCCGCTGACCCGGATGCAGGGCCACGCCGCGTACTGCATCAACCGCGACCTGTCCGTGCAATCCGAGCAATCGGACCTGCCGGTGACGTTCCCGCATCAAGCAATCGGCGATTTCAGCGATCTCGCGGCACTGACGCTCGCGATGGACGCCGTGGTGACCACCTGCACCGCGCACATCCACCTCGCCGGCGCGCTCGGCGTGCCGGCCGTGCTGCTGCTGAGCCCGAAGGCCGACGCACGCTGGGAAACCGGCTCGCGCACCGCGCTCTATCCGGGCATCCGGATCGTGCGCGCCGCGCACGTCGGCAAATGGGACGACGCGATCGACCGCGCGATGGCGCTGGTGCTCGGCGGTTTCGGGAAGGATTGATCGATTTGCCGCGCGTCCGGGCTGCTGCGCGCGGACGATGTCGAAGCCGGCCGCACGCCGGCCGGCACGCGCATTGGCGCGCTACACCAGCACCCGATCGCCGCTTTGCGCGGCGAACACGCGGCCATGCCGCCGCCCCATGTGCGCGAGCACCGCGAAGCAACGGGCCACCGGCCGGCTGGCGCCGGCGGATTGCTTGACGAGGTTGTCGGATACGCCGCGCGCGATCGCCGAATCGTCGCCGCACGCGCCCGCGATGACGCCGGCGTAATAGTGCCGCGCCGCCAGCTCGCGGCCGCCGGCGTCGAGCGGCTTCATCCGCCGAATGCGACGCGCGACGGCTTTCAGGCCGTCGAGATAGGGCGCGACATCGATCGGCACGTCGGTCGATTCGGCGCCCAGTTGCCACAGCATGTCGGCCAGCTCGGCGAGCGCGACCAGGTCGCGCGCATCTGCCGCCTGCATGCCCGTTCCGACTCCGGCCTTCGTCTCCGCCATGCCCACGCCCCTTTTGTCATTCGTCCCGGCCCCGCGCCGGCCCCGCCCTGCACATCTCACGCGCGCCGTCACGCCTGTTCGCGCGCCGTCACGCGGCGGCCGGCGACCGCCATGAAAAGCGGATGCCCTGCGCCCATGCGACGCCGGCATCCACGACGATCTGCCGGTCGATCTCGGTCTCCACGCCTTCGACGACGACGTGCCGCGCACCTTCTTGCGCGAACGCGATCAGCCGGCGGAACTGGTAACGCCCGATCGAGTTGCGCTTGACCATCGACAGGATCGACCTGTCGAGCTTCACGATGTCGGGATTGCCGACCACCAGATTGTTCAATGCACTGAAGCCGACGCCGAAATCGTCGATCGCGACGCGGCATCCGGCCTGCCGGAAGCGGTTCACGAACGACCGGCCCGCGACGGGATTCAGCGGCCCCGTCTCCGTGATCTCGATCACCAGCCGCGCCGCAACTGACGGTTCGCGCTCGAGCCGCCTGAAAATAGCCAGCCACGCGTCGTCGACGACCGCGCTCGCCGCCGCGACGTTGCAACCGTAGACGGCGTCCGGATCGGCGCGCAGCGCGTCGATCGTCCTGCCCACCACGAGCCGGTCGAACCAGCGCATCAACCCGAGCGACTCGAGACGCGGCAGGAAGGCGAGCGGCGGCAGCACATCGCGCTCGCCCCATCGCAATCGCGCCAGGCATTCCCGGTACAGCACGCCACCCGACAGATCGGCCCGGCACACCGGCTCGTGCGCGAACCCGAGCCGGCTTTCCACGAAACTGCGTACCGACGCGAGGTCGGGGTGATCGTCGGGTGCGCCGAACACGAGATCGATTTCGTCACGATTCGCTTCCCGATTCGCCTCCAGGCGAGCTTCGACCGCATTCATCCGGCGCTCCGGCAAATGGCGAGCCCAGACCACGGCTCGACCTCAAGAAACATGCGGAGCAAGCCGATCCTGACGTGCTCCGCCGCCTACCCGGCCCATCCTGTTATGTCGATCTTTTCCGGGGGCGTACTGTTCGCTTCGGCGCGCCGTCAAATTCGATATTTTCGACAATATTCAGTATCTGGGAATACACCATGCGCACCCGATGCCGACAGTGCGACAGGTTACACAACATCAATTGCAGAACCCCGAATCGAAACCGTTTCTCTTTTTCGCCTAAACAGTTTTGTCCGAATCGATTTTTCCGCGATTTACTGGTCTCGAAAATCGGAAATTCGCCAATTAATATGACGAATAACGGTTCGTGAAGCATCGCCCTCTACTCATGTCCGGGCTTGCTGCACTGGCCTTCTGCACGGCTGCCATTCACCGGAATCCCGCCGCCGCGCATCATTCGATCGTCGCAGCATTCAATTTTCTCGTTTCAAACGATATTATGAATTCTCAAAGCAGAATCAAACCGCGTTGAATCAATAATAGCGCGCTTAATTATATGATGATTAACGATTGAAACATCTTTAACAATCTTCCGGACTTGTTAACCTATAAACTTATTTCCGACGGACTTCCCTCGGAGCCGTCAATTTCGTGCCTTCGAAAACCGTCGAACCGACCCGGTTCGGCGGTTTCTTTTTTTAACGGCATTATTTCGTCAGACATTAGGGTGGGACAACCCCGAGGGCGGCCGGCGGCGCAACGAATGTGCGCCGCGGAAAAACGGGCGTTATGCGGCCGTCGCGCCGACCAGGTTCGCGAGCAGCGCGTCGTACTCGGCGACGAGCGCGGGATTCGCCGACGTATAACGGCCGAGGATCTCGCGCTGGCGTCGCGTGTACGCTTCCCAGTCGTCGTCGTGCGTATGCAGCGCGCGCAGCAGCGCATCGGCGCCCTGCTGCACGTCGTTGTCCGGGTAGTAGTAGCCCAGATCGGGCGCGAGGCTCGCGTTGTGCACGAGCGGATAGCCCTGCCAGCACACGTCGAAATAGAAATAGTTGAGCGGGTTCGACCATTGATGCGACACGACGATATCGGTCAGGTCGGCCAGGAACAGCGGCGTGTCGAAGCGCCCGACGAAGCTCGCCTTGCCCGCACGCACGATGTCAAGGTAGTTCATCAGCATCACGAACTCGGGGCTGTCGTGCGCGAGGCGATCGGCGTTCGTCACGTGCGTGAAGCAGATCGCATCGGGGTCGCGCCGATACGCTTCGTCGATGATCAGCATCGGATACACGCAGAACTTCACGACGTTGTGGTTCGGCTCCATCACCGTCAACCGCTTGCCGGGCTCGCTGCGCGGCCGGTATTCGCCGTGCTCGGGCAGCGACTGCGCACGCGCGCTCAGGAACATCGGATCCCACACGAACGGCACGACGCGCCCCGGGCAGCGGCGCAGCGACTGCAGGAACGGCAGCGACGACGGCGCGATCTGCGGAATCGCCCACACCTCGTCGTAGCCGCGGTTGATGAAGAGCGCGTCCCACATCCGGCGGCCGAACAGCATCGACTCCATCGCGTTGATGTACTCGACGCCGCAGCAGTAGCTGACGATCTTCGCGCCGCGCGCTTTCAGGTAGGCCGTCTGCTCGCCGTCGATCTGCCCGCCGAGCTCGATCACCACGTCGAGCGCATCCTTCATGTCGGCGAACGCGCGCGTGTCGTACACGCCGCGATCCCACGGCAGCGCATCGGTAAGCGGCACGTCGGTGGTGTTGACCAGCGTCACGCGGTAACCGTGCGGCGACGCCATCAGCAGCTTCGCGAGAAACAGCGCGTTCTGCTTGATGCCGTTGATCCACAGGCTTTCGTCGGGGGCACGCAATCCGATCGTGATACCGATGCGCAGGCCGTTCAGGGCAGGAGACGTCATCGTCGGCGGGCTGGAAGGTTGGAAGAGGTGGAATGGACGCAGTGTAGCGCGCGAGGCGCCGCCCGCGTCAAGCGGCGGCGCACGCCGGCGCCAACCCGGCATTCTAGCGAAGCGCCGGCCCGCACACTGTCATGGATGGTTAGTGCCCGGCGCGCGGCGCGGGCTGGCCGCACAAATGCGCAAGGCCGTTATACGATACTCGGGCCGCCCGCCGCGCCGCCAGGTTGCGGCTTGTTTTTGGCATTCGAACGGACAACCCACGACCTCGCCGCAACACGATTGAAAAAGGCTGACAAAATGGAACACGACGCCGCGCAAGTCTTCCAGAAAATCCATGACGAAAAGGGGTGGCACTCTCAGGAGAGCGTGTCCGGGTGGGGTTCGGAGCTGAAGAACACCGCGCAGATCATTCGCGAGCTGCCCGGGTTGCTGCGCCGGTTCGGGGTACGTTCGATGCTCGATGCGCCGTGCGGCGATTTCAACTGGATGCGCCATGTCGACCTCGACGGCATCGACTACATCGGTGCGGATATCGTACAGAACCTCGTCACGGCCAACCAGGCGACCTGGACCGCGCCGAACCGTCGTTTCGTGCACCTCGACCTGCTGAAGGATCCGCTGCCGGACGCCGACCTGATCCTGTGCCGCGACTGCCTGTTCCACTTTTCCCATGCCGACGTGTTTCGCGCATTCGAGCGCTTCGCGGCCACCAACGCGCGCTACCTGCTGACCACGACCTTCATCTACCGCAGCTATCCGCGCAACGCGAGCATCGCGACCGGCCAGTGGACGCCGATCAACCTCGAAATGGCGCCGTTCGATCTCGATCCGCCGCTGACGCTGATCGTCGAAGGCAGCAACGAATGCATCATCTACGGCGGCGATCTCGGCACGGTGCCCATGTCCGATCGCTGTCTCGGGCTCTGGAGCATGGAGAGCGTTCGCGAGCGCCTGCGGCGCCCGCTTCCCGACCTTGCGGGCGCACGATGATCGTCCTCAGCCATTTCAGTCACGACGCACCCGCGAGCCTCGAGAATCACCGCCGCTACGCGCAGGCGCACGGCTATCGTCACGAGATCGTCGACGCAGCCGCGATGCCGCAGGCGCTGCCGCTGCGGCCGCTGTATCGCTACGAATCACTGCTCCACGTGCTGCGCGGCGCACAGCCCGACGAACTCGTGCTGCTGCTCAGCGAAGACGCGGCGATCGTCGAACCCGTCGCGCTGGATCGCCTGATGACCGGGCGCGACATGCTGCTCGTCGACGCCTTCGCCCACCCGCTGCCGCAAGTCGACGTGCAGGTCTGGCGCAACACGGCGGCCGTGCGGGCGATCGTGATGCAGCTCGTGCAGCGGTGCAAGCTCGGCAGCGAGCCGCGGCTCACGTCGGAAGCCGCGCTGTTCGCGGATCTGGACACGCATCACTACATGACGCTGATCGACGGGCTGTGCCCGGTGATGCCGACCGGCCCCAACCTCGATCCGATGTGGAGCCGCGTACCGACGTTCGCGATCAGCATCGACGACACGCCGCACGATCCCGAACGCAAAGGCGCGACGCCGCGCTTTCGGGACGCGCTGGTCGCGTATATCAACCGATGCCGCGCCGCCGGCCAGCCGATGTTCTCGTTCGATCACGACGCCGGCAGCGAGCCGGCCGACTCCGCCGAGCGCAACACCTACAATCCCGGCCGCTCGATTGCCGTGATGACGCTATACACGCCGAACATCGGCAACTACGCGCGCATCGCGGAACAGAATTTCCGGCGCTACTGCGACACACACGGCTACACGCTCTACGTGCATCGCGACATTCCCGGCGAGATCGGGCTGAACGCGACCGGCAACTGGTTCAAGCCGTGGCTGCTGCACGGTTATCTGCAGCACCATGACTGGGTGGTGTGGCTCGACGCCGACGTGCTGATCGCGGATCAGCAGAAAGCGCTGGAACCGCTGCTCGAAGGGCGCGACTGGCTGCTCGCGCACGACATCGGCCAGTGGGCGTTCAACTCGGGCGTGATGGCGTTTCGGCGCACCGAACGCAACGATGCGATGCTGCGCGACATGATGGCGACGATCACCGCGCTGCAGGACAGGTCGAGCGTCTATGCGAGCGATGGCGACCAGCTGCACTTCATTCGCGCGATGGAGCGCGACGGGCAGCTGGACGGGGAAGGCGTGGCCGATCTCGTCAGCTTCAACACGCCCTGGCTGTTCCGCCGCGCGGACAGCTACATCGTGCATTACTACGGAATGTGGTCCGACATGCGCGCGCTGATGATGGCGCACGACGACGGGCTGCTGCGCTGAAGCAGCCGATCCGGAATAAAAACCGCGAGCGACGGCGCCGGCTGGAGGCATACCAGCCGGCGCGCGTCGCTTGCCGTCAGATCGGCGTGGTGGTCGGCGCGACGGCGGCCGGGTCGGTCAGGCTGGCCTTGCCGGTTTCGACGTGCCCCGCGATGCGGCGCGTCCAGCCCGCATTCCCCGCGACCGCGAACTGCAGGTCGTACCAGTGGCTGCTGCACGACAGATCCCAGTGCGCTTCGATGCGCTGCCCCGGCGGAATCGTCAGCGTGCGCGCCGGCCCGCCGTACGCGACATCGGTCGCCGTGACCGTCAGCGCGCTGGCGCCCGCATTGGCGAGCGTCACGTAGACGTCGCCGTTGGCGGCGTCGTAGCACGGCGTGATTTCAGGCTTCGCGCCGGCATCCGCGGCGGCGGACCCCGCAAAGCGCCGGAAATAGCCGTTCGGGCCCCACACGCTCACCAGATAGTTGCCGTTCGCGTCGAGCGCCCACGTATCGGTCAGTTGCTTGCCGGCTTCGACCGTGTAGCGGCGCGGCATCGCGGTGGGGTCGCCCGTATAGACCCAAAAGTGCGCGCCTTGCGTGCCGGTGTTCGCAAACGTCACCGCGTAACCTTGCGCGCCGAGCTGGCCGGTGACGTGCAATTCGTACGGCAGCGCACGCGCCGGCCGCGTGCCGGGTTCCTGCGCCGTCACGACCTGCTGCGCGGTGCTGGCCGGCGCGGTCTGCGACGACGCGCGCGAGCATTGCAGATCCGCCTGCGCGACATACGCCTGCGTGCTCGGCAAGGTCGGCAACGTGGCATCCGATTTCGAGAAGTCGAGCGCCGACGTCAGGTCGCCGCAGATCGCGCGGCGCCACGGCGAGATGTTCGTTTCCACCACGCCGAAGCGCTTCTCGATGAATTGCAGCACCGACGTGTGATCGAAGACCTGCGAGCAGACAAAGCCGCCCTTCGACCACGGCGAGACGACGAACATCGGTACGCGCGGGCCGAGGCCGTACGGCAGGTTGTCGGCCGTGTACGTGCCCGTCTGCGTCGAGGTCACGACGTTGTGCCGCTCGAGCGACACGTCCACGGTGCTCATGCCGGAGCCCGGCAGCGTCGGTGCCGACGGCGGCACGACGTGATCGAAGAAGCCGTCGTTCTCGTCGTACATGATCAGCAGGACGGTCTTGCTCCACACGTCCGGATTCGATGTCAGCGCATCGAGAATGTTCGACAGGTAATACGCGCCGTAGAGCGGCGTGAACTTCGGATGTTCCGAATACGCGGCGGGCGGCAGCAGCCACGAGACCTGCGGCAGCGCGTTCGCCTGCACATCGGCTTTCAGCTGCGTGATCGAGCGCGTGCTCATCCCGCGCGTCTGCAGCGACGAACCGGCCGGCGCATTCACGAAGTTGTTGAAGCACGCGAGCATGTTCGTGCCGTAGTTGCCGGTGAAGTTGTCGAACCCGGTGCCCTGCTGGTAGATCTGCCACGAGATGCCCGCTTTCTCGAGGCGCTCCGGATAAGTCGTCCAGCTGAAGGGCGGCAACTGGATCTTGTCGAACTGGTTGTCGATGTAGTCGGTGTTGTCGAGCAGCGGGCCGCCGCCCGTGCCGAGCGGATCGACCATGCCCGTCATCAGGTACATCCGGTTCGGGTGCGTGTTGCCCGGAATCGAGCAGAAGTAGTTGTCACACACGGTGAACGCATCCGCGAGCGCGTAATGGAATGGGATGTCGTCGCGGACGTGGTAGCCCATCGTCATGTTCGACTTCTGCACCGCCCATTGGTCCGCGCGGCCGTTGTCGATCGCACCGTGCGTCGTCGCCCACGTATGCGGCAGGCCGCCGATGCACTGCGCGTTGACGCCCGGGATGGTCGTGTCGTAGCGGAACGGCGCGATCACGCTCGTCTTGTCTTCCTGTCGCGGCTGGAACCACACCGGCTTGCCGTTCGGCAGCGTGACCGGGAAACGGTCGTTGTAGCCGCGCACGCCGCTCAGGTGACCGAGGTAGTGGTCGAACGAGCGGTTCTCCTGCATGAACACGACGATGTGCTGCACATCCTGGATCGTGCCCGTCACGGTATTCGGCTCGATCGCAAGCGCCTTGCGGATCGATTCGGGAAGCAGTGCGGTGGCGGCGGTCGCGCCGGCGAGGCCGGCGGAGAACTTCAGAAAATCGCGTCGCGAATGGGTGGCCATGCTGGTTGCTCTTGATTGGATTTCTGGTGGGAACGGCCGGTATCAGGAAGCGGGCGAGGATGCAGGCGCGGTGAAACCCGGCGGGCAGTGCATCTGCGCGGTGGCGACTGCGGCGCCGCCGCACGCGGCCTTCTGCTGTGCGACGGGCGCGGGGTCGGTGGTCAGGTCATCACCGCAGGCGCTGAGGAGTGCGATCAGCGTGAGCGAGCCAACGACCGCGAAGGGCCGGAGGGCCGACTTTCGCATAACGTATCTCCGTGGATGTGATGACGTGACACGAGCGCGGACCCGCGCCGGTCATATCGTCGCCGCGATGCTAATTACCACGTGTTACACGACGGTGTCGCGTGCAGGCAGAGGTCGACGTGCTCGCGAACGGAGACACGTGAGGGTGTGACGGGATACATCGTGTGTGGCGCGTAATGCAATCGAAAGATTCGCACTGCTCACGCGTGCCGTGACGATCGATGCGGTGCGATAGCGACAACGCGCATGCGGTGAATCGCGAAGCGGTTCGCGCGGGCCGGCAACCGCAGCCGCCGGCCCGCGCACAACGAGAAAGCCCTACTCAGCCTTCCGCCATCATCAGCAACTGCGCGCCATCCGCGACCTGGTCGCCGACGCCGTACAGCACTTCGGCAACGACGCCCGCGCTCGGCGCGCCGATCGTGTGCTCCATCTTCATCGCTTCCATCACGATCAGCGGCGTGCCGGCCTCGACTTGCTGGCCGGGCTCGACCAGCACCGCGATCACCTTGCCGGGCATCGGCGCGGTGAGCCGCCCGCCGCCCTGCTCGACGTCGCCCGCATGCGCGATCAGGTTGCGCCATTCGAACGTCTCGGCCGCGCCCTGCGTGAACACATGGAACGTGTCGCCGTCCGCAACCACGCGGCCGCTGCTGCGCACGCCGCCGATCGTCACGTCGAAATCGAGCAGCGTGGCGCCACGCGCCCACACGAACGGCTGCGCGGCTTCGTCGCCGGCCGCGATGCGTGCGCCGGCGCCGTCGTCTTCATACACAACCGTCAGGTCCGCTTCGCGATCGGCCGCATGCCATTCGAGTGTGCGGCGATAGCCGCCGTTCAGCCGCCAGTCCGGCAGCGCGCCCCACGGCGATGCACGATGCGCGACCGCCCCGCGCTCGCGTGCGAGGAGCGCCGCGCAGGCCAGCGCGAGCATCGCGCGCGGCGGCTGTTGCGGCGCGAACAACGCGTCGTGGTTGCGCTCGATCAGGCCCGTGTCGAGGTCGGCCGTCGCGAACGGTTCGCACGCGACGATCCGCTGCAGGAACGCGGTGTTCGTATGCAGGCCGACCACCTCGCATGCGCGCAGCGCACGCAGCATCAGGCCCAGCGCTTCCGCTCGGTCGGTGCCGTGGACGATCAGCTTCGCGATCATCGGATCGTAGAACGGCGTGATCGCATCGCCTTCGCGCACGCCGCTGTCGACGCGCACCGATGCGCCGATGTCGAACTCGACGCCGGCCGGCAGCCGCAGGTGCTTCAGCGTGCCGGTGGACGGCAGGAAGCCGCGCCCGGGGTTCTCCGCGTAAAGGCGCGCCTCGAGCGCGTGGCCCTGCACACGCAGCTGGTCCTGCTTCAGCGGCAGCGGCTCGCCGGACGCGACGCGCAGTTGCCATTCGACGAGGTCGAGCCCCGTGACCATCTCGGTGACCGGATGCTCGACCTGCAGGCGCGTGTTCATTTCCATGAAATAGAACGCGTCGCCCGTCATGATGAATTCGACGGTGCCCGCGCCGACATAAGCGACCGCGCGCGCGGCCGCGACGGCCGCCTCGCCCATCGCGCGGCGCAGGTCGTCGGGCAGGCCCGGCGCCGGCGCTTCCTCGAGCACCTTCTGGTGACGGCGCTGCACCGAGCAGTCGCGGTCGAACAGGTACACGGTATTGCCGTGCGTGTCGCCGAACACCTGCACCTCGACGTGGCGCGGACGCGTCAGGTATTTCTCGATCAGCACACGGTCGTTGCCGAAGCTGCTCGCCGCTTCGCGCTGGCACGACGCGAGCGCCGCGGGGAAATCGTCGGAGCGCTCGACCACGCGCATCCCCTTGCCGCCGCCGCCCGCGCTGGCCTTCAGCAGCACCGGGTAACCGATCTCATCCGCTTCGCGATGCAGGTGGGCCGCATCCTGGTCGTCGCCGTGATAACCCGGCACGAGCGGCACGGCCGCCGCGTGCATCAGCGCCTTCGCGGCGGCCTTCGACCCCATCGCCGCGATCGCGTCGACCGGCGGCCCGATAAACGCGATGCCGGCCGTTTCGCACGCATGCGCGAAATCCTCGTTCTCCGACAGAAAGCCGTAGCCGGGGTGGATCGCCTGCGCGCCGGTCGCGCGCGCGGCTTCGATGATGCGCTCGATGCGCAAGTAGCTGTCCGCGGCGGCCGAGCCGCCGATGTGCACGGCTTCGTCGCACGCGGCCACGTGTTTCGCGTTCGCGTCCGCGTCGGAATACACGGCGACGCTCGCGATCCCGAGACGTTTGCACGTCGCGGCGACGCGGCACGCGATTTCGCCGCGGTTGGCGATCAGAATCTTGTCGAACATGGCTTCGGTGTCGTCCGGAAAGTGTGGGTCACGAGGGCGTCATTCACGCCACGACGGCGTGCGCTTTTCGAGGAAGGACGCGATCCCTTCGCGCGCTTCCGCGCCGGCGCGGGTCCGCGCGATCCACTCGGCGGTCTGCTCGATCAACGTCGCGTCGAGCGCGCGGCCGGCCACGTCGGTGACGAGCTGCTTGCATGCACGCACCGCGTCGGGGCCGTTCGCGACGAGCGCCGCGGCCAGCTTCGCGACCGTTTCGTCGAGCGCGTCGGCCGGCACCGCGTCGTGAATGAAGCCGAGCGACGCCGCGCGCGCGCTGTCGAACACCTCGGCCGTCGTGAAGTAGCGGCGCGCCGCGCGTTCGCCCATCGCCCGCACGACGTACGGCGCGATCGTCGCGGGAATCAGCCCGAGCCGCGCTTCCGACAGACAGAACTTCACGCCGTCGGCGGCGATCGCGATATCGGCCGCCGCGACGAGGCCCACGCCACCCGCATACGCGTCGCCATGCACGCGCGCGATCACCGGCTTGCCGCAGCGATGGATCGCCTCGAGCATCCGCGCGAGCTTGCGCGCGTCGGCACGGTTCTCGTCGTCCGAGTAACCGGCCATCTTCTTCATCCAGTTCAGGTCCGCGCCCGCGCAGAACGCAGTGCCTTCCGCCGCGAGCACGATCGCGCGCACGCCGGCGTGCGCATCGAGCCATTCGAACGCGGTGGTCAGCTCGGCGATCGTCGTCTCGTTGAACGCGTTGCGCACGTCGGGACGCGCGAGCGTGACGGTCGCCACGCGATTCGCTTCGACTACCTTGATGGTTTCGTATCGCATCGTCCGCTCCTTGCTCGTTACATCCGGAACACGCCGAAGCGCGTGTCGTCGATCGGCGCGTTCATCGACGCGGCGAGGCCGAGCCCGAGCACGTCGCGCGTCTGCGCGGGGTCGATCACGCCGTCGTCCCACAGCCGCGCGCTCGCGTAATACGGATGGCCCTGGCGCTCGTACTGGTCGCGGATCGGCTGCTTGAATGCTTCCTCTTCATCGGTCGACCATGCACCGCCCTTCGCCTCGATGCCGTCGCGGCGCACGGTCGCGAGCACCGACGCGGCCTGCTCGCCGCCCATCACCGAGATGCGGGCGTTCGGCCACATCCACAGGAAACGCGGCCCGAATGCGCGGCCGCACATCCCGTAGTTGCCGGCGCCGAACGAGCCGCCGATGATCACGGTGAACTTCGGCACCTTCGCGTTCGACACGGCCGTCACCATCTTCGCGCCGTGACGCGCGATGCCTTCGTTCTCGTACTTGCGCCCGACCATGAAGCCCGTGATGTTCTGCAGGAACACGAGCGGGATCTTGCGCTGGCAGCACAGCTCGATGAAATGCGCGCCCTTCACGGCCGATTCGGAAAACAGGATGCCGTTGTTCGCGACGATCCCGACCGGGTGGCCCCAGATGTGCGCGAAGCCCGTGACGAGCGTCGTGCCGTAGCGCGCCTTGAATTCGTCGAATTCGGAATCGTCGACGATGCGCGCGATCACCTCGCGCACGTCGAACGGCTTGCGCGTATCGACGGGAATCACGCCGTACAGGCTCTTCGCGTCGTAGCGCGGCGGCTTCGGTTCGCGCAACGCGACCGGCGACGCGATCTTCGGCGCCAGGTGATCGACGATGTTGCGCGCGATCGACAGCGCATGCGCGTCGTTCTGCGCGAGGTGGTCGGCCACGCCCGACAGGCGCGTGTGTACGTCGCCGCCGCCGAGATCCTCGGCGCTCACTTCCTCGCCGGTCGCGGCCTTCACGAGCGGCGGCCCGCCGAGGAAAATCGTGCCCTGGTCCTTCACAATGATCGACTCGTCGCTCATCGCCGGCACATACGCGCCGCCCGCCGTGCACGAGCCCATCACGACGGCGATCTGCGCGATCCCCGCCGCCGACATCGTCGCCTGGTTGAAGAAGATGCGGCCGAAGTGGTCGCGATCGGGGAACACGTCGTCCTGGTTCGGCAGGTTCGCGCCGCCCGAATCGACGAGGTACACGCACGGCAGCCGGTTTTCCGCGGCGATTTCCTGCGCGCGCACGTGCTTCTTCACGGTGACCGGGTAGTAGGTGCCGCCCTTGACCGTCGCGTCGTTGCACACGATCACGCACTCGCGGCCCGCGATCCGGCCGATTCCGGTGATGACGCCCGCGCCCGGCGCGTCGTCGTTGTACATGCCGTTCGCCGCGAGCTGCGACAGCTCGAGGAACGGCGCGCCCGGATCGAGCAGTTGCGCGATGCGGTCGCGCGGCAGCAGCTTGCCGCGCGACAGGTGCTTGTCGCGCGCGGCCTGGCCGCCGCCCTGCGCAAGCTGTTCGATCTTCGCGCGCAGGTCGGCGACGACCGCCTCGAGCGCCGCGGCGTTCGCGCGGAAATCTTCCGAACGCGGGTTCAATCTGGATTCGATGATCGGCATCGACGGGGCTCCGTTCGCGTGACGTGGGGCGTTACATCGTTTCCGCGAACAGCTCGCGGCCGATCAGCATCCGGCGGATCTCGCTCGTGCCGGCACCGATCTCGTACAGCTTCGCATCGCGCCACAGGCGGCCGACCGGGTATTCGTTGATGTAGCCGTTGCCGCCGAGGATCTGGATCGCCTCGCCGGCCATCCACGTCGCCTTCTCCGCCGTATAGAGGATCACGCCCGCGCAGTCCTTGCGCACCTGGCGAATGTGGTCGCTGCCCGCCGAGTCGAGATGGCGGCCGACCGCGTACAGGTACGCGCGGCACGCCTGGAACGTGGTGTACATGTCGGCGACCTTGCCCTGGATCAGCTGGAATTCGCCGATCGACTGGCCGAACTGCTTGCGGTCGTGGATATACGGCACGACCGCGTCGAGGCACGCGGCCATGATGCCCGTCGGGCCGCCCGACAGCACCGCGCGCTCGTAGTCGAGGCCGCTCATCAACACCTTCACGCCGCCGTTGAGCTGGCCGAGGATGTTCTCTTCCGGCACTTCGACATCCTGGAACACGAGCTCGCCCGTGTGCGAGCCGCGCATGCCGAGCTTGTCGAGCTTCTGCGCGACCGAGAAGCCCTTCATCCCCTTCTCGACGATGAACGCAGTGATGCCGCGCGAATTCGCTTCGATATCCGTCTTCGCGTAGACGACGAGCGTGTCGCAATCGGGGCCGTTGGTGATCCACATCTTCGTGCCGTTCAGCACGTAGCGATCGCCGCGCTTGTCGGCGCGCAGCTTCATGCTGACGACGTCGGAGCCTGCGTTCGGCTCGCTCATCGCGAGCGCGCCGATGTGTTCGCCCGACACGAGCTTCGGCAGGTATTTCTGCTTCTGGGCCTCGGTGCCGTTGCGGTGGATCTGGTTCACGCACAGGTTCGAGTGCGCGCCGTACGACAGGCCGATCGACGCCGATGCGCGCGAGATCTCCTCCATCGCGACCATGTGTGCCGTGTAGCCCATGTTCGCGCCGCCGTATTCCTCGGCCACCGTCATGCCGAGCACGCCGATATCGCCGAACTTCTTCCACAGATCCATCGGAAACTGGTCGGTGCGGTCGACCTCCGCCGCGCGCGGCGTGATTTCCTTCGCCGCGAACGTCGCGACGGCATCGCGCAGCATCTCGATGTCTTCACCGAGCATGAATTGCACGCCGGGCAGGTTGATCATGTCTCCTCCGTCTCCAGAAAGTGTGTTGCACTCACCGATTTCTGAGTTTCGCTCAGATCGAATGAATGCGCCGATTCATTGACCAATACAGCGGAAATTTTGCACAGTTTCGCGCCTCGCCGGGTTCGGCGTCAATAGTTTTTTGAGTGACACTCAGATATCATGCGGAGATGACAGCCGCTACCGCCGACACCATGACCGACACCGTCAAAGCCGACCGCGCCGACGCGCCGCGCGCGCCCGCCGGACGCAAATCCCAGCAGCGCGTGCAGGACATTCTGCGCGCCGGCCGTGAAGTGTTCGCCGAAAAGGGTTACGAGCATGCGACGGCCGCCGAGATCGCGCAGCGCGTGGGCGTGTCGGAGGCGACCGTGTTCAGCTACTTCCGCGGCAAGCGCGAGCTGTGCGCACGCGTCATCGCGGATTGGTACGACGAAATCATCGCCGCGTTCGAGCACGGGATGCCGCAGGAGGCGTCGGTGCAGCAGCAGTTCGCGTTCATCGTGCGCACCCACCTGCGGCTGATGCTCGTGAACGGTACGGGGCTGTGCGCGCTGGTGCTGTCGGAAGGCCGCGCGAAGCAGCATGCGCTGAGCGACGAGCTCACCGCGCTGCAGCGCCGCTACACGGCGCCGCTGATGGACGTGCTCGCGCGCGGCCAGGCGGCCGGGCAGGTTCGCGCGGACCTGCCGCTGAGCCTGCTGCGCTCGATGGTGTTCGGGCCGATCGAGCACGTGCTGTGGGATGCGATCCTCGGGCACCGCAAGCTCGATACGGAAACGACGGCCACGCAGCTGATCGACATGCTGTGGGCCGCCGTGCAACCGCCCGCGCCGGAGCAGGCGGCGCTCGTGCGCTTCAGGAACGAAGTGGCGGAAGCGGTGCGGCGGCTGGAAGGCGAAAGCACGCGCGCGTAACGCGCGGCGGTGGATTGTCGCGCCGCCGCGGCGCGCCGATCAGTTGGCGAGGCGGCAGTGCGCCAGCTTCAGCCCCGGCAACACCGGCGCGTCGATATAGCCTTCGTTCACGCAACTGAACCGGAACGCCGCCGACGTGACGAACGGCTTGATCTCGCCACCGGGAAATTTCGGTTTCAGCGCATCCTGGTCGGCCACGTCGAAATGCGTGTCGAACTGCTCGCCGTCGGCCGTCAGCGCGCCGAAATACGTGCCGCCCGGGTCGCCGCCCATCCGGATCACGGCACCGACGAACACGAGGCGCTTGCCGTCGTATTTCGTTTTCGCGGCGGCCATGTCCTGCGTATAGGCCTCGATCACGGCGCCGTAATGCGCGTCGATCGCGGGCTCGCCGTCCGGCGCCGCAAAAGCGGTCTGGTGAACGCCCGCCAGCATGGCGCACGCCGCGAGCGCGGCCGCCGCGAACGGCGCGAAAATCTTCTTCATTGGGTGGTCTCCCGTCTAGCTCGGTGGTTGAAGTGACTGAAGTCGGCGCTGCGCCGGCTGCCCGGCACAACGCCCGATGGATGCGTTGCCGTTTTTAATCGTTCGAATGGCGGAACACAGCTGCGATCACTTCACCACCCGCATGGTCGAATGCGGTGCGCAGCGTCGCGCTGAACGCGACGTGACAAGAAGATGACATGTGCGGCCCCCGGCTCTCTCGTTGAATTTCACTGCGTGTGATTTTGGCCGCTACGGTAGCAGACGGCCGACGGCCCGGCAACCAAGGCCCGTGCGCTGCCGATCGCCCCATTACAATTGCAAATGATTCTCATTACATATATCATGCGCATCCTGGTTGCGGCGACACGCTGCGGCCCGCAACCCGATCCTTAGTACTCCGTCCTGCATCGATTCATGCCATCCCGTCGAACGCCCCGCCGCGCCCGGACCCTTCGTCCGTGGCGCACGAGCCTGCCTGCCCTGATCACCCTGTGCGTCGCGAGCGGCACGCATGCCGCCGCCGCCGAACGCGCGGACACCGCGCCCGCCGCATCGACCGCCACGACGCCCGCCGAACACGAACTCCCGGCCATCAGCGTCAACGCGTCGGCGGCCGTCGATCCGACGATCGGCTATCAGCCGCGCACCACCGGCATCGCGGGCGGCGACGACCGTTCGCTCAAGGAGATTCCGCAGTCGGTCGCGGTGGTCAGCAGCGCCGTGATGCAGGACCAGCAGGCGCGCTCGCTCGACGACGTACTCGGCAACATCAGCGGCGTCACGCAGACCAACACGCTCGGCGGCACGCGCGACGCGTTCACCAAGCGCGGCTTCGGGTCGAACAACGACGGCTCGGTGCTCGTCGACGGCGTGCGCACGCCGGTGCTGCACAGCTATCTCGCGACGATCGACCGCGTCGAAGTGCTGAAGGGCCCCGCTTCGCTGCTGTACGGGATGCAGGACCCGGGCGGCGTGATCAACCTCGTCACGCGCAAGCCGGAAGACACGTTCGGCGGCTCGATCTCCGCATCGCGCACGAGCCACGGCGGCAGCAGCGCGCTGTTCGATCTCACCGGCCCGCTCGGCAAGCCCGGCCAGGTTGCGGGCGGCACGCTCGCGTTCCGGCTGACCGGCGAATACGACACCAGCCGCTACTGGCGCAGCTTCGGCCGCCAGCGCGATGCGCTGATCGCGCCCGCGCTGTCGTGGCACGACGCGAATACGTCGATCGACGTCAGCTACCAGTACGTCGACTACACGACGCCGTTCGATCGCGGCACCGTGCTCGTGAACGGCCAGCTCGACGATGCGCTGCGCTACCGCCGTTACGAAGAAGCGTGGTCGCAAAGCAGCGGCATCCAGGAAACGCTGCGCGCGCGCATCGAGCACCGCTTCTCCGACGCGTGGCGCATGCGTGCAACCTACGGCTGGGGCCGCGACCGCTACGACCAGACCATCACCCGCGCCACCGCGTTCAACAGCAAGACGGGCGCAATGACGCGCTCGTCCGATGCGAATCTCGGGCGCAACGATTCCGACCAGATCGCGACGCTCGGCCTGCTCGGCAACGTGACGCTCGCCGGGATGAACCACGCGCTCTACGTCGGCGGCGAATACGAGCGGCAGCGCAGCTTCCGCGGCGACACGATCCGCGGCAAGGCGACGACGGGCTTCAATCTCTACGATCCCGTGTACGGCCTACTTGCGCCGGGCGGCACGCCGAACCCGAAGCAAAGCGATTCGCGTTCGGTCGTGCATGCGTATTCGATGATCGTGCAGGACTCGGTGAAGCTCACCGACCGGCTGACCGCCGTGGGTGGGCTGCGCTGGGAAAACTGGCAGCAGGAATCGGGGATGGGCCGGCCGTTCGTGTTCGCCGACCGCTCGCGCGGCAATGTCTGGCTGCCGCAGTTCGGGCTCGCGTATGCGCTCACACCGGCGCTGACCGCGTATGCGAACGTGAGTCGCTCGTTCAAGCCGAACGTCGCATCGAATGTCGCCGCGCCGCTCGCGCCGGAATACGGCCGCGTGCTCGAAGCCGGCCTGAAGTTCAGCCTGAAGCCCGCGATCACGGGCACGCTCGCGGTCTACCAGATCGACAAGCGCAACGTCGCGGTCACGGTGGGCGACATCACGTCGACGATCGGCACCGCGCGCTCGCGCGGGATCGAGCTCGACGTCGCCGGGCAGATCACGCGCCACCTGAGCGTGATCGGCAGCTACGCATACACGAACGCGAACGATCGCGACAGCAACACGCCGCTCGTCAACGTCGCGCGCCATACAGGCAGCCTGTTCGCGGTGTACGACACGGCCATCGCGAACCTGCCCGGCCGCTGGCGCTTCGGCGGCGGCGCACGCGTCGTCGGCGCACGCCCCGGCGATACCGCGAACAGCTTCACGCTGCCCGGCTACGTGACCGTCGACGCGTTCGCGGCCTACGAAACGACGATCGGCAAGTTCCCGACGCGCCTCCAGCTCAACGTGAAGAACCTGCTGGACAAGACCTACTACCCGTCGAGCAACAACAACCTGATCGTCGCGGTCGGCGAACCGCGACTCGTCACGCTGACGACGACGGTGTCGTTCTGACGGCCGGGGCAGCCGGGGCAGCCGAAAACCGGGCTCGGCTCGACGTCATTCCGCCGTCGGCGGACAGACCCGGTAGAACACGACGCTGCACAGCAACAGGAAGCCTGCCAGGATCGCCATGCCGGTCCGAATGCCCGCATAACCGATGATCATCGCGCCGAGGATCCCGGACAGGCTCCCGCACGCGTTGATCAGCGCGAGGCCGGCCGCCGCGGCCGCGCCGGACAGCACGCGCCCCGGCAGCGTCCAGTAGATCGGCATCAGCGACAGGATGCCCGACGTCGCGACGGTCAGCATGACCAGCGCGAGCCAGAAGTTGTCGTGCGCCACCGTCGCGACGAACAGGCCGACGGCGGCCAGCGCGACCGGCACCACGCCGTGCCGGCGCAGCCGCCCGGACTTCTCCGCGACCTTCGCGTTCGCGTACATGCAGATCGCCGCGACGCCGAACGGGATGGCCGTGAACAGCCCGACATCCAGGCTGTTCGCGACGCCCGCGTCATGAAACAGCGTCGGCATCCAGAACGTCAGCCCGTAGAAAGCGGTGTTGAAGAGGATCATCACGACGATCAGCGCATAGATCTTCGGTGTCCGGAACGCATCCGCGACGCGATGCGACTTGAACGCCGCCTCCTTCGCGACATTCGCCTCGATGATCTGCTTCTCGCGCGGCGTCAGCCAATCGACGTCGGCCGGCCGGTTCCGCAGCAGCGCCAGGATCACGACGCCCAGCACCGCGGACGGCAGCCCTTCGAACAGGAACAGCCACTGCCATCCCTTGATGCCCGCCACGCCGTTCATCGTCTCCAGGATCGCGCCGGAAAGCGGTGCACCGAACACGACGGCAATCGGCAACGCCATCAGGAACAGCGAATACATGCCGCTCTGGCGCCGGGCGGGCAGCCACGTGTTCGTGTAATACATCACGCCCGGAACGAAGCCGGCCTCGCATACGCCAAGCAGGAAGCGCAGCGAATAGAACGCGGCCTCGTTCTTCGAGAAGATCATCAGGGTCGACACGATCCCCCACGTGATCATGATCCGCGCAATCCATGCGCGTGCACCGACGCGCCTGAGGATCAGGTTGCTCGGAATCTCGAACAGCATGTAGCCCCAGAAGAACACGCTCGCGCCGAGCGCGAAGGACGCATTCGTCAGGCCGAAATCGGCCGCCATCTGCAGTTTGGCAAAACCGATGTTCACGCGGTCCAGATAGGACATGATGAAGCCGAGGAAAAACAGCGGGACGATCCTCAGTACCACCTTCCGGTACAACGCGTCTTCGTGCAGTGTTTCGGTGCTTGCGCCGAGCGCAAGCGTGACGTCCGCCTTCATCATCAGTTCTCCCGATGAAAACAAGAACTTCGGCGGCGATGGATTCGATCCGTACGCCGGTTCGTTTCGCAATCCCGTTGCGGCCCGCGCTGCCTGCCGGCGCCGCGTCACGAATGCGCTGACCTCACCGCTCCGCCAGCGCGAGTACGTCGGCCCAGATGCCGTCGTCGACGGCAACGCCCTGCTGCCGCTGTTCGATGCGCGTCCGCAGCGCGCTTTGGCCGGGATACAGCACCTCGTGGCTGTCTTCCGCGAGTTCCGACGTATTCACGTAATCGGCCACGCCGTCGGCAACCTCGTTCGTGAACGCTTCGCCGCCCAGCTTGCGCGGGTCGATCACGATGAAGACCTGCGAGCAGCCGGTGCAGCTTCCCTGCTGCACGGCATCGATCCCGTTCGTCGCCAGCCCCTCCGACAGCACGGCGGCCAGCACGTCGAGCATGATCGCGAATCCCGAGCCCTTCCAGTAACCCATCGGCAGGATCCGCATCGACGCCTCGATCGGGCCGGGCTCCGAAGTCAGCTTTCCTTCGCCGTCGAAACCGGCCGGAAACGGCATGTTTTTACCCTTGAGGCGGGTCGCCTGCAGTTTTCCGTACGAGTACTGCGACATCGCCATGTCGAGCACGATAGGGCCTTTGTCCCGCGGCACCGCCATCACGAACGGATTGTTGCCGACGCGCGGTTTCCTGGCGCCCCAGCCCGGCATGCAGGATTCCGTATTCGTCCAGCAAATCGCGATGTAGCCGCGATCGGCCGCGTGCCAGCCATACGTGCCGCCGCGCATCCAGTGCGTGGTGTTGCGCAGCGCGACGATGCCGACGCCGTGCTCGGCCGCGATCGCCATCGCGCGCTCGGTCGCGGACAACGCATTGAGAATGCCGGGGCCGCGATTGCCGTCCAGGATCTCGATCGCGCCGAAGCGCTTGACCGGCGTAGGGACGCCTTGCAGATTCACCCAGCCCTTGCGGACGTAGTCGACGAAGCGCGCGACGCGATTGATGCCGTGAGAGTTGACGCCGTCGCAGGTCGCC
The DNA here is from genome assembly GCF_001039005.1 of Burkholderia cepacia. GTDB lineage: Bacteria > Pseudomonadota > Gammaproteobacteria > Burkholderiales > Burkholderiaceae > Burkholderia > Burkholderia theae. The sequence continues at coordinate 29,382 of NZ_LDWR01000026.1, forward strand.
TCGGCATGCACCCGTGCGCAGACGCCGGCGTCGTGCTCGTTCATGCCCGCATTCAGGAGCGCGAGATAAATGGCGCCCTGCAACTCCTCGAACGGAATTCGGATCATCTTGCCTGTCTCCTGAAGTTCTTGTGATGCGGTTCGATCCCGCACCGGATGCCGCCGCCCCGGCTCGCGGCGCGAGCCGGTATCGCTCATCAATCGCCCGCGAAATCGAGCAGGATCTTGCAGCTCTCGGCGGGCCGCTGCTCGGCCATCTCGAACGCCTGCGCGACATCGCGGAAGCCGACCTTGTGCGTGACGATATGCTCGGGCTGGATCAGGCCGCGGCCGATCCAGTCGATGACCTGCGGGAACATCGCGCAGTTCAGCCGCGACGCGGCGAGCGTGAGTTCCTTCTTCGTCAGTTCCGCCTGCACGATCGCCGACGGTTCCGACGAGAAACCGAGCACGCCGATCCGGCCCGCCGGCGCCGCGAGCCGCACGGCCTCTTCCAGAATCGACGGATGGCAGACCGCGTCGAAGATCAGCGTCGGGCCGCCATCGACGCCGCGCTGCTCCAGCGCGTCGGGAAGCGATTCGACGCTCGTGTTGATGATCTCGTCCTCCGCCGCGCCGCACTTGCGCGCGAGCTGCAGGCGCGTATCTAGCCGGTCGGTGATGAACGCGCGGATGCCGTACACGCGCTTGAGCACCTGCAGGATCGTCAGCCCCACCGTGCCCGCGCCGTAGATCAGCGCGACGTCGCCCGGCAGCACGCCGGTGCGCGACGTCGCATTCGCGGCGACCGCGAACGGCTCGACGATCGCCGCGCAGGTGTCGGCGATCTCCGCCGGAATCCGGTACGCGTTGCCGGCCGGCACGCAGGTGTACTCGCTGAAGCCGCCGTCGCGATGCACGCCGAGCACGGTCAGGTGCCGGCAGACGTTGCGCCGGCCGATCGTGCACGCATGGCAATGCCCGCAGCTGATCACGGGATCGACCGCGACGGTCTCGCCGAGCCGCGCGGCGTCGACGCCCGCGCCGACCGACTCGATCGTCCCGACGAATTCGTGGCCGATGATGCGCGGGTACGACACGAACGGATTCTTGCCGTGAAAGATGTGCAGGTCCGAGCCGCAGATGCCCGCATAACGGACCTTCACGCGCACTTCGCCGGCGGCGGGCACGGGCAGCGGCACATCGCGCACGCTCATGCTGTTCGGACGATCGACAACGACGCTCAACATTTCGGTTCTCTCCTTCGGATCTTCGCCGCTCACCAGTTCCACATCGACCCGTCGCGCAACCGGGCGACTGGCAGGTACGCACGCTCGTACGGATACTTCGCGGCCAGCGTCTCGTCGATGTCGACGCCGAGGCCCGGCACGTCGTCCATCACGAGATAACCGTCCTCGAAGCGGTAGCTGTGCGGAAACACTTCGTCGGTCAGCGGGCTGTGCGGCATCAGTTCCTGAATGCCGAAGTTCGGCGCCCACAACCCGAAGTTGACCGCCGCCGCCATGCAGACCGGCGACAGGTCCGTCGCACCATGAAAGCCCGTGCGCACCTGGTACATCGCCGCGTAGTCGGCGATGCGCCGCACGTGCGTGATCCCGCCGGCGTGCACGATCGTCGCGCGGATATAGTCGATCAGCTGATCGCGGATCAGGTCCTTGCAATCCCAGATCGAGTTGAACACTTCGCCGACCGCGAGCGGTGTCGTCGTGTGCTGGCGGATCAGGCGGAATGCGTCCTGATTCTCGGCGGGCGTCGCGTCTTCCAGCCAGAAGAGACGATGCGGCTCGAGATCGCGGCCGAGCCGCGCGGCCTCGATCGGCGTGAGCCGGTGATGCGCGTCGTGCAGCAGGTGCGGCGTATCGCCGACCGCGTCGCGCACCTTGCGAAACAGTTCCGGCGTATGGCGCAGATAGAGCGCGGTATCCCACGGCTCTTCAGGCGGCAAACCTTTTTCGGCGGGTTCGTAAGCGCCCGCGGTCTTGCCGACGCCGTACACCTTGTCGAGCCCCGGCACGCCCGACTGCACGCGGATCGCACGAAAGCCTTCCTCGATATGCGCGCGCACCGCATCGACCGCTTCTTCATGATCGCGCCCGTTCGCGTGGCCGTACACCATCAGGCCGTCGCGGCTCTTGCCGCCGAGCAGCTGGTACACCGGCATGCCCGCGAGCTTGCCCTTGATGTCCCACAACGCCATGTCGATCGCGGCGATCGCCGTCATCGTCACGGGCCCGCGCCGCCAGTACGCGCCGCGATACAGGTATTGCCAGATGTCCTCGATGTTGCGCGGGTCGCGGCCGACGAGACACGGGAACACGTGATCTTCCAGATACGCGCGCACCGCGAGCTCGCGCCCGTTGAGCGTCGCGTCGCCGAGACCGTAGACGCCTTCGTCGGTCACGATCTTCACCGTCACGAAGTTCCGGCCCGGACACGTGACGATGGTCTGCAAGCGTTCGATTTTCACTGCGCTCCTCCAGCAGGCGATTCAGTCGACAAAGTAATGGGGTGCACGGCTGCGCACGTCCGGCAGATGCGAGCCGATCCGGTCGACGTGCGACGCGACCGACGCGCCGAGCAGCGCCATGTTGCGCGACGCGATATGCGCGAGGATCTGCTCGTGTTCCTGCAGCGCGCGGCGCGCGTGATCCTCGACGCGGTCGAGCAGCAGCCAGCGCACGCGGTCGAACTGGCGCTTCATCGGCTGCAGCATTTCCCACACGTGCGGCCGGCCCGCGAACGCGAACATCCGGCCGTGCATCGCTTCGTCCAGTTCGAAGAACGCCTCGACGTCGTGCGCGGCCACCGCGGCGCGCTGCGCGTCGATGATCCGCGACAGCTCCGCGAGTTGTTCCGCCGTGATTTTCTGCGCGAGCTCGACGTGGTTCGCACATTCGAGCGTGCTGCGCGCGAAGCGCCCTTCCTCGAGGATCGACACCGGAATCGGCGCGACGAACGTGCCGACCTTCCGGTGGATCTGCACGAGCCGCTCGTCGGCCAGCTGCGCGAACGCTTCGCGCACGGGCGTGCGGCTGACCTTGATCGTCGTCGAGATCACGGCCTCCGACAGCGCGGTGTGCGGCGGCAGCGCGCCCCGCACGATCGCGTGGCGCAGCAGCGCATGCACCTGCTCCGTATAAGACCGGCTCTCGTCCAGCGAGAACCCTTGCAACGCCGTGACGACGACGTCTTCCTCAAATGCTGCCGTTTCGTTCATGTTTGCCGATGCTTCCGACTCGATATCGATGACTACCATGGTACAGAAAGCCATCCAATCGATCGATCTAGCGTTTACACCAATAACTTCCGGCAAAAACCCGCAATACCCTTCGTCCATCCAGATATCTACCATGGTACACACCGTTGCCGACCGTCATCCCACCTGCCCCCGATTTCCTGCGCACCGCGCCGCCCGGCACGCGCCGCCCCAGCTATGACCGGCACGCGGTCCGCACGGGCATCGTCCATCTCGGCCTCGGCGCGTTCCACCGCGCGCATCAGGCGATCCATACGGAGACCGTGCTCGAACAGGGCGACCTGCGCTGGGGGATCGTCGGCGTCGAGCTGCGGCGGCGCCATACCGTCGACCTGCTCGCCGCGCAGGACCACCTGTACACGGTGACCGAACGCGACGGCGGCGGCGCGCGCACCCGGATCGTCGGCGCCGTGCACGGCGCGCTGTTCGCGCCGGAAGCGCTGCCCGCGCTGCTTGCGCTGATTGCCGATCCGGGCGTGTCGATCGTCAGCCTGACCGTGACCGAGAAAGGTTATTGCCGCCTGCCGGGTGGCGGTCTCGATACCGACGATCCCGCCCTCCGCGCCGACCTCGCCGCTCCGGACACGCCGCGCACCGCGCTCGGCGTAATCGCCGCCGGCCTCCGGCAGCGGCCTGCCAGCGCGCCGCTCACCGTCGTCTGCTGCGACAACATGACGTCCAACGGCGACACGCTGCGCGCGCTGCTGCTCGACTACGCGGAACGCATCGACGACGGCGCGCTTGCACGACGCATCCGCGACGACGTCGCGTTCCCGAACAGCATGGTCGACCGGATCGTGCCGGCCGCCACGCCCGAGTCGCTCGACTGGGCGCAAGCGCACCTCGGCGCGCGCGACGCGGCCGCGATCGTCTGCGAACCGTTCTCGCAATGGGTGATCGAGGATCGCTTCGCCGGCCCGCGCCCGCGCTGGGAAGACGCCGGCGCGCGCGTCGTCGCCGACGTGCAGCCGTACGAAACGATGAAGCTGCGGCTGCTGAACGGCTCGCATTCGGCGATCGCGTATGCAGGACAACTGCGCGGCCACGCGACCGTGTCGGATGCGATGGCCGATCCGGCGATCGCGGCGTTCGTCGACGGCGTGATGACGCACGACCTGCTCGCGACCGTCGACGTGCCGTCCGGCTTCGACGCGCACGACTATTGCGCGACGCTCGTGCGGCGCTTCCGGAATCCGACGCTCGCGCACCGCACCGAACAGATCGCGATGGACGGCACGCAGAAGGTGCCGCTGCGCTGGCTGCCCGCGCTCGCCGACAGCGCGGCGGCGGGCGTCGAGCGCCCGTATCTGGAGCGTGCGCTTGCGCTCTGGCTGTATTACCTGAGCACCGCGCGCGACACCGCCGGCCAGCCGCTGACGATCAGCGATCCGGGCGCGGCCGCGCTCGCCACGACGCTTGGCGCTGCCGGCGACGCGAACGGCGCGGTGCGCGCGGCGCTCGCCAGTGCCACGCTCGCCGGCCCGGCCGCGTGGCCCGACGCGCTGGTCGCGCGCGTCGGCGCGCATCTGTCGACGCTGCGTGCGCACGGCACCGATACGCTGCTCGCGCCGCTGCACGCACGCTGACCGACCGCTCGACCGGTTCGCGCTGCGATGCGCGAACCGCATGACGCCATCACAAGACATGACGGCCGGCCCACCGGCACGAAGGAGACGAACATGAAGCAAAAGACCCAGGCGTGGTTCACGGTATTCCTGCTGTTTCTCGTGTACGGCATCAACTATCTCGACCGCGTCGCGCTGTCGATCGTCGCGCCGATCGTGCAGACCGATCTCGGCATCGACGCCGCGCAGATGGGTCTCGTCTTCAGCACGTTCTTCGTCGGTTATGCGCTGTTCAATTTCATCGGCGGCCTCGCGTCCGACCGGCTCGGGCCGAAGCTCGTGTACGTGCTGTCGGTCGGGCTCTGGTCGATCTTCTGCGGGATGACCGCGCTGACCGTCGGCTTCGTGAGCCTGCTGATCGTGCGGCTGCTGTTCGGCATGGCCGAAGGCCCGCTGTGCTCGGCCGCGAACAAGATGGTCAACAACTGGCTGCCGCGCGACGCCGCCGCGACCGCGATGGGCCTGCTCAGCGCGGGCTCGCCGCTCGGCGGCGCGATCGCGGGGCCGATCGTCGGCCTGCTGGCCGCGCAGTTCGGCTGGCGGCCGGCGTTCTGGATCGTCTGCGCGATCGGGCTCGCGTGGGTCGTGCTGTGGATGGTGTCGACGTCGGATCGTCCCGCCGCACCGGTGAACGACGCGCCGCTCGTGACGGCCGCCGCCAGTACGAGCGACGGCGACGCATCGGCACCCGCGCGCACGCTGTCGCACTACGTGCGCCAGCCGCGCATCCTCGCCACGGCGGCCGCGTTCTTCAGCTACAACTACGTGCTGTTCTTCTTCCTGAGCTGGTTCCCGAGCTATCTCGTGCGCGCGCATCACCTCAACATCAAGGAGATGAGTGTCGCGACCGTCGTGCCCTGGCTCGTCGGCACGGTCGGCCTCGCGTGCGGCGGCGCCATCTCGGATGCGCTCTACCGGCTCACCGGCAACCTGCTGCTGTCGCGCCGGATCGTGCTCGTCACCTGCCTGCTCGGCGCGGGCGCCTGCGTCGCGATCGCGGGCACCGTGCAGTCGACGCAAGGCGCGGTCGCGCTGATGTCCGTGTCGCTGTTCTTCCTGTACGTCACCGGCGCGATCTACTGGGCGATCGTGCAGGATGTCGTGCACCCGTCGCGCGTCGGCGGCGTGAGCGGCTTCCTGCATTGCATGGGCAGCCTGTCGGGTGTGATCGGGCCGGCCGTGACCGGCCTCATCGTCGAACGCAGCGGCTCGTTCGCGGCCGCATTCGTGCTGGCCGGCGCGATCGCGCTGACGGGCGCCGTGCTCGCAGGCGTATTCGTACGCAACAGCCGGCCGTCGGAAGTTTTGCGCGAACGCGCGGCGCATTGACGCTGCGCGGCTACGTGACCGTCGAAGCGTTCGCAGCCTGCGAAACCGCGATCGACAAGGTCACGACGCGCTGACAACGGTGTCGTTCTAACGTCCTGACACGCGTGGGCCGACCCGCAAGCGGCGGCCCGCGCGCACCCCCCGCCTCGGTGCGCCGCCCGCTCTACGCGGCGGCTCGGCCCATCCTCTGCGCAGCATCCCGGCCGCGTCATGATCGGTCACGGCAGGCGCATACGCGATGCGCCGGAAAATCGCTCGATATAGCGCCGGAATCCTGTTGACAGCCGGCCCGCGCGACACCTGACGCCGTCATTCGCATGCGTCCCCGGCAACAACTCCGATGAACGCGAAAATGCATCCCAGCGATGCAATTCCGTCTGATCGCGAACCGCATCGTACGCCGTATGATCCCCTCGCCGTTTCTCAAGGCCGCCCAATGCGCGCCGCCATCTTCATCCGCTTACGCGTTTCGCCACAACAACCCAGCGAATATGTCCAACTTCTCACTGATACTCGTCGTCTCAATGTTGAGCGCCTTTGGCCTGATCGCGTCCGACGTCTACCTGCCCGCCATGCCATCGATGGCCCATGAATTTTCGATCGGTGCATGGCAGATGCCGCAGACGGTATCGGCCTACCTGATCGCGCTCGCCTGTGCCCAGCTGTTCTACGGCCCCCTCTCCGATCGATGGGGGCGCAAACCCGTGCTGACGGTCGGGATCCTTCTGTACATTCTTGGCTCGATCGGCTGCGCAAGTGCCGGCGGCTTCGCGAGCTTTCTCGGATGGCGAGTGCTCGAGGCTCTCGGTGCGGCTTCCGGTCTCGTGATCGGCCGCGCAATCATCGCCGACACCTGCGATAAAAAGGAATCCGCAAAGGTCTACAGCATCGTGTATCCGCTCGTTTCGCTGTCTCCGGCGATCGCCCCGGCGATCGGCGGATATCTGGCCGCCTGGTTCGGATGGCGGAGCGATTTCATTTTCGTCGCCGTGTTTGGCGCAGTCGCGCTCGCGCTGGTCCAGCTTCTTCTGAAAGAAACGCGGCCGCCCGTCGCGCCGGGCCAACATCGCGCGGTTCCGCTGGCCGGTTTCTCCGACGTGCTCGGAGATCGCGTGTTCATCCGGTATACGCTCGTCGTCTGCGCAATCTATTGCGCGTGGTTCGTCTACCTGACGCAATCGCCCTTCATCTTTTCCGGCCTCGGTCTTTCGGAACAGCAAAGCGGCTGGCTTTATCTGCCGCTGACCGCCGGCATCATTTCCGCGAACATGATCTCGCGCCGCATGCTCGACCGGATGTCCTACGATTCGATCGTCGTGGCCGGGGTGTGCTGCTTCGTCGCCGGCGGCGTTGCGTTCGCGTTGTGCGAGTCGTGGCAATTCAAAGGCATCATCGCAATCGTCTTGCCGATGTTTCTCGTCAGCCTGTCAAACGGATCGTCGCTGTCACTCGCCGTCTCGGGCGCCATCGCGAGTGAACATGGGCGCGCCGCCACGGCGTCCGGACTGGTCGGCTTCTTCCAGATCGGCAGCGCGTCGCTCGCAGCCACCGTGTCCAGCGGACTGCTCGGTACCGGAAGCCACGTGCTGGCGACGGCGATTCCGTTCTTCGCGATCGTCGCCGCGGTCGCGATTGTCCCCCGCTGGTATGCCGCGCGGCGCACGCTCTCGATGCGCAAGACCCTGCCACGTTAAACACTCGGCCTTGCACCGACGAGATCCCGGCCGTTATCGATACCGGTCGAACGAAGCAGCGATCTCGTCGGTGACCGCCCGAACGCGCGCCGTCCGGTTCAGGTCCGTATGCGATACGAGCCAGACCTGGTACGGCACGGTTCGAGTCCTGTCGGGCCAGATGCGCACGAGCGAATCGTCCGCCTGCGCCATATATACCGGGAGCTCGCCTATTCCGATGCCCGACCGGATCGAGGTCGCCAGCATCAGGCTCGAACTCACTTGTGCGACGACGCGCCCTTGTTCCATCGACTCGCCGCATAGCGAGAGCCCCTGGTTGGACGTGATGGAGGGCTGGTAGACCACCAGATCATGGCCTTCGAAAGCAGCCCCGATCGCGGGGGCACCACGCGCATCCAGATACTCGCGACTCGCGAACAGCCCGACCTCCCATTCGGCCAGCTTCCGGCGGACAAGATCGGGATTTTCCGGCATCACGGTTCGAATCGCGAGATCCGCATCACGTCGCGTCAGGTTGAGCACCTGCACGGAAGTCGTCAGGACCACGTGTATCCCGGGATATTTCCGCCGTAACGCCCGTATTGCGGGAACGACAAAATCCATCGCCAGGGAATCGGTTGTCGTCACCCGAACCTCGCCTTCGAGCCGGTCGTCCGAGCCATGCGCCCGGCGCTCGAACTCGCATGCCGCTCGCTCCATCTCTTCCGCGGCCTGCAGCGAATGCTCGCCGATCTGCGTCACGACATAGCCGGACGACGTCTTGAGAAACAGCTTCGCACCCAGCGCCTTCTCGAGTGCCGTCAGCCGCCGCCCCACGGTTGCCTGATCGACATCGAGAAAAACTGCAGCCTCGCGCAGCGTCCCGGCGCGATGAACTGCCAAAAAGACGCGTGCATCGTCCCAATTCATGAATAACGTTCTCTCTCGGTAAAGCACTTTTGCATTCTTTGGATGCAATTATACAAGTTGAGCCCATGCTCTCCAACAGAGATAATCAGGCCCCCGTATCAAACGGTATATCGCGGCATTCCGGCAACCGTGATTTCCCTCGCCATATCGAGGGATTTAAAAATACAGCCGGTGTATTCGACTCGCATAGATCGTTTCAGATCGAAAGAACAAGCATAAAAAGATGGAAAAGGCAACTCACATTCCGGCCCGATGCGACGTTTCGGGAAGCGTTATGAATCTCCTCCGGTCGCTGCACATCGACCACATTTTTCTGGTCCCCGGAAAGATGGTTTATCCGTTGCTTGACGCGATGGACAAGACGCCAGAAATTCGTGGCATCGTTGCCGCGCACGAGACCGGCAGTGCCTTCATGGCCGACGGTTACGCACGAGCCAGTCGCAAGTTCGGTGTGTGTCTCGCCATCTCCGGGCCCGGCACGATGAATCTCGTTCCCGGCATGGCCGCCGCCCTCGCCGATCGGATCCCGGTTCTCTATCTTGCCGGCGGCATATCGTCCAACGCCGAGGGAAAAGGTGCGTTCCAGGACGGTACGCTGGGAGGCATCGCCGAAAGCAGCGTGGTGCAAAGTCTCGTCGACGACATTGTCGAACTGAAAAACAAGCACAACCTTCTGGCGGAAATGCGTCGGGCTACCGACGGTCTGAACTGGATGCGACGTGCCCGTTCGTTCATCAGCATCCCGCTCGACGTTCAGCAGCAACCGGTGCCGGTCCCGCTCGATCGAATGCAACGCCCCTACGCCCAAAGCATCGTGGACGTGAACCACGTCCCGGCCAACCCGGTCGCGGTGCAAGCACTTTGCAAGCAATATCTCTTTCAGGAAAAAAAGGTCGCATTTCTCGTCGGTGGTCGCGGAAACGATCCGGAAACTGCCCAGGTCCTGCTCAAGGTTGCCGAACGATTCAATATTCCGGTTGCGACAACTCTGTCCGGAAAAGGCGCCTTTCCCGAGCGGCACCCCCTTGCGTTGGGTGTTTATGGATTTTCCGGGCACACGCGAGCGGTACAACTGATCAACTCAAACGATCTCGATGCACTCGTCGTACTTGGTTGCGATCTCAATCAACGCGACAGTCTGAATTGGAGCGACAAGCTGAGCGCCGGCAAGGAGCTCATCATTTTCGACGACAGCTTCGATGCGCCGGCAACCGGCCACGTTCCGAGTCGAAGCATTTTCTCCGGCATTACCGCGACCATTCGAATGCTCGCGCATATGCCGGCGGGATCCGCACAGGAATTCCAGGCGGCATTCGCCCACCGGGATGCGTGGCTCGAGCGTGTCAGGCACGTTCCGCTTTACGATCATCGCTTCGAACCTACGTCGATCGGAAGCGCTTCCGATTCACTTTCTCTCTATCCGGGTGACGTCGTCCGACGGCTCTGCAACCTCGTGCCCGACGACACCAACGTTGTCGTCGATTCAGGCGCGCATCGGATCTTCATGGCGCACTACTGGCTCTCGTCAGGCCTCGGAAACTACTTCTCGTCGAGCGCGCTTGCCCCGATGGGTTGGGCAGTCGCAGCCGGGATTGGTGTCAAGCTCGCCGCCCCGCATCGCCCCTGCCTCGTGGTCACCGGGGACGGCTGCATGCTGATGCACGGAATGGAGATTCAAACCGCAGCCCGTTACGGGATCAAGGTGATCTTTATCGTCCTGAACAACTCCGCTCACGGTGCGATTCACATCGACGCCATCACCAAGCGAACCGTCGCGGAGCAGTTCAGCAAGTTGCCTCGCCACGACTGGACACGGTTCGCCGAATCGGTGGGCGTGCCGGCACGCCAGGTCGATTGCCTGGCCGGGCTCGAGCAGGCCGTCGGCGACGCATTGGCATGCGACGGGCCCTTCGTCATTGAAGTGGCCGTCGGTGTCTTCCCTTCGCCAAACCGTTACTACGCCGAATCCTCGACGGCAGCACAAACGAAGCACGAGAAGGTCGACGCATTTGCCACTTCGCCTGCCGCAGCAATCGACACCCCCGAGTGCATCGATTGATGTTGAAAGAACCTGAACGATACGGGACGTTGGAAAGAATGAACCAGACGAAGTGGCCCATCCGTTTTCTGGCGGCTGCAATCAGTGCGCTGTCACTCGCATCCGGCGCGCAAGCGTCCGAGGAAGGGGTGACGGTCGTGCCGCTCGCGCACACATCGCAATCATGGGATGGTGCCTACTACACGCATTATCCGGAAGGTACGCCGCTCATCGACGTGCAGCACGTGCGAATCCCTGCTCACACGACGCTTCCGTGGCATAGCCACGGTGTGGTCAACGCCGTCTATCTGTTGAGCGGCAAGCTCACTGTCGAGAAAAAGAACGGTGAATCCCGGACGACGTTTACCGCGGGACAGGTCATCGCGGACACCGTCGGAACAATTCACCACGGCTATACGACCGACGAACCGGCCGAGATGGTCGTGTTCTTTGCCGGCGCCAAGGGGCAACCCCTGCGCACCCTGGAACAAAACTGACTCAAAGAGCATAGAGCATGTCTGAAATCGTCGTTATCTCCATCAACGTAGCGAAGACCGGAAAGGAAGCCGAGCTCGAAGCGCTACTGAGCAGCCTCGTCGCCCCGACCCAAAGCGACCCGGGCATGATCCGCTACGAACTCAGTCGCGACCTGCGGAATCCCGGCATCTTCGTCTTCCACGAGATCTGGGAAAGTCAGGAAGCGCTCGACGGGCACCTGAATACGCCGCATATCGCCACCTACCGCGCGCTTGTTCCGGATCTCGTCGAGCGCAAGGAATTGCTCATCACCAGAAAGGTCCAGTAACGCATACGGATGTGTGAAGGAACGCCGGTTCCGGAGACGGCTCGGCTTCCTTGCATCCTCTCTCGCTTCCATCGGGTTGTATCTCCCTCCCCGATCTCCATCGCGTCAACCCGCTATCCCGGACCGCGACCGATCCGAATCAAAGCACCATGCAATCCCCAGCCAAAACGCCGGCTACCGTCGGCGCGTCGTCTCTTGTTCCGGCAGAACTGCCCTCCGTCTCCGCCATACCCACGCCATCCGCATCGCCACGCCCGTTCGGTCAGTCGCTGGCCGCCATGACAGGTATCGGGATCGTCAATATGCTCGTCGCGCTCGATCAAACCACCGTCAGCACGGCGCTGCCACAGATCGTCGCAACATTGGGCGGCTTCGAGTGGTACACGTGGATAGCGACCGCGTATCTGTTGACGTCGTTGATTACCGTACCGATTTTCGGTCGACTGGGTGACTACTACGGCCGCAAACCATTCGTCATCGGCGCAATCGCGACGTTTACCGCGGCCTCCGTCCTGTGTGCATCCGCCCCGAACATGGCTGCGCTCGTCGCCGCACGAGCGCTTCAGGGCATCGGTGCCGGGATGATGACGGGGACCGCGTTCGCCTCCATACCGGATCTGTTTCCCGCGCCACTGGAACGCGCCCGATGGCAGGTCGTACTCGCTGCGGCATATGGCATCGGTACCGCCGCGGGGCCGTCTCTTGGCGGATGGCTGACCGATCAATACGGCTGGCGCTCGACATTCCTGATCAACTTGCCGGTCGGGTTCGCGGCGCTCTACTTCACACAACGCTATCTCCCGCGCCTCGCCCCGTCGTCGGGAACGCGAATCCGTATCGACATCGCCGGAGCGCTGGTGCTCTCCTTGTTGCTGGGATGCATGTTGTTCGCGTTCAGCAGCGAGCTTGGCGAAGCGTCGACACAACTGCGCTGCATCGCAATCGCCAGCCTGCCCGTGCTTGTCGCATTGTTCGTGCGTTGCGAACGACGCGCAGCAGCACCGCTGGTACCCCTCGACCTGCTGCGCAATCGACGCATCCTGACGTTGCTCGGGCTTTCGTTTCTGACCGGCGCGGTGATGTTTTCGACGATCTTCTATGCGCCATTGCTGCTCCAGAGCGGCTTCGGACTGTCCGCTACGGCGGCAGGCAGGCTATCGACGCCGCTCGCCGGGTCGATAGCCGTCGGCAGTCTGTTCAACACGGCAATCGTCACACGCGTCGAGCGTCCTGCGATCATCGTGCTCACCGGCTTCTCGATGCTCGTGCTCGCCTGCTACGGCTTGTCGCTCGTCGCGCTGACGAACACGCATGCGCTTCTGATCGTTTCGTTGTTCGGGGCGGGCGTCGGCCTGGGGCTTATCCTCAACAACGTCAACATCTTCACGCAGGAGATCGCGGGAAAAACACGTGTCGGTATCGCGACATCGCTCATCCAGTCCACACGGATGATCGGCGGGATGGTGGGGCTATCCACGCTCGGCGCCTGGGTATCGGCCCACTACAAGGTCGGTACGGTTCAAGCACTGAACACCCTGGGCGTGACGACTGTCGACCAGCACCTGAACAGCCTGCTGGGAGACCCCCAACTGCTCATCGACCCAAAGAAGCAGTCCGCGATCATCGATTCGATGGCCGGCGCGCCGTTCGCTGGCCAGCACGTCATCGACGCGTTGCGCAGTGTCTTCAGCGACGTCCTGCACACCGGATTCCAACTGACCGCAGGAGCCGCCCTCGTCGCCCTTCTGACCACGCTCACCATTCTCGAAGTCCGGTTCGGCTCAGCGCCGAACAACGACGATGCGCGTCACAACGCAACGTAAAACATCTGCGACCTGCACGCTCCCGAGTGTGCGCCGGTCGCTTGCGCCTTCTTGAGCCATGACAACCCGACCACAACTGCCAAACACATTCCAGGATTTCCTGCTGTTGATCGCCCGTGTGCTGATCGTTGCACTTTATTTGAAAATCGGAATTCCAAAGTTGATGGATTTCGGCGGAGCAATCGCCTACATGACCCGCATCGGCGCACCCATGCCAATGCTGGCAGCGGCGATCCTGATCGCAATGGACGTCGTCGTTGCGATCGCGATTCTGATCGGATTCCATACCCGACCCGTCGCGTTGCTGCTCGCACTCTATACGCTCGCCGCCGCGATTATCGGTCACCCATTCTGGTTGGCGGATGGCTCCCAGCAGATGAACAACATGATTCATTTCTACAAGAACCTGTCGATCATGGGGGGGCTTCTCGCGCTCTGTGCCGCGGGCCCGGGACGCTTTTCGGTCGACCGCGGCTAACAGTTCGCCGGACCGGAGGCCAGGCGCAAATGCGCTGGACACACCCGCTGAAGGCAATTCACGTACGCAGGCCGGCGGCGCAAGCCGTAGCCCGCGCACGATACCGCGTCAGCCGGTGCCCTCCCGCCCAACCATCAGACCCCCGAATATCTCCCATCCGATATCGCGATTTCCGGTATCGATCGCGCGCCTCTAGACTGGCTACGCAATCGCGCCGCCACGCCGCCGCACGGCAACGCGACACGCCCCCACAATAACGATTCCGGGAGATAAGCCATGTCGGACCGGCACGCGCGCCGCGGCGCGCTCAAGACCCTCGGCCTCGCGGCCGGCACCGCGCTGCTCGCCGCCGCGCGCCACGCCCAGGCCGCCGCGCCCGAAACAGGCGCCTTGCTGCCCGGCGGCGCCGCGCACCTCGCCGACCTCACGCGCCGCCTCGCGGCCGCGCCGAGGCGGCGCGACTTCAAGACGGTGCCGATGATTCTCGAACGCCCCGACCAGTGGGATCACGCGGCGCTCGCCGAAGTGACCGGCTATCGCGGCGGCCCGAAGCAGGTGTGGGACAACACCGAGCTCGGCGGCCCGTGGCTGAACCTGATGCGCAATTCGCTGAACGCGCAGATCTGGTCGTACGGTCATCCGGATTTCCTCGTCGTGTCGGCCACGCACGGCAGCGCGCATCTCGCGCTGTTCGACCAGGCCGCGTGGGACAAATACGGCCTCGCGCAACTGGCCGGCGCCGCGTTCCCGACCAACACGCTGCTCGATGCGAAACTCGCGCAATCGAAAGGCGCGCAGGATCACGAGCTGCCCGACGGCGCGTTCTCGTCGCACGACAACAGCATCGCCGCGCTGCAGCAGCGCGGCGTCGTGTTCCTGTCGTGCCACAACGCGATCTGGGAACTCGCGGAGCGGCTCGACGGCGCGAACGCGAATCCCGACAAGCTGCCGCTCGACGCGCTCGCGGCCGACTTGACCAACCACGTGATCCCGTCGGCGATCGTCACGCCGGGCGCGGTCGGCACGCTGCCCGAATTGCAGCAGGCCGGTTTCACGTACGCGAAATGACGCACACCATGACCTCGATCCCCACGAAACGGCAATCGCCATCGCGCCGCCAGCGCACGCTGCACGCCGCGCTGGCAGGCTGGCTGTGCTGCGCGTCGGCGCTGTCGCTCGCCGCGCCCGCCGACACCGCCACCAGCATCTTTCCGCCCTGGCAGGACGGCCGCAACAATGACGCGACGCAACGCGGCCTCGAATTCACGGTGCCGCAGGTGGACGTGCTCGCCGATTTCCACGGCGACCTCACCGCGCCGAAGCTCGTGCTGTACGTCGGCGGCAACTACTTCTTCGCGATGGCGCCGCTCGTCGCGAAGTTCGAGGAAGACCATCCCGAATACCGCGGCCGCATCTACTGGGAAACGATCCCGCCCGGCCTGCTCGTGAAGCAGATTCACGCGGGCGGCACGATCACGGTCGGCAACATGACGTGGACGGTCAAGCCGGACGCGTATTTCGCCGGGCTCGGCAAGATCGACGGGCTGATCGCGGACGGTACGCTCGCGGGCCCGGCCGTGCCGTACGTGACGAACCAGTTGACGATCATGGTGCGCGCCGGCAATCCGAAGCGCATCGCGTCGCTGAACGATCTCGCGCGGCCCGACGTGAAGCTCGCGATGCCGAACCCGGCGTTCGAAGGCGTCGCGCGGCAGATCCGCGCGTCGCTCGTGAAAGCCGGCGGCGATGCGCTCGCACGCACCGTCTACGACGACAAGGTGCGCGCCGGCACAACCGAACTCACGCACATCCACCACCGCGAAACCGCGCTGTTCCTGATGCAGGGGCGCGCGGACGCCGGCGTGCTGTGGCAATCCGAAGCGGCATTCCAGGAACAGGTCGGGCATCCGCTGATGCACATCGACATTCCGGCCGCGCAGAATACAACGGCGATCTACGCGGGGGCGATGGTGAAGGACGCGCCGCATCCGGAAGCCGCGCGCGCATGGCTCGCGTTCATCCGGTCGCCGGAAGCATTCCGGATTTTCCAGCGCTACGGCTTCGGCCAGTACGATGCGGCGACTCCGGCGCAGCACCTCGCGCCTGCGGAGGACGGGCCCGCCGCAGGCTGACGGCCCGGGCTGAACGCGAGGCTGAGCAGCGGCACGCACGCGAACGACAACAAGGAGGGGACACGTGAACGACAAGATCGACACACGGCGACGCCGGT
The DNA here is from genome assembly GCF_001039005.1 of Burkholderia cepacia. Taxonomy (GTDB): domain Bacteria; phylum Pseudomonadota; class Gammaproteobacteria; order Burkholderiales; family Burkholderiaceae; genus Burkholderia; species Burkholderia theae. Next base: position 45,568 of record NZ_LDWR01000026.1, read on the forward strand.
TCGCGCCGCTGCTGTTTGCTGCGGCCGCGCTGCTGGCCGGCCACGCGCGCGCGGACGACGCAACGCTCGGCAAGACGCTCGCGACACAGGGCTCGGCGACGGGCGTCGCCGCCTGCATCGGCTGCCACGGCAGCCAGGGCGAAGGCAACGCGGCGGCCGGCTTCCCGCGCCTCGCGGGCACGAATGCCGCGTATCTGTCCGCGCAGCTCGCCGCGTTCGCGGACGGCAGCCGCCAGAACCCGGTCATGCAGCCGCTCTCGAAACTGCTGTCGCCGCACGAGCGCGACGCGGTATCCGCGTACTTCGCGAGCCTGCCCGCGCCGGCCGGCGTGGTTCCCCCCGACGACACGTCGATCGATCCGGCGAACACCGGCGCGTGGCTCGCGACGCGCGGGCGCTGGTCGCAGAGCCTGCCTGCGTGCGCGCAATGCCACGGCCCCGCCGGCCTCGGCGTGGGCACCGCATTTCCGCCGCTCGCGGGCCAGCCGGCCGCGTATATCGCCGGCCAGTTGAACGGCTGGAAACACGGCACACGCCCGCCCGGGCCGATGGCGCTGATGCCGATGATCGCCGGCAAGCTGTCCGACGCCGACATCGACGCGGTGGCCGCCTACTATGCGCGCGGCGGCGCCGCACAAGGAGACAAGCGATGATCGACCGCACGACGCTGATCCGCCGCGCCCGCGCGACGCTGCTCGGCGCGGCCTGGATGCCCGCGCTCGCGTTCGCGGCGGCGCCGGACGCACCGGCCGCCGCTTCCGCATCGGCGGCAACGACATCGGCAGCCAGGCCGTTCGCGCCGCCCGCCGAATCCGCGATCCCCGCCGACGGCTTCGGCAAGACCGTGAAGCTCGGCGAGCAGATCTTCCTGCACACGCCCGAGTTCGCGGGCAAGTACGTCGGCAACAAGCTGACCTGCGCGAGCTGCCACCTAGACGCGGGCCGCCGGCCCGATTCGAGCCCGATGTGGGCCGCGTACCTGCTGTATCCGGCCTACCGCAGCAAGAACGGCCACGTGAACACGTTCGCCGAACGTTTGCAGGGCTGCTTTCAGTACAGCATGAACGGCAAGGCGCCGCCGGCCGGCGACCCGATCCTCGTCGCGCTCGAAACGTATTCGTACTGGCTCGCGAAGGGCGCGCCGGTCGGCACGAAGCTGCCGGGGCAGGGTTTCCCGAAACTGCCGCCGCCCGCGCAGAAGGCCGACTACGCGCGCGGCGCCGCCGTCTACACGCAGCACTGCGCGCTGTGCCACGGCGCGGACGGCCAGGGCCAGTCGAGCGGCGGCAAGCCGGCGTTCCCGGCGCTGTGGGGCGCGCGCTCGTTCAACTGGGGCGCGGGGATGGGCGACATCCGCAATGCGGCCGGCTTCATCAAGGCCAACATGCCGCTCGGGCTCGGCGGCACGCTGACCGATCAGGACGCGTGGGACGTCGCGACCTTCATGGACAGCCACGAACGTCCGCAGGACCCGCGCTTCACCGGCTCCGTGCAGGACACACGCGCGAAGTTCCACGATTCGCCCGACTCGATGTACGGGCTCAGCGTGAACGGCCGCGTGCTCGGCGCGCCCTGACGTTCGGCCCGCGCGGCCGGCGCGGTCACGGATGCCAGCGATATACGACGATGCTCGACCCGTTGTAGTTGTCCTTCGTGATCACGTACTCGCCGGTCGAGCGCAGGTAGGCACGGACGCCGTACATCGAGTCGACGTCGTTGCCGACGTCCATCGCCGACGTGTTCGAATTCGTCAACGTGGTGACGAGCGCGCCGCTGTTCAGGTCGAACACGTCGATGTTCGGCACCGTGTGCACGTAGCCGACGAACAGGTAGTGGCCGGCCGCCGCGATCGACTTCGGATTCGCGCTCGTCAGGTTGATCACCGGATTCGGCGCACTCGTGTTGCCGTTCTTCCAGCCGTGATAGACCTCGATGTGCCCGTTCATCGCGGTCCAGTCCCAATTGCCCGCGAGGCCCTGCGCGAGGATCATCGTGTCGCTGTCCGCCTGGTAGATGATGCGCGTGATCGGCGCCACGGTGCTCGGCACCGGCGTCGTCGTCGGCTTGCCCCATGACGGCTTGCCGGTCGCGTCGAAGCCCGTCATCGGGAAGCGGGAAATCACGTTCGATCCGTTCAGCCCGGCCCACACGTCGCCGTTTCCGTCGATGTCGAAACCGGCCGTCACCTGGAGCGTCGTATTGAACGGCTTGCCGGGCAGCGAGCCGGCCGGAATCGCGATATAGCCGCTCGCCGTGTTGAAGTAATAGAAGTTGAAGTTGCCCGGGTTCTGCCCGGACGCGACGAGGATCCGGTTGCCGCCGACCGTCACGAGCTGGCCGAAATGCTGGCCGCGCTGATAGTCGTTCATGTCGAGGCGCGGGTCCTTCGGATAGGTGAACGGGTCGACCGTGTTCGCGACGAACGTGCCGCCCGCCCCTCCCGTGTACACGTTGTTGCCGCTGTAGAAGAATGCGCCGTCCGTCGCCGGATCGGGCGCGGCGACGCCCTCGAAGTTCAGCGCCTGCAGCTTCCATTGCAGCGCGCCCGTCGGGCTGTACGAATGGAGATCGGTGCTGCCGTTGCGGCCGAGATCCCAGCCGCCGCCCCACGCGTTGTTCAGCACGTACAGGTTGCCGGCCGAATCCTTGCCGAGCGCCGCGACGCGCGTGAAGCGCTTGTCGCCGACCTGCCCCTTGATGCCGGTCGTCGTGTCGAGATAGCCGCCCTGCACGCCGAACGTGCCGACCTGCATCGGCAGGCCGAGCAGCCCGCTGTAGACCTTGATGTTCATGTCGGGCCCTTCGTCGCCCACCATCAGCTGGCCCATCGACGCATCGAAATACAGCGACGCCGGCCGCGCGCCGGCCGCCATCTGGATCGTGTTCATCGCGGTGCCGGTCGCGCTGAACTGCGCGACGACGCCCGCGCTCTTGCGCGCGACCCACAGGTTGCCGGCCGCGTCGAGCGCCAGCGCGCCCGGCCCCGAGACGCCGATGTCGCGCTGCCAGACACCGTCCGTCGTGTAGACGCGCACGCGGTTGCCGTAGAAATCGCTCACGTACAGCAGGTTGCCGGCCGTCGCGAGCCCCGTGATCACGTCCGCGTACTGGATGCCCGTCCACGTGCTGACCGGGATGCGCAGGTCGCGCAGGTTCGTGCCGCGGTTGTAGCGGCCCACCGAGCCGCTGCCGAACGTGCGGTTGTAGCCGAGCGCGACGAACAGCGACGTCGAATTGCCGGTGATCGCGCCGCCCTGGAATTCGTCGTGGATGCCGAGCGTGCCGATCGGCTGGCCGTTCTGGTACATCGCGACGCCGCCCGCGTTCTCGTCCCAGCGCGACGCGGTATAGATCACACCCTCGGGCGCGACCCACATCGAGCGTGCGCCGTTGCCCACGTGCGCGGCCAACGTGCCGAACGTGTTCGCGAGCCAGTCGGTCGAATATTGCACCTGCGCGTGACTCGCGGGCGCCAGCATCGCCATGCACATTCCCAGCAACGCCGCGCGAATTTGTTTCATTGACATGAATAATGCTCCCAGACGATTGTTTGTCGACACTGTAAATCGCCGCGCATGAAATATTGGTGATTCCGGCAAAAGCGCATTCGCCGTTACCCCGAATTATTCACCCCGCGCTTTATTGCCGTCCGGCGCTTTTTCGTCAACGATGGTCAAACCCGATCACCGCGCCGTAACGGCCCGCCGGCAGCGCGATTCCGGCGCTTTTCTCCGGCACTTTCTTCCGGGTCGCCCAATGCGAATGCGTCATTTTTTCTGATATGCCGCATTGCCTTTCAATTCCCCGGAAATCGTTTCAATGATTACAAATCGAAATTAAAATGAAAGAGAAAAAATATTATCCGGCGCGATCGTCTTTTCACGAGCTTGCGGATCGGGTGTGTCGCGCGGGCGGCGACAGGAAGCGAGGAAGGGGGAGGATGAATGCGGCGGAGAAAGCCGCGCGCCGGCCGTGCCGGCACGCGGTCGCGATCGTTCAGTTCGCGTCGTCGAGCGTCGGGCCGTCCCAGCCGTCGAGGTATTTCGGCAGCGCGTCGGTGACGTCGAGCACGCGGTGCCGGTAGAACAGATGCATCGTCGGCTGCAGGTCGCCGGGCAGTTGCCCGCCGTGCGCACGCGCGGTCAGGCTGTTCGGCACGACGCGCATGCCGAGCCGGTTCGTACCGAACACGATCTCGCCGCACGACACGCACCACGTGCGCGACATCGACTTCTCCGGATGCGGGAACGTCGCGCCGGCACCGTCGACGGCAACCTGCTCCGGCGGCCACGCGGTCGCGGACAACATCGGCGTGCCGTAGAAATCGCGGCAGGTCGCGCAATGGCAGTTCGCACGCGCCGCCGGCTCGCCGCGCAGCGTAACGGTGATCGCACCGCACAGGCAGCTCGCGGATTGCGTTCGGGTCATGTCGCCTCCTCGAAACAGGGAGGCGACAGTATAGGAGCATGCCTGCAACGTTGCGACCGCAACGACTGCTGCGTCAGCCGCGTCAGAACTTCTGGCGCAGCCCGAGGCTGACGATCGCCTGCGAGCGCGAGTCGGACGAGTGGCCGTTCGCCTTGTCGGACACCGACGCGGTCGCGGCCACCGGCCGGCCGAGCGCATCGAGCGTCATGCCCGATGCATGCTGGTACGCGCCGAGCAGGTAAACGCTGGTGCGCTTCGACAGGTCGTAGACGGCGCCGAGCGTGACGTTGTGGTACTGCGCACGGTCGTCGACGCCATCGACATCGCTGCCGCGCGTGTAGCTGTAGCCTGCGAACAGTTGCGTCTGCGGCTGCACGTTCCAGCGCGTGAACACGCCCGCGACGTTGAACGTCGCGTGGCCCGTGAACAGCGATTGACCGCCGCTGCGGTACTGCACGTTGCTGTAGTTCACGCCGACGACGGCCGGCCCGAAGTCGTATGTCGCGCCGGTCGCGATGACCTGCTGCGATTGCGCGCTCGCATAACCCTCGTTGATCGACGAGTTGAACAATCCGTCGTCGGTGCCCTGCCACTTGCCTGCCGTCGGGTCGGTCGCGCCCGTCTTGCTGTTGTCCGAGCGCTCGTAGCCGACGCCGACACGCAGCGGACCCGCCGCGTACGCCGCGCCGACGCTCCACGTGTTGCGCTGCTTCATGCTGCCCGGCTGGCCGCCGAAGCCGTACAGCGCGCCGAACGTGAAGCCCGAGTAATTGGCGCTCGTGTACTTGATCGCGCTGTCCACACGCGCGGTCTGGTCGAGATCGTCGATGTCGCCCGGGTGCGCGCCGAACCCGCCGATGAACGACGACGGGCCGACCGGGCTCACGAAGTCGTCGAGTGACGTGTATTGGCGGCCGAGCGTGACCGAGCCATAGCGGTCGCTGCCGATGCCGACGAACGCCTGGCGGCCGAACTGGCGGCCGCCCTGTCCCGACGTGCCGTTCGTGATGTCGAAGCCGTTCTCGAGGACGAACAGCGCGCGCATCCCGCCGCCGAGATCCTCGGACCCCTTGATGCCCCAGCGGCTGCCGGACAGGTTGCCGGTCGTGAGCCCGACGCTCGAATGCCCGGTGTACGCGCCTGCCGAGCCGACCCGTTCGTTGCTGCGATAGGTCACGCCCGCATCGACGATGCCGTACAGCGTGACGGAGCTTTGCGCGGACGCGATGCCCGCGAGCGAGAGCAGCAGCGGCGCTGCGATCAGTTGCTTGTTCATGGTTTGTGTCTCCGGGCGGTGAACCCGTTGTTCTGGCTGGCGGTTGCGAGTAGCGCGCGGGCGGCGAGATCCGCCGGCCGTGCGAGGCCGGCGGGCATGCCCGCTGCGGCCGCCATCGTAATTGGAACCGGTTCCGTTCGAAACCGGAATAATGAAAACAGTTTCTTGCCAAAATCGAGATAGTCGAAAACGCGGCCGGGCGCACAACTGTCGTGCCTGTACAGCGCGGGCCGGCGCACCCGATAATCGAACGCACGCCTACCGTCGGGAGTTCCTCCATGAATGAAACGACCCTGCTGATCTTCGCCGCCGTCGCATTCGTCGGCATCGCGACACCCGGCCCGACCGTGCTGCTCGCGCTGACCAACGGCTCGCGTTACGGCGTGCGCCGCGCGGCCTGGGGTTTCGCCGGCGCGATGCTGTCCGACTTCGTGCTGATCGTGGCGGTCGCGCTCGGCCTCGGCGCGCTGCTGATGGCGTCGGCGTTCTGGTTCTCGGTGGTGAAATGGCTCGGCGCCGCGTACCTCGCGTATGTCGGCATCCGGCTGCTGATGTCGAAGGGGTCGCTCGACGTCGCCGCCGCGCACGGCGGCGCGGCGCCCGAGCGCAACGCGTCGATCTTCGCGAAGAGCTTCCTGACCGCGGTGACGAACCCGAAGGGTTATCTGTTCTTCTCGGCGTTCCTGCCGCAGTTCCTCGATCCGTCCACGCCGCTCGCGCCGCAATACGTCGCGCTCGCGGTCACGTTCGCGCTGCTCGACGGCGTCGTGATGTTCGGCTACGCGCTGCTCGGCGCACGCGCGGTGCGGCTGCTCAAGCGCGCCGGCGCGCTGTGGCTCGAACGTACGTGCGGCGCGATGCTGCTCGCGCTCGCCGGTTCGCTGGCGTTGTATCGGCGTCATGCCGCGTAGCGGTCGGTTCCGATGAGAATCGCCGCACCGCCCCGCTCCGGCTTTCCCGGCCTGTCGCTCAGGCAGCTCGAACGCACCGATCTCGACGCGTGGTACGCGTACCTGTCGAACCCCGACGTCGTCCGCCACACGAGCTGGAACCTGCGCTCGCGCGACGATCTGCTGCCGCTGTTCGACAGCATCGAATCGGCCAACCCCGATTCGGTCCGGCGTCTCGCCGTGACCGACGACGCATCGGGCGCGCTCGCCGGGACGATCGGGCTGCATACCGTGTCCAGCGCGAACCGCTCGGCGGAGATCGCGTACGATCTCGCGCCATCGCACTGGGGGCGCGGAATCGCGAGCGCGCTGTGCGCGGCCGTCACCGCATGGGCGTTCGCGGAGGGCGGCTTCATGCGGATGCAGGGTGTCGTGCTGACCAGCAACGCCGGCTCCGCGCGCGTGCTGCAGAAGTGCGGCTATCGCTACGAAGGGTTGTTGCGCGCGTACAAGATGGTGCGCGGCACGCCGGGCGATTTCGCGATGTACGCGCGCCTCGCGACCGACTGACGCGCAACACACGGCATCACCCGCTGGCGCCATTGGACGGGCCGCGCCGAATTGGCGACAATCGCCGTTCCCCTCCTCGACGCCCCGCCATGAAAATCGCCGCGCTCTCCGACATCCACGGCAATCTCGCCGCGCTCGACGCAGTGCTCGATGACGTCCGCCGCCGCGGCGCCGACGTGATCGTCAATCTCGGCGACATCGTGTCGGGCGCGCTCCATCCGGCCGAGACGGCCGACCGCCTGATCGCGCTCGACCTGCCGACCGTCAAGGGCAATCACGAACGGCAGTTGCTCAGCGGCGATCGCGAGTCGATGCGGCTGTCGGATCGCTGGGCGCACGACACGCTGCGCGCCGATCATCTCGCATGGATCGCCACGCTGCCCGAACGCGTGACGCTCGACGACGACGTGCTGATGGTGCACGGCACGCCGGCCAGCGACCTCATCTACTTCCTCGAAACGGTCACGCCCGGCGGCTGCCGCGCGGCAACGCCCGATGAAATCGCGCAGCGCGCGGGCGACGAGCCGGCATCGCTGATCCTGTGCGGCCACACGCACGTGCCGCGCACGGCGAAGCTCGACGACGGCCGGCTGATCGTCAACCCGGGCAGCGTCGGGCTGCAGGCGTACACGGACGATCTGCCGCATCCGCACCGCATCGAGACGGGCTCGCCGCATGCACGCTACGCGATGGTGTCGCGCACGGCGGCCGGCTGGAACGTCGAATTCCACGCGGTCGAATACGACTGGCAAACGGCCGCCGCCACCGCGGCATCGCGCGGGCGCGACGACTGGACCATCGCGCTGCGCACCGGCCGGTGCTGACGCGCTCGCGCCGCCCCGTCACCCCGCTTCATCGATCGAAAACCGACTCGCCATGCCCGTTCCGTCGCAACTGCTCTTCCTGCCCGGCGCGTCGGGCAGCACCGCCTTCTGGCAACCGCTGGCCAGCCTGCTGACGCATCCGGCCGAGCGGCGGATCGTCGCTTATCCGAGCTTCGGCGACACGCCGCGCGATCCGGCCGTCGACGAATTCGACAGCCTCGTCCGTCATGTGCTCGAGACGATCGACCGGCCGACCGCCGTGATCGCGCAATCGATGGGCGGCGTGATCGCGATGCGCGCGGCGCTCGACAAGCCGGATCTCGTCACGCATCTGGTGCTGACGGTCACGTCCGGCGGCCTCGACATGGCGGGGCTCGGCGCGCAGGACTGGCGCACCGGCTTCGCCGAAGCGAACCCGCAATTGCCCGACTGGTTCATGACGTTCCGCGCCGACCTGTCGCAGGACATCGGCCGCATCGCGCAGCCGACGCTGCTGCTGTGGGGCGACGACGATCCGATCAGCCCTGTCGCGGCCGGTCGGCGCTTGCTCGAACGGCTGCCCGATGCGCAGTTGCATGTCGTATCGGGCGGCCGGCACGATCTCGCGGCCGTGCATGCGCAGGCACTCGCACCGCTCGTCGATGCGCATCTGCTGCGCGTGTGACGGAACGCGCTGTGGCTTCAGCCTCGGCTTCGCCCGAGGTATGAACCCGAAACCGCGACGCGTACACGCCACGTCGCATCACCCCGCATTCCTGAGCGTCAGCCTGGCCTCCAGCCCGCCGCCATCCGGCCGATTGGTCAACGTGAGCGTGCCGCCCATCGCAAGCGCGAGTTGCCGCGCGATGGCAAGACCGAGCCCCGTGCCGCCCGTCTCGCGATTGCGCGACGTCTCCACACGCCGGAACGGTTCGAACACCGCGTCGAGCTGATCGTCCGGGATGCCGGGCCCGCGATCGAGCACGGCGATGACCGCGCCGCCGTCCGGTGCGGTCTGCACGTCGATCTCGGCCGCGCCCGCGAACTTCAGCGCGTTGTCGACGAGGTTGCCGACGATGCGGCGCAGCGCCTTCGGCCGCGTGACGAGCGCGAGCGGCGCGCGGCTGTGCAGCGCGACGTCCTGCCCGGCATCCGTGTAGTCGCACACGATGCTGTCGAGCAGCGCATCGAGATCGATGCGGCGCGCGGCCTCCTCGGTGCCGTGCAGCGTGCGCGCGTACGCGACGCCCTCCTTCACCAGGTGCTCCATCTCGATCAGGTCCTGGCGCATCTTCGCGCCCTGCGTGTCGTCGTCCATCACGTCGACACGCAACCGCATCCGCGTGATCGGCGTCTGCAGGTCGTGCGAGATCGACGCGAGGATCTGCATGCGCTCGGCCATGTACTGCGCGATGCGGTCCTGCATCGCGTTGAACGCCCGGGCGGCGCGCGCGACCTCGGACGGCCCGCCCTCGTTCAGGCGCGCGCCCTTCAGGTCGGGGCCGAGCGCGTCGGCGGCCTGCGCGAGCTGCTTGAGCGGGCGCGTCGCGAGCCGCACCGCGAGCCAGCAGCACGCGGCCAGCACCGCGAGCTGCAGCACGAGCACGACAGGCAGCCAGCCCGACAGCGGCACCGTCGACATCGGATGGATGTCGATCGTCAGCGGCGACCCGTCGGTCAGGCGCAAATGCACCTGCAGATGCTCGCGGTCGCCGGGGATCGCGTTCGCGGTCAGCGGATAGTCGCCGCCGATGCCGTCGGAAATCGACCGCTCGACACGCGCCGACAGCCGCGCTTCCGGCGGCGTGCCGGTCTCGCCGGGCCCGAGGATGAACGCATAGCTGCGCCGCCCGAGGCGCGGCAGCCACGCGGCCCGCTCGGCGGGCGACAGGTGATCGAGCAGCGCGACCGAGCTCGCGACCTCGCGCTCGATGTAGCCCATCATCAGGTTGGTGGTCGCCTGGTCGCGCTCGGTCATGGTGAGCCAGAACGACAGCGTCTGCGCGAGCGCGAGGCCCACGCACAGGATCAGCGCGAGCCGCGCGAACAGCGAGCGCGGCCAGTGCCACGGCGTGCGCGCGCTCATGGCGTACCGTCGACGGCGGTCACGGCCGACGAGAACACATAACCCTCGTTGCGCAGCGTCTTGATGTAGCGCGGCTCGCGCGCGCCGTCGCGTAGGCGCTGGCGCAGCCGGCTCACGAGCAGGTCGATCGAGCGGTCGAACGGATCGGACTGCCGCCCCTGCGTGAGGTTGAGCAACTGGTCGCGCGTCAGCACGCGCTGCGGATGGTCGAGGAACACGCGCAGCAGCCGGTATTCGGCGCCGCTCAGTGCGACCAGCGTGCCTTCGGTATCGAGCAGGTGGCGCCCCGTCGTGTCGAGCCGCCATTCGCCGAACGCGAGCATCTCGGCCGTTTCCGTCACCTGCATGCCGGGCGGCAGCATGCGCGCGCGGCGCAGCACCGAGCGGATCCGCGCGAGCAGCTCGCGCACCGCGAACGGCTTGGCGAGGTAGTCGTCGGCGCCCATCTCGAGGCCGATGATGCGGTCGGTTTCCTCGCCGCGCGCGGTCAGCATCAGCACCGGCACCGTGCGGAACTTGCCGGCGCGCAGGTCGCGGCACAGCGTGAGGCCGTCCTCGCCCGGCAGCATCAGGTCGAGCACGATCAGGTCGGGCGCGCCGTCGTCCAGCACGTTGCGCATCTCGCGGCCGTTCGCGGCCAGCGACACGCGCATGCCGTTCTTCTCCAGGTAGTCCGCGATCAGTTCGCGGATCGCGCGATCGTCGTCGACGATCAGCACGTGGTCGATCTTGTCCATGAGTCGGTATCGGGTATCGGTGTCGTGGTGTTCGGGCTGGCGATGTCCGCTTTTATACCGCACGGCGGGCACGCGTTTGTATCCCAATGTATCGCGCCGCGGTGACGACACACAACATTGCACACGCGTGGCTCGCCGGACACATCGCAGATACGTCGGCGCAGCTTAATGGGGCCTGTCGAACGAAACCCGTCCGGCCGCCGCGCCCGAGCGGCGGCCTCCCGATCAGGAGAACGCCATGCTGCCCCGACTCAAGACCGCCGCCCTCGTCATCGCCCTCGCCGCCACGGCCGGGCTTGCCGCCTTCGCGGGCACCCGCGACGACGCGGGCCCGCAGGCGTCGATGCCCGGCACGTCGGCGCCCGACTTCACGGGCATCGACCGCTGGCACAACAGCGCGCCGCTGACGCTCGGCCAGTTGCACGGCAAGGTCGTGCTCGTCGATTTCTGGACGTACTCGTGCATCAACTGCATTCATACGATTCCGTACGTGAAAGACTGGTACCGGAAGTATCGCGACCAGGGGCTCGTCGTGGTCGGCGTGCATACGCCCGAATATCCGTTCGAGCGCGACGCGGGCAACGTCGCCGATGCGATCAAGCGCTTCGGCATCCAGTATCCGGTCGCGCAGGACAACCGCTACGACACGTGGCGCGCGTACGGCAACCAGTACTGGCCCGCGCTGTACCTGATCGATGCGAACGGGAAGGTCGTCTATACGCGTTATGGCGAAGGCGAATACGACAAGACGGAGGCGGCGATCCGCGGTGCGCTCGCGCAGGCGGGAACCGCGGTGGAACGGACGCAGTAGAAGGCAGCTGAGGCCTACGGAAAACGATTCGGCAATTGCAGCACGCTGTTTTGCCCGCAACAGTCGATGGCTGAAACGTTTCATCTCAAATCATCCTATCAATATCGAGATGCGTTATGGCGCCGCACAGCTACGATTACTGCTTTCGGAGAGGGCCAAACAATGAATAGAAGAATTGCAGTTGTTGGCGATCGTCTTTCTAGCGGCGGGACAATTAGCCCATACGGTGGCCCGCAATTCCTCGTGCACGGCCATCAGGCAGCCCTGATTGGGGGAAGTGCATTGTGCACCGCATGCCAAAGCATTGGCACCATCGCAAAAGCAGGCGGCCCGTATCGACTCAAGTTCCGGGGAGAAGTCGCGCTAGACGACGATGTCGTCCTGTGTGGTTGCCCGACTCCACCTCGCATCGTTGCATTGCTTGCCGGTGAAGCGTGGTGCTGTGATGGGCTAAAGAGCCTCGGTGAAGTCGTTTCGAGCCGCACGACAACGGGAGGCGTCGCGTCGATCAGGAAAGGCGCATTTCACCATCAAGTCGCGGCGACGGTGACCCGCGGTGCTATTGCCAGGCCAGAAGGCTATCCGTACTACATCGAGACAACGGACGGACGCGTACATTCCGGCGTGCTCGATGCGAGCGGCGAGCTACCACGCATCCATACCGGCGATGACTCAGGAGAGTTCACCGTCTATTGGGGGGACGAGGCCATTGCCAAGCAACACGGCGGGGTAAGGCATGCCTAATCCCGCCACGAAGGTCCGCACGATCGACACACCGAAATCAAAGAAGCCGGTACAACTCAAAGCGCTATCCTTTCAGGAGCTTTGGAACGCGTACCCGACGAAAGACCCCTACGACGACCCTACCGGCGAGTACGAGAACCAATGCGCCATTCGCATGAGCGTTACGTTTCACAACGTTGGTAGCGATATGAAGTCGTTTTCGCAGAATGTGTTAAAACCGATGCCTGGCAAGAAGACGCTGGGCCGTTTGATTCTGAACGGAAAAGCGACCGCGACCCGCGCTTACGAACTGGCCGAATGGTTGAAGCTTCGTCCATTTCTAGGTGTGGGAAAACCGGAAAACATCACCGGGCCGGAATGGCAAAACAAGGTAAAAGGACGAACCGGTATTATCTATTTTTTCGGGTATTGGCGACAGGAAGGTGACTCCGCCGGCGCATTGAGCGGCGGTCACATCGACTTGTGGAACAAAGATACGCTTACTCCGTCTTTCGCTTCATTCTGGCGATTTCGTGTTGGAGCTAGTACGATGCCGAATTTTCGTTCATGGCTATCAGGAGGAACTGAAAATTGGATTTCAGACCTATCCGAATCAAAAGAGATAATTTTTTGGGAGATTAAATGAAGCGTATGGCTTTCGCTGCTCTAGGCATTGTGTGGGGCTTGCTCGTTGCATGGGCGTGCCTCTATGCTTTTAGCATTCTCCCCAGGCCAGAAGTTCCGCTCTCTCACGTGACCGGATGCGGCGACATGGAACACTGCGCACCTCACTGGAAATTTGTAACGGGTCTACTCGTTACGACTTTGTGGCCATCGGTCATCTTTGCGACACTTAATATTTTTGCTTATCGGCGTTGGTCGCCACGCGAATGGCGCATCAAGTTCGCGGCTACGACGCTGTTCATCGTCTTGGTCCATCTATTTTTTTACGTTTCCCCCTACCTATGGCTTCTCGACCGATGGCTTGTCAAATAGACGAACAGCACCATGCCACTTAAATTATGAAAATGAAGCGTATAGTTTCTATGTGATACTCATATCAGGTCTCGTCGACTAACCGCCTACCCTCGTTACGGATATCAAGTGAAATAGGCTGCGGTAGTGCAATGCGGTTTTCGGTTCGGGTTGCGCGTGACGTAGGCACTCATCTACAAGTTCAGTCGTGTTCACTGGGAATAACACCCAACCATATCGAGAGCGCTTCCCGAGTCATGTGCCGAGATCTATTAACCGACCTCAGCACACGAAATTCGTGTCCCCAAACCGCGCATGCAGCCACCTTGCGGCCGCGGGACTATTCGCCCTTGCGCTCGCTTTCCATCAGCATCGCTTCACCGATCGCGAGATTCCCTTCCGCGACCAGCGCATCTCCGGCACCGCGAATATCCTCGACCGCCTTGTTCTGCCCGAGCTTGCGCTTGCCGACGAACCGCGTGATCTCGATCTGCAGCCCGACGATCGACTGCAGCATCGTGTCGAGGTAGTCCTGCGACGCGTCGCCCATCTTCCACGGCACCGGCTGCGACGCCTCGTGCGTGCGCGTCAGCCGCGCGACCACGCCGCGCACGAATTTCTCGTCGTCGCGCACCGTGATGCGGCCGTGCGCATGCACGACCACGTAATTCCACGTCGGCACCTGCCGGTGCGCCACGTGCTTGCTCGGATACCAGTTCGGCGAGACGTACGCGTCGCCGGCGCGGAAGATCACGAGCACCTCGTCGCCGTTCGCGACGTCCCGCCAGACCGGATTCGCGCGCGCGACGTGCGCATGCAGCTCGCCGAGCCCGCCGCCGTTAACGTCGGGCAGCAGCTCGAACGGAATGTGGTTCGCGTCGAGCCCGTTCTTCCCGTGCGTGATCAGGCTGCCGAACGGGTGCTGCACGATCAGCTCGCGCAGCGCGTCGGGGTTGGGCTCGTTGAAATCGGCGGGGACGTACATGTCGGCTCCACGGTCGTGCGGGGTTGGAAATGGAACAGGCGCGGGCCCGTCATCCGCCGATTGTGATCCCAAACTGGTTTATGCTGTAGAGCCGGTTTGGAACAATTTCAGCAGACCAGAATCATGGCAAGAACGGCCCGGATCGTCGAAATCCCGTCGCTCGGCGCGCTTGATCGTGCGGCCGGCGACCTGAGCCGCCAGCTCGCACAGGCGCTGCGCGAAGCCGTGCGCCGCGGCGACGTCCGTCCCGGCGACACGCTGCCGTCCACGCGGCTGCTGGCGGCGGCGCTGCAGGTCGCGCGCGGCACCGTCGTCGATGCATATGCGCAGCTCATCGCCGAAGGCTTCCTCGAATCGCGCGGCGGCGCGGGCACGCGGATCGCGAACGCGCTCGCCGAACCGCCGCCCGTCAACGCCCCTGAAACGCCTGCCCCGCGCGGCAGCCCGGTGCCCGCCGGGCTGCCCGAACCGGCCGCCACCTTCGCGCGGATCGCCCGCGAATTCCTTCCGTTGCCGGCCATGCCGTTCGCGATCTCGGTGCCGGTCGGCCTCACCGCGCCCGACGACATCTGGCGCCGGCTCGGCAACCGCCTGCGCGCGCGCGGCGCCGGCGCACCGTCCGGCTATGCCGATCCGCAAGGCGCGCTGCCGCTGCGCGAGGCGATCGCCGACTACGTGCGCCGGTCGCGCTCGGTGCGCTGCCATGCCGGCCAGGTCGTGATCACGAGCGGCACGCAGCAGGGGCTGCATCTCGCGAGCCAGGTGCTGCTCGGCGCGAACGATCAGGCGTGGGTCGAGAATCCGGCCTATCGCGGCATCACCGCGCTGCTCGAAAGCACCGGGCGGCGAGACGCGATGGTGCGTGTGCCGGTCGATGCCGACGGCATCGACGTCGACGCCGGCATCCGCCTCGCGCCGCATGCGCGTGCCGCGTTCGTCACGCCGTCGCACCAGTACCCGCTCGGCATGCCGCTCAGCATGGCGCGACGCAACGCGCTGCTCACGTGGGCGCGCACGCATCGCGCGTGGGTGGTCGAGGACGATTACGACAGCGAGCTGCGCTACGAGGGCTATCCGTTCCCGTCGCTGCAAGGTCTCGACCCCGACCGCGTGATCTATCTCGGCACCTTCAGCAAGATCCTGTTTCCGTCGCTGCGGCTCGGCTACATGATCGTGCCCGACGATCTCGTGCCCGCGTTCTGCGGCGCCCGCGTGCTGATGGATCGCCATGCGCCGACCGCCGACCAGCATGTGCTGGCCGCGTTCATCGCGGAAGGTCATCTCGACCGCCACATTCGCCGCGTGCGCGGCGTGTATGCGGAGCAGCGCGCATTGCTGATCGACACGCTCGGCGCGCGGCTGCCGCGCGAACGCGCGTGGGTGCAGCCGGGCGACCAGGGGATGCACGTCGTGCTGTGGCTTGCCGAAGGGATCGACGATCTCGACGTGGTCGCGCGCGCGGCGCAGGCCGGCGTCGCGGTGCGCGCGGTGTCGCCGATGTTCGCGCCGGGCACGGCGCGCCCGGGGCTCGTGCTCGGCTTCGGCGGGTTCGGGCGCGCGCAGATGGAGGCGGCCGCGCAGCGGCTCGCGGACGTGGTTTCGTCGGAAGAATCGCGGCCGCATACGCGGTAAAAGGTTGTCCGCGGGCAACAAACGTAATCGTCTGTAAATCCTGCAAGCAAACAGCCGTTTCGGCCACCGGCACACGTGCGCCGTTTGCTAGGATCGCGCCTCTTCCGTCCACGCTCCTGCCGCCGTGAATCGCTTCGTGCCGTATCTTCGAAACGCGTGGGCCCGCTGCCGCGCCCGCGTCGCGCCGCTCGCCGCCGCCTGCCGCACGCGCGCCCGCGCACTGTGTGCCGGCGCGCTGCGTCGCCTGCGTCATCCGACGCGGCGCGGCGTGGCGCTGACGCTCGCCGCGATTCCCGTACTGGGCCTGCTGGTCCTGCTCGCGTTCGTGCCGTTCACGCCGAGCATCGGCGACATCCGCAAGGCGCGCATCGACCGCCCCGCACGCGTGCTGTCGGCCGACGGCCAGCTGATCGCCGAGTTCCGGCCAGTCAACCGCGAATGGGTGCCGCTCAAGCAGATCTCGCCGCACATGGTCGACGCGCTGATCGCGACCGAGGATCACCGCTTCTACGCGCACCACGGCATCGACTGGCGCCGCACGATCGCGGCCGGGCTGCATACGTTCTCGGGCGACCGCCAGGGCGGCTCGACGATCACGCAGCAGCTCGCGCGCAACCTGTACCCGGACGAAGTCGGCCGTTCGCTGACGCTCACGCGCAAGGTGAAGGAGCTGATCACCGCGTTCAAGATCGAATCGGTGTACAGCAAGGACGAGATCCTCGAAACCTACCTGAATACCGTGCCGTTCCTGTACAACGCGTACGGCGTCGAGATGGCCGCGCGCACCTACTTCGGCAAATCGGCGGACCAGCTCGACACCGTCGAAAGCGCGACGCTCGTCGGGATGCTGAAGGGCAACAGCTACTACAACCCGGTGCTGAATCCGGAACGCGCGGTACAGCGACGCAACATCGTGCTCGGCCGGATGGCGCAGATGGGCATGCTGTCGCCGCAACAGCTCGCGCAATTGCAGCGCCGGCCGCTGCGCGTCGACTTCGAGCCGCAGACGGCGCAACCCGGCCTTGCCCCGCACTTCGCAGTGCAACTGCGCAAGTGGCTGATCGCGTGGGCCGACCGCAACAACTACGATCTGTACTCGGACGGCCTCGTCGTGCGCACGACGCTCGACGCGCGGCTGCAGGACATCGCGACGCAGGCGCTGACGCAGCAGACCGACCGGCTGCAGGCGATTGCCGACAGCACGTGGCTCGGCCCGTCCGGTTGCGGGCTGCGCAACGACCTGTTCCGCGGCTTCATCCGCCAGACGCCCGACTATCGCCAGGCCCGCGACGCGGGGCTCGCCGATGTGGCGGCGCTGAAGCAGCTCGGCGCGGATCGTGCGTTCATGCGCGCGCTGTGCGAGCGCAAGACGCAGGTGCAGGCCGGCTTCGTCGCGATCGATCCGCGCAACGGCGCGATCAGGGCGTGGGTCGGCAGTCCTGATTTCGGCAGCGAGCCGTTCGATCACGTCGCGCAGGCGCGGCGCCAGCCGGGCTCGACGTTCAAGCCGTTCGTCTATGGCGCCGCGTTCGCGGACGGCATGCGGCCCGCCGATACGTTCATCGACCGCCCCGTCGCGATTCCCATCGACGGCCGCGCCGTCTGGCGCCCCACCGATGCGGAGCCGCCGACGGGCGAACCGATGACGCTGCGCGACGCGCTCGCGCTGTCGCGCAACCGCATCACCGCGCAGGTGATGCAGCACGAGGGCGCCGCGAAGGTCGCGCAGCTCGCGCGCGCGATGGGCGTGCGCGACAGCCCGCTCGACGCGGTGCCATCGCTCGCGCTCGGCACGAGCCCCGTCACGCTGAAGGAGATGGTATCCGCGTACGGCACGATCGCGAACCGCGGCGTGTACGTCGCACCGCAGATGATCACGCGCATCGAGGATCGCGACGGCAAGGTGCTCGCCGCGTTCGCCAGCGCGCCGCCCGAACGCGCGCTGCCGGCGCCTGCCGCGCAGACGCTCGTCGACGTGATGCGCGATGTCGTCGATTACGGCACCGGCGCCGACATCCGCTCGCGCTACGGGATCCGCGTCGACGTCGCCGGCAAGACGGGCACGACGCAGGACAACGCGGACGGCTGGTTCATCCTGATGCATCCGCAACTGGTGGCCGGCGCATGGGTCGGCTTCGACGACGGCAGCGTGACGCTGCGCAGCGACTACTGGGGTGCGGGCGCGCACAGCGCGCTGCCGATCGTCGGCGGTTTCTACGATGCGGCGCTGCGTTCGCGCGCGATCGATCCGCGCGCGCAGTTCTCGCCCGACTTCCGGCCGCGCAGCGCGCCGGCGCCAGCGCCGCGGCGCCACCCGCATCCCGGCCTGTTCGACTGGTTGAGGTTCTTCCGCTAAGCGTGCCGCCCGCGTGCGCGGCGGCCGCGCGTGTTACCGAAGCGTCGTCGCCACTGCTCAACGCGGCGCGACGACGACCCGCCCCGTCACATCGACGAGACCGACCTTCCCGTCGCGTTGCGCCAGAAACGCGTCGCGCTCCGGCGACCAGTCGAGCGACGTCCATTCCGGCCACGCGCGCCACTGCCCATCGCGACCGAGCAGACCCCAGTGCTCGCCCTCGCATACGGCCACGGCCTCGCCCCGCACGAACTCCTGCGCGTCGTCGAAGCGCGGCGCGATGATCCACGCGCCGTTCGTGTCGACGAAGCCCCAGCGGCCGCCCACGCTCGCGGACGCCAGCCCGTCGACGAATTCGCCGAAATCGTCGAGCGACGGTTCGAGCACCCACGTGCCGTCCGCGCGCACGAGCCCGAAGCGCTCGCCGACGCGCACGCAGGCAATGTCGTCCGTGAAATCCCACACCGCGTCGAACGCCGGTTCGCGCACGATCCGCGCGCCGGCATCGTCGGCGAGCAGCAAGCCGACCCGCCCGTCGCGCGCAACCCAGAACAACCGGTCATCGCGTGCGCCGCTGGCCCACAGGTTCGCCCACTCGGGCGGCACGATTACGTCCCACGCGTCGTCGTGTTCACGCCGAACGCCCCACAGGCCGTTGCGCCCGCGAAAGCTGAACGTGTCGAAGCCGAGCCAGTTGCCGTGCCTCTCGCCGGCATCGAACATCGCGGCAAACGTCACGCCGCGCGGCGGGTCCTGGCGAGCGAAGTAGTGATGCGACATGCTGCCGAAACCGAAACCCCACGCCCAGTCGCGCCAGTCGGCCGGCGTGTCGATTTCGAGCGCATCCCGCACGCCGCGCACGTCGCGGAAGTCCATGCAGTTCGCGACACGCCACCACAGGCGCGTGCAGGTCTCGCGCTCCTGGTCGATGTAGGCGTCAGGATCGCTGTCGTCAAGCCACGACAGCTCGTCGAGATTCGCGGAAAACCGCGGCGCGCCGTGCGCATCGCCGAGCGCGTCGATCGACTCGCCGAGATGGCGCACGAGCGCATCGAACTGGCGCGCGAGCGCCGGATCGTCGCCGGGCAATGGATGCGCGATGACGAACGACGCGAGCCGGCCGATGCGCGCCTGCGCCACGTGCGCGTCGCTGGCGAGATTCGGCGTGCCCGCGTCGCCGAACACACGCTGATCGGCAATCGCGTCGCCCGCGCCGCCGTCGGCGAGCAGCACGCGCCACAGGAGCGGGAAGTGATTCTTGGTCTCCGCGAACTCGATCGTCCGCGCGTCGTCTCCGTCGCCGGCCTGGAGATAGAGCCATGCTCGATTGCCCATCGGAAGGATCGCCCTTGTCGTTGTCGTGCCGTGCTGTATCGCGTCAGCGCGCGGCTGACGCCTGCAGCAGCCGCAGGATCTCCGGATCCCCGCCGGCATTCGCCAGCACCTTCGCGGACGGCTTCACGCCGGCGCCGAGCAGACGTCGCACGCCCTCGACATGATGTTCGGTCACTTCGACGTCGAGCAGCGCGTCGTCATGCAGCACATCCGGGTTCGCGTCCTTCGCGAGCAGCGCGAATACCGATGCCGACACGGGCGGATTCAACGCGTCCCGCAACGCAACGTCGGCAACCCGGTACGGGTTGTTGTCATTGATTTGCCAGCGCAGCACCCCACGCGCCTGCAGCTTGCCGAGCACCGCGAGCGCATCCGGTTCCGGCAGTTTCACGACTTCGGCCACGAGGTCGCTCGCCTGCTCTTCACGGCCATCGCGCAGCGTGTCGGGCGGCGGCAGGTTCGGCACCAGTGCATCCAGCACGAGCGCCTGCCGGCGTGCACGATCGGGCGACACCTCCTTGCCCGCGTCCGGCCGGTTTTGCCGCAGCAACTGGCCGGCCACACGCCAGCGATCGTCGCCACCGTGCGCGTCGCGCGGCACCTGGTGCGCGCGCAGCAACACGGCAAGCCAGCGCCACATCGCATCGACTTCCTTGTCGTCGTTCGACGTCAGGCCGTCGCTCACGATCTCGTCGAGCGCCTGGCCGCACACGAACGCGCGCTGCCGCAGCGGATCGAGATCGGCGAAGTACTTATGCACGGGTTCCGGCAACGCGTCGAAGTCGGTCTGACTCATGTCGGGCGGAAGGTGGCCGGGGCACGGGCCCGCGTCGGCGATCTCCCGGCCGGGCACCGCCTTCACGGGCGCGGGCGGCGAATCGCCGCTGCGCGCAACCGGATACAGTTCGATGCCGTCGACCTGGAAACCTTGCATCGCCAGCATCACGACACCGGTCGTCGAATGCTTCGTCGCGAAGTTGCTGCCCGTGATCGACGTGACCTGATACGGTGCGCCGATCGGCAGCTTGATCAGTTCTCCGCCCGGCACCTCGAGCACGCAAGCGCCCGCCGGCGGCTTGTCCGGGCCGTCGGTATCGAGTTCGGCCTCGCGCGTCGGTTCCGTTTCGACGCTCCACTGGCCGGCCTCGCGCACCCGCAGCACGGTGTCGTTGCCCACTTTCTCGACCCGCAGCGTCGCGGGCTTGCCGGCCGCCGGCGCGTAATCGCCAAGCAGTGCATCGCATGCAGTGCCGGCCCGCGCGGACAACGACGCGAACAACAGCAGACAGAACAAAGGTGTACGCACGGCGGAGCCTCTCGATTCGAATTGTTTTCTGGATGTCCGGCGCGATAGCGCACGGCGGCGGCGACACGACCGATCGCCACCGGACGCCAATATAGCGAACGTGGGCGGCGCGTGCCAGCGGGCACGGCGCATAGGGCGTACAGGGAAACGGAAAGATAGTGAAATCGCGGCGTGCAGAACTAGTCCACCCGGACGAAGCCGGCCCGCCACGCGCCGCGCACCATCGTCGTCATCGCCCAACGATGACGGAACCCGCATGACCCACAGCGCAGTCGACATCGCGAACCTGCTGTACCGCTACGCGGAGCGGCTCGACGCCGGCGACCTGCCGGGCGTCGCCGCGCTGTTCCGGCACGCGCGCATCAGGACGCAGGAAGGCGCGCCGACGATCGGCGCGGATGAACTGCTCGCGCTGTTCGACGCGAGCGTGAAGCGCTACCCGTGCGGCACGCCGCGCACGAAGCATGTGGTCACCAATCCGATCATCGAGATCGATGAAGCTGCGCATCGCGCGACGGCACGTTCGTACTACACGGTGCTGCAAGCCGTCGACGGGCTCGCGCTGCAGCCGATCGCCGCGGGCCGCTATCACGACGCGTTCGACCGCGTCGACGGCGTGTGGCGCTTTACGTTCCGCGACTACACGCTGTTCGATTTCGCGGGCGACCTGCGCTATCACCTGAACGTTCCGGCGCTCGTCTGACGACGAAACCGCGTTCAGCCCGCGGCGAGCGTGCCGGCCAGCACATCGAACTCCGGCGCCCACGCGGCGCGCCACGCGGCCTTCGTCGCGTCGTCCACCCACGCGCCGTCGATCCCGTTCAGCATGAACTGCTTCAGCTCGGCGACCGTGAAGCCGAAGTGGCTGAACATCAACTCCCACGCCTCGCTCGGATTGACCTTGTGCAGCGTCGGATCGTCGGTGTTCGGATGAATCTTCAGTCCGAGGCCCGGCATCTTGCGCATCGGGTGCAGCTCGGCCCATTGCTCCGGCGGCAGCGTGCGCAGATAGTACGAATTCGTCGGCACGACGGTGAAGACGATCCCGCGTTCCGCATAGCGTGCACACAGCTCGGGGTTGTCGACGATCGTATAACCGTGATCGACGCGATCGACCTGCAGCAGGTCGACGGCCGTCTCGACGTTGCGCCACGGCATCCCGAACTCGCCCGCATGCGCGGTCGTGCGGAAGCCGGCCGCGCGCGCATCGCGGTAAGCCTTCCAGAACAGCTCCGGCGGCCGGTCGTTCTCGCGATAGTCGATCCCGAGCCCCGCGACTTCGTCCGCGCGATGCGCCTTCATCCATTCAACGATCGCGACTGCCTCGTCGGGATCCTGTTCGCGGTCGATGCTCGGGATCAGGCGCGCGCCGATCCCGAAGTCGCGCGCGGCGTCGCGGATCGCCGTCACGATCGCGGCCTGCGCATCCGCATACGCGATGCCCGATACGCGCACCGTGCCGGTCGGATTCCAGAAGAACTCCGCATGCCGGACGTTGTGCGCGGCCGCGTCCTCCAGATACTCGTATGCGATCCTCCGCAGGTCGTCGGGCTGCGTGAGCAGATACTTGTCGAGCGCGCGCAGCACGTGCAGCACGCCGACCGGCTTCTCGCCGCGTGCATAGAACGCGTCGATTTCCGCGCGCTCGATCGGCGCGCCGCTGCGCTCCGCGAGCGCGACGAACGTGTCGTGCCGCACCGCGCCGAGCAGGTGGCAATGCAGCTCGACCTTCGGCAGCGCGTGGAAGAAGGCCCGGTGGGCCGGCGTGATGTCGATGCCCGTGCGCGCGGCCGGGACGTTGCCTGGTGTTCCCTTCATGTCTGTCTCTTTGGGTAGTGCAGTTGCGTCGCGAAAGCCGTCTCTCAGTGCGGCTTCACGACGGTCCAGAAGTAATAGCCGAGCGGAATCGCGAGCACGACGAGCCCCCACGACACGTCGCGCCAGCGGCCGGCCAGCAGCTTGACGAGCACGTAGCACAGCAACCCGCCGGCAATGCCGGTGCCGAAGCTGTTCGACATCAGCGTGAGCAGCACCATCGACATCACGGGCAGCGCATCGGTGAAATCGTCGAAATGCGTATGGCGGATCGTCGCGAACATCGACAGCCCGATCAGGATCAGTGCCGGCGCGGTGGCCTCCTTCGGGATCGCGAGCGCGACCGGCACGAACAGCAGCATCGCGGCGAACAGCACGGCCGCGGCCAGCGACGACAGCCCGCTGCGGCCGCCGGCCTCGACGCCCGCCGCCGATTCGATCAGCGCGGTCAGCGCGGGAATGCCGAGCACGGGCCCGAGCGTCGCGGCCAGCGAATCGACGAGGAACGGCCGGTTGATGTTCGGCAGGTTCCCCTGCTCGTCGAGCAGGTTCGCCTTCGCGCCGACCGCCAGTGCCGTGCCGAGCGTCGAGAAGAATTCCGCCGCGAAGAACGCGAACAGGTACGGCGCGGCCGCCAGGCTCAACGCGCTGCGCAGGTCGAGCTTGAACGCGATCGGCGCGATGCTGTGCGGCAGCGACACGAACGACGCGGGCAGGTGCGTGACGCCGAGCGGCACGCCGGCCGCGGCCGCGACGAGAATCGCGATCAGGATCGCGCCGGGCACCTTGCGCGCCTGCAGCACGATCGCGACCGCCAGGCCGATCAGCGCGACGAGCGCGCCCGGCCGCGAGAAGTCGCCGAGCGCGAACGCGTTGGTCTTCGCGTTCGCGACGACCATCCCCGCATTCCGCAGCCCGAGCATCGTGACGAACAGCCCGATCGACGCACCAAGCCCGAGCTTGATCTGCACCGGAATCAGCCGCACCACGACGCCGCGCGCACCGAGAATCGTCAGCAGGAAGAACAGCACGCCCGACACGCACGCGATGCCGAGGCCCGTCTGCCAGCCGACGTGTTCCGTCGTCGCGAGCGTCACGCCGATGATCACCGAACCGCCGATGCCGGGGCCGACGAGGAACGGCAGGTTCGCATAGAGCCCCATCAGCGTCGTGAACAGCACGAACACGATGATCGTCGCGGTCGTCGCCGCGCCGCGCTCCATGCCGCCCGTCGCGAGCAGCGACGGGATCACGACGAGCAGGTACGCGGCCGCGAGAAACGACGTGACGCCCGCGATCGTCTCGGTGCGCACGCTCGTGCCGCGCGCGGCGAGCGCGAAGCGGCGTTCGAGCCAGTTGGCCGGCGGTTGCGCCGGCATCGTGTCAGTCGCTGACATGGTGGTTCTCCTGTGATTCCGAATATTGTCCTGTGTCGGTTCGCGCAGCGCGGTCTTATACTGCCGCGTACCGCTTCCCGACCGTTATTGCCCGATGTCGTCAGACCGCTCGTCGCTGCTGCCCGCGCTCACGCTGCGGCAGGTCCAGCACTTCGTCGTGCTCGCGCATGCACGCAGCTTCACGCAGGCCGCGCAGGCGCTGTCGCTCACGCAGCCCGCGCTCACCGCGTCGATCCGCCAGATCGAGTTCCTGCTCGGCGGGCGCCTGTTCGCGCGTTCCGCGCACCGGCTCACGCTGACGACCGCCGGCGAAGCCGTGCTGCCGCTCGCCGAACGGCTGCTCAACCAGGCGCGCGGCACCTTCGACGACATGACGCGGCTCATCGGCGAACGCATCCAGACCGTGCGGATCGCGTTCATCCCATCGGTCGCGGGCCGCCTCTTGCCCGCGCTCAACGCGCTGCGCGGCGCACACCCGACACTGCGCTTCACGCTTACCGACCTGCCGAACAGCGCGCTCGTCGAAGCCGTGCGCGACAGCGTCGCGGACCTCGGCATCGGCGTGCGCGAACCGGACAGCGACGACGGCACGCTGCGCTATCGGCAGCTCTTCGAGGACGAGATCGTGATCGTCGTGCGGCACGACGATCCGCTCGCCCGCGCGAAGAGCGTCACGTGGGCGAAGCTCGTCGATCGCGAACTGGCCGTGTTCGTGCGCGGCAGCGTCAGCGATTCGCTGCATCGCACCGGCGGCGCCGAGAAGCTGCGCCTGAACGTCACGTACCGGATGGAATACACCGAGCCGCTCTACGCGCTCGCACGCAACGGCCTCGCGACCGCCGTGTTGCCGAGCCTCTACACGATGCATCTGCACGATCCCGAACTCGTCGCGCTGCGCGTCGACAAACCGCGCGTCACGCGCGCAATCTCGCTGATTTCCCTCGCGGGCGACGATCGCGGCCCGCACGTGCGCGCGTGCCGCGAGTGGATCGCGAAGCACATCTGATTGTGTTCATCGTTCGCCGCGTGACTGTCCGTGCTCAGGGCAGCTTCGCGATGCGCTCGACGAGCGTCGCGTAGAAGCGGTCCGCGTCGACCTCGTTGATCCACGTCGCATTCGCCGCGCGGCCGCTGCGGCCGTTCCAGTCGACGATCGTCTCGCCGAGCGTCCACTGCCCGCTCGTCTCGACCACCACGTTCACCTTGCGTCCGCCGAACATCGTCGGATCGACGAGATAACCGACTGCGGTCGGGTCGTACATCGGCCCGTCGTCGACGCCGCGCCGCTTCTTGTTGTACGCGAGCTCGGCCGTCATGATGTCCGCGACGATCGCGCCGCAGCGGTTGCCGAGCGCGCGGAACGGCGCGACGCGCGCCGGCGTGATCGGCGCCTTCACCGCGACGTCGCGCGGCAGCACGACGATCGGCACGCCGCTGCCGAACACCACGTCGGCCGCCTGCGGATCGACGTAGATGTTGAACTCGGCGGCCGGCGTGATGTTGCCGCGCTCGAAGAACGCGCCGCCCATCAGCACGATCTCGCGCAGCGCGCCGCGAATCTGCGGCGCTTCGACCAGCGCCGTCGCGATGTTCGTCAGCGGGCCGAGCGCGCACAGCGTTACGCTGTTCGGTGCGGCACGGCTCAGCGTATCGACGAGGTACGACACCGCGTGACCGGTCGCGAGCGGCGCGCTCGGCTCGTGCAGTTCGACGCCTTCGAGCCCGGTCTTGCCGTGCACGTTCGCAGCCGTCACAAGTTCGCGCGCGAGCGGGCGCGGGCAGCCCGCATAGACCGGCAGCGTTTTCGTGCGGCCGGCCCAGTCGCGGATGATCCGCGCATTGCGTTCGGTCAGGTCGAGCGGCACGTTGCCCGCGACGGCGGTCAGCGCGCGAACGTCGAGCCGGTCCTGCGCGCCGAGCGCGAACAGGATCGCGATGGCGTCGTCCTGCCCCGGGTCGGTATCGATGATCACCGTGCGGCGCGCGGTGTCGCCGCCGGCCGCGAACGCGCCCGTTTCGGGCAGCAGTGCAGTGCCGGCCAGCGCGGCGGACAGTTTCAGGAAGGTGCGGCGGGATGCGATCGGGTGGGTCATGGTCGGGTTCAGAAAACGTGCCGGACGCCGAGCGTCGCCATCATCTGGCGCGTGCTGGTCGAGCGCGCGTACGCGAAGATCTGCGCATGGTCCGCGTCGCCGGCCGCCTGCTGCGCGATCACCGTCAGCGCGACGTCGGTGCGTTTCGACAGGAAGTAATCGGCCTGCAGGTTCACCTGGTGCCATTTCGGACGCTTGTCGATCACGTCGTACTTGCCGTTCGTGAACGCATACGCGGCGCCGAGAAAGAGTTGCGGCGTCATCGTGTAGACGACGTTTACGCCGAGGTTCTGCAGGTGCAGGTGCGAATTGTCGAGGTAATCGTAGCGTACGTCGGTAAACATCGCCGCGAACTGCGCGCGGCCGATCGTGTAGAAGCCGCCGGTGCCCGCGATCCGCTGCCGGCTCGCGTACGCCGCCGGCGACATCGCGCTCTTGCTGAAGATCAGCAGCGGCGACGCATAGTCGTTCGCGATCGCGCCGTCCTGGTTCGTGCCGCTGTACGGATGGTTGTACTGCGCATAGACCGCGCTCCAGCGCAGCGGGCCTTGCTCGTAGCCGAGCCCGAAGCTGTAGGCGCTGTTGTTCGCGAAGCCCGTCGCGTTGCTGAAGCCGTACAGCGCGGTGAACTTCAGGCCGTAATAGACGGGACTCACGTACTTCACCGAGTTCTGCACGCGGATGTCGTTGTAGCCGTTGTCGTTGTCGCCGATGTTCACGCCGTTGCTCGCGATGATCACGGGCCCGATGTAGTCGTGAATCGCGTCGTACTGGCGGCCGAACGTCAGCGAACCGTAGGTGCGGTCGGCCAGGCCGACGTAGGCCATGCGCCCGAATTCGCGGCCGTTCTGCGCGGCCGTGCCCGTCATCACGTTGAAGCCGTTCTCGAGCTGGAAGATCGCGGACAGCCCATGCCCGAGATCCTCCTTGCCCTTCAGCCCCCAGCGCGGGTTCTGGTTCGTGCCGGACAACGCCTGCCAGGCGTTCTTGCCGCCCTGGTTGGTCGCGAACCCGACGCCGGCCGAGATGAGCCCGTACAGCGTGATGCTGCTTTGCGCAAAGGCATGGGTCGTGAAGGCGCCGAGCATCGCGAGCGGGGCGAGCTTGTAGAGAGTTTTCATGCGGGTCGTGTGATCGGTGGTGGTCCAGGCGCGGCAGGGTTCCGCGAAACTGGACTCGACTATACGAACCCGGCTCGGATAATAAAAGTTTGCTTTTCTTATGTATCAATAAAACGGATTTATTCTCATCCTTGCGCCTCCCGCCCCCGGCGGACCGGCCGTCAGTCCGCCGTATCGCCGCCCTTCGGCAGCTTCGACCACGCCTTGCGTCCCGGCATCGGCGACCAGGCCGGGCGGGTCTTGCGTGCACTGTCGATCACGACCAGGTAGCGGCCCGCGATCGGCGTGATGTCGCGATCGCGACGCAGCACCCACAGCGACTTGCCGGCCTCGACGCGCGCCTGGTAGTCGTCGTCGAGCAGCCCGTGCCGGTCGAAGAACGTGTTCAGCGACGCGGGAATCCGCACGCATCCCTTCGAGTGCCGGATGCCGAGCAGCGATTCGAGGCGGTCGGGGTCGGTCGCATGCATCTGGAAGCGCATCGGCGACACGCCGCCCTTGCCCCAGCCGCGCTCACCGTCCTCCCAGCCGAAGTCGTAGATGCGCATGTCGCGGCGGCCGTAGCCACGAATGCCGTTCTCGTTCGTCGTGCCTTCCGCACGGAAATCCATGTTGTCGGGCGAGTGATGGAACACGCCGAGCGGCGTCAGGAAATGGTCGTACTTGCCCGGCAGCCCGGTGCCGACCGGCGATGCGCCGATCATCAGCCACGCATTGGCCGGCGTCGCGCGGAAGTAGATGAAAAGCGCCTGCACGTTCAACGAGCGGTCGACCATCGCGACGTATTCGCCGGCCAGGTCGCCGAGGTCCGCGTCGGCGAGCGCTTTCTGGAGCCGTGCGCCGTACGCGCGCTGCTCGCTCATGGGCACGTTCAGGCGCCGTGTGACTTCCTGCGTGAAGCGCTTGCGCATGTCGATCGCACGTGCCGTCGCGTTTTTCGCTTCCTCGGCTGACAGCGGTGGATGCCGGCGCGGTGGAGTTGGCGCGGGTGCCTCGGCCTCGCTGGCCGGTACGGCGGACGCGGCCGACGCAGGCTCTGCGGCGGATGCGGCGGAAGCCGCCGACGCAGGCGCTGCGGTGGACGCGGCAGAAGCCACCGACGCGCCCGATGCCGCGCTGGCAGGCTCCGCATGATGTGCATGCGATGCCGCGGGCGCGGGCTGCGCGGCGGATGCGCCCGACGATGCATGCGCGGGCGACGCCGGATGCACACGGGAAGCCGCATGCGCGGACGGCGCGACTGATGAGGATGACGTAGCAGCGGACGACGGTACGTCGGACGCGGCAAGCACAGGCCGCCCGGCAAGAACGGAAATCGGCAGCGCAACGGCGAGCCAAACATACATGGCGACTGCGCGGGTAAGACAACGCGGCTTCGCAAATCGCCGCGTCGGATTGGAAAGCAACATATGTTCGAAGCCATCGGCCGATCCGGCCGTCGCATGTTTCTGTTGCGAACGGCGCATCTTCCGCGCGAGCCATCGACACGTCCGGCGCATCGCGTGCGCCCGGCGCCGACGCCTCTTCGCGGCGGAGCCGTTCGCTGATGCAACGCGTGCGGTCCAATGGCGGCTAATGAGTCGTCAGGCCTTTCATTTTACGCGTCCGAGCAATAATCCGCAGCGGTGAAAGCCGCGGCTTTCCGGTGGATTTTCGCTTCGTCACGCTTTGTTTCAACTCGTTGCCGCTCGTTTTGTCGTTGCGTGGCAATCTTGTTTGTTGGGCATTGCTGACGTGTGTCGGGATGCGAGCCGTGGACTTGTATTTTTCATGACGAAGCGATGTCTTCACCACGTCGATTCGCATTCCAAATCATTTTCGATGCGGCTTTTTCGGTGCAATCGCATCGCACGCGTGCCGCACGAACCATGCGACACGCGTGTACAGCCATCGACTACCTGGAGATGGTTTCGAGCGCGATGCCCTTCGTGCGCGGCCCCATGAGCCCGATCGCGGCCATCACGATCGCCATCGCGCCCGCGATGAACGCGAACACGCCGAAGGTGCCGAAGCCCTTCAGCACGGCCGCGATCGCGAACGACGAGAAGATCGCCGAGAAGCGGCTCCACGAATAGACGAAGCCGACGGCCCGTGCGCGGATCGACGTCGGGAACAACTCGGCCTGATACGCGTGGAAGCTGTACGACATGATGTTGCTCGCGAGCGTGAGGCCGATGCCGAGCACGATCAGGAATGCGCCCACCGTCGTCTGGCTGAACAACAGCCCGCAGACGACGATCGCCGCCGCCATCGCGACGATCACCGACTTGCGCTCGAAACGGTCGGCAATCAAGAGGCCGATCAGCGGGCCGATCGGCGCCGCGAGCGCGATCACGCTCGAATACATCAGACTCGACGTGATCGTGATGCCCTGCTTGATCAGCAGCGTCGGCACCCAATTCGCGAAGCCGTAGAAGCCGACCGTCTGGAACACGTTGAAGATCGTCATCATGATCGTGCGACTGCGATACGGCGGCACCCACATATCGCGGAAGCTACCCCGCGGCGGCACGGGCTCGGCCGGTGCGGGCGGCGGCAGCGGCCGCCCGTATTCGGCTTCGACCTTCGCCTCGAGCGCACGCATGATGCGGTCGGCTTCGTCGACCCGGCCCTGCTGCGCGAGCCAGCGCGGGCTTTCCGGCAGTTCGCGGCGAATCCACCAGACGAAGAGCGCACCGTGCGCGCCGATCAGCACGACCCAGCGCCAGCCGTCGAGACCGAACGGCGCGTGCGGCACGAGCAGGTAAGCCAGGAACGCGACCACCGGCACCGCGACGAACCCGACCGCCTGCTCGCACGCGAATGCGCGGCCGCGGATCTGCTTCGGCACGAGTTCGGAGATGTACGTACCGATCGTCACCATCTCGACACCGAGGCCGAGACCGACGACGAAGCGCCAGAAGTTCAGCCCGGCCGCGGTGTCCTGGAACGCCATCATGACGTTGGCGGCCGTGTACCACAGCAGCGACCACGTGAAGATCGCGCGACGGCCGAAGCGGTCGGCGAGAAAGCCGCATGCAATCGTGCCGATAAAGAGCCCAGAGAACAGCGCGGCGATGAAGCTCGCGACGCCCGTGGTGCCGAACAGGCCGTGCGTCGTCGCCGACAGGATGCCGCTTTTCACGAGGCCGGGCGCGACGTAGCCGCTGTAGAGCAGGTCATAGAGTTCGAAGAAGAAGCCGAGGCTTAGCAGGATGACGAGCTTCCAGACGGTGCGGGTGGGTGGCAGACGGTCGAGGCGGGCCGAGATGGAGCCGGGATCGATCGCCGCAGGGCGGGAGGCGCCCGCTGCGGCGAGCGGGTCGGGCTGGGTGGATGCCATGGCGGCGAGTCTCCGGATTCTTGATTGTCTTGGCGCTACCAGCGGGGAGTTGGCGAGCGGCTTCGCGCATTTTAGCGAGGCGTGGGCCTGAGCACATCAGTCGGTTGATGCGCTGTGGTACGGCAGAATGCGCAGCAGTGGCTGCGATCGAGTTGGCTCCGCTACGGCTGGCAAACAGCGCAAAACGTCAAACAGGCTTCACCGCTGGCCAATCGACGCTCTCCGCATCCAGAAACTCGACTCCCTTGATGCCACGCCTGAGAGCCTCGTCGCGAAAGTCCTTGGAGCAGATCAGCCGGCAGGCGAGGCGGGCTCTCCTGCCAACTGATTAGGAACAAGCACACGGGATCACGTCGCAACTCCTTGGGGCGATGATTAGTGAATGAAAAGCAAAGGCTCGCTATCATCAGTCAAGAAGCCCAGAAAATTATCCGGAGATGCCGAAGCCCAGTTAACCTCATTCACACTTCTGAACTCCATACCAGCAACAACCCCTCTCTTCACCGCTTCCCCAACAAACCTCTCCGAACAAAAAATAGGATCTTGCCCAGCCGTTATATTTTTAATTTTGAAAAAATCCTTCGACAATCCACTTTTGAAGCAAATATTTTCAATAGAGAAAATTCCACCATACTCGTTAGGCACAAGCACGGAACCCCTCCCCACGACATCACCCTTATCTTCGTACAAGTTATCGCCGAAAATTATAATATGGTATTTCTTCTCGGAAACACCCAACCCTTTTGAATTAACAACGTTTAAAGACTGAGTCTCCCTAATGGGGACAGAAAAATCCTTTAACAACCCCAAAAATCCCTGACTCACCACATGGAATGTCGGTCCAGCACCGCTAGCTCTAACGTCATACGCAATCAATTTATCTCGCGAAATCAAGAACATTTCACCCGGAAAAATATTCTCCCGCTCATCGAATGGGTTGTACCAAGGCTTCAATCCATACTCGAGTCCATCGATATCTTTGACAAATTTATCGCAACAAATACCCTGCATGGATCCCACCGGACATCCGCGCTCCTTTTTCTCCAGCAAGACGTAATATTTCATCAAAACCCTCAAAATAGTCGAACAAAACTATTTCCCGGTGTTATCCATGGCATTCGGCCACGACTCTTCAGCCCATATCTCAAGTGCCTTATTCCTTACGAGTTCATGAGCATCTGGCCTGTCACCTGAGTGTGTTCCCCCGGTGAGTCCGCCATATGTTCCCGATTGCCCGGCAGTTGCCAGTCCAAGTGGATCGACTCACGCTACCGGGTTAGGCGTATATTGATAGACGTTGATGCCACCCGTCGGCTTGCTGATCAACGACTCCGCGTGGTGAGGGCTAGAGGTCACCTCTCCCCAAGCGTCAAGCCTTTGAGATTCACCAACAGATCGGTCAGCGAATTGGCCGATTTCTCCAAAAATTTTGGATTCATTACTCCCATTCCTACTTCAAATATCTCTCCAGCGGCATTGATCAGAATTGCTTGACCACCGCTATCATCCCCAATCATGAAATACCCTGGAAGGTACTTCTGAACTTCATACTCGGC
Organism: Burkholderia cepacia; assembly: GCF_001039005.1. Classification (GTDB taxonomy): domain Bacteria; phylum Pseudomonadota; class Gammaproteobacteria; order Burkholderiales; family Burkholderiaceae; genus Burkholderia; species Burkholderia theae. Next base: position 77,785 of record NZ_LDWR01000026.1, read on the forward strand.
ATTTCGCTCGGGCAAAATTTCTATCTCGTGCAGAGCCAAGCAGCCAGTCGAATTGAGTCCATTAGTGATTAGAAGAAAGTCAACGTATTCTTTAGGAAAATACAGTCCGGCCTTCGCCTCCGAAATATGAATCTGGCTAGGGGTCGCTGGAATTCTCAGTTCGAAGTGTTGGCTAAGGTCCGCTTTATTTAGCATTAAAAGCTCCCAAACAGTCGAAGTACTTATAATTTTGCCGCATCGCTCGTCTCACGACGCCCTCTGGTACACCTGCTACTCTCATCTGCCGAGCGGCCTCATTTAACTCTGTCCGTACATCCGTATCGTAGCCGTATTGATTTCGAAATGCCCGCTGCATACCAGAGATTTGGGCGTGGACGGAGCCCGAATTGCTCGGCAGCAAAACCGCCGGCGCAGCTCGCGAACTATAGGTTCCGTTAGGGAAAACCTGCTGCTTTGCCCATTCCTGCTGAATCGGATGATGCGACTGCACTAGCCCGTCGGCAACCGTATTCGTGTTACCCGGCGCCCGATTCGCTTGGGGGCTAAGGTTGCCGTGTTGATCCGCATCATTCACGCGGTAGCCGCCCGGCCGGCGACATGCCAAGCCAAGCGGGTCAATCCAGCTTATCGGGTTGGGCGCGTACTGATACACATTGATCCCTCCCGCCAACCCGATCGGATCGTTGCTAACGAATCGCCCACTATTCGGATCGTAGTACCGATACCGGTTATACCTCAGCCCCGTCTCGGCATCCTCCTGCTGTCCCTGAAACCGAATCGGATTCCTGGGTGCGATTCCCGCCGCCTGCGACAACCGCGCAATCACCTCCCGCGCTTCGCCCCAGGCTCGATACGACGCCTCCCATACGACCTCCCCGACCTCGTCCGTCATCAGCAACGGCGTACCGATCTGGTCACAGTGGTAGTAGAACAAATGCGCGTCGGACTGCTTTTCCGGCACACGCTGAAGCGGATCCTTCTCGGGTACGTACGGTTCGCCTTCCCGCCACACTGGTGTCTGAACGCCGGCAACCGACTGATCCGTCACATATTGAGCTAGCGGAACGAAGGACTCCGGCTCGTACACGTACTGCGTCGTACCGCTATCGGTGCTTTCATAGGCAAGTCGATCGCCATCCCAGCCAAACACCGTCCGCACACCATCGACGTCCTTGCCAATCCGGCGCCCGAAAGGATCATAAAAATACCGCGCCTCATGCTGCCGTGCGGATTCCTCGACACGCGCCGCGCTCAACCGGTTGAATCCGTCCCACTCGTATTGCTGTCGACCCGTCGGCGAGCGCTTCCCGACCAGATTCCCGCGTGCGTCGTAATCAAAGTGCGTGCCCGCATATTCCTTCAACAGGTTCCCGAGCACTTTCGACACTTCCGGCGGCAACGTGCTGTTCACGCTGTCCGGCACCACGGGACTTGCCTTCACCAGCCCCGAAGTGCGTGCGTGCTTGGGACTGCCTTGATCAATGATGTTGCTCGCCGGGTCAAACGCGAAATGCTCCGCACCGAGGGGGCCAATCGCCGCAATGAGTCGACCGATAGGGTCATAACGGTAGCTGACCAGCCCTTTGCGGCTGTCTTCGATATCTACGAGTTGTCCCGCAGCATCGTATCGATATCGACGCTCGGCGAGCGCCGCCGGCGCATTCGATCGCCGAACGGCCTGTCGTGCAACCCGGCCGGCCGAGTCATATTGCGTCTGCTGCGCCACCTTGCTCGACAGCATCCGCCCCGTTTCACGGTGCAGATCGTCGCGTTCGAACTGAATGCGCTCCTCGCCATCGAGCACAAGCCCGTGCACGTGACCGGAACCGTAGGTCAACCAGTCCAGTACATGACCATCGGGTCGAACGGTCTTGATCCGCGTGCCGATTTCATCGTACTCGTGATGCCAAAGGTAGCTGCGCGACTCGCCGAACAATCGATACGCATGATGTTCGCGAACCAGGTTTCCAACCGGATCGAAGAACGTCTGCATCCGACTGTGATTGTTCCGGGCTTCAATGAGCCGACCGCTCGCATCGTATGCAAATCGCTCCTCGCTGACACCCGATTTCCGACGCGCGATCCGGCCCGCCTGATCGAATTCGAGTTCGGTGACCTGCCCGGCCTCGTCGATCGTCACGGGCTGCAGCGAACCTTCGGCATATCCGTATGTCGTTCGCTTACCGTCGAAACCGATCTCTTCCAGCAACCGTCCCGCTGGATCGTAGTGAAACTGATAGGTCGCCCGGTTCGCATCGGTCAATGCAGTCAGGCGACCGAGGCGGTCGTAGCGATATGCGAGCGTGTATCCGAGAGCATCGGCCCGGCTTGCGACACGCCCGGCCACGTCGTATGAATAGCGCGTAACGCGTTCCAGCGGATCGGTATGGGATAGCAGACGACCTTCCGCATCATGCGTGAGTCGAATGATGCCCGCTGCAGACGAGATCTCATTCATCGCCCCATTCTTGCCATACTGGTAAGCCGTGGCATTACCCGCAGCATCGACCGACTGTACGAGTCTCCCGTCGAGATCGTAGCGCCACTTCGTCGCCTTGCCCGAACAGTCGGTGTACTGAAGCAATTGCCCGGCTTCGTCGTAGACGAGCGACTTCGTGCCGCCCTTGGCGTCGACCATCTTGATCGGCATGCCGCTGGCGTTGTATGCGTACTTCGTCTCATGCCCGAGCGGGTCTTTCTGCACCACCAGATTACCTGCGTCGTCGTACGAACGCTCCCAGACGTACCCCTCGGGATCCTTGAGCCGAACGAGTTGATCGCGCTCGTCGTAACCTGCCTCGACAACCGCCCCACCGACGCGAAAATGCTTCGTCATGTTCCCGCGCGCGTCGTACTCCATCTCCTCGATGCCGCCGTCTCGATGAACATGCATCACCAGGTTGTTGTCCTGGTCGCGCCGCATCCACTCCTCGGTTCCATCCGGATATGCAACCCGGTACATGTAGCCGCGGATGTTGTAGTAGTAGCGCGTAACGTTGCCGAGCGCATCCGTCACATAGGTCAACCGGATATTCGGATGCCACATCAGGCGAATGTCATGACTGCCGTCATCGGCATATTCGCGCACGCACCGCGCATTGGTGTTGTCGTCGCGCTCCGCCCCTTCCCACTCGAGGTTCATGCCGCGGCCGGTGCGATCCGTGTAGCGGGTAATCAAATGGCGCTGATACGCATACTGGCGCGCATTACCGTAGCGATCGGTTGCCCGAACGAGATCACCGTTTTCGTCGTATTGGTATTGAGCGAGTGTAGTGCGCGTGTTCGCGTTGATGATCTGCTCGATCATCGCGATACGTCCACGGGCATCGTGACGAAACGCCAGCGTATGGCCGGCCGAACTGACCAGTCGGGTCAGGCGATTCGCGTCATCGTAATCGAGCGCGATCGTATTTCCCGCGCGGTCCTTCTGCAGCGCAAGCCGGAACGATTCGCCATGCTTCTCGTAGATGTGAAGCAGATCATGCCCGTACGCAACAGTCACCCACGTGTCGTCGAGCCGGCTCAGCGTCAGGCCTTCCACGCGGTCGTCGTGAACGGCACCTGCCGCGAGCGCCGGATAGTCGATATTGCGGCCGGTGGCATCGCTGAAGATCCACTGGCCGCCCCGAACATCGATACGCGTCATGTACGGCGACAGCCAGCGCGCGCCCAGTTCGCCGGCGTCGAATCCGGCCAGCCGGGACCGGTAGACCCGCATCCACACGACAGGCATGGCACCCGGCAATTCAAAATCGGTATGGGAAAACGTCTCGTCACCGAACGAATAGCTGATCGACCCACCCGATGCCCCAAGTCCGCACTCGTCGCAATGGTCGACACCAGCGCCCTTCGCTTTCGCCTCCTTCTTTGTCGCTGCGAGCGGCACCTGCGGCCGCCGGGCCTCGACTTCGGTCGTGCCTTGCGATTTGACCGATCCGGCCCGCATCGCTTCGCGCTTGTGCCGCAGCGCATTGATCAGCTTCAGCAGCAGCCACATCAGCTTGCCTTCGTCGCTGCCCTTCAGTTCGTTGATCTTGCCGACCACCACCGGAGCCAGCGTGCGCAACGACGCGGCCAACTGGCGAATCGGTGCGACGTACTGCTCGGGGACGAGCCCCGCCATCGTGCTGCCCGCGGAGTTGACATTGCTCTTGCCGAGCGCCACCCCCGACTCGGACAGATATCCCCAGGCCCCCGTCACTAGATCCGCGCTGAACCATCCGCTTTTCTTCATCTGCTGCCGGTATTCGGCAGCCTTCCGTTTGTTCTCTGCCGGATCGAACAGCTTGCCGGCCACCACTGCATCGATACCGTCGGCCAGACCAGTGAAGATCTCCTGCGCCTTCGCCGCACAGTTGTCGATCAGTTCGTTGACCACGCCCTGCAGCTTCGTCAGGAAATCCTCGATCTCGGTCGAGCACGAAGCCTGTATGTGCGTGACGACGATCGACACGATCGCGGCCCCGATGTCGCGCTTGTGAATCAGGAGTTCGTTGCGAATCAGCGCCAGCAGCGGCCGTGCCGTGAGGCGCATCGGCGCCAGGACGGGCGGAAACGGAATCACGCCGATCAGGTTGATCGCCAGTCCGAGATAGTCGAGCAGTTCGCCGCCGCGCTTGCGGATGATCGAGACGATGTCGGTGAGGGCATCGGCCAGCGCCATGAGGTTGTTGAGGATCGGAATCATGCTGGCCACCGTCGCCAGCCGATCGACGTTCACGTAGCCATTCGTCACGCTGATAAGCCACGCGTTGAAGCCTTCGCCGGACGCGACGACGTCGTCCGGATGGACATCGGTCAGCCACGGTGTGGCCTGTTCGTGCTCCGCGCCAGGAGGAAGTTTTTGATCAGCCATGCTCTCAGGATTCTTCTCGTTATACGTTTTTCGGCGCGCGGCGGCCGTTCCCCTCTTCTCGTGTCTCGGACGGCCGGCCAGCGACTCGCGGCATTGTACCGATGATTAGACGACGGGAAAATGAAAGGTCCCCATCCGCCCGCGCATGCAGCAAGGGCTCGGACCCCATTCCAAAAATGGCTCGCTCTCGCGCCGACTTTATGTAAATCCCGTAACCATCTGTCCCGCTGCCAGCCGCCGCAGACTGCAAAAAACGCGCCCCTTCCGACGCGACTCGGTCGACACGCCCCCGGTAAAACGGGGCGAACACGGATTTCCCGCAGTCCGCCACACGTGCCTGATTCCGAACCGCCCGAGATGCATATTCGGAAATCGTTCGCGCCACACCCCGGTAACATGCTACCGGGCTAACTACCGGCTTCCGGGCGCCTTTCGGCAACCGGCACTGTCGGCAAATCGTAATAATTCCATGTCCAACCAACGACTATCCACGTACGCCCGCCGGATCGTGATGATCGCGCTGCTGCAGTTCGCGGCGATCGCGACCGCGTCGGCGTTTCCGGCGGCCGCTTCCGCCCCGGGCGCGAGCGGCACCGACGCGTCCGTGCCGGCCATCTCGCTGAACGACGCCGTCGCGCAGCTCAAGCAGATGCAGGCCGAACAGGACCGCATCAAGCAGCAGACCTCGACCGCGTCCAACAGCAAGGAGCTGGATGCGCTCGGCGATGCGACACAGGAGCTGAGCACCGATGTCGCGAAGCTGCAGAGCGATCTCGCTCCGCAGCGCGCGCAGATCCAGGCGCAACTCGACGTGCTCGGCCCGGCGCCTGCCGAGGGCGCCGCGCCGGAAACGCCGGCCGTCGCGAAGCAGCGGGCGACGCTGAACGCGCGCAAGACGCAGATCGATGCGGCACTGAAGCAGGCCGCCGACCAGAAGACCAACCTCGCCAACCTGAACGAACAGTTCGCGAAGCTGCATCGCGGCCTGCTGAAGAACCAGCTCGCGTTCCGTTCGGGCGGCATTTTCAGCGCGCAGTTCTGGCTGCCGCTGTTCCAGCGTTCGCCGGACGACATCCAGCGGCTCGAGGATTTCAACGACGAACTGCGCGACATGCTGCGCTCGTCGTGGGTGCCCGGACAACGGGCGATCACCGCGCTGCTGCTGATCGCCGCGTTCGCGATGTGGCTCGGCGGCCGCCGACTCATCGAGCGCGGCCTCGGGTGGATCTGCCTGAACCGCCTGCCGCCCACCCGTTTGCGCCGCAGCGCGCTGGCGCTGTCGACCGCGCTGTCGACATTCCTGGCCACCGCCTTTGCGGTTCAGATCCTCTACCTCGCCGTCGCGCGCCACTACGAACTCACGCCGCCGCTGACCGATCTGTGGGACCAGTTCGCGAAGCTTGCCGCGACCTGCGCACTGATCGCCGGGCTCGGCCGCGCGCTGCTCTGCACGAAGCATCCGTCGTGGCGCCTGCCGGCGCTCGCCGATCCCGTCGCACTCGCGATGAAGCCGTTTCCCAGCATCCTGGCCGCGCTGCTGCTGATGTCCGGCACGCTCGAATCGATCAACCGGATCGTCGACACCAGCCTGTCGGTCACGCTGTTCGGCCGCGGCATCGTCTCGCTCGTCGTCGCGCTGACGGTCGGCGCGTCGCTGCTGCGCTCGAACCGCGCGCGCAGCGTGCTCGCGGCGGCCGGCGAGGCACCCGAGCAGCGTTCGACGCTTGCCGGGCTGATCCATGCCGGCGTCACGCTGGCGATCGTCGTGTCGCTGATCGCACTCCTGATCGGCTACATCACGGTCGCGCGCTTCATCACCTACGAGCTCGTGTGGTTCGAGATCGTGCTGTGCGCGACCTACATCCTGATCCAGTTGACGCGCGACGCGAGCGAAAGCCTGTTCTCCGCGACCCTGTCGACGGGCCAGCAGATCAAGCACCTGTTCGCGCTCGAAGACCGACACCTCGACCAGGCGCGCACGGTCCTGTCCGGATTCGGCACGAGCCTGCTGATGCTGATCGCGGCCATCGCGCTGCTGACGGGCGGCTTCGGCACGACGCCGGGCGACCTGCTCGACAGCGCGGTCGCGATGATCGGCAGCCAGCGGCTGCAAAGCCTGAACATCATGCCCGACCGGATCCTGAACGCCGTGATCGGGTTCGCGATCGGCTTCTACCTGCTGCGCTCGCTGCGCCGCTGGCTCGACGGCGAGTTCATGCCCGCGCTCGGCATGGATACGGGGATGCGCGTGTCGCTGATCACGCTGTTCACCAACGTCGGCTACGTGCTGCTCGTGCTGATGACGCTCGGGCTGCTCGGCGTCAGGTGGAACAACCTCGCGTGGATCGTCAGTGCGTTGTCGGTCGGTATCGGCTTCGGCCTGCAGGAGATCGTGAAGAATTTCGTGTCGGGGCTGATCCTGTTGACCGAGCGTCCGGTGAAGGTGGGCGACATGATCAGCATCGCGGGTGTCGAAGGCGACATCCGCCGCATCAACGTGCGCGCGACCGAGATCCAGCTCAGCGACCGCTCGACCGTGATCGTGCCGAATTCGCAACTGATCTCGCAGAACCTGCGCAACGTGACGATGGGCAACAGCACGCAGGGCGTCGCGACGCTGGTGCTGACGTTCCCGCTGAACACCGATCCCGAGCAGGTGCGCGACCTGCTGCTCGACGCGTATCGCGCGCATCAGGCGATTCTCGAGAAACCGGCGCCGTCGGTGACGTTCAGCCAGCTCACGCCGGACGGGATCACGCTGAGCGTGACAGGCTACGTGGCGAGCCCGCGGATTGCGAGTTCGACGAAGAGCGACCTGCTGTTCGAGATTCTGAAGCAGCTGCGCGCGGCGAAAATCACGCTGTCGAGCCCGCAGATGCTGGTGGTGCAGAATATGCCGGCGGTGGGAGACGCGTAACGCCGCGCCCGATCACAGCCGAGTATACAAACGAAGGGCCGGTTGCCGCGACGCGGTAACCGGCCCTTCTCGCTCTCACGTGGCGCCTGGATCAGGCGCCTCGCATCAGAAGTCGAACTTCACCCCCTGCGCCAGCGGCAGCTGCCGGCTGTAGTTGATCGTATTCGTCGCGCGACGCATATACGCCTTCCACGCATCCGAACCCGACTCGCGGCCGCCGCCCGTTTCCTTCTCGCCGCCGAACGCGCCGCCGATCTCCGCGCCGCTCGTGCCGATGTTCACGTTGACGATCCCGCAGTCGCTGCCCGCTGCCGACATGAATTGCTCGGCCTCGCGCATGTCGTTCGTGAAGATCGCCGACGACAGGCCTTGCGGCACCGCGTTGTGCACGTCGATCGCGTCTTCGAAGTTGTCGTAGACCATCACGTACAGGATCGGCGCGAACGTTTCGCGCTCGACCACCGCCGATTGCTTCGGCATCCGCACGATGGCCGGACGCACGTAGTACGCATCCGCGTGACCACCGACGTCGACCCGCTCGCCGCCCTTCACTTCACCGCCCTGCTCGCGCGCATCGGCCAGCGCCTTCTGCATCGCGTCGAACGACGCACGATCGACCAGCGGGCCGACGAGCGTGCCTTCCTCAAGCGGGCTACCGACCTTCACCGACGTGTAGGCCTTCTCGATGCGCGGCAGCAGCTGATCGACGATGCTGCGATGGACGATCAGGCGGCGCAGCGTCGTGCAGCGCTGACCGGCCGTGCCGACCGCCGCGAACGTGACGGCGCGCACGACGAGGTCGAGATCGGCGCTCGGCGCGACGATCATCCCGTTGTTGCCGCCGAGTTCGAGGATGCCGCGCGCAAGACGCTGGCTCAGCACCTTCGCGACTTCCGTGCCCATCCGCACGCTACCCGTCGCGCTGATGACCGGCACCTTCTTCGACGACGTCAGCACCTCGCCGACATCGCGCATGCCAAGCACCAGCTGGCTCAGCCCTTCCGGCGCGACGCCCGGATGCGTCTTGTCGAATTCGCGCAGCGCCTTGCCGAGCAGCACGTGGCAAGCAATCGCGGTGAGCGGCGTCTTTTCCGACGGCTTCCACACGACCGGATCGCCGCACACGAACGCGAGCGCCGCATTCCACGCCCACACCGCGACCGGGAAGTTGAACGCCGAAATCACGCCGCACACGCCGATCGGGTGCCACGTTTCCATCATCCGGTGGCCCGGGCGCTCGGACGCGATCGTGAGACCGTAAAGCTGGCGCGACAGACCGACCGCGAAATCGCAGATGTCGATCATTTCCTGCACTTCGCCGAGCCCTTCCGACGTAATCTTGCCGGCCTCGAGCGTGACGAGGTGGCCGAGCGCGGCCTTGTGCTCACGCAGCACGTTGCCGAAGACGCGCACGAGTTCGCCGCGCACCGGCGCCGGCACCGTGCGCCACTTGAGGAATGCGTCGTGCGCGGCGTCGATCTTGCGCTCGGCGTCGGCGGGCGTGTCGACGGCCAGCGTCGCGAGCGTCGCGCCGTCGAGCGGCGAACGCGCGGTCAGCGCATTGCCTTTCCACTGGGCGAGATCGATATCGAGCGCGGCAAGAATGTCGTTGAATTGCATCACTTCCTCTTCAGGGACAGATTGATCGGTGCGGCGGCAGCGCCGCCCGCGTGATTCGATTGGAGCGCGTTCGCGCGCCCTGTGCAAGCGGATGCGCAGCTCGGCAGGCCCGGTGCGCCGCACGGCGCATCGCGCTGCGCCGCCGCCGGAAGCCCGGCCGGGCGGCGCGCCCCCGCCTCGCAAGGCACGATCCATGAAACACATTGTCGATGGCCACAAGTCAGGCCGCTATTGATATTAACTCACGACTTCATTCCCAAAACGCAACACCTCCGCAGGACAAATCCAAGCGCTTTTACGCCGATTCAGGACACGTCCAAAGCCGGTAGCCGGGCCGCCCGGGGCGCCGCGCCGTCACGCAAGTTGATGACAAAGTTGCATCACCCTGTTCGGAAATATCGTTTGCCGCCCGTGCATCGGGCACACACAATCGGTGCGACGTCGAGGTGCAACGCACCCGGCGCGCCGACGGCCGCCATCAGGCAGCCGGACGACAGACGAAGGCGACACGCGTCGCGGCCCGGTTCACCCGGACCGTTCCCGCGAAGCACCACCGCTGCCCCGGCCGGCAGCGGGCAACGCATCGCGCTTCGTCACCGAAAAAACAATCCCGGAGACAGCGCCCAGCGCCCGCCATGCATTCAGATGCCCGCCCCGATTCGCCCCGTCCGTCCGGCTCGCCGCCCGCGAAGCCCTCTCTCCACCGTAGCCTGCAGGCACGCCATCTGCGGATGATCGCGATCGGCGGCTCGATCGGCACGGGCCTGTTCGTCGCGTCCGGCGCGTCGATCTCGCAGGCCGGCCCCGGCGGCGCGATGCTCGCGTACATGGTGATCGGCCTGATGGTCTATTTCCTGATGACGAGCCTGGGCGAGATGGCCGCGTTCATGCCCGTATCGGGCTCGTTCGCGACCTACGGCGCGAAGTTCGTCGACGAAGGCTTCGGTTTCGCGCTCGGCTGGAACTACTGGTACAGCTGGGCCGTGACGCTGGCGGTGGAACTGGTCGCCGGGCAGCTCGTGATGAACTACTGGTTCCCGCATGTGCCGGGCGTCTGGTGGAGCGCGCTGTTCCTCACGCTGATCTTCGCGCTCAACGCACTGTCGGTGCGCGGCTTCGGCGAAGCCGAATACTGGTTCGCGCTGATCAAGGTGCTGACGGTGCTCGCGTTCGTCGGCGTCGGCCTGCTGATGATCTTCGGGATCATGCAGGGCGGCCCGAGCGCGGGCTGGGGCAACTTCACGCTCGGCGACGCGCCGTTCGTCGGCGGCTGGGCGACGATGCTCGGCGTCGCGATGATCGCGGGCTTCTCGTTCCAGGGCACCGAAATGATCGGCGTCGCGGCCGGCGAGTCGGAGAACCCGCGCACGACGATCCCGCGCGCGGTGAGCCAGATCTTCTGGCGCATCCTGCTGTTCTACGTGTTCGCGATCTTCGTGATCGGCGTGCTGATTCCCTACACCGACCCGAGCCTGCTGAAGAGCGACGTGACCGACATCGGCGTGAGCCCGTTCACGCTCGTGTTCCGCCACGCGGGCCTCGCGTTCGCGGCCGGCGTGATGAACGCGGTGATCCTGACTGCGGTGCTGTCGGCCGGCAACTCGGGCATGTACGCGTCGACGCGGATGCTCTTCAACCTCGCGGTCGAAGGCCGTGCGCCGAAGGTGTTCGCGAAGCTGTCGCCGGGCGGCGTGCCGCGCAATGCGCTGTATGCGACGACGGCTGTCGGCGCGCTGTGTTTCCTCACGTCGCTGTATGGCAACAAGACCGTCTACCTGTGGCTGCTGAACACGTCGGGCATGGCCGGCTTCATCACGTGGCTCGGCATCGCGGTCAGCCACTACCGGTTCCGCAAGGGTTTCCTCAAGCAGGGCTACCGGCTCGACCAGTTGCCGTACCGGTCGAAGTGGTTCCCGTTCGGCCCGCTGTTCGCATTCGCGCTGTGCGCGATCGTCGCGCTCGGCCAGGACTACCAGGCGTTCCTCACCGACAAGATCGACTGGGTCGGCGTGGCCGCGACCTACATCGGCCTGCCGTTCTTCCTCGCGATCTGGCTCGGCTACGCGATCGTGCGCAAATGCCGCCTCGTGCGCTACGAGGACATGGAGATCGCGCCGTGGATCGAACGCAACGCGACGCCCGAAGCGGTACCGCACGCCGAATCCGGCTACGCGGGCTACGTCGCCAGCCCGGCCAACCCGACGCCGGGCGCCTGACGGCACGCACCGCGCCGGCCGCCACCCGAATGCGGCAGCCGGCGCCCTGACAACCCCCATTCGACGCGGCGCGCGCGTTCAGGCAAGATCGACGCGCACCGCCCATTTTTACGCCGTTACGAATCCTCGAATCGCATGCAGAACTTCTACGAAGCCACCGTTACCCGCCAGCCCTACCCGCAACTGACCGGCACGATCGACACGCAGGTCTGCATCGTCGGCGGCGGCCTCGCCGGCCTGTGCACCGCGCTCGGCCTCGTCGAGCGCGGCGTGCACGACGTCGTCGTGCTCGACAGCGAACGGGTCGGCTTCGGTGCATCGGGCCGCAACGGCGGTTTCGTGTTCGGCGGCTACAGCCTCGACAACGCCGACCTGCTGCGCACGCTCGGCCGCGACGAAGGGCGCCGCCTGTACCGGCTCACCGTCGACGCGGTCGAGCTGATCCGCGCACGGATCGCGCGCTACGGGATCGACTGCGACCTCGTCGACCAGGGCGTGATGCTGGCGAACTGGTTCGACGATCCGTCACGGCTCGACGGCGTGCGCGCGCTGATGAAAAACGAACTCGACGTCGACTGGGAATCCGTGTCGACGGACGCGCTGCGCCAACGGCTGAAGACGCAGCGCTATTACGGCGGCCTGTTCGAACCGAACGCGTTCCATTTCCATCCGCTCAAGTACGTGCTCGGCGTCGCGGCGGCCGCATCGCGCGGCGGTGCGCGCGTGTATGAACGCTCGGCCGCGCTCGGCATCGTGCGCGAAGGCGCCGGGTACGTCGTGCGCACGGCGCAGGGCACCGTGCGTGCGAAGGACGTCGTGTTCGCCGGCGGCGGTTACGCACGCGGCGTGTCGCCGCGCATCGAGCGCGCGGTGCTGCCGATCGCGACCTACGTGATCGCGACCGAACCACTCGGCGCGCGCCTGCCGGACGCGATCGACGCGCCGTACGCGATCTACGACACGCGTTTCGCGTTCGACTACTACCGCCCGCTGAAGGACACGCGCATCCTGTGGGGTGGCCGGATCTCCGTGCTCGACCGCGGCCCCGACGCGATCGCGCGCCTGCTGCGGCGCGACCTGCTGCGCGTGTATCCGCAACTCGAAGGCGTGAAGGTCGACTACGCGTGGGGCGGGCTGATGAGCTACGCGCGGCACAAGATGCCGCAGATCGGCCGCGACGCGGACGGCGTGTGGCACGCGATCGCATTCGGTGGCCACGGGATGGCACCGACCACGGTCGCCGGCGAAGCGCTCGCGGCCGCGCTGGCCGAAGGCCGGCCGGTGCCGGACGGCTTTGCCGCGTTCGGGCTCACGCGCACGTTCGGGCTGGCAGGACTCGCCGCCGCGCAGCTCACGTACACGGCTTACCAGGCCCGCGACGCGCTCGCGTCCTGCCGCCGCTGAGCAGCCGCGGCGGCCGAAACGGCCAGGCCGATTAGAGCGGAAGGTCGGCCGGACGCGGATTTCCCACATGCTAGAATGGCTGGTCCAAGCTGCCGCAAAGCCAGAACAAGATCACATGAAAGCAGGAAGCAAGGCCGCCACGTCCGAAAGCCGCGCGCTTGCGTCCGAAGCGCGCCGCAAATACGATCCCGAGCAAACCAAGCGCAACATCCTCGATGTCGCCACGCAGGAATTTTCCGCGATGGGCCTCGCCGGGGCGCGCGTCGACGCGATCGCCGAGCGCACGAACACGACGAAGCGGATGCTCTATTACTACTTCGAAAGCAAGGAAGGCCTGTACGAGGCCGTGCTGGAGAAGGTGTACGGCGACATCCGCGCGCTCGAGCAGGAACTGCACGTCGGCGACATGGAGCCGCGCGAAGGCATGCGCCGCCTCGTCGAATTCACGTTCGACTATCACGACAAGCATCGCGACTTCGTCCGCCTCGTGTCGATCGAGAACATCCACGGCGCGAAGTATCTCGAACAGCTCAAGTCGTTCAAGAACCGCAACGTCAGCATCATCAAGACGCTCGAGGAACTGGTCGAGCGCGGCGCGGCAAGCGGCGCGTTCCGCAACGACATCGACGCGTTCGACCTGCACCTGCTGATCAGCTCGTTCTGCTTCCACCGCGTGTCGAACCGCTACACGTTCGGCGCCGCGTTCGGCCGCGACCCGTCGGCGCCACGCCTGCGCGCGCGGCATCGCGACACGATCGCCGACGCCGTGCTGCGTTACGTCGCCGCATAAGCGACGGCTGCCCGGGCTTCCGGGCAGCGCCCACCGGGCACGAAACAGCCGTGCCCGTCACGCATCAGCGCTTCAATCCGTCGGCGCGGTCGACGCCAGCGCGATCCGCGCCTTCTCTTCCGGGCTTCCCGCCACGTAATACTTCTTCGCCCAGCTCGAATCGGGCGCAAGCGCAAGCCGCGCATGCGCACCCGTGCCTGTGCCCGTACCCGTGCCGTGCTGCTTCGCATCGATCGCCAGCGCCCGGGCGCGGTAGTGCTCGTAGAGCCGCAGGAATTCCGCGAGATAGATCGCGGCGATCCGCTGGTCGCGAATCTCGAGCAGGTTCTCGTCGTTGAACTGCTCGGAATTGCGGCTCATGTTCGCCGAGCCCGTATAGACGATCGGATTCGCCCCCTCCGCATCGATCACGATGAACTTGTGATGGATCACGACGGGCGGATAGGCCGGCGCCGGCTCGCCCGGAAACTGCCGCAATTCCGGCTCGAAGCCCTGCGGCACCGTCGCCGCCGAGAAGTACTCGGCGTCGATCACGTCGTGGTTGTCGCGGCTGCGATGGTACAGCTCGAGGTTCGCGAGCGTCGCCGCATCGAGCGTCTGGCCGGCCTGCTGCGCGGCGTCGGCCTTCGTCGCGCTGCCGACGTTGATCTTGTTCACCAGCCCGAACATCATCAGCCCGCGGTCGCCGGCCGCGAAGCACGCGTCGCGCAGCGCCGCGTCGGTCGGCATGAACAGGCAGAACGACACCGAATGCTTCGCGGCCGCGATCGCGGCGACGATCGTGTCGATCTCGGTGCGCTGCCCTGCCGGTTCGGGCGAAAACGCCAGCCGTACCTGCGCGCTGCCGATCGTCATCGGCGCGGACCAGCCCGGCGACAGCCGCGCCGTCTCCGCGATCGGCGGATTCGTGGCCAGCGCATGCGCGCGATCGTTGTACAGCGCGGCGAGCGCGGGCGAATCGAATGCATGCAGCACGTTCGCCTGTTCGGTGAGCCCTTCGGTCGTGAAGTTCGCCGACCCCGTCAGCACACGCGTGGGTGTCGCGCTTGCCGACGCATCGGTCACGATGAACTTGTCGTGCATGATGTGCGTCTTGTCGCGCGGCGCCAGCGTCGCGAGGCCCTGCAGCGCGTCGACGGCCGGCTGGTTCGGCGACGGCAGCGGCGGCTTGCCCTTGCGCGCCGTCGTGTGCGCGTCGTACACGATCGCGAGCGACGCGTCGCCGTGCTTGCGCCCGAACGCCTCGAACGCGGGCAGCGCCCATAGCGTGTCGGTCAGGTGATAAACGGCCGACGCCGCGCGCGACGCGGGGTCAAGCATCTCCGCGAACACCTGCTCCATGTCGTTCGCGAGCCAGGTGCGCAGCTTCAGCGCCTGCACGTCGCTCGGCGCCGCATTCGGCGCGAGGCCCAGCGCCGCGACCTGCTTCGCGAACGCCTGCGAGCTGACCACCGCGCGGTTGAACCAGGTGCCGATGCCGTCTTCGATGTGCGCGGGCAGCACGACGTCGCACACGCCGGCTTGCGCGTCGAGCACCTGCAGGTCCGCCGGCGTGCCGACGACCGGATACACGTCGTAGCGAAACGATGCATCGCGGTCCTGAGGATCGATGCGCGCGTCCCACCACATGAATTTCTGGATCGGCGCCTGGTCGGTCGGCGCGTCGCCCTGCGTGTCGGCGGCCGGGCCGTCGAACGTCAGGCGGTTCGGCAGCCAGCTGTTCGGCGCGCGCGTCTTGCCGTCGGCCGACCAGAATCCCGGCGTGCGCCGGATCGCGAAGCCGAGGAAATCGGACCGCGACGCCGCATCGGGCCAGTCGAAGGCCAGCAGGACGAGAGTGGGGGAAAGATAGCTGCGCACGCTGACGGACATTCGTTGCTCCCTGGCCCTGCGGCCGGTCGAGATGAATGGGTCAGTGTTGACGGCGGTTCTTCCCGCGGGATGACGGTTCGATGAACCTTGTATGTCGGACGCGCGTCAGTCGCACACCAGCAGCTCGATCCCGCGTGCGGTCAACGCGCGGCGCAGCGCCTTGTCGGGCGCGCGTTCGGTCACGAGATAACGCGCGGCGGCGGTGCCGTTGATCCGCACCGGCGTCACGCGGCCGAATTTCGAATGGTCGGCGACGATGATCGCCGTGCCGGCCGCCGCGATCATCCGGCTGCGCACCTCGGCCGCGAGCCGCGAGTAGTCGGTGCATTCGCCGTCGGGCGTGATGCCGCCAGCGCCGACGAACGCGAAATCGACGTGGTATTGCGCGAGCTGGTGGATCGTGTCGAGCCCGAAGGTTGCGTCCTCATCGTCCGACAGCTCGCCGCCGAGCAGCGTCACGCGGTTGCCATTGCGCCGCGCGAGCACGAACGCGGTGCGCCAGTCGTTCGTATAGATCGACAGCCGGTGCCGGTCGGCGAGCGCAAGCGCGACCGCATGCGGCGTGCTGCCCGAATCGATCAGCACCGATGCATCGTCGGGCACGAATTCGGCCGCGCGCCGCCCGATCGTGCGCTTCGCTTCGGCGTTCGCGGCTTCGCGCTCGGACAGGCTCGGCTCGCGGCGATCCGCGGCCAGCGCGCCGCCGTGCGTCATCACGAGCAGGCCGCGCGCGGCAAGCGCATTCAAATCGCGCCGCACCGTTTCGCGCGACACGTCGAGCGAACGCACGAGTTCCGCGACCGACAACGCGCCCGATCGTCCGAGCTCCGACAGGATGAATTGATGACGTTGTTCCGCCAGCATCGCGTGTGCGCCCGAGGCGACTGGTAATGGGTAAGCCGGCCATTGTATTACGGACGTTTGACCGACATTTGACGGCGGCGCGAAACGCGGCCGGCCGTGTTCCCCGAAAGCGAAATTCAGTATTGCCTGACGCGCGCGAATCGGCGCGGCGCCGGTTGCTACACTTCGAGCTTCGCCGAACGACAGACCAAGCCAAGGGGCTCTCGCAATGTATCGCAAAGGCAGTGTGATCGAAATCCAGTTTCCGCCCGAACGGCTCAACGACGCGGCCGGCGATCCATACTGGATCGACCTGACGCTCGACGAGGCCCGCCGGCTGTACGAGCAGCTCGCCGCGCGCTTCGCGACCGACGCGCGCGCCAACCAGCCGCTCGATACGTTCTCGATCGACTGATCTCCGCTTCATCACGCTCGCCCGTCCGCGGCGCACGCCACCGCATCCTCGCGATAGGCGGCATGAGATGAGTGCAGGATTCGACAAGACGCCGGCGTCGCCTCCCCCGATACTGGCCGACTTCACGGTTCTGTCCGGCCGCCTCGCGGCCCGCCTCGCATGCTTACCTCGCTCGTCGCCGCCGCTTTCGTCGCGCTCTGGTCCACCGGCTTCATCGTTGCGCGAGCAATCAAGCCCTACGCCGATCCCAACCTGTTCCTGCTCGCGCGTTTCGCGGGCACGGCCGCGCTGTTCGGCATGGTGGCGCTCGTCGCACGCGCGCCGTGGCCGGCCCGCCGCGAATGGCCGCGCCACCTGATCGCGGGCGCGCTGCTGCAGGGCGTCTATCTCGGCGCGAGTTACTGGGCCGTCGCGCAAGGGCTGAACGCGGGCGTCATGGCGCTGCTCGGCGCGCTGCAGCCGCTCGCCACCGCCGTGCTCGCCGTGCCGCTGTTCAACGAGCGCCTGGCCAAGCGCGGCTGGCTCGGGATGGCGCTCGGGCTGGCCGGCGTCGCGCTCGTGCTGGCACCGAAGGTCGCGGGCGGCGTCGCGCCGCCACCGGGTGCGGCGCCCGCGTGGCTCGTGGTCGCCGTGTCAGTACTCGCGGTCGGGTCGATCACCGCCGGTTCGCTGTACCAGAAGGGCAAGCTCGCGCAGAGCGACCTGCGCACCGCGGTCGCCGTGCAGAACTTCGGCGCGGCGCTCGTCGCGGCGATCTTCGTCGTGCTGCTGCACGAGACGCGCTGGATCGGCGCGCCGGCGCTGTGGGTGTCGCTCGTGTGGGGCGTCGTGTTCCTGTCCGGCGGCGCGGTCACGATGCTGATGTGGATGCTGCGGCGCGGCAACGCCGCGCGCGCGACGTCGCTGCTGTTCCTCGCGCCGCCGCTCGCCGCGCTGCAGGGCTACCTGTTGTTCGGCGAAACGCTCGCGGCGATCCAGCTCGCCGGCTTCGCGCTGGCGCTGGTGGGGGTCGTGCTCGCGCGGCGCTGACGCCAGCCATCGATCGGGCCGGCACCGTCATCGAGGCCGCGCACGCGGATGCCCTTCGCGCGGCATCCTGCACCCGCCCGGCGCACCGTGCACCACGGCGATGCAGCGCGTCTCGCCGAAGCAACGCAAGGCCGCCGGATCGCACGCCCGGCGCGGCGCCCCGCCACGATTGCGCTTATGATGGGCGCCTTGCATTTCGTTCCGGAACTCCCTTCATGACATCCGCCGATTACGCCAGCCGCCAACGCGCGATCATTGCCGAACTGAACGTCGCCCCGCAATTCGACGCCGAGGCCGAGATCGCCCGCCGCGTCGAATTCCTCGCGCAATACCTTCGTTCAACCGGCCTGCGGACCTACGTGCTCGGCATCAGCGGCGGCGTCGATTCGTCGACGGCCGGGCGGCTCGCGCAACTGTCGGTCGAACGCCTGCGCGCCGACGGCTACGATGCGCGCTTCATCGCGATGCGCTTGCCGAACGGCGTGCAGAACGACGAAGCCGATGCGCAGCGCGCGCTCGCGTTCGTGCGCGCGGACGAGACCCTGACGGTCGACGTGAAACCGGCCGCCGATGCGATGCTCGCGTCGCTGGTCGCGTCCGGCCATGCGTTCGAAACGCCGGCGCAACAGGATTTCGTGCACGGCAACATCAAGGCGCGCGAGCGCATGATCGCGCAGTACGCGGTGGCCGGCGCGCGGCGCGGCATCGTGATCGGCACCGATCACGCGGCCGAATCGCTGATGGGTTTCTTCACGAAGTTCGGCGACGGCGGCGCGGACGTGCTGCCGCTCGCGGGCCTGAACAAGCGCCGCGTGCGCGCGGTCGCGCGCGCGCTCGGCGGCGAGGAATCGATCGTGACGAAAGTGCCGACGGCCGACCTCGAGGAACTGCGCCCGCTGCGCCCCGACGAACACGCGTACGGCGTCAGCTACGACGAGATCGACGATTTCCTCGAAGGCAAGCCGGTCAGCGACCATGTGTACGAGACCGTGCTGCGCTTCCACGCAGGTTCGCGGCACAAGCGCGCACTGCCGTACACGCTGTTCGACTGGCCGACCGCGTAAGCGGCTACCGCGGCGGAACGACCGCCGCGTCACAATCATCCGGCGCTGCCGCCCGGCGACTGGCCGGCAGCATCGGAGCCCAATCGCCGCGCGCGGCCGTAACGGCGACGCGCGGCAACCCGGCGACGGGCAACGCTACGCGTGCCCGCCCGTCTTCGTCGCCTGCAGCGCACGAATCCGCATCCGCGCCCCCGTATCGCTGACCGTCGTGTCGTACATCGTCGCGAGATCGCGCTTGAGCGCGGTGCGCGAGCCACCGTCGAGATACACCATGTGCCCCGACGGATAGAAACGCGCGGACAGGTTCTGCCGCACCTTCTGATCCTCGAGCGGCATCTGCTGCAGGTCGATCACGGTCTGGTAGAACGGCGTGACGAAGTCGTAGAAGCCGTTCGCCGACAGCACCTTCAGGTCGACGTTCAGCGCCATCACCGCGGCGAGATCGCCGGCCGTGTAGAGAATCACGTTCCCCTGCGCATCGATGCCCTGCTGCGCGCCGGTCGGGTCGATGTGGCTGAAATCCCAGTTCTGGAACGCCTGGTCGTTCAGGTCCGTGAACGCGGAATTCGACGTGAACTTCAGCTGCTCGTTCAGGTAGCTGTTCCACATCGCCGTATACACACCCGTCACGGCCGTCATCGTCGGATCGTTGCCGCCCGAGTTCGGGTCGATCTTGCCCGCGATGCCCGACGAGATCCCGGTCACGCGGCCGTCGTACGAGCCGAGCGCGAGCCCCTGCGCATGCAGCAGCGTCGTCAGGAACAGTGAATTGCCGCGCGCGTCGTAACCGGCGATGTTGAGGCTCCACGACTGCAGCGTCGCCGTATCGATGCCCGTGTATTCCGACAGTTTCTGCACGGCGGCCGGATCCGCATGCGGGACCGCGCGCAACGCGTTCAGGTAGTCGGTGCGCGAGAACTGCGCGACTTCCTCGACGAACGCGCCGAGATCGGTCGGCGCCGGCGTGACGCCGAGCTTCTTGTGATACCACGCGTCGGCCGCCGCGGTCGGCAATGCGCCGACCGGGTTGCCGGCTTGCCGGTAATCGAGGATCGACGATTGCAGCGTGACGCCGTTCAGGTCGACACCGTCCTCGTGCAGCTTGTACGCGAGCACGCAACTGCGCGCGGTGCCGTACGATTCGCCGAACAGGTATTTCGGCGAATTCCAGCGGTTGTTCTTCGTCAGGTAGCGCTTGATGAACTGCTTCAGCGAATCCGCATCCTGGTCGACGCCCCAGAAATTGCGGTTCTTGTTCGGCGCGACGGCCGCCGAATAACCGGTGCCGACCGGGTTGATGAACACCAGATCGCTGTGGTCGATCATGCTGTCCGGGTTGTCTTCCATCTGGTACGGCGCGGGCGGCGTGAAACCCGGCATCGACGTCTTGATGCGCTTCGGCGCGAACGAGCCGAGCAGCACGAACACCGATGACGAACCGGGCCCGCCGTTATAGAAGAACGTCACGGGGCGCGTTTCTTCCTTCGCGCCGTCGGCCGTGAATGCGACGTAGAAGATCTTCGCGGCCGGCTGCGAACTGCTCGGGTCGACCGTCACGAGATGGCCGGCCGTCGCCGTGTACGCGATGCGCTTCCCGTCGATCAGGATCGTGTGATGCGTGATCGCGGCTGCTTCGGTCGTGTCGGTCACCGAGTCGTCGGGGCCGTTGCCGTACGCGACCGGATCGAAGAACGGCTGATCGCGGCCATGACTCAGCGCCACGGGATTGACGGTCGGCGGCACGCCATGCGAATTGTGGTCGCCGTGATGCAGCGGATAAACGCCGCCGGAAGATGCGGTATCGATGCCCATCGTGCTGCTCCTGGAGGTGAAAAAAGACGCGGGCAGGAAACCCGCGTCGAACGGAAAGATAAGAAGCGACGCGTCAGCTCGACGGCTTGCGCGCGAGAATCGCGGCGAGTTGTGCGCCGTTCGGGCTGCCGAGGCCCGTGCATGCATCCCAGCCCGACGCGGCCGCATACGTGCCGTTCGATCCCTGGGTGATGTCGCGCAGCGCGCCCGGATTCTTGTACAGCACCGGATTGACCCAGCCGGCCGATGCACCGGCCGCCGCATTGATCCGCGCGATCAGCGCGGCCCACAGCGGGGCGACCGCGCTCGTGCCGCCCATCACCGTCGGCGTACCGGCAACCGACACCTCGTAACCCGTCTGCGGCGATGCATCGCCGGCCACGTCCGGCACGCCGCGCTTCGCGAGCGGCGTGCTGCTGCCGTCGGCGCGTGTGACGGCAAGCCCCTGCTGCCACACCGGCAGGTCGAACAGCGTGCTGACACCGCCGCCGCCCGCGCCGCCGCCCGACGCCTCGTCGTTCCAGGTCACTTCGCTGCGAATGCCCTGCCCGGGCAGTGCATCGAGCTGCGTGCCGCCGCAGCCGAGCACGTACGGGCTCGATGCGGGGAAGTCGACGTGATCGGCACCGTCCTGCAGCCCGTCGCCCGAGCCGCTGTCGCCCGACGCCGCGCACACGGTGATGCCCTGCGCGGCGGCGGCCTGCAGCACGCGGTTGAACGCCTGCGCCGACTGCGTCTGCCAGACCGCTTCCGGGCCACCCCAACTGATCGAGATCACCGACGGCTTGTTGGTCGTGTCGCTGACGGCCGCGTTGACGGCCTGGATGAAGCCCGCATCGCTGTTCGACGCGAAGTAGACCGCGATCTTCGCGGCCGGCGCGATCGCACCGGCGATCTCGATGTCGAGCGCGACTTCGCCGTCCGGGCCGTTCGGGTCGCCGCTCGGCGCATTGCGTCCGGTGCCGACGTTCACGTCGACGAGCGTCGGCGGCGTCGTGATCCCGAGCCCGCGGAAATACTGCTGGATGTCGGCCGCGCGATAACCACCGCCCAGTTCGACGATCGCGATGCATTGCCCGGCGCCGTCGCCGGCCGGAAAGCCGTACAACGACGCGAGCTGGACCGGCGTGAACGTGACGCCCGCCGCACCGCCGCGCGCGGGCCTGAACGGCGGACGCAGCCGGAAGTGCGGCCGCGCCTGCGGGCGGCTGTCGAGGCCGAGCACGGCCGTGACGGCATCGCCGAGATCGTCGGGCAGCGCGATCGGGCCGGAGCGGCCGCGATACTGGCCGATCGAACGATGCTCGAAACGCTCGAGCTTCACGCCGAACGCGGCTTCGAACTGCTGGATCGTGCCGGACAGCACGACGACGCTTTCGACCGGATCGACGCGATCGACCGTCAGTTGATGACGACGCGCGAAGTCCTCGGCCTTGCGGATGTCGTCGGGATGGGCGGAGAAACGCTGCGCGAATGCGGCGCGCGACAGCGGTTTCGCCTGTGCGTCGCCGGTGGCGAGCTGGTGGACCAACGTATCGAGTTGCCCTTCTTCCTGCCGCCGCAACATGATCGTGACGTGGATGCGTTCTGCCGGATCGCACGGGCCGAGGCACTTGGACTCGGCGACGATTCGGGGTTCACGGTCGGCGTGAAGATGCCTTGCCATGTTCTGACCCTCCTTGGTACCGCGTTGCACGGAACAACCAGGAAATCGGACATGGCCGGCGGAAGTCGGTTCCGTTCGGTCAGTCGGTTCGCGATAGCGCGAAGTGAGAGGAATTTTAGATCAGTCAGACGATTTGCGCGCACGCCCTTCTGCACCGGGGCATGCGCGCGAAGGCCGGCATTGCACGCGGCCTGTGTCGATCGGCGCATCGGCGCCGCGCGGCCTGTCGACCGGCGCGGCACCGCTGCGGCGGCGACGCTCAATCCATCGACAGACGCAGCGCGAAACCGATCAGCGCCGCGGAAAACGTCCAGCGCTGCACGGTCTGCGCCAGCGGATGCGCGCGCATCCACGCCGCGATGCGCGACGCGCCGAACACGCAAGCGAGGTCGAAACACACGCCGGCCGCGACCAGCAGCGCGCCGAGCTCGAACATCTGCAACACGACGGGCCCGGCCTCGGGCCGCACGAACTGTGGCAGCAGCACCGAGCAGAACAGCAACGCCTTCGGGTTCAGCAGGTTCGTCAGCAGCCCCTTCACGAACGACTGCCGCAGCTCACCCGCCGACACCGTCGTGTCGCCTTCGCCGAGCGCGAACACGGGCGAGCGGAATACCTGGATCGCGACATACGCGAGATAAAGCGCGCCGCCGTAGCGAATCACCTCGTACAGCCACGGCGCGCTGCGGATCAGTGCCGCGACGCCGCAGGCGGACAGCGTCACGTGCGCGGTGCGCGCGAGCGACAGGCCACCCGCCGCCGCCAATCCCGGCCGCACGCCACGGCCGATGCTGGTCTGCAGCACGAGCGCCATGTCGGGCCCCGGCACCGCATAAATGGCCGCCAGCGCGGCGAGATAAATCAACAGCAAATGCGTGGAAATCATGGTCTGCCCCCGTCCTCCAATGACGATATGTTGCCGCTGAAGGAGGAGGGATTATTGGCCATCTTTGGCTCAGGATTGTCGATCCATAGGGGAATCCGCCACAATCATGAAACCAGAACAAGGATTCCGCCAATATGATCGAACTCGACAAAACCGATCGCGCGATTCTCGCTGCGGTGCAGCGCGACGGCCGCCTGCCGATCGCGCGTCTCGCCGAATCCGTCGGCCTGTCCGAGACGCCGTGCGCGCGGCGCCTGAAACGGCTCGAAAGCGACGGCTACATCGAGCGCTACCGTGCGCAGTTGTCGCGCCAGGCGCTCGGCTTCGGCGTCGTCGCGTTCGTGCTCGTGCGGTTCGCGACGCACGACCGCAAGGTCGCCGACCGGTTCGAACGGGAAGTGCTCGGCATCGAGCGGATCCTGGCGTGCCACAACGTCGCGGGCACGGCCGACTACCTGCTGCAGGTGGTCGCGCGCGACCTCGACGACTACGGCACGTTCGTGCGCGAATCGCTGCGGATGCTGCCCGGCGTGACGTCGATCGAATCGGCGCTGTCGTTGCGCGAAGTGAAGCATGACGCCGGGCTGCCGGTGCCGTGATGCCGGCGGGCGGACAGCCCTCGCAAGCCGAGCCCGACGCCCGATTCGTCACTTCGACGCCTATCGATGTGGGCAGCGTCGAGCCGCGCCGCCGCAACACTCGCTCACATTGTTGATGCCGGCGGCCTACGCGATGTCCGGCGGCTGGTGCGCGCGTTCGAGATCCTCGAGAAACGCTTCCACGAGCGGGTTACCGCGCCCGTTGCGCGCGACGACCATGTGGAACGTGACGTCGTAGCGCAGCTGCTCCGGATTGAGCGGCGCGAGCAGCCCCTGCGTGACGTACGGCGCCGCGAAGTGCTGCGGCAGGTAGCCGAGGTGGTGGCCGGACAGGATCAGCAGCGCGACGGCCTCCATGTTGTCGGCGGTCGCGGTCACGCGGTCGGGCGTCGTCGACAGCTGCGCCTCCGGCAGCGGATACGAGCGCCACGCCCATTCGAAGCCCGCGACGTCGGCCGGCGTCAGCGTGCCGGCGCCGTCGAACAGCGGATGGCCGCGGCCGCAGTACGCGACCTGGCGCTCGATGAACAACGGCGTGTAGTGCAGCGACGGCACGCGATGCCAGAAATAGCCCACCGCAATCTGGATCTCGTCGCTCAGCAGTTTCTCCTCGAGATCGCCCGGCGCGCGCACCGAGATCGAGAAACGCACGGCCTCGTCGCGCGTGCGGAACGCGGCGATCGCCTCGGCGATCCGCGCGTTCTGGCTCACCGGTGTATGGCCGATCAGGCCGATGTTCAGCGTGCCGACCAGTTGGCGATCCATGTGCCGCGCGGCCATCCCGAACTCGTCGAGCGCCGCGAGCAGCTTGCGGCTCATCGCGTGGAACCGCTCGCCCTTCGGCGTGAGCCGGAAACCGCTGCGGCCGCGCTCGCAGAGCCGGTAGCCGAGCCGCGTCTCGAGCGACGACAGTTGCGCGCTGATCGTCGACTGCCCGACGTTCAGCACCGCCTGCGCGGCCGACACGCCGCCCGCGTCCGTGACCGCGAGAAATACGCGGATCAACCGCAGATCGAGGGTCGACAGATTCCCCAGCACGCTCATCCCCTTCCATACATCGATGAAAATCGATGTTTACGTCGATATCTTCGCATTCTTCTTTCCCGGCGGAGCGCGTAAAACTGTGCGCCAAGCCGCGTCGAATGATACGGCAACCCCACATCGGAAGAGACAGCCCCATGAACGACCACACCCATTTCCAGCCGCTCGGCGGCAATGAAATGCCGCGCTGCGGCGGCATCGCGACGATGATGCGCCTGCCGCACGTGGCGAGCGCCGAAGGCCTCGACGCGTGTTTCGTCGGCGTGCCGTTCGATCTCGGCACGTCCAACCGCACCGGCGCACGCTTCGGCCCGCGCCAGATCCGCACCGAATCCGTGCTGCTGCGCCCGTACAACATGGCCACGCGCGCCGCGCCGTTCGATTCGCTGCAGATCGCCGACATCGGCGACGTCGCGATCAACCCCTACAACCTGCACGATTCCATCGCGCGCATCGAAGCCGCATACGACGCGATCCTCGA
The DNA here is from genome assembly GCF_001039005.1 of Burkholderia cepacia. Classification (GTDB taxonomy): domain Bacteria; phylum Pseudomonadota; class Gammaproteobacteria; order Burkholderiales; family Burkholderiaceae; genus Burkholderia; species Burkholderia theae. The sequence goes on from NZ_LDWR01000026.1 coordinate 103,295, forward strand.
GCACGACTGCAAGCCGATCACGCTCGGCGGCGACCATACGATCGCGCTGCCGATCCTGCGCGCGATCCACCGCAAGCACGGCAAGGTTGCATTGATCCACGTCGATGCACACGCCGACGTGAACGACACGATGATGGGCGAAAAGATCGCGCACGGCACGCCGTTCCGCCGCGCAGTCGAGGAAGGCCTGCTGCACGGCGACAAGGTCACGCAGATCGGCCTGCGCGGCACCGGTTACGCCGCCGAGGATTTCGACTGGTGCCGCGATCAGGGCTTCCGCGTGGTCCAGGTCGAGGAGTGCTGGAACAAGTCGCTCGTGCCGCTGATGGAAGAAGTGCGCGCACGCGTCGGCAATACGCCCGTCTACATCAGCTTCGACATCGACGGCATCGATCCGGCCTACGCGCCGGGCACCGGCACGCCGGAAATCGCGGGCCTCACGGTGCCGCAGGCACTCGAGATCATCCGCGGCGCGAAGGGGCTGAACATCGTCGGCTGCGATCTCGTCGAAGTCGCGCCGCCGTACGACCCGTTCGGCACCACGGCGCTGCTCGGCGCGAACCTCGCGTACGAGCTGCTGTGCGTGCTGCCGGGTGTCAAGTACCGCGACTGATCCCGCGCCACCACCTATTCCAAATCAGAAGATTCCAGAGGAGCACACATAAAGATGGGGACTTCCGTCAAGCAACCGAAGCGGGCGGCGCTCGCTTCGTTCGTCGGCACCACGATCGAGTGGTACGACTTCTATAGCTACGCGACCGCCGCCGCCATCGTGTTCGGACCGCTGTTCTTTCCCGGCGAAAACCGCTTCGTCAGCCTGCTCGCGTCGTTCGGCTCGTTCGCGGTCGGCTTCTTCGCGCGGCCGCTCGGCGGCGTGATGTTCGGCTACCTCGGCGACCGCTTCGGCCGCAAGCGTTCGCTGCTCGCGACGCTGATGCTGATGGCCGTGTCGACGGTCGCGATCGGCCTGCTGCCGACCCACGCGCAAGCCGGTGTGATCGCACCGATCCTGCTCGTGCTGATGCGCGTGCTGCAAGGCATCGCGGTCGGCGGCGAATGGGGCGGCGCGGTGCTGCTTGCCGGCGAGCATGCGCCCGAAGGCAAGCGCACGTTCTTCGCATCGTTCGCGCAGCTCGGCAGCGCAAGCGGCCTGATCCTGTCGATGCTCGCGTTCGGCGCGATCAGCACGCTGTCGAAGGACGACATGATGAGTTGGGGCTGGCGCGTGCCGTTCCTCGCGAGTTCCGTGCTGCTGGTGGTCGGCTTCGTGATCCGCGCGAGCGTGTCGGAGTCGCCCGAGTTCGAGGAAGTCAGGAAGAGCGGCAACACCGCGCAGAACCCGCTGCGCGAAGCGCTCAAGTACTGGCCGCTGCTGCTGCTCGCGATCGGCGCGAACGTGTACGGCATCGCCGGCGTGTATTTCAGCAACATCTTCATGATCAGCTACGCGACGCAGTTCCTGTCGCTCGACCGGTCGATGGTGCTGCATTGCATGACGATCGTCGCGGTGCTGCAGTTCGTCGTGCAGCTCGCGGCCGCGTTCCTCGCGCAGCGCTTCGGCACCACGCGCGTGCTGCTGATCACCGGCGCATGGGCCGCGATCGTCCCGTTCGTGATGCTGCCGCTCGTGCACATGGGCACGCCGCTGTCGATCACGGTCGGCGTCGGCCTCGCGACGCTCGCGGAATCGGGCTACTACTCGGTGGTCGCGGGTTTCGTCAGCGGCATCTTCGTCGCGCGGATCCGTTATACGGCGATCTCGATCGCGTACCAGGTGTGCGGCGCGCTCGCCGGCGGCCTCACGCCGCTCGTCGCGACCATCATCGCGCAGAACACCGCGCCGCAATGGTGGCCGCTCGCGATCCAGTACACGAGTGCCGCAATCCTCTCGTCGCTGTGCGTGTGGCTGATCTCGCGGCGCGTCAGCATCGACGATGCCAGTGCGCCCGGCAAGACGCGCGAGTCGCTGCCGCGCGGCGTGCGTACCGCGTAACGTCCCGCAACGGGCAGGCGATTCGCCTGCCCGTTTTCATTGAACGGTCCGGCAGTCTGCCGCACCGCACCGCCTCTCCCGAAATTGATTGTCGGCCACGACCGTATCGCAGCCGGCACGCACGCAACGCTCGCGCGTCATTGCATCGGGTTGCGCAGCGTCTTCGCGGCGGCGACCATGTTCGTCAGCGCCGGAATCACTTCCGCCCACTGGCGCGTCTTCAGGCCGCAGTCCGGGTTCACCCACAGACGCTCCGCCGGAATCCGTTCAGCCGCCTTCCGCATCAGGCCGACGATATGATCCTGCGTCGGGATGTTCGGCGAGTGGATGTCGTACACGCCCGGCCCGATCTCGTTCGGATACTTGAAGGTGTCGAACGCGTCGAGCAGCTCCATGTCCGAGCGCGACGTCTCGATCGTGATCACGTCCGCATCCATGTCGGCGATCGACGCGATGATGTCGTTGAACTCCGAATAGCACATGTGCGTGTGAATCTGCGTATCGTCCTGCACGCCGTTCGCGGTGATGCGGAACGATTCGACCGCCCACTTCAGGTACTCGCCCCATTGCGCGCGGCGCAGCGGCAGCCCTTCGCGCAGTGCCGCCTCGTCGATCTGGATCACGCGCACGCCGGCCTTCTCGAGATCGAGCACTTCGTCGCGAATCGCGAGCGCGAGCTGGTAGCACGACACCGAACGCGGCTGGTCGTCACGCACGAACGACCAGTTCAGGATCGTCACGGGGCCGGTCAGCATGCCCTTCATCGGCTTGTTCGTCAGCGATTGCGCATACGTGATCCATTCGACCGTCATCGCCTTCGGGCGGCTGATGTCGCCGAACAGGATCGGCGGCTTCACGCAGCGCGAACCGTACGACTGCACCCAGCCGAACTGGCTGAATGCGTAGCCGTCGAGCTGCTCGCCGAAGTATTCGACCATGTCGTTACGCTCGGCTTCGCCGTGCACGAGCACGTCGAGTTCGAGCGATTCCTGCTCGCGCACGCTGCGTTCGATCTCCGCGCGCATCGCCGTGCGGTAACCCGCTTCGTCCAGCGCGCCGGCCTTGAACTGGCTGCGCGCCTGGCGGATTTCGACGGTCTGCGGGAACGAGCCGATCGTCGTCGTCGGGAAAGCCGGCAGGCTCAGTCGGGCCGACTGCTTCGGCGCGCGCTGCGCATAGGGGCTCACGCGGTTGCCGAGCTGCGCGTCGATACGCGCGATCGCGGCCTTCACTACCGGGTTGTTCACGCGCGGCGAGCGGCGGCGCGAGTCGATCGCGGCAGCATTCGCGGCAAGCGCATCGGCCACTTGGTCGCGGCCTTCGTTCAGCGCGGTGGCGAGCACCTTCAGTTCGTCGAGCTTCTGCAGCGCAAACGCGAGCCACGAACGGATCTCCGCGTCGAGCTTCTCCTCGCTCGCGAGATCGACCGGCACGTGCAGCAGCGAGCACGACGGCGCAAGCCACAGACGATCGCCGAGCTGCTTCGCGAGCGGTTCGAGCCAGTCGAGCGTCGCGTTCAGGTCCGTCTTCCAGATGTTGCGGCCGTTGATCGCGCCCACCGACAGCACGCGCTCGGCCGGCAGTTCGCGCACCAGCGCGTCGACTTCGTCGCGTGCATTGATCGCGTCGATATGCAGGCCGTCGACCGGCAGCGAGGCCGCGAGCGTCAGGTTGTCCTGAAGCTGGCCGAAGTAGGTGGCGAGCAGCAGCTTGATGCGGCGCGTTTCCAGCGTCGCATAAGCGGTGCGGAATGCCTGCCGCCACTCGGCGTCGAGTTCGGTGACGAGAATCGGTTCGTCGATCTGCACCCATTCGACGCCTTGCGCGGTCAGCGTGTCGAGCAGCGCGCCGTACACGGGCAGCAGCTTCGGCAGCAGCGCGAGGCGATCGGAATCGTCCTTCGCCTTGCCGAGCCACAGGTACGTGACGGGACCGAGGATCACCGGCTTCACGGCCACGCCCTGCGCCTGCGCTTCCGCCAGTTGCTGGAGCAGGCGCGACGGGTCGAGCGAGAAGTTCGTGTCCGCGTGGAATTCCGGCACGATGTAGTGATAGTTCGTGTCGAACCACTTCGTCATTTCACCGGCCGAGACACCGCCGCAGCACGCCGCATGCTCTTCGGCCGACTGCGCCGAACGACCGCGCGCGACGCGGAAATAGTTGTCGAGCACATCGCCGTGGAAGCCCTGCACGCGCTTCGGCAGGTTGCCGAGCGTGAAGCTCATGTCGAGCACCTGGTCGTAGAACGCAAAGTCGCCGAGCGGCGCCAGGTCCAGATCGCGCTGGTCGTTCCAGTGCCGCTGGCGCAACTGCGCACCGAGCGCCTTCAGCTCGTCGCGCGACGATTCGCCTTTCCAGTAGCGTTCGAGACCGAACTTGAGTTCGCGCTTTGCGCCGATGCGCGGAAAACCGAGGTTGTGTGTGGTGACCATGACGCTGCCGTCCAGATGTAGTGAATGTCCGGCAGCCATGATAGGGATTTCAACACATGAAATAAAATGGCATTATTTCATTCATCCATTAAAGTTGTTCATGTATCTGTTGGGTGAGCGATAACCATGCTGGAACGATTCCATCTCGTCGTGATTCGTGAAGTCGAGCGCCAGGGCTCGCTGACCGCGGCCGCCAACGCGCTGCACCTCACGCAATCGGCACTCAGCCATACCGTCCGGAAAATCGAGCAGCAGCTCGGCACGCCAATCTGGGACCGGGAAGGTCGCGGCCTGCGGCTCACGCAGGGCGGGCAATATCTGCTGAAGCTGGCGAACCGGCTGCTGCCGCAGTTCGAGCTCGCCGAAGAACGGATGAAGCAGTACGCGAAGGGCGAGCGCGGCACGCTGCGCATCGGGATGGAATGCCACCCGTGTTACCAGTGGCTGCTGAAGGTCGTGTCGCCGTATTTGTCGCGCTGGCCCGACGTCGACGTGGACGTGAAGCAGCGCTTCCAGTTCGGCGGCATCGGCGCGCTGTTCGGTTACGACATCGACGTGCTCGTCACGCCCGATCCGCTGAACAAGCCGGGTCTGCACTTCGTTCCCGTATTCGATTACGAGCAGGTGCTGGTGGTCGCTGACTCACACCGGTTCGCGAACGCCGATTACGTGACGCCCGCGCAATTGACGGACGAGATCCTGATCACCTACCCGGTCGAAACCGACCGGCTCGACATCTACAACCAGTTCCTGACGCCGGCCGGCATCGTGCCGAGACGGCACAAGTCGATCGAAACGACCGACATCATGCTGCAGATGGTGGCGAGCGGGCGCGGCGTGGCCGCGCTACCGAGATGGCTCGCCGACGAATACGCGGACCGCATGCCGGTCGTGCCGGTCAAGCTTGGCAAGAAGGGCATCGCGAAGCAGATCTTCCTCGGCATCCGCGAGGCGGACGCGGCGATCGACTATCTGGCCGCGTTCGTCGCGCTGGCGCGCGATTCGACGTGGAGCGCGCCGCGCATGCTGCGCTAGGCGCGCCCGGTTGCAGGACGCGTCAGGCGGCGCGCATGCCGATGCGTTCGCCGCGCTCGACCCACGCACCGAACAGCAGGCCGATCGTCGTCCACATGATCACCTGCATGCCGATCGCCGCGACGCGGAACTTCCACAGCACGGCGGCCGGGAAAGCGGCCGGCACCTCGTTGATCGACGGCAGCCCGAACTGCACGGCCGCGATGCTCGCGACGAACACGAGCCCGGCGACGATCGACGCATTCCATGGGCCGAGCTTCGCCAGCAGATGGCGGCGCACGCTGACCGAGAACACCATCGTCGCGATCGAGATCGCGATCATCAGGAAGAACAGGCCCGTGCGATAGCCGATTGTGTCGGGATCGCCGACCGACGGTGGATTGGCCGGGTACTTGAGGTTCGGCACGATCACGAGCGCGATGAACGCCGCCAGCGCGAGCCACGCGGCCAGCGGCCGTGCCGGGAGGCGGCCGCCGCGCCCGTACGCGAACGCGAAGACCAGCGAGAACAGCCCGCCGAATGCCGCACCGTAGGTCACGACACCGGTCAGCAGGCCAAGGCCGGCCTGCGTGTGACGACTGACCAGCTCGGGCTCCGGCGCGTCGCCTTTGGCGGCGTCGAGTTTTTCTTCAAAGGAAATCGCCTGATCGACTTGCGGTTCGCCGACGATTTTCGCGAAACCGAACGTGATGAGGCCCGCGGCGATGCCTGCGAGCATCCCGCGCATGAGCAGCTTTCCGACCATCGTGTTCTCCGCGTCAGTGGCAGGGAAAGCCGAGCAGATGGCGGCCGTCGTGGACGAATTCGTGAACGTACATACCCGGCACAAGCGACGTCGCGCCTTGTTCCGCGCCGACGAAATACAGTGCGAGCAGCAGGATCAGGCCGACGAACACGGCCCACGGCAACAGTTCACGGACGGGGATGGGTGCCGGCACGACGACCGGCTTCAGCACTGCTTCGCTCATGGATGCACCTCAGGGGAATCGCGCCCCGACAAATGTTGGATGGGTACGAAGGCAGGTCTGGCTTCCGGGATCGAGATTCCCCGGTTACAGTGGCGCGACCGCGCCGGAATTGCACCGGCTTCCGCGTTTCGTATCGGGCGGATTGTACGCGCGAAAGTCCGCGTGTTGAAGTGACGGCGTGCGAGCGACCGCACGTTCCGCCCGGCCCCTCCGACAACCGACATGACCCTGCATGCCTCGCTGCGCCTGATCGCACACGCATCAACCCGGGCGATGCGCACCGGTACGTTTCCGGACGACGATCCGCTCGACGCCCACGGACTCGCCGACGCCGCCGCACTGCGCGACCGGTGGGCGGGCCTCGCCGGCGCGATCGTGCTGTGCAGCCCCGCCCGCTGCGCGCGACAGACTGCCGATGCGCTCGGGCTGCGCGCCGACATCGATCACGCGCTGCGCGACATCGACTACGGCAACTGGCGCGGCCAGCGGCTGCACGATCTCGGCCGCGACTGGCCTGACGAATTGGGTGCATGGATCGGCGATCCGTCCGCATCGCCGCACGGCGGCGAATCGTTCGACGCAGCCATGCGGCGCGTCGGCACATGGTTGAACGCGCTGCAGCACGAGCGCGACATCGTCGCGATCACGCATGCGGCAATCATTCGCGCGGCCGTCGCGCACGTGCGGCAGATGGATCTCAAGGCCGCCACTCGTATCGACGTCGCGCCGCTGTCGCGCACGATGTTCGTCGCATCGCCGGACGGCTGGACGTTGAATCCATAAGCGCCGTTGCGTTCACTATGTGGACGGCAATGCGAGCCGATGTTGCCCATCGCAATCGTCTGCCTTCGTTTTTCTTACATTTCCGTAAGACACACAGTTCGTCATCCCGACTGTCATCAAACTGACTGCTGCCCGAAGCTACGATCGGTCGCGACTCCCCTACGAGATGCCGTCATGAATCAACCTGCTTCGTCCGCATCGAGCAATCCGGGCTCCGTCGAGCGCACCCGGCAAGTCGGCTATGCCGTCTTCCTGCTGGTGCTCGCGATCGGCGCCGTCTATATCGCCACGCACCTGATCGACGATCTGTCGCCGGTCCGCGAAGGGTCGCTGTTTCCGTACCTGATGCTCGGCGCCGCGCTGCTGATCGCGCTCGGCTTCGAATTCGTCAACGGGTTCCACGACACCGCGAACGCGGTCGCCACCGTGATCTACACGCACTCGCTGACGCCGAACGTCGCGGTGATCTGGTCCGGCATGTGGAACTTCCTCGGCGTGATGGTCTCGAGCGGCGCGGTCGCGTTCGGCATCCTGCAGTTGCTGCCGGTCGAGCTGATCCTGCAGGTCGGCAGCGGCTCGGGCTTTGCGATGGTGTTCGCGCTGCTGATCGCCGCGATCGTGTGGAACCTCGCGACGTGGTATTTCGGATTGCCGTCGTCGAGCTCGCATACGCTGATCGGGTCGATCATCGGCGTCGGGCTGATGAACCAATTGATGCACGGGCCGTCCGGCACGAGCGGCGTCGACTGGGGCCAGGCGCTCGGCGTCGGCAAGTCGCTGCTGTTCTCGCCGATCGTGGGCTTCCTGTGCGCGTCGCTGCTGCTGCTCGTGCTGAAGGCCGTCGTGCGGATTCCGGAGCTGTACAAGGAGCCGCCGAAGGATCAACCGCCGCCGTTCTGGATTCGCTGCCTGCTGATCCTGACCTGCACGGGCGTGTCGTTCGCACACGGTTCGAACGACGGGCAGAAAGGGATGGGCCTCATCATGCTGATCCTGATCGGCACGGTGCCGACCGCGTACGCGCTGAACAAGGCCGTTACGCCGGCCGAATCGCAGACCTTCGTTGCGGTCGCGAACCAGGCAGCCGCGACGTTCGGGAAATACACGAACGGCGTCGCGCCGTCCGCGAACCCGCGCGCCGACGTCGAACACTACGTGCAGCGCCGTGAGCTGACGCCTTCCGTACTGCCGGCCGTGCAGCAGTTGTCAACGTCGCTCGCGACCGCTGTCGGCGCGTCGGGCTCGATGGCAGCCGTGCCGCAACGCGACGTCGACAACGTGCGAAACACGATGTATCTGGTGTCCGAAGCAATTCGCCTGATCGAGAAATCGGGGCAACCCGCGTTCGCCGCCGACGACAAGCTCGCGATCGACAACTATCGCAAGCAGCTGGACCATGCGACCAAGTTCATCCCGACCTGGGTGAAGGTCGCCGTCGCGATCGCACTGGGTCTCGGCACGATGGTCGGCTGGAAGCGGATCGTCGTGACCGTCGGCGAGAAAATCGGCAAGCAGCATCTGACTTACGGACAGGGCGCGTCGGCCGAAGTCGTCGCGATGCTGACGATCGGCGCCGCCGACATGTACGGGCTGCCGGTGTCGACGACACACGTGCTGTCGTCGGGCGTCGCGGGCACGATGGCGGCGAACGGATCCGGGTTGCAATGGAGCACGGTGCGCAGCCTTGTGCTCGCATGGGTGCTGACGCTACCGGCGTCGATCGCGCTCGCGGGCGGGCTCTACTGGCTGTTCCGGTCGGTGGCCTGATCGGGAACGCAGTGGGTGGCCGGTGAGCACCGGCCGCCTGTAGTGGAAGGTTCGACTCCCGCTTCTCCGCTTCTCCGCTCCGACACGTCGCCGCATGCGGCGTGTCCGCGCCACATCGCACACCTCTCCCCTCTTCCTTTTCCGAATTTGAGCGCAAGATCTGGAGCTCGTCGGCTCACGGACATCGGTAGACTGGGTTCATCAACTTCCATCGTGGATTCAACCGTGCGCGGAACGCTTCCGAAGCATTCCGCACGGCGCCACATTGCCGACGAACCGAGGTAGCCCGTGAACATTGCCGATCTGCAACCTGCCGTCGAATCGACGGACATTGCGCAACGTGTCGACGCAATCGACTGGACGACCGTCGATGCCGAACTCGATCGCCATGGATGCGCGCGTGTGCCGGGCCTGATCTCGGCGAGCGAGTGCGATGCGCTCGCAGCACTCTATCCGCGGGATGCGCTCTATCGTTCGCGCGTCGTGATGGCGCGGCACGGATTCGGGCGCGGCGAATACAAATATTTCGCGTACCCGCTGCCTGCGGTCGTCGCCGAGTTGCGCACGACGTTCTACCCGCATCTCGCGCCTATCGCGAATCGCTGGAACAAGGCACTTGGGATCGACGTCCGTTATCCGAACGACCAGGCGACATTCCTCGATCGCTGCCACGCGGCGGGGCAGACACGGCCGACGCCGCTGATCCTTCAATACGGTCCCGACGACTACAACTGCCTCCATCAGGACCTGTATGGCGAGCACGTCTTTCCGCTCCAGGTCGCGATCCTGCTGTCGGCGCCGGGCCGCGATTTCACCGGAGGAGAGTTCGTGTTGACGGAACAGCGGCCACGCATGCAGTCGCGTGCGGAAGTGGTGCCGCTGACGCAAGGCGACGCGGTGATCTTCGCGGTACACGGCCGGCCCGTGCAGGGAACGCGCGGCTTCTACCGCGTCAACCTGCGCCACGGCGTAAGCCGGATCCGCAGCGGCCACCGCCACACGGTCGGCATCATCTTCCACGACGCACAGTAACGGCAATCGGAACGAGCGCAACGCTATCGCGCCATTCGTCTCGCGGACGAATTCGCACAGGAAACACCGCGCGTCTGCCTCACCGATCGCGCGTTATCGTTCGGGGGGCGTTGCGACCGGACATCGTCACGCGATCTGCTCACTCGTTCACAGCGGCCGATGGCGGATTTTGCTGCCCGTCAGGCCATCTTGGCCATGACGGACCAACGTCTCAAGTGAGCGACCGGAAACGAAAGCATTCACCTGTCGCGACACAAAGGCGATTGGCAGCCCGGCCTATCCTCGTGCCACATTCGCCCGCAGCCGGTCGCCCGCATCGAAGGCCAGCCGCGCGTAGCCCGGCAACGTCAACAGTGCGAGCACACCCGCGGCGACGAACGCCCAGCGGAAATCGTCGAGCACGTAGTGCATGCCAGCCGCATCGCCACGCACCAAAGCCGCGAGCCGCAGCGACAACGCGCCGAACGCGATCCCCATCCCGATCGTCATCTGCTGCGCGGCGCTCCACAACGTGCTGGCCGCGCTCGTCTGATGAGCCGGGATATCCGCATAGGCCAGCGTCGCGAGCGTCGTGAACTGCATCGACCGCGTCAGCCCGTAGACGAATACGACGAACAGCGTGATCGCCAGCGGCGTCGATGCGGTCAGCCAGCCGCACGCGATCGTGAAGATGCCGACGATCGTCACGTCGACGAGCGCAACGCGCCGGAAACCGAAGCGATCGAGGATCCACGACGTTCCCGCCTTCATGCCGAGATTGCCGAGCGCGCTCGCGAGCAGCAGCAGGCCGGACTGGAACGGCGACAGCCCGAAACCGATCTGGAACAGCAGCGGCAGCAGATACGGCACGGCGTTGATCGCCATCCGCGTGATCGAGCCGGTGATCACCGTCACCGAGAACGTCGGTACCTTCAGCGTCGTGAAATCGAGCAATGGATGCGCGCAGCGTCGCGCATGCAACCACGCGGCAATGCCGAACAGCACGCTCGCCCCCACCAGGACGGCCGCGCGCGTGAAGTGCACGTCCTGCTGGCCGGCCGCCTCGGTTCCGATCAACAGACAGGTCAACGCTCCACCGGCCAGCACGAAGCCGACCCAGTCGAGCGGCCTTTGTTCGTCGGCCCGCGTGTTCCGGACGATCAGCCAGGTACAGGCCAGCGCAGCGATGCCGAACGGGACGTTCAACAGGAAGATCCATCGCCATGACGCATAGGTCGTGATGAAGCCACCGATCGGCGGCCCGACGACCGGCGCGACGATGCCCGGCCACGTGATCGTCGCGATCGCGCGCATCAGCTTCGCCTTCTCGGTGCTGCGCACGACGATCATCCGTCCGACCGGCACCATCATCGCCCCGCCGATACCCTGCAGCAGCCGCGCAGCCGTGAACGTCCCGACGCCATCGGACAGCCCGCACAGCACCGACGCACCGGTAAAAACGACGACTGCACTGGCGAACACGGTGCGCGATCCATAGCGGTCCGCGATCCAGCCGCTGATCGGGATGAACACGGCGAGCGCAAGCATATAGGCCGTCATCCCAAGGCTGAGCGCGTTCGGCCCGACGCTGAACGAGCGGGCCATTTGCGGCAGCGCGGTCGCAATCACGGTCGTGTCGAGGTACTCCATGAAGAACGTTGCGGCGACGAGATACGGCAAGAAGTCGGTCGTCCGACCACCTTGGGCAAGGCTGTCAGTCATGAACAGTGCAGGAGACGGAATGCTGAAGACACCGACCGCCAGCGCATGCAGACAAGCGCCCAGGATCGGGACGAATGGCGATATTACCCCGAAGGGCTTGCTCCCCGCTCTGCCGGGCATGTCGTGCGAATGCACTTTATGCGCATAGATTTCTGCGACGAATTCGCGCTGCGTTCGCTGAGTGACGCCCACGATCAGGTCGACACAAGGTGCCGAAGGATGGGGAAATGAGGCAGGAGGTCGTTCGCGAGAACGCGCCATTTATCGGTCATTGCCGATGAACGTCGCTCATCACCGGTCATCGCTACATCGTCGTTGGATGCACCGACGTCAGCTCGATGCTGACTGGAGTCGCATTGATGTGGCGCCAGAGGGAAGCATCTGGGGATTTCAGCGGGCAGCACTGCGGGTCGCTCAAGAACGGCAGCTATCTGGATCGATGCCATCGAAGCGCCAGCTCCGGCCGCACCGCCCTTCGCCGGCCCACGTGCATTTCTTCCGCCGAAATGCAAAAACCCCCGCCTTTCGGGCGGGGGTTCTTGGCTTAGGGAGCCTGACGATTACCTACTTTCACACGGGAATCCGCACTATCATCGGCGTAGAGTCGTTTCACGGTCCTGTTCGGGATGGGAAGGGGTGGGACCGACTCGCTATGGTCATCAGGCAAAGAGGGTTGTCGCGTTGCTTCGCAGCGCGACCAATCTTGGAAGAAGCAGTAATTTTGGGTTGTGAGACTTGTTATAGGATCAAGCCTTACGGGCAATTAGTATCAGTTAGCTGAACGCATTACTGCGCTTACA
>NZ_LDWR01000027.1 GCF_001039005.1 Burkholderia cepacia
GTCTCGGGAGAAACAACGGATACTTCTACGCGAATGCAAAGGCGTGGGGCTTCTATTCGCCCGACTCGGGTCAAGTCGAGTTTACGTTCGCTGATCGCGTGCTGAAGATTGACGGCAAGACCGTGTGGTATGCAGGCAACGTCGATCCCTTCGATAAGGCGCGCGGTGGACGCATCGATGCTGACGTAAGCACGAAATCACTGACGGTCGACTCAGGCGCGAACGCATTTGCGACCCTCTATTTCGGTGATGGTGGCAAACGCCGCTGGACCGTCTACAAGAGCGATAACGCGGCGGGTAATCTGATGGTGTCAGCGTGGAGCGATGACGGCACGACGCAGACGACGGCGCTATCGCTGGATCGTGTATCGCGGATGCTACGTCTTTTCGGGCGTATGGTCGTTGGGAACGGGGCCGACGACGGAGCTAGTGCGATGCAAGTCACGGGTGATATCGCGATTTCTAACGGGACGATCAAGATCGCCGGTGGTGTGGTTTGGCATACCGGCAATCTGGTGCCGCTGGACATGAACAATGGCGGCACGCTCAAGGGGCCGCTTTGGCTTGCGCCGAGTGCACGCATTTTCCTGTCGGAAGGCACGCCACAGAATCCGTCGCTGACGTTTAACAATGAGGGTGCAGCAGATACCGGCCTGTATCACTACGCGGACGGTGCTTTTGGCGTGACCTGTGACGGCAGGGTTACGGTTCGATTCACGGCAGACAAGGGCACGATCTTTGATCGTGCCGTGCAAGTTCCGACGCCGGCGGCAGGCGACAGATCGAATAACGCCGCGTCGACGGCATTCGTGGTTGACGCGATCGCATCGGCGGCGATCGGCCAGATCATTTTCGAGGTGCGAAACAGTGTCCGGGCGGGCTGTCTGAAGCTGGACGGCGCTGTGCTAAAGCGAGTTGACTATCCGCAGCTCTGGGCGTACGCGCAGGCAAGTGGTGCGCTTGCAACAGAAAAGGATTGGGCTGCTGGTTGGTGGGCGTGCTTCTCGATCGGCGACGGGGAGACGACATTCCGCATTCCCGAGTTTCGGGGCGAAGGTATCCGGTGTGCTGACGGCGGGCGTGGTGTCGATGCTGGTCGGGGTGTCGGTTCTTGGCAGGACAGTCAGAACCGATCTCACGCACACGGCGCCTCATCAAGTGATGCTGGGGACCACTCGCACGAAGCATGGGCCGAAGGAAATGGCTGGCACGGACACGGCGTTTCGCAACAGCCCCACTCGCACGGGTTCGGTCTCGGTTCGAACGGTGCGTTTTCGACGAGCACCGGACGTGGTTACGGTATGGACAACGGTCGTGCGAACAACTTGGGTACGGATGGCGCAACGATCCCGATCGGTATAGACGGAAGCGGGACGCATACGCACGCCATTGGTGTCCGCGGTGTGGGTGGTCACGCCCACGCGATCAGCGTCGCGGCTGACGGTGGTGCGGAAGCACGTATGCGCAACGTCGCCGTGCTCGCCATGATCCGAGCATATTAATTCGAGAGGTAGAGCATGCTTTGCAACCAATACGATAGTTTGACCGGGCAGTACGTCGTGAGCTTTCTTGCCGATGTCGATCCGATGAATTCGAGCCGCTTTCTGGTCCCTGCATTCTGTACGTTTGAACCGCTGCCTGAGCGTGAGCCGCGCACCTGGCCGTTCTGGCGTGACGAAAAATGGAAGATGCTGCCCGACTATCGCGGCGTGCGCCTTTATCGAACGGAGTCAGGTGTGGCGGCGGAAATTACCGTGGCGGGTGTGACGCCCGACGACGCGGGACTGACCGAGAAACCGCGTCCGTCCGATACGCACGTTTGGCGGGATGGGACGTGGGCCGTCGACGAGAAGATCGTCGCGGACCGCGCGCGTGAGTCAGCGATGAATGACTTCTTTGCGCGACTTGAAAATGCCCGTCAGCAGAATCGCGGCAAATCGGACGCGCGGATGACGGGGCGGCTGTCGGATCTCGAAGAAGCGACGTTCGACGCGTGGGCTGACTATCAGGTCGCGCTGGTGCGGGTCGTCGAGTCGCCGACTTTCCCGGTGGAGATCACGTGGCCGGCCGAACCCAATCCGGCCGCGATTCTCGCGAAGGTCGAGGCAGCGCGAGCGGAGAAAGCAGCTCGTGAAGCCGAAGAAGCCGCGCAGCGTGCGGCTGCGGAGAAGCAGGCCGAAGCGGATCGAGCTGCGGCCGAGGCGGAAATGCAGCGTCGGGCTGAAGGCTCGGCCGCGACCGACATCGTCGCCGATCCGGAGCAACCGAAGGCACCCGATACGCCCGCCAAAAAGTAACTTTGCCGACGCCGCATGTGTTGCTGGCGTCGTTTCGTTTCAAGCCGCTCCGATGAGCGGCTTTTTTTATATCCGGAGATCCGCATGGCAGCGACTTCTTTCTTTCACGGCATCACGACGACGATCGTCGATAGCGGCCCGCGCACGATTGCGGTGCCGTCGTCGTCGGTCGTTGGCATGGCCGACACTTACACGCCCGGGCCTGATCTGGCGCAGCCGAATGTCCCGGTGCAATTGACCAGCCACGGCGAAGCGGTGCGTGCGTTCGGGGAGAACAGCGCGATCGCACGGGCTGCCCGCGCAATCTATGCGCAGAGCAGCGCGATTGTGATCGCGGTTGGCGTGCCCGCAGTGACCGATGCGGCGCAGCTCACGTCGGCGATCATCGGTGGTGTGTCGGCCGGTGGCGCACGCACCGGCATGCAGGCGCTGCTCGACGCGAAGTCGCGTTTCAACGCACAGCCGCGTCTGCTGGTCGCACCTGGGCACACGTCCAAGCAGCCGGTCGCGACGGCGGCGGACGCGCTCGCCGGCAAGCTGCGCGCGATGGCTGTGATCGACGGCCCGAACGTCGACGACGAGGCGGCGATTGCATACGCGAGGAATTTCGGCAGCAAGCGCCTGTACATGGTCGACCCCGGCGCGAAGGCATGGAACAACGCGACGAACAGCGAGATTTCGCTGCCGGCGTCGACGTACGCAGCGGGTCTGTTCTGTCAGACCGACGCGAAGATCGGCTTCTGGGCGTCGCCGTCGAACAAGGAGATCGTCGAGATCACGGGCACGGGACGGCCGATCGAATACCTCGACGGCGACGAGACGTGCCGCGCGAACCTGCTCAACAACGCGAACATCACGACGATCATTCGCGACGGCGGGTTCCGCTTGTGGGGGAACCGCACGCTGTCGGCCGACCCGAAGTGGAAGTTCGTCACGCGCGTGCGCACGCTCGACATCGTCATGGACGCTGTGCAGGCCGGTCACAAGTGGGCGGTCGATCGCGGCATCACGGCGACGTACGTCAGCGACGTGACTGAAGGGCTGCAGGCGTTTATGCGTGATCTGAAGCGTCAGGGCGCGTTGATCAACTTCGAGGTCTATCCGGACCCGCTGCTGAACACGGCGAGCCAGCTCGAAGACGGCAAGGTGTACTGGAACATCCGATTCACGGATGTCCCGCCGGCCGAAAACCCGATTTTCCGCTTCGAGGTCACGAATCAGTGGCTGACCGAAGTGCTGGACAACCAGATCTAAGGGAGGAACGATGATTCCGGAAACACTGCACAACTGCAATGCGTTCATCGATGGGCGCGGATACGCGGGCCGCGCAACGAGCATGACGCCGCCGAAGTTGAAGATCAAGACGGACGACTTCCGCGCGGGTGGCATGGATGGCACGACGAAGGTCGATCAGGGCATGGAAGCGCTCGATGCATCGTTTGCGATGTCGACGATGGACTACGAAGTGCTGCGCTTCTTCGGGCTGGTCGATCAGGGCGCGTTTAACGGCGTCTTTCGCGCGGTGTTCATGGACCGCAGCGGCAAGGCGAAGAGCGTCGCCGTGTATCTGCGCGGCATGATGTACGAAGTCGATCCGGGCGAATGGAAGCCCGGCGACAAGGTCGACGCGAAGTTCAGCGTGTCGTGCGACTACTACAAGCTGGAAGTCGCCGGTGCGATCGTGCACGAGATCGATATCTTCGCGTGCAAGCGCGTGATCAACGGTGTCGATCAGCTCGCCGAAGTGCGCAAGGGTCTCGGCATGTAAGTGCCTCGCGTTCGTCATTCGACGGACATGTAGCAAAGCTACTTTGTTTAATCAATGGCGAGCCGACGGCTCGCCATTTTTCGTTTCAGGAACCGTCATGGAAAAAGTTTCGATCAAGCTCGACTATCCGATCCACCTCAACGGCGTCGAGTGCGACACCTTCACGATGCGCCGACCGAAGGTGCGCGACATGCGCGGTGCGCAGAAGCTCGCGCCGAACGATACCGAGGAACAGGAACTGATCCTGTTCGCGTCGCTCGCCGACATCGCACCGAGCGATCTCGACGCGATGGATATGGCCGATTACGAGCGCGTGCAAGACGCGTACTACTCTTTTCGACCCGTACGCAAAGCTGGACCGAAAGACGCTCAAGGCACTGGCGAAACGGCTGGTGCGTGAATACAGCATGTCGCCGACATCGATCGACGAGATGACGGTCGACGACATGCTCTGGTGGCTGACGGATTGAGGGGGCCGGGATGGCGAAAGATTTAGCGCTTGGGATCGTGATCGGCGGTGCCGTCTCGGCGACGTTCGGGAAAGCGATCTCCGACACGTCGTCGAAGATCGACGCGATGAAGAAGCGGGCGAACGACTCGCGGCTCTGGCAGCGCCAGATCGGCGAGACGATGCGGCTGCAGGATGAGTTCCGCCGGCTGCATTTGGCGGGCGACAGCGCGGCGGATGGCATCCGTCGCAAGCTCGACAGCAATTTGAAGTCGCTGCGAGATGCCGGCATCGAGGTCGGCCGGCTCGATCGCGCGTATGCGCAGCTCGGGCGGACCGCTCGCGGGCTGGATCTGAAGGTGACCGGGCGCGAACGCATGACGGCCGGGCAAGAGGCCGGACGTGGCGTGATCGGCGATGTGGTGAAAGTGGCGGGGGCGGTTGCGGTGCCTGCGACGATCGCCGCGAACTATCAGGCGATCATTCGCGACATCGCGCTCAAGGCCGGTATCGCCCGTACGCAGGAAGAGGCGGCGATGGGTTCGCGTATCCGGCGCGATGCAGGGTCGAACGGGATCGGTCGCAACGAGCTGGCCGAGGCCGTCAACCAGATGGTTGCAGGCGGCATGGATCTCGATCGCGCGCTCAACTTCGCGCCCCTGGTTGCAAAGTTCTCGATCGGTCAGGGTGCGACGACGGTCGAGACCGCGAAGATGATCCAAGCGTTGCAGCAGAACGCCGAGATCGTCGACCCGCAGCAGATGTCGAAGGCACTCGAAGCGATCGCGTATCTCGGCAAGGAGGGGTCGTTCGAGTCTGTCGACATGGCGCGGTGGTTCCCGGTGCTGCTCGCCGAAATGAAGAAGGTCGGCATCACGGGGCAGGATTCGGTGACGCAGCTCGGGGCGATGCTCCAGGTGCAGATGAAGACGGCCGGCAGCTCGGACGAGGCGGCGAACAACCTCAAAAACTGGTTCTCGAAGATCGGCTCCGGCGAGACCGAACGCAACTATGCGAAGGCCGGCGTCGACTATCAGGGAAAGATGCGCGAGGCGATCGGCAAGGGCTGGTCGACGCTGGAGGCGTCGTTCGTGCTCGCCCGCGCGTACATCGAGCGTGCCGACCCGGCCAAGGCGAAGCAACTCGCGGCTGCGGCGAAGCAGTTCAATTCCGAAATGGACCCGGCCAAGCGTCAGACGCAGATGGCCGCATTCGCCGAGACGATGAAGACCGGCGACCTGTTCAACGACATGCAGGTCAAGGCGGCGCTGACGGCATACATGCAGAACGCCGAGCTGTATTCGAACCTGAAGCGCAACGCGCAGCAGGCGAGCGGTGAGATCGAGAAGGATCTGGAGGCGCGTCGCGAGACGTCCAAGCAGATCTGGAGCGAGGTAGGGCAGCAATGGGACGACGCGATGCGCAGCATCGGCGACGCCCTGCGTCCCGTCACCGATCGCGTTGGCGAGGCGGCGAAGGGAGCCGGGAGCGGCATTCAGTCCGCAGCAGATAGCGCTCCGAAGGCGACCGCTGCTGTTGTCGGCGTCGCCGGCACGGTGCTTGCGGTGCGCGGAGCAAAGGCACTTTGGAGCATCGGTCGCGGCATGTTCGATTTCGCGCGCGGCACGCTGCTGGCGCGGGGTGCGGGGCGTGCCGGTAGTGCGGGCGGCGCAGGGGGCGCAGTCGGGCGTGCGCTGGACGCGCTCGGTGGGGTTGCCGGTGCTGTTGGTGGTGTGCAGCAGGTGTTTGTCGTGAACATGCCCGGTGGTGGGGGCGATGGTGGCGGGTTTGGCGATCCGGGGAGCGGTGGGCGTGCGAGTCGAGCCGGTCGAGCCGCGCGTCGTGCGGCAGCTCGTGGCGGGCGGTTCGGGAGGATTGGCAGGATCTTCAGTGCGGGGCGTTCGCTTTTCGGTCGGGTTGCGCCGTACGCCGGAAAACTGGCCTTGGGGGCGACGGTGCTGAAGTTCGGACTGGCGGCACGCGAGGCGTACGCCGTCGCGTCGAGCACGGATACGAACGATCGGAAGGCAAGCCGCTTTGCGGGTATCGCCGGCAGTCTCGCGGGTGGGGTGATCGGCGCGAAGGTCGGGGCGACGATCGGGATGCTTGGTGGCCCGATCGGCTCGGCCATCGTGGGTGTCATTGGTGGAGCGGTTGGTACGTTTGTTGGCGAAAAGGCATTCAGTGCCATCGCGAGCAAGCTCCTGAACAAGAAGCCGGACGAGACGCCCGCGAATGTCGAGGCGGTCGCCAAGGCGGCGAAGGCGGCAGAGAGTCCGGCGGCAGATGCTCGTTTCGGGCCGCGTATCGATCAGAAGAACACGTTCGCGCCGGTCTTCAACGTGAAGATCGAAGCGAGCGATACCGACATGGCTAACAAGTTCCTCGCGCAGGTCAGTCCGCAGTTGACGCGGATGATGGAGGAGCAGCAACGCAAGGCGAACAGCCGGACAGCAATGTTCGACTCGCCACATATGTAAGGGAGGCTCTATGGATGTGTTTCGACAGATCACGGGAGCAGCAACGCAGGCGGGGATCGCGACGGAGCGGGTGCGGCAGATGGTTCGCATCTTCGATCGGAACCGTGCGGCGAGCATGGCGACGGTAGACGTGCTGCAGCGTCTCGCGACCGGCAACCTGAGCAGTGCGGCCGAGCTGCTGACAGGCGCGACGAGCGCGCTGTCGGTGGCGTCGGATCTGTTTCCGCAGGTCGGCGCGATCGTGCGTAGCTTCAACGCGACACAGGCGTCGATAGGCTCGATTCTGAAGGCCGTCGACGGATCGAATTTCCCCCTTGTGCGGGCCGCCGCCGACAGCGTCAAGTCTGCATTGGGCGGGGCGTGGAATCAGTTCAACGCGGCGGTTGGCCTGAAAGATTCGGCGGTGCTCGACGTGATCAAGTCGACGGGTGTCGGCTCGATGCTGTCGGGTCTGGTCGACGGTGCGTCGTCGAGCACGCCGCACCTGATGACGATGACGACGGATGCCGGCGACGCGTTCCACTTCAACCTGTCGACGGCGGCTCACGACAAGCTGCGACGGGCGACGCGGTATCGCGTCGCGTCCCAGGAGCGCCTGAATCGTCAGGAGGCGCTGCAGCCGGTCAGCGAGGGGGGCGAGACGATCACGTTGTCGGGCGTCGTGTTCCCGTCGCTCGGGGCCGGCACGAAGCAGATCAGTCGGCTCCGTGCAATCGGTGGCCGGATGAAGCCCGTGCAACTCACGACGGGCGACGGCGAAGTGCTCGGCCGCTGGCTGTTGCAGGCGATCGAGGAGGAACAGGACGCGCTGCTCGTGGACGGCATGCCGCGCAAACAAACATTCTCGGTGGAGTTCGGGCGCTATGGCGAAGACTTTAAGAACGTCTGACGGCGACGTGCTCGACACGCTTTGCTATCGGTACTACGGGACGCTGCAGGGAACCGTCGAGGCGGTGTACGAGGCGAATCCGGGGCTGGCGAATCAACGGCAGCCGTTCGCGTCCGGTGTCGAGATCCTGATGCCGGATCTCGATGCGCCGCGTGTCGAGTCGGTCCAGCTTTGGACATAGTGAGGGGCGATGGAAGCGATTTTTCAGGTTGTCGCGAACGGCTCGGACGTGACGAAGGTTATTCAGGATCGCGTGCTGGAGATCCGGGCCATCGACAAACCCGGTCTAGACGCAGACGAGTGCACGATCACGCTCGACGATCGCGACGGCCGCATCGAATTCCCGCCGAAGGGCGCGACGTTGAAGGTGTCAATCGGATGGGACGGGCAGGGGCTGTCGATGCTCGGCGAGTACGCCGTCGACGAGGTCGGACTGCGCGGGCCGCCGGCCAGCGTCGTGATCCGGGGGAAGCCTGCGAACATGCGCGCGACGTCGAAAACGCAGCGGTACGGGAGCTGGTCGAACGCGAAGCTGGCCGACATCGTCGGCGACGTCGCGCGTCGCAATAAGTGGGCGGCCGCGTGCGACGTCGACGTCGTCGTGCCGCGTATCGATCAGTTCGGCGAGAGCGATCTGCACTTCATCACGCGCGTGGCTCGCCAGTACGGAGCGACGGCGACGGTCAAGGCCGGCAAGCTGATCGTCCTGCCGCGCGGCGGCGGCAAGAGTGCGAGCGGCAAGCCGCTGCCGGTCGTGACGCTTACGCCCGGCGATCTGCTCGACTATGACATCAACTTCCCGGACCGTGCGAGCTTCGCGGCCGTTCGCACGAAGGTGCACGATCGCAAGTCAGGGAAGAAGATCGATCTGACGATCCCAAATCCGGATGCGCCGCCAGGTGCGTCCGCGGTGCATACCGAACGCCATGCGTTCGCCAGTCCGGAAGCCGCAAAGGCCGGTGCGACGTCGCGAATGGCGACGCTCAACCGGCACACGTCGGCGAGCCGGCTCACGATGCGCGGCCGCGCAGATCTGTCGGCAGAGAAGACGATAGCGCTGAAGGGGTTCAAGAAGGGCGTGGACGGCGATTTTCTGATCGAGTCGGTCGAACACACCTACGCGTCGCGCGGGTGGATCTCGGTCGTTACGTTGAACGGAGGGAACAAGGGGAAAGCGAGGGTGGGGCACAAGAAGAAGTCGGGCAAGAAAATCAATCTGGTGGTGCCGGCGCCGCAGTAACGCGTCACGCACTGTATTTGCAGGCCGCTCACGGGCAACCGGAGCGGCCTTTCTTTTTATCGGGCTAAGGGGAACCGATGCAAGACCACGAAAAGACGATTCTGGAGCTGATCATCATGGGCGGATTGATCGGCATCGCGAAGGTGTTGGTCGGTAGCGAGCCGTTGTCGTTTCGGCTGGTTGTCGGTCGCGCCGTTCTGGGGTCCGCGACATCAATGGTCGCGGGCATCGCACTGCTGCAGATCCCGGATCTGCCGCCGATCGCGCTGCTCGGCCTCGGGAGCGCGCTCGGCATCGTTGGGTCGCAGTACCTTGAGGTGCTGCTGCGTAGTAAAGCAAAGCAACTTTTTGGAGGTAGCAAGAATGGGTAACTACGACGCGTTGAAGCTGAAAGCCGAACTGACGCGCGACGAAGATCGGCGGTATCGGATCTATACCGATACCGTTGGCAAAGTGTCGGGAGGCATTGGCCGCAACCTGACCGACAAGGGGTTCCGCGATAACGAGATCGATCTGATGTACCAGAACGACATCGCGGAAACCGAGGCGTGGCTTGATCGCAATCTGTCGTGGTGGCGGTCCCTCGACCCGGTCCGTCAGCGCGTGCTGATGAACATGGCGTTCAACATGCAAGGGAAGCTGCTCGGGTTTCGTAACTTCCTCGGCGCAGCGCAACGCAGCGACTGGAGCACGGCTGCGGCTGAAATGCTCGACAGCCTGTGGGCGCGACAGGTCGGGGATCGAGCGAAGCGACTCGCATCAATGATGAGGAGCGGGGCATGACCTGGCTCGATCCTCGTATCTGGCTCGCGGTCATCGTCGCAATTTTCGTTGGCGCTGCCACTGGCTATTCGAAGGGGCACCGTGACGCCGACCGGTCCGCGAGAGTCGCGGATCAGGCACGGCAGATCGATGACCTGAAGACCGAGCGTAACGAAATTCGCCGCCGGTTGGCGGCACAACAGGAGATCGCAACTGATGCTGCGAAAGAACGTGATCAGGCACGCGCTGATGCTGCTGTTGCCGATGGTGCTGCTGACGGCCTGCGCAGGCAGGTCGTCGCACTCGTTGCAGACGTCCGGCGTGCCGGTGCTTCGGCCGGAAGCGCGTCAGCCGTCGATGCCCTCGATTTGCTTGCCGACTTGTTCGGCCGGGCTGACGAGCGCGCGGGAGAGCTGGCGAAGATCGCTGACGAGCGCGGTATCGCCGGCCAGCAGTGCGAACGCAGTTACGACGCGTTGATCGGCGACGCACAAACCAATCTGCCGCAGTAACGCGGCAATCGAAGCCTCGCGGCTTCGAGAGAAACAGGGCGACCGGGAAAATGTTCGAGCATTGTCCCCGGCCGCCTTTCCACTGCTTGTGCCAGTGAATCAGCCAAGGCCCTGCTTACCTACGTAGGCGGGCCGGATTCTACACCAAGTTTAAAAACGGCTTTCACAATGGCAAATCCCATCATTCCTTGGATCGGCGGAAAGCGCCGTCTGGCAGACCATCTTATTCCGCGTTTCCCGGCGCACGACTGCTATGTCGAAGTGTTCGCGGGCGGGGCCGCACTGTACTTCATGCGTCCGCCGGCAAAGGTCGAGGTAGTCAACGATATCAACGGAGAACTGATCAACCTATACCGTGTCGTGCAGCATCACGTCGACGAGTTTGTGCGCCAGTTCAATTGGGCGTTTACGAGTCGCGAGCTGTTCGCCTGGTTGAAACAAACGATCCCGGAAACGCTCACCGATATCCAGCGTGCTGCACGTTTCTACTACCTGCAGAAAAGTTGCTTTGGCGGGAAGCTCGAAGGGCAGACATTCGGCTCAAAGACGTTGGCCCCGCCGGGATTGAATCCCATTCGTCTCAAAGAGGAGCTGTCTACGGCGCATCAGCGGCTGGCGAACGCCTTCATCGAGCGCTTGGATTGGGCGGCCTGTATCGACCGATACGACCGACCGCATACGCTGTTCTATCTCGATCCGCCGTATCACGGGACGCAGGGGTATGGCGTGCCGTTTCCGTTTGCCGAGTACGAGAAGATGGCCGAGCGACTGCGCCGTCTCAAGGGGCGCGCGATTGTGAGCCTCAACGATCACCCTGACATCCGGCGCGTGTTCGATGGGTTCTACATCGAGACCGTGCCGATCCAGTACACGGTCGGGGTTGAAGCCGTCGACCGGAACGAGCTGATCATTTTCAGTTGGGACGACGCGGCGCAGCCTGTGGGACTGTTCTAATCGACGATGCCGGCGCGGACTATCGCGCCGGCATAGCGCTTACAGATCCTTGAAGGCGGGGAGGAGGTCTTGCTCGACGAGTCGGATCTCGATCCGGTTTGCCGTCTCGATGTGCTCGGGGTTCTTCATCGAGAAAGGAGCGTCTGTCGTGCTGACGATGATGGTGCCGGTCTGCAGTTTTCCTGCCTCCGGAACCGGGATGAGATCGCGGGCTTCTGGCACTTGCTGTTGCGTGATGACCGTTGGCAAATAGATCATCCAGCCGACTCCCGGCTTGTCGTCGAATACCTGCTTAGTGACGTAGCTCCTTGGTGAGACGGAAACGTAAGCAGGGTTGAATGCGGCGACCGTGGCTTTCACAATTTGCTGAACTGATGCAGCGTTTGTGAGCACCGTATCGTCCGAAATTTTTGCATCGAATGAGTTCGGGCCGACATTCTCACCGACATGGCACGCAAGAGACGCGCCTTGCCCCTTGTTCTGATTCCCATTCCACAGCGCAACGAACGTGAGCGACGGATCGGCTGAAAACTCTTGCTTTAGGACGGCGAGGAGGGCAGTCGACGGTTTGCCGTCTTCGAATGCCGGGTAGAGGAGTGCTTCGTCTACGCTCTCACCTTGGGCAAACCATGTCCCTAGGTTGGGTTCGATTGCACCCATCGTGGACGTGACCAAGTGTATGCGCGACAGGATCTGTTCGAAGTCTGTCGGAGCAAGTGACGTGTCTCTGAACTGAAGGCTGAAGTCCATCTTGATCTCGGATTACGGTTGTACGACGGAAAGGACCGAGTTTCGCATCAACTCTTTGAGCAGGTATTCTCGCGGCTCTGGTTCTTCAAAGTACCACTTCAATCGCGTTGGTGGGAACGGCTTGATCGCGTTGGCCTGTCGCGAAATGTCTGAGATGGTCGTTGGCCAGCCTTTGAACCAATCAGCAGGTTCAAGTTCGCCGTCGTCATCGCGCTGAAGGAAGCTGGCATAGCGTGACTTGGCTTCTTGGAGCATGCAGTCTGCCGGCAGAAAGCCGTCGAAATAAACGCCTGCGAACAACCATTCTTCGTTCCATCCGCCCTCGTTGCTGTACGGCCGTCCCGTGATCCGGCCTTGATACTCGCGAGAGTGGTTGGACATATGGTGCCTCTTGTTCTCAGCCTTGCCGGTTTCCTCCGGAGGGCACTTCTTACACTTTTCGCCGGTCCGCGGCACTGCCTTGGCGTCGGTCTTTGCCTTGCTTTCGTCCTTCGGCGTGTCACTAGACAGGCTCGCTGTCCCCGCCAGTCCGACCCCGCCCAACAAGGCGGCGCCAGCTCGCGCCAAGACCGGTCCAAGCTCCGCCAATACCCCCTCCAGTAGTGGAAGTGCTGCTGCCATTCTCAAGTCCCCCGTTGTATTCCGGATGTTCGACGCGCCACTTTATGACGCGAAAGTAATCGTGAAACCGTTCGTCTGGTGATCGGCCGGGCCGCGTGAGCCACGCTCGCGTGGCTGGCTTCGTGTAGAAGCTCGGTGCGTACGCTTCGATTCGCAGAAACGCCTCGACGTTTTCGTCCGATTGGATGCCGATCTGTCGGGCCGCGACATAAGCATTCCGGAGTCGCATGGGCAGCGTGCTGTCATCGGCAAGTTTCGGATCGGCTTTGACGAGATCCTGTCTGACGCGCTCGACGTATCCGCGCGCGTCGATCTCGGCAAGGCCGGCGACCTGTTCGCTTGTCAGCTCAAGCATGCGGGTGTACTCCCTTCAGTGTTCCATTCACTTCGACGAGCCAGTCAAATGTCGAGACGAAGAACTGCATGCGCTGCGTGAATTCCATCAGCGACGCCATGTCGGCCATGATGCGGGCATCGTAGAAGCGGAGCAGGGCCGTGCTTCCGTCCGGCAAGCGTACGTCGAGGCGGCTGCGCAGCTCGTCAGCGAGTGATTCGATCGGATATGCGCTGATCAGCCAGGACACGCCGGTGGAGCTGCTGGCCATTGTGGAGAGAGTTCGCCGGATATTGCTAGCTGCAGCCTCGTAGGGAAAAAGCCACGGTCCAGCGTCGGCGAGTGACGCGTCCTGCGTGCCGTCGAATACAGCTATGGCCGACCGAGATCGTCGAGGGGCTGCCCCATTGGTTGTGTTCGCGTAAAGCAGGCCGTCGACAAGCGCATAGAGATGCACCTGCATGGTCAACTGCTGTTGCCGCTTGAAGAAGAAAGCTTCGATCGAATTTTCGGTCATGTCCTACCCGCGCGCGATCATCGTCGCGGCGTTCTCGGCCGCAGCTTTCAGACATTCGAGACAGAGCGTCGGCGAGGGGGCGAGCGCTGCTGCAGCGGCTGCGGCTGCGCCGCCAGTCGTTGCTTCGCCAGACCCGACGTCGTCGAGCGTGGCAGACGACTGCGATGCGATCAGTGTCGCCCCGCACGCGGTCTTCATGCCCTCGATGGCGGTTTCGCGCCCGTCAAAGGTGTGTGGATACCGCCGCCCCGTCGCGGGCAGGATCGGAAAGACTCCCTTGCATTGCGGGCAAAGTACCTTGTGCCCGACGCCGGCAATGGGTTTCCCGTCAATGGTCGCGGTCGCGCTGCCCTCCAGCACGCGGCCGCCATGCGTCGTCGTGTCGCCGACGCAGATCATGGCTCGGGCCATATGTTCTCTCGTAGGTGTGGTTTTCGTATGAATTTACCATTTCCGGGGGAGAGGCCGGCCCTTGGCTATCTCGCATTCAGTCAACTATTGTCAATCGAAGCGAGCGCCGTCGATCATGCGGCGGAGCTGGTCAAGTGCGAACAAGTCGGGCGAGCCGTTCTTCTTCGATTCCAGCTCGGCGGCACAGACCATTTTTTCCATTAGCCGCAGTGTTCGGCGCACATGCACGACTTCCAACACGAAGCGCTGCTCTAGAGTCAGCGATCGATTTTTCTTGAAATTGGCCGCGCTCCACGCGTCGCGCAATTCGGACCATGTCAGGCGCTGGAACTCAGGCAACTTTGTTGCCTTGTCGGAACCGGGATCTGGTTCGCCAGGGACGTCGTGGAGCCTGCATTTCATTGCTTCACGTGCGCGCCACTCGTCGGAGAAGGGCGCGACGGGCGCACGTGGGTTGCCCATTCGGCCGGCACGCGTGATCTCCCTGTCGATCATGTTCGACAAGCGGCGCAGCGGCGCTGCGTACTTCAACTCGTCGGCCCGGTCGAGGTACGCGATCATACGAGTGGCGTCGCCGGTAAGGGAACTCATCTCGGTCAGCGAAATCCGCAGGTGTAGCACCTCTAGAATCAGCCGATGAACCTCGGCGTATGTGCACGTGTTCCACCATTCCGACATGGCGTCGAACCGAGGCGGGTCAAATGGGGGCAATATCATGATGCGCGCGAAGCACTGTATGAATATACAGTTTATCGCGCGGTAAGATGGAGCCGTCAAGTCTCAAAAATGGGGGCGGGCAGTGTGTGATCCGCTTTAGGAATTCTGGACCAATCCGAGTGCGAGTTTTGCGGCAAACTTGACCCTGAACCAGGCAGGTCAGTTCGGCAAGTTGGTGATGATCATGAGTGACAGCTACCGGCCATGAGTGGATGATCACATCATCCTGTGATTCCAAGTATGTCGTGTATTTCTCCGGTGTTGTAGCCGGTTTCAGCTAGAATGCTGCCGCCCGCATACCCTCGACATCATGACCGATCGCCCCCGCAATCGAATGACCGCATGGCTTGGCCTGTTCGCCATGTGGCTCATCGTCTTTGCGCCGATCGTGAGTCAGGGCTTGGAAGCTTACGATCGAAATACACCTTTCGCGTCGATCTGCTCGGCTGACGGTCAGCCTGACGCAGGTGGCCACGCGCTCGCGGCCCACCTCGATGCGTGTGCATATTGCGACTTGCTCGCGCATCATGTGCCGGCTCCTTCCCCCGTTTTGCCACAGTTGCAGACGGCGGGGGGCTTCGGCATCGTACAACCCTCCGCTTCGCCTGCGCTCGTGCATCGGGACATTTTTCCGTCAGCACGCCCACGGGATTCGCCGCTCCTCGTCTTCTGAATCGATGAACATCGGCCACGCAAGCGAGCCCGCCCAATCACAAGGGCTCGTCGTTGCCGAGAACTAACTATTGGGGTGCTCCACACCGTGCGTCCGCCAGAGCGGTCGCGTTCGTGCGCGCCCACGAGACATGAAAGGGGAGTCGCATGCGATTCGAACCAAAGAGAACGAATGATGTTTCCATCGCCACGTTCGTATGCCTGATCAGCTTGACCTTACCCGTAACTGCTCAAGCGTGTGCAACGTGCGGGTGCTCATTAAGCACCGATGCTGCGACGGGCTATTCGGCAATGCCAGGTTGGCGCCTTAGCCTTGACTACACTTTCCTTCCGCAGAATCAGCTGCGGAGCGGAAGGAGCGCAGTATCAGGCAACGTGCCGGCGGCTATTAATGCCGCGGGCGGTAGCCAGGAGGTCGAAAACCAGACGATTAACCGTTACTGGAACCTCGGCATCAACTACAGCCCGAACGCCAAATGGAACTTCAGTGCGATCGTTCCATTCGTTGATCGCAGCCACTCGACGTACGGCAACGCCACACCTGATCAATTGACTCCGGACAATCTGAGCGGCGTCACGAGCAAGGGGTTGGGCGACATCAAACTTATCGCCAACTACCAAGGCTTCCTGCCGACTCACAATCTCGGTGTGCAGCTTGGCGTCAAGCTGCCCACCGGAAAATATGGAGGTCAGAACGTGTTGACGGGGGCGACGGTCGGTCGTAGTCCGGTATTCTTCTCGTCGGGTCCGAACAGCGCTAATGGGCAGACTCTGGATACCAGTCTGCAGCCTGGCACCGGCAGCACGGACCTGATCGTCGGTGCGTACTACTACCAACCAGTCAGCCAGGATTTCGACGCATTCATCAATGGTCAGTTTCAGTCGGCCGTGATCGAGAATCTACGCGGTGTTGGCGAGGACTACCGACCGGGCAATCTGGCCACGGTGAGTGTCGGCTTGCGCTACGAAGCGAACCCGAGAATTGTCCCGCAGCTTCAGATCAACGTGACTCGTAAAAGCGCAGATCAGGGAGCACTCGCAGACACCGCTAACACTGCCGGGACTGTGGTGTATCTGTCGCCGGGCGTGACGGTGAGCGTTGTGAAGAATCTCAACGTGTACGCGTTTGTCCAGAAGGCGCTATACAGCCGGCTCAGTGGGTATCAGCTGTTCCCCCGCTGGGCAGGTACGGTGGGCGCGAGCTATGCATTCTGATGTCAATGAGTTGCAGCGCGTCGGACTTACTAGGTCAAGGCGCGACTGGCTGCGCACGACTACGGGATTGGCGTTAGGCGCCGCTATCGGTGGGTGGGTGGTGCCTGTGCAAGCGAGCAGCCTGGCCATCGGTCGCCCCGCCCCGAGCCTTGTCTTGCATACGCTCAACGGGCAAAGCGTGGCAAGCGACGATTTGCGCGGGGATGTCGTCATCCTGACGTTCTGGGCCACGTGGTGTGAGCCATGCCGAACTGAGCTTCCGCTGTTGTCCGAGTACGCTGCACGCCATGCGACGAAAGGCTTGCGTGTTCTTGGTTTCAGTCTGGATGGGCAGGAGGATCTTGCCGCTGTTCGACAGGTTGCGGCTGGTTTGAGCTTTCCGGTTGGTCTGCTTGGCAGTGCGTACGCAGGCGGCTATGGCCGGATTTGGCGTATCCCGGTCAACTTCACGATCGATCGGAGCGGGCTCCTCGTCAACAATGGCTGGGACGATCCGACGCCCGCATGGACTGCCGAGCGCCTTGAGCGCATTGTCACGCCACTTCTAAATCGCTAGGCCAGCGATTCTGCTGTGAGGTGTTGGCCCGCTCCTTAAGAGGAGCGGGCATTCTAGAAATTCGTCGGCGTAGGTTGCGGCGTAGCTTTGAGCGCGGGGCTTTGTCAGATAAGGTGCAGGTACTGCTGCATCATCGGGCATTGCCGATCGTCTCGTGGAGTGCCGCGCCGTCCAATGCCTCTGTTTCGAGCTGAGTAAGCCAGTCAGCCCAAACTTGCATCATTTCTCGGCGGTCCGGCAGATATTTCGCGTGATTGTATGTCGAGCGCGTCTTGTCTTTGTCCTTGTGTGAAAGCTGCATCTCGACAACTTCGTCTTTCCAACCCATTTCGTGAAGCTGTGTGGACGCGGTCGCTCGAAAGTCGTGACCCGTAATCGGTTGAGGGTTATCAGGGACCATGTAGTCGATCGCTCTGTTGATTGTCGCTCGACTCATATGGGGTAGCTTCCGGTTGCTATGAAGAATCGGCAGGACGTATCCGCGATTACCATACATCTCCTGCAACTCGCGCAGCAGGCTCAGTGCTTGTCGAGGCAACGGAACGATGTGCAGCCGCCGAGACTTGATCTTTTCCGCCGGGACCTTCCATTCAGCAGCGCCCAGGTCAATCTCTTCCCATCGCGCCCGACAAAGCTCGATCGTGCGGGGAAAGAGCATCATCAGTAACCGTATCGCGATCACGGTTCGCTTGCTCTTGTAGGTTGGGAGCTGCCGGAATATCGCCTTCAACTCGTCGCGACTCAGCGCACGTGCGTTCTCAGTCGGTGGTTTTACGACCGCTCCACGCAACACTGACGCGGGGTCCGAATCGGCCCGCAAAGTGATAACGGCGTACTGAAACACATTCGACACGTACTGCCGCAGTTTGATCGCGACGGAAGGAGATCCACGCTCTTCGACTCGGCGCACCAAGGACAGAACGTCATGTGCGGTTATTGAGCGCATCGGTCGGCTACCAATAAAGGGGTACGCGTCGGTCTCAAGCATGCGCAGGATCTCGCCAAAGTGCCGCTCAGTCCACGTCTTCCGCTTCTTCTCCAGCCACTCGTCACTGACGGCGCGGAAAGTTGCTTTGCCTTCGTTGATGCGCGCGGACAGCACTTCCTGCCGCGCGTGGGACGGATGCAGTCCCTTCTTGACGAGTTCACGGGCATCGTCGCGTGCCGTGCGCGCGTCTTGGAGGCTGATGGTGGGATATTCGCCGATCGCGAAGACATTCTCTTTCCCAGCAATTCTGTACTTGTATCGCCAGAGCTTCGAGCCGGACGGATTCACCAACAGATACAGTCCATTGCCGTCGGTAAGTTTGGTAGGCTTGTTGCCTGCCTTTGCTTGTCGGATCTTGATGTCGGTAAGTGGCACGGTAAAAAGGGGTATCGTCTTTGAGTGGTCGAAATGATACCCCTATTTATACCCCCAATTTTCTCGGCTGAACACGATTTCCGGCGAACGTTAGCGAACGGTGGAAGGGCGTGTAACGCCCGGCTGGTAAGGGTTCATGGCAAATCGCCGAACCAACACGAACTGGAGCGAACGAAGTGATCAGACATATTGTCATGTGGAAGTTAAAGGAATCGGCAGAAGGCGCGACGCGCGCGCAGAACGCGCTGAAGCTGAAGGAAAAGCTCGAAGGCTGCCGCGATCTCGTGCCGGGCATCCTGCAGATCGATGTCGGCGTGGCGACACCTGGCCTCGATGCGACCTCCGACATCGTGCTCGTGTCCGATTTCACGGACAAGGCCGCGCTCGACGCGTACCAGGTGCACCCGGTTCACCAGGAAGTGAAGAAATTCGTCGTCGCGGTGGCCGAATCGCGCGAGTGCGTTGACTACATCGTCGACAGCGCACGATGAGCGACGCGGCATCCCCGGCGGACGTCCCGTCGATCGAAAGCCCGTTCGTCGACCTGCTCGGCGTGCGACTCGTGTCCGCGAAGGACGGTGCGAGCGAGATCGTGCTGCCGCTCGAAGAGCGGCACATGAACACGTGGAGCATCGCGCACGGTGGCGTGACGATGACGCTTGCGGACATCGCGCTCGCGATGGCCGCGCGCAGCCTGACCGACGACGGTATCGGCGTCGTGACGGTCGAGATGAAGGTGAACTTCATGCAGCCGGGTCGTGGCGAGCTGCGCGCCTACGGGCGCGTGATGCATCGCTCGACGACGATGGCCTACTGCGAAGGCGAAGTGCGCGACAGCGACGGCAATTTCGTCGCGAAGGCGCTCGGTACGTTCAAGTACATGCGGCGGATCGCGGTGGGCCGCGACATCAAGCGGCAACGCTCGCGCACCGCGCCGGACGCGCAGCCCGGCCCGAGCGACGCGTAAGCGCCCCGACGCACGGCCCTGCCTTTCCCGAGGCAGGGCCGTTTTGTTTGGTGTCGCGGATTCGCGCGCCGGACGCGTTTCACGGAACGCCGAAGCGCCGTAATTTCGGCGAGCAGCGCGTACCGCCCGTCCGCCGCGGGCGTGGCATCATGTGACGCTTGTCCGCTCACGGCGCCGCGCACGCGCCGTCCTCACCGATGCCGCTGAATCCGAAGATCGCCCAGGTGCTCGACATGATCGAGCGCGCGAAACGTCCGTCCTATCATCACCAGACGCCGCAGCAGGCGCGCGCCGCGTACGAGAAGAGCGCGCCGATTCTCGACGTCGCACCGGCGACGATGCATTCGGTCGAGGAATGCGTCGTGCCGACGCGCGACGGCCGCACGATCGGCGCGCGGCTGTACTTGCCGGTCGCGCCGAGCCTCGCGGAGCCGCTGCCCGCGCTCGTCTACTACCACGGCGGCGGCTTCACGGTCGGCAGCGTCGACACGCACGATGCGCTGTGCCGGATGTTCGCGCGCGATGCGCAATGTGCGGTGCTGTCGGTCGGCTACCGGCTCGCGCCCGAACACCGGTTCCCGACCGCGGTGAACGACGCCGACGACGCATTGCGATGGCTGCATCGCGAGGCCGCCGCGTTCGGCATCGACGCAGCACGGCTGGCGGTCGGCGGCGACAGCGCGGGCGGCACGCTCGCGACCGTCTGCGCGGTGCTCGCGCGCGACGCCGGCATTCACCTCGCGCTGCAAATGCTGATCTACCCGGGCGTGACGGGCCACCAGGACACCGAGTCGCACGTGCGGCTCGCGAACGGCTACCTGCTGTCGCAGGACACGATCCAGTGGTTCTTCGCGCAATACGTGCGCGATTCCGGGGACCGCGACGACTGGCGCTTCGCGCCGCTCGACGGCACGCGCGGTGCGCCGTCGTTCGCGGGCGTCGCGCCGGCCTGGATCGCGACGGCCGAGTACGATCCGCTGAGCGACGAGGGTGCCGCGTACGCGGACAAGCTGCGTGCGGCCGGCAACGCGGTTACGCTGGTCTGCTATCCGGGGATGATCCACGAATTCTTCAAGATGGGCGGCTACGTGCCGGAAGTGCGAGCCGCGCATGCCGACGCGGTCGCGGCGCTGAAGACCGCATTCGACGACGTTTGACGACTGGCGTTTGACGGCGTGCGCGCCGCATGGAGGGCAGCGATGACGGACGGCGTGGTGGAAACGGGCGACTGGACGGTCCTGGGCGGCGACGCCGCGCGGATCCGCGATGCGGTGTTCGTGCGCGAGCAGCGGATTCCGCCGGAATGGGAGCTCGACGACGACGATCCGCTGTCGCTCCATGCGGTTGCGTACCGGATCGATGCGGTGACGGGAGTCCGCCGCGCGGTCGCGACGGGGCGGTTGCTGCCGTCCGGCACGATCGGCCGCGTCGCCGTGCTGGCCGATGCGCGCGGGCAGGGCGTCGGGTCAGCGGTGCTGGACGCGCTGCTCGATGCCGCGCGGCGCCGCGGCGAAACCGTTGTACGGCTCTATGCGCAGGCGTCGGCGGTGTCGTTTTACGTGCAACACGGTTTCGCGGCGGTTGGCGAACCGTTCGTCGAAGCCGGCGTGCCGCACGTCGAGATGGCCCGCGCGCCGTAGCGCTGAACGCGCGTTCAGCGCGGCCGCGTCGCGTCGATATCGAACGTGAACGCGCGCTCGAACGTGCCCGGGCGGACGGTCCGGTGCGAGCCGTCGTCGTCGCAACGCTCCTTGATCTCGACCGTCAGCCGCACGCCTTCCTTCATCGTGACGCGCAGCGCGGTCGTGCCGCGCGTGCCGTACTCGGGCGTCTCGATGAACGCGGCCGACAACGCACGCTCGCGCTCGATCGGAATGCCCGTGTGCGGCAGGGCTTCGTCGTCCGCGACATGCGGGTCGCGCATCAGATCGATCAGTTCGTCGAGCGACGGAGTCGGGTTGTCGGTGAGCAGCGTGCCGAGCTCCGCGCGCTTGCGCACCACTTTCGGCCAGGGCGTATCGAGCCGCGCATTCGACAGCGCATGCACGCCGGGCGTGATCGTGACGGGCGCGGCGACACTGCTTTCGCCCTCCGGTGCGCGGTTGCAGAACCACGCGAGTTCGCGCCGCTTCCAGTCGCCGACGAGCAGGTTGAAGCCGTTGTACACGGCCGCATGCTCGGCAAGCTGCCCGAGATAGTCGAGCGGCGCGACGGACGGACCGCCGAGGAAATCGGACACGAGCTTGCCGCGGGTCGGCGCGCCCGCGCGGATGTCGAACGGCGCGCGGTAGTTCGTCAGCGCCGCGAAGCGGCCATCGCGCGATACGCCGAGCCACGTGCCGCCCGCTTCGAGATCGCGGCCGGCCAGCACGCCCGGTACATCTTCCCACCAGGTGAGCGGTGCGCTCGTGCGGCGAAAGAACTCGTCGCGGTTGGCGGCCAGGGTAAAGACGGGACCGGCTGCGGTATCAGGCTGCCAGTCGAAAGCGATCAGACACATCAGGCGAATCTCTCGCAGGAAACATCGGGCGCCGGCGACTTGCGAGCCGGCGCGCGAACGGGTTGTCAGTGCGTCACGCTTCCGTCGGCCATGCGTACGGGAGCGCGTCGAACGCGAGCACCGGGCCGTCGGCCGAACCGAGGTGCACGGTGCCGTTGTCGAGCGCGGCGAGCTTGATCTCGACGAGCGCGTCAACGCCGCCGGCGGGCGCGGCTGCCGCGTTGACGATCATCCCGCACGGCTGGCCGGGATCGTCGCTGTGGAACAGCTCGACGCCGGCATGCACGGTATCGGTCTCGCCGGCGACGTGCGCGAGCGCGGTGCGGCGCTTGATCGTGCCGCGGTACTGGCTGCGCGCGACGATTTCCTGGCCCGGGTAGCACCCCTTGCGAAAGTTAACGGCGCCGATCACGTCGAAGTTGACCATCTGCGGCACGAACTGCTCGACAGCCGGCTGCGTGATGCGCGGCTCGCCCGCGCGAACGTCGAGCCAGTCCCACACGGCCGGCGACACGATCGGCAGCGTGCCGGCGAGCGCGGCGACGCGCGCATCGACTTCCGCGCGCGGGCCGATCCACAGATAGCGCTTGCGGCCGGCCGCATCGGGCACGCGGATCAGCGCGCCGGCCGGGCCGTCGACCTTCACGTGCACGCCGTCCGGCAGCGCATCGAAGATGCCCGAGAGCGCGTCGCGCACGTCGCCCGCGAAGCCGACCACGGCGAGCGCGTCGCTCGCGTCGGTGAGCTTCGCCTTCGCGCGCAGTACGAACATCGACAGCCGCTTTTGCACGGCAGGCTGCACGTCCTTCGACACCAGCAGGCGCACGCCGTGGCCGGCACGCCACGTGAGAAACGACCCGAGGAGGCGCCCCTTCGGCGAGCAATAACCGGACAGCCGTGCGGTCGCGGCATCGAGATGCTCGATGTCGTTGGTCAACTGGCTGTGCAGGAACGTCGCGGCGTCGTCGCCGGCCACGTCGATCACGCCGAACTGCGGCAGCGGCATGCAGGCGCCCGGCGCGTCGAAATCGGCGGCGGACGGGCGGGGGAAAACGGGGAGCGAGGCGGGTGCGGCCTGGGCAGCCGGTGAAGCGAACGGTGTGCTCATGGAATGAGGGAACAGTCAACCCTGACTTTGACGAAGGCGAGCAAGTATTATATGGGTCTTACCTGAGTCACGTTTCCATGTCCCTACTGAAGAAATGCGCCGCGACGATCGTGGCGCTGGCCGTCGTTGTGGCCGCTGCCGGCGCGGGCGGCGGGTATTACTGGGCAACCCGGCCGCTGTTGCTGGGTTCGGCATCGCTCGACGTCACGATCAAGCCGCGCAGCAGCGTGAAGAGCGTCGCGCTGCAATTGCGGCGCGGCGGCGTGCCGGTCGAGTCGCTCGGTTTCGTCGCGATGACGCGCGTGCTCGGGCTGTCGAGCCGGCTCAAGTCCGGCAACTACGAATTCAAGACCGGCATCACGCCTTACGAGGTGCTGCAGAAGATCGCGCGCGGCGACGTGAACGAATACGTCGCGACGGTCATCGAAGGCTGGACCTTCAAGCGGATGCGCGCGGAACTCGACGCGAACCCCGATCTCGCGCATTCGACGGCCGGCATGAGCGACGCCGAGCTGTTGCGCGCGATCGGCGCGTCGGACAACGCCGTGCAGCGCGGCAGCGGCGAGGGGCTGTTCTTCCCCGACACCTACCTGTTCGACAAGGGCACGAGCGACCTGAACATCTACCGGCGCGCGTACCACCTGATGCAGACGCGTCTCGACGAAGCCTGGGTCGCACGCGTGCCGGGGTTGCCGTACAAGTCGCCTTACGAAGCGCTGACGATCGCGTCGATCATCGAGAAGGAAACAGGCCACGCGGCCGACCGCGCGTTCGTCGCGGCCGTGTTCGCGAACCGGTTGCGCATCGGCATGCCGCTGCAGACCGATCCGTCGGTGATCTACGGGCTCGGCGATACGTACGACGGCCGTCTGCGCAAGCGCGACCTGCAGGCCGACACTCCTTACAATACCTACACCCGACGCGGGCTGCCGCCGACGCCGATCGCGTTGCCGGGCGTTGCCGCGCTGCAGGCGGCGATCAATCCGGCGCAGACGAGCGCGCTCTATTTCGTCGCGAAGGGCGACGGCACGAGTGTGTTCTCGGACACGCTCGGCGACCACAACAAGGCCGTGGACAAGTACATACGAGGTCAATAATGGCGAGCGGTAAATTCATCACGTTCGAAGGGATCGACGGGGCGGGGAAGACCACCCACCTGCAGTGGTTCTGCGAACGCCTCCAGGGCAAGCTGGCCGCGGCCGGCCGGCAGGTCGTCGTCACCCGCGAGCCGGGCGGCACGCAGCTCGGCGAGAAACTGCGCGAGATCCTGCTGAACCAGCCGATGGATCTCGAGACGGAAGCGCTGCTGATGTTCGCCGCGCGTCGCGAGCATCTGGCGCTCGTGATCGAGCCCGCGCTCGCGCGCGGCGACTGGGTCGTGTCCGATCGCTTCACCGACGCGACGTTCGCGTACCAGGGCGGTGGCCGCGGGCTGCCGCGCGACAAGCTCGAGGCGCTCGAGCGCTGGGTGCAGGGGGGCTTCCAGCCCGATCTCACTGTGCTGTTCGACGTCGCGCCGCAGGTCGCGAGCGAGCGCCGCGGCGCCGCGCGCATGCCCGACAAGTTCGAAAGCGAGTCCGACGCGTTCTTCACGCGCACGCGCGGCGAATACTTGCGGCGTGCGGAAGAAGCGCCGCACCGTTTCGCGATCGTCGACGCGACGCAGTCGATTCCCGAGATCCGCCAGCAGCTCGAACGCGTGCTCGCCGCGCTGTAACACGCAAGGAACGCACCACATGATCTATCCGTGGCAGACCGACGACTGGAACCGCCTGCAGCAACTGCGCGCGCAATGGCCGCATGCGCTGCTGCTGCATGGCCAGGCCGGGATCGGCAAGCTGCAGTTCGCGCAGCATCTCGCGCAGGGCTTCCTGTGCGAATCGCCGAAACCGAACGGCGAGCCGTGCGGCGCTTGCGCGGCCTGCAACTGGTTCTCGCAGGGCAACCATCCGGATTACCGGATCGTGCTGCCCGAGGCGCTGGCCGGCGAGGCGCCGGGCGCTGCAGACGACGCGAAGCCGGCCGACGCGGACGAAGGCGGCAAGAAAACGCGCGCGCCGAGCAAGGAAATCAAGATCGAGCAGGTGCGCGCGCTGCTCGACTTCTGCGGGGTCGGTTCGCACCGCGGCGGCGCGCGCGTCGTCGTGCTGTATCCGGCCGAGGCGCTCAACGTCGCCGCGTCGAATGCGCTGCTGAAAACGCTGGAGGAACCGCCGTCCGGCGTTGTGTTCCTGCTCGTGTCGGCGCGTATCGACCGCCTGTTGCCGACCATCATCAGCCGCTGCCGCCAGTGGCCGATGTCCGTGCCGGCGCCCGACGCGGCCGCGGCGTGGCTCGCCGCGCAGGGCGTCGATCATGCGAGCGCGCTGCTCGCCGAAGCCGGCGGCGCACCGCTCGCCGCGCTGGCGCTCGCAAGCGACGAGAACCGCCCGCTGCGCGACTACACGCTCGGGCAGCTCGCGGCCGGTGCGGCATGCGACCCGTTCGCGTGCGGCGAGACGTTGCAGAAGCTGCCGGTGCCGCTGGTGCTCGGCTGGCTGCAGCGCTGGTTGTACGATCTGCTTGCGCAGCGGATGGCGGGTGCGCCGCGCTACTTCCCGATGCACGCGGCGGCGCTCGCGCGCTGCGCGGAGTCGGTCGACGCGAACGCGTTCGCGCGCTTCATGAAAGCCGTGACGCGCCAGCGGACGGTCGAGAACCATCCGCTCAACGCGCGGCTCGTATTCGAGGAATTGTTTCTCGGATATCGAGAAATATTCGCGTGATCCGGCATTGTTTCGCGTGGGTTGCGAAACGATGAACGGCTCACGCAGCGACGCGACCGTGGCCGGCCGGCCCGCGAACGCCGCCCGTTGCCGCATGCCGGCGAGCGCATGAGCGCTGGCCTTACGTATTCAGGAAACACGATGTTCGTCGATTCTCACTGCCATATCAATTTCAAGGGCTTGGCCGACCGCCTGCCGGCCGTTCTCGAGAACATGCGCGAGCATGACGTCACGCACGCGCTGTGCGTGTCCGTCGATTTCGAGACGCTGCCGGAGGTCCTCGCGATCGCGGATGCGCACGACAACGTCTACGCGTCGGTTGGCGTGCATCCCGATCACGAGGACGCACGGGAGCCGACGCTCGCGGAGCTCGTCGAGCTGGCCGCGCACCCGAAGGTCGTCGCGATCGGCGAAACGGGCCTCGACTACTACCGTCTCGAAGGCCGTTCGATCGCCGACATGGAGTGGCAGCGCGAACGCTTTCGCACGCACATCCGCGCCGCGACCGCGACGATGAAGCCGCTGATCGTCCACACGCGGTCGTCGTCGGAGGACACGCTGCGGATCATGGCCGAGGAGCGCGCGGACGTGCCGGGCGGTGTGATGCACTGCTTCACCGAGCCGTGGCCGGTCGCCGAGCAGGCGCTCGCGCAGAACTTCCATATCTCGCTGTCGGGCATCGTCACGTTCAAGAGCGCGACCGACGTGCAGGACGTCGCGCGGCGCGTGCCGCTCGACCGGCTGCTGATCGAGACCGACTCGCCGTACCTCGCGCCGGTGCCGTATCGCGGCAAGCCGAATGAACCTGCGTACGTCAGCCATGTCGGACGCTTTATCGCATCCGAGCGCGGGATCGCCGTCGAGGCGCTTGCCGACGCGACGACGCAGAACTTTTTCCGGCTGTTCAAGATCGCCCGCTAACGACGCGCGCGCAGCCGACAACCCAGGGAAGGAGCCCACAACAATGACGAAGCCGACCAACCATCTGCCCAAACGCGCACTCGTTGCCGCCGCACTCGTCGCGAGCAGCCTGTTCGCCGCGGCCGGCGCGCATGCCGAGTCGCTCGACGCGATCGTCAAGGCGGTCAAGTTCGACGACATCGCCGACATCGGCAAGCAACTGAAGAACGGCCTCGATCCGAACACGCTCGCGCCGAACGGCGATCCGCTGCTGGTGATCGCCGCGCGCGAGAAGTCCGACAAGGTCGCGGCGGCGATCGCCACGACGCCGAACGTCGACCTCGAGAAGGAAGACAAGGCCGGCGAGAACGCGCTGATGCTCGCGTCGCTGAACGGCGATGTCGGCCTCGCCAAGCTGCTGATCGACAAGGGCGCGGAAGTCAGCAAGAAGGGCTGGGCGCCGCTGCACTACGCGGCAACCAACGGCCAGGACGCGGTCGTCAAGCTGCTGCTCGATCACGACGCCTATATCGATACCGCATCGCCGAACGGCACGACGCCGCTGATGATGGCCGCGCGCGGCAACCATGCGACGACGGTCACCCTGCTGCTCGACCAGGGTGCCGATCCGCAGGTGAAGAACCAGCTCGGCATCACCGCGCTCGAGTTCGCGAAGCACTACAAGGCACCGGACGCGATCGAGATCCTGAGCAAGCGGACGGTACGCGTCGGCGGGTCGGCGCCGGCCGATGCGCAAAAGAGTGCAAAATGACGGTTTTCGGCGTGGCAGGCGGAGCGCGCCCGGCCGGTTTCCGGCCGGAACAGCGTGCCCCGGCGCCGCGCCGGCCAAGGCAGCAGGCGGCCTCGGGCCGCATTGACATAAGGAACACCATGTTGCGCGCAATGTTTTGTGCCGTGGCGTTTGCCGTGCCGTTGTCGGCGGCGGCTTTCACGGGCGCGGATCTCGACCGGCTGTGCGCGAAGACGGACGTCAAGTCGCGGGCGTCGTGCGCGGCCTACATCGAAGGCGCCGCCGACGGCGTCTACAACACCATCGACGCGATCGGCGGCACCACGGGGCCGCGTGTCGGCCAGTATTTCTGCCTGCCGCCCGACATCCGGGCGCAGCAGATGACCGACGCGGTGCGCAAGTACATCGCGGAAAATCCGAAGCTGGCCGACTACAACGCGAGCACCGCGGTGTCGCTCGGTCTCGGCAAGGCGTTTCCCTGCAGGAGCGGCAACTGATTTGACGCCATGTCCGGGCGCGTGCGTTGCCCGGATGTCGCCGACGCATCCAGGACGAGGCGTGTGCGCCTCATAACCTAGACATCCCGGGCGCCGATGATTTCAATCGAGGAACTGCAGCGCATCGCCGATGCGCCGCTGCATTCGTGGCTCGGCACGCTGGGCGTGTCGGTCATCGTCGTACTGGTCGTCACGATCGTGCACCGTCTCGGCGCACGCATCGTCAAGCGTGTCGCGCAGCCGTATCCGCTGATGAGCGTGATGCTGCGCTACATCGACAAGCCATCGCTCGTCGTGCTCGCGCTGCTGGCGCTCGAATTCCTGTGGGTCCAGGCGGACGACGGCATGTCGTTCGTGCGCGGCATGCGCACCGCGGCGGCGGTCGGCTCCATCGTGTCGCTCACATGGCTGCTGGTGCGGCTCGCGGCCGGCGTCGGCGACGCGATCATCCAGGCGCATCCGATCGATACGGCCGACAACCTCCAGGCGCGGCGCATCCATACGCAGGCCAGGGTGCTCGTGCGGACCGTGATGGTGCTGATCGTGATCATCGGCACCGGTGCCGCGCTGATGACGTTCCCGAATGTGCGCCAGGTGGGCGCGAGCCTGCTTGCATCGGCCGGCGTCGCGGGCCTGGTCGCCGGTATCGCCGCGCGGCCGGTGCTCGGCAACCTGATCGCCGGGCTGCAGATCGCGCTCACGCAGCCGATCCGGCTCGACGACGTGGTCGTGATCCAGGGCGAGTGGGGCCGCATCGAGGAAATCACCGGTTCGTTCGTGTCGGTGCGGTTGTGGGACCAGCGGCGCCTCGTCGTGCCGCTGCAATGGATCATCGAGAATCCATTTACGAACTGGACGCGCAACAGTTCGGAGATCATCGGCACGGTCTTCCTGTCGGTCGACTACCGCACGCCGCTCGCGCCGCTGCGCGAGGAACTCGCGCGGCTCGTCCATGCGGCGCCCGAGTGGGACGGTCGCGTGCAGGTGCTGCAGGTGACCGACGCGACGGAGCGCGCGATGCAGTTGCGCGCGCTCGTCAGCGCGGCCGATTCATCGTCGTGCTGGGATCTGCGCTGCCGCGTGCGCGAAGGGCTGATCGCGTACCTGCAGGACCGCTATCCGCAATGCCTGCCGCGCAGCCGGATGGAGCTGTATCCGCATGATTCCGCGCCCGACGCGCCGAATCCCGAACGGCCGCATGCGCGGCCGCCCGCCGCCAGCACGGCGGCCAACACCGCAGCCGATCCGCAGGCCGGCGAAGGCCGCTGAACGCCGGCCCGCATGCCTGCCCGCCATCCCTTGTCATGACCGCGCTGAAAACGCTCGCCATCGCCAATTACCGCTCGCTGCGCGAGCTGATCGTGCCGCTCGCGGCGCTCAACGTCGTCACCGGGCCGAACGGCAGCGGCAAGTCGAGCGTGTACCGTGCGCTGCGGCTGCTCGCCGACACCGCGCTGGGCCGTGTGATCCCGTCGCTCGCCCGCGAGGGCGGGTTGCCGTCGACGCTGTGGGCCGGCCCCGAGCGCTTCTCGCGGGCGATGCTGGCCGGCGATGTGCCGGTGACCGGCACGGTGCGCAAGGGGCCCGTGAGCCTGAAACTCGGCTTCGCGTGCGACGATTTCGGCTATTCGATCGATCTCGGCCTGCCGCTGCCGAGCCACTCGCAGTTCGCGCTCGATCCGGTGGTCAAGCGCGAATGCATCTGGGGCGGCGCGCTGCTGCGCCCGTCGACGCTGCTGGTCGACCGGCAGGGCGCGCAGATCCGCGCGCGCACCGCGTCGGGCGACTGGCAGACGATTCCGCAGCCGGTCGCGAGCTTCGACAGCATGATGACCGAGTTTGCCGATCCGACCGGCGCGCCCGAGATGATCGCGGTGCGTGAGCGGATCCGCTCGTGGCGCTTCTACGACCATTTCCGGACCGATGCGCAGGCGCCGGCACGGCAGTCGCACATCGGCACCCATACGCCGGTGCTGGCCGACGACGGTGCCGACCTGGCCGCCGCGCTGCAGACGATCCGCGAAATCGGCGACAGCGCGGCACTCGATGCGGCGATCGACGACGCATTTCCCGGCGCGTCGGTCGAGATCGACAATCCGGGCGGCCGCGGCCGTTTCGACGTGCTGATGCGCCAGCCGGGGCTGCTGCGGCCGCTCGCGGCGGCCGAGCTGTCCGACGGCACGCTGCGCTACCTGCTGCTCGCGGCCGCGCTGCTGACGCCGCGGCCGCCGGCGCTGATGGTGCTGAACGAACCGGAGACGAGCCTGCATCCCGATCTGCTGCCGGCACTCGGCCGCCTGATCGCGCAGGCGGCGCAGCGCTCGCAGGTGCTCGTCGTGTCGCATGCGGCGCGGCTCATCGCGACGCTCGAGCGCGAGGCCGGCTGCGAATCGCTGGTACTCGACAAGCGGCTCGGCGCGACCGCGCTGGTCGATGCCGACACGCGCGACCTGCCGGCATGGAAGTGGCCGTCGCGTTGACGGGCGGCGCGGCGCGCGGTCGCCGCGAGCGGCGCGTCGAGGGTCGAATCGGCCCGGTGGTACCCGATGCGCGGCGATCGGACTCGACGGGCGGAATGTATCCTGTCTGTAACAACGCCCATAAAATGAAAGACGGGCGGTTCCGGGCGTCGGGATCGCGAATAATAATGAGATAACCGGCTGGCGCCGTGCCGGCCAGCGCCGCATGGAGGCGCGGTGAGCGCGCAAGCGCATCCGCCCGCCGGCCGTGCGGCAACGGACAGGACACTGGAGACGTGGACCATGAGAATTGCGCAGATCGCCCCGCTGACCGAATCCGTACCGCCGAAGCTGTACGGCGGCACGGAGCGCGTCGTGTCCTACATCACCGAGGCGCTCGTCGATCTCGGCCATGATGTGACGCTGTTCGCCAGCGGTGATTCCACGACGCGGGCGAAGCTCGAGCCCGTCTGGCCGCGCGCGCTGCGGCTCGACTCGTCGATCCGCGACCGGGTCGCGCCGCACATGCTGCTGATGGAGACGGTCGCGCGCCGCGCGAAGGACTTCGACGTGCTCCATTTCCACATGGACTACTACTCGTTCTCGGTCTTCAACCGGCAGGAAACGCCTTACGTGACGACGCTGCACGGCCGGCTCGACCTGCCCGAGCAGCAGCCGGTGTTCGACACGTTCAACACGGCGCCGGTGATCTCGATATCGAACTCGCAGCGCCAGCCGCTGCCGCAGGCGAAATGGCTGACGACCGTCTACCACGGGCTGCCCGACACGCTGTACATGCCGCAGCCCGTCGAGCCGCGCTATCTCGCGTTCCTCGGCCGCATCTCGCCGGAAAAGCGGGTCGACACGGCGATCCGCATCGCTGCCCAGTGCGGACTGCCGATCAGGATCGCCGCGAAGATCGATGCGGCCGACCAGGAGTACTTCGACCGCGAGATCAAGCCGCTCTTCGCGCTGCCGCACGTCGAATTCATCGGCGAGATCGCCGATCACCAGAAGGCCGAATTCCTGTCGGGCGCGCATGCACTGCTGTTTCCGATCGACTGGCCGGAGCCGTTCGGCCTCGTGATGATCGAGGCGATGTCGTGCGGCACGCCGGTGATCGCCTTCAATCGCGGCGCGGTGCCCGAAGTGGTGGATGAGGGCGTGTCGGGTTTCATCGTCGAGGACGAGATCAGCGCGGTGGCCGCCGTGAACCGGCTGCACCTGCTGCCGCGTGCGCGCGTGCGGCAGCGCTTCGAGGCGCGCTTCACGTCGCGCCGGATGGCGCAGCAGTACGTCGACGTCTACCAGTCGGTGATCCGCGCGCAGAAGCGCTCGCGCTTCAAGGTGATCGATTCGACGACCTGACGTCGGACGCGGGCGGATAAAAAAACGGCGATGCCCGCAAGGACATCGCCGTTTGCGCATGGCCCGCGCGCGGTGCGCACGGGCGGTGCGTCAGCGTCAGATCTTGAGCTTCGTGACCTTCGTGCCGTTGATCGACACGTCGCCCATCAGGCCGGCGTTCGTCAGCACGACGACCTGGACCGGTGCGGTGGCCGTGGTCGTGTCGATCGCGCCGTTCGCGCCCATCTTCACGAGCGCGACCGATGCGCCGGCGCCGGCGGCCCAGCCGTCCGAGCCGCGGAATT
Organism: Burkholderia cepacia; assembly: GCF_001039005.1. Lineage (GTDB taxonomy): Bacteria > Pseudomonadota > Gammaproteobacteria > Burkholderiales > Burkholderiaceae > Burkholderia > Burkholderia theae. The sequence continues at coordinate 32,106 of NZ_LDWR01000027.1, forward strand.
CGTCGAGCGATTCCTGCGTCATGAACAGGAACACGATCGCCTTCGACTGAGCGCCGGCCTGCAGGCCGACCGACAGCGACGACGTGTTGTAGTAGCCGACCGTGCTGCCGCCGACGCGCAACGAGCCGTTGCCCGACTGGCCGCCGACGATGAAGCCTGCCTGGATCACGTCCGGGAAGACCAGCACGCCGCGCGACTTCGCGACGAGCTCACGCGAACCCTTGACGGTCGAATACAGGCGCGACAGCGTTGCGTCGACGCTCGAGTCGATCGCCTGACGCTTCGACGCGTTGGTCGCGGCGTTGTCCGGCTTGTCCGGGGTGGTGGTGCAACCGGTGAGCGCAAGGCTACCGACGATGAGCGCCGCGGCGGCTTTCAGCACGAGATTCCGTTTTTGCATCGTTCTTCTCCATCGGATGACGTTCGGAGTGAGTCTCGCTCAAGGAGCGGATCACGTCGGCAGTTATATCACAGTGGATTACAACCCCCTTTTCGTCGCCGCATGAAAAGGCGACAAATCGCTTGGGTATGTCGCGGCGCGCCAACGGACGGGCAGGCGCCCGCGCGCCGGGCACCGGGCGGTCCGAGGGGGGCGGGACGACGAATCGGGCGGCGGCGCCCGCGGGGCGCATCAGTGCGGGACCGGCGGGACGGGCGGCTTGATCGGCGGGCGGCGCAGCGCGCGGCGGATCAACGCGATCACGACGCCGCAGGCGAACAGGAACGCGGCCGGCACGACCCAGTAGCCGACGAACGCATGCCACAGGTAGCCTGCGAGCGTATTGCGGCGCACCACGTATTCGTCGCGGGCCGCCTGCTGGCGCGGCGCATTGGCGGCGAGCACGTCGGCCGGGCAGCCGGCCGCTCGCGCCTCGTCAGGATCCCCGTGGCACTTCGCGGCGGCGCCGGCGGCCTGCTGCGCATCGGTGAGCTGCCAAGTGGTCAGCGCGAGCTGCAGGTCCGCCTTGTTGTAGGCCATTTCCTCGCGGATCTCGCGGACGGCAACGATCGCGACGGGCACGGCCCAGAACACGATCACGATCAGCCAGCGGCGGAACCAGCGGTGTTGTCTCCATGCCATCCATGCCTCCGTTTGACGCGCATGCGCGTTCGTCTCGAGGGCGGCCCGATGGCGCTTCTTGTACTTGGGTGGGCCGCGTTGCAGCCATCATAGAAGAAAACGCGGCGAATTGCCGCACCATGTGGCGGCGCCGGTATGGCAGGACGGGAAAGCGGGGCGGGAGAGGGCGGAACGCGTGCGTCGATGCGCGTGCAACCAAAACAAAAATGCCGCGCCCGCCGAAGCGGTGCGCGGCATTCGATACGGGAGCGCCGGGGCTCAGGCGGCCGGCTGGTTGCTCAGGCAACTCTTCATGAACGCCTTGCGGTCGTCGCCCTTCTTGCCGGTGGCCTGCGTGTTGCATGCCTTCATCTTGTCCTGCTGCGACATTGCCTTCGCGGGCTTCGCCGACAGGCAGTCCTTCATGAACGCCTTGCGTTCGTCGCCCGTCTTGCCGGTTGCCTGGGTGTTACAGGCCTTCATCTTGTCCTGCTGGCTGTTCGCCGCGAACGCGGGGGAAGCCAGCATGCCGCCGAGAAGCACTGCGGCTACGAGCGATTGGATTTTCATTTCGACACTCCCATGGGGTGAATTGCGTTTTATCGACGCCGTCACGCAGCACGACACGATGTGGATAGGGTCGCATCGCGCTGCGTGCTCCGATTATGGCAAATCAATGTGAAAACACCAAAACGGCACTTTCTATAACGTTGCGTGCGCCACGGCCGTTGACGACGCGCCCGAAAGGGCGATCGGGACAAACCATGACGCGCGGCGGCCGGTATCGCCCGCCGCGCCGGAACCCGCCGGATCCCGGTCGCGAGCCATTACAATCCCGGCCATGAATACTCCGAATCCCGCATCCTCTCCGTCCACGGCGGCGCTGCCGCGCATTGCCGTGCTCGCCACCGGCGGCACGATCGCCGGCGCCGCACCCGACGCGGCCAGCACGGCGGGCTACCAGGCCGGCGCGCTCGGCGTCAATTTCCTGGTCGACGCGGTGCCGGCGCTTGCGTCGGTCGCACGCATCGACGCCGAGCAGATCGCCAGCATCGACAGCAAGGATCTCGCGCTGCCGCTGTGGAACACGCTCGCCACGCGGATCGACGCGTTGATGGCCGATCCGGCGATCGACGGCATCGTGATCACGCACGGCACCGACACGCTCGAGGAAACCGCGTACGCGCTGCATCTGGTCGTCCGGGGCGACAAGCCGGTCGTGCTGACGGCCGCGATGCGCCCGGCGACCGCGCTGTCGTCGGACGGCCCGCTGAACCTGCTGAACGCGGTGACGGTGGCCGCGCATCCGTTGGCGCGCGGGCAGGGCGTGCTGGTCGCGTTCAACAACCGGATCCATGGCGCACGCGACGTCGTGAAGACGAGCACCTATGCGGTCGACGCATTCCAGTCGCCGGAGCTCGGCGCACTCGGCTGGGTGCAGGACGGCCGCGTCGAATTCGCACGACGCGTCACGCGTTCGCGCGACACGCCACTGGCGATTGCGACAACCTGGCCGTCCGTCGAAGTCGTCGTGAGTTATGCGGGCGTGACGCGCACGGCCGTCGACGCGCTGGTTGCGGCCGGCGTGCGCGGTCTGGTCGTCGCGGGCACGGGCAACGGCTCGATCCATGCGACGCTGCAGGCGGCGCTGGCCGACACGGCGAACGCGGGCGTTGCCGTGGTTCGCGCGTCGCGCGTCGGTTCGGGGCACGTGATGCGCAACGGCGCCGCGAATGACGATGCGCTCGGCTTCGTGAGTGCGGGTTCGCTGAATCCGTTCAAGGCGCGCGTGCTGCTGATGCTCGCGCTGGCAAACGGTATCGGGGTGCGCGACGAACTGCAGCGGCTGTTCGACACGCAGTGACGCGGTGACCGATACGCGCCGATCGGGCGCGCGCGGCACCCATGAAAAAAGGCAGGCCATCGGCCTGCCTTTTTTGCGTCAATCCGGCAAGAATGCTCAGGACTGCGGCGGAATCACGAGCTTCTGGCCCGGGTAGATCCGGTCCGGGCTCGACAGCATCGGCTTGTTCGCTTCGAAGATCGCCGGGTACTTGTTCGCGTCGCCATACACTTCCTTGGCGATCGCCGACAGCGTGTCGCCCGGCTTCACGTCGTGGTACTGCACTTCCGGATCGTCCGGCTGGAGGTCGTCGTCGTTGACGCCCGCGACGCCCTGCACGTTGCCGGCCGCGACCTTGACCTTGGCCTTCGTGTCGAGGTCGGCGACGCTGCCCGACAGCGTGACGGTGCGCGATGCGCCGTCGAACGCGACGGTCAGGTTCGACGTGTCGAGACCTTGCGTGCTGATGTAGTTCTTGATGGCATCGGCCGCGGTCTGGTTTGCGGCATTCGGATCTTCCGCCGCTTGCGCGTCGGCATGACCCAGCAGTTTTTCACCCGCCTCTTTGATAAACGAAAGAAGACCCATCGTTGCACTCCTTAGGTGGTTGAAAAGAAAACGCGCCGTGAAGTGGCGAAAAAAACACCGCGCTGGGCGCGTTCACCGGGGTGAGCGCAAGCGCGGCGGTTTTCTCGAAAGGCGTGGCGAAAGTGTAGGCGTTCAACGCGACGATTGCATGAAAAATCGCACGCTCGAACGTAAAGAAATGTAATACGCGAAATCCGACAGGCGGACACCCGACGACGACGTCTGACCGACCAAGGCTTCCCCGGCGCCGCCGGGTGCCGCTGCGGACCCCACCACGCCGCTCTCAGCCCAGAGCGGCGTTTTTCGCCCCGTCCCGCATGCCGTTGGCGATGCGTGGCGGGGCGCCCCACCGTGATGCGCGAGCACGTCGCGCATCGATGCGACCGGCCGTGACCGAATCGCGCATGTCTGTCGCGCGTTTCCGCCATTGCAGCGGAAACGCGCGTCGTTGCACCCGCGTTACGCGGCCGGCGTCTGGCCGATTTCGAAGTTCGACATGATCTCGAGCGCGCGCACGAGTGCCGAGTGATCCCATGCCTTGCCGCCGTGCGACGCGCATACGCTGAACAGCTGCTGCGCGCTCGCGGTGTGCGGCAGCGCGAGGCCGAGCTTGCGTGCGCCGTCGAGCGCGAGGTTCAGGTCCTTCTGGTGCAGCTCGATGCGGAAGCCCGGATCGAACGTGCGCTTGGTCATCCGCGCGCCGTGCACTTCGAGGATGCGCGACGCGGCAAAGCCGCCCATCAGCGCCTGGCGAACGCGCTCCGGATCGGCGCCCGAGCGTGCGGCGAACAGCAGCGCTTCGCCGACGGCTTCGATGTTCAGCGCAACGATGATCTGGTTCGCGACCTTGCAAGTCTGGCCCGCGCCGTTGTCGCCGACGAGCGTGATGTTCTTGCCCATCTTCTCGAACAGCGGCTTCGCGCGCTCGAATGCCTGCTCCGGGCCGCCGACCATGATCGTCAGCGAGGCTTCGCGGGCACCGACTTCGCCGCCGGACACCGGCGCGTCGAGGTAGTCGCAGCCGAGCGCGTTGATCTGCTTCGCGAATTCCTGCGTGTCGAGCGGCGAGATCGAGCTCATGTCGATCACGAGCTTGCCGGCCGTGAGGCCCTTGGCGACGCCGTCGTCGGCGAACAGCACGTTACGCACGTCGGGCGTGTCCGGCACCATCACGACGATGACGTCCGCGTTCTGCGCGACTTCGGTCGAGTTCGCGACGACCTTCGCGCTGGTGCGCAGGTCGTCCGGAATCGGGAACGCACCGTTCACGACGAGCTGGTGGTCGCCCTTGAGCAGGTTGCGCGCCATGTGCGCGCCCATGATGCCGAGGCCGATGAAACCGATGGTTGCCATGTTGAAAGTCTCCTATAGGGGCGAAAACGGGAAGGGCGGATCTCAGGCGGCGCGGCGCGCCGAGCCCGGTGCGCAGCCGGCGACGCTTTGCAGCCAGCCGAGGCCTTCCGTCGTGGTGGTGCGGGGCTTGTATTCGCAGCCGACGTAGCCGGCATAACCGAGCCGGTCGAGCAGGGCGAACAGGAACGCGTAGTTGATCTCGCCCGTGCCCGGCTCGTTACGGCCCGGGTTGTCCGCGAGCTGGACGTGGCCGATCGATGCGAGGTTGCGTTCGATCGTCGCGGCCAGTTCGCCTTCCATGCGCTGCATGTGATAGATGTCGTACTGCAGGAACAGGTTGTCCGAGCCGACCGCGCGGATCACGTCGAGCCCTTCGGACGAGCGGTTCAGCGCGAAGCCCGGGATGTCGAAGCTGTTGCACGGCTCGACGAGCAGGCGGATGCCTTCGCGCTTCAGCGCATCGGCGGCAAAGCGCAGGTTGTCGACGATCGTGACGAACGTCTTGTCGCGCGCCGTGCTGGCCGACGGGATGCCGACCAGGCAGTTCAGCTGCGGTACCTTCAGTGCCTTTGCGTACTCGATCGCACGGCCCACACCCTCCTGGAACTCGCCGACGCGATCGGGCAGGCACGCGATGCCGCGCTCGCCCTGATCCCAGTTGCCGGCAGGCAGGTTGTGCAGCACGAGGCGCAGGCGGTGCGTCTCGAGTTGCTCGGCGAGTTCCTCTTTCGCGTACGGATACGGGAACAGGAACTCGACGGCGTCGAAGCCCGCGTCCGCGGCCGCCTTGAAGCGGTCGAGGAACGGCACTTCGTTGAACAGCATGGTCAGGTTTGCAGCAAACTTCGGCATGAGCTAAGCCTCTTCGGTCGGTCAGTCAGGAATGTGTTGCGGATCAGTCGAGCATCGAGATGGCGGTCGGTGCGTGCTCGGCCTTTTCGGCGAGATCTTCGAACTCGTTGATCGCGTCGATTTCGGTGCCCATCGAGATGTTCGTCACGCGCTCGAGGATCACTTCGACGACCACCGGCACGCTGAACTCTTCTGCGAGCGATTGCGCCTGGCGCAGCGCCGGCTCGATCTCTTCCGGCTTGAACACGCGCAGCGCCTTGCAGCCGAGGCCTTCCGCAACGGCCACGTGGTCGACGCCATAGCCGTTCAGCTCCGGTGCGTTCACGTTGTCGAACGCGAGCTGCACGCAGTAGTCCATGTCGAACGCGCGCTGTGCCTGGCGGATCAGCCCGAGGTACGAGTTGTTCACGACGACGTGCACGTACGGCAGCTTGAATTGCGCGCCCGCTGCCAGTTCCTCGATCATGAACTGGAAGTCGTAGTCGCCGGACAGCGCGACGATCGGGCGGCTCGGATCGGCGGCACGCACGCCGAGCGCGGCGGGGATCGTCCAGCCGAGCGGGCCGGCCTGGCCGCAGTTGATCCAGTTGCGTGCCTTGAACACGTGCAGGAACTGCGCGGCGGCGATCTGCGACAGGCCGATCGTGCTGACGTAGCACGTATCGCGGCCGAACACCTTGTTCATCTCTTCGTACACGCGCTGCGGCTTGACCGGCACGTTGTCGAAGTGCGTCTTGCGCTGCAGCGTGCGCTTGCGTTCCTGGCAGTCGGCCACCCATGCGCTACGGTCCTTCAGCTTGCCGGCGGCCTTCCATTCCTGCGCGACCGCGACGAACAGCTCGAGTGCCGCCTTCGCATCGGACACGATGCCGAGATCCGGGCCGAACACGCGGCCGATCTGCGTCGGTTCGATGTCGACGTGCACGAACTTGCGGCCCTTCGTATAGACCTCGACGCTGCCCGTGTGGCGGTTGGCCCAGCGGTTGCCGATGCCGAGCACGAAGTCGGACGCGAGCATCGTTGCGTTGCCGTAGCGGTGCGACGTCTGCAGGCCGACCATGCCGGCCATCAGCGGATGGTCGTCCGGAATCGCGCCCCACGACATCAGCGTCGGGATCACCGGCACGCCGATCGTTTCGGCGAACTGGACCAGCAGGTCTTCGGCCGCTGCGTTGAGCACGCCGCCGCCCGACACGATCAGCGGCTTGTCCGCGTCGTTGAGCATCGTGAGCGCCTTCTCGATCTGCGCGCGGGATGCCGCGGGCTTGTAGATCGGCAGCGGTTCATACGTGTCGATGTCGAATTCGATTTCGGCGAGCTGCACGTCGATCGGCAGGTCGACCAGCACCGGGCCCGGACGGCCCGAGCGCATCAGGTGGAAAGCCTGCTGGAACACGCGCGGCACGAGCGCCGGCTCGCGCACGGTGACGGCCCACTTGGTGACGGGCTTCGCGATCGACTCGATGTCGACGGCCTGGAAATCTTCCTTGTACAGGCGGGCACGCGGTGCCTGGCCCGTGATCGCGAGGATCGGAATCGAGTCGGCCGATGCGGAGTAGAGGCCCGTGATCATGTCGGTGCCGGCGGGGCCCGACGTGCCGATACACACGCCGATGTTGCCCGGCGCGGCACGCGTGAAGCCTTCGGCCATGTGCGATGCGCCTTCGACGTGGCGCGCCAGCACGTGGCTGATGCCACCCGACTTGCGCATGGCGGAGTAGAACGGGTTGATGGCTGCACCCGGCACGCCGAACGCGGTCTGGATGCCTTCTTTCTCGAGCACGAGCACAGCTGCGTCGACGGCTCTCATCTTGGCCATGAATGTCTCCTTGAATGGGGTGGATCTTGCAAATGGGTCTGTTGGGAACACTCTAGGGATGCAGGAAAGGTTTGATAAGATCAGCCGCAGTCGCTTATTTCGAAACTAAAAGTATGGAATGACGGCCGGACGGGGTTTCCCGCCGGTGTCGGAACCGAGACGGAGACGGGAGATGGATCGCTTCAAGCAGATCGAGACGTTCGTGCGGGTCGCGGATGCCGGCAGCCTCGCGGCCGCGGCGCTCGAGGAGGGCGTATCGCCGGTGGTGCTCGGGCGGCGCATCGACGCGCTCGAGAAGCGCCTCGGCGTGAAGCTGATGTACCGCTCGACGCGGCGCCTGGTGGTCAGCGAGGAGGGCGCCGCGTTCCTCGAGCGCTGCCGCGGGCTGCTGTCCGAGTGGGACCAGGCCGAAAACGAGCTGGCCGCCGGGCGGCGCGCGGTCAGCGGGCACCTGATCGTGTCCGCGCCGGCCGCGTTCGGGCGCAAGCACGTCGCGCCGCACGCGCCCGGCTTTCTCGCCGACAAGCCCGAGATGCAGCTGTCGTTCAACCTGACCGACCGGGTCGTCGATCTCGTGCGCGAAGGCTATGACCTGTCGATCCGGATCGGCGGCGCCGTCGATCCGAACTTCGTCGCGGTGAAGCTCGCGTCGAACCGGCGCGTCGTGTGCGGTACGCCCGACTATTTCCGCCGGCATGGCCGGCCGAAGTCGCTCGACGACCTGCTCAAGCACAATTGCCTGGCCTTCAACCTGCAGGGCGGGCAGAACCGCGGCTGGTATTTCCAGCGCCACGGCAAGATCGCGACGATGCGCGTGGCGGGCAATCTCGACTGCAACGACGGCGAACTGCTGCACCGCTGGGTGGCCGAGGGCCTCGGGCTCGGCTGGCGCTCGACCTGGGAAATCGCCGCGCAGCTCGAAACGGGCGAGCTCGAGACCGTGCTCGACGAGTACGCGCTGCCCGACTACGACATCCTCGCGGTCTACCCGCAGCAGCGCTACGTGCCGGCGCGCGTGCGCTATTTCATCGACTATCTGCGCGCCGCATACGCGCTTCCGGGCTACTGGAGCACCACGCCGTAGCAGGGGCGGGCGGCCGGGCCGCAAGGCCGTCCGGCGATTTTTTACGCTTCATGCGCGCGGCGCGGGAATAAACTCGACGCAACGACGGTAAGGTCATCGAGCGTGCACGTTGCCGGTCTGTCCGGGCACCGTGCGCGGAACGGGCGCGGCGTCGGCCGCCGGGACCAGGGAGGTCATGTGGGGCAAGCCGGACAGGCGGTCGATGAGCAGGTGGCGGACGACGCGGTAGCGCGCGGCGAGCGGTTTCGCACGCTCGTGCTGCCGCATCTCGACGCCGCGTACAACCTCGCGCGCTGGCTGAGCGGCAGCGCCAGCGATGCGGACGATGTCGTCCAGGACGCGTGCATGCGCGCGCTGCGCTTCGTCGATTCGTGTCGCGGCGACAACGCGCGGCCGTGGCTGCTGACGATCGTGCGCCACACCTGGTACACCGAATGGCGACGCCGCACGCATGCGCACGAGGTCGCGCTGCCCGACACGCTCGACGATACCGAGGCGCTCGACGACTGGCAGCCCGCGACCGAGGATCCGCTCGCGCAGCTGCTGCGCGGCGAGAACGTGCGGCTCGTGAATGCGGCGCTCGCGAAGCTGCCGCCCGAATACCGCGAGGTGCTCGTGCTGCGCGAGATGGAGGATTTGAGCTACCGCGAGATCGCGGCGATCGCGGACGTGCCGGTCGGCACGGTGATGTCGCGGCTCGCGCGCGGCCGTCGCAGGTTGGCCGCGCTGCTGGGCGGCGCGCCGGCGCCGGCGGCCGGCGGCAAGCCGGGCCGTACGCCGGCGGGTGGAAATGCATCGGAGGCTATCGATGGACTGTAACGAAGCGCGAGCGTTGCTGGACGCGGACGTCGACCGCGAGCTGTCGGCGCCCGATGCGTTGCGGGTCCAGCAGCATGTCGAAGGGTGCGACGCGTGCCGCCGCGAACGCGCGCGGATCGTCACGCTGGTGCAGGCCGTGCGGCAGGCCGACTATCACCGCGCGCCGGATGCGCTGCGGGCGAGCATCCTCGCGGCGTTGCCGGTGGCGGACGTCGGGCGGGCCAGCGAACCATCGCGGGCGGAACCGCGGCCCGCGCCGCAATCGCAACCAAAACCGTCGCCGCGCGGCCGCCGCTGGTTCTCCTGGCCGACCGGCAGTGGCGTGCCGGCACGCCCGGCGCCTGCCGGCACGGGGCCGCGCGTCGCTGCGCTGCCTGGGCTCGGCTGGGGCGTCGCGCTGCTGGTGGCGCTCGCCGCGGCGGCCGGGATGGCGCTGTCCGCGCGCCACGCCGACACCGACCGCACGGTCGACGAACTCGTCTCGAGCCACGTGCGGGCCGACCTGTCGGCGCGCGACATCGACGTGATCTCGACCGACCGGCATACGGTCAAGCCGTGGTTCAACGGCCGGCTCGACTATGCGCCGCCGGTCGAGGATCTTGCGGCGAGCGGTTTCGCGCTGGTCGGCGGCCGGCTCGACTATGTCGGGCGTCGCCGTGTCGCGGTGCTCGTGTACCGCTACCGGCAGCACGTCATCGACGTCTACGTGCGGCCGGCCGGCGAAGGGCAGGCAAACGCGCCGTACACGACCGTGTCGCAGGGTTATGCACTCGACCGCTGGGACGCGGCCGGAATGACGTGGTGGGCCGTGACCGATGCGGAGCCGTCGGCGCTCGCGGCGTTCAGGACGGCGCTCGACGCGCGGCTCGCCGGCACGCGCACCGAGTGACGGCGCGACGGGGCACGGGTCCGCCCGGGATCCGGCCCCGATCTCAAAAAGGCCGCAACGCAGCCGATTACGCAGGCCCGGCCCTTCAAGTCTTTGAAAACACGGCTGAATCCAGCCGCGAGCCGTCGATTGGCCTTGCGCGAGCCCCGTATCCGGGTTAGAATCTTCGGCTTCTCACTTGCCACACCGGTTCAGACGCCCGGGTGGCTTTAATCCACAAGGAGTGTGTAATGCGTCATTACGAAATCGTATTCATCGTGCACCCCGATCAGAGCGAGCAAGTGCCCGCGATGATCGAGCGTTACAAGACCACGATCACGTCGCACGGCGGTCAGATCCACCGTGTCGAAGACTGGGGCCGTCGCCAACTGGCCTACATGATCGAGAAACTCGCGAAGGCTCACTACGTCTGCATGAACATCGAGTGCGACCAGACGACGCTCGACGAACTCGAACACGCGTTCAAGTTCAACGACGCCGTGCTGCGCCACCTCATCGTCAAGATGAAGAAGGCCGAAACCGGCCCGTCGCCGATGATGAAGGAAGTTCAGCGCGAAGAAGCCAAGAAGGCGGCTGCAGCTCAGCCGACCGAAGCGCAGGCTTAAGTTCGTCATTCATTAAGCCATCAAGGAGCGCGTCACTCACGTGAACAGGTTGCAATTGACGGCGAGCGTCGTCGAACGCGCACCGGTGCGATATACGCCGGCAGGTGTTCCGATCGCAAGCGCCACGTTGCACCACCGCACGGAAGTCGTCGAAGCAGGCATTCCCCGTCAGGTCGAAATGACGATCGAGGCGGTGGCGGCCGGTGAGGCGAGCGGCAAGCTGGAAAGCCGTGAAATGGGCGTCGAAACGCTGTTCACGGGCTTCCTGGCAAAGAAAAGCCGCAACGCGAGAACCTTGGTGTTTCACATCACAGCATTGCAGGACATTGGAAAGGACTGAAATCATGCCCCGCCCGACTGGTAAGAAATTCGACAAGCGTCGTCAGCAACAAAACCCGCTCTTCAAGCGCAAGAAGTTCTGCCGTTTCACGGCTGCCGGCGTCGAGCAGATCGACTACAAGGACACGGAAACGCTGAAGGACTTCATCGGCGAAAACGGCAAGATCACGCCGGCTCGTCTGACGGGTACGAAGGCGCACTATCAGCGTCAGCTGGACACGGCAATCAAGCGCGCGCGTTTCCTCGCGCTGATGCCGTACACCGATCAGCACAAGGCGTAATCAGGCGACGCAATAAGGAGAATTCGAATGCAAATCATTCTGTTGGAAAAAGTCGCCAACCTGGGCAACCTCGGCGACATCGTCAAGGTCAAGGACGGTTACGCTCGCAACTTCCTGATCCCGAACCGCAAGGCTCGTCGTGCAACGAAGGAAGCGATCGCTGAATTCGAAGTCCGCCGCGCGGAACTCGAAAAGGTCGCCGCTGAAAAGCTGGCAGCATCGCAGGCAGTCGGCGAGAAGCTGAACGGCCAGTCGTTCGAAATCACGCAGAAGTCGGGCGTTGACGGCCGTCTGTTCGGCTCCGTCACGAACGGCGACGTCGCTGAACTGCTGAAGAAGGCAGGTTACGAAGTCGAGAAGCTGCAAGTTCGCATGCCGGAAGGCCCGCTGAAGATGATCGGCGAGCACAACGTCCAGATCGCACTGCACACGGACGTCATCGTCGACGTCACGGTCAACGTGATCGGCGACCACGCGTAAGCGTACGCAAGCTTCCCGGGCGGCTTCCGCTGTCCGGACAAGGGCAGGCGCCCGGGCAACCGGGGCCTGCCTTTTTTATTGCCGCATCACTGGCGGCCGGTATGGCGCCGTCCTGTGTAATTCGCGATAATCCCAACCCATGAACGCGCCGCAAGATCCCCAAATCGAATCGCTGAAAGTCCCGCCGCATTCGGTCGAAGCCGAACAGTCGGTGCTCGGCGGCCTGTTGCTCGACAACGCGGCATGGGACCGGATTGCCGACTTCCTGTCGCAGGGCGATTTCTATCGCTACGACCACCGGATCATCTACGAGCACATCGGCCGACTGATCGCGTCGACACGCCCGGCCGACGTCGTGACCGTGTACGAAGCGATGGTCACGTCCGGCAAGGCCGACGACGTCGGCGGGCTCGCGTACCTGAACGCGCTCGCGCAGAATACGCCGAGCGCGGCGAACATCCGTCGTTATGCCGAAATCGTGCGCGACCGCGCGGTGCTGCGCCGGCTCGTGTCGGTTGCCGACGAAATCTCGGCCGACGCGTTCAATCCGCAGGGCAAGGAAGTCCGTCAGCTGCTCGACGAAGCCGAGTCGAAGGTGTTCTCGATCGCCGAAGAGGGCGCGCGCGGCAACCAGGGCTTCCTCGAGGTCGGCCCGCTGCTCACGCAGGTCGTCGAACGCATCGACACGCTGTACCACACCGCGAACCCGAGCGACGTCACGGGCACGCCGACGGGCTTCGTCGACCTCGACCGGATGACCTCCGGGATGCACGGTGGTGAACTGATCATCGTCGCGGGGCGGCCGTCGATGGGCAAGACCGCGCTGTCGATGAACATCGGCGAATATGTCGCGGTCGAGTACGGGCTGCCCGTCGCGGTGTTCTCGATGGAAATGCCGGGTACCCAGCTCGTGATGCGTATGCTCGGCTCGATCGGCCGGCTCGATCAGCACCGGATGCGGACGGGTCGCCTGACCGACGAGGACTGGCCGAAGCTGACCCATGCGGTGCAGAAGATGAGCGAGGCGCAACTCTTCATCGACGAGACGGGTGGCCTGAACCCGATGGAATTGCGCTCGCGCGCGCGGCGTCTCGCGCGGCAATGCGGCAAGCTCGGCCTCATCATCGTCGACTACCTGCAGCTGATGTCGGGCTCGTCGCAGGGCGAGAACCGCGCGACCGAAATCTCGGAAATTTCACGGTCGCTGAAGAGTCTCGCGAAGGAACTCGACGTGCCGGTGATCGCGCTGTCGCAGTTGAACCGTGGCCTCGAGCAGCGCCCGAACAAGCGTCCGGTGATGTCGGACCTGCGCGAATCCGGTGCAATCGAACAGGATGCGGACGTGATCCTGTTCATCTATCGCGATGAAGTTTACAATCCCGACAGCCCGGACAAAGGGACGGCCGAGATTATCATCGGCAAGCAGCGTAACGGTCCGATCGGACCCGTTCGACTCACGTTCCTGGGGCAATACACGAAGTTCGATAATTTCGCCGGGGCGCAGAACTTCCACGGCGAGTAACGCCGGAAGTAAACCCTTATTTCGCCAAACGTTGTATTCAATCCCGGCGCGCGTATATGCGCGCGCCGAGTCGCGACCGGAAACGGTACAATGTCGCCCGTTTTCGTGACAGTAGTTTGACAATCTCTCAGGAATCCCATGTTCGGTCGATTCATGCCCACCGAGGGCAAGTTCTTTGAACTCTTCAACGCGCACGCGAAGCACATCGTTTCCGGTGGCCGCGAGCTCGAACTGCTGATCGACAATCTCGCCGACGCCGAGATTCACAAGCAAAACGTGCAGACCGCCGAGAAGGCCGCTGACAAGCTCACGCACGAAGCGATCGATTTGCTGCACAAGACTTTCATCACGCCGCTCGATCGCGACGAGATCCACAAGCTGATCACGACGATGGACGACATCCTCGACCTGATGGAAGACGTCGCAACGGCCGTCTCGCTGTACGACGTGCGTGCCGTCACGTCGGAGGCGAGCCAGCTCGCGCACATCGTCACGCAGTCGGCCCAGCACGTGCAGCAGGCGGTCGGCATGCTGTCCGACATGAAGCAGTCGGGGCAGATCCTCAAGCAGTGCGAGGAGATCGACCGCTGGGAGTCGGAGGCCGATCGCGTGCTGCGCGCGGCGATGTCGAAGCTGTTCCGCGAAGAAGACGACGTGAAGACGCTCATCAAGCTGAAGGCGATCTACGAGCTGCTCGAAGAGATCACCGACAAGTGCGAGGACGTCGCGAACATCATCGAAGGCATCGTGCTGGAAAACGCCTGAGCGGACCACGATGCATTCGATACAACTCGCCCTATGGATGGTCGCGACGCTGGTGCTCGTCGCGCTCGTATTCGACTTTATGAACGGCTTCCACGACGCGGCGAACTCGATCGCCACCGTCGTGTCCACCGGGGTGCTGAAGCCCCAGCAGGCCGTGGTGTTCGCGGCCGCGTTCAACGTCATCGCGTATTTCATCTTCCACCTGAAAGTCGCGCAGACCGTCGGTAAAGGCACGATCGATCCCGAGATCGTCGACCACTATGTCGTGTTCGGCGCACTGGTCGGCGCGATCGGCTGGAACGTGATCACCTGGTACTACGGGATTCCGTCGAGCTCGTCGCACGCGCTGATCGGCGGCCTCGTCGGCGCGGCACTCGCGAAGTCGGGCTGGAGCTCGCTGAACATGGACGGGCTGATGAAGACCGTCGCGTTCATCTTCATTTCGCCGCTGCTCGGCTTCATCCTCGGTTCGCTGTTCATGCTCGGCGTGTCGTGGCTGTATTTCCGTACCGCGCCAAGCAAGGTCGACCGGCGCTTCCGACGGCTCCAGCTGCTGTCGGCCGGCCTGTACAGCCTCGGCCACGGCGGCAACGACGCGCAGAAGACGATCGGCATCATCTGGATGCTGCTGATCGCGTCGGGTTATGCGTCGGCGACGTCCGATGCGCCGCCCGCATGGGTGATCGGCGCGTGTTACCTGTCGATGGGCCTCGGCACGCTGTTCGGCGGCTGGCGCATCGTGCGCACGATGGGCCAGAAGATCACGAAGCTCAAGCCGGTCGGCGGTTTCTGCGCGGAAAGTGGTGGTGCGATCACGCTGTTCATTGCGTCGTTCCTCGGCATTCCCGTGTCGACCACGCATACGATCACCGGCGCGATCGTCGGCGTCGGCGCGACGCGCAAGCTGTCGGCCGTGCGCTGGGGCGTTGCCGGCAACATCGTGTGGGCGTGGGTGCTGACGATTCCCGCATCCGCGCTGATCGCGGCCGGTGGATGGTGGCTCGGACACCGGATCTTCTGATCGCCGACACTGCAGGATCGACATGAAATGCGCCGCACGCCGAAAGGCTGCGGCGCATTTTCTTTTGAGGATGCGGGAGTGTGCGACGAACGGCGGGTGCTGTTCCGTATGGCCGCAGGCAGGGCGAAACGGGCTAGTAACTTCCGTTCGCGAACCGGGCGATCGGATCGTCGGCCGTGCCGGTGTGCGGGACGACGGGCGCGGATTGTGTCGATGCACGCAGTACCTGCACGGCGGCGGGCTCGGTGCTGCGCGCAGCCGTCGCGGCAGGGGCGGGTGCCGGTTCCGCATCGAAAGCGGCAGCCTGGGCGGCCGTCAGTGTCGTGGTCGGAATCTGTGTACCGACCTCCGCCGGGCTGGCCGGCGCTGCATCTGCCGTCATCGCGGTTACGCTGCCATTCACAGACGTTGCCTGCTGCTGAGCCGCCTGAACGCGCGGCGGCGGCGGTTCGTACGGATCGGCGGGCGCGGCCGCGGGTGCGACCGCAACTGCGGCGGTCGACACGGCCGGCGTGACCCGAGCGGGCGACTGGGGCGCTCCGGCTTGCGACGAAGCATACGCAGGCGGGCGCGGCGCGGCGGCAGTCACGACGGGGGCGGGCGCGACCGCCGGCGGGTTGCGCGGCTCGTCGCGCCGTGCGTCGTAGGTCGGCGCATCGAACGGTGCGGGCGCCGTGCGCGGCGGCGCGACGCGGCGAATGCCGTCGAAGCGCTTGGCCCAGTACGGGTTCGTCAGGTAGTCGAGCCGCACGGTGCCGCCCGTCGACGGTGCGTTGACGAAGCGCAGCTTGCCGACATAGATGCCGACGTGCGAATGCGGCCGTCCGGTCGTATTGAAGAAGATCAGGTCGCCCGGTGCGACCTGGTCGGGGTCGATCGACACACCGCGGCCGCTCATGTCGGCGGTCGTGCGCGGCAGGTTCACGTCGGCCGCGCGGCCGATCACGTAGCGCACGAGCCCGCTGCAGTCGAAGCCGCTCGTCGGGGTGTTGCCGCCCCAGCGATACGGAACGCCGACGAGGCTCATCGCCTGGATCGAGATTTCTTCCTGGCCGACGCTGTGATCGACGAATTTCGGGAAATTGGCGGGCGCGGGGAATGCGCGCGGCGTCGTGATCTTCATTCCCGGGTCGCGCGATGCCGACTGCGGCGGCACGCTCGAGCAGGCCGCAAGCAGTGAAACGACGGTGACGGGAACCCAGATTCGAAGCATGGCAAGGCGGGCGAGTGCGGCGCGCTCGCGAATCGTATGACAACAGACAGACCCGATGGTAGACGCTCCGGCGGGGCTTAAGCAACCATTCCTGAGAATTTACTTGAAGTTTCGCGCGTAAGTGAGGTTGTTGCGTGACGATGCGTTACTTGCGTTTTCGACCCCAAATAAAAACGGCGCTCCGGAAACGAAGCGCCGCGATGCGTCGAAAGCCGGCCGACGGGCCGGCCTGCCGCGTTACAGGATGTCCGACGCGTAGTCGGCGAGCCGCGAGCGTTCGCCGCGCGCGAGCGTCACGTGGCCGCTGTGGCCCCAGCCCTTGAAGCGGTCGACGACGTAGGTCAGGCCCGAGCTGCCTTCGGTCAGGTAAGGCGTGTCGATCTGCGCGATGTTGCCGAGGCACACGATCTTCGTGCCAGGGCCCGCGCGCGTGACGAGCGTCTTCATCTGCTTCGGCGTCAGGTTCTGCGCCTCGTCGATGATCAGGTACTTGTCGACGAACGTGCGGCCGCGCATGAAGTTCATGCTCTTCACCTTCAGGCGCGAACGGATCAGCTCCTGCGTCGCGGCACGTCCCCATTCGCCGGCCGCGTCGTCGGTCTTCTGCAGCACTTCGAGGTTGTCGTCGAAGGCACCCATCCACGGCTGCATCTTCTCTTCCTCGGTACCGGGCAGGAAACCGATGTCCTCGCCGACGGGCACGGTCGCGCGCGTCACGATGATCTCGTTGTAGCGCTTGTCGTCGAGTACCTGCGCGAGGCCGGCCGCGAGCGCGACGAGCGTCTTGCCGGTACCGGCCTGGCCGAGCAGCGTGACGAAATCGATCTCCGGGTTCATCAGCAGGTTCAGCGCGAAGTTCTGCTCGCGGTTGCGCGCGGTGATGCCCCACACGTTGTTCTTGTGGTGGCTGTAGTCGCGCAGCGTCTGCAGCAGCGCCGTCTTGCCGTTCAGTTCGCGGACGATCGCATGGAACGTCGGTTCACCGTTCTGCGGCTCGAGATAGACGAACTCGTTGACGAGCATCGACGCGACGAGCGGGCCCGTCACGCGGTAGTACGTGGTGCCCGTCTTCGTGTCCTGCCAGCTCTCCATGCCCTTCGCGTGCTTGGTCCAGAAGTCCTGCGGCAGTTCGCGCACGCCGGTGTAGAGGAGATCCGAATCCTCGAGCACCTGGTCGTTGAAGTAGTCTTCCGCGGGCAGGCCGAGCGCATGCGCCTTGATCCGCATGTTGATGTCTTTCGACACCAGCACGACCTGGCGGTCGGGCCGGTCGCGCTGCAGCGCGCGCACGACGCCGAGGATCTGGTTGTCGGCCTTGCCTTCGGGCAGCCCTTCGACGGGGGCGATGTCGGTGAGCTTCGTCTGGAAGTACAGGCGGCCGAGCGCCTCGCGGCTGCCGAGGCGCGACAGCGGAATGCCGGCCGAGATCGGGCCGCCGTCGGCGACGAGCGCGTCGAGCGTGCGGCTGACCTGACGCGCATTGCGTGCGACCTCGGACATCCCCTTCTTGTGGTTGTCGAGTTCCTCGAGCGTCATCATCGGCAGATAGACGTCGTGTTCCTCGAAGCGGAAGAGGCTGCTCGGGTCGTGCATCAGCACGTTGGTGTCGAGCACGAACAGTTTCTGCTGCTCGGCTTCGGCCGGCTTGCGGCTGCGCGACTTCGTCGTCGCGCCGGTATCGCGCGCGGGTGCCGCGGCCGGTTTGTCGGCGGCCGGCTTGTCGTTGCGCGCGACGACCGGTGCCGCGGGTTCGGCGGGCGCCGGCATCGGCTGCAACAGGGCAGCCGTCTGTTTGGTCTTGCGGCCGCGGGCGGGTGCGCTCGCGGCATCCTGCGCCGAAGGCGCGACGGCGCGCAGCGGCGCGGCCGTGTTCGCGGCTTCGATCATCGGTTGGGCCACGCTGGCCGGGCCATAGTCACCGGCTGTGGATGCGTCCCCTTCGGCGGATTTCTTCGCGGCTTTCGCGGGCCGCGCTTTCGCCTTGTATTCGTCGGGCGGCAGAAGGCTGCCGAGCTTGCTGGGGGGAGTAGGCAAAGGCATGGTGTCCCTCGGGAGGAATCGTGTCGCATGGCGTGCGCCGCTGATCGCATCCTGCGTGACGTAGACGCATGCAGTTTGCGCGCGGTGGCGCACAGGAATTTCGTCTAGCCGGTTCGCCTAAGTGTCGATCAGCTCCTTGACGGGGTGAGGGCCGGACCGAGGGCCGGCGCGCAATCCATAAAAAAAGCCGCTGCCCCGTCGACAGGGGCATGCGGCTCGGCTGATACCGTCGTAATGCGCGTCAGGTGCTGGCAAGCATCGCTACGAGCACCGGCGCAGCTACGAGAAATATGGGGCGAACTGGCATTCATTGCGGGCCAATATAACGCGCCTCAAAGCGCTTGTACAGCACTTAGCACGTCGTCCACATGCCCCGGTACCTTGATGCCGCGCCATGCCTGACGGAGCACGCCGTCGGCGTCGATCAGGAACGTCGAGCGCTCGATTCCGCGTACTTCCTTGCCATACATTTTCTTCATCTTGATGACATCGAACAGCGCGCACAGCGCTTCGTCGGCATCGGAAATCAACGGGAACGGCAGTTCGAGTTTTGCCTTGAAATTGTCATGCGAGCGCAGGCTGTCGCGCGACACGCCGATGACTTCCGCACCGGCTTTCTTGAACTTCGGATAGAGATCGCGGAACTGCAGCCCTTCGGTCGTGCAGCCCGGCGTGTTGTCCTTCGGATAGAAGTACAGCACGAGCTTCTTGCCCTTCAGGTCGGACAGCGAAATGTCGCCGCCCGTGGCCGGTGCGGTGAAATCGGGAACTTGACGGTCAACTTCGACAGACACGTGTTTCTCCTGTTGTTATGCAAAGGCGCCGCGGCGGCGGCGCGGTTCGGCGGGGCGTCGCGGCAGTGCGCCGCAAGGGCGGAGCGGGCGACGCCGGCTTGCGCGCGAACTCAGTCGGGCTGGACGATCAGTTCGCCGGAGCGGCCGGGGATTTCGCCCCACGTGACAGGGTACGATGGCAGCGAGTCGCGGTCCAGCGTCGCGTGGTAGTCGCCCATCGTCGCAAACGTGTGGCCTTGCGCGCGCCAGCCGGCGAGCAGTTGTTCGAACACGGGCGCGAGCTTCTGGCCTTCCAGTTCCGCATGCAGCGTGAACACCTGGTCGTGCGGATTGGTTTCGGTGAACTTGAGGATGTGCGCGGCGACGTTGTGCGTGTCGATGCCGTCGATGCCGAGCACTTCGTCGAGCGTGGGCAGTGTCGTCGGCATCTGCACGTGCGACAGCGTGCGGCCGCCGACGACGGGCAGGTACGGCGAATGGCCGCGACCGTCGGATGCGTAGCGCATCCCCCATGCGTCGATCTGCTCGAACGCGGAATCGTTCATCTGCCAGCCGGCCGCGCCGTGCGTGACGGGCGGCGCGCCGAAGATCTCGATGAAGCGCGCGTGACTCTTCTGCATTTCACGCGCGGTCCAGTCGCGATCGCGCGCGCGGACGTTGTCCTGCCAGTACACGTGATCCCACGTGTGGATGCCGCATTCGAAGCCGGCCTCGTGAATTGCGCGCATGTCGGCGATCGCACGGCGGCCGATGTCGGGGGCCGGCAGCAGCACGCCGTACATCAGCTGCTTCACGCCGTAGTGCTCGACCACCGACGTGCGCGACACCTTCTTCAGGAAGCCGGGGCGGAACACGCGCCGCAGCGCCCAGCCCGTGTGATCGGGCCCGAGGCTGAAGAGGAAGGTCGCGCGCGCACTGAAGCGGTCGAAGATGCGCGCGAGGTTCGGCACGCCTTCGCGCGTGCCGCGCAGCGTGTCGACGTCGATCTTGAGAACGATGCGAGCCAAGCGAACGACCCGATCAGCCTTGCTGTTCGACGAGCGCGCGCGCGTCGGCGACGTGGCCGCGATACGCTTCGAAGATGTTGCGCAGCGCGTCGTCGAACGTCGCTTGCGGCGCCCAGTTGAGCTCCTGCATCGTGTTGTCGATCTTCGGCACGCGGTTCTGCACGTCCTGGTAGCCGTTGCCGTAGTAGGCGCCCGACGTCGTTTCGACGAGCTTCACCTGCTTGGCCGAATCGGCGTACTCGGGGTATTCCGCCGCCAGTTCGAGCATCTTGTGCGCGAGCTCGCGAACCGAGAAGTTGTTCTTCGGATTGCCGATGTTGTAGATCTTGCCCGATGCGACGCCGTTCGCGTTGTCGATGATCTTCATCAGCGCGCTGATGCCGTCGCCGATGTCGGTGAACGCGCGCTTCTGCGAACCGCCGTCGACGAGGCTGATGTTCTCGCCGCGCACGATGTGGCCGAGGAACTGCGTGACGACGCGCGAGCTGCCTTCCTTCGGCGTGTAGATCGAGTCGAGGCCCGGGCCGATCCAGTTGAACGGACGGAACAGCGTGAAGTTCAGGCCTTCCATCCCGTAGCCCCAGATCACGCGGTCCATCAGCTGCTTCGAGCAGGCGTAGATCCAGCGCGGCTTGTTGATCGGGCCGTAGGTGAGCGCCGATGCATCCGGGTCGAACTGCTCGTCCGAGCACATGCCGTAGACCTCGGAGGTCGACGGGAACACGAGGTGCTTGCCGTACTTGACGGCCGAACGCACGATCGGCAGGTTCGCCTCGAAGTCGAGCTCGAACACGCGCAGCGGCTGCTGGACGTAGGTGGCCGGCGTCGCGATCGCGACGAGCGGCAGGATCACGTCGCACTTCTTCACGTGATACTCGACCCACTCCTTGTTGATCGTGATGTCGCCTTCGAAGAAATGCATCCGCTCGTGGTTGACGAGATCGCCAAGCCGATCGGTCTGCATGTCCATGCCGAACACTTCCCAATCGGTGGTTTCAAGAATGCGCTTCGACAGGTGATGGCCGATGAAGCCGTTCACACCCAGGATCAGGACTTTTTTTGCTTTCATGAATGACGGGAAGAATGAATGAACTGCGCGAATTCCGCGGGCGTCACGACGGTTTCGCTGCCGTCGCGCTGCTGCCACAGCTCGAGAATGGATAGGGCGCGGCTGTCGCCGCAGACGCCGAATAGCGCATTATCGCTTACGTGCAGGCCAGGCGGCAAATCTGCCGCGGCAGCCGCCGCCGCGCTGCCGGGCGCCGCGAGGCGCGCGCGCGCGATCACGAAACGCGTGCCGTCGACGTCCGTGAACGCGCCCGGATACGGCGGCGCGACCGCTCGCACCAGGTTGTAGACCTGCGCGGCCGGCTTCGACCAGTCGACGCGGCCGTCCTCGGGCTTGCGCCCGCCGAAGTAGCTGCCGGTCGCGAGATCGTTCGGCAGGTGCGGCGCCTCGCCCGCGAGCAGCGCGGGCAGCACGCGCCAGAGCGTCTGCTCGGCGGCCACCGTGACCTTGTCGAACACCTGCGTGGCCGTGTCGTCCGGCAGGATCGGCACCGCGGTCTGGCCGATGATCGCGCCCGCGTCGGGCTTCGCGGCCATTTCGTGCAGCGTCGCGCCGGTTTCGGTCTCGCCGTTCAGTACGGCCCAGTTGGTCGGTACCCGACCCCGGTATTTCGGCAGCAGCGAACCGTGCATGTTGTACGCGCCGCGCGGCGCGATCGCGAGCAGGTCCACCGGCAGCATGTGGCGGTAGTAGAACGAGAAGATGAAATCCGGCTGCGCGTCGGACACCGCGCGGCGCAGCGCCGGATCCGCGGGATCGGCCGGCGTGACGACCGGGATGCCGTGCTCGGCCGCGACGGATGCGACGCTGCCGAACCAGATGTTCTCGTTCGGGTTGTCCTCGTGCGTGACGACGAGCGCGACGTCGACGCCGCGCGCGAGCAGCACCTGCAGGCATCGCACGCCGACGTTGTGATACGCGAAGACGACCGCGCGCGGCTTCATTGCGCGGCTCCCGCGCGGTTCGCGCCGGCCGGCACCGCCGGCACGCCGTCGTGCTGCTCGAGCACGGCCTGGATCAGGTAGCGCGGCCGCGCGCGCACCTGCTGGTAGATGCGGCCGACGTATTCGCCGAGCAGGCCGAGCGCGAAGATGATCACGCCGAGCAGGAAGAACGTGATCGCGAACAGCGTGAACACGCCTTGCACTTCCGCGCCGACGATGAAGCGCCGCACGAGCAGCAGCACGAACAGCGCGGCGGAGCCGATCGACAGGATCACGCCGATGAACGACAACCACTGCAGCGGCACGACCGAGAATCCCGTCACGAGGTCGAAGTTCAGCCGGATCAGGCTGTACAGCGAGTACTTCGACTCGCCCGCGAAGCGCTCCTCGTGCGCGACCTCGATCTCGGTCGGATTCTGCGCGAACGTATAGGCGAGCGCGGGGATGAAGGTGTTGACTTCGCCGCACACGTTGATCGTATCGATGATGCGGCGGCTGTACGCACGAAGCATGCAGCCCTGGTCGGTCATCTTGATGCGCGTGATGCGCTCGCGCAGCCGGTTCATCATCTGCGACGCCTTGCGTCGCCACAGGCTGTCCTGGCGCTGCTTGCGGATCGAGCCGACGTAGTCGTAGCCCTCGCGCATCTTCGCGATCAGCTTGCCGATTTCCTCGGGCGGGTTCTGCAGGTCGGCGTCGAGCGTGATGACGATGTCGCCGTGCGACTGCGCGAAGCCCGCGAGGATCGCCATATGCTGGCCGTAGTTGCCGTTGAGCAGCACGACACGCGTCGTGTCGGGGCGCACGTGGAACTGATCGGCGAGCATCGCGGCCGAGCGGTCGCGGCTGCCGTCGTTGATCAGGATCACTTCGTATGACGTGTCGAGTGCGTCGAGTGCCGGATACAGCCGCGCGAACAGCGCGGCGAGGCCATCTTCCTCGTTGTACACGGGGATGATGATCGATACTTCGGGCCGGCCGGCGTCCAGGTGCCCGGCGCCCGGATGCCCGGCGCGTGCTTCAAGGTGACTCATGTACGCTTATTTTCCGTATTGTTCGCAAATCTGGTTGATGGCGTCGACCACGCGACGCACGTCGTCTTCCGTCATCTGCGTGAAGAGCGGCAGCGTGACGGTCGATGCACCGTACCGTTCGGCGTGGGGGAACATGCCCTCCTTGAAGCCGAGCCCGCGGTACAGCGTGAAAAGATGGATCGCCGGGTAGTGGATGCCCGTGCCGATGCCGCGTTCCTTCATCTGCGCCATGAACTCGGCGCGGGTGATCGTCAACCGCTCGAGCGGCAGCGTGACGAGGAACATGTGCCAGTTGCCGTTCTCGAATTCGGCGAGCGGCAGGCCGAGGCCGAGCTTCGCGGCCGGGCCGCCGTCGAACGCGGCGAAATACGCGCGGGCGAGCGCATGGCGCTGCGCGGTGAACCGCTCGAGGTGCGGCAGCTGGCCGAGGCCGACGCGCGCGGCGACGTCGGTCAGGTTGTACTTGCCACCGAGCACGTCGCAATCCATGCCGTCGAAGCCCGTGCGCGTGATGCCCTGCAGCCGGTACTTCTGCGCGAGCGTCGCCTCGTCCTCGTTGTTCAGCACGAGCGCGCCGCCTTCGATCGTCGTCAGGTTCTTGTTCGCGTGGAAGCTGAACGACACGATGTCGCCGATCGCGCCGATGCGCTTGCCGTTCCACGTCGAGCCGAGCGCCTGCGCGGCATCCTCGATCACGCGCAGGTTGTGTGCGCGCGCGATCGCGTACAGGCGGTCCATGTCGACCGGCAGGCCGGCCAGGTAGACGGGGATGATCGCCTTCGTGCGCGGCGTGATCGCCTGCTCGAGCTTGTCGAGGTCGATGTTGCGCGTGACCGGATCGATGTCGACGAACACGGGCGTCGCGCCGGTCTCGAGGATCACGTTGCTGGTCGAGACCCACGACGCCGGCGTCGTGATCACCTCGTGGCCGGCACCGACGCCCGCGATGCGCAGGCCGATCTCGAGCGTGCAGGTGCCCGAATTGAACGCGCGGACCGGACGGCCGCCGCAGTACTCGGACAGGGCCGCTTCGAATTTCTGGCTCTGCGGGCCGGTGGTGATCCAGCCCGAGCGCAGCACTTCGACGACGCCCTGGATGGTTTCCTCATCGATCTCGGGGCGGGTGAACGGCAGAAACGGAGCGGAAGTCTGGCTCATGAACGCTTTGGCCTGTAATGGCGTGTAATAAAAGGGTCGGGCGATCCCGTCCGAAACCGGCATTAAACACCGGTTGACGGATTCGCACCGTGATTTTTTGTAGGCGGACGCTTAACGCCGCCGGGTGCCGCGGGCGCTCAGCTGCGTGCGAGCACGAGCACCCCGATCAGGATGATGCCGATGCCGATGAGCCGCTGGACCGACAGCACTTCGCCGAACAGGTACCAGGCAGCGAATGCGTTGACGACGTAGCCGAGCGACAGCATCGGGTACGCAATCGACACGTCGACCCGCGACAGCCCGACGATCCAGACGACGACGCTCAGCACGTAGCAGCCGAGGCCGCCGATGATCGGCAACTGGGTCGCGATCTTCAGGCCGACCGGGATGATGTTCGCACGGCTGAATTCGAAGTGTCCAACGGCGTTGACGCCGGCTTTCAGCAGAAGTTGCGCACAGGCGTTGAGCATCACGCCGGTGATGATGCAGACGAGAGAAACGGGATTCATGCGGTGGGCGTCCTTACGATTGCGGTTTCTCGACGATCACGCGGCGGCTGTCGCGCGCAATGACGCGCATCGGCACGCCTTGCTTGACCAGCGTGTCGTACTGGCCGGGCGGCATGATCGCGAGCGCATGGGTTTCCTGCTTCCAGCGCGTGATCCATTCGTCGACGGTCGGAATCCACTTGTTCGGCTCGACCGAGATCCCGAACGCGAGCTCGTCCTGGCGCTGGACCATGATCGTCGTGTGGCCCATATAGAACGGGAACGTGTGATCGAGCATCTCGATCGAGTAGAACGGCGTGTCGGGCGGCAGCTTCGCCAGTTCGGCGCGCACGGCGGGCGCGAGCAGCGCGCCCGAGCTGTAGCGGCCGAACTCGTCGTGCCCGGTGCCGCCGATCGTGCCGAACGCGAGCCACGCGGCGCCGAATGCGGTGATCGCGGCCGCGACGCCCGCGCGGCGGTTCAGCCATGCGGCCGCGAGCGTCAGCGCGGCCGAGACCGCGAGGCCCGCGTACAGCCACATCTGGAACGCGCGGTACAGCGCGTTCGGCGTGCGTGCATCGCCCTGGTACGCGAGGAAGATGAGCCCGAACGCCGCGACGACGAAGAATACGAGGTAGCCGAGCAGGTGGCGGCGGAACCGGTCGGCCGTCATCAGCGGCAGGTACGCGCCGATGATCAGCGCGAGCGCCGGCGCGACCGGCAGCACGTACGAGATCAGCTTCGAATGCGACGCGCTGAAGAACAGGAAGATGAATGCGCTCCAGATCAGCAGCACGAGCATCGGCGAGAAGCCGTTCGGCTGGCGCGGCATCCGCAGTGCATGGCGGATGCTCTGCCATGCGACCGACAGCCACGGCAGGAAGCCGACCAGCAGTACGGGCACGAAGTAGTAGAGCGGGCCCGGACGGTTCTGTTCCGGGGTCAGGTACCGGCGGAACTGCTGGACGATGAAGAAGAAGTTGAAGAATTCGGGGTTGCGCTGCTGGACGAGCACGAACCACGGCGTGACGATCGCAAAGAAGATCACGAGGCCGCTGATCAGGTACAGGCGCTTCCACAGCGCCCAGTCGCGTGCCACCAGCGTATAGAGCACGAGCACGGCGCCAGGCAGGATCACGCCGACCAGGCCCTTCGACAGCACCGCGAACGCCATCGCGGCCCAGCACACCCACATCCAGCCGCGCACCGCGGCCGGGTGCAGCCCGGGCCGCTGCGCGAGCAGCAGCGAGCAGAGCGACAGTCCCATCCAGAACGCGAGCCCCATGTCGAGCGCGTTGAAGTGGCCCATCAGGTTCCAGTACGGCGAGCAGGCGAGCACGACGGCCGCGAGGAAGCCCGACAGCGGATTGAACAGGCGCGCGCCGGTGTAGCCGACGAGCAGCACGCCGGCGAAGGACACGACGGCCGTATAGAGGCGCGCCTGCCATTCGCCGATGCCGAACCAGGCGAACGTCAGCGCGTTCAGCCAGGTCTGCAGCGGCGGCTTCTCGAAGTACTTGTAGCCGTTGTAGCGCGGCGTGATCCAGTCGCCGGTGACGAACATCTCGCGCGCCATCTCCGCATAGCGGCCTTCATCGCTCGGGATCAGGTGGCGCAGCCCGAGCGGCGCGAACCAGACGATCGCGAGCGCGACGAGCAGGAGGACGAGCGTGATGCGATTGAGCGGTAGCCTCGACGGCGTATCGTTCATGGATTTTCAGCCTGTTGGTTGTTGTGACGGGCCGCCGGCGGGTTGCGCCGGGGGCGGGCGGCCTGGCCTGGCCGATCCGGGGGATCGACCCGCTGCGCCGGCCCGAGTTTTACCGCATCGGGGATTAACGTTCAATTAAGAGCGCGGCGGCGACTTTGCGGCCCTCGGCCATCAGGATGTTGTAGGTGCGGCAGGCAGCCTGGAAATCCATGGTTTCGACGCCGATCCGCTTGGCCGTGAGCGCCGCGACGAGCCGCGGGTGCGGGAAGCGCAGCCGCGCGCCGCTGCCGAAGATCACGAGTTCGGGCGCCGGCTCGAGCAGCATCGCGAAATGCTCGGGGGCGAGTGCGTCGAACGACGACACGGGCCACGCCTGGACCGGCGCGCCGGGCAGCACGATGACGCTCGTTTCGTGGCGTTCGAGATTGACGTCGACATAATCGGGGCCGTAGCCGGTGACGGTGTTGAGCGCGCCGCTCGTGTCCTGGTGCAGTTTCAAATCGGTATTCCGCGGTTCCGTAGGGGAATGTGTCGCTGGGCCACACGTGCCCGGGCGGCCGGTTTCGCGCTCCAGTACTGGCGGGACGCCCGACGGCGGGGCCCGATGCGGTTATGGTGCATTGCGAAAGTCGGCCAAAATCCGCTAAATTATAACTTTTTGGTCGCCCCCGGGCGCCACTTGCGTCGTGCGTCGCCACAAGCCGCGTCCGACCGCCCGCTTTTTCCAGTCTAGACAGCGCGCACAGACCGGCCGCTTTCCAGTTTTGATCCCGCCCCCCCGGCCGCAAGGCCAACCCAGGAACCGTGTCGTCGTGAAACCGATTCAGAAGTCGAACAAGCTGCTCAACGTCTGCTACGACATCCGTGGCCCGGTGCTCGAGCACGCGAAGCGCCTCGAGGACGAAGGCCACCGCATCATCAAGCTGAACATCGGCAACCTCGCGCCGTTCGGTTTCGACGCGCCGGACGAGATCATCCAGGACATGATCCGCAACCTGCCGACGTCGTCGGGCTATTCGGATTCGAAGGGCGTGTTCTCGGCCCGCAAGGCCGTGATGCATTACACGCAGCAAAAGGGCGTCGTGGGCGTCGGTCTCGACGACATCTACATCGGCAACGGCGCGTCCGAGCTGATCGTGATGGCGACCCAGGCGCTGCTGAACGACGGCGACGAAGTGCTGCTGCCCGCGCCCGACTACCCGCTGTGGACGGCGGCGGTGAGCCTGTCGGGCGGCACGCCCGTGCACTACGTCTGCGACGAGCAGAACGCGTGGATGCCCGATCTCGACGACATCCGCCGCAAGATCACGCCGAATACCAAGGCGCTCGTCGTGATCAACCCGAACAATCCGACGGGCGCGCTTTATTCCGACGAATTGCTGCTCGAACTGCTCGAGATCGCGCGCCAGCACGGGTTGATCGTGTTCGCCGACGAGGTCTACGACAAGATCGTCTACGACGGCCTCGAGCACACGGCGATGGGCGCGCTGTCGGAGGACGTGATCACCGTCACGTTCAACAGCCTGTCGAAGAGCTATCGCTCGTGCGGCTACCGCGCGGGCTGGATGGCCGTGTCGGGCCTGGGCGGCGACAACCGCCGGCACGCGAAGGATTACCTCGAGGGGCTCGGCATCCTGTCGTCGATGCGCCTGTGCGCGAACGTGCCCGGGCAGTTCGCGATCCAGACGGCGCTCGGCGGCTACCAGAGCATCAACGAGCTGATCGTGCCGAGCGGGCGCCTGTACAAGCAGCGCGAACTCGCCTACGACATGCTCACGTCGATTCCGGGCGTGACCTGCGTGAAGCCGCAGGCCGCGCTGTACATGTTTCCGCGCCTCGACCCGAAGCTCTACCCGATCCAGAACGACCAGCAGTTCATTCTCGACCTGCTGCTCGAGGAGCGCGTGCTGCTCGTGCAGGGCACGGGTTTCAACTGGGCGACGCCGGACCACTTCCGTGTGGTCTTCCTGCCGAACCTCGACGACCTGACCGATTCGATCAACCGGATCGCACGCTTCCTCGACGGCTACCGCAAGCGCCATTCGGCGTGAGCGGGCAGGACCACATGGCACTCACTCATTCTTACTCATCGATCACACGCAGCATGGAACCGATCAAAGTTGGCCTGTTGGGCTTCGGCACGGTGGGCAGCGGCACCTTCACGGTGCTGCGCCGCAACCAGGAAGAAATCAAGCGACGCGCGGGGCGCGGCATCGAGGTGACGCGCATTGCCGTGCGCAACCCGGCCAAGGCGCAGGCTGCGCTCGGCGTCGCCGGCACCGTTGAGATCACCGACGATTTCAATTCGGTCGTCGACGATCCGTCGATCTCGATCATTGCCGAGATGATCGGCGGCACGGGCATCGCGCGCGAGCTCGTGCTGCGCGCGATCGCGAACGGCAAGCATGTCGTGACGGCGAACAAGGCGCTGCTTGCGGTGCACGGCACCGAGATCTTCGAGGCCGCGCGCGAGCAGGGCGTGATGGTCGCGTTCGAGGCGGCCGTCGCCGGCGGCATCCCGATCATCAAGGCGCTGCGCGAAGGCCTGACCGCGAACCGCATCCAGTACATCGCGGGCATCATCAACGGCACGACCAACTACATCCTGTCGGAAATGCGCGACCGCGGGCTCGACTTCGCGACGGCGCTGAAGGCCGCACAGGAGCTCGGCTATGCGGAAGCCGATCCGACCTTCGACATCGAAGGCGTCGACGCCGCGCACAAGGCGACGATCATGAGCGCGATCGCGTTCGGCGTGCCGGTGCAGTTCGACCGCGCGTATGTCGAGGGCATCAGCAAGCTCGACGCGACCGACATTCGTTACGCGGAAGAGCTCGGCTACCGGATCAAGCTGCTCGGCATCGCGCGCCGCGCCGAAAACGGCATCGAACTGCGCGTGCATCCGACGCTGATCCCCGAGAAGCGCCTGCTCGCGAACGTCGAAGGCGCGATGAACGCGGTCGTCGTGCACGGCGACGCGGTCGGCACGACGCTGTACTACGGCAAGGGCGCGGGCGCGGAGCCGACCGCGTCGGCCGTGGTCGCGGATCTCGTCGACGTCACGCGCCTGCACACGGCCGATCCCGAGCATCGCGTGCCGCATCTCGCGTTCCAGCCCGACAGCTTGTCGAACACGCCGATTCTGCCGATCGAGGAAATCACGAGCGGCTACTACCTGCGCCTGCGGGTGGCCGACCAGACCGGCGTGCTGGCCGCCATCACGCGCATCCTCGCCGAATCGGGCATCTCGATCGACGCGCTGCTGCAGAAGGAATCGGAGCAGGTCGACGGCGCGAACGGCGAGACCGACATCATCCTGATCACGCACGAGACGATCGAGAAGAACGTCAACGCGGCGATCGCGCAGATCGAAAGCCTCGCGACGGTCGTCTCGAAGGTGACGAAGCTGCGCATGGAAGCGCTGAACTGAGCTGAGGACGACATGAACTACATCTCCACGCGCGGCGCCGGCATCGGCGAGCGCCACACGTTCTCCGACATCCTGCTCGGCGGTCTGGCGAAGGACGGCGGGCTCTACCTGCCGGCCGAGTACCCGAAGGTGTCCGCCGACGAGCTCGCGCGCTGGCGCACGCTGCCGTATGCGGATCTCGCGTTCGAGATCCTGTCGAAGTTCAGCGACGACATTGCGGCCGACGACCTGCGCGCGCTTACGCGCCGCACGTACACGGCCGACGTGTACAGCAACACGCGCCACGGCGAGAACGCGTCCGACATCACGCCGCTGAAGACGCTCGGCGCCGAGAACGGGGCGGCGCTGTCGCTGCTCGAACTGTCGAACGGCCCGACGCTCGCGTTCAAGGACATGGCGATGCAGCTGCTCGGCAACCTGTTCGAGTACACGCTCGCGAAGCAGGGCAAGGCGCTGAACATCCTCGGCGCGACGTCGGGCGACACGGGCAGCGCGGCTGAATACGCGATGCGCGGCAAGGTCGGCGTGCGCGTGTTCATGCTGTCGCCGCACAAGAAGATGAGCGCGTTCCAGACGGCGCAGATGTTCAGCCTGCAGGATCCGAACATCTTCAACCTCGCGGTCGAAGGCGTGTTCGATGACTGCCAGGACATCGTGAAGGCCGTGTCGAACGATCACGCATTCAAGGCACAGCAGAAGATTGGCACGGTCAACTCGATCAACTGGGCGCGCGTCGTCGCGCAGGTCGTGTACTACTTCAAGGGCTACTTCGCGGCGACGCAGTCCAACGACGAGCGCGTGTCGTTCACGGTGCCGTCGGGCAACTTCGGCAACGTCTGTGCGGGCCACATCGCGCGGATGATGGGGCTGCCGATCGCGAAGCTCGTGGTCGCGACCAACGAGAACGACGTGCTCGACGAGTTCTTCCGCACGGGCGCGTATCGCGTGCGCAGCGCCGAGAACACGTATCACACGAGCAGCCCGAGCATGGACATCTCGAAGGCATCGAACTTCGAGCGCTTCGTGTTCGACCTGCTCGGCCGCGATCCGGCGCGCGTGATGCAACTGTTCCGCGATGTCGAGGAGAAGGGCGGCTTCGATCTCGTGGCGAGCGGCGATTTCGCGCGCGTCGCCGAGTTCGGCTTCGTGTCGGGCCGCAGCAGCCACACGGACCGCATCGCGACGATCCGCGACGTGTTCTCGCGCTACAACACCACGATCGATACGCATACGGCCGACGGCGTGAAGGTCGCACGCGAGCATCTCGACGCGGGCGTGCCGATGGTCGTGCTCGAGACGGCCCAGCCGATCAAGTTCGGCGAGACGATCCGCGAAGCGCTCGATCGCGAACCCGAGCGTCCGGCTGCATTCGACGGGCTCGAGGCGCTGCCGCAGCGCTTCGAGGTCGTGAAGGCCGACGCGCAGCAGGTGAAGGACTTCATCGCCGCGCATACGGGCGAGTGACGCACGGCCGGGCCGCAGGCCCGGCTGCGCAGCACGGCCGGAATGCCGATTCGTCGAACGGATCGGGGTTCCGGCTGTTTCATTTGGTGGCGCATGTGTTCGACACCCACCGCACCTCGCGCGAAACAAGTGCCAGTACCCCGCGTTCGCGCCGATCACAGTTTCCGCATGTCCGCCATATCGCGCGCCCGCGCGACGGCGTCGCTACAATGACGTATTGAATCCAACGATCCCCGCTTCCATCGATGTCGAACCCGAATCCCGCGGCGCCGCGCGCGCCGATGCTGTCGACCGCCGAGGCGCTCGCCGCGCTGCTCGAAGCCGCGAAGCCGCTGCCCGGTACCGAAACCGTCGCCACGCTCGACGCGCTTGGCCGCGTGCTGACGGCCGACGTGAGTTCGCCGCTCGACGTGCCGCCGATGCATACGAGCGCGATGGACGGTTATGCGGTGCGCGTCGCCGACCTGCTGCACGGCGCGCGGCGCCTGCCGGTGTCGCAGCGCATTCCGGCCGGTCATCCGGCCGTGCCGCTCGCGGCCGGCACGGCCGCGCGGATCTTCACCGGCGCAACGGTGCCGCCCGGCGCCGACGCGGTCGTGATGCAGGAGCAGGCATCAGCCGACGGCGACGCGGTCGAGATCCTGCACACGCCGAAGGCCGGTGAATGGATCACCGCGCAGGGCGCGGACATCCGGCAGGGCTCGGTGATCCTGCCGGCCGGCACGCGGCTCACGCCGCAGGCGCTCGGCCTTGCCGCGTCGGTCGGCTGCGCGCACCTGTCGGTCGCACGGCGGCTTCGCGTCGCGGTGTTCTTCACCGGCGACGAACTGACGATGCCGGGCGAGCCGCTGAAGCCCGGCGCGATCTACAACTCGAACCGCTTCACGCTGCGCGGGCTGCTGGAGCGGCTCGGCTGCCACGTGACCGACTACGGGATCGTGCCCGATTCGCTCGCCACGACCCGCGACACGCTGCGCGAGGCCGCGCGCGATCACGACGTGATCCTGACGAGCGGTGGCGTCTCGGTCGGCGACGAGGATCACGTGAAACCGGCCGTCGAGGCCGAAGGACGGCTCGCGCTGTGGCAGATCGCGATGAAACCCGGCAAGCCGCTCGCATTCGGCGCGGTACGCCGCGGCGACGATCGCCCCGCCGCCCATTTCATCGGGCTGCCGGGCAACCCCGTATCGAGCTTCGTCACGTTCCTGCTGTTCGTGCGGCCGTTCCTCTTGCGCCTGTCCGGCGTGCGCGACGTCGCGCCGCGCGCGCTGTCGCTGCGTGCCGATTTTTCGCAAGGCAAGGGCGACCGGCGCAACGAATTCCTGCGCGCGCGCGTCAATGCGGCCGGCGGCCTCGACCTGTTCCCGAACCAGAGCTCGGCGGTGCTGACGTCCACGGTCTGGGGCGACGGCCTGATCGACAATCCGCCGCAGCACGCGATCAGCGCAGGCGAGACCGTGCGTTTCATTCCGTTTTCCGAACTACTGTCGTAACGCGACGGCTTCCCGACTCATGAAGATTCAACTGAAATTTTTTGCAAGCGTACGAGAGGCACTGGGCGTGGCCGATGAGCAGGCCGACGTGCCGGACGGCGTGACGACCGTCGGCGACGTGCGCGCGTGGCTGCGCGTGCGCGGCGGTGCATGGGCCGAGACGCTCGCCGAAGGGCGCGCGTTGCGCATGGCCTGCAACCACGAGATGACCGATCCCGACACGCGGCTCACCGAGGGCTGCGAAGTCGCGTTCTTTCCGCCGGTGACGGGCGGTTGACGAGTACGCGATGGCAACCATACGAATCCAGGCCGACGACTTCGATCTGAACGCCGAAGTGACGGCATTACGCGCGCGCAATCCGAAGATCGGCGCGGTCGCGTGCTTCGTCGGCACGGTGCGCGACCTGAACGAAGGCGATTCGGTCGCCGCGATGGAGCTCGAACACTACCCGGGCATGACCGAGAAGGCGCTCGAGAAGATCGCGGCCGAGGCCGGCCGGCGCTGGCCGGGCATCGACGTCGCGATCGTGCATCGCGTCGGCAAGCTCCTTCCGCTCGACCAGATCGTGATGGTGGCGACGGTCGCCGCGCACCGCGGCGATGCATTCGCGTCGTGTGAGTTCGTGATGGACTATCTGAAGACCGAGGCGCCGTTCTGGAAGAAGGAAACGACGCCGGACGGCGAGCGCTGGGTCGATGCCCGCACGACCGACGATGCCGCGCTCGCGCGCTGGGGCGTCGAATCGGGCAACACGCCGCGCTGAGCGCAGCGTCCGGGCGATGCGGCCATGTGCCGCAGGTGCGCAATCGGTGCGCGACGCGCGTTACGCGTCCGGATCGGCGCTGCGCCCGATGATCTTCGTCGGAAACGGCTCGCCGCGGGCGCGCGACGGCAACGCCTGCGGGTCGTCGCCCGTGTCGCGGCGGCGCGGCGCGATCGCGTCGAGCAGGGCCTGCTGCTCGGGCGGAATCCGATAATCCCAGCCGAACCGGCTCAACTGCAGGCTCTGCGCGATCCGCAGCGCGGGTTCCATGAAGCGGATCGCCGCGGGCGGTGCGTAGCGCGTCTCGACGGTCTTCAGGAACAGCGACAGCCAGCGGCTGAAATGGGCCGGTTCGATCCCGTCGAGCGGCTGGTGCGCCTGCTGCACGTTGCCGCGATAGCCCTTGGTGCCGAGCACGAGGCTCGACCAGAACGTGACCATCTTCGGCAGATGGTCGTCCCAGCGGCCGGCCAGCTTCGCGTCGAACACGGGCCCGAGCAGCGGATCGGCGCGCACGCGGTCGTAGAACGCGTAGACGAGCGCGCGGATGTTGTCTTCGGTCGGCTCGGCATCGCGAGGGCGGGCCGGGGCGGTATCGGGCGAGGAGGGGATGGCGGTCATGGCAAAAAGGGCCGGGAGAGCTGGGCAACGTCAACGCGGCGGCGCGGGCAACGGACAGGACGCCGGCCGGATTTTGACGCAAAATAGCGTCCAACACCCCCTGAAAAACGTGCAGATGTAACGCATCTTATATGTGCGCGCGCCATCCCGGCAACCCGGGCTGCGAAACAGGGCCGTCGGTCGGCCCCGCGCGCATCCCGATCGGCCCGGTTCACGTGATCGGGGCATGATCGATCTTTACCGAATTCGCCCATGAGACTCACCGACTACACCGACTATTCGCTGCGCGTGATGCTGTACCTTGCCGTGCGCGGCGAGGGGCTCGCGACGATCCAGGAGATCTCGGATGCCTACGGCATCTCGAAGAACCATCTGATGAAAGTCGTGCAGCAGCTCGGCGAGTTGGGCTGGGTCGACACGGTTCGCGGCCGCAACGGCGGGCTGCGCCTCTTCCCCGAATCGCTGCAGCTGACGGTCGGCCAGGTCGTGCGCGCGACCGAGAGCGACTTCGCGCTGGTTGGCTGCTTTTCGACCGACGACGGCGAGTCGCGCGGTTGCGTGATCGAGCCGCAGTGCCGCCTGAAGGGCGTGCTGGCGGCCGCACGCGATGCGTTCTTCGCCGAACTCGACCGTCACACGCTCGGCGAGCTGGTCGAAGATGCGTCGCCGCTCGTGGCGTTGCTCGGCATCCGTCCGTTCGCGCTCGTGCGTGCCGAGCCGTCACCGGACGAAGCGGCTGCGGCCGTCGAGCCGCCGTCGACGGCCGGCTGACGCGCGGGCGCCGCGTCCCGCGATCCGGCCGCGGCCTGCTCCTGGGCCGCTTCACGGATATCCAGCAATTTTTGCGCTGAATCAACCCGAATTTCGCTTGAAAGCCGCATAACCATCCTCATCTTGGTGTTAATCGAAAATTGGAGGTCTCGACTAAATGAGAATCGACAAGCTCACCACCAAGTTCCAGGAAGCACTCTCGGACGCGCAAAGCCTCGCGGCAGGCCGCGACAATCAATACATCGAACCCGTTCACGTACTGGCGGCGCTGGTCGCGCAGCAGGACGGTTCCGCCCGCTCGCTGATGTCGCGCGCGGGGGTTCACATCCAGGCGCTGCAAGGCGCGCTGAACGAGGCGATCTCGCGCCTGCCGCAAGTGACGGGCACGGGCGGCGACATCCAGATCGGCCGCGAGCTGTCCGGGCTGCTGAACCAGGCCGACAAGGAAGCGCAGAAGCTCAACGACACGTTCATCGCGAGCGAGATGTTCCTGCTCGCCGTCTCCGACGACAAGGGCGAAGCCGGCAAGCTCGCGCGTCAGCACGGCCTCACGCGCAAGTCGCTCGAAGCCGCGATCGCCGCGGTGCGCGGCGGCTCGCAGGTGCACAGCCAGGACGCGGAAAGCCAGCGCGAGGCGCTCAAGAAATACACGGTCGACCTGACCGAGCGTGCCCGTGCGGGCAAGCTCGATCCGGTGATCGGTCGCGACGACGAAATCCGCCGCTCGATCCAGATCCTGCAACGCCGCACGAAGAACAACCCGGTGCTGATCGGCGAGCCGGGCGTCGGCAAGACCGCGATCGTCGAAGGGCTCGCACAACGGATCGTCAACGGCGAAGTGCCCGAGACGCTGAAGGGCAAGCGGGTGCTGTCGCTCGACATGGCCGCGCTGCTCGCGGGCGCGAAGTACCGCGGCGAATTCGAGGAGCGCCTGAAGGCCGTGCTCAACGACATCGCGAAGGACGAAGGCCAGACGATCGTCTTCATCGACGAAATCCACACGATGGTCGGCGCGGGCAAGGCCGAAGGCGCGATGGATGCGGGCAACATGCTGAAGCCGGCGTTGTCGCGCGGCGAGCTGCACTGCATCGGCGCGACCACGCTCGACGAATACCGCAAGTACATCGAGAAGGATGCCGCGCTCGAGCGCCGCTTCCAGAAGGTGCTGGTCGACGAGCCGAGCGTCGAGGCGACGATCGCGATCCTGCGCGGGCTGCAGGAGAAGTACGAACTGCACCACGGCGTCGACATCACCGACCCGGCGATCGTCGCCGCGGCCGAGCTGTCGCATCGCTACATCACCGACCGCTTCCTGCCCGACAAGGCGATCGACCTGATCGACGAAGCCGCTTCGAAGATCAAGATGGAAATCGATTCGAAGCCCGAAGAGATGGACAAGCTCGACCGCCGGCTGATCCAGCTGAAGATCGAGCGCGAAGCCGTGAAGAAGGAGCCGGACGAAGCGTCGCAGAAGCGCCTGCAGTTGATCGAGGAAGAGATCGACCGCCTCGGCCGCGAATACGCGGACCTCGAGGAGATCTGGACCGTCGAGAAGGCGGCGGTGCAAGGCAGCGCGCAGTTGAAGGAAGAGATCGAGAAGGTGCGTGCGGACATCGCGCGGCTGCAGCGTGACGGCAAGCTCGAGAAGGTCGCCGAACTGCAGTACGGCAAGCTGCCGCAGCTCGAGGCGCAACTGAAGCAGGTCACGCAGGCCGAAGAGAAGGAGCAGCACAACCCGACGCGTCCGCGCCTGCTGCGCACGCAGGTCGGCGCCGAGGAAATCGCGGAAGTCGTGTCGCGTTCGACGGGGATTCCCGTGTCGCGGATGATGCAGGGCGAACGCGAGAAGCTGCTGCACATCGAGGAAAAGCTGCACGAGCGCGTGGTCGGCCAGCACGAGGCGATCGGCGCGGTGGCCGACGCGATCCGCCGTTCGCGCGCGGGTCTCGCCGATCCGAACCGTCCGTACGGCTCGTTCCTGTTCCTCGGCCCGACGGGTGTCGGCAAGACCGAGCTGTGCAAGGCGCTGGCGTCGTTCCTGTTCGATTCGGAAGAGCACCTGATCCGCATCGACATGAGCGAATTCATGGAGAAGCACAGCGTCGCGCGGCTGATCGGCGCGCCGCCGGGCTATGTCGGCTACGAGGAAGGCGGCTACCTGACGGAAGCCGTGCGCCGCAAACCGTACAGCGTGATCCTGCTCGACGAGATCGAGAAGGCGCATCCGGACGTGTTCAACGTGCTGCTGCAGGTGCTCGACGACGGCCGCATGACGGACGGGCAGGGGCGCACGGTCGACTTCAAGAACACGGTGATCGTGATGACGTCGAACCTCGGCTCGCAGGTGATCCAGGCGATGACCGGTGCGCCGCAGGACGAGATCAAGGACGCCGTGTGGCTTGAGGTGAAGCAGCATTTCCGCCCCGAGTTCCTGAACCGGATCGACGACGTCGTCGTGTTCCATGCGCTCGACCGCAGCAACATCGAGTCGATCGCGAAGATCCAGCTGGCGCGTCTGCACGAACGGCTCGCGAAGCTCGACATGGCGCTCGACGTGTCGGAAGCGGCGCTCGAGCAGATCGCGAAGGTCGGCTACGATCCGCTGTTCGGTGCGCGGCCGCTGAAGCGCGCGATCCAGCAGGAGATCGAGAACCCGGTCGCGAAGCTCATCCTCGCGGGCCGCTTCGGTCCGAAGGACGTGATTCCGGTCGACATCAACGACGGCAAGTTCGTGTTCGACCGCGTCGTTCACTGATCGCCTGCCATCGGCCGCCCGCCCGGTTCGCGCCGGGCGCGCAAAAACAAACACCCCGCCGAGGCGGGGTGTTTGCTTATGGGGCGGCTGAAGCGGCCGCTGCGCGGCGCGCCTGGCCCTTTAGCCCTGCTTGTTGCCGCCGAACATGCCGGCGAGCTGCGACAGCGAGCCGAGCACGTTCGACGGGTCGACCTGCGCCTGGCCGTCGGCCGGCACCGCGCCGTCCGGCGTCGCGTGGTTCACGACGTGCGGCAGCACCTGCGCGAGGACAGTCGATGCCATCGACGGGTCGACGCCGAACTTGCTCGCCAGTGCGCCGATCGCGTCGGAGCCGAGCACGTTCTGCAGCGCGTCGGGCGAGATCGGCTGGTTCTGGCCGTTGCCGACCCACGAGCCGATGATGTCGCCGGCGCCGCCTGCCTTGAACTTCTCGATCAGGCCGTTCAGGCCGCCCGGCTGGTTGTTGATGAATTCGAGCGCGGTGGTGATCAGCGCGCTTTGCGAGTTGCCGCCTGCCTGGCCGCCGATCAGACCGCCAACGATGTCGAGGAGACCCATGGTTCTTCACCTTCACTGAGAAGGGCGCCGTGACGACGGCGCCCGTTGAACGAATACCGCGCGCACGCCGTCGCGCGCGCGGCGCACATCAGGCGCCCGACGCCGCGGCGGCGGAGGCTGCCTTGTCCTTCTTGCTCTTCTTCTTCGAACCCTTCGCCGCCTTCGCGGACGATGCCGCGGCCGGTGCGCTCGCACCCGCTTCCGCGGACGCCGACGCGGCAGCCGCCGCCTTTTCCTTCTTCGACATACGCTTGCTCTTCGCCGGCTTCGTTGCCGCGTCCGGTGCGCTGGCAGCCGGGGCCGGTGCCGTAGCCGTCGTAGCGGCCGTCGTGGTCGTGGACGTCGACGCGGTGCCTGCCGACGTCGTCGCCGGCGTGGTGGCGGGTGCCGTCGCGGCCGGCTTCGACAGCTTCACACCCTTGGGCGGCGTCGCCGAGCCGCCGATCGTCAGGCCATTTTCCTCGAGATGCCCGACCGATTTCGTGCCGAGGCCCTTCACGCGGTTCGCCAGATCGTCGGCGTCCTTGAACGGGCCGTTCTTGGTGCGTTCGTCGATGATCGCCTTGGACTTCACCGGCCCGAGCCCCTTCACGGATTCGAGCGCGGCCTGGTCGGCCGTGTTGACTTCGACGGCCGCGGCAAGGCCGGCGGCAAGCGACAGCGATAGCGCGACGAACAGCATCAGCAGCTTTTTCAGCATGGCAAAGGCTCCCTGGTTCTGACGGATGAATGGCTGTTGCAACGGACGGCGGGGCGAGACCCGGCGAAGTGTCGCCGTTAAGCATAGGACAAATGCGTGCCCTTTTTAAGACAGGCTGACCGAATCTTGCTGAAGGCTTGCGTTGCTGTAAAGACCGAAAGCCGCGCCGGGCGGCGATTTTGACCATTCTTTACGGTGTCGCGGGGCGTGGTTTTGTTCCTGGCATGTCGAAAACCGTATCGAAACGTTCTGCCGCCGATCCGCTGACGATCGGGCATTCGCCGAGCTGCACGGCGATGTCGGCCGGCAGGTCGTGCCGCGTCACGCGCGCGGCGTCGTACACCGCGCACGCATGCCGCGGCACACTGCGCAGCTGCCGGACGACGCGTCAGGCCTCGGCCGCGACGTGCGCGCGACTCACGCGGCGCAGGTAGAACACGAGCCCGGCGCCCGCGAGCATCAGGCTGATCGTGTTCGCGAACCAGAAGCCGCGCGCGCCCGTCAGCCACGCGGGCGCGATGCCGCCCACGTCGAAGCCGAGCACGTAACCGCCGCTGAGTCCGACGCCCCACAGCGCGACCGCATAGATCACGGTCGGCACGATCGCCACCTTGTACGCGCGCAGCACGAAGGCCGACGTGACCTGTAGCGCATCGAAGCAGTGGTAGCACGCGACGATCGCGACGAGCGGCATCGCGGCCGCAGCGACGGCCGGGTTCGGCGTATAGCCGCTGACGATCAGCGGGCGCAGCGTGAACACGAGCACGCCGTAGGTGGCGGCGACGCCGCACGCGAATATCACGCTGTGCCGGCCGAGCAACCGTGCTTCTTCGGGACGTCCGGCACCGAGCGCGCGCGCGACCAGCGTCGAGGCCGCCACGCCGATCGACAGCGGCGTCATGTACAGCACCGCGCCGATGTTGCCGGCAATCTGGTGGCCGGCAAGCGTCGTCGTGCCGAACTGCGCGATGAACAGCGCCATGCACGTGTACGACGTGACCTCGATCAGGTACGACAGGCCCATCGGCACGCCGAGCTTCAGGATCGCCTTCTGGCGTTCCCAGACGGGCCAGCAGAAGCGCGAGAAGATCGCGAGCGGCGCGAACACGTCGAGTTTCGCGAGCAGCGTGTAGCCGATCAGCGCGAGCGCCCAGTTGATCAGCGTACTGGCGAGCCCGCAGCCCGGGCCGCCGAGCGCCGGCACGCCGAACCCGCCGAAGATGAACCACACGTTGAGCGGAAACTTGAGCAGCAGCGCGCCGATCTGCAGGATCATCGCGAGGCGCGGTTTGCCGGCCGCGTTGGTCAGCGCGTTGTAGATGCGGAATACGAGGCTGGCGGGCAGCCCGTAGGACAGGATGCGCAGGTAGTCGACGGTGCGGTCGTGCAGCGCGGCGGGCGTGTGCGCGAGGTGCAGCAGCGGTTCGGGAAAATGCAGCAGCAGGAAGCCGGGCACCGCGAGCAGCAGCGCGAGCCACAATGCCTGGCGTACTTCCTCGCCGATCTCGGTATAGCGCCGCGCGCCATACAGTTGCCCGGTGATCGGCTGCAGCGCGGACAGGATGCCCGTCAGGCCGATATAGATCGACACGTAGATCGACGAACCGAGCCCGAGCGCGGCCAGATCGGTGGCCGAGTAGCGGCCGACCATCGCGGTGTCGATCACGCCGAACGCGATGATCGCGAGCTGGCCCACCAGCACCGGCCACGCGAGACCGACGATTCGGCGGATGTCGCCGAGCATCGTCAATCGGCCGCCTGGCGGCGCGGCGGACGCCGCTTGACAGGCGTCTTCGGCCGCTCGATGCGCTCGTAAAGGCGGAAGCGTTCGTCACGGTCGGCGACACGACGGCCTTCCCACACGAGACGCCACACGTATTGCGACATCGCGCTCGGCTCGCCGAAGTCCGCGCGGTCCTGGCGAAGGATCACGTCGCAGTCGCCGGAGAAATCGAAATGCATGTTGCCGAAATACGCGAAGGTCGCGATCTGCGCATCGCCGAGCCGCACCGGCGAGATGCACTCGTAGTCGGACGGCAGGTGCACCGCGATCTGCTGCGCGACATCGCGATAGGTCCGGCCGTAGTTGACGATCGGCAGCCACAGCGTCATCAGCAGTACCCACATCAGCGTGGTGCCCGCACCCGACAGCACGACGCTGCGCCACAGCACCTTCGGCTGCCGCGAGATGCGCCAGCGCACGAGCACGCACCAGCACACCGTGACGATCACCGCGCAGATGAACGACAGGATCTTGAAATGCGGCTCGTAGCCGGGCACGAGACGCGCGAGGTTGCGCGCGAGCGGATGCGGGAAGCCCGTGAGCGATGCGAGCCACACGAGCCATACGAAGGTGCCGAGGATCGTGAAGCTCAGCACCGCGAACCAGTCGAACGCGTTGATCGCGCCGCGCTTGAGGGTCGGCAGCGCGAACGTCGCCAGCACCGCGAGCGGCGGCAGCAGCAGCATGTACATGCGGTTCGACTGCTGGCTTTGCAGGATCACGAGCGCAACGAGCGGCACGGCGACCGACAGCGGAATCGCGATGTGCGCGCGGCGGCGCATGCCGGCCCAGCTCCACCACGCCCAGATCGCGAGCGGCCACGCGGGCCACGTGAACAGCGGCAGGTTTTTCGCGGCATAAGCGAGCACGGCGGTCGGCGGGCCCGAAAAGCGCATCAGGCTGCCGTGGATCCACTGGTTGAAGAACCATGCGGCGTCGTCGGGCGCCGCGACGAATGCGGCAAGCGGCCACAGCGCGAAGATCGCGGCCGCGAGCGGCACGCCGACCAGCGGCAGGCGCAGGTTGCGCATCTCGGGCGTGACGAGCCACAGCGCGGCCGTGCCGGCGAGCAGCGCGACGACCAGCACGGGATTGCCGGACAGCGCGACGAGGCCGATCGCGAGGCCCCACCACAGCGCGCCCTGCATCGGCTTGTCGATGCCGCGCACGATCCCGTAGACGAGCATCGCGATCCACGCGAACTGCGCGACCTGCGGCGTCGTTTCGTGCCCGCGTTCCGCGAGGCCGAAGCAGGCGACGAGGACCAGCAGCGCGCCGTCGGCCAGCGTGCGGCCGTAGTCGCGCGGCTCGGGCTCGCCGCCGAATGCGTACTTGAACGGCTGGACCTCGGCGCGCCGGCCGAGCAGGTAGGCCGCGTACCAGACGAACGCGCACGCGACGCAGAACAGCACGCCCGTATCGACGCGCGACGCGTTGCTCGCATCGACCCACGGGCCGAGGCCGCGGATCGACAGCGCACCGAGCCAGTAGCCGAGCGGCCCGTCGGTCGTGATGAACTTGCCGACGAGGTTCGGCAGCAGCCAGTCGTGCCAGCCGCCCTTGGCCATCGTCCACATCACGCCGAAGCCCGCCGCGTCCTCGTTTTTCCACGGGTCGCGGCCGAACAGGCCGAACGCTGCGTAGACGAAGCAGAGGGTGAGCAGCAGCCAGCGCGGCAGCGCACGCGTGGCGGAGGCGGTGAGACGGACGACAGGCTTCATGCAGATGAGCGATTTGTTATGGGCGGGCGGCCGGCGCGATCGCGCGCGGCCGAGCCGGTTTCGAGCATCCGGCATTGTAGAC
Organism: Burkholderia cepacia; assembly: GCF_001039005.1. Taxonomy (GTDB): domain Bacteria; phylum Pseudomonadota; class Gammaproteobacteria; order Burkholderiales; family Burkholderiaceae; genus Burkholderia; species Burkholderia theae. The sequence continues at coordinate 75,026 of NZ_LDWR01000027.1, forward strand.
GCGCCGGCTGGTGCGCGTCAGGTCGATACCCCGGGCGCCGGCCGGCGATTTCCGGGTGAGCAGAGACAAAAAAGGGCAGCCTGGGCTGCCCTTTTGTGCGATACCGGTGCGTTGCAACCACCGGATGCGGTGCGAAGCTTACTTCGCCTTGCCGCTGGCGCGAACGCCGAACTTGTTCTTGAACTTCTCGACACGGCCTGCCGTGTCCATGATCTTTTGCTGACCCGTGTAGAACGAGTGCGATTCCGACGACACTTCGATCTTGGCGAGCGGGTAGGTCTTGCCGTCGAGTTCGATGTTTTCGCGCGTCTGGATCGTCGAGCGCGTGATGAACTTGAAGCCGTTCGACATGTCTTGGAAGACGACTTCGCGGTAATTCGGGTGGATGCCTTCTTTCATGGTCTTTCCTTGGTGAGAGCGGTAGCCAACCCGCCGCTTGCCGTGCCGGATCGCGTGAATTACGCGTACCAGCCGACGCCAAGCCCGGCGCGAGCCACTTGCCTAAGGTCGAAAAACGGCGATTATGCCAGAAAATCAGATGGTTGACGAATAATTTTCACGGTGCGTCGAGCGCGCCGGTGCCGGCCGGATCCTGTCGATAGTAGCGGGCGAGCAGCCGGTACAGCTCCGGAAATTCGGACTCGAACGCACGCGGTCTCACGAACAGCGCTTCGCTGCACACCGCGAAGAATTCCGACGGGTGGTCGGCCGCATACGGATCGATCAGCGATTCCCGCTCGAAGCGAGCCCACGCGCGGTCCGGCACCGCGTCGACGCGCGCGCAGAACTGGTCGTACGCATGCTCGAACACGTCGGCCCACGCCTGCGCGTCGAGATGGGGCGCGTGCCAGCGGCGAAAAAGGGGCGGATAGCCGTCGGCCGCGCCGTTGAGCATGTCGATCTTGTGTGCGAACTCGTGGATCACGACGTTGTACGCGTCCTGGCCGTCCGTCATCTGCGCGTCTTCCCATGACAGGATCACGGGGCCGCCTTCCCAGGCCTCGCCGCTCGCATCCTGTTCGACTTCGTGGACCACCCCGTCTTCGTCCTGCACGGTCTTGCGGATCAGGAATTCGCCCGGATACACGACGACGCCGACCCAGCCGTCGTACAGCGACAGGTCGAGATTCAGCACCGGCAGGCAGGCCTGCGCGGCGATCGCAACGATCATCGCGTCGGTCAGTTCGAGCCCGTGCGCGGTCGAAAACGATTTCTTCGCGACGAACAGGCTCGTCAGCTCGCGCAGCCGGCCGAGCGCGTCGGGCGACAGCGTGGCGAGGAACGGCAGGCGCTCGACGGTTTCGTGCCACAGCGCGTCCGAGATCGGGTGGCTGCGCAGCGCGCGGTCGCGGCGGCGGTCGTCGAACCAGCGGGTCAGTTTCGAGAGCATGGAGGCGGTTCGCGGAAATCCAGACTCTGTCTTTTAACTCAATCGATCTCTTTTTGCCATGCTGCGAAGAGGCCGCCGACGAGCGCCACGCCCGCCAGGAAGTAAAAGCCGTCGAGCGACGCCAGGAACGATGCCTGTTGCGCGACCATGCGGGCGATGGCGGCAATCGCGAGGCCGTGCGCCTCGTTCAGCGCGTGGCCGGCCGCCGCATAGCTGCGCGTCAGCGTGTCGACGGTCTGCTGGAACAGCGGGTCGAACACGTTCGCGCGCTCGACCAGTCGCGTCTGGTGCACGGCCACGCGATGCTGCTCGACGATGATCACCGACGACGTCGCGAACGAGATCGTCAGTTGCCGCACGATGTTCTTCAGCCGGTAGCCGTGCGTGTATTCGTCGATCGCGAAGATCCGGAACGTCAGGTTGGCGACCGGCAGCACGATGAAGAGCAGCAGCAGGCCGCGCAGCAGCAGCGGGACGATCAGCGCGGCTTCGCCGACCTGCGGCGTCATCCGCGTCATCCACAGCGCGGCCGTGACCGCGATCGCGAACCCCGGCACCACGAACCACTTCTTGTGCGTGACGAATTTCGCGTAGCGCAGGTACGCGAACAGCGCGGTGGCCGAAATCAGCGACATCGTGCCCACCAGCCGCCCGGCGTTCTCGACCGGATAACCGAGCCCGCCTTCGAGAAACCGCGATGTCAGGTAACTGAAACCCGTCGTCTCGTAGTAATAGAACATGTAGAGCAGCAGCCCGACCTGGAACGTTCGCTCGCGGAACGCGTGCAACCGCACGAGCGGCGTCGGGTGATTCCATTGGTGATACGCGAACCACGCGAGCGCGCCGAGCCCCGCGATCGTCAGCAGGATCAGCATCGGCGATCCACTGTAGAGCTGGTAATGCACCTGCTGCAGCACGATCTGCAGCGCGCCTTGCGCGAGCGCGAACACGACATACGGCCAGAAGTGTCCGGAGCCGCGTTCGTCGTCGGGGGTTCTGCCCGAATCGGGCAGCGTGAGCAGCGCGAGGATCGCGAACGCGATGCCGGCCGGCGCCGTGCACGCAAACAGCGCGCGCCACGTCGAATGCGCGACGAGCAGCCCGCCGACGATCGGCGCGAGCGCGCTGCCGAGCAGGATCATGATCAGAAACGCGCGCGTCGCGGGCGGCCGTTCCTGCGGCTTGAAACTGATCTGGATCAGGATCCGGCATGCGCCCATCATCGGGCCGATGAAATAACCCTGGAAACCGCGCGCGAACGCGAGTTCGAGCGACGTATCGGCGAGCGCGGCCGCGATCGCGCCGAACGAGAACATCAGCATGCAGCCGGCGACGTAGCGGCGATGTCCGAGCCGGTCGACCCACCATTGCTGCTGCAGGATGCCGAGCACGGCCGTGACCGCGTACGCGCTCGACGACCACACGAGTTCGTCGGGCGACGCGTTGATGCCGCCCGCGATGTAGCTCGCGAAGAACGAGAAGACCGCGTTGTCGAAGTAGTCGATGCCGGTGACGAGCGCAAGCGCCCACGGGAACAAATCCGCGCGCAGGTTCGCGCGGCTCCACAGCGGCGAACGACCGGGCATTGCATTCATTCGCGATCCTTGCGCGCGCGCCGCGTTCCGGCTTCGGCCTGCCGCTGTGCGATCAGCGCATCGGGGTTTTCGCCGGCGAGACGCCGCTCGACGTAGTCGATGTCGTGCTGCAGTTCCTTGCGCAGCGCGACGGCTTCCTTCAGTTCGCGCTGAACGGCCGCGATCCGCCGGTCGAGCGTGCCGATCTGCTCAGCGAGGCCGGTGCGGATGTCGCGCAGCGACGCGTCCGAGTAACGGCGTCGTCCGTCGCCCGTTTCCTCGAGCGGGCGCTTCAGCATTTCGGTGATGCCGTGCAACGAGAAGCCGAGCGCGCGCAGCCGCAGGATGCGCGCGAAGCGCTCGAGATCGGCTTCGTCGTAGAGGCGGTAGCGGCCTTCGCTGCGCGACGGCGTGACGAGCCCGCGCTCTTCGTAATACTTCAGCGTGCGCGGCGTGACGCCGAGCCGCGACGCGGCGTCGCTCACGGTCAGCAGCGGGGTGGAGGTGTCGTTGGGCATCGGGAGGCGGGGGATTCGGTCGGGGCGATGACGCGATTATAGATCAACCCGTACGTTCACGTTCAGGTTGGGATCGAAAAACGGCCGCCGGCAAGATACGCGGGCGGCCGTTCGTTGCGGAGCGGGGGCGATCAGCCGCCGCGGCGCATCAGGTCGAAGAACTCGGAGTTGCTCTTCGTCTGGCGAATCTTGTCGAGCAGGAATTCCATTGCCTCGACTTCATCCATGTCGTGGATGAACTTGCGCAGCACCCAGATCTTCTGAAGGATCTCGGGTTTGATCAGCATTTCCTCGCGACGCGTGCCCGACTTGTTCAGGTTGATCGACGGATACACGCGCTTTTCCGCGAGGCGGCGCTCGAGGTGCACTTCCATGTTGCCGGTGCCCTTGAACTCTTCATAGATCACGTCGTCCATGCGGCTGCCGGTTTCGATCAGCGCGGTGCCGATGATCGTCAGCGAACCGCCTTCCTCGATGTTGCGCGCCGCGCCGAAGAAGCGCTTCGGACGCTGCAGCGCATTCGCGTCGACACCACCCGTCAGCACCTTACCCGATGCCGGGATCACGGTGTTGTAAGCGCGTGCGAGACGCGTGATCGAGTCGAGCAGGATCACGACATCGTGCTTCATTTCGACGAGGCGCTTGGCCTTCTCGATCACCATTTCGGCGACCTGGACGTGACGCGTGGCCGGTTCGTCGAACGTCGATGCGATCACTTCGCCGGCGACCGAGCGCTGCATTTCGGTCACTTCTTCAGGGCGTTCGTCGATCAGCAGCACGAACAGGATCACGTCCGGGTGGTTCTGCTTGATCGCGTGCGCGATGTGCTGGAGCATCACGGTCTTGCCCGACTTCGGCGACGCGACGAGCAGGCCGCGCTGGCCCTTGCCGATCGGCGCGATCATGTCGATGATGCGGCCCGTGACGTTCTCTTCGCCGCGCATTTCGCGTTCAAGCGACAGCGGCTTGTTCGGGTGCAGCGGCGTGAGGTTCTCGAACATGATCTTGTGTTTCGAGGCCTCGGGCGGCTGCCCGTTGACTTTGTCGACCTTCACCAGCGCGAAGTAGCGCTCGCCGTCCTTCGGCGTGCGGACTTCACCTTCGATGGTGTCGCCGGTGTGCAGGTTGAAGCGGCGGATCTGCGACGGGCTGATATAGATGTCGTCGGTGCTCGCGAGGTACGACATTTCCGGCGAGCGGAGGAAGCCGAAGCCGTCCGGCAGCACTTCGAGCGTACCGTCGCCGAAGATCGTCTCTCCCGTCTTGGCGCGCTTTTTGAGAATGGCGAACATCAACTCCTGCTTGCGCAGGCGGTTCGCGTTTTCGATCTCGAGGCCATTGGCCATTTCGATCAGTTCGGAGACGTGCAGAGACTTGAGCTCGGATAAATGCATACGGAGAACCCGCCAGGGAGGAGAAGCGACGAAAGAAATAAAGGGAGGAGGGCGAGCGGAAGCGCTCAGAGACTTAAATGCGTCTTGTAGACGTTTTTTAATTCTAGCATAGGCCGATTCGCGCTTGAGCGGCCGATCGGCGGCTTGACGACGGACGTGTTGCCGGCTGACAACACGTCCGCGGAACTGCCGGTATTACAGGTGGCTGTCCAGGAATGCGGTGAGCTGCGACTTCGACAGCGCGCCGACCTTCTGCGCGGCGGCCGCGCCGTTCTTGAACAGGATCAGCGTCGGGATGCCGCGCACGCCGAACTTCGCGGGCGTTGCCTGGTTGTCATCGACGTTGATCTTCGCGATCTGCAGCTTGTCGCCGTAGTCCTTCGCGACTTCGTCGAGGATCGGGGCGATCATCTTGCACGGGCCGCACCATTCGGCCCAGAAATCGACGAGCACGGGCTTGTCGGACTTGACGACGTCCTGTTCGAACGATGCGTCGCTGATGTGTTTGATCTGTTCGCTCATTGGGTCAATACCTCTTACGGTTCGGGGACTGCCTGCTTGCGCGTTGCGGCGTACCGGCCTCCGTAGGCTGCCGGCCGCCGTGGCAGGTAGCTCCGCTCTCCGGACGGGAGGGGCGTAAGCGCTGCATGCCGCGGCTCGCGGGTCGTTCGGGCGTCATATTAGCCTAAATTGCTATCTGCTGCGGGCGGCGATAGTAGCCGCTACGCGAGTAGGGGTACGACGCGACGTTCGACCGTTGTGCCCTGCAGGTGGAGGCCGGCTCGCAAATTACAAGGGGGCGGGTACGCATGCGATTCGCACGGCCTTACGCGCGCCGGTTTTGCCCGGCCTTTCGCATTGATGCGAACAAACGGTCGCATTCATCCGGAAGCGGTGATAGAATATGCCGTGACGGGCCTCCTCGCATGGTGGGGCGGTGAACCTGGTCAGGTCGGGAACGAAGCAGCCACAATCGTTTTCCGCCAGTGCCGAGGGTCGGGCTCGTCACCTTCCTTCTCGCCCCGTTCGCCGGGCGATTTTCATTTCTGCGCCACACTCCGTTTTACCTGCACTTTGCCCGACTTCCGCACTGTTTCGCGTGTCGGCGCGACGCAACGTTACTGATACAATTTCCCGATGACCTATCAAGTTCTCGCACGCAAGTGGCGTCCGAAGGATTTCGCTTCGCTCGTCGGCCAGGAGCACGTTGTCAGGGCGCTCACGCACGCGCTCGACGGCGGGCGTCTCCATCACGCCTATCTGTTTACCGGAACCCGCGGTGTCGGCAAGACGACGCTGTCGCGGATCTTCGCGAAGGCACTCAATTGTGAAACCGGCGTCACGTCGCAGCCGTGCGGCGTGTGCCGTGCCTGTCGCGAGATCGACGAGGGCCGTTTCGTCGATTACGTCGAAATGGACGCCGCGAGCAACCGCGGCGTCGACGAGATGGCCGCGCTGCTCGAGCGCGCGGTGTACGCGCCCGTCGATGCGCGCTTCAAGGTCTACATGATCGACGAAGTGCACATGCTGACGAATCACGCGTTCAACGCGATGCTGAAGACGCTCGAAGAGCCACCGCCGCACGTCAAGTTCATCCTCGCGACGACCGATCCGCAGAAAATTCCCGTCACCGTGCTGTCGCGCTGCCTGCAGTTCAACCTGAAGCAGATGCCGGCCGGGCACATCGTGTCGCATCTCGAGCGGATCCTCGGCGAAGAGCAGATCAGTTTCGAGCAGCAGGCGCTGCGACTGCTCGCACGCGCCGCGCAGGGCAGCATGCGCGATGCGCTGTCCCTCACCGATCAGGCGATCGCCTATTCGGCGAACGAGGTGACCGAGTCGGCCGTGTCGGGCATGCTCGGCGCGCTCGACCAGACTTACATGGTGCGCCTGCTCGACGCGCTCGCGGCCGGCAGCGGCCCGGAAATCCTCGCGATTGCCGACGAGATGTCGCTGCGCAGCCTGTCGTTCTCGACCGCGCTGCAGGATCTCGCGAGCCTGCTGCACCGGATCGCCTGGGCGCAGTTTGCGCCGGGCTCGGTGCTCGACGAATGGCCGGAAGCGACCGACTTGCGCCGCTTCGCGGAGACGCTGAGCCCCGAACAGGTTCAGCTGTTCTATCAGATCGCGACGGTCGGGCGCGCGGAGCTCGGCCTTGCGCCGGACGAGTACGCCGGTTTCACGATGACGCTGTTGCGGATGCTCGCATTCGAGCCGGCCGTTGCCGCCGACAGTGCACCGGGCGGCCAGCCGTCCGTGCCGCGTGCCGTGCCGGGCCCGCGCGCTGCCGCGGCATCGGCCGCTGCGGCGAAGCCGGTATCGGCTGCACCCGCTGAAGCAGTGCGTGCGCAGGCTGCCGCACCGGCTGCAACCGTTGCGCCGGTTGCGCGTTCAGCGCCGGCGCAGTCCGGCGATGCATCAGCCCAGTCGGCCATGAAGCCGGCTGCCGTTCGGGCGTCTGCGCCGGCTGCAGTTGATGCGCAGGTTATCGAAACGACGCAGCCGGAAGCGGATGTGGCGCCGCAAGCGGCGCCGGCCGGCGATATGCCGGCGCCTGCCCGCAAGGAATCGGAATCCGAGCCGCCTGCCGCCGCCGTTGCCGTTGCGCAGCGAAACGACGAACCGGCTGCGCCTGCCGCACCGGCGCCGCGCGCTGTGCCGCCCGAGCCGGCCGCGCGTCCGACCGCGCGCGCAGGCGGTGCCGCCGCCGCGCTCGACGTGCTGCGTAATGCAGGGATGCGCGTGTCGTCCGATCGCGGGCGCGCAGGCGCTGCGCCCAAACCGGCGGCCCCGCCGGCCGCCGAGAAGCCGGCCGCGCCGCGTCCTGCCGTCCAGGTGCCGACGCCGCGCGCTGCCGCCCGTGCGCCGCAGGCGGCCGATTCGCGTCAGGCCTCGCCGCCGTGGGAAGACATCCCGCCGGACGACTACGTGCCGCTCAGCGCCGACGAGATGTTCGGCGGCCCGCCCGACGATGGCTTCGTACCCGTGTTCGACAGCGGTCCCGACGATGTGCGCGTGACGCCGAATCCGGTGGAGGCTCGTCCGTCCGCGCCGGTCGACACGCGACCGTTGCCGCCCGCGATCGCGCTCGATCCGGTCGGCTTCGACGGCGACTGGCCCGCGCTGGCCGCGCGGCTGCCGCTCAAGGGCGTCGCGTACCAGCTCGCGTTCAACAGCGAACTGACAGCCGTCGATGCGACGACATTGAAACTTTCCGTGCCGGTGCCGCAGTATGCGGACGCCGCACAGGTGGCGAAGCTGAAGGCCGCGCTGGCCGACGCGCTCGGCAAGCCGGTCGAGGTGGTCGTCGAGGTCGGGCCCGCACGGCGTACCGCGGCGGCGCTCGATGCGGCCGCGCGCGCGGCACGCCAGCGCGAGGCCGAGCAGGAGATTCACGGCGATCCGTTCGTCCAGCAGCTCGTGCGCGACTTCGGTGCGCGCGTCGTCGAGGGTTCGGTGCGTCCGCTCGCCGATTCGGCGTCGGATGGTCCGCCGCCGACGCTGCATTGAACTGACCGCGCCCCGACAGGCACAATCACGCCCACACATTGGCCGGCACGCGCCGCGTGCCGGTTTTCACACGATCAAGAAGGAGTATTCCCATGTTGAAAGGCAACCTCGCCGGACTGATGAAGCAAGCGCAGCAAATGCAGGAAAACATGAAGAAGATGCAGGAGCAGCTTGCGCTGATCGAAGTCGAAGGCCAGTCGGGTGCCGGCCTCGTCAAGGTGACGATGACGTGCCGCAACGAAGTGCGTCGCGTGTCGATCGATCCGAGCCTGCTCGCGGACGACAAGGACATGCTCGAGGATCTCGTCGCGGCTGCGTTCAACGACGCCGTGCGCAAGGCCGAAGCGACGTCGCAGGAAAAGATGAGCGGCATGACGTCGGGTCTGCCGTTGCCCCCGGGCTTCAAGCTGCCGTTCTGAGCGCAGCGTCCGTGCCACTTTTTGCCGCCGTATGAAACAGCCGTCCGCCCTGTCCGCTCTCGTCGAAGCGTTGCGCGTGCTGCCCGGCGTCGGGCCGAAATCCGCGCAGCGCATGGCGGTTCACCTGATGCAGCACGATCGGGAGGGCGCGGAGCGGCTCGGCCGGTCGCTGCTGTTCGCGACCGAGCACCTGCAGCACTGCGAGAAGTGCAACACCTTCACCGAAGCGCAGATCTGCGAGGTCTGCAGCGACGAGGAACGTGATCCGACGCTGCTGTGCGTCGTCGAGACGCCTGCCGACCAGATCATGCTCGAGCAGACGATGACTTACCGCGGGCTGTATTTCGTGCTGATGGGGCGGCTGAGCCCGCTCGACGGGATCGGCCCGAAGGAAATCCATTTCGACCGCCTCGTGCGACGCGCGTCCGACGGCATCGTCAAGGAAGTCGTGCTCGCGACCAACTTCACGAACGAGGGCGAAGCCACCGCGCACTACCTCGGCCAGACGCTGAAGGCACGCGGGCTCGCGGTCACCCGCCTCGCGCGCGGTGTGCCGGTGGGCGGCGAGCTCGAATACGTCGACGCGGGCACCATCGCCCGCGCGATGCTCGACCGCCGCACGATGTAAGCCGGGCGCCGCCCGCGGGCGGCGCCGTTCCTCATGCCAGGGAGACACATGAGCACCAGCCAGGGCCCGCTCGCGGGCGTCAAAGTGCTCGAATTCGGAACGCTGATCGCGGGGCCGTTCGCGTCGCGGCTGTTCGCCGAATTCGGCGCGGAAGTGATCAAGATCGAGGATCCGAACGGCGGCGACCCGCTGCGCAAGTGGCGCAAGCTCCACCCGGAGCAGGGCGGCACGTCGCTGTGGTGGTCCGTCCAGGCGCGCAACAAGAAATCGGTCACGCTCAACCTGAAATCCGATGCAGGCAAGGCGATCGCGCGGCAGCTCGCGGGCGAGGCCGACATCGTGATCGAGAATTTCCGTCCGGGCCTGCTCGAAAAGCTCGGGCTCGGCTACGACGTGCTGTCGGCCGACAACCCGGGCCTCGTGATGGTGCGCCTGTCCGGCTACGGGCAGACGGGCCCGTACCGCGACCGGCCCGGCTTCGGCGCGATCGCCGAATCGATGGGCGGGCTGCGCCACATCACCGGATATCCCGATCTGCCGCCGCCGCGCATCGGCATCTCGATCGGCGATTCGATCGCCGCGCTGCACGGCGTGATCGGTGCGCTGATGGCGCTCCATCACCGCAAGGTCAATGGCGGCGCGGGGCAGGTAGTCGACGTTGCACTGTATGAAGCCGTATTCAACATGATGGAAAGCGTGGTGCCCGAATACGGCGTGTACGGGATGGTGCGCGAGCGCACCGGTGCGTCGCTGCCGGGCATCGTGCCGTCGAATACCTATGCGTGCCGCGACGGCAGCATCGTGATCGGCGGCAATAGCGACCCGATCTTCAAGCGGTTGATGAAGGCGATCGAGCGCGACGACCTCGCCGACGATCCCGCGCTGGCGCGGAACGACGGACGCGTGCCGCGCACACAGGAGATCGACGACGCGATCGCCGCGTGGCTCGCGCCGCGCACGATCGACGACGCGCTCGTCGTGCTCAATGCGGCCGACGTGCCGGCCGGGCATATCTACAGTGCCGCCGACATGTTCACTGATCCGCAGTTCGTTGCGCGGCAGATGATCCAGCGCTTCAAGCTGGCCGACGGCACCGATATTCCGCTGCCGAACATCACGCCGAAGCTGTCGGACACGCCGGGCGAAACGCGCTGGCTCGGGCCCGAGCTCGGCGAACATACGGACGAGGTGCTGCGCGGCCTCGGCTACGACGCGCAGGCGATTGCCGCACTGCGCGACGCGGGCGCGATCTGAGCGCAGAACGCCGCCGCGCAATGCGGCGGCGCACCGTGCGCGGATACGTGCGCCGTCCATCCGCGGCCGCCGGACTGTCGCTCTCGCGCCATCTTTCCTCGGTTACAATCGCCGGATGCGAATCCTACTCAGCAACGACGACGGCTATCTTGCCCCCGGTCTCGCCGCGCTCAGCGAAGCGCTGCGGCCGCTGGCCGAACTCACGGTGATCGCGCCCGAGCAGAACTGCAGCGGCGCGTCGAATTCCCTGACGTTGTCGCGGCCGCTGTCGGTGCAGCGCGCGACGGGTACGGGTTTCTTCTACGTGAACGGCACGCCGACCGATTCGGTGCACGTCGCGTTGACGGGGATGACCGACGCCAAGCCGAATCTCGTTGTGTCGGGGATCAACAACGGCCAGAACATGGGCGAAGACACGCTCTATTCGGGGACAGTTGCAGCGGCCACCGAGGGCATCATGTTCGGCGTTCCGGCCATCGCATTCTCGCTGGCCGACAAGGGCTGGGCCCATCTGGCGGACGCCGCGCGCGTCGCTGCGGAAATCGTCGAGCACTACCTCGCGCATCCGCTGCCGGGCCAGCCGCTGCTGAACGTCAATATTCCGAACCTGCCGTACGACGAACTGAAAGGCTGGAAGGTCACGCGCCTCGGCAAGCGTCATCCGTCGCAGCCGGTGATTCGCCAGACCGACCCGCGCGGCGAGCCGGTCTACTGGATCGGTGCGGCGGGCGCGGCGCTGGATGCGAGCGAAGGCACCGATTTCCACGCCGTCGCAAACGGTTTCGTGTCGATCACGCCGCTGCAGCTCGACCTCACGCATACGCAGATGTTGCCCGCGACGCGCGAATGGGCGCGCGCCGGAGGGCGGGCTTCATGAGCGGCGAGCGCGCGAAGCGGTTCCCGCTCGCGCTCGAGGATCTCAAACGAGCGCCACGCAAGTCGGAAGGTCGAGCCGGCGAACGCCATGCGGCGGCCGCGAAGCCGAAGGCCGCCGACAAGCCCGCGGCCGTGCTGAAACCGGTTGCGGTGAAGCCGGCTGCCGTCCGAACGACGCTGCCCGGTCCCGCCGCCGCGAAGCCCGCGAGCGTGCCGAAGCCGACCGCACTCAAGCCCGCGCTGCCGAAGCCGGCGGCGCCGAGCGTCGCGCCGGCCGGCGCGTTCGCGCTCACGTCGGAACGTGTGCGCGAGCGGATGGTCGAACGGCTGCGCGCGAACGGCGTGACCGACGCGCGCGTGCTGGAGGCGATGGCCGCGGTGCCGCGCCACCTGTTCGTGGATCCGGGGCTCGCGACGCAGGCCTACGAGGATTCCGCGTTGCCGATCGGCCACCAGCAGACAATTTCAAAGCCGTCGGTCGTCGCGCGCATGATCGAGCTCGCGATGGCCGGCCGCACGCTCGAGCGCGTCCTCGAGATCGGCACGGGCTGCGGCTATCAGGCCGCCGTGCTGAGCCACTTGGCACGCGACGTGTATTCGATTGAACGCATCAAGCCGCTGTACGAGCGCGCGAAGCTGAACCTGCGGCCGCTGCGCGTGCCGAACATCCGTCTGCACTACGGCGACGGGCGTGTCGGCCTGCCGTCCGCGGCCCCGTTCGACGCGATCGTGATCGCGGCGGCGGGGCTCGACGTGCCGCAGGCGCTGCTCGAGCAGCTCGCGATCGGCGGGCGGCTCATCGCGCCGGTCGGCGCGCAGAGTGGGCAGCACCAGGTGCTCACCCTCGTCGAGCGCGTCGCGCACGCGCAATGGCGAGAGTCACGGCTTGATCGCGTTTTCTTTGTCCCTTTAAAATCCGGAGTGATTTGAAACCGATGAGTATGTTGCGCGCGATGCAAAACAACCGATCCCGGGAACCGCTCACGCTCGCCCAGCGCGCGATCTGTGTGGCAGCGTTCTCCACCCTACTGGCCGCGTGTGCGACGCGGCTCGACAACGCGCCCGTCGTCGACCGCTCCGGGTCGCTCGGCACGACCGCCACCGCGCAGCCCGCGGTGCCGCTCGGCCCGCCGCCTCCTGGTTTCTACCGTGTGAAGCCGGGCGACACGCTGTACCGGATTGCGCTCGAGAACGGGCAGAACTATCGCGACATCGCCACGTGGAACAACCTGGCGAACCCGAACCAGATCGAAGTCGACCAGCTGCTGCGCGTCGCGCCGCCGGGCGGCGCCGCGGTTGCAGGCGCACCGGTTGCCGCGCCGATCACGGGCGCAGGCGTCGCAACCGCGCCGCTGAGCAGCGGCCCCGCGACGCCGGCTGCCGGCACGTCGTCCACGCTTGCGACGCCGCCGGCCGCGGCCACCGGATCGAGCGACACGGCGGCAGCCCCGAGCGGCCCCGTGACGTTCGCGTGGCCCGCGCGCGGCCCAGTGCTGAACGGGTTCGACGATGCGAAGAACAAGGGTGTCAACATCGGCGGCACGGCCGGCGAAGCCGTGAAGGCGGCGGCCGACGGCCGCGTCGTCTACTCGGGCAACGGCCTGCGCGGCTACGGCAACCTCATTATCATCAAACACGATGCAACTTACCTCACGGCGTATGCACACAATCGCGCTTTGATGGTAAAAGAGGGGGACGCGGTAACGAAGGGGCAGAAGATCGCCGAGATGGGTAATAGCGATGCCGACCGCGTGATGCTGCATTTCGAGGTTCGCCGGCAGGGTAAGCCTGTCGATCCGCTGAAGTATTTGCCGCCTCAATAACCGAGACGACCATGCCGAAATCGAAGCGCCACGAGCCGCAAGCCGAGTCTGAGAAGATCAGTCGTGCCACGCAAGCATCGGTGGGGCGAGCTGGCGCTTCGACGGACGACGAAGACGACGTCGCGGAAAACGAGCGTGACCTCGAGGCACGCGACGTCGAGGCGGACGGTGGCGACGACGAGCGCGAAGGTCGCTCGGAAGCTTCGCCCGAGGTCGACGATTTCCGCACGCTGCTGCAGGCCGAACTCACGGCCGACACGATCCAGCATTACCTGAACCGCATCAGCGTGAAGCCGCTGCTGACCGTCGAGGAGGAGCAGCGCTATTCCCGTCTCGCGAAGGCCGGCGAATTCGAGGCGCGGCAAGTGATGATCGAGCGCAACCTGCGTCTCGTCGTCAGTATCGCCAAGGGATATCTGAATCGCGGCGTGCCGCTGCTCGACCTGATCGAGGAGGGCAATCTCGGCTTGATGCACGCGATCGAGAAATTCGACCCGACGCGCGGTTTCCGCTTCTCGACCTATGCGACCTGGTGGATCCGGCAGAGCATCGAGCGGGCGATCATGAACCAGGCCCGCACGGTGCGCCTGCCCGTGCACGTGATCCGCGAACTGAACCAGGTGCTGCGCGCGAAGCGCCACCTCGAAAAGAATTCGATGTCGACGGGCGAGGCGGCCGAGCGCCGCGAAGCCAGCATCGACGACATCGCCTATCTCACCGGCAAGACCGCCGAGGAAGTCACCGACATCCTCGCGCTCAACGAGCACACGGCGTCGCTCGATGCGCCGCTCGATCTCGATCCCGCGAGCAGCCTGCTCGATCTGCTGCCCGACGACCAGAGCCAGTCGCCCGACGCCGAGGTGCAGCACCGCGAGCTCGAAACGCTGACGCGCGCCTGGCTGTCGCGGCTGTCCGACAAACATCGGCATGTGATCGAGCGCCGCTTCGGCCTGAACCATATCGAACCGGCGACGCTCGAGGAGCTGGCCGACGAGATGGGGCTCACGCGCGAGCGCGTGCGGCAGATCCAGCAGGAAGCGCTGGTGCGCCTCAAGCGGTTCTTCGCCTCCAACGGCGTGCGCAAGGACGCCGTTCTGTAACTGATGACACCGATTCTTGTTTTTGACATCGAGACGATCCCCGATGTCGACGGCATTCGCCGTCTGGAAGACCTGCCCGCGACGCTCGACGATGCCGCGGTGGCCGAACATGCGTTCGCCGCACGCCGCGAGAAAACCGGCGGCGATTTCCTGCCGCACCACCTGCAGCGCATCGCGGCGATTTCATGCGTGTTCCGCGACAACAACGGTTTTCGCGTGCGCTCGCTCGGCACGCCGCAGGACGACGAAGCGACGCTGATCCAGTCGTTCTACCGCGTGATCGAGAAATACACGCCGCAGCTCGTGTCGTGGAACGGCGGCGGCTTCGATCTGCCGGTGCTCCATTACCGCGCGCTCGTGCACGGCATTCCCGCGACCCGCTACTGGGATCTCGGCGAGGACGACCGTGAATTCAAGTGGAACAACTACATCTCGCGCTATCACTCGCGGCACACCGACCTGATGGACGTGCTCGCGATGTATCAGGCGCGCGCGAACGCGCCGCTCGACGCGCTCGCGAAGATGTGCGGCTTTCCGGGCAAGCTCGGGATGGACGGCAGCCAGGTGTGGCCGGCGTTCCGGGAAGGGCGGATCGAGGAAATCCGCAATTATTGCGAGACCGACGTCGTCAATACGTACCTGCTGTACTGCCGGTTCCAATTGATGCGCGGCGGCCTGACGCCGGGCGAGTATGCGGACGAGATTCTGCTCGTGAAGAACGCGCTCGCGCTGGAACCGGCGTCGCACTGGGCCGAATACCTGGCTGGCTTCGACGCGTAGTGCGGGCGGCGCCGCCGCCGGCGGCCCGCGCGATCAAGCGAGTTCGAGTAGTACCGGCTGGTGGTCCGATGCGCGCGTATCGCCGTCGATCTCGCACCGCGTGACGCGCGGCAGCAGCGTGTCGGTCACGAACACGAAGTCGCACGCCAGCGGCCCCTCCGACCATTGCACCGTATCGTAGACACCCGCCGTCGGCGGCGGCGTGCTGCCGGGATGCTGCGCGGCCCATGCGTCGACGAAGCACGGGGCGTCAGCGATCGGCTCCAGGAAGCGCCGATATGCGTCGCTGCCGAACGCGCTGTTGAAATCGCCGCAGACGATCGCGTCGCGCGGCTGGCCGGTCGCGCTGAATGGCCCCTCGGCGGTTTCGGCGGGCGCCGGTTGTTCCGCATGCGCGCAGGCTTCGCGATGCCGGTCGCGCAGTGCGTCGACCTGCGCAAGCCGCTGGCGTGCCGAATAATATTCCAGATGCGTGGTGACCACGCGCAGCGGGCCGAACGGCGCCTGCAACGCGATGTCGAGCGCGACGCGCGGCATCGACGGCGCGTCGGCATCGGCCGGCCACGGCAGCAACTGGCGCAGCACGCGCCCGATCGGCAGCCGGGTCGCGATCGCATTGCCGAACTGGCGACGCGGTGCGCCGGGTTCGATGGCCGGCAGGTCGGCGCCGATGGCTTCGACGATCGTGTAGCCGGGCAGCAGCGCCGCGAGTTCGGCGAACTGGTCGGGGCCGGGCCGGCCGGGCAGTGCGCCGAAGCCGCGCGTGACCTCCTGCAGGCACAGCACGTCGAAATCGCCGAGCCGGCGGATCGCTGCGACAGTGTGCGAAAGGTCGACAACGCCGTCCGCGTCCCGACCCCATTGGATGTTCCAGTCGATCAGTCGCATGGTCGAATCTCCTGCCGCGCGGATGCCGGGCCGTGCACCGCTCCCGATTGGCGCTGCGGCCCGCCTGGCCGCGGGTCTGCCCGAGCCGCCTGCCTGGCCGTTCCGGCGCGATGCAGGGCCGTCTATGCTTAAGTGTCGACGCTTGCCCCATGCAAAGCGGGCGATGCGGGCCTTCGTCGTCTACAATCTCGCCTTCTTCAACGTTTGTCAGGAAAAGCTGGTGTCCGAAGCCGTCCCCACTTCTGCGCGCAAATCGAAAAATGCGCCCGTCGCGCCCGGGATCGCCCCGGTTCTCGAGATCGAATCGCTCGACATGGAAGCGCGCGGTGTCGGCCGCACGATCACCGAGGACGGCGAGCCGGGCAAGGTCATCTTCGTCGAAGGTGCGCTGCCGGGCGAACGCGTGACCTATTCGAGCTACCGCCGCAAGCCGAGCTACGAGCAGGCGACGGTTGTCGATATTCTGCGCCCGAGCGTGATGCGCACGCAGCCGAAATGCAAGTTCTTCGGTACCTGCGGCGGCTGCTCGATGCAGCATCTCGACATGCGCGCGCAGGTGGCGGTCAAGCAGCGTGTGCTCGAAGACAACCTGTGGCACCTGGCGAAGCTGCGCGCGGAAACGATGTTCGCGCCGATCCACGGCCCGTCGTGGGGCTATCGCTATCGTGCGCGCCTGACCGTGCGCAACGTGGTGAAGAAGGGCGGCGTGCTGGTCGGATTCCACGAGAAGAAGAGCAGCTACGTTGCCGACATGACGAGCTGCGAGGTGCTGCCGCCGCACGTGTCGGCGATGCTCGTGCCGCTGCGCCGGCTTGTCGAGGGGCTGTCGATCCGCGATCGGATGCCGCAGATCGAGCTCGCGGTCGGCTCGGAGGTCACGGCGCTCGTGCTGCGCGTGCTGGAGCCGATCAACGCGGACGACGAAGCGTTGCTGCGCGCGTTCGCGGACGAGCACAAGGTGCAGTTCTGGCTGCAGCCGAAAGGCCCCGACACGGTGACGCCGTTCTATCCGCTCGACGTGTCGCTCGACTACACGCTGCCGGAATTCGGCATCCGCATGCCGTTCAAGCCGACCGACTTCACGCAGGTCAACCATCAGATCAACCGCGTGCTGGTGGGCCGCGCGCTGCGCCTGCTCGCGCCGTCGCGCGACGATCGCGTGCTCGACCTGTTCTGCGGGATCGGCAACTTCACGCTGCCGCTCGCGCGGCTGTCGCGCGAGGTGATGGGCATCGAGGGCAGCGATACGCTGACGACGCGTGCGCTGGCGAACGCACGCGAGAACGGCGTCGACGGCCATACGACGTTCGCATGTCGGAACCTGTTCGAAGTGACGGGCGACGACCTCCGCGCGCTCGGCGCATTTGACAAGTACCTGATCGACCCGCCGCGCGAAGGCGCGCTCGCGGTGTCGAAGGCGCTGGCCGAGATCGCGCAGAGCGGTGAAGGCCCGCTGCCGAAGCGCATCGTCTACGTGTCGTGCAACCCGTCGACGCTTGCGCGCGACGCGGGCCTGCTCGTGCACGAGGCCGGCTACCGGTTGAAGGGTGCCGGTGTCGTGAACATGTTCCCGAACACGTCGCACGTCGAATCGATCGCGCTGTTCGAGCGCGACTGAGCTGGGCGGCGGACGTAAAAAAACCGGCCTGAAGGCCGGTTTTTTCATGGTGCGTGGCGAACGTCAGTTGCGGTTGCCGCCGAAGATGCCGAGCAGCGCGAGCAGGTTCGTGAACACGTTGTACAGATCGAGGTAGATCGCGAGCGTCGCCGAGATGTAGTTCGTCTCGCCGCCGTTCACGACACGCTGGACGTCGAACAGCATGTACGCGGAGAAGATCGCGATCGCGAGCACCGACACGGTGAGCATCAGCGCCGGCAGTTGCAGGAAGATGTTCGCGACCGAAGCGAGCAGGATCACGATCACGCCCATGAACAGCCACTTGCCGAGCCCCGAGAAGTCACGCTTGCTGACCGTGGCGATCGTCGCCATCGTGGCGAAGATGATGCCGGTGCCGCCGAACGCGAGCATGATCAGCGACGGGCCGTTCGAGAAGCCGAGGATGAAGCTCAGCAGCCGCGACAGCATCAGGCCCATGAAGAACGTGAAGCCGAGCAGCACGAACACGCCGGCCGCGCTGTTTTTCGTCCGCTCGATCGCGAACATGAAGCCGAACGCGATCGCGAAGAACGCGAGCAGGCTCATCATCGGGCTCGTGGCCGCGAACAGCGAGAAGCCCGTCGCGACGCCGACCCAGGCGCCCAGCACGGTCGGCACCATCGACAGCGCGAGCAGCCAGTACGTGTTCCGCAGCACGCGGTTGCGAACCTCGGCGGTGCTGACGGAACCGCCACGGCCGAAATTGTACGGATAGTCGTTCATGGTTTCTCCTAACATTGAACGCATGGGCGTCCGGGGCCGGTTCGGCGCGCGCGGTGTGCGGCGCAGCAAACCGGAGCAGCTATGGCTAAGATACGTTCCGCGCCGGGAGGTTTCAATGGCTGCACGGCGCAAAATATATGGATTCGGAACCTTTCACATATGTAAGGGTTCAATCGCAATGATACACGGGATCGTGCTACAATAGCGGATTCATTTGAACCTGTAACTTCTTAATTTTTTGGAGTTTTTATGGCAATCGAGCGCACCCTGTCGATCATCAAGCCGGATGCGGTGGCAAAGAACGTGATCGGCCAGATCTACAGCCGTTTCGAAGGCGCCGGCCTGAAGATCGTCGCATCGCGCATGGCACACCTGTCGCGTGCTGACGCAGAGAAGTTCTACGCGGTTCACGCAGCGCGTCCGTTCTTCAAGGACCTCGTCGATTTCATGATCTCGGGCCCGGTGATGATCCAGGTTCTGGAAGGTGAAGGCGCGATCCTGAAGAACCGCGACCTGATGGGCGCAACGGATCCGAAGAAGGCGGAACAGGGCACGATCCGCGCCGACTTCGCAGACAGCATCGACGCGAACGCCGTGCACGGCTCGGACGCAGCTGAAACGGCTGCCGTCGAAGTCGCGTTCTTCTTCCCGGAAATGAACGTTTACTCGCGTTAAGCCCTGGCTGACAGCAAGTAGGCAGGATTCAGCGCACGCGGCAAGGCAGCACATCATGACGAGCGAAACTTCCGTCAATCTTCTCGACTTCGATGCCGAGGGTCTTGTCGCGTACTGCGGCAGCCTGGGCGAGAAGCCGTTCCGCGCCAAGCAGTTGCAGCGCTGGATCCACCAGTACAACGCCGGCGATTTCGACGGTATGACCGATCTCGCGAAGTCCCTGAGAGAAAAACTCAAGGGCCGCGCGTCGATCGTGATGCCGGACATCGCCAGCGATCACGTTTCCACCGACGGCACGCGCAAGTGGCTGATCGACGTCGGAAACGGCAATGCGGTCGAAACCGTGTTCATCCCGGAAGAGACGCGCGGCACGCTGTGCGTGTCGTCGCAGGCCGGGTGTGCGGTCAACTGCCGCTTCTGCTCGACGGGCAAGCAGGGTTTCTCCCGCAACCTGTCGACAGCCGAAATCATCGGCCAGCTACGGATGGCCGAATTTGCATTGCGAGCGTCGCTGGGCCGCGCGCCCGGCCCGAACGGCAAGGCCGAACGGGTTGTCACCAACGTGGTGATGATGGGCATGGGCGAGCCGCTCCTGAATTACAGCGCGGTCGTGCCCGCGATGCGGTTGATGCTCGACGACAACGCGTACGGCCTGTC
This sequence comes from Burkholderia cepacia, assembly GCF_001039005.1. Lineage (GTDB taxonomy): Bacteria > Pseudomonadota > Gammaproteobacteria > Burkholderiales > Burkholderiaceae > Burkholderia > Burkholderia theae. The sequence goes on from NZ_LDWR01000027.1 coordinate 94,892, forward strand.
GCGCCGCCGCGTCACGCTGTCGACGTCCGGCGTGGTGCCGATGATGGACCGCCTAGGTGCCGAATTGCCGGTCGCGATGGCCGTTTCGCTGCACGCGCCGAACGATGCGCTGCGCGACGAGCTGGTGCCGCTCAACAAGAAGTACCCGCTCCGCGAGCTGATGGCTGCGTGCCAGCGCTATCTGAAAGTCGCGCCGCGCGACTTCATTACTTTCGAATACTGCATGCTGGACGGCGTCAACGACACCGAAGCGCATGCACGCGAATTGCTGGCCGTCACGCGTGACGTGCCGTGCAAGTTCAATCTGATTCCGTTCAATCCGTTTCCGGAATCGGGCCTCCTCCGCTCGAAGTCGGAGCAGATCAAGCGCTTTGCACAGATCCTCATCGACGCGGGTGTCGTCACGACCGTGCGCAAGACGCGCGGCGACGATATCGATGCCGCGTGCGGCCAGCTGGCCGGTGCGGTGAAGGACCGCACGCGCCTCGCGGAACGAACGGGCGCAGCAGCAAAAATCATCGAAGTTCGGGCAATTTGACGGGGACGCCTAGTCGGGGATGCCTGTCCGGGGATGCCCGAACCTTTTGGCAGTACAACACGCGAACAGCGATCGGTCGCGGCGCCACGGCGCCGCGCATGGTATGGACAGTTGCGGGTGCCGGCCGGTGGAAGCCGGCGGCGGCCGCCAGTGAAGAAGAATCGACGCGAGGACAAGGATGAGTGAGCCGCAGCCGTCTAACGGCGCAGAGACGAATGCCGCGAAGCCGGCACCGGCGGGACTGGAATCGCTGGCGGCGGTCGGCAGCCGGCTGGCGCAGCTTCGGGAGACGAAGGGCTGGACGGTCGACGACGTGTCGGCGCGACTCAAGGTCGCACCGCAGAAGCTCCGGGCGCTCGAGGCTGGCGACATCAGCCATTTGCCTGGCGTGACCTTCGCGCTCGGTGTCGTGCGCAGCTACGCGAAGATGCTCGGCGTCGATCCGGAACCGTTCGCGCAGGCGTTGCGCCGTGAGCGCGGGGTACCGGAAGTCGACCTGTCGATGCCTGCGTCGTCCGGGACAGACCTGCCGCGCGGCCGCGTGTCGATTCCGCTGGGCGGCTCGTCGCGTCACCACCCGTGGCTGTGGGGAACGGCAATCGTCGTCGTCGCGGTGGTTGCAGTACTGATGTGGCACACTGGCGGCGATTCGTCGAGCCTGCTCGCGCGCTTCAAGGGCGGTGACACGGAGCATGCGTCGGCCGCGAGCGCGCCGGCTGCATCCTCGTCGTCCGTTGAAGATGCGGCCGCGAGCGGCGCGTCGACCGTGGTTGCCAATGAGGTTCCGGCCCCGGCTTCGACGTCCGCAACCGCCGTGCAGGCGATTGCATCCGCTGTCCCGGCGCCCGCGGCACCGGCCGTGACGGCGCCTGCGTCGCAGCCCGTCGTGGCAACGACGACGACGGTGGCGAGCGCCGCCGCGCCGGCCGAGCCGGCGAGCGTCGTGGTCGCGGCAGGTCAGTCGATGGTCGAACTGAAGGTCAAGCAGGATTGCTGGTTCAGCGTGCGCGACAAGAACGGCAAGGAGCTGTTCTCGGCGCTGGTGCGGGCCGGCGAGACGAAGCAGGTCGCCGGCGACGGGCCGTTCAAGGTCACGATCGGCAACAAGGCAGGCCTCGACGCGGTCGCGTTCGACGGAAAACCTGTCGATCCGGCAAAATATTCGGCAGCGCGGGGTAATGTGGCGCGGTTCACGTTGCCCTGACGTCAAGCGCCGTGGCGAAGGCCTGTCGTCGATATCGGCAGGCCGTGAGGGCACGGCGCTTTTTCAATTCATGCGCCGCGTTGCGGTGCATTCCGCGTAAATGGATCTATCGATGCAATCCGAAGCCCAATCCCCACGCAGCAGTCAGATTTGTTCAACCGAGCCGGTGTTCGGCGGGCATCAGCCGCGCCGCGTGTCGCATGCGGTGGATGTCCGCTGGGGCGGACAGCTCGTGACGATTGGCGGCGCCGCGCCGGTGCGCGTGCAGTCGATGACGAATACCGATACGGCCGACGCGATCGGCACGGCGATCCAGATCAAGGAACTCGCGAACGCAGGCTCCGAACTGGTGCGCATCACGGTCAACACGCCTGAGGCCGCGGCCGCCGTGCCGGCGGTCCGCGAGCAACTCGACCGGATGGGCGTGACCGTGCCGCTCGTCGGCGATTTTCACTACAACGGCCACCTGCTGTTGCGCGATTTCCCGGGCTGCGCGGAGTCGCTGTCGAAGTACCGGATCAATCCCGGCAACGTCGGTCAGGGCGCGAAGCGCGATACGCAGTTCGCGCAGATGATCGAGGCCGCGGCCAAGTACGACAAGCCCGTGCGGATCGGCGTGAACTGGGGCAGCCTCGACCAGGATCTGCTCGCACGCATGATGGACGAAAACGGTGCACGGTCGCAGCCGTGGGACGCGCAGAGCGTGATGTACGAGGCGCTGATCCAGTCGGCGATCGGCTCGGCCGAGCGTGCGGTCGAGCTGGGTCTCGGCCGTGATCGCATCATCCTGTCGTGCAAGGTCAGCGGCGTGCAGGACCTGATCGCCGTCTACCGCGAACTCGGCCGCCGCTGCGGCTTCGCGCTGCACCTCGGGCTGACCGAGGCCGGCATGGGCTCGAAGGGCATCGTCGCATCGACGGCCGCGCTCGGCGTACTGCTGCAGGAAGGGATCGGCGACACGATCCGCATCTCGCTGACGCCGGAACCGGGCGCGTCGCGCACGGGTGAGGTGATCGTCGGTCAGGAAATCCTGCAGACGATGGGCCTGCGCTCGTTCGCGCCGATGGTGATCGCGTGCCCGGGCTGCGGCCGCACGACGAGCACGCTGTTCCAGGAACTCGCGATGCAGATCCAGACCTACCTGCGCGAGCAGATGCCCGCGTGGCGCAAGGAGTATCCGGGCGTCGAGAAGATGAACGTCGCGGTGATGGGCTGCATCGTCAACGGCCCGGGTGAATCGAAGCACGCGAACATCGGCATCAGCCTGCCGGGTTCGGGCGAGAACCCGGCCGCGCCCGTCTTCATCGACGGCGAGAAGGTCAAGACGCTGCGCGGCGAGCGGATCGCCGAGGAATTCCAGCAGATCGTCAGCGACTACGTCGCACGCAATTACGGCCGCACCGAGGCCCTGAATTAATTCGTCCACACACACGATGACTGAACAGAAACGCAAGATCGAGAAGCTCGCCGGCGTCAAGGGCATGAACGACATCCTCCCGCAGGATGCCGGTCTTTGGGAGTTCTTCGAAGCCACGGTGAAATCGCTGCTGCGCGCCTACGGCTATCAGAACATCCGCACGCCGATCGTCGAACATACTCAGCTCTTCACGCGCGGCATCGGCGAAGTCACGGACATCGTCGAGAAGGAGATGTATAGCTTCACCGACGCGCTGAACGGCGAGAACCTGACGATGCGCCCGGAAAACACCGCGGCCGTCGTGCGTGCGTCGATCGAGCACAACATGCTGTACGACGGCCCGAAGCGCCTGTGGTACATCGGTCCGATGTTCCGCCACGAGCGCCCGCAGCGCGGCCGCTATCGCCAGTTCCACCAGGTCGGTGTCGAGGCGCTCGGTTTCGCGGGTCCCGATGCGGATGCCGAGATCATCATGATGTGCCAGCGCCTGTGGGACGACCTTGGCCTGACCGGCATCAAGCTCGAGATCAACTCGCTCGGCCTCGCCGAAGAGCGCGCCGCGCACCGCGTCGAACTGATCAAGTACCTCGAGCAGTTTGCCGACGTGCTCGACGAGGATGCGAAGCGCCGCCTGTATACGAACCCGCTGCGCGTGCTCGACACGAAGAATCCCGCGCTGCAGGAGATTGCGCAGAACGCGCCGAAGCTGATCGACTTCCTCGGCGACGAATCGCGTGCGCACTTCGACGGGCTGCAGCGCCTGCTGCTCGCGAACAACATTCCGTTCAAGATCAACCCGCGTCTCGTGCGCGGCCTCGACTATTACAACCTGACCGTGTTCGAGTGGGTGACCGACAAGCTCGGCGCGCAGGGCACGGTCGCGGCCGGCGGCCGCTACGATCCGCTGATCGAGCAGCTCGGCGGCAAGCCGACCGCCGCGTGCGGCTGGGCGATGGGCATCGAGCGCATCCTCGAACTGCTGAAGGAAGACAACCTTGCGCCCGAGCAGGAAGGCGTCGACGTGTACGTCGTGCACCAGGGCGACACCGCGCGCGAACATGCGTTCATCGCCGCCGAGCGCCTGCGCGACACGGGTCTCGATGTGATCTTCCACTGCAGCGCCGACGGTGCGACGGCAAGCTTCAAGTCGCAGATGAAGCGGGCCGACGCAAGCGGCGCCGCGTTCGCGGTGATCTTCGGCGAAGAAGAGGTCGCGAACGGCACGGTGGGCGTGAAAGCGCTGCGCGGTGCGGGCGAAGAAGGGGAAAAGAACGTTCAGCAGACCGTACCGGTCGAAAGCTTGACCGAATTCCTAATCAATGCGATGGTTGCATCCGCCGAAGACGGCGACGACTGATCGCGCTGGCATCCGCTCGACAAGAAAAGCCTGAACAGGAAGGAAACGCTCGCCGATGAGTTATCACGACGAACAAGAATCGATTGAAAGTCTGAAGGCGTGGTGGGCCCGCTGGGGCAACCTCACCACGTGGATCGTGCTCGCGGCGCTCGTCGTCGCGGCAGGTTTCAACGGCTGGAACTACTGGCAGCGGCGTCAGGCTGCCGAGGCGTCCGGGCTGTACGAGCAGGTCCAGAAGGCTGCCGCCGCGAACGACAAGGCGACGATGGCGCGTGCGGCTGCCGACATGGAAGACAAGTTCAGCAGCACGCCGTATGCCCAGATGGCGGCGCTCTCCGCCGCGAAGGTGCTGTACGCGGCAGGCGATGCGGCGGGCGCGAAGGCGCAGCTGCAATGGGCCGTCGATCACGCCAAGGACGACGAGTACAAGCAGATCGCGAAGCTGCGTCTCGCATCGCTGCTGCTCGACGAGAAGGCATACGACGCGGGCCTCACGCTGCTGTCGGGTACGCCGGTCGATGCATTCAAGGGCCTCGTGGCCGATCGCCGCGGCGATCTGCTTGCCGCGCAAGGCAAGACCGACGATGCGCGCGCCGCTTACAAGCTCGCGCTCGACGGCCTGTCGAAGGACGACCAGTCTGCACGCCAGCTCGTACAGTTCAAGCTGGACGCACTCGGCGGCTGAACCCCGGTCCCCTCAACCTCTTAACTCTGCTTCGCTAACCGATGAATTTGCTGAAACGTTACGCTGTGCCCGTCGCCTGCGCGGCGGCTGTCCTCGCATTGGCGGCCTGCTCGTCGTCGAAGGACGCGCGCCGCGTGCCGACGCCGCTCACCGAGTTCAAGCCCGTCATGGACGTGCAACAGGTCTGGAAGGCGAGCGTCGGCAAGGGTGGGCGCTACCTGTTCTCGCCGGTGGCCGTGGGCGACGCCGTCTATGCGGCGGGTGAAAACGGTTCGGTCGAGAAGATCGACGCGAAGACGGGCCAGACGATCTGGCGCTCGAAGGTCGACTCCGACCTGTCGGCCGGTGTCGGCAGCGACGGCAACCTGACCGCGGTTGGCGCGCTGAAGGGCGGCGTGTTCGTGCTGGGCCCGGACGGCAAGCAACTGTGGAAGACCAGCGTGCAGGGCGAGATCTTCTCGCCGCCGCTCGTCGGCAACGGCCTCGTGGTTGTCCGCACGATCGACGGTCAGGTGATCGCGTTCAACGCGCAGACGGGCGAGCAGAAGTGGAACTACCGCAACCGCGCGGTACCGCTGAACCTGCGCGTGTCGGCCGGCATGACGTTCGCGGGCGACGCGGCGGTGCTGGCGGGCTTCCCCGGCGGCGGCCTCGTCGCGATCAACCTGCAATCGGGCGACCCGTTCTGGCAAACGCCCGTGTCGTTCCCGAAAGGGGTGACCGAGGTCGAGCGCATCAACGACGTCAGCGGCCCGCCGACACTCGTGGGCGCGGAAGCCTGCGCGGTGACGTTCCAGGGCCAGCTCGGCTGCTTCGATGCGAACTCGGGCCGCCCGCTGTGGGAAAAGGCGTTCTCGAGCCGCAGCGGTCTTGCGCAGGACGATTCGGTTGTCGCAGGTGGCGACGACTGGTCGGTCGTGACGGCGTACGACGCGGCCTCCGGCAACCAGCTCTGGCGCAACGACAAGCTGAAGAGCCGTGACGTCGGCGTGCCGTATCTGCTCGGGCATGCGGTCGTGATGGGCGATTACCAGGGCTTCGTGCATTTCCTGTCGCGCGAAGACGGCAGCTTCATCGCCCGGATGAAGACCGACGGCAGCGCGATCACGGCGGCGCCGGTCCTCGCGGGCAATACGCTCGTCGTGCAGACGAAGGACGGCGGCCTGTACGGGTTCCGTCCGCGCTGACGAGCAGGAAACCTGCGCGGCCGTGGCGCGGCGGGCTTGTCCCGCGCGCACGGGCCGGGCGATTTGAAGGCGGCCGGTGTTCCCGGCCGCTCGGTATTTGAAAGGCAGTTCGAGACGAAAGACGACGGCGCGCAACGTGCGCCCGGCGCGCGCATCCGGCGCTGCGCGAATTCGTGATATTTTCATTCAGCGCAGCCGCCCGCAGCAGCGGGCCTCCCGCTGCTGCGCTTCACCGTAGAAAACACAGATGAAACCGGTCATTGCCCTAGTTGGGCGCCCCAATGTGGGGAAATCCACGCTGTTCAACCGGCTCACGCGTTCGCGCGATGCGCTGGTCGCCGACTTGCCGGGCCTGACGCGCGATCGCCATTACGGCGAGGGGCGGACGGGCGAGCGGCCGTACCTGGTCGTCGATACGGGCGGCTTCGAGCCCGTCGCGAAGGACGGCATCCTGCACGAGATGGCGCGCCAGACGCGCCAGGCGGTCGAAGAAGCCGACGTCGTCGTGTTCATCGTCGACGGCCGCAACGGGCTCGCGCCGCAGGACAAGTCGATCGCCGACTACCTGCGCAAGACCGGCCGGCCGATCTTCCTCGTCGTCAACAAGGCCGAGGGGATGAAGTACACATCGGTTGCGTCCGAGTTCTACGAACTCGGGCTCGGCGACCCGCGCGCGATCTCGGCCGCGCACGGCGACGGCGTGACCGACATGATCAACGAGGCGCTGGAGGTCGCGTACGCGGACCGTCCGGCGGAAGAGGATGAGAACGACCCGTCGCGCGGCATCAAGATCGCGATCGTCGGCCGTCCGAACGTCGGCAAATCGACGCTCGTGAACGCGCTGATCGGCGAGGATCGCGTGATCGCGTTCGACATGCCGGGCACGACGCGCGATTCGATCTACGTCGACTTCGAGCGTAACGGCAAGAAATATACGTTGATCGACACGGCCGGACTGCGCCGCCGCGGCAAGGTGTTCGAAGCGATCGAGAAGTTCTCGGTCGTGAAGACGCTGCAGTCGATCTCGGATGCGAACGTCGTCATTCTTCTGCTGGATGCTCAGCAGGACATCTCCGACCAGGACGCGCACATCGCCGGCTTCGTCGTCGAGCAGGGCCGCGCGCTCGTGATCGGCGTCAACAAGTGGGACGGGCTCGACGACCACGCACGCGATCGTGCGAAAGCGGATTTGACCCGCAAGCTGAAATTCCTCGACTTCGCGAAATCGCACTTCATTTCGGCCACGAAGAAGACGGGCATCGGCACGCTGATGCGCTCGGTCGACGACGCGTATGCGGCGGCGATGGCGAAGCTGCCGACGCCGAAGCTCACGCGCGCGCTGATCGAGGCCGTCGAGTTCCAGCAGCCGCGCCGTCGCGGCCCGGTGCGTCCGAAGCTGCGCTACGCGCACCAGGGCGGCCAGAATCCGCCGATCATCGTCATCCACGGTAACGCGCTCGACGCCGTGACGGAAACGTACAAGCGCTACCTGGAAAACCGGTTCCGCGAAACTTTCTCACTGATCGGGACTCCATTGCGCATAGAGTTCCGTTCGTCGAACAATCCGTACGCGGACAAGGGCTGAAGCACGCCCCGCAAGGGATAGGCCGCAAGGCCTACGCCCCGGGCGGGGCAGGCAAAATCGGCTATAGTGTAGCGATTGGCGCCGGATCTCTTTTTCTTCGCCGCCAATCCAGATCAACCTGCAAAAAAAGATGGAGTACGCCATGAGCAACAAAGGGCAATTGTTACAAGACCCGTTTTTGAACGCACTGCGCAAAGAGCACGTTCCCGTTTCGATCTACCTCGTCAATGGCATCAAGCTCCAAGGGAACATTGAATCGTTCGACCAGTACGTCGTGTTGCTCCGTAATACAGTGACCCAGATGGTTTACAAGCACGCCATCTCGACGGTCGTGCCGGCGCGCCCGGTGAATTTCCACCCGGACGCGGAAGCTACGTCCTAACCTATCGCAGCGGCCGGCATCCGGTCGCCGCGAGCGACCGATGCCAGCCGCCTTATCTTGACACCTGATAATTTGATCAACGCAGCGCTCGTCGGCATCGATTTCGGCAAGACCGATTTCGAAGCCAGTCTCGAAGAACTCAGTCTTCTCGCCTCCAGCGCGGGGGCCCATCCCGCCGTCACCCTCACGGGCCGTCGCTCCAGTCCCGATGCCGCGATGTTCATCGGCAGCGGCAAAGCCGAAGAGCTGCGGCTTGCCTGCGACGCGCACAACGCCGAACTCGTCATCTTCAACCACGCACTGGCACCGGCCCAGCAACGCAATCTGGAGCGGGCACTTAACAGGCGTGTGATCGATCGTACGAGCCTCATCCTCGACATCTTCGCGCAGCGCGCCCGCAGCCACGAAGGCAAGCTGCAGGTCGAGCTCGCGCAGCTTCAATACCTGTCGACGCGGCTCATTCGCGCGTGGACCCACCTCGAGCGGCAAAAGGGCGGTATTGGCCTGCGCGGTCCTGGCGAAACCCAGCTCGAAACCGACCGTCGACTGATCGGCGAGCGGATCAAGATGCTGAAGTCGCGGCTCGACCGGCTGCGCCGGCAACACAGCACGCAACGCCGGCAGCGCGCGCGCAGCGGCACGATGTCGGTGTCGCTCGTCGGCTATACGAACGCGGGCAAGTCGACGCTGTTCAATGCGTTGACGAAAGCGCAGGCATATGCGGCCGATCAGCTGTTCGCGACGCTCGATACGACGTCGCGGCGCGTGTACCTTGGCGACGAGGTCGGCCAGATCGTCGTGTCGGATACCGTCGGGTTCATCCGCGAACTGCCTCACCAGCTCGTTGCCGCGTTCCGCGCAACCCTCGAGGAAACGATCCACGCGGATCTGCTGCTGCACGTGGTCGATGCGTCGAGTGCGGTTCGGCTCGAACAGATCGAGCAGGTCAACGGCGTGTTGCACGAGATCGGCGCGGACACGATCCGGCAGGTGCTGGTCTTCAACAAGATCGACGCCGTGCCTGAGCTGGCGGCCCGCGGCGACGCGGTTGAGCGGGACGAGTATGGTAATATTTCGCGCGTCTTTTTGAGCGCGCGCACCGGTCAGGGTCTTGACGCGTTGCGTGCCGCTATCGCCGAGATCGCCTCCGCGGAACACCTGTCCGGCGCGATGCCGCTCGACGGCGCGTCCGCTGAACCACACGAAGACCACACGATTTCCGAACACGGGCGCTAACCGGTCCCGGCCGGTACGCCGGCGTCTAATCTGGTGAACAAACTCTGGTGAACGAATACAACGAGCGGAGTACCTGGCGGCGGATGCGCGCCTTGCTGTCGATCAACGATCCCCGCTGGGGACGCGGCGAAGGCAATGGCAAAGACGGATCCCGCCCCCGTGCGAACGAATCGAAGCGCCCGCAAAGCGGCGACGGTGACGGTCCGCCCGATCTCGACGAGATGTGGCGCAACTTCAACCGGCGCCTGAGCGGCCTTTTCGGCGGCAAGGGCGGCAACGGCTTCCGTCCCGACAACGGGCGGGCCGCGCGGGTCGGCGTCGGCATCGTGATCGGAGTGCTGGTCGCGGTCTATGCGGGCAGCGGGCTGTTCGTCGTGCAGGAAGGCCAGACCGGCGTCGTGCTGCAGCTCGGCAAGCTGTCGGGCACGGTCGGGCAGGGCGTGCACTGGCGCGCGCCGTATCCGTTCGCGTCGCACGAGATCGTCGATACGTCGCAGGTCCGCTCGATCGAGATCGGCCGCAACAACGTCGTGCGTCTCGCGAACGTGAAGGAAGCGGCGATGCTGACGCGCGATGCCGACATCGTCGACGTGCGCTTCATCGTCCAGTACCGGATCCGTTCCGCGACCGATTACCTGTTCCGCAGCGTCGATCCGGAGCGCAGCGTATCGCAGGCTGCACAGGCCGCGGTGCGCGCAATCGTCGGCACGCGCAGCGCGGCCGACGTGCTGAGCCAGGACCGCGACGCGCTGCGCGAGCAGCTGTCCGCCGCGATCCAGCGCGATCTCGATCGCTACCAGTCGGGGCTCGAGGTGACGGCCGTCACGATGCAGAGCGTCGCGGCGCCCGAACAGACGCAGGCCGCCTACGGCGAAGTCGCGAAGGCGCGCGACGAGCGCGAGGCCGCGAAGCGCGCCGCGCAGGCGTACGCAAACGACCTGCTGCCGAAGGCGCAGGGCGATGCCGCGAAGCTCGTCGACGAAGCGAAGGCGTATGCCGATCGCGTGGTCACGGAAGCCGACGGCGATGCCGACCGCTTCAAGCAGGTCTACGCGCAATACTCGAAGGCGCCTGCAGTGATTCGCGAGCGGATGTACCTCGAGACGATGCAGGAAATCTATTCGAACGCGACGAAGGTGTTCGTCGGCAACAAGGGCGGCAATAGCGTCGTGTATCTGCCGCTCGACAAGCTCGTCGAGCAGGGGCGGCAAAACGCCGCGGCGTCCAGCGGCGCATCCGCGCCCGATGCGGCGTCGGCACCGGCGGCCGTCGCGCCGGCAGCAGCCGCATCCGCCAGCGCGGCACCGGCCGCCGCGGCGTCGGGCAGCGACGTGCTGCGATCGCGCGAAGCGTTTCGCAGCCGGTCGCGCGAAGACGATCTGAAGTAACGGGAGCGCAGAACATGAACCGAATCATTGCGCTCGTCGTCGCAATCGTGATCGTTGCCTTTGCGGCGTCCTCGACGGTCCTCACCGTCGATCCGCGCCATGCGGCCGTGCTGTCGGGCCGCGACGGCGCGCAGCCGGAACTCGCGGGCCCCGGCATCCATTTCAAACTGCCGCCGCCACTGCAGACGGCCACGCTGATCGATACGCGCCTGCAATCGCTCGAGTCGTCCGATCCGCTGCAACTGGCCACGGAAGACAAGCACGACCTGCTCGTCGCGTATGCGGTGAAATACCGGATCAGCGATCCGATGAAGTATTTCACGGCGACGGGTGGCGATCCGGCAGCGGCCACCGAACGCCTGGCTGGCGTGTTGAAGAGTGCACTCGGCGACGCGTTCGGCAAGCGCGCGCTCGACGACGCGCTCGGCGGCCAGCGCGCGATCGCCGATGCGGCCCGCGACGCGGCGAAAGAGAAGGCATCCGGTTTCGGTGTCGACGTGATCGACGTCCAGTTGACGCGCGTGGACCTGCCGGCCGCGCAGACGGACGCGGTCTATCAGCGGATGATCGGCGCGCTGCGCGATCAGGCGGCGCAGGTGCGTGCGGAAGGCGCGGCCGACGTCGAGCAGATCAAGGCCGATGCCGAACGCGAACAGCAGGCCGTGCTCGCGAACGCGTACAAGTCCGCGCAGACGATCAAGGGCGAGGGTGACGCGAAGGCCGCGTCGATTGCCGCCGATGCGTTCGGCCGCGATCCGCAGTTCTATCAGTTCTACGCGAGCCTGCAGGCCTACCGGAACACGTTCAAGCGCAACGACATCATCGTCGTCGATCCCGACAGCGAGTTCTTCCGCTTCATGCGCAGCCCGACGGGCGGTGCCGTACCGGCGGCGCCTGCTCCCCGCAAACATTGACCTTGGGGCGCCGCGTCGAGCGGCGCCGTCGCTCGCATGGACCTGGCTGGCTCGTTGTTGCTCGCAGTAGCGCTGATGCTGATTATCGAGGGGGCGTTCCCTTTCGTGTTTCCCGTCGCCTGGCGCGACACGTTTCGTAGAATAGCTGAGCGGCCGCCGCATCATATCCGGATCGGCGGGCTGATCGTGATGGCGCTCGGGCTCGTGCTGCTGCTGCTCGCCACTTGATCCGGACGGCGCATCCGCCGTTCGTCCCGCCCGATTCCGAATTTCCGATTCATCTCGCGGCGCGCGTGTCGCGCGCTGTTTCCCGTCGTAGGACCGTACCAATGTCGACCTGGTTACTTCCCGAGAATATCGCCGACGTACTGCCGTCGGAAGCGCGCAAGATCGAGGAGCTGCGCCGCAGGCTGCTCGACCGCTTCCGTTCGTACGGCTACGAAATGGTGATGCCGCCGCTGCTCGAGTATCTCGAGTCGCTGCTGACGAGCGGCGGCGCCGATCTGCGCCTGCGCACCTTCAAGCTGGTCGACCAGCTGTCGGGCCGCACGCTCGGCCTGCGCGCCGACATCACGCCGCAGGTCGCGCGGATCGACGCGCACCTGTTGAACCGCCAGGGCGTGACGCGTCTCTGCTATGCGGGCCACGTGATGCATACGCGCCCGCGCGGTCTGCACGCGACGCGCGAGCAGATCCAGATCGGCGCCGAAATCTACGGGCATGCCGGATTGGAAGCCGATCTCGAGATCCAGCAGCTGATGCTCGACGCGTTGCACCTCGCGGGCCTGTCGCGCATCCGTCTCGACCTCGGCCATGCGGGCGTGCTCGCGGCGCTGCTCGCGCGCGACGCGCAGGCCGCCGAACGCGGCGAGTCGCTGTACGACGCGCTGTCGGGCAAGGACGTGCCGCTGCTGAACGAACTGACTGACGATCTCGGTGCCGATACGCGCGCAGCGCTGCGCGCGCTGCCGCACCTTTACGGCGACGCGAGCGTGCTGGCCGAGGCGCGTGCGCGGTTGCCGGTGCTGCCGGAAATCACGCAGGCGCTCGACGATCTGGCGCAACTCGCTGCACAGGCGAAGGGCGTGGAAGTGGCGATCGATCTTGCCGACCTGCGCGGTTACGCATACCACAGCGGCGCGATGTTCAGCGCCTACATCGACGGCGTGCCGAACGCGATCGCGCGCGGCGGCCGTTACGACCACGTTGGCCAGGCGTATGGCCGTGCGCGACCGGCAACGGGTTTCTCGCTCGACCTGCGCGAGCTCGCCCGGATTTCGCCGATCGAGGCGCGCGGCACCGCGATTCTCGCGCCCTGGGTGCAGGACGACGCGCTGCGCGCGGCCGTCTCGGCGCTGCGCGATGCGGGCGAGGTCGTGATCCAGGCGCTGCCGGGCCACGACCACGTGCTCGACGAGTTCGCATGCGATCGTTCGCTCGTCGAGCGCGATGGCGCATGGGTGGTCGAACCCCGTTAAACAGGCGTTCGCGGGCCGTGCTTCGGCGTGCATATCGTTGAAGCGAAACGGAAAAATTCGGAATCGCCCGCGAACATAGGTAGAATACGTTTTTAACCAGCTAACGAATCAACATGTCTGCCAGCGCAGTGAACGTGACTCCCGGGCGCAATGTCGTCGTCGTGGGAACTCAATGGGGTGATGAAGGCAAGGGCAAGATCGTCGACTGGCTGACGGACCACGCTCAGGGCGTCGTGCGTTTCCAGGGCGGCCACAACGCCGGCCACACCCTCATCATCGGCGGCAAGAAAACGATCTTGCGCCTCATTCCGTCGGGCATCATGCGTGAAGGCGTCGCCTGCTACATCGGCAACGGCGTCGTCCTGTCCCCCGAGGCACTGTTCAAGGAAATCGGCGAGCTCGAAGAAGCCGGTGTGAACGTGCGCGACCGTCTGTTCATTTCCGAAGCCACGACGCTGATCCTGCCGTACCACATCGCGATCGACCAGGCGCGCGAAGTGCGCAAGGGCGCGGGCAAGATCGGCACGACGGGCCGCGGTATCGGCCCCGCGTACGAAGACAAGGTTGGCCGCCGCGCACTGCGCGTGCAGGACCTGTTCGACGCGAAGACTTTCGCCGACCGCCTGCGCGAAAACCTCGATTTCCACAACTTCGTGCTGACCCAGTACCTGGGTGGCGCGGCCGTCGACTTCCAGGCCACGCTCGACACGATGCTCGGTTATGCCGATCGCCTGAAGCCGATGGTGGCCGACGTGTCGCGCCGCCTGTACGACGCGAACAACGCGGGCCAGAACCTGCTGTTCGAAGGCGCGCAGGGCACGCTTCTCGATATCGACCACGGTACCTATCCGTTCGTCACGTCGAGCAACTGCGTCGCGGGTGCGGCGTCGGCCGGCGCGGGCGTGGGTCCGCAGAAGCTCAACTACATCCTCGGCATCACGAAGGCCTATTGCACGCGCGTCGGCTCGGGTCCGTTCCCGAGCGAGCTGTACGATGCGGATAATCCGCAGCGCCAGGACCAGGTCGGCGTCACGCTCGCGAACGTCGGCAAGGAATTCGGTTCGGTCACCGGCCGTCCGCGCCGCACGGGCTGGCTCGATGCAGCCGCGCTGCGCCGCTCGATCCAGATCAACGGCGTGTCGGGCCTGTGCATGACGAAGCTCGACGTGCTCGACGGCCTCGACGAGGTCAAGCTGTGCGTCGGCTACAAGATCGACGGCAAGGATGCGGACATCCTGCCGCGCGGCGCAGCCGACGTGGCCCGTTGCGAACCCGTGTACGAGACGTTCGCCGGCTGGAAGGAAAGCACGGTGGGCATCAAGACGTGGGACGCACTGCCGGCGAACGCGCAGGCCTACCTGACCCGTGTCCAGGAAGTGGCCGGCGTGCCGGTCGACATGGTGTCGACGGGCCCGGACCGCGACGAAACGATTCTGCTCCGCCATCCGTTCAAGGTGTAACCCCAGATGACGCAGCAAATTTCGATGACGGCGGCAGACTTGATGACCGATCCGCGCAACGACGACAAGAATCTGTGGGTAGGTTGGGACGAGTATCACCGTCTGATCGAGCTCCTCGCGCTCCAGGTGCATGCATCGGGCTGGAAGTTCGACCAGATCCTGTGCCTCGCGCGCGGCGGCCTGCGCGTCGGCGATCAGCTGTCGCGCATTTATGACGTGCCGCTCGCGATCCTCGCGACGAGTTCGTACCGCGAGGCGGCCGGCACCGAGCAGGGCGACCTCGACATCGCGCAGTACATCACGATGACGCGCGGCAACCTCGCGGGCAACGTGCTGCTGGTCGACGATCTCGTCGATTCGGGCGTCACGCTCGCGCGTGTGCAGGAGCACCTGAAGGAGCGTTATCCGGCCGTGACGGCCGTGCGTTCGGCGGTGCTCTGGTACAAGGGTTGCTCGAAGGTCAAGCCCGACTATCACACGCAGTTCCTGCCGACGAATCCGTGGATTCATCAGCCGTTCGAGGAATGGGACACGGTTCGTCCGCATAACCTCGAGGCGTGGATCAAGCGTGGTCGCGCGCAGCGCGACGGTTCGGGCGCGTAAGCGGCCGGCCGACTGAACGAAAGCCTTGTACGGCGCCGCTTGCGGCGCCGTTTTTCATTGGCGCGCCGGGTGTGCCGCGCCGCGCGCTCCGTATATCCGGTAGGCAGACGGCGCAGCCCCGGCTATGATGGCAGCCCTGCCACAGCTCGCGCCGGATTGCATGCGCGGCGTGGATCACGTGGCTTCACGGCAACAGAGCAGGGCGGCGTTTCACGGGGGCGCGAGTAGAATAGCGCTCGTTTTGTCCGACCCGGACCCGATTATTACGCTTCATATGAACGACACGATCCACGCGACCGACGCAGCACACGCGCCGCACTCGACGCAACAACACTCGATGCGGGCGCTAGCGATAGCAGCCATCGGCGTCGTGTTCGGCGACATCGGCACCAGCCCGCTGTATTCGCTCAAGGAGGCGTTCAGCCCCGCGCACGGCATTCCGCTCACCGAAGGTTCGATTCTCGGCGTGATCTCGCTGCTGTTCTGGGCAATCATCCTGGTGGTCGGCATCAAGTACCTGCTGTTCGTGATGCGGGCTGACAACAACGGCGAAGGCGGCGTGCTCGCGCTGATGGCGCTGTCGTTGCGGCCGCTCGACTCGAAGACCCGCGTCGCGGGTGCGCTGATGGCGCTCGGGATATTCGGCGCATGCATGTTCTACGGGGACGCGGTGATCACACCGGCGATCTCGGTCATGTCGGCCGTCGAAGGTCTCGAAATCGCGACGCCGCACCTGTCCCATCTCGTGATGCCGATCACGATCGTGATCCTGATCGCGCTGTTCTGGATCCAGCGTCACGGCACCGCACTGGTCGGCAAGCTGTTCGGCCCGATCATGGTGCTGTGGTTCATCGTGATTGCCGCGCTCGGCGTGTACCACATCGTGCGCGTGCCGGGCATCATCGCGGCAATCAACCCGTACTACGCGGCGTCGTTCATGGCCGATCACCTGCTGCAGGCCTACGTCGTGCTCGGCTCGGTCGTGCTGGTGCTGACCGGCGCGGAAGCGCTCTACGCGGACATGGGCCACTTCGGCGCCAAGCCGATCCGCCTCGCCGCATACGGGCTCGTGATGCCGTCGCTCGTGCTGAACTACTTCGGCCAGGGCGCGCTGCTGATCCAGAACCCGAAGGCAATCGAAAACCCGTTCTTCCTGCTGGCGCCCGAATGGGGGCTGCTGCCGCTCGTCGTGCTGTCGACCGTCGCGACCGTGATCGCGTCGCAGGCCGTGATCTCGGGTGCGTATTCGCTGACGTCGCAGGCGATCCAGCTCGGTTACGTGCCGCGCATGAAGGTGCTGCATACGTCCGAACTCGCGATCGGCCAGATCTACGTGCCGGTCGTGAACTGGCTGCTGCTGTTCGTGATCCTCTGCATCGTGGTCGGCTTCAAGAGCTCCGACAACCTCGCGGCGGCGTACGGCATCGCGGTGACGGCGACGATGGTGATCACGACCGTGCTCGCGGCCGTCGTGATGGTGAAGGTGTGGAACTGGAACCGCCTGCTGGTCGGCGCGATCATCGCCGTGTTCCTCGTGGTCGATCTCGGCTTTTTCGGTGCGAACCTGCTGAAGGTCGCGCAGGGCGGCTGGCTGCCGATTGGCATCGGCGCGCTGCTGTTCTTCCTGCTGATGACCTGGTACAAGGGGCGCCACATCGTCAAGGAGCGCACGGCGGCCGACGGCATTCCGCTCGAGCCGTTCCTGCAGGGGCTGCTCGCGCATCCGCCGCATCGCGTGTCGGGTACCGCGATCTACCTGACCGGCAACGACAAGCTCGTGCCCGTCAGCCTGCTGCACAACCTGAAGCACAACAAGGTGCTGCACGAGCGGACCATTTTCCTGACGTTCGTCACGCGCGACATTCCTTACGTGCGCGACGACAAGCGCCAGAGCGCGCGAGATGCGGGCGGCGGGCTGTACATCGTCACGGCCGAGTACGGCTTCAACGAGACACCGGACGTGAAGGCCGTGCTCGAGGAATTCGGCCGTACGCACGACATGATGTTCGAGCTGATGGACACGTCGTTCTTCCTCGCACGTGAAACGGTCGTGCCGACGCATCTGCCGGGAATGTCGATCTGGCGTGAGCGCGTGTTCGCGTGGATGCACCAGAACGCCGCGAAGCCGACCGACTTCTTCTCGATTCCGGCCAACCGCGTCGTCGAGCTCGGCACAAAGATCGAGATCTGACCGGATGCGGCGCGCGAGCCGTCTGGCCGCGCGCCGCGTCTGTCGACCCGCTCGAACGGGCCGCGATCGTTCGCATCGCCGGCCGTAATCGCGAACGCAGCCGCATGGCGCTGCGTATTCCGCACTAGCCAATCCGATCCGGTAGCCGATTGCGTGGGCGCCGCCGCAATGAAAAAGCCCGCCTTGCGGCGTAATGCCGTTCAGTTAAGCAACTGAACGGCATTTTTGTTTGTGGCGAGAGCCTGTTGTAAACGGGACACGACGGTGTTAACTTTCGTCGCCATGCTGGCCGACGATCTCCACCTGCTAGTCGAATCCCATCCGCCGTTTGACTGGAACCGGCTGGGTCAGCATTTGCCGTACGAATGGGTTGAGCAAGCGGTTCAGGCAAGCGGTAGCGCCAGTATTCGCCGTCGGCGACTGCCGGCCGAACAGGTGGTGTGGCTGGTCATTGCATTGGCGCTGTA
>NZ_LDWR01000028.1 GCF_001039005.1 Burkholderia cepacia
GCGCGGCCGATACGATCACTACATCCGTCATGTTCAATTCCTGCATCGAAATCAGTTCGTCGTTCTGACGCCGGCAAGGGCCGGCTGCAACTGGCGATCGCACACCGCCGCGCCGCGAGCCACGCGCGGTCGCGCCGGCGGCACACCGGCACGGGCCGCCCGGGCACCGGCGCGTTGCGGCAAACCGGAGGGTCGCCGGACACCGCGTGGCACACACGGCGTCCGGCGCCATCCGGCACCGTTCAATCGTGCCGCGCATTCGCGCGGCACGCCCTCACGTCGTTACGCGGCCGATTCGCGCGCGGCCGCTGCATCCTTGCGTGCGGCGGCAGCCGTCTGCTTGCCGCCACGCGTGGCCGTTTCGCTGACCGCATCGAAGCCGCTCTGCGCGGCTTCGATCGCCTGCCCCGTCGCTGCGCGCACGGAGTCGGCCGCGGCGGTCGCCGCGGACAGCGCCGAATTCAGCGCGGCCACCACGGACTCCGAGCCGGCCGGCGCATGCTTCGACAGCTCGCCGATCACGTCCTTCAGGCGCTTGTCGTTCTGTTCGTATTGCGCCTGCGCGACCTTCGCCCATTCGGATTGCGTCGACACGGCGATGTCGAACAGATGGCGGCCGTACGACACGACCTTGCCTGCCGCTTCCTGCGGCGCGGCCACTTGCTGCGCGAAGCCCACGGCCGGATTGCTGCTGTTGAATGCGTTCTTCAGCTTGTCCTCGTACTCCGCGAGCGCCGTCCGGGCCGCTTGCAGGTTGAGTTCGACGACAGCCTCGAAACCGTGGATCGCCGGACGGGCGATCGCAAACCACGCGGCGATTCCGGATTGATAATCGGCGGTCAGTTTTTCGGGGACAAATACGGACATCGGGCACGCTCCTGTTAGCAATGCGAGAGACGACGTAAAGAAAAATGGAAGCCAGATCGACAACCGCTTCCTTATTGGCAACCCGTCACCCATTTGGATGCGGGAAGTTGAAGGAGGCCATTCTAGATCGATTAATTGTCAATTAAATGGCATTAATACTAGGTGTAAACCCTTATTTTCCCGTCGAGCGGCCGCTGAAGCCCGCGGCGCGTCGACATCGCAGATGGGAACCCCACAGCATCTTGCCCTGGAACGATTTTTACCTTTTTACAGCATAGCGCACCATGACTTTTCGCAACATTTACCCATGCATTATTCCGGCTATTAGAAAACAGGTGCGCATTGAAAATGAAGCGGTCGCTTATGTAATCGTTTTTGCAAATTTATTCTGAAATCGTTTACGGGATTATTAATGACAAAATCAATGATCGGATGAATTGCGGGGCGCAATGAAAAAGCGGCCGTATGAAACGGCCGCGGTCGGCACCAACATAGGGGGGATCAGCCGGCCAGTTCGCGATGCAGCGCGCGGAATTCCTGCGCGAGCTTGTGCCCGGGCTCGAGGTGGATCACCGGCTTGGACTGCTGATGCGACTCGCGGATCTTCACCGACGCGGACAACCTCGACGCCAGCACCGGCAGCCCTTCGTCTACAAGCTCGTCGACCAGCTGTTGCGGCAGGCTCGCGCGCGGCTGGAACTGGTTGATGACGATCCCCTCCACCTCGAGTGCCGCGTTGTGGTCCTGCTGGATTTCCTTCACGTTCTCGAGCAGCGTGTACAGCGCGCGGCGCGAGAAGTCGTCGCAGTCGAACGGGATCAGGCAGCGCTCGACCGCGATCAGCGCCGAGCGCGTATAGAAATTCAGCGCGGGCGGCGTGTCGATGTACACGGCGTCGTAGGTGTCGAGCTCGTTCAGCGCGTCGCGCAGCTTGTAGATCTTGTAGCGCGATTCGAGCTTGCCGTGCAGCGTGTCGAGATCCGGATGCGCCGGCATCACATCGAGCCCTTCGAACGGGGTCGGATGGATGAACGATGCGACGTCGACCGGACGGAAGTTGAAGGTCAGCGCGGTTTCGAAGAAACCGGCGACGCCCGGTTGCGCGTCGGCCGCGGCGTCGCCGAGCAGATAGCGCGTGGAGTTCGCCTGCGCATCGAGGTCGATGACGAGCGTGCGCAACCCTTCGCTCGCGCTGATCGCCGCCAGGTTGCAGACGATCGTCGATTTGCCCACGCCGCCCTTCTGGTTGAATACGACCCGCCGCATGGTGTCCCCTCGATCGAAACGTCGAAAAAACCAGCTTAGCCGGTCAATCATGGCGCCCGCGTGACGCAGGTCGAATTACGCGCGACTTGTGTGCGGCGCGCATCAGGTGCGCGGCAGCGTTCCCGATACATACCGGTTGCCGGGCACGCTCCACCGCCACGGGAAATCCGTGCCGACGCGAATGCCGATGCGCGGCCCGCCCGCCAGATCCGTGGGCGGCGCCATGCCGTCGTCCACGATCGCGAACCCTTCGTGCGCGCCGACCAGGTCGACGCCGTCCTGGGCGCCGCCGATCCCCATTGCCTGGGTCAGCCGGGCCGGCCCGCGGCACAGGTCGCGATCGCGCGTCTGCGGCGGCCGTGCCGTGCGCATGTGAGCGAGCCCCTGCAGCGGTTCCAGCGCACGGATCAGCACGCCCGTTCCCGTGCCATCCGGTCCGCACACGCAGTTGCAGCACCAGTGCATGCCGTACGTGAAATAGACGTACAGGTGCCCCGGCGGCCCGAACATCGTCGCATTGCGCGGCGTCTTGCCGCGATAGGTATGCGCCGCCGGGTCGATCGCACCGGCATAGGCTTCCACTTCGACGATGCGGCCGGCCCGGCCGTCCGCTGCCGCGAGGATCTTGTTGAGCAGTTGCGGGGCGACGTCGGTGGCCATGCGGTCGAAGAACGCGCGCGGCAATACGGTGCCCGGCCACACGCGCGCAGTTTTATTGCCCCGCATCCTGCCCCTCCGGTTGGCGCCCGGAAACGGTCTGCGCCTGCAGATGGAGCTGACGGTACGCGTCGACCAGATCATCGAGGCCGAACGCAAGATTTCTCCCGCTGGGATTGGGCAGCACCCACACGCTCGCGCGCTGCATGCGGGCCGGCTGCAATCCCCACGCGACTTCGCGCTGACCGGAAAGCGCCGAATACGCCGCCTTGCCGAGAAACGCGACGAAGCGCGGCCCATAACGCGCCACCTTCTGCTCGAACGCCGCGGCCGCGGCGATGAATTCCGCGCGCGAAAGCTGATCGGCGCTCGCCGTCGGCCGCTTCACCACCGCCGTCAAGCCGCAGCCGTACTGGAGTATCGCGTGATCCTCCTGCGGCGAAATTTCCATCGGCGTGAAGCCGGCGAGATGGATCACGCGCCAGAAGCGGTTGCTTCTCCCAGCGAAGTGATGCCCTGTCGCGGCCGCGGTCAGGCCGGGATTGATCCCGCAGAACAGCACGTCGAGATGCGGAGCGATGAGGTCGGGAAGTTCGTCAGCCACGTGTCGCCTGGTGTGCAAGGTTCATCGACGTAAACGCAGAAAGGCCCGAAGACCCGGCCAAGCGCCTGGCTTGACTCGGACATTCGGGCCCATCGTGCTGCAGGATGCCGACTTGCCGATCAGAACGGAATATCGTCGTCCATCTCGTCGAAGCCGCCACCTGCCGGTGCGCTCGGACGGCTCTGCGCGCCGCCGCCAGCACCGCCACGCGCCGCGCCGCCGGCACGACCGCCGCCGCCACCGCCGCGTTCCATCTGCTCGCCGCGACCGCCGCCGCCGCCACCACCGTAGCCGCCGCCGTAACCGCCTTCGTCACCACCACCGCCGCCACCGCCCGCACCGCCACGGCCGCCGAGCATCTGCATCTGGTCCGCGACGATTTCGGTCGAGTAACGATCCTGACCGTCCTGACCCTGCCACTTGCGCGTGCGGATGCGGCCTTCGATATAGACCGACGAACCCTTCTTCAGGTATTCGCTGACGATTTCCGCCAGACGGCCGAAGAACGCGACGCGATGCCACTCGGTCATTTCCTTGAAATCGCCGCTTGCCTTGTCCTTGTAGCGGTCGGTCGTCGCGAGACGAATGTTCGCAACCGCGTCGCCGCTCGGCAGGTAACGGACTTCAGGATCGGCGCCGAGATTGCCGACGAGGATGACCTTGTTGACGGATGCCATGTGTTTCTCCAGTAAATTCGATGCCGGGCCGCCCGCGCGTGCGTCGGAGCAGCCCGCCGGACAAGCCGGCGACGCCGCCGGTGCCTGCCCGACAATAGGTTCAGGCCTTGCGCGGCGGCGCTTTCATGCTGGCCGCGATTATAAGCCACGCTGCAACGAGCCCAGAACACGCGTAGAACACCGTGTTCGCACCGCCGTGCTTCAGCAGCCAGCCGCCCGCGATGCCGCCGAGCGCGAGCCCGATCGACTGCGTGGTGTTGTAGACGCCCGTGGCCGCGCCCTTGCGCGAACCCGGCGCGAGCTTCGACACGAGCGACGGCTGCGACGCTTCCAGGATGTTGAACCCCAGGAAGTACACGAACAGGATCGCCGCCACAATCATGATGGTATGCGGCGCGCTGCCCAGCAGCAATTGGCCGATCAGGATAGCCAGAATGCCGCCCAGCAGCACCGGCTTCATCTTGCCCCGTTTCTCCGCGACGATGATCGCCGGGACCATCATCACGAACGCGAGCCCCATCACCGGCAGGTAGACCTTCCAGTGCGCGGCGACCGGCAGCCCGCCGTCGACGAGCAGGCGCGGCACCACGAGGAACAGCGCCGTCTGCGTCGCGTGCAGCACCAGCACGCCGAAGTTCAGGCGCAGCAGCTCGACGTTGTGCAGCACCTCGGCGAACGGCGCGGGCACGTGCACGGGCTTGGCCGCGTCGGGCACGATCCACAGCACGACGCCGATCGCGAGGATCGACAGCACGCCGACGATCGCGAACAGCCCGCTCATCCCGACCCAGTGGAACACGATCGGCGCGCCGACGATCGCAACCGCGAACGACACGCCGATCGACCCGCCGACCATCGCCATCGCCTTCGTGCGGTTCTGCTCGGAGGTCAGGTCGGCGATGAACGCCAGCACCGCGGACGACACGGCACCCATCCCCTGGATCACGCGACCGACGATGATCCACGTGATGTCGTGCGCGGACGCGGCGACGAAGCTGCCGAGCGCGAAGATCACGAGGCCCGTGGCGATCACCGGCTTGCGGCCGAACTTGTCGGACGCCCAGCCGTAGAAGATGTAGAACAGCGACTGCGTGACGCCGTAGGCCCCGAGCGCGATACCGACGAGCAGCACGTTGTCGCCGCCCGGAATGGTTTTCGCGTAGACCGAGAATACCGGCATGATCATGAACAGGCCGAGCATGCGCAGCGCGAAGATCGCCGCGAGCGACGTGGTCGCGCGCAATTCGGGCGCAGTCATGCGGGAAGACGTGGCAGACGGATTGGACATCGGGAATGAATTTCGAATGATCGGAATGTCCGCCCGACACCGGGCGGCGGAAGATCAGGACCAGCGGCCCGGGAGGCCTGACGGGCGACACGTCGGGGCAGGATGCCGGCGGCCTGCGGGCCGCCCTGAACCGCGCGGCGCGACCGCTTTCCCCGGCGCAGGCGCCGCCTTGCTGCCACCTGCTGTAAAGGCTGGGGGCCCCAAACGACGGTCTCGAAAAGCCGTTATAGTAGCAGGTTTGGTTCCCTCCATTTTCGCCAGGTTCATGGAACAGATCCGTATCCGTGGGGCACGTACCCACAACCTGAAAAACGTCAATCTCGACCTGCCGCGCCACAAGCTGATCGTGATTACCGGGTTGTCCGGGTCGGGCAAGTCGTCGCTCGCGTTCGACACCCTTTATGCCGAGGGCCAGCGCCGCTACGTCGAAAGCCTGTCCGCGTATGCCCGCCAGTTCCTGCAGTTGATGGAGAAACCCGACGTCGACCTGATCGAGGGTCTGTCGCCCGCGATCTCGATCGAGCAGAAGGCGACGTCCCACAACCCGCGTTCGACCGTCGGCACGGTCACCGAAATCCACGACTACCTGCGACTTTTGTACGCACGTGTCGGCACGCCGTACTGCCCCGATCACGAGATCCCGCTCGAGGCGCAGAGCGTGTCGCAGATGGTCGACGCGGCGCTCGCGCTGCCCGAGGAAACCAAGCTGATGATCCTCGCGCCCGTCGTCGCGAACCGCAAGGGCGAGCACGCCGAGCTGTTCGAGGACATGCAGGCGCAGGGCTTCGTGCGTTTTCGCGTGCGCTCGGGCGGCGGCACCGCGAACGAAGGCGTCGCGAAGATCTACGAGGTCGAGTCGCTGCCGAAGCTCAAGAAGAACGACAAGCACACGATCGACGTCGTCGTCGATCGTCTGAAGGTCCGCCCGGACATGAAGCAGCGCCTCGCCGAATCGTTCGAGACGGCGCTGCGCCTCGCCGACGGCCGCGCGATCGCGCTCGAGATGGACACCGACCACGAGCACCTGTTCAGCTCGAAGTTCGCGTGCCCGATCTGCTCGTACTCGCTGCAGGAGCTCGAGCCGCGCCTGTTCTCGTTCAACAACCCGATGGGCGCGTGCCCGGAATGCGACGGCCTCGGCCAGATCACGTTCTTCGACCCGAAGCGGGTCGTCGCGCACCCGTCGCTGTCGCTCGCCGCGGGCGCCGTGAAGGGCTGGGACCGCCGCAACCAGTTCTACTTCCAGATGCTGCAGAGCCTCGCGGCGTTCTACGAATTCGACATCGACGCCGCCTTCGAGGATCTCCCGGAAAAAATCCGGAAGGTGCTGCTGTTCGGCTCGGGCAAGCAGACGATCCCGTTCTCGTACATCAACGAGCGCGGCCGCACGACGATCCGCGAGCACGTGTTCGAAGGGATCATCCCGAACCTCGAACGCCGCTACCGCGAGACCGATTCGGTCGCGGTCCGCGAAGAACTGTCGAAATACCAGAACAACCAGCCGTGCCCGTCGTGCGAAGGCACGCGCCTGCGCCGCGAGGCGCGCCACGTGCGGATCGGCACGGGCGACTACGCGCGCGGCATCTATGAAATCAGCGGCTGGCCGCTGCGCGACGCGCTCGGCTACTTCGACGGCCTGACGCTCGAAGGCGCGAAGCGCGAGATCGCCGACAAGGTGATCAAGGAAATCGTCGCGCGCCTGACGTTCCTGAACAACGTCGGCCTCGACTACCTGTCGCTCGAGCGCAGCGCCGAAACGCTGTCGGGCGGCGAAGCGCAGCGCATCCGGCTCGCGTCGCAGATCGGCTCGGGCCTGACGGGCGTGATGTACGTGCTCGACGAGCCGTCGATCGGCCTGCACCAGCGCGACAACGACCGCCTGATCTCGACGCTCAAGCACCTGCGCGACCTCGGCAACTCGGTGATCGTCGTCGAGCACGACGAGGACATGATCCGCACGGCCGACTACGTCGTCGACATGGGCCCCGGCGCGGGCGAACACGGCGGCGTGGTGGTGGCCGAAGGCACGCCGAAGCAGGTGCAGTCGAACCCGCAGTCGCTGACGGGCCAGTACCTGCTCGGCAAGCGCACGATCGAATATCCGGACGAGCGGCTCGCGCCCGATCCCGAGCGGATGCTGCGCATCGTCGACGCGTACGGCAACAACCTGAAGCACGTCGATCTCGAACTGCCGGTCGGCCTGCTGACCTGCATCACCGGCGTATCGGGTTCCGGCAAGTCGACGCTGATCAACGACACGCTGTATCACGCGGTCGCGCGCCACCTGTACGGTTCGTCGGCCGAGCCGGCGCCGCACGAGGCGATCGAGGGCCTCGAGCACTTCGACAAGGTGATCAACGTCGACCAGTCGCCGATCGGCCGCACGCCGCGCTCGAACCCGGCCACGTATACCGGCCTGTTCACGCCGATCCGCGAGCTGTTCTCGGGCGTGCCGACCTCGAAGGAACGCGGCTACGATCCGGGCCGCTTCTCGTTCAACGTGAAGGGCGGCCGCTGCGAATCGTGCCAGGGCGACGGCGTGCTGAAGGTCGAGATGCACTTCCTGCCGGACGTCTACGTGCCGTGCGACGTGTGCCACGGCAAGCGCTACAACCGCGAAACGCTCGAAGTGCAGTACAAGGGCAAGAACATCAGCGAAGTGCTCGACATGACGGTCGAGCATGCGTACGAGTTCTTCAGCGCGGTGCCGGTCATCGCGCGCAAGCTGAAGACGCTGCTCGACGTCGGCCTCGGCTACATCCGCCTCGGCCAGTCGGCCACGACGCTGTCGGGCGGCGAGGCGCAGCGCGTGAAGCTGTCGCTCGAACTCTCCAAGCGCGACACGGGCCGCACGCTGTACATCCTCGACGAGCCGACCACCGGCCTGCACTTCCACGACATCGCGCTGCTGCTCGAGGTGATCCACCGGCTGCGCGACCAGGGCAACACGGTCGTGATCATCGAGCACAACCTCGACGTGATCAAGACGGCCGACTGGGTGATCGACCTCGGCCCCGAAGGCGGCGCCGGCGGTGGCCAGATCATCGCGCAGGGCACGCCCGAGCAGGTCGCGAAGACCAAGGCGAGCTTCACCGGCAAGTACCTCGCGCCGCTGCTCAAGCGTCCGACCCGCAAGGCCGCGGTCGGCTGACGCGCGTTGCCCCCTTCCCGCGCGCGGCCGCCCGGCCGCGCGCGTCCTTGCGCGCCGCGCCGCCCGCCTCCCCTCGTTTTCCCTTCTGCGTTTACACCATGCGCCAAACGGCCCGGTTGCGGACCATAATGGCGGCTATACTTTACGGTCGTAAGGTTCGCCGTACGCACCAATCCGGTGCAATCCCGGGCGAGCACCGCTCTGCCACGCATTCCGCGGCATGACACACGAACGACAGGAATCCACGATGGAGAAGCAACCAGACTCGTCGCGCGATGCGCAGAACCGCGAGCCGCACCTGCGCAGCGTGCGGCTGACGAGCGACTTCAGCCTGCCGAATCTGTCGGCACTCGAAATCGGCAGCTATCTCTTCACGATCCTTGCAATGTGGCTCGTGATCGAGCTCAAGCTGCTCGGCGGGCTGCTGGCCGGCCTGCTCGTCTATCAGCTCATCCACACGATCGCGCCCGTGATCGAACGCCACACCACGAGCATGCGCGCGCGTTGGGTCGCCGTCGTGCTGCTGTCGATCGTGATCGTCGGCGGGCTCACGGGCCTGACGATCGGCATCATCGAACACTTCGAGCGCACGGTGCCGAACCTGCAGAGCCTCCTCGACCAGCTGATGCAGATCGTCGAGCAAACCCGCGCACGCACCCCTGCCTGGATCGCGAACCTGCTGCCCGTCGACGTCGAACAGATGAAGACCAAGGCCGCCGTGCTGATGCACTCGCACATGGACCAGCTCCAGCAGAGCGGCAAGAGCGTCGCGCGCGGCTTCGGCCACGTGCTGTTCGGGATGATCATCGGCGCGATGATCGCGATCGGCGTCGAGCACGGCAAGGTGCGCCGGCCGCTGTCGACCGCGCTCGTCACGCGCGTGTCGCGCTTCTCCGACGCGTTCCGCCGCATCGTGTTCGCGCAGATCAAGATCTCGGCGATCAACGCGGTGTTCACCGGCATCTACCTGCTCGTCGCGCTGCCGCTCTTCCACGAACGGCTGCCGCTGTCGAAAACGCTCGTGCTCGTCACGTTCATCGTCGGCCTGCTGCCCGTGATCGGCAACCTGATCTCGAACACGCTGATCGTCGCCGTGTCGCTGTCGGTCAGCATGGGCACCGCGATCGCGTCGCTCGCGTTCCTCGTGGTCATCCACAAGCTCGAATATTTCCTGAACGCGAAGATCATCGGCGGCCAGATCGAGTCGCGCGCGTGGGAGCTGCTGCTCGCGATGCTGATCATGGAAGCCGCGTTCGGGCTGCCGGGCGTGATCGCCGCGCCGATATTCTATGCGTACCTGAAGCGCGAGCTGTACCTGCTGCGGCTGATCTGAAGCCCGCACATCAGACGATAAAAAACGCCGCGCCCCGTGAAGGGCGCGGCGTTTTCATTTGTGCCGGCTGGCCGATCAGCGGAACACGACCGTCTTCGTCCCGTTCAGCACAACCCGGTGCTCGACGTGCCACTTCACCGCGCGCGCGAGCGTCACGCACTCGACGTCGCGGCCGATCGCGGTCAGCTGGTCGGGCGTCATGCTGTGGTCGACGCGCTCGACTTCCTGCTCGATGATCGGGCCTTCGTCGAGATCGGTCGTCACGTAGTGCGCGGTCGCGCCGATCAGCTTCACACCGCGGTCGAACGCCTGGTAATACGGCTTCGCGCCCTTGAAGCTCGGCAGGAACGAATGGTGGATGTTGATCGCGCGCCCGGCGAGCTGCTGGCACATGTTCGGCGACAGGATCTGCATGTAGCGCGCGAGCACGACGAGATCGGCCTGGTGCTCGTCGATCACTTCCAGCACACGCGCTTCCTGCGCGGCCTTCGCGGCATCGGACGAACCGCCGATCAGCGGGAAGTGATGGAACGGGATGTTGTAACTCGCGGCGAGCTGGTAGAACTCCTTGTGGTTCGACACGATCGCCGGGATCTCGATCGGCAGCTGGCCGGTGCGATAGCGGAACAGCAGGTCGTTCAGGCAATGGCCGATCTTCGACACCATGATCACGACGCGCGGCTTCACGGCCGCGTCGTGCAGCTCCCAGCGCATCGAGAACCGCTCCGCGAGCGGCGCGAATTCCTTGCGAAGCGTGTCGAGCGCCGACGC
This sequence comes from Burkholderia cepacia, assembly GCF_001039005.1. GTDB lineage: Bacteria > Pseudomonadota > Gammaproteobacteria > Burkholderiales > Burkholderiaceae > Burkholderia > Burkholderia theae. The sequence goes on from NZ_LDWR01000028.1 coordinate 10,615, forward strand.
GGCATCCGCGCCGCCGCCGTCCTGCTCGAAGTGCACGCGCATGAAGAATTCGCTGGTGCGGCTGTCGCCGAACTGCGCCGAATCGAGGATGTTGTTGCTGCGCTCGAACAGGAAGCCCGAGACCGCGTGGACGATGCCGTGCCGGTCGGGGCACGACAGTTTCAAGATAAAGCTGTGATCGGTCGGCATGACCGCTACTCCCTTCGTTTCCGTATTCGTCAAATTGCCCGTTCGCGCCGCCGGACCGCCAGTCGCGGCGCGCGTCACGCGGCCGGCGCGAACAGCGCGTTGATGCCCGCCGCGTCGGCCGCCGCGAGCCAGCGATGGCGCAGCAGCGTATCGAGCGTCGCGAGGCTCGCATCCATCGTCGCGCGGCCTTCGCGCAACCAGCCGATCACCTCGGGCACGCCGGCCAGCAGGTGCTCGGCCACTTCGCCGTCCTGGTTGCGCGGCGCGAAGTCGTGCGGCAGTGGCAGGTCGTACACGAAGATCAGTTCGGACTGCGTGCCTTCCGGCAGCGAGCACAGCACCTGCACCGCGCGGCCCGCGATCGCGCGCAACGCCAGTTCGGCCGGAATACCGGCTTCCTCCCAGCACTCCTTCGCGAGCGTCTCGTGAACGCTCAAGCCCCAGCCGATGCCGCCCGCGACGACGTTGTCGAGCATGCCGGGATCGGTTGCCTTGGTCGCGCTGCGGCGGCCGAGCCACATCTGCGGCACGGTCGCGGCGGACGGCTCGCCCGACGCAACCGCATATTCTACGATGCCGTTCAGATGCACCGCATAGGTCTGCGTGCCGAAAAAGCGCGACGCGGCGCGCTCGATGTACGCGAGCGGCGGATCGTCGAAGCGGTTGCGGATCGCGTAGATCTCGTCGCGCCAGCCGGGAATCGCGCCTTCGGCCGCGAGCGCGCCGATCGCGCTCGCCAGCGCCATGCTGCGCGCGTCGACCGAGTCGTAGCGCGCCGACAGCACGACGCGCTCGCCGGTCAGCTCGAACACGTCGGGCCAGCGGGCCAACTTCGCGACGTCCTGGCGGCGCACCCAGCCAACCGCCTGGCCGGCGATCTCGAAACGCAGGTGCGCGGCCGGATCGAAGCGCCGCGCGGCCGCGATGCACGGAAACGTCATCGCCGTCAGTCCTTCAGCGCGACGCGGATGCCGAGCGCGATGAAGGTCGCGCCGGCCAGCCGGTCAAGCCACACGCCGGCCTTCGGGCGGCGCTTCAGCCAGGCGCCGATCGCACCCGCGCCGACGCCGAACAGCGAAAAGATCGCGGCCGTCTGCAGCATGAACAGCGCGCCGAGCTCGAACATCTGCAGCGTCACGCCCTGCACGCCGTGCGGATCGACGAACTGCGGCAGGAACACGACGAAGAACAGCGTGACCTTCGGGTTCATCAGGTTGCCGATCACGCTCTGCCGGAAGATCGTGCCGAGCGGCTGCGGCGGGCGCTCATGCGCATTCGCGAGGCCCTGGCTGCGCAGCGCCTTGATGCCGATCCACACGAGATACGCGGCGCCCGCGAGCTTCAGGATCTCGAACGCGACCGGCGACGAACGCAGCAACGCCGCGACGCCGAGCGCCGCGAGCGTCGTGTGGAACAGGATCCCGGCGCTGAAGCCGAGCGCGGCGACGAAGCCGGCCGCGCGGCCCTGCGAGATGCCGCGTGCGAGCACCTGCAGGTTGTCCGGACCCGGCGCGAACGTGATCGCGATCGACGTGGCGAGAAACAACATGAAGTTGGGCATCGTGACCTCGCGGGTAAACCGGCGTTCAGTGGCCGGCAAATTCGGTGACGGTATAGACGGGCAGTCCCGCGTTGCGCAGCAGCGCCGAGCCGCCGAGATCGGGCAGGTCGATGATCGCCGCGCCTTCGACGACTTCCGCGCCGAGCCGCTGCAGCAGGTTGCGCCCCGCCATCATCGTGCCGCCCGTCGCGATCAGGTCGTCCATGATGATCACGCGGTCGCCGGGGCGGCACGCATCTTCGTGGATCTCGACCGTCGCGCTGCCGTATTCGAGGTCGTACGACTCCGAACGCGTCTTGTACGGCAGCTTGCCGACCTTGCGGATCGGCACGAAGCCGACGCTCAGTTCGTACGCGACGATCGGCGCGATGATGAAGCCGCGCGCATCGAGGCCCGCGACGTAGTCGAGCTTCGCGTCGACATAACGTTCGACGAACAGGTCGACGAGGATGCGCAGCGCCTTCGGGCTCTGCAGCAGCGTCGTGATGTCGCGGAACATCACGCCCGGCTGCGGCCAGTCGGGCACCGTGCGGATCTGGCTGTGAATGAAGGCGACCGGATCGAGCGGCGCGCCCGACGACGAATGCGGCATGAAACTCTCCGAAAAAAACGGTGCGCGAAGATCGGGCACCGTTTCGAATAAATACGGGTCAGGTTATTGAATCGTGGCTCACGCGGCCGCGGCCGGCGGATCGCGCCGATGGCGCGACAGCCGCTCCTCCGCGAGCGCGAGCGCCTCGGGCAGCCCGCGCAGCACGACGATGTCGCTCGCGCGCAGCTTGGTCTGCGGGTCGGGTTCGACGCCGCGGATGCCGTGCCGGCGGATCGCCGTGACTTCCAGCCCGAGCGCATACAGCCCGAGCTCCTCCAGCGAACGCCCGACCGCGTCCGCGCGCGCATCGACCGGCACCGATTGTAGCCGCACCTGCTCGTGGTCGTCGTCGTCCGCGTCGTCCGCGCCGCGGAAATAGCCGCGCAGCAGGCTGTAGCGCTCGTCGCGCATCTCCTCGACGCGCCGCACGACCTTGCGCATCGGCACGCCGACCAGCACCAGCGTGTGCGACGCGAGCATCAGGCTGCCCTCGACGATCTCCGGAATCACCTCGGTCGCACCGGCCGCGAGCAGTTTCTCGAGATCGGCATCGTCGACGGTACGCACGATCGCGGGCAGCGTCGGCTCGAGCTCGTGCACATGGTGCAGCACGCGCAGCGCGGACGGCGTGTTCGCATAGGTGATCGCGACGGCCGCCGCGCGGTGGATACCGGCCGCGAGCAGCGACTCGCGGCGCGCCGCATCGCCGAACACGACCGATTCGCCGGCGGTCGCGGCCGCGCTCACGCGATCGGGGTCGAGGTCGAGCGCGACATACGAGATACCTTCCTGTTCGAGCATCCGCGCCAGGTTCTGGCCCGCGCGGCCGTAGCCGCAGATGATCACGTGGCCGCGCTGCTTGAGGCTCTGCGTCGCGATCCGCGTCATCTGCAGCGACTGCTGCATCCATTCGGTCGAGGACAGCCGCATCACGATCCGGTCGGCGTTCTGGATCAGGAACGGCGCGGCGAGCATCGACAGCAGCATCGACGCGAGGATCGCCTGCAGCAACGTCGAATCGACGAGATGCCGGTCGAGGATCAGGTTCAGCAGCACGAAGCCGAACTCGCCGGCCTGCGCGAGCCCGATACCCGTGCGCATCGCGACGCCCGGCGTCGCGCCGAACAGCCGCGCGAGCCCCGTGATCATCGTGGCCTTGAACAGCACCTGGCCGACGAAGAAGCCGAGCACGAGCAACGGATGCTCCCAGATCACGCGCGGGTCGAGCAGCATCCCGGTCGTCACGAAGAACAGGCCGAGCAGCACGTCGCGGAACGGCTTGATGTCCTCCTCCACCTGATGCCGGAACGGCGTCTCGGAAATCAGCATCCCCGCGATGAACGCGCCGAGCGCGAGCGACAGGCCGAACTTGTCGGTGATGAACGCGGCGCCGAGCGTGACGAGCAGCAGGTTCAGCACGAACAGCTCCTGCGAGCGGCGCCGCGCGACGACGTTGAGCCAGCGCGTCATGAAGCGCTGCCCGATGACCAGCAGCAGCGTGAGCGCGATCACGATCTTCACGGCCGCAAAGCCGAGCGTCAGCGCGAGATCCTTCGACGATTCGGCGCCGAACGCGGCGATCACGATCAGCAGCGGCACTACTGCGAGATCCTGGAACAGCAGCACGCCGAAGATGTTGCGGCCGTGCTCGGTCTCGATCTCGAGCCGCTCGGCGAGCATTTTCGACACGATCGCCGTCGACGACATCGCGAGCGCGCCGCCGAGCGCGATGCTGCCCTGCCACGTGATGTGTACCCAGCGCTCGAACAGCGCGCCGAGCGCGAGTGCGAGCACCAGCGTCGCGACCACCTGCAGCAGCCCGAGCCCGAACACGAGCCGCTGCATCGACCTCAGCTTCGCAAGGGAGAATTCGAGGCCGATCGAGAACATCAGGAACACGACGCCGAATTCCGCGAGATGCTCGGCACGTTCGAGATCCGCCGCGATCCCGAGCGCATGCGGGCCGACCAGGATGCCGACGGTCAGGTAGCCGAGCATCGGCGGGAGGTTCAGCGAACGGAACACGACGACGCCCACCACTGAAGCCAGCAGCAGCATGAGCGTCATTTCGAGCGGGGAAATCACGGGCAAAGCGTCCTCGTTCGTCGGGGCCACCGCAAAGCGGGCACGGTGGCGTAGCGTGGGATAGGCGACTTCAGACGAGTCCGAAGGCCCGGCGCGGCGAACAAACGCCTTTGCTATACTCCGCGCATGATAGCGAAAATCAATGACAACCGCGCGCTCGCGCTCGCCCGCGACGTGCTCGACATCGAGGCGGACGCCGTGCGCGCGCTGCGCGACCAGCTCGACGGCGACTTCGTCCAGGCCGTCGCGCTGCTGCTCGGCTGCCGCGGCCGCGTGGTGGTTTCCGGAATCGGCAAATCGGGGCATATCGCCCGCAAGATCGCAGCAACGCTGGCGAGCACCGGCACGCCGGCCTTCTTCGTCCATCCCGCCGAGGCCAGCCACGGCGACCTCGGGATGGTCACCTCCGACGACGTCTTCATCGGCATCTCGTACTCCGGCGAATCGGAAGAACTCGTCGCGATCCTGCCGCTCGTCAAGCGGATCGGCGCGAAGCTGATCGCGATCACGGGCCGCGCGGAATCGAGCCTCGGCACGCTCGCCGACGTGAACCTGAACGCCGCGGTGTCGAAGGAAGCGTGCCCGCTGAACCTCGCGCCCACCGCGAGCACGACCGCCGCGCTCGCGCTCGGCGACGCGCTCGCCGTCGCGGTGCTCGACGCGCGCGGCTTCGGTTCGGAAGACTTCGCGCGCTCGCACCCGGGCGGTGCGCTCGGCCGGCGCCTGCTCACCTACGTGCGCGACGTGATGCGCTCGGGCGACGACGTCCCGTCCATCGGGCTCGACGCGACGCTGTCGGATGCGCTGTTCCAGATCACCGCGAAGCGCCTGGGCATGACGGCCGTGGTCGACGCCGACGGCAAGGTCGTCGGCATCTTCACCGACGGCGACCTGCGCCGCGTGCTCGCGCGCGACGGCGACTTCCGCACGCTGCCGATCGCCGACGTGATGACGCACAACCCGCGCACGATCGCGCCGGACCACCTGGCAGTCGAGGCCGTGGAACTGATGGAGCGCCACCGGATCAACCAGATGCTGGTCGTCGATGCCGACGGCGCGCTGATCGGTGCGCTGAACATGCACGACCTGTTTTCGAAGAAGGTGATCTGATGAGCGCAGCGTTGACTGCGGCCGAGCGCGCGAGCCGCGTGAAGCTGATGATTTTCGACGTCGACGGCGTACTGACCGACGGCGGCCTGCTGTTTACCGCCGCCGGCGATGCGATGAAGTCGTTCAACTCGCTCGACGGCCACGGCGTGAAGCTGCTCGGCGAAGCCGGCATCGCGACCGCGATCATCACGGGCCGCCGCTCGGAAATCGTCGCGGCGCGCGCGAAGGAAATGAAGATCGCGCACCTGTTCCAGGGCGTCGAGAACAAACTCACCGTGTTCGCCGACCTGATCGCGTCGCTCGGCCTCACCGCCGACGCATGCGGCTACATGGGCGACGACTGGCCCGACCTGCCCGTGATGCTGCGCTGCGGCTTCGCGACCGCGCCCGCCAACGCGCACCCCGAGGTGATCGCCCGCGCGCACTGGGTGGCCGAGGCCCGTGGCGGCCAGGGCGCCGTGCGCGAAGTCTGCGACGCGATCCTGCGCGCGCAGCGCCGCTACGACGCGCTGCTCGCGGCCGCCTGCGGAGCCTGACGGATGAATACGCATTTCCGCTGGACCCAGCTGCTGCCGCTCGCCGCGGTCGCCGCGCTCGCGGGCATCACCTGGTGGCTGCTGCAGGCCACGCTGCCGCCGCCCGGCGAGGGCATCGTGCAGCCGAAGCGCCACACGCCCGATTATTTCGCGGACAACTTCTCGGTCACCGAGCTCGACCAGTCCGGCACGACCCAGTACCGGCTGACGGCCGTGAACCTGACCCATTACGAAGACACCGAAAACAGCGACCTGATCGATCCGGCCATGCGCGCGTTCCAGCCCGGCAAGCCGGTCGTGACGACCACCGCGAAGCGCGGCACCGTCAACGGCGACGTGTCGATCGTCGACTTGTACGACAACGCGCGCATCCTGCGCGCGGCCGGCGGCGGCGATCCGCAGATGCAGGCCGATTCCCAGCATTTCCGGATCTTCGTCAATGACGATGTGATCCAGACCGAAAAGCCGGTTAAACTTCAGCGCGGCCTGTCGCTCGTCAACGCGACCGACGGCATGAAGTACAACAACGTCACCCGGGTCATCGAGCTTTACGGCAACGTGCGCGGCACGATCGCCGCGGCGGACACGTCCGGCGGCTCGAAAGGTCAACCCAAGTGACGCATCCCTCACGTGACTGCATGAACGAACCGTTCCCTCGACAGAATTCCGGCGGCGCTGCGCGCGCCGTCCGCGCCGCGCTTGCCGCGACGCTCGTGGCGCTCCCGCTGATCGGGCTGGCGCCGCTCGCCCATGCCGAGAAGGCCGACCAGAGCAAGCCGATCAACGTCGAGGCCGACAACCTGACCTACGACGACCTGAAGCAGGTCACGGTCGCGACCGGCAACGTCGTGATCACGAAGGGCACGATCATCATCAAGGGTGATCGCGTCGAAGTGCGCCAGGACCCGGAAGGCTATCAGTACGCCACGTCGTTCGGCAGCAGCAAGAAGCACGCGACGTTCCGCCAGAAGCGCGAAGGCCTCGACGAATACATCGACGGCGACGCCGAGCGCATCGACTACGACGGCAAGCAGGACCTGACCACGCTGACGACCGCCGCGACCGTGCGCCGCCTGCAGGGCACATCGACCATCGCCGATACCGTGCACGGCAGCGTGGTCACGTATGACGGCCAGCGCGACTTCTACACCGCCAAGGGCGGCAAGGACGTCGCCGCGCCGGGCAACCCGAACGGCCGCGTGCGCGCGATGCTGTCGCCGAAGAACGGCGGCCCCGCTCCGCTGAACGGCGCGCCGGCGAAGCTGTCGCCGTCGACCACCATCCAGGGAGCGCCGGGCCAATGAACGCGCTACCGAACCGCCAGCCGGCCGGCACCACGAGCTCGCTCGTCGTCCGCAACCTGAAGAAGCGCTACGGCTCGCGCACGGTCGTCAAGGACGTGTCGCTCGACGTGAAGAGCGGCGAAGTCGTCGGCCTGCTCGGCCCGAACGGCGCCGGCAAGACCACGTCGTTCTACATGATCGTCGGCCTCGTGCCGCTCGACGCGGGCGAGATCTCGCTGAACGGCAGCTCGATCAGCCTGCTGCCGATCCACAAGCGCGCGTCGCTCGGCCTGTCGTACCTGCCGCAGGAAGCGTCCGTGTTCCGCAAGCTGACCGTCGAGGAAAACATCCGCGCGGTGCTCGAGCTGCAGTTCGGCGAAGACGGCAAGCGGCTGTCGAAGGACGCGATCGCGGCGCGCACCGAAGCGCTGCTCGACGAGCTGCAGATCGGCCACCTGCGCGAGAACCCCGCGCTGTCGCTGTCGGGCGGCGAACGACGCCGTGTCGAAATCGCGCGCGCGCTCGCGACCAACCCGAGCTTCATCCTGCTCGACGAACCGTTCGCCGGCGTCGACCCGATCGCGGTGCTCGAGATCCAGAAGATCGTCAAGTTCCTGAAGCAGCGCAACATCGGCGTGCTGATTACCGATCACAACGTCCGCGAAACGCTCGGCATCTGCGACCACGCGTACATCATCAGCGACGGCTCGGTGCTCGCCGCCGGCGCGCCGAGCGATATCATCGAAAACGAAAGCGTACGCCGCGTGTACCTCGGCGAACACTTCCGCATGTAACTCCCTCCTCGTGGCTGGCTGCACCCCGCCCGGCATCGCCGCGCGGGGCCGTGCCCCGCTTCGCGGCCATGCCCGCGACCGGGCGGCGCGCCGCGCGTAATCGCGGATGGCTCAACGCGCCTGGGTCGTGGCACACTGCCGGTATGACTCCCTCCTCGCCATGAAAGCCAGCCTTCAACTCCGCCTGTCGCAACATCTGGCGCTGACGCCCCAGCTACAGCAGTCGATCCGGCTCCTGCAGTTGTCGACGCTCGAATTGCAGCAGGAAGTCGCGATGGCCGTCGCGCAGAACCCGCTCCTCGAGAGCGACGACGAATGGATCGCGAGCCCGCTGCGCGTTGCATCGGACGGATCGCTGATCGCGCAGACGCCCCCCGCGCAGAACACCGAGTCGACCGCGGCGAACGGCACCAGCCAGTCGGGCGATCGTGCTGAGCGCGACGAACCGGCCGGCGCGGACGAATACGAGGGTTACGGGTCCGGCGACGGCAACGACGGCCCGCAATGGAATCTCGACGAATTCGGCCGTTCGAGCGGCGCATCCGACGACGACGACCTCCCGCCGCTGCAGGTGCAGGAAGCCGCGACGTCGCTGCGCGACCACCTGTCAGCGCAGTTGCGCGTCACGCAGGCCGGCCCGCGCGATCGCGCACTCGTGATGTTCCTGATCGAATCGCTCGATGACGACGGCTACCTGACCGCCACGCTCGACGAAGTGCTCGCCGACCTGCCGTCCGAGCTGGAGATCGACTGCGACGAACTGAACGCGGCACTCGCGCTGCTGCACAGCTTCGACCCGGCCGGGGTCGGCGCCCGCTCGGCCTCCGAATGCCTGAAGCTGCAGTTGCTGCGCCTCGATCCGTCCCCGACGCGCACGCTCGCGCTCGAGATCGTGTCGCAGCATCTGGAACTGCTCGCCGCACGCGACTTCACACGGTTGCGCAAGCACCTGAAGGCGAGCGACGACGCGCTGCGCGACGCGCATGCGCTGATCCGCTCGCTGGAGCCGTTCCCCGGCGCCGCGTACGGCAAGGCCGAGGCCGACTACGTCGTGCCCGACATCATGGTGAAGAAGGCCGGCCAGGGATGGCTCGCGGAACTCAATCCGGAGGTCGTGCCGCGCCTGCGGATCAACAACCTCTACGCGAACATCCTGCGCAACAGCCGCGGCGATCCGTCGGCCGGTTCGCTGAAGCAGCAACTCCAGGAAGCACGCTGGCTGATCAAAAACATCCAGCAGCGTTTCGACACGATCCTGCGTGTCGCGCAGGCTATTGTCGAGCGTCAGAAGAATTTCTTTGCGCACGGTGAAATTGCCATGCGCCCCTTGGTTTTGCGGGAAATAGCTGATACGCTGGGCCTACACGAGTCGACTGTCAGCCGTGTGACAACCGGGAAGTACATGCTGACCCCGTTCGGGACGCTTGAATTTAAGTACTTCTTCGGATCTCACGTTTCGACCGACACTGGTGGCGCCGCCTCGTCGACCGCCATCCGAGCCCTCATCAAGCAACTGATAGGAGCTGAAGACCCAAAATCGCCACTTTCGGATAGCCGCATTGCCGAGCTGCTGGCAGAACAGGGTTTCGTGGTCGCGCGCCGCACGGTTGCGAAATATCGCGAAGCCCTCAAGATCCCGGCAGTGAATCTGCGAAAGTCTCTTTAGGCCTGCTGCCTGCCCGGCGGCAGGCGTGTTCCGGCCACCGCGCACACGGGGAACAAGCCGGGCGACCTGTCCGCGATACGCCGCTTCGTGCGGTAAGGGCAAGTCGACCGGAGCGCCGCCTCGATGCGGCCGGGTGGTCACTCGCTTGGAGAAGCACTATGAACCTGAAGATCAGTGGACATCATCTCGAAGTCACGCCTGCAATTCGCGAGTACGTCATCACCAAGCTGGACAGGGTGCTACGGCATAGCGATCAGGTGATCGATGGCACTGTGATCCTCTCGGTCGACAATCACAAGGAAAAGGACAAGCAGCAGCGCGCGGAAATCAACCTGCACCTGAAGGGCAAGGACATCTTCGTCGAAAGCGCGAACGGCAATCTGTACGCGGCGATCGATCTGCTGATCGACAAGCTGGATCGCCAGGTCGTCAAGCACATGGAGCGCCTGCAAACGCACGCGCACGACCCGATCAAGCTTCAGCCGTCGATCGACCAGATCGAACTGCCGCCGCAGTAACCGACACAGCAACACGCACGCCGCCCGGTTCGCCGGGCGTTTTTTTTGCGACTCCGCGCCCGTGGTGCGACCGGTCCGTCCATGCTGCGCCACGCACGCGGCTGTGCTCTATAATGTTCCGGTTATCGCCGGGGGGCGTTGGGTGCGGTAGCTGCGTTGCAGGTTGCCGATGCCAAATGCCTTGATATCGCCTGAACATGGAAAATCAGTCTGCCGCCGCAAGGAGACCCCAGGCCGCCCAATCGCCTGCCAACATGAATCGCCTAGCCAAAATCCTGCCCATAGAGAACGTCGTCATCGACCTCTCAGTCACCAGCAAGAAACGCGTCTTCGAACAAGCCGGGCTGATGTTCGAGAATCAGAACGGCGTCGCCCGCAGCACCGTCACGGACAACTTGTTCGCGCGCGAGCGCCTCGGCTCGACCGGGCTCGGCGAAGGCGTCGCGATTCCGCACGGGCGCATCAAGGGTCTCAAGCACCCGCTCGCCGCGTTCGTGCGGCTCGCCGACGCGATCCCGTTCGAAGCGCCCGACGGCCAGCCGGTTGGCCTCCTGATTTTCCTGCTCGTCCCCGAGCAAGCCACCCAGCAGCACCTCGAAATCCTGTCGGAAATCGCGCAACTGCTGTCCGATCGCGACGCGCGCGAGCGTCTGCACAACGAAACGGACATCGCCGAGTTGCATCGCCTGCTCACTCAGTGGCAACCTTGAGTTGATCCGGGCGGAATATTTTCCCGTACGAGGCGGCACGCGCCGCCGTCCAGGGCCGCCCGGTGCCGGCCCGGCATGGCGACGTCCGTCGCCGCGCGCATGCGCCGGCCCATTGGAGTGACGAAAGTCATGGATACGTCCAGCATCAACGCCCAGAGCATCTTCGACGACAACGCGGCCACGCTGAAACTGAGCTGGCTGACGGGGCATGAAGGCTGGGAACGCGGCTTTTCGGCCGACACGGTCGGCAATGCGACCTCGAGCGCCGACCTCGTCGGCCACCTGAACCTGATCCACCCGAACCGGATCCAGGTGCTCGGCGAAGCCGAAATCGACTACTACCAGCGGCAGACCGACGAAGACCGCTCGCGCCACATGGCCGAGCTGATCGCGCTCGAACCGCCGTTCCTCGTCGTCGCCGGCGGCGCAGCCGCGCCGCCCGAACTCGTGCTGCGCTGCACGCGCTCGTCGACTCCGCTGTTCACGACGCCGATGTCGGCCGCTGCGGTGATCGACAGCCTTCGGCTCTACATGTCGCGCATCCTCGCGCCGCGCGCGACGCTGCACGGCGTGTTCATCGACATCCTCGGGATGGGCGTGCTGCTGACCGGCGATTCGGGCCTCGGCAAGAGCGAACTCGGTCTCGAACTGATCAGTCGCGGCCACGGCCTCGTCGCCGACGACGCGGTCGATTTCGTCCGTCTTGGCCCCGATTTCGTCGAAGGGCGTTGCCCGCCGCTGCTGCAGAACCTGCTCGAGGTGCGCGGCCTCGGCCTGCTCGACATCAAGACGATCTTCGGCGAGACCGCCGTGCGGCGGAAAATGAAGCTGAAGCTGATCGTCCAGCTCGTGCGCCGCCCCGACGGCGAATTCCAGCGCCTGCCGCTCGAAAGCCAGACCGTCGACGTGCTCGGCCTGCCGATCAGCAAGGTCACGATCCAGGTTGCGGCCGGCCGCAACCTCGCGGTGCTCGTCGAGGCAGCCGTCCGGAACACGATCCTGCAGTTGCGCGGAATCGACACGTTGCGCGATTTCATGGATCGGCAACGACTCGCGATGCAAGATCCCGACAGTCAGTTCCCCGGCAAGCTGGTGTAACCCGCACGCGCCGGCCGCGCAACGCCGACGCGTCGAGCCGGTGCTATGATGAAACGTCAGGATTCTCTGCTTCCCATGCGCATTGTCCTTATCACCGGCATCTCCGGCTCAGGCAAGTCCGTCGCGCTGAACGCGCTCGAAGACGCAGGCTATTACTGCGTCGACAACCTGCCGCCGCACGTGCTCCCCGAACTCGCCCGCTACCTCGCCGAGGATGGCCAGCGCCGGCTCGCGGTCGCGATCGACGCGCGCTCGAGCGCATCGCTCGACGAAATGCCCGGCCTGATCCGCGATCTATCGCGCGAGCATGACGTGCGCGTACTGTTCCTCAACGCGAGTACCCAGGCACTGATCCAGCGCTTCTCCGAAACGCGCCGCCGCCATCCGCTGTCCGGCTCGCCGTCGCACGACGCGAACGTCGGCCTGCTGTCGTCGCTGGAGGAAGCGATCGAGCGCGAACGCGATCTCGTCGCGCCGCTCGCAGAATTCGGCCACCAGATCGATACCAGCACACTGCGCGCGAACGTGCTGCGCACGTGGGTCAAGCGCTTCATCGAGCAGAAGGACAACGACCTGATGCTGATGTTCGAGTCGTTCGGCTTCAAGCGCGGCGTACCGCTCGACGCCGACCTGATGTTCGACGTGCGCGCGCTGCCGAATCCGTACTACGACCACGAGTTGCGCCCGCTCACCGGGCTCGACCAGCCGGTCATCGCCTTTCTCGACGCACTGCCGATCGTCCACCAGATGATCGACGACATCCATGCGTTCCTGATGAAATGGCTGCCGCACTTCCGCGATGACAACCGCAGCTACCTGACCGTCGCCATCGGCTGTACGGGCGGCCAGCATCGCTCGGTGTTCATCGCGGAAACGCTCGCCGCGCGCGTCGCGCACGAGGCGAACGTGATCGTGCGGCATCGTGACGCGCCAGTGGATGTCGACGCGTCGTCGCGGCTCGTCTCCGAGGTCCACCGACCCTAGCGACGCCCGCTCCTTCGTCAGCGCGCCATGTCCTCTCTATCGACCACCCTGATCGACCTGCCGTTGTTTCCGCTGCATACGGTGCTGTTTCCGGGAGGCCTGCTCCCGCTCAAGGTGTTCGAGGCACGCTATCTCGACATGTCTCGCGCGTGCCTGCGCGACGATGCACCGTTCGGCGTGTGCCTGCTGAAGAGCGGGCCCGAAGTCGCGCAGGACGGCGCCGTGTCGGTGCCCGAAACCATCGGCTGCATGGCGCGCATCACCGAATGCGACACGGGTGAATTCGGGATGCTGTATCTGCAGGCGGTCGGCACGCAGCGTTTCGAGCTGCTGTCGTATCGCGTCGAAGGCAACGGGCTGCTGGTCGGCATCGCGGAGCCGCTGCCCGACGACATCCCGCTCGAAGGCGAGCAAACGCTCGCACAGTTCGGTTCGTGCGCCGAGGTGCTCGAGCGCATCATCGACGCGCTGAAGAAGTCCGAACCGGGCAAGATGCCGTTCGGCGAACCGTTCCGTCTCGACGATCCGAGCTGGGTGTCGAACCGCCTGGCCGAACTGCTGCCGCTCGACCTGCGCGCGCGGCAAAAGCTGATGGAGTTTCCGGACGTCGGCGCCCGCATCGACGCCGTGCACCACGTGCTCGACCGGCACGGTTGGCTGTGAATACCCCCAGCCAGGCCCTGCGCCGACAGAGTCACGCCCGAAGAGAACTTCCTTCAGGGCGGAACACCTGGGCCGGCCCGGCGCTCTCTTGAGCGCGCGAGCCACGCCCTCCTCCTTTCGTTACAGCAGCGGCCCGCTCAGCGCATCGAGCAGCTTGCGCACCGGCGCCGGCACACCGTACGCGTCGAGCCGGCTCAGCGGCACCCATGTGGTGTCCGCGTCCCGCCCGTGCGGCAGCACACCACCGCCATCCGCCATGTCGCTCAACCGCGGTTCGATCTCGAGCCGGAAATGCGTGAACGTGTGCGTGAGCGGCGCGAGCGGCACCGGACCGCCACCGCCGAAGCCACGCGCGAGTTCCGCGAGCGCGGCGTCGCCGTCGGCTTGCGGCAGGCTCCACAGGCCGCCCCAGATGCCGGCCGGCGGCCGCCGCTCCAGCAGCACGGCGTCGCCGTCGCGCAGCACGAGCATCCAGGTCTTGCGCGTCGGCACGGCCTTCTTCGGCCGCGCGGCCGGCAGTTCGCGCTGGCGGCCCGTCGATTGCGCGACGCAGTCGCCCGCGAACGGACAACGCGCGCAATCGGGCTTGCCGCGCACGCACAGCGTCGCGCCGAGATCCATCAAACCCTGCGTATAGGCGCTCACGTCGGCCGCGTTCGCGGCGTCGGGCAGCAGCGATTCGGCGAGCGCCCACATGTCGTTCTCGACGCGCTTCTCGCCCGGAAAACCCTCGACGCCGAACACCCGCGCGAGTACGCGCTTCACGTTGCCGTCGAGGATCGTCGCGCGCGCGGCGTAGGCGAACGACGCGATCGCCGCGGCCGTCGAGCGGCCGATGCCCGGCAGTTCGGCCAGCGCGTCGGGTGTCGACGGAAACGCGCCGCCGTGCTCGGCGACGACGACCTGCGCGCAACGGTGCAGGTTGCGTGCGCGCGAGTAGTAGCCGAGCCCCGCCCACAATGCCATCACGTCGTCGATCGGCGCCGCCGCGAGCGCGGCGACGTCAGGGTAGCGTTCGAGAAAGCGCGTGTAATACGGGACGACGGTCGACACCTGCGTCTGCTGCAGCATGATTTCCGACAGCCAGATGCGGTACGGATCGCGGGTGTTCTGCCAAGGTAGGTCGTGGCGGCCGTGCTCGCGCTGCCACGCGACCAGGCGCGTGGCGAACGTGCGATGCAGCGGCGTGACAGGGAACGGAGCGGGAGCGGTGCGGGGCGGCTTCAAGTTTTCTAATCGTGGGAAAAGGTTTTAACGCTGGCAGGTCGGGCAAAAATAAGTCGACCGCTGGCCCTGCACGATCTGGCGGATCGGCGTGCCGCATACGCGGCAGGGCTGGCCCGCACGGTCGTAGACGAAGCAGTCGAGCTGGAAATAGCCGCTTTCGCCGTTGCTGCCGACAAAATCGCGCAGGGTGCTGCCGCCGCGCTCGATCGCGTCGGCGAGCGTCGCGCGCACGGCGTCGGCCAGCCGCTCGTAGCGCGGCAGCGAGACCTTGCCGGCGGCCGTCGTCGGCCGGATGCCGGCGCGAAACAGGCTCTCGGATGCATAGATGTTGCCGACGCCGACGACCATGTCGCCCGCGAGCAGCGCCTGCTTGACCGACACCGTGCGGCCGCGCGTGCGCGCATGCAGCAGCGCACCGGTGAACGCCGGCGAGAACGGCTCGACGCCGAGGCTCGCGAGGAGCGGATGCGCATGCACGTCGCCCGCTTCGCGCGGGTGCCACAGCACGGCGCCGAAGCGACGCGGATCGCGGAACCGCAGCACGAATTCGTCGAAGATCCAGTCGATGTGGTCGTGCTTCGCGGCGACGGGCACGCCGGCCGCGGGCAACACGCGCAGCGTGCCCGTCATGCCGAGATGGACGATGAACCAGCCCGCGTCGACCTCGAACAGCAGGTACTTGCCGCGGCGCTCGACGGCGAGCACCTCGCGCGCGCGCAACTGCTCGGCGAGCCCCGCCGGCACGGGCCAGCGCAGCATCGCGGTACGGACGTCGACACGCTCGACGCGGCGGCCCGCGACAAAGGGCTCGATGCCCCGGCGCGTGACTTCGACTTCTGGCAACTCTGGCATGTTTTGCGGGTCTGAGACTAGGGTCTGTTTAGATATGGAACGTGCATGCGTTGCCACGAGAACGGCCGCTCGCGAGGCGCGCAACGCGGCGAGCGGCCGTTTTCGTGGCAACCCCAAATTAAAAAGAATTCATGTCACGGGAATGCCCGAAATCGCCCGCATGGCGGCGTCGCTCGTCGCTTGTTTGGCTCAGCCAAACGGCGCTCCTCACCTCTTGCCCTACGAGCGATTTCGGGCATTCGCATGTGCGTTCCATATGTAAACGGACCCTATCACGATCGTGCGTGTATTGTAGCGAGCGCGTTACAATCGGTTGAAACATCGAACGGATTTCCATGACCCTGCCCTCGAAGCTGCTTCAGAAGCGCCCCGCCGCCGTGCGCGGCGCGCGCGCCTTCCCGGTCCGCCGTGCACTCGGCGCCGCGTTGTTTGCCGCCTGGACCCTCACCGCCTTCCCGGCTCACGCGCAGGATCCGGGATCGGACGACGCGGAGCCGCAGGGCGCGTTCGAGCATGTAATGCCGGACGAGCAGAAAAATCTCCCCGGCGTCCCGCTGACGAGCCAGATCGTCTACCAGGTGCTCGCCGCCGAGGTCGCACTCCAGCGCAACCAGCCCGCGCCGGCCTACCAGACCTACCTCGCGCTCGCCCGCGACACGCGCGATCCGCGCATGGCGCAGCGCGCGACCGAGATCGCGCTCGGCGCGCAGAGCCCGGCCGACGCGCTGTCCGCCGCGAACCTGTGGCGCCAGTACGCGCCAGATTCGAACCGGGCGTCGCAAGTCGACGCCGCGCTGCTGGTGCTCGCCGGCAAGCCGGCCGACGCGCAGCCGATGCTCGCGCGCGAGCTGGCCCGGGCGACCGGCGAGACGCGCGGTCCGGCAATCCTCGCACTGCAGGCGCTGCTCGTGCGCGGCTCCGACCGCGTCGGCGGCCTCGCGGTGCTGAAGGACATGCTGAAGAGCGACATGAACCGTCCCGAGGCGCAGCTCGCGATCGCGCGGCAACAGCTCGCGGTCGACGATAAAGACGGCGCCGCGCAGTCGCTGAAACAGGCGCTGCAGCTCCGCCCCGACTATCTGCCGGCAGCGCTGATGCTGTCGCAGATGGGGCCGGCGGAACGCGCGGCGGGCATCGCGTCGTTCGAGAAATATGTTCAGCAGAATCC
The DNA here is from genome assembly GCF_001039005.1 of Burkholderia cepacia. Classification (GTDB taxonomy): domain Bacteria; phylum Pseudomonadota; class Gammaproteobacteria; order Burkholderiales; family Burkholderiaceae; genus Burkholderia; species Burkholderia theae. The sequence continues at coordinate 27,651 of NZ_LDWR01000028.1, forward strand.
GAAGTCGCGCGACGCGCGGCTGGCGCTGTCGCAGCTCTATCTCGCCGACGATCGCCTCGAGGACGCGCAGAAGCAGTTCGAGACGATGCGCAAGCTCGACTCGAAGGATCCGACGCCGCTGATGGCGCTCGCGCTGATCAAGATCCAGCAGAAGAAACTCGACGAAGCGACCGCCTACCTGAAGCAGTACGTGCAGCTCGGCGACAAGCAGCCGAACCTCGACGTCGGCCAGGGCTACATCTACCTCGCGCAGATCGCGATCGACCAGGACAACGACGCGCAGGCGTCGCAATGGCTCGACAAGGTCGACCAGACGAGCCAGCACTACCTGCCCGCGCAGATCACGCGCGCGCAGTTGCTGCAGAAACAGGGCAAGACCGACGAGGCGCGCAAGGTGCTCGACGACCTGCCCATCTCGGATCCGCGCGACGCAGCCGTGGTCGCGCGCACCGACGCGTCGATCCTGTTCACCGCGAAGCGCTATCCGGAAGCCGAGGCACGGCTCGGGCAGGCGGTCCAGGACTTCCCCGACGATCCCGACCTGCGCTACGACTACGCGATGGCGGCCGAAAAGACCGGCCACTACGCAACGATGGAAAAGCAGCTGCGCGAGCTGATCCGCACGCAACCCGACAATCCGCAGGCGTACAACGCGCTCGGCTATTCGCTCGCCGACCGCAACCAGCGCCTGCCCGAGGCCAGCAAACTGATCGACAAGGCGATGGCACTCGCGCCGAACGACGCGTACATCATGGACAGCCTCGGCTGGGTGAAGTACCGGATGGGCGACGCGGCCGGCGCGGCGACGGTCCTGCGGCGCGCGTACGACCTGCAGCCGAACGCCGAGATCGGCGCGCATCTCGGCGAAGTGCTGTGGAAGAGCGGCGCGCAGGACGACGCGCGTTCCGCGTGGCGTGCCGCGCAGAAACTCGAGCCCGACAACGACACGCTCGTGCAGACGCTGAAACGCCTCCAGATCAACGGCCTTTGATGCAGATGTTCCCGATGCTTTCCCTGTCTTCCCGCGCACAGCGCACGCTGGCCGCGGCCGGCGCGGCGCTCGTGCTCGCCGGCTGCGCGAGCACGCCGCCGTCGGCCAGTGCGCCGACAGGCGCGGCGCTGCAGACCGCCGCGACGCATGCTTACCATGGCCGCTTCGCGGTGCAGTACGACGACCGTCTCGGCAAGCAGCAGAACGTGTACGGCAACTTCGACTGGCAGGAACACGGCGACGACGTGTCGCTCGAACTGCGCAGCCCGCTCGGCCAGACGCTCGCGGTCGTGAAGTCGACGCCGAGCGCGGCGTCGCTCGAGTTGCCGAACCGTCCGACTCAATATGCGACCGACGTCGGCGACCTGATGCAGAAAACGCTCGGCTTCGATCTGCCGCTCGCGGGCCTGCGCTACTGGCTGCTGCCGACGCCAGCCCCCGTGACGCCCGCGGAGACGGTGCGCGATCCGGCCGACGGCACGCGCGTGAAGCAGATCCGCCAGGACGGCTGGACCATCGATTACCTTGCCTACGCGGATGCCCCGGCCACCGGCGTCAAACGCGTCAACCTCGTGCGCGCGACACCGCCGCTCGACATCAAGCTCGTGCTCGACCAGTGAGCACGCCTAGCCCCGACAACCGCATGACCGATTCGACCCGCTCGCTGCGCAACTGCCTTGCGCCCGCGAAACTCAACCTGTTCCTGCACATCACCGGCCGCCGCCCGAACGGCTATCACGATCTGCAGAGCGTGTTCCAACTGCTGAACTGGGGCGATACGCTGCACTTCACGCTGCGCGACGACGGCCGCGTTTCGCGCGTCACCGACGTGCCCGGCGTGCCCGAGGAAAGCGATCTCGTCGTGCGCGCGGCCAACCTGCTGAAGGCGCACACGGGCACCGCGTCCGGCGTCGATATCGAGATCGACAAGTGCCTGCCGATGGGTGCCGGCCTCGGCGGCGGCAGCTCCGACGCGGCGACGACGCTGCTCGCGCTGAACCGCCTGTGGCAACTCGACCTGCCGCGCGCGGAGCTCCAGTCGCTCGCGGTAAAACTCGGCGCGGACGTTCCGTTTTTTATTTTTGGAAAAAATGCGTTCGCAGAGGGTATCGGAGAAGAATTAGCTGAGGTAGAATTGCCGACTCGCTGGTTCTTGGTTGTGACGCCACGTGTTCATGTCCCGACCGCTGAAATATTTTCAGATGAGTTGTTGACAAGAGATTCGAAGCCAGTCACAATTGCTGACTTTCTTGCACAGCAAAACAGCGATGCGGGATGGCCAGACAGCTTCGGCCGGAACGACATGCAGCAAGTTGTGACAAGTAAGTACGCGGAAGTTGCGCAGGTGGTCAAATGGTTGTATGATTTGACCCCCGCGAGGATGACCGGCTCCGGAGCAAGCGTGTTTGCAGCGTTTCGCAGCAAGCATGAGGCAGAAGCGGCGAAAGCCAAGCTGCCCACCGGTTGGAACGGTGCAGTTGCCGAGAGCCTGAACGAGCATCCGCTCTTCGCTTTCGCGTCATGAAGTTTTACTTGGCCGGACGGCCTACACAAGTCCGGTTGAGTTATCAGTTAAGTGTAGGGGAGTCGCCAAGTTGGTCAAGGCACCGGATTTTGATTCCGGCATGCGAGGGTTCGAGTCCTTCCTCCCCTGCCAAAAATTTTCCCGCATTTCCCGCCTAAGCCTGAAGCAGGTGCACGATGAGCAGCCATGACGGCCTGATGGTTTTTACTGGCAACGCGAATCCCGCGCTCGCCCAGGAAGTCGTCAACATTCTTGGAATCCCCCTCGGCAAAGCAATGGTCAGCCGTTTCTCCGACGGCGAGATCCAGGTCGAGATCCAGGAAAACGTGCGTGGCAAGGACGTCTTCGTCCTGCAATCCACGTGCGCGCCGACGAACGACAACCTGATGGAACTGATGATCATGGTCGATGCGCTCAAGCGCGCATCCGCCGGCCGGATCACTGCTGCCATCCCCTACTTCGGCTACGCCCGCCAGGACCGCCGCCCGCGCTCGGCGCGCGTCGCGATCTCGGCGAAGGTCGTCGCGAACATGCTGGAAATCGCCGGCGTCGAGCGGATCATCACGATGGATCTGCACGCCGACCAGATTCAAGGCTTCTTCGACATCCCGGTCGACAACATCTACGCAACGCCGATCCTGCTGGGTGACCTGCGCAAGCAGAACTACTCGGATCTGCTCGTCGTGTCGCCGGACGTCGGCGGCGTGGTGCGTGCCCGGGCACTCGCGAAGCAGCTCAACTGCGATCTCGCGATCATCGACAAGCGTCGTCCGAAGGCGAACATCGCCGAAGTGATGAACATCATCGGTGAAGTCGAAGGCCGCACTTGCGTCATCATGGACGACATGGTCGATACGGCCGGCACGCTCTGCAAGGCAGCGCAAGTGCTGAAGGACCGCGGCGCGAAGCAGGTGTTCGCTTACGCGACGCACCCCGTGCTGTCGGGCGGCGCCGCCGATCGTATCGCGGCATCGGCACTCGACGAGCTGGTCGTCACCGATACGATCCCGCTGTCGGCCGAATCGCTGGCGTGCTCGAAGGTCCGCTCGCTGACGAGCGCGAGCCTGCTGGCCGAGACGTTCTCGCGGATCCGTCGCGGCGACTCGGTGATGTCGCTGTTCGCGGAATCCTGATCGCGACTCGACGCAACCAAGCATTCGCAAAAAGCGAAGCGGCAACGCTTCGCTTTTTGCACAATCGGACGGGATAGACGAAACCCCGGCCGTTTCATCGGGGGCCGCCGTTTGACGGCCCCGTTTTACTGCCTGGTCGCGGGCAGCTATTGGAGAATCACATGAAAGTCGTCGCTTTCGAGCGCCAAGAGCAAGGTACGGGTGCGAGCCGCCGCCTGCGCAACGCCGGTAAGACCACGGGTATCGTTTACGGTGGCGAAGCAGCCCCGCAAAAGATCGAACTCGATCACAACGCCCTGTGGCATGCCCTGAAGAAGGAAGCCTTCCACTCGTCGATCCTCGACCTCGAAGTGGCCGGCCAGTCGCAACAGGTTCTGCTGCGCGACGTGCAATATCACCCGTTCAAGCAACTGGTGCTGCACGTGGACTTCCAACGCGTTGACGCATCGAAGAAGCTGCACACGAAGGTGCCGCTGCACTTCATCAACGCTGAAGTCAGCCCGGCCGTGAAGCTGTCGAGCGCGATCGTTTCGCACGTCGCGACGGAAATCGAAATCGAGTGCCTGCCGGCTGCCCTGCCGGAGTTCCTCGAAGTCGACCTGTCGAAGATCGAAGCCGGTCAATCGCTGCACGCGAAGGACATCACGCTGCCGAACGGCGTCGCGCTGGTCGCACACATCGACGCGGAAAACCCGGTTGTCGCATCGGCGACGGTCCCGGCTGGTGCCGTGTCGGACGCAGCAGGCGATACGCCGGCTGCCTAAGCGCCCAATCGATCCGTTTCACGAAACGGTCGACGCAACCCGCCGCGGCTTGCCCGGCGGGTTTTTCTTTTTCTGCGCCCAGGCGGCAGCTGCCGCCTTCGAAACGTCATGATCAAACTGATCGTCGGCCTCGGCAATCCCGGGGCGGAATACACCGCGACGCGCCACAACGCCGGCTTCTGGCTGATCGACCAGCTCGCCCGCGAAGCAGGCACGACGCTGCGCGACGAACGCCGCTTCCACGGCTTCTATGCGAAAGCGCGCCTGCACGGCGAGGAAGTCCACCTGCTCGAACCGCAGACCTACATGAACCGCTCCGGCCAGTCGGTCGTCGCGCTCGCGCAATTCTTCAAGATCCTGCCCGACCAGATCCTCGTCGCGCACGACGAGCTCGACCTGCCGCCCGGCACCGTGAAGCTGAAGCTCGGCGGTGGCAGCGGCGGCCACAACGGCCTCAAGGACATCTCCGCGCACCTGTCGTCGCAGCAATACTGGCGGCTGCGGATCGGCATCGGCCATCCGCGCGACCTGATTCCGGAAAGCGCGCGCGCCGGCGCGAAGCCCGACGTCGCGAACTTCGTGCTGAAACCGCCGCGCCGCGAGGAACAGGATGTGATCGACGCATCGATCGAACGCGCGCTCGCCGTGATGCCGATGGTCGTCAAGGGCGAACTCGACCGCGCAACGATGCAACTGCATCGCAACTGAACGCGCATCGCACCGGCACGGTGCATCGAGGCGTCCGGCCGCGCCGGGCGGCCCCGCCCTTCCCACCGTGACGCCCACATGCGGTAATCTCGTCGTTTTGCCCGACAGGAGCCAAGCGGTGAGCCGTTACTGGAGCGACGTCGTTCAGCAACTCGTGCCTTACGTGCCGGGCGAGCAGCCCGCGCTCGCGCACCCCGTCAAGCTGAACACCAACGAGAATCCCTATCCGCCGTCGCCACGCGTGGTCGCGGCGATCGCACGCGAACTCGGCGACACCGGCGACACGCTGCGCCGCTATCCGGACCCGGTCGCGCGCGCGCTGCGCGAGACGGTCGCGGCCCATCACCGCATCAAGCCCGAGCAGGTGTTCGTCGGCAACGGTTCCGACGAGGTGCTCGCGCACGCGTTCCAGGCGCTACTCAAGCACGACCGGCCGCTGCGCTTTCCCGACATCACGTACAGCTTCTATCCGACCTATGCGCGCCTGTACGGCGTCGCAACGACGGTCGTGCCGCTCGCGGACGACTTCTCGATTCGCGTCGACGACTACCTCGACGACGCCGGCGGCGTGCTGTTTCCGAACCCGAATGCGCCGACCGGGCGCGCGCTGCCGCTCGCGGACGTCGAGCGGATCGCGGCCGCGAATCCGTCGTCGGTCGTCGTGATCGACGAGGCGTACGTCGATTTCGGCGCGCAGTCCGCGATCACGCTGATCGACCGCTATCCGAACCTGCTCGTCGTGCACACGACGTCGAAGGCGCGCTCGCTCGCGGGCATGCGCGTCGGCTTCGCGTTCGGCGATGCGGCGCTGATCGACGCGCTGAATCGCGTGAAGGACAGCTTCAACTCCTATCCGCTCGACCGGCTCGCGCAGGCCGCCGCGCAGGCCGCATACGAGGACACCGACTATTTCGACGCGACCTGCCGGCGCGTGATCGACAGCCGCACGCGGCTCGCGCACGCACTCGATGCGCTCGGCTTCGACGTCGTGCCGTCGGCCGCGAATTTCGTGTTCGCGCGCCATCCCGCGCACGATGCGGGCGCGATTGCGGCGAAGCTGAAGGAACGGGAAATTTTCGTGCGGCACTTCCGGCTGCCGCGGGTCGACCAGCATCTGCGCATCACCGTCGGCACCGACGCCGAATGCGATGCGCTCGTCGCGGCATTGCGCGAGCTGCTGGCCTGAAACGGAAGAACCGGCGCCGGGCGGCGCCGCTCGGGAAGCGAGACGCGCTCGCCGTCTGGCCAAAGCGCGCGTCACGACATGGTCACGACGCGTCGTCGCCCTTCCCGGCGATCAACACGTGATACTTCTCCATCAATTGCGCGTGCGATTCGTCGTGCTGCGGATCGCGCGGAATGCATTCGACCGGACATACCTGCTGGCACTGCGGTTCGTCGAAATGGCCGACGCACTCGGTGCACTTGTTCGGGTCGATCACATAGATGTCCGGGCCCATCGAAATCGCGCCGTTCGGGCACTCGGGCTCGCACACGTCGCAATTGATGCACTCGTCGGTAATCATCAAAGCCATACTGATCTCACTTCTTCAGGCCGGCGGCCGGCTTCGCAACGAAACCGGCCGGCGCCGCGTCACGCGGCAGGGCCTCCCATCGCGGTGACTTTCTCGGTCAGCCATTTCTCGACGGACGGGAACACGAACTTGCTGACATCGCCGCCCAACTGCGCGATTTCGCGCACGATCGTGCCCGAGATGAACTGGTACTGATCGGACGGCGTCATGAACATCGTCTCGACGTCGGGCAGCAGATAGCGGTTCATCCCGGCCATCTGGAACTCATATTCAAAATCGGACACGGCGCGCAGGCCACGCACGATCACGCGTGCGTTGTTGGTGCGGACAAAATCCTTCAGGAGACCGGTGAAGCTCATCACCTTCACGTTCGGATAATGACCGAGCACCTCGTTCGCAATCGTCAGACGTTCTTCCAGCGAGAAGAACGGTTTTTTCGCGCGGCTATCGGCGACCCCAACCACCAGCGTATCAAAAATGCTCGACGCACGCCGCACGAGGTCTTCGTGCCCGCGGGTCAGCGGATCGAACGTACCGGGATACACGGCGACTACCATGTCGCTCCTCCTGTCATCACGCAAACGGGATGGCAGCCGTGCGATGCGCACGCCACTGCCGAGATGGGCATGCGTCGCCTTTGCGGCGCGCCGCCTCGTATCGAACGCGCATTATTCATCATTTTCGCGCCGCAGCAAATGATAGTGAACCGCACCCGCCTTGCCGTGCTTCAAGACCTGCCAGCCCGCCAGCGCGTCGTGCGTGGCCGGATCGAGTTCCGCGCCCGTCTCGACGTACAGCGCGCCGCCCGCCGAAACGAGCGGCGCCGCCAGCGCGAGCGCGCGCTCGAGCACGGCCGGCTCGCCGAACGGTGGATCGAGAAACACGACGTCGAACGCGCCCGGCGAGAGCCCGGCCGCGAGCCGCAGCGCGTCGGCCTCGGCAACCTCGACCGCGCGGGCGCCAAGCTTGTCCTTGATCGCACGCAGCTGCTGCGCGGCGCGCGGATGGCGCTCGACCATCACGACGCTTGCCGCACCGCGCGACGCGGCCTCGAAGCCGAGCGCGCCGGTGCCCGCGAACAGGTCGAGGCAGCGCCACCCTTCGAGATCCTGGCCGAGCCAGTTGAACAGCGTTTCGCGCACGCGATCGGGCGTCGGCCGCAGGCCGTCGAGATCGAGCACCGCGAGCGGCGTGCGTTTCCAGTCACCGCCGATGATGCGGATCGTGTGCGGCTTGCCGCGGCCGGGAGGGGCCGTCGGGCGGCCAGAAGAGGAACGGGACATACGGAATAGTGACAACGGAGGGACCGGGCGCGCGCAGGGGCGCACCGCCAAACAGGCGCACGTTACCACAGCGGCGACGCGCACTGACGCGAGCGCCACGCCGCACTGATAAAATGCACGGTTTCGGCCACCGTGCGCCGCGTCCGCGCGAACGCAGAACGGCCCCTCCGGCACCCCGCCCCTGGCGGCGGCCCGCCCTCTTCCCGACGTCAGACCATGTTCAGCTTCTTCAAACGATTCAAGAAAACGCAGGAGCCCGATCCGGCGGAATCGCAATCGGCCGACGCGTCGCAAGCGGACGCGTTGTCCGATGCGCCCGCGGTCGAGGCCCCGCCCCCCGCGGCCGACGTGCCGCAAGCGCCCGCGCAACCGGCCGCACCGGCCGTCGTGATGACGGTCACGCCGACCAACGACGGCCGCGACGAAGTCGTCGAGACGGTCGAAATCGTCCCGCCGCCGACGCAGGATGCCTCCGCGAAGAAGTCGTGGCTTGCGCGCCTGAAAACGGGGCTCGCCAAGACGGGCACGAGCATCACCGGCGTATTCGTCAACACGAAGATCGACGAGGAGCTGTACGAAGAGCTCGAAACCGCGCTGCTGATGTCCGACGCGGGCGTCGACGCGACCGAGTACCTGCTCGACGCGCTGCGCGAAAAGGTGCGCACGGGCCGGCTGACCGACCCGCAGCAGGTGAAGAGCGCGCTGCACGACCTGCTCGTCGAGTTGCTGAAGCCGCTCGAGAAATCGCTGATGCTCGGCCGCGCGCAACCGCTCGTGATGATGATCACCGGCGTGAACGGCGCGGGCAAGACGACCAGCATCGGCAAGCTCGCGAAGCACCTGCAGAGCTTCGACCAGTCGGTGCTGCTGGCCGCCGGCGACACGTTCCGTGCAGCCGCGCGCGAACAGCTGGCGGTCTGGGGCGAGCGCAACAACGTGACGGTCGTGCAGCAGGAAAGCGGCGATCCGGCCGCGGTGATCTTCGACGCGGTCAGCGCCGCGCGTGCGCGCAAGATCGACGTGATGATGGCCGACACGGCCGGCCGCCTGCCGACGCAGCTCCACCTGATGGAAGAGCTGAAGAAGGTGAAGCGCGTGATCTCGAAGGCGCACGACGGCTCGCCGCACGAGGTACTGCTGGTGATCGACGCGAATACCGGCCAGAACGCGCTCACGCAGGTGAAGGCATTCGACGACGCGCTCGGCCTCACGGGCCTCATCGTCACGAAGCTCGACGGCACCGCGAAGGGCGGGATTCTCGCCGCGATCGCACGGCAACGCCCGGTGCCCGTCTACTTCATCGGCGTCGGCGAGAAGGTCGAGGACCTGCAGCCGTTCAGTGCCGAGGAATTCGCGGACGCGCTGCTCGGCTGAACGCCGCCGGCACGCATCGCACGGGGCGCCTTCGGGCGCCCATTTTTCATGCGCACCCGCAAACCGGGCGCCACGTTCATTCGGCGTCGGGCTGCGCGCCGGGCTCGGCGGACTTGAAGGCGTCCAGCGTCGCCGCATGATCGGCGATCCGCTGGATCGTCGGATAACGCGTTGTGTCGATCGAGAAGCGGTTCGCGTTGAACACCTGCGGCACGACGCACACGTCGGCGAGCGTCGGCGTGTCGCCGAAACAAAGCTTGCCGGTACGCGAATCGTTCGCCAGACGCGTCTCGAGCGTTTCGAAGCCCGCCTCGATCCAGTGCCGGTACCACGCATTCTTCGCTTCTTCGGGCACCTGCAGCGTGTGCTTCAGATACTTCAGCACGCGCAGGTTGTTGAGCGGATGGATCTCGCACGCGACCTGCAGCGCGACCGCGCGCACATACGCGCGATCGACCGGCTGCTTCGGCAGCAGCGCGGGCTCGGGATGGGTTTCCTCGAGATATTCGATGATCGCGAGCGACTGCTGCAGCGTCGCGTCGCCGTCGGTCAGCGTCGGTACGACCGCATCCGGATTCAGCGCGCGGTACTCGTCCTTCAGTTGCTCGCCGCCGTTGCGCAGCATGTGCACGGGGACATAGTCGAACGGCAACTGCTTCAGGTTCAGGGCGATCCGCACGCGGTACGACGCGGAACTGCGGAAATAGCTGTAGAGCTTCATGGGATGTCTCGCTTGGTCGTATTCGGCCGGCAACGGCACAGGCGCGGCGCAGCCGGCGCGCACTGCCGGGAATCAGAGTGTAGCGCGACGCGATGCGCGGCCGCGCTGACGCCGGCCGCGCCCGTGCGATACTCGGGGCATTCCTCACCGCTCACCGTGCGGCCCGATGCCGGCCGCCCGCCCCACGCCCCGATGACCGCTTCCCACGATCCCGCCGCCGTTCCGTTCCCCTGCGCCCGCTTCATCAAGGAGATCGGCCGCGGCCCGCACGGCGCGCGCGCGCTGTCGGCCGAGGACACGTTCGAGCTCTATCGCGCGATGCTCGACGCACGCGTGTCGGACCTCGAACTCGGTGCGATCCTGATCGCCTATCGGCTGAAGGGCGAATCCGCCGACGAACTGGCCGCGATGCTCGCCGCCGCGCAGGCGTCGTTCGAGCCCGTGCACGTGCAGGACGCCGCGTTCCGCCCCGTGTCGATCCCGAGTTACAACGGCGCGCGCAAGCAACCGAACCTCGTGCCGCTGCTCGCGCTGCTGCTCGCGCGCGAAGGCGTGCCGGTGCTCGTGCACGGCGTCGAGCGCGATCCGGGCCGCGTGACGAGCGCCGAGATCTTCTCGGCGCTGTCGCTTCCGCCGTCGACGTCGCACGACGCGATCGAGGACACGCTCGCCGAGCGCCGCGTCGCGTTCGCGCCGATCGAAGCGCTGGCGCCGCGCATCGCGCATCTGCTGTCGATGCGCAGCGTGCTCGGCGTGCGCAACTCGACGCACACGCTCGTGAAGATCCTGCAGCCGTTCGCGCCGGCCGGCCTGCGGCTCGTCAACTACACGCATCCGCCGTACCGCGACAGCCTCGCGCAATTGTTCCGCGACCATCCGGACGCCGCGCTCGGCGGCGCGCTGCTCGCGCGCGGCACCGAGGGCGAGGCCGTCGCCGACACGCGACGCCAGGTGCAGGTCGACTGGCTGCACGACGGCGTGTGCGACACGCTGATCGAAGCCGAACGTTCGTCGGCCGATGCGCCGCCCGTCGCGCTGCCCGAATCCCGCGATGCGGCGACGACGGCCGCGTGGACCGACGCCGTGTTGCGCGGCGAGATGCCGGTGCCCGACACGGTCGCGCGACAGGTCACAACGATCGTGCAGATCGCCCGCATCGCACGCTGACGGCACGGCGTCGACCCGCCCCCGCACCCCGGCCATTTGACACGCGCCCGCAATCTGGCATAGAGTTGCCGTCATGCGTTCCTTTCCGAACACCCTCCGAATTACCTCCGGCCGCCTAGCGCGGCCGCTATCGCTACGACTAGCCTAAGGCTGTCGTAGCGCCGTGTGCTGTCCGCACGGTCCCTCCCAGCAGTTCCTCGCCGTACCCCTCTCGCAGTTTTTACAACCCGAAGTCGTCAGCATTCGTCCGTCTATCCGTCGGTCGATTCGCGAAGATCATCCGCATCCGCAGCGCCATCGTGCGCCGCGGTGCGAGGCAGCGCCAACCGTCGCCCATGCCGCCCGTCTTCGCTCGCGACTTGAGACCCGAGGTCCCGAAGATGCAGCGCAATCCGCAAGACAAATACCGCCCGTTCGAACCCGTCCGCCTCAATGGCCGCCGCTGGCCGGCCCGTACCATCGAACGCGCGCCCGTCTGGATGAGCACCGACCTGCGCGACGGTAACCAATCGCTGATCGAGCCGATGAGCATCGAGCAGAAGCTCGAGTTCTTCGAGATGCTGGTCGCGATCGGTTTCAAGGAGATCGAAGTCGGTTTTCCGTCGGCGTCGCAAACCGACTTCGATTTCGTCCGCAAGCTGATCGACGACAAGCGGATTCCGGACGACGTGACGATCGAGGTGCTCGTGCAGTCGCGCGAGGACCTGATCGCACGCACGTTCGACGCGCTCGAAGGCGTGCCGCGTGCGATCGTGCACCTGTACAACGCGGTCTGCCCGTCGTTCCGCCGCATCGTGTTCGGAATGTCGAAGCACGACGTGAAGGCGCTCGCGGTCGACGGCACGCGCATCATCAAGGCGCACGCCGCCGCGCGCCCCGACACGTACTGGACCTTCCAGTACTCGCCGGAAACCTTCAGCATGACCGAGCTGACGTTTGCGCGCGAGATCTGCGACGCCGTCGCGCAGACCTGGCGGCCGACCCGCGACCACAAGATGATCGTGAACCTGCCGGCCACCGTCGAAGCCGCGAGCCCGAACGTGTTCGCCGACCAGATCGAATGGATGGACCGCAACCTCGCGTATCGCGACAGCATCGTGCTGTCCGTGCATCCGCACAACGATCGCGGCACCGCGGTCGCGGCGGCCGAACTCGCGCTGCTCGCGGGCGCCGACCGCATCGAAGGCTGCCTGTTCGGCAACGGCGAGCGCACGGGCAACGTCGATCTCGTCACGCTCGCGCTGAACCTCTACACGCAGGGCATCGACCCGGGCCTCGATTTCTCCGACATCGACGCGGTGCGCCGCGTCGTCGAACGCTGCAACCAGATTCCCGTGCATCCGCGCCATCCGTACGCGGGCGACCTCGTGTTCACCGCGTTCTCCGGCTCGCACCAGGACGCGATCCGCAAGGGCTTCGCGCAGCAGCGCCCCGACGCGGTCTGGGAAGTGCCGTACCTGCCGATCGACCCGGCCGACCTCGGCCGCAGCTATGACGCGGTGATTCGCGTGAACAGCCAGTCCGGCAAGGGCGGCGCGACGTTCCTGCTCGAACGCGGGATGGGCTTCACGCCGACGCGCCGCGTGCAGATCGAATTCAGCCACGCGGTGCAGTCGCTCGCCGACGCGTCCGGTGAGGAAGTGACGGGCGACGCGATCTGCGCGCTGTTCGCCCGCGAATTCTTCGAGACCGACGGCCCGGCCGCACGCCACGGCGGCAACGCGCGCTGGCGGAACCGCGAGATCGCGGCGGCGCCGGCGGCCGACGCGACGCCCGAAGGCGCCGTGCGACGTTTAGCCGCGGCATTCGCGACGGCCGCCGGCGCCTCGATCGACGTCGCGTCGTGCGAACACGCGCGCACGACGGACGGACGGTTCGCGGTGTCGGTCGGCTGCCGGGTCGGCGATGCGCCACAGCGGCACGGCGTCGGCCTGCACGCGGATGCGGCAAGCGCAGCGCTCGACGCGGTCGTCAGCGCGATCAACCGCTCGGCATGGCATGGCACGGACCGCCGCGCGGCGGCCTGACCGTCGGGCTTCGATTCAGGGTTCCAACGTCAGCGAGCGGGGCGTGACCGCCCGTGCGCCGCGCGATCCGCGCCGCACGAGGCAACAAAAAGCGGCCCAGAAGGCCGCTTCGGTCGGGACATGAAAAAGAGCGCCACGCGCGCTCATGTCTCGGTCGCGCACCGCGTCGCCTGCCAGGCGAGCAGGCTCCAGCGGCCCTGCTCGTGGGTGTGGACGGACGTATAGGCAATCGGGAAGACCAGGCCGCCGTTGTTCGTTTCCATCTCGATCAACGCGCGTCCGGTGACGACGCAGGTTTCGTCGCCAACGGGCAGCACGTCCTGCGACTGGATTTCGATCTGACGATAGCGGCGGCGGCCTGCGACGATGGCGTCGATGAACTGCTGCTTGGTTTCACGTTTGCCGTTGGTGTGAACGAAGAACACCTTGTCCGACAACAGCGCGTCGAGCGCCTCGCCGTCCCCGTCCACCATCGCCCGGAACCGATCGCGCTCGAGCGCGCGGATCGCATCGACCACCTTCGCCATCGCCTGACTCCTCGGCAACGCGCACGCCGTGCGCGGGCATGCGGATCAGAAGTTGTACTGCACGTAGAACTGGTGGAAATTTATACCAGGATTCGGCTCTTTGATACCCGCGTTAGACACATGTTGAAAACGGTAACCGACCTGATATTGTTGCCGTTCTCCGAACTGCGCGCCGACGCCGACGACATCCACGAACTGGAACGAGGTCCCCAGCGAAAGATGGGTGGAAATCGTCGGAGAAGTCAGGAACCGGATGCCGGCGCCGGCCTCGACGAACGGGCGCACCTGACCCGCACTCTTGATGAAGCGGAACATCGGCGTCGCGCCGATCTCGCCGAGGCCGCTGTGGACATTGCCGCCCGTGTGCCAGTAGCCGACGTGGCCTTCCATCACGAACGTGAAGTGCCAGCCGCCGATTTCCCACCCGTTCCAGCCCGGATCCCACACCATGCCGAGATCGGCCTTGTCGATCCCGTGACGATCCGAAAACCCGCCGCCCGCCTGGATCCCCCATCGATCCGCGAATGCCGCACCCGATCCGCCCAGAAGTGACGCCGCCAGCATCGCGTGCAGCGCAAGCCGGCTGCGGGGCCGGCGATTCTTCTTATTGTTCATCTGACACTCCAACTTTTTGGGTTGAATGGAGCCGGCCGCAACGGCATGGCCCGAGCGAACTGAATGGTATGGTAAAGGACTTTTCCGATCGGCATCACGAAGCGAAATGGCTTCCTTCCAAAACGACAAAAATCGAAATCGTCTACCGATTCCTATCCGAAACAACGGTTTACGGAACTTCGATCCGCCTCTTTGGTCGCAGATTAGACTATCGACTCGACTACTTCGATAGAAAACCGGGAACTCCGATGCCCACGCCCGCTCTAAGGAATTAGCACTCGGATTACGGGAGTGCTAAGATTGGCTCCGGTCTTTCATCCGAGACCCGGGGTTTGTCCCTGATTCCAAAGGAGTTTTTTAGTGAGCAACGCCCTGACCCTTCCGAACACCCTGAGCCCGACGCCGGCCAAGGCCGCATCGGCAGGCTCGCTGGCGCTCGCCGCTCAATCGATGTTGCCGGGCCAGCTTGGCAACATCGATTCGTACATCCAGGCCGTCAATCGCATTCCGCTGCTGACGCCGGAAGAAGAACGCCAGTACGCGACCGAATTCCGCGACGACAACAATCTCGGCTCGGCGCGCCGCCTCGTGCTGTCGCACCTGCGGCTCGTCGTGTCGATCGCGCGCAACTATCTCGGCTACGGCCTGCCGCATGGCGACCTGATCCAGGAAGGCAACATCGGCCTGATGAAGGCCGTGAAGCGCTTCGATCCGGCCCAGAACGTGCGTCTCGTGTCGTACGCGATCCACTGGATCAAGGCCGAGATCCACGAGTACATCCTGCGCAACTGGCGCATGGTGAAGGTCGCGACGACGAAGGCGCAGCGCAAGCTGTTCTTCAACCTGCGCAGCCACAAGAAGAGCATGCAGGCGATGACGCCCGAGGAAATCGACGGCCTCGCGCAGGAGCTCAACGTCAAGCGCGAAGACGTGTCCGAGATGGAAACGCGCCTGTCGGGTGGCGACATCGCACTCGAAGGGCAGGTGGAAGACGGCGAGGAGTCGTATGCGCCGATCGCCTACCTGGCCGACTCGCATAACGAGCCGACCGCCGTGCTCGCCGCGCGTCAGCGCGACACGTTGCAGACGGACGGCATCGCGCAGGCGCTCGACGCGCTGGACGCGCGCAGCCGCCGCATCATCGAGGCGCGCTGGCTGCACGTCGACGACGACGGCTCGGGCGGCTCGACGCTGCACGATCTCGCCGCCGAGTTCGGCGTGTCGGCGGAACGTATCCGCCAGATCGAAGCGAGTGCGATGAAAAAGATGCGCACCGCGCTCGCCGAATACGCATAAATCCCCGACGATTTAGAGCGCCTCATCGAAAACCGCTGCCCGACCGGCAGCGGTTTTTTTTCGCGCGTCTTTTGCACGTGCTTTTCACGCGCTTCGCCGTTCGCTTCTCCGCCGATTAATTGACCTGATTCATCAGGTATTAGGCTGTTTGCGGACCCCTTCCGCATAACCTTGATCTGCCTCAAGTTTCGGCCCGCGTTTCGCGACGGTCTGCCGCAGCGCAGCACTCGGCATCGGAAAGCAGTCCTTTTAAAATTGGCATGTCCGGCGCAAAAGGATTAAAACAGCTTCACGGCCGTCATAAATCCGACGTAAAGTCGCCCCAAAACCGACCTAAATCGATTCAGGATATTCGCCTTGATCTCGATCAATAAAGAGCCTGCGCCGCCTCCCCCGCGGCCGGCCGGCACGATCGGCTGGCGCGCGCGCATTGCCGCGTGGGCACGCGGCCCGACCCTCGCCCGCGACATCACCCTGGTGCTGATCGTCAAGCTGATCCTCCTGATGTCGCTCAAATACGCATTCTTCAATCATCCGCAGGCCGAGCACATGTCGCTTCCGCCTGCCGCCGTCGCCGAGAAGCTGCTTTCGGTGCCGGCGCCTGCACCCACCGAGGGAGACCACCATGATAAGTAGTGAAGTCGTCGATCTGTCACGTCTGCAGTTCGGCATCACGGCGCTCTACCACTTTCTGTTCGTGCCGTTGACGCTCGGCCTGTCCTGGCTGCTCGTCATCATGGAAGCCGTCTACGTGATGACCGGCAAGCAGGTCTACAAGGACATGACCCAGTTCTGGGGCAAGCTGTTCGGGATCAACTTCGCGATGGGCGTGACGACCGGCATCACGCTCGAATTCCAGTTCGGCACGAACTGGTCTTACTACTCGCACTACGTCGGCGACATCTTCGGCGTGCCGCTCGCGGTCGAAGGCCTGATGGCGTTCTTCCTCGAATCGACGTTCGTCGGCCTGTTCTTCTTCGGCTGGAACCGCCTGTCGAAGGTCAAGCACCTGATGGTCACGTTCCTCGTCGCGCTGGGCTCGAACCTGTCCGCGCTGTGGATCCTCGTCGCGAACGGCTGGATGAACAACCCGGTCGGCGCCGAGTTCAACTACCAGACGATGCGCATGGAGATGACGAGCCTGTTCGACGTGCTGTTCAACCCGGTCGCGCAGGTGAAGTTCGTGCACACGGTGTCGGCGGGCTATGTATCGGCCGCGATGTTCGTGCTCGGCGTGTCGTCGTGGTACCTGCTGAAGAAGCGCGACATCGACTTCGCGCTGCGCTCGTTCGCGGTCGCGGCCGGCTTCGGCCTCGCGGCGACGCTCTGCGTGATCGTGCTCGGCGACGAATCGGGCTATACGACCGGCGAAGTGCAGAAGATGAAGCTCGCCGCGATCGAATCCGAATGGGACACGGCGCCCGCGCCCGCCTCGTTCACGCTGATCGGCATTCCGAACCAGGAGGAACAGCGCACCGACTACGCGATCAAGATCCCGTACGCGCTCGGCCTGATCGCGACGCGCTCGATCGACGAACCCGTCATCGGCCTCAAGGACCTGATGCAGCGTAGCGAGGAGCACATCCAGAGCGGGATGATCGCGTACGGCGCGCTGCAGAAGATCAAGGAAGGCGACACCAGCGCCGCGACGCACGCGCTGTTCGACCAGCACAAGCAGTATCTCGGCTACGGGCTGATGCTCAAGCAGTTCACGCCGAACGTGGTCGACGCGACGCCCGAGCAGATCAAGGCCGCCGCGAAGAAGACGATCCCGCCGGTCGCGCCCGTGTTCTTCTCGTTCCGGATCATGGTGGCCCTCGGCCTCCTGTTCGTCGCAACGTTCATTGCCGCGTTCTGGTTCTGCGCGCGCCGCGAACTGCTGCAGGACAACCGCCGGTGGTTCCTGCGCTATGCGGTGTGGGCGATCCCGCTGCCGTGGATCGCGATCGAATTCGGCTGGATCGTCGCCGAGCTCGGCCGCCAGCCGTGGACGATCGCGGGCGTGCTGCCGACGCACCTGTCGGCATCGAGCCTGACGCCGACCGACCTGTACCTGAGTCTCGCGGGCTTCATCCTGTTCTATACCGCGCTGTTCGTCATCGAGATCAAGCTGATGTTCAAGTACGCGCGCCTCGGCCCGTCGTCGCTGCATACCGGCCGCTATCACCACGAACTCGCGGCCGCCAGCGAGCGCGCCCCGGCCTGAGCACGCACCCGAAACGGAACAAGGAATCGCTATGGACTATGCAACTCTCAAGCTGATCTGGTGGCTGCTCGTCGGCGTGCTGCTGATCGGCTTCGCCGTCACCGACGGCTTCGACATGGGGGCGACCGCGCTGCTGCCGTTCCTCGGCAAGACCGACGACGAGCGCCGCATCATCGTCAACACCGTCGGCGCGACGTGGGAAGGCAACCAGGTGTGGCTGATCACGGCCGGCGGCGCGATGTTCGCCGCCTGGCCGCTCGTCTACGCAGCGTCGTTCTCCGGCTTCTACTTCGCGATGCTGCTCGTGCTGTTCGCGCTGTTCTTCCGGCCGGTGGGCTTCGACTACCGCAGCAAGCGGCCTGACCCGCGCTGGCGCGCGGGCTGGGACTGGGGCCTGTTCGTCGGCGGCTTCGTGCCAGCGCTCGTGTTCGGCGTCGCGTTCGGCAACCTGCTGCAGGGCGTGCCGTTCAAGTTCGACAGCGACCTGCGCGTGACCTACTACGGCAGCTTCTGGGCGCTGCTGAACCCGTTCGCGCTGCTGTGCGGGCTCGTCAGCCTCACGATGCTCGTCGCGCACGGCGCCGCGTTCATCAAGATGAAGACCGACGGCGTGATCGCACGCCGTGCATCGATCGCGCTGCGCGTGTCGGCGTTCCTCGCGGTCGTGCTGTTCGTGCTGGCCGGCGTGCTGATCGCCTCAACTATCGGCGGCTTCCACATCACGCGCGCCGCGGCGACCGACACGGTCGCGAACCCGCTGCTCAAGGACGTCGCCGCCGGCTCGGGCCTGTGGCTCGCGAACTACAGCCAGTATCCGTGGATGATCGCGGCGCCCGTCGTCGGGATCGCGGGCGGCCTGCTGGCGCTGCTGCTCGCCGGCTCGAAGCAGGAGAAGACGGCGTTCCTCTGTACCGGGCTGATGATCACCGGCGTGATCCTGACCGCGGGCTTCTCGATGTTCCCGTTCATCATGCCGTCGTCGCTCGATCCGCGCAGCAGTCTGACCGTGTGGGATTCGACGTCGAGCCATATGACGCTGCAGGTGATGCTGTTCGCGGTGATCGTATTCCTGCCGATCATCCTGCTCTATACGAGCTGGGTGTATCGCGTGATGCGCGGCAAGGTCACCCGCCAGACGCTCGAAGAGAACAAGCACTCGATGTATTGAACCGGGCCGGGGCGCGCAGGCGCCCCCGTCCACCGTTTCGCAAGGAGTCGGATCATGTGGTATTTCAGCTGGATTCTCGGTATCGGCGTCGCGCTGTCGTTCGGCATCGTCAATGCGATGTGGCTCGAAGCGCGGCAGAAGACGCAGGAAGCGCCCGTGCGGGCGCGCCGCGACTGACGTGTGACGCGTGCGGCGGATCGCACCGCCGCTGTCCGGACAGAACCTCGCTTCGCGCGAGGTTTTTTTTCGTACCGGCCGCGCTGACAGGCCCGGCACGCCGATGCCAATTTAGCGCCAGATTGATACCACTTGAATACCAATAAAAGGTTTCATAAGATCTTTGGACACGGCCGCTGACAGGCCGAATCCATCTGGTGGGGGAGACATGCGAATCCCGTATGTGGCGCACGCGTGCGCGCCGTGTCGTCATCCGTGGGCGGCCGCGCCCGCCGTCGTGCGCGGCCGGTCGAGCGCAGCCGGTTGCGGCTGCCACGCCGCCGCGGCGGTTGCCGCGCGCCGCCGATGAGCACGCGTACGCCACCCCGCCGGTCCGATCGGCACGCCTGCCCGCCCCCCGTTCCGTAACGCACGCCCCCGCGTGCCGAATGCGCGCGGTGCGGCCGCATCGCCCCGCGTGCTGTATCTCCCGCTGCTCCATTGAAAGACCCGAACGCAGCGACGTCGCTCCACGACGCCGCCACGCCCCCTTTTTTCTCAGGAGTTCGAATGAAGCGCACCTTGCCATCCCTGTTTGCCGGCCTGCTGATCGCGGCGCTGTCGCCGGTCGCGATCGGCGCCCAGCCGGCGTCGACTGCCGGCACCGCACCATCGGCAGCACAACCGGCCGCGCAACCAGCCAATCTCGCGGCGCTGCTGTCGAACGGCCTCGCGTTGCGCGTCGCCGTCGACAACAACCACGCGGCCGCGGCTGGCGTGCCGTGCGCCGATCTCGGCGCCGACGGCGCCGCCTGCGCGACGGGCCGCCTGATCCTGCAGAACCGCGGCCACCAGGCGATCGCCGACGGCGGCTGGAAGCTTTATCTGCACAGCATCCGCCGCCTGCTGCGGATCGACCGTCCGGGCTTCGCGCTGCGGCGGCTCACGGGCGACCTGTACGAACTGACACCGCAACCTGGCTCGGTGCGGCTTGCGCCCGGCGAGCGCATCGAGCTGCCGTTCGTCGCCGAATACTGGCTGCTGCGCTACAGCGACGTGATCCCGCGCCCGTACGTGGTCGTCGACGGCGCGCCGCCGGCCGTGCTCCGCTACAACGACACCGACGACGAGCTTCGCTACGTCGAATCGCTGCCGGCCGACGCGCAGAACAACTCAACCGGCAACGCGCCGCCCGTGGCTGCACGGCCCGACGCGAGCCGTGCGCTGCCGAGCGTGAAGCGCGAGCAGCCGCTGCCCGGCACGCTCGACCTGCGCGGCGTCGAACTCGCGCTGCCCAACCTGCCGGACGCGCAGGTCGCGGCGCTGCGCGATCGCGCGACGACACTCGGGCTCGACGGCGCGCGCGTGCCGGTGTGGGGCACGGTCGCGCCGCGCCGGCTGCCGGCCGACATCGCGACACCCGGCGGCTACCGGCTCGCGATCGGGCCGCGCGGCGTGTTCATCGAGGGCTACGATCGCGCGGGCCTCTACTACGGCGTGCAGACGCTCTTCTCGCTCGCGCCGGCCGGCGGCGGCCCGATTCCGGCGATGCTCGTCGAGGATGCGCCGCGCTTCACGCATCGCGGGATGCACGTCGACCTCGCGCGCAACTTCAAGCACCCGGCGACGCTGCGCCGCCTGATCGACCAGATGAGCGCGTACAAGCTCAACCGCCTGCACCTGCATCTGTCCGACGACGAGGGCTGGCGCGTCGAGATTCCCGGCCTGCCCGAGCTGACCGAGATCGGGGGACGCCGCTGCCACGACCCGAGCGAAACGCGTTGCCTGCTGCCGCAACTCGGCTCCGGCCCGGACAACCGCTCCGGCGGCGGCTACCTGACGCGCGACGACTACGTGGCGCTCGTGCGTTACGCAGCCGCGCATTTCGTCGAGATCATCCCCGAGATCGACATGCCCGCGCATGCGCGCGCGGCCGTCGTGACGATGGAGGCGCGCTACCGCCGCCTGCATGCTGCCGGCCGCGAGCAGGAAGCGAATGCATACCGGCTGCTCGATCCGCAGGACACGTCGAACCTGACGACGGTGCAGTTCTACGACCGGCGCAGCGACCTGAACCCGTGCGTGCCGGGCGCGCTCAATTTCGCGTCGAAGGTGATCCGCGAGATCGCGGCGATGCATGCGGATGCGCAGGCGCCGCTGCACATCTGGCATTACGGCGGCGACGAAGCGAAGAACATCCTGCTCGGCGCGGGCTTCCAGCCGCTGAACGGCACCGATCCGAACAAGGGGCGTATCGATCTTGCCGCGCAGGACAAGCCGTGGGCGCGTTCGCCCGCGTGCACGGCGCTGCTCCAGCGCGGCGAGATCAAGTCGATCGACGAGCTGCCGACGCGGTTTGCGCAACAGGTGAGCGCGGCGGTCAACGCGAACGGGATCGACACGATGGCCGCCTGGCAGGACGGCATCAAGCATGCGAACGGGCCGCAGGACTTCAGCACGCGTCACGTGATGGTGTCGTTGTGGGACACGATCTTCTGGGGCGCATCGGATAGCGCGCGTGACCTGAGCGGCAAGGGCTACCTGACGGTGCTCGCACTGCCCGACTACCTGTACTTCGACTTCCCGTACACGCTCAACCCGCGCGAGCGCGGCTACTACTGGGGCTCGCACGCGACGGACGAGTACAAGGTGTTCTCGCTCGCGCCGGAGAACCTGCCGCAGAACGCCGAGGTGATGGGCGACCGTGACGGCAACACGTTCGAGGTCACGGGCACGGGCCCCGCACCGCGCATCGAAGGCATGCAGGGGCAGGCGTGGGGCGAGGTGATGCGCAACGACACCTTCCTCGAATACATGGCCTATCCGCGGCTGCTCGCGCTCGCCGAGCGCGCGTGGCACCGGGCCGACTGGGAGCTGCCGTACGCGGCCGGCGTACGCTACAAGCGCGGCGATACGCATCACGTCGACCTGGCCGCGCTGCAGCGCGACTGGGCCGGTTTCGCGACGCTGCTCACGCAACGCGAATTGCCGAAGCTCGACCGGGCCGGCATCGGCTACCGGAAGCCGACCTTCACGCTGACGAACCCGTGAGCTGCTGAGCGGTTGAACGGTTGAGCGATACGCGATGCGGGCGAACGCATCGCGCAATCGCCCCGCCAAAGAAAAACGGCTTGCGACGCATCGCAAGCCGTTCTCATTTTTGCCGGCCGGCCCGAACCCGCGTCGCGGATCAGGCCGGCTTCATCGCATCAGGCCGGTTGTGCGGCCGCCCCGCCGCTCGCCGGCGGCAAGCGCGCGCCGAGCTGCTCGGCATAGCGTTGCGCCGCGTTGCCGCAGACGATGTGGAACGTGTCGAGCGACACCCACGCGACGTCGAGCGCGCCGAGACGATCGCGATCGACCGCCGACGGATCGCGCACGACAACGCGCAGGCGCGTGGTCGCGATCGCATCGAGCGACGCGACGTTGGTCGCCCCGCCGAACACCGCGAGCCAGCGGGCCGGCTCCGGATCGAGCGGGCCGGCGGCCGCGCCCGTGACGGGCTGCGCCGCGGCGGCGGTCGCCGTCGCTGCCGCGCCGGTCGCGCCGCTGCCGATCGCCGCACGCATCTCGTCGGCAATGATGTCGGCCTCGGGCCCGATGATCACCTGGACGCTGTTGCCGCCGCGCTTGAGCACGCCGCGCGCGCCGATTGACTTCAGTTCCGGCTCCGAGACCTTCTCCGGATCGACGACGGTCAGGCGCAGACGCGTCGTGCATGCGTCGACGACCGACAGGTTGCTCGCGCCACCGAGTGCCGCGATGTAGCGCTGCGCACGCGGCGCAACCGCGGCGGCACCCGCAGCCGGTGCGACGAAGCCGCCCGATGCGTACGATTCGACTGCCGCATCGGCCGATGCCGGCTCACGGCCCGGCGTTGCCATGTTGAACTTGCGGATGAAGAAGCGGAACAGCCCGTAGTACGCGGCGCCGTACGCGATGCCGAGCGGGATCGCGATCCAGCCCTTCGACGACAGCCCGTAGTTCAGCACGTAGTCGATCGCGCCGGCCGAGAACGTGAAGCCGAGCTTCACGCCGAGGATCTGGCAGATCGCGAGCGACAGCCCCGTCAGCACCGCGTGGATCACGTACAGCACCGGCGCGAGGAACATGAAGCTGAATTCGATCGGTTCGGTCACGCCGGTCAGGAACGACGTGAGCGCCATCGAGAACAGCAGGCCGCCGACCATCGCGCGGCGCTCCTTCGGCGCCTCGTGCAGCATCGCGAGACACGCCGCCGGCAGGCCGAACATCATGATCGGGAAGAAGCCGGCCATGAAGGTGCCCGCGGTCGGGTCGCCCGCGAAGAAGCGGTGCAGGTCGCCGTGCACGATGTCGCCGCCGGCGGGCGGCGTGAAGTTGCCGAACACGAACCACGCGAGCGAGTTGATGATGTGGTGCAGGCCCGTGACGAGCAGCAGGCGGTTCAGGAAGCCGAACACGAACGCACCGATCGCGCCCGCCGTCGTCAGCCACTGGCCGGCCGCGTCGATCGCATGCTGGACCGGCTGCCAGACGTACCCGAACGCGATGCCGAGTATCACGCAGACCAGCCCCGTGATGATCGGCACGAACCGTTTGCCGCCGAAGAACGCAAGGTAGTCCGGCAGCTTGATGTCCTTGTAGCGGTTGTACAGCAAGCCCGCGACCACACCCGCGATGATCCCGGACAGCACGCCCATGTTCAGCTTGGGATCGATGTCCTTCATGATCGCGGTTTCGATCAGGTAGCCGATCGCGCCCGCGAGCGCAGCAACGCCGTTGTTGTCCTTCGCGAAGCCGACCGCCACGCCGATCGCGAACAGCAACGGCAGATTGTCGAAGATCGCACCGCCGGCGTCGGCGATCATCTTGATGTTGAACACGTCGGGCTGGCCGAGTCGCAGCAGAATGCCGGCAACCGGCAGTACCGCGATCGGTAGCATCAGCGCCCGTCCCAGGCCCTGTATTTTCAGAAACGGATTCCCGTTCATTCAGTCCTCCAATCCTTGTCTCGTCGTTAATCGTCGTTGACCTAATTACGCTCTTGTACCGAAACGGGCCACGCGCCCGCCGTCGACGTTCAGTCGAGCGGCCAGACCTCGCGGCTTGCTGCCCTTACCGCCTGTGCCGAATCGAGCGCGAGCAGATCCTGCGCGCGCTGACGGCACAACTGGTAATCGAGACGGCGCACCCGCGCCTTGATGCCCGGCACCGACACGGGGTCGACCGACAGTTCGGTCACACCGAGGCCCACCAGAATCGGCACCGCGAGCGGATCGCCGCCGAGCGCGCCGCACACGCCGACCCACTTGCCGTGCTTCCCGGCGCCGCGCACCGCGATGTCGATCAGGCGCAGCACGGCCGGATGCAGGCCGTCGGACTGCGCGGCCAGATCGGCCTGGCAGCGGTCCATCGCGAGCGTGTACTGCGTCAGGTCGTTGGTGCCGATCGACAGGAAATCCGCGTGTTGCGCGAGCTGGTCGGCCAGCAGCGCGGCCGACGGCACTTCGATCATCACGCCGACCTCGATCGGCTCGGTGCGGCCCTGCGCACGCGCGAATTCGTCGATGCGCTTTCTCAGCCGCACGAGTTCGCCCGCGTCGGTGACCATCGGCAGCAGGATGCGCACCGCGCCGAACGGCTTCACCGCGAGCAGGCCCTGCAGCTGATCGTCGAGCAGATCGGGGCGCACCTGCGCGAGGCGAATGCCGCGCAGGCCGAGCGCCGGGTTCGGTTCGGGCGGCAGCGTCAGGTAGTCGACTTCCTTGTCGGCGCCGACGTCGAGCGTGCGGATGATCGCCGCGCGGCCCTGCAGCGCGTCGACGATCGACTGGTAGCTCTGCTGGTGTTCGACGACCGTCGGCGCGGCCTGGCGATGGATGAACATTAATTCGGTGCGCAGCAGCCCGACCGCGTCCGCGCCGTTGTCGACCGCGGTGTTCGCGTCGTCGAGCGTCGCGATGTTCGCGGCGACCTCGATCGCGCGGCCGTCGACCGTCTCGGCGCCAACACCTGCCAGTTGCCGGTTCGCTTCGCGCACGCCGTCCAGGCGCTGGCGCTCGTGGCGCGCGCGTTCGACGTCGAGTGCGGTCGGCGCGTGTTCGAGACGGCCCGCGCTCGCATCGACGACGACCTGCGTGCCGTCCGGAATCGCGTACAGCGCGTCGCCGACCGCAACCAGCGCGGGGATGCCGAGTTGCCGCGCGATGATCGCCGCGTGCGACGTCGCGCCGCCGCGCGCCATCACGAGCGCGGTCACGCGCTGGCGATCGAGCGACGACAGGTCCGACGGCGTGAATTCCTCGGCCGCGAGCACGGCCTCGTCGGGCAGCGCACGCGCCGCGCCGTTCGTGTGGCCGAGCGCGCGCAGCACGCGCTTCTCGATGTCGCGCAGGTCGGCCGCGCGCTCGGCGAGCAATGCGTCGTCGAGCTTCGACAGCGTGTCGATCTGCGTGCGGATCGTCGCGCGCCACGCGAAGCCCGCGCTCTTGCCGAGGCTGATCAGGTCGCGCGCCGCGTCGATCAGCGTCGGGTCCTCGAGCAGCACGCGATGCACCGCGAAGATGCCCGCTTCGCCGACCGCGCCGCGCGCCGACGCGTTGCGCACCGTTTCGTCGAGTTCGCCGTCGACGGCCTTCAGCGCCTGGTCGAGCTGGCGGCTTTCCGCGGCCGGCGTGCCCGATGCCTGCTCGGGCGGCACGATTTCCGCATCGTCGAGACGCACCAGCGTGCCGACCGCGATGCCGGGCGCCGCACACACGCCCGCGAGCGTGTTCGGATCAATCGGAGCGCCGACGTTGCGCGCAACCATCTGCGGCGCGGGCGACCTCAGCCGCGCCGGTTTTTCCTCGACTTCGCCGTGCGCTTCGCGCAGCAGTTCGTGCTCGACCGCATCGACGGCCTGCTGCGCATGCGCGCCGCGGCCGATGAGTTCGACCGTCGCGCCTTCGCCGGCGCCGAGGCCGAGCAGGCCGACGACGCTCGCGATCGACGCGTTGCGGCCGTCGAACCGCACGTCGACGGTCGCGTCGAACCCGCGCACGGCTTCGCGTGCACGCGCGGCCGGCCGCGCATGCAGGCCGCCCGGCTGCGCCAGCACGATCTCGCGGCGCACTTCGTGGTGCGCCGCCGCGCCGGCCTGCGCCGCCTGCGCGGCCGCTTCGCCCTTGCCGCGCAACGCGAGCAACGGCGTCTCGCCGGCCGTCGCGAAACCGCTTGCGCGGTCGACGACCTCGAACGCGTCGGAGTTCGCGATCGCGATCACCGACACGAGCGAATGCGCGCTGCGTGCGACCGTGTCCTGGTCGAACTCGATCAGCAGATCGCCCGCTTCGACGCGCGCGCCGGCTTCGACGTGCGCGGCGAAGCCCTGCCCGTTCAGCTCGACGGTGTCGATGCCGATGTGCAGCAGCACCTCCGCGCCTTGCGGCGTCGTGATCGTCACCGCGTGACCCGTGCGCGCGAGATGCGACACGATGCCCGCGCACGGCGCGACGAGCTTGCCCGCGAGCGGATCGATGCCGATGCCGTCGCCGAACATCCCGCCGGAGAACACCGGATCGGGCACGTCGGCCAGCGCGACGATCGGCCCCGTCAGCGGGGCAAGCAGGACGATCTGATCGTGGGTGGGGCTCTTCAACTGGGACTCCTCGGCGCGTCTCATCGGCTGTCTCGGCTATCAGTGCGTTTCGGTGACTTTGTTCAGGTGGCGCGGCGTGTCGGGATTGCGGCCGCGCGCGACGGCGAGATCCGCCGCCATCACGTAGAACGAAAGAATGGCGGCGATCGGGTCGAGCGCCGAATGGGCGGACTGCGCGAGCGGCAGCGTCGCGCCGGGCGTGCCGGCGGGCGCCGCGAGCAGCACGGCGGCGCCGCGTGCACGCATGTCTTCAGCGAGCTGCAGGAGGCCGGCCTGCTCGGGCCCCGGCGGCGCGAACACGAGCAGCGGATAGTCGCGGTCGATCAGCTCCATCGGGCCGTGACGGACTTCGGCG
The DNA here is from genome assembly GCF_001039005.1 of Burkholderia cepacia. Classification (GTDB taxonomy): domain Bacteria; phylum Pseudomonadota; class Gammaproteobacteria; order Burkholderiales; family Burkholderiaceae; genus Burkholderia; species Burkholderia theae. Next base: position 54,823 of record NZ_LDWR01000028.1, read on the forward strand.
CTCGAGAACGCCTCGGCCTGGATGCCGGACGTTTCCTTCAGTTTCAGCGCGGCTTCCTGCGCGATGGCCAGACCGAGGCCGCGGCCGATGACGATCATCCGCTCGATGCCCTCGAGCGCGGCGACGGCCGGCGACCAGTCGAGCCGGCCGGCCTGCGCGAGCACGTCGGGCAGGCCGCGCAGCGCGCTCACCAGCGCGGCGTCGCGCTGCCAGTAGGCAACGATCTGCGCGGACAGCGACAGCATCGCGATATAGCTCTTCGTCGCGGCGACCGACAGTTCGGGGCCGGCGAGCAGCGGCAACTGGTGCTCGCACGCGTCGGCGAGCGGCGACGGCAGCACGTTCACGGCGGCGACGGTGCGCGCGCCGGCTTCGCGCAGCGCGGCCATCGTGTTGACGAGATCGGGGCTCTTGCCCGACTGGGAGAATGCAATCGCGAGCTGGTCCTGCACCTTCAGCGGCGCCTGCTGCAGCGTCGCGACCGACATCGGCAGCGAGGCGACCGGCACGCCGAGGCGGCTCATCGTCAGGCTCGCGAAATAGCTCGCGGCGTGATCCGAGCTGCCGCGCGCGACCGTCAGCGCAACGGCCGGCGGGTGATCGAGCAATTGGCCGGCGAGCGCTTCGACGCGCGTGGTGTCGGCGATCTGCGCGGCGACGACCTGGGCGGACTCGCGCGCTTCCTTAAGCATATTCGACAATCGATTCTCCTTCGACGTAGGTCGCGGTGAGGTTCAGGTCGCGATCGAACACCGCGAGGTCGGCCCATGCGCCGCGCTCGAGGCGGCCGCGATCGGCGACGCCGAGGTAGTCGGCCGCATAACGCGACATCCGGTTCGACACGTCGGCGATCGGCAGGCCGAGCGACACGAGGTTGCGCAGCGCCTGGTCCATCGTCAGCGTGCTGCCGGCGAGCGTGCCGTCGGCCAGCCGCACGCCGCCGAGGCACTTCGTCACGTGCTGGCTGCCGAGCCGGTATTCGCCGTCGGGCATGCCCGTTGCGGACGTGCTGTCGGTCACGACGTACAGGCGCGGGATCGCGCGCAGCGCGGCACGAATCGCGCCCGGGTGCACGTGCAGCAGGTCGGGAATGATTTCCGCGTATTCGGCATGCGCCAGCGCCGCGCCGACCAGGCCCGGGTTGCGGTGATGTAGCGGCGACATCGCGTTGAACAGGTGCGTGAAGCCGCATGCGCCGTGCTTGAGCGCGGCGACGGCGTCGTCGTAGGTCGCGAGCGAGTGGCCGAGCTGCACGCGCACGCCGCGCGCGGCCATCTCGCCGATGATCTCGATGTGGCCGGCGATTTCCGGTGCGAGCGTGACGACCCGGATCGGCGCGATCGACAGGTACTTCAGCACTTCGTCGAGCACGGCCGACACGGCCGCGTCGGGCTGCGCGCCGAGCTTGCCGGGGTTGATGTACGGCCCTTCGAGGTGCACGCCGAGCACGCGCGCGCCGCCCGGCGTGCGGGTGCGCGCAACGGTGCCGAGGTTGCCGACGACCTTCATCAGTTCGTCGCGCGGCGCGGTCATCGTCGTCGCGAGCAGGCTCGTCGTGCCGAATTGCGCGTGCGTGCGGGCGATCGTCTCGATCGCGTCGCCGCCTTCCATCACGTCGGCGCCGCCGCCGCCGTGCACGTGCAGGTCGATGAAACCCGGCAGGATGTACGGCGCGTCGTTCTTCGCGGGATCGACGGGCTTGCCGTCGAGCGTGGTGATGCGGCCGTTCTCGCTATCGAGCGAACCGTGAATCCAGCCGTCGGGGGTGAGGATGTTTCCAGTCAGCATGACGTTCTCTTGATGATCTGGTGACGCGGGCATCCGCGTCGTGATTTGCAAATCCGTGTCGTTGCTTCGCGCCTGTCGCGCGCGGGCAGTCTCGCGCGTCAGCGTTTCAGTTCGGCGACGAAGTCGTAATAGTCGTCGCGGCAATACGTTTCGGATACTTCGATCGCGCGCTGGTCGGCACCGTAGCCGATGCGCGTGATCACGAGCAGCGCCGAGCCCGGCTTCACCGCCATCCATTTCGCGATCGCGTGCGTCGCGTTCGCCGCGCGAAAGTGCTGCAGCGCGCGTACGACGGTCATCCCGCGCGCTTCGAGGTATTCGTACAACGATGCGCCGAGCGCCTGCGGATCGGGTACCACCGCGGCCGGCAGCGTCGAATGCTCGACCGCCATCACGATGCCGTCCGCGCGGCGCAGCCGTTCGAGCCGCGCCACCGTCGCGCCGGGCGCGAGACCGAGACGCGTGAGCTCGTCGCGGGTGGCGGCGCGCAGCGTGCGCGACAGCCATACCGAATCGGGCACGAAACCGCGCTGCCGCATCTTCGCGGTGAAGCCGACGAGACGCGACAGCGGATCGGCGACGCGCGGCGTGATGAAGCTGCCCGCCCCGCGCGCCCGCTTGATCAGCCCCTGCTCGACCAGCAGCGCGAGTGCGCGGCGTGCCGTGATCCGCGATACGCCGACCGACACCGACAGCAGCCGCTCCGACGGCAGTGCCTCGCCGGCCTGCCACGCGCCGCCGTGTATCGCGCTCGCCAGGTTGCGGGCGATCTGCAGATAAAGCGGCGTGTCGTTGAGCGGATCGGGCGCCAGTTCGGACCAGCTGGTTTCCATGTGTCTCCGGGTGTCGGACGACGACCTCGGGCCGTCGAAAGTGAACGCATTATATAACCACCATAATACCAGTCAACGAACTGGTATTAGCGGTGCAAAAATCGCCGGAAGCCTTGTCCGGCAAGCGTTTTAGTATCGACAAAGCCTTTGTTTACAACGCAGTGCGGGATAGGGATTTACCCGGATTGGTATGCAAGGGGACAGTTCGAGCGGCCGGTTTGCCGGGTTTTCGGGCGTCGAAATCAGACCGGAATAGAACCACTTGGGGCGACTGGTATGCATCACGCGGCGGGGGCATGCGCGAGTGCGCTTCCCGCTACCCGGCCGTCTTTCTCCAGGACCGGAACAACTCCAGCAGCGCGCGGCACGGCGTCGACGTCGCGCCGCCCCGCCGCCACACCGCGCCGACGTCCATCGTCGGCACGGTCACGCTGAGATTGCGGCGGCTGATCCGGTTTCCCTCCAGCGACCACGGCCGATAAACGAGATCCGAGAGGATCGTCACCCCGTGCCCGAGCGCGACGAGGCTTCTCACGGCTTCGATCGATTTGCTCTGCATCCAGACGTTCGGCGCGATGCCGTAGCTCCCCCAGTACTTGCCGACGGTTCGCAGGTGCTCGTCCATGTCGAGCAGCAGATAGTTCTCGCGCGCGACGTCCTCGAGGGTGACGCGATGGGCGTCCTGCAACGGATGCCCCGGATGGGTCCACAGCCGGCGCGGCGAGCGAAGAATCGTCTCGTATTTCAGGTCGCCGACTTCCGCGATATTCGACACCAGCAGCAGCGCGATATCGAGGCGATCGTCGACCAGCATGGTCTCGATGGCTTCGCGTTCGCTTTCGACGATGCTGACGCTCAGGTTGTCGAAGCGCTGGGAAATGGCGGACATCAGCGACGGCATCAGATAGGCCGAGATGGTTTCGGTCACCCCGATCCGGACATGCCCGGCGGTCTGCTCCGGCTGCTCCTGCGCGGCCGCCACGGCGCGATCGATCGACATCGTCGCGTGCTGCACATGACGCAGGAACCGCTCGCCGGCCGGTGTCAGGCGCACGCCTTTCGGATGACGCAGAAGCAGCGTGACGCCGACCGCATCCTCGAGGTTTTTCAACGCGATCGTCATCGACGATTGAGACACCGAACAAAGATTGGCCGACTTCGAAATTTGCCCCGTATCGGCAACGGACACGAAGTATTCGATCTGGCGCAGGGTGACGTGCGTGTTCACGAGAAAGGATCCGAGAAGTCCGGGCAGCTCCGGATCAGCACTGCCTCGAAGGTCCGAACAGTACAACAGGTCGATGGACGCGATATTGATTCTATATATACCGGACCATCGAAAGGATGAATTTGTCATGGCTGCCGCCGCTTCCTAGCATAGTCGCAAACATGAAGCGGACGATGCAAACCGATGGAGACGCAGGAAAAGAAGGGCTACTGCACGTTGTGCCGGTCGCGATGCGGCACGATCAACGTCGTGCGTGGCGACATGATGATCAAGGTCCGACCCGACGATACGCACCCGACCGGCCACGCGATGTGCATGAAGGGGAAAGCAGCCCCCGAACTCGTGCATAACCCGAACCGCGTGCTGTATCCGATGCGCCGCACGCGCCCGAAGGATGCCGTCGATCCCGGCTGGCAACGCATCGGCTGGGACGAAGCGCTGTCCGAGATCGCGGAGCGTCTCGCGTATTTCAAGCGGGAAAACGGCGCCGAGTCGGTCGCCTTCGGCGTCACCACGCCCAGCGGCACGCCGATGAGCGACAGCATCGACTGGGTCGAGCGATTCGTCTGGTTGTTCGAAAGTCCGAATATTTGCTATGCGACCGAGATCTGCAACTGGCACAAGGACAGCGCGCATGCCTTTACGTTCGGCTGCGGCATTCCCGTCGCGGATTACCGGCATGCCGAACTCATCGTGCTGTGGGGAAACAATCCCGCCAATACCTGGCTCGCGCAGGCCGATGCGATCGCAACAGGCCGCCGCAACGGGGCCAGGCTGATCGTCGTCGATCCGCGGCCGACCGCGCTCGCACGGGAGGCCGATCTGTGGCTGCGCGTCAATCCCGGTACCGACGGCGCGCTCGCGATGGCGATCGCGCGGCAGATGATCGCGACCGGCAACGTCGACGATGCATTCGTGCGGGAATGGACGAACGGCCCGTTGCTCGTGCGGGCCGACACCGGGCGGTTTCTGCGCGAGCGGGACCTCGACGGCGATGCGTCGGGCAACCGCTATGTGCTGTGGAACGAGACGCTCGAGCGGCTGGAACTCGCCGAAGAGGAAACCGCGCCCCGGCCTGCCGACCTGTTGATGACCGGCGTGCGCCGCGTGGCGATCCGGGATGCGGCGGGCCGCTGCGTGGACGTGGACTGCACGCCGGCCTTCGACCTCTATTCGAAGGCGCTCGATGCCTATACGCCAGACTATGCGGCCACGATCACCGGCGTCGACGCAGCCGACATCGTGAAGGCCGCTGAAATGCTGCGGCCGCATCAGGCCATTGCCTATCACGCATGGTCGGGCGTCGGCATGCACACCAATGCCACGCAGACCGAGCGATCCATCGCGACGATGTATGCGTTGACGGGTGCATTCGACACGCGCGGCTCGAATCGGGCATGGACGAAGCAGCCGGCCAACGCGGTCAGCAGCTACGCGATGTTGAACCCGCGGCAACGCGCGAAAGCGCTCGGCCTTGCGGAGCGGCCGCTCGGCCCTCCCGCGCAAGGCTGGGTAACGGCACGCGACGTCTATCGCGCCATTCTCGACGGGGAACCCTACCGCGTGCGCGCGCTGTTCGCGTTCGGCACGAACATGGTGCTGTCCCAGGCGGATGGCGGCCTCGCGCACGATGCGCTCTGCGCGCTCGATTTCCATGTTCACTGCGATCTCTTCGAGACGCCGTCGTCACGCTATGCGGACATCCTGCTTCCGGTGAACACGCCGTGGGAACGGGAAGGTCTGCGACTCGGTTTCGAGATCGACGAGCGCGCGGTCGAACTCGTGCAGTTGAGGCAGCGCATGGTGCCGCCGCGAGGCGAGAGCCGGGCCGACTACGACATCGTCTTCGACCTGGCCGTGCGGCTCGGGATGCAGGACGCGTTCTTCGGCGGCAGCATCGAGGCGGGATGGAATCACGTGCTCGAACCGCTCGGGCTGAACGTCGCGTCGCTGCGCGCCCATCCGGAAGGCATCTACAGGCCATTGCCGCAACGCGAGCGGCAATACGCTGCAGCGACGCCCAACGGCATTCGCGGCTTCGACACGGAGACGCGGCGCGTCGAACTGTATTCCGAGAAATTGCATCGTCACGGCTACCCACCCGTTCCGCGGTACGTGCCGCCGCGGCATGGCGAGGATGCGCACGCGGACAATCGCCGGCGCTTTCCCTGCACGTTGACCTCGATGAAGAACGGGTACTACTGCCACAGCCAGCATCGCGGCCTGCCGAGCCTGCGTCGCCGCGCGCCGCATCCGATAGCGGAACTCAACGACGAACTGGCGGCGGAACACGGCATCGTCGACGGCGACTGGTGCCTGATCGAAACGACGAACGGCTCGGCGCGCTTCAAGGCGCGCGTCGTACCGGAACTGGCGCGCAACGTGATCGTGGCCGAATACGGTTGGTGGCAAGCGTGCGACGAGATCGGCCTGGACGCGCTCGCCGTGGGCGGCCGCGACAACAGCAATTTCAACCAGCTCGTGTCGGCGACGCAACTCGATCCGGTCAGCGGATCGTCGCCGCTGCGTTCCGTGCGCTGCCGCATCCGGCGCGACCAGTCGGTCGATCCGGCGCGCCGATCGTGGAAAGGCCTGCGGGACTTTGTGGTGTCCGCCATACGCGAGGAAGCGAGCGGCGTGCGAACCGTCACGTTTCGGGCCGCGGACGGCGGCGCACTGCCGGACTATTTGCCCGGTCAGCATGTGACGCTGCATATCCCGTCGCTCGGCGACGGCGGGACGACGCGCGCCTATTCGCTGACGGGCGCCGCCCGCGAAGACGATCGCCGCACTTACGCCATCTCGGTACGCCACCAGAAAGGCAGGACTGGCGACGGCACGGCGTTCGAAGGCGCGATGTCGTCCTACATTCACGGCGCGCTCGAGGTCGGTGATCCCGTCTTGCTCGGTGCGCCCGGCGGCACGTTCGTCGTGCCGCCGGCATCGCGGCAGCCCGTCGTGATGTTCGCGGGCGGCATCGGCATCACGCCGTTCATCTCGTACCTGGAATCGATCCGGGATCAGGCGGACCGGGCGCCGGAATCGAGACTCTTCTACGCCAACCTGAACAGCAGGACGCACGCGTTCCGCGACCGCATCGAGACCTTGAAGCGGCGACTGCAGAAGCTCGAAGTCGTCAACTGCTACAACCAGCCGCACGACGAGACGCCGGGACGCGACTATCAGATGCACGGCTACCTGTCGGCCGACGTGGTCGCCGACGATCTGATCCGGCGGCGCGCACGGTTTTATCTGTGCGGCCCCGAACCGATGATGGAGGCGATCACGTCGGGGCTGATCGCGCGCGGCGTCCCGCCGTTCGACATCTTCAAGGAAGCGTTCAGATCACCGTCCCGGCCGACGCTCGACCCGTCGAAGCAATACACGGTGCAGTTCACGCGGTCGCGTCGCACGGCCACCTGGACGCCCGGCGACGGCAGCCTGCTGTCGTTCGCGGAGCGTCTCGGCATCGCGTTGCCGAGCGGTTGCCGGGTCGGACAGTGCGAGAGCTGCGCAGTCAAGGTCGTCTCGGGCGAAGTCACGCATCTGAGCGGACCCGGGCCGGACGAAGCCGACATGTGCCTCGCCTGTCAGGCCATTCCGGCAACCGACGTCAGCATCGACGCCTAAACCCCGATTGAGGAAAGGTTCACCATGAAACATTTCGACGCCGTCGCGACACGCGACGCGCTGGATTTCGAATCGCTGGTCGCACGCCTGAAGCAAGCGTTCGTCGACGGCTGCCACGTGCCGCTGCGTCATTCGCACGTACTCAATGCCGGCAGCGAAGACGAAGGCACGGTGCTCATCATGCCCGCGTGGGAAGACCACGGCTATCTGGGCATCAAGACGGTCAACATCTTCCCGGGCAATGCGGAACACGGCATGCCCGGATTGCACTCGACCTACGTGCTCTATGACGGGCGGACGGGCAACCCGCTCGCGCAACTGGACGGGAACGAAATCACGTCGCGCCGCACCGCTGCTGCGTCGGCGCTGGCCGCCACCTATCTGGCCCGCCCCGACGCATCGCGCCTCGTGCTGATGGGTGCCGGCCGGGTCGGCAGCCTGGTGCCGCTCGCGTATCGCAGCCAGTTGCCGATCTCGCACGTCGAGGTCTGGGACAGGGATCCCGACGCAGTGGCCCGACTGGTCGACCGGCTGACCCGCGCCGGGTTCGATGCAGCGGCCGTCACGAATCTCGAGGACAGCGTCCGTCGCGCGGACGTCGTCACCTGCGCGACGCTGGCGACGGAACCGATCGTCTGCGGCAAGTGGCTCGCACCGGGTTCGCATCTGGACCTGATCGGCAGTTTTACGCCGCGCATGCGCGAAGCGGACGACGACTGCTTCCGGCAGGCGGAGATTTATGTCGATACGGACGAGGCCGCGCAAAAATCCGGCGATCTGCTGGGTCCGCTGGCGCGCAACATCATTGCGCCCGACCACCTGAGTCGGACATTGACGGCGCTGTGCCGGGGCGAAGCGCAGGGGCGGACGAACGCTCTTCAGCGCACCGTGTTCAAGGCCGTCGGCACCGCGCTGGAAGATCTGGCCGCGGCCATTCAAATCCATGAAAAAACAACCTGAAGCCGTGACGGGCAAGGAGATCGAGATGAAAGAGCTGATGGGCGTGCAGCGCGGCGACGCGCCGGCGGCCGACCGCGAACGCGTGCTTGAACGGATGGCCGCGGGCATGGCTCGCTGGTCGGAAAAGTGGTTCCCGGACGCCTATATCTTCGCCGCGCTCGCGGTGATGATCGTGGCGGCGGGCGCACTGGCGGCCGGTGCGCCGATCACGCGGGTCGGCGTGGCGTTCGGTGACGGCTTCTGGAGCCTCATCCCGTTCACGATGCAGATGGCGATCGTCGCCATCTCGGGTTATGTCGTCGCGGTGTCGCCGCCCGCGTCGAGGTTGATCGATGCGCTCGCGCGCGTGCCGTCGTCCGGGCGCGCAGCGGTGACGTTCGTCGCGCTCGTCAGCATCGTTGCGTCGTTGTTCAACTGGGCAATCAGCCTGATCTTCAGCGGCCTCCTGGTTCGTGCGCTGGCGCGCCGTACCGAACTGCGCATGGATTACCGCGCAGCAGGCGCGGCCGCTTATCTCGGCATGGGAGCGACGTGGGCGCTGGGTTTGAGTTCGTCCGCGTCGCAACTGCAGGCGAATCCGGACAGCCTGCCCAAGGCGCTGCTGGCGATCTCCGGCGTCATCCCCTTCACCGAGACCATCTTTCTCCCGCAGTCGATGCTGATGGCCGCGGTGCTGACCGTCGCGTCGCTGCTGATCGCGTATCGGTCCGCGCCCAACGACGCGCGGGTGAAAACCGCGACGGAGCTGGGCATTGCGCTCGACGAAAGCCATGCCACGCTCGCCCGCCCCACCCGCCCGGGAGACTGGCTCGAATACAGCCCGCTCGTCACCGTCGTGATCGTGGCGATCGGTGCGATCTGGGCCTGGCACGAGTTCACGACGAAAAATCCGCTGATCGCGATCTCGAACCTGAACACGTACAACTTTCTGTTCCTGCTGCTAGGCATGCTGCTGAACTGGCGACCGCGGCGATTCCTCAATGCCGTCGCGCGTTCGGTGCCGTCGGTTGCGGGTGTGCTGATCCAGTTTCCGCTGTACGGCGGGATCGCCTACATCCTGACCAAAGCGGCGGCGCCCGCCGGGCTGCCGCTCTCCGATCACCTCGCCCACTTCTTCGTCGCGATGTCGTCGCATGCGTCGTTTCCCGCGGTGATGGGCGTGTATTCGGCCGTGCTCGGGTTCTTCGTGCCCTCCGGCGGCGGCAAGTGGATCATCGAGGCGCCGTACGTCATCGAGGCGGCCAAACTGCTGCAGGTTCATCTGGGCTGGGCCGTGACCGTCTACAACGCAGCGGAGGCATTGCCGAACCTGATCAACCCGTTCTGGATGCTGCCGCTCCTCGGTGTGCTCGGCTTGCGGGCCCGCGACATTGTCGGTTTCACGTTCACGCAACTGGTTGTTCACCTGCCGCTCGTGATCTTCATGCTCTGGGCGCTCGCAGGCACGCTCGCCTACCATCCGCCGGTGATGCCGTAACGCGTATCGGAGTCGGCTTCCGGCCTTTGGAGGCGGTGCGGCGCGGCGATGATCGAGCGGTGGCGCGCCCGTCGTGCCGCGTGCATGCCGGCCTTAGTGGAATTCGCGGCTCGACGTGCGCAGGCCGCCGAGCAGCGGCGTCAGATCCTCGAAATGCTGCGCGACGAGGTGCCTCACGTCGCTCGCGACCTGCCACACGCCGGACGCCGCGAGCAGCCGCGAATCGAGCGTTTCGCGGCGCTGCCGCGCGAGCAGCTCGGGCCGGACGATCACGTTCACGCAACCCGTTTCGTCCTCGAGCGTCATGAACATCACGCCTTTCGCGGTGCCCGGCATCTGCCGCGCGGTCACGAGCCCGCATGCGCGGGCGAGCCGGCCGTCGGGACGGTCGTGCAGTTCGGCCGCGGACGACAGCCGCCGCGCGCGCAGCGCGGGCCGCAGCAGCGCGACCGGGTGGCGGTTCAGCGTGAGGCCGGTGGTGTGATAGTCGGCCAGGATGTCGTCGCCCTCCGACGGCGCGCCGAGCACCGGCTTCTCCGTTTCGTCGATCGGCGCGGCGGCGAGCAGGTCGCGCTCCGGCGCCGCGGCGACGGCCTGCCACAGCGCATCGCGACGATGGCCGGCGAGCGTCGCGAGCGCGTTCGCGGCGGCGAGCGCTTCGAGATCGCGGCGTTCGAGCTGCGCGCGGCGCGCCAATGTGTCGACGGTCTCGAAGCGGCCGGCCGCGCGCGCGATTTCGATGCGCCGCGCGGCCGCCTCGCCGAGACCGCGCACGAGCGACAGGCCGAGCCGCACCGCCGGCTGGCCGTGCGGCGGCGGCTGATCGGGCAGCGCGGCGAGCGACGCTTCCCAGTTGCTTTGCGTGACGTCGATCGGCAGGACCTGCACGCCGTGCCGCTTCGCGTCCTGCACGAGTTGCGACGGCGGATAGAAACCCATCGGCTGGCTGTTCAGCAGCGCGGCGAGGAAGATCGCCGGTTCGTGGCATTTGAGCCAGCTGCTGGCGTAGGCGAGCTTCGCGAAACTGGCCGCGTGGCTCTCGGGGAAACCGTAATCGCCGAAGCCCTTGATCTGCTCGAAAATCTGCTCGGCGAACTCGGGCGGATAGTCGCGCTCGCGCATCCCGTCGACGATCCTGCGGTGATACTGCTCCAGATTGCCCTTGCGCTTCCACGCGGCCATCGCGCGACGCAGTTCGTCGGCCTCCCCGGGCGTGAAACCAGCCGCAATCATCGCGATCTGCATCACCTGCTCCTGGAAGATCGGCACACCCTGCGTGCGTTCGAGCGCAGGCTTCAGGTCTTCCTTCGGGTAACTGACCTTTTCGATGCCCTGGCGCCGTTTCAGATAGGGGTGCACCGCGCCACCCTGGATCGGCCCCGGCCGCACGATCGCGACCTCGATCACCAGATCGTAATAGGTGCGCGGCCGCAGGCGCGGCAGCATCGACATCTGCGCGCGCGATTCGATCTGGAACACGCCGACCGTATCGGCGCGGCAGATCATGTCGTAGGTCGCTTTATCGTCCTGCGGAATGTGCTTCAGCGTGAACGGCTCGCCGTCCGGCTCCGGCGGCCCGCGCCACGCGGTGCGCATGTCGAACGCACGATGCAGCGCCGACAGCATGCCGAGCGCGAGCACGTCGACTTTCATCAACCCGAGCGCTTCGAGATCGTCCTTGTCCCACTGGATCACGCGCCGCCCGTCCATCGCCGCGTTCTCGACCGGCACGAGCCGCGTGAGCTTGCCGCGGCTGATCACGAAGCCGCCCGAGTGCTGCGACAGGTGGCGCGGAAAGTTGAGCAATCGCCCCGACAGTTCGGCCCATGCGCGAATCATCGGCGTCGCCGGGTCGAGCCCGGTCGTCGCGAATTGCTGCAGCAGATCGCGGCTGCCATCGAACCAGCGATGCCCCTTCGCGACACGGTCGATCAGCATCGGATCCACACCGAGCGCCTTGCCGGTTTCGCGCAGCACACCACGCGGACGATAGGTCGAAACGGCCGCCGCGATTGCCGCGCGATCCTTGCCGTATTTCCTGTAGATATGCTGAATGACTTCTTCCCGGCGCTGATGCTCGAAGTCGACGTCGATATCGGGCGGCTCGCCGCGCTCCTCGCTGATGAAGCGCTCGAACAGCATCGTGCTCTGTTCGGGATTCACCTCGGTGATGCCGAGGCAGAAACAGACGACCGAGTTCGCTGCCGAGCCTCGGCCCTGGCAAAGAATGTTCTGGCTGCGCGCGTATTTGACGATGTCGTAGACGGTCAGGAAGAACGGTTCGTAACGCAGCTTCTCGATCAACGTCAACTCGTAGTCGATCCGCTCCTGCACGTGCTCGGGTATCTTTCCGGCGTAACGTTGAAGTGCACCGTCCCGAGTCTCCTGCTTGAGGTAACTCGTTGGTGTATGCCCCTTCGGCACGATCTCGTCGGGATACTCGTAGCGAAGCGTGCCGAGGTCGAAATGACACGCATCGAGAATCGTGCAGGTCTCCGCGATCTCCTCCGGCGAAAACAGCTTCGCGATCCGTCCGCGCGAACGCAGATGCTGCTCCGCATTCGGCGCAAGCGCATAACCGCACTCCGAAACCGGCATGCCGACGCGAATCGCCGTCATCACATCCTGCAGCGCCTTGCACGAACGCCGGTGCATCGTCACATCGCCGAGCGCAACGACACGCACGCCACGCCGCTCGCCCGCCGCACGAATCTCCTCGCGCTGCACACCATCCAGCGCGCGCTGCAATTGCACGAGCCCAAGCCGCGCACGCTCGCCGAACGTCGCACGAAACCACGCGACCTGCGCATCGAGCACGTTCGCGCGAACCGGATACGTGGGGACAAGAATCGCGAAGCAATCCGGCATCCCGCGCAGATGTGCAAATTCCTCGGGGGGCGCCGACAGCATCCGCGACGTCAGCTTGTAGGTGCCCTTCGGCGATGCCATCCGCCGCCACGAAATCAGCTCGGACAGGTTGCCGTAACCCTCGCGGTTCTGCGCAAGCAACACAAGCTCGAACGCACCGGGGCCCGGATCGTGGCCGGGCGCGACTTCATCCGGCGTGACGTCGAAATACGAACCGATGACGAGCGGCAGCCCCGGCAGCCCTTTCGCTTTCGCCTTCGCCGCGACATGCATGCGCGGCGCGCCTGCGAGCGAGCATTCGTCGGTGATCGCGATCCCGCGATAGCCGAGTTCGACCGCACGCTCGACCAGTTCTTCCGCATGCGACGCGCCATGCAGGAACGAAAAGTTCGAACGGCAGAACAACTCCGCGTAGTCAGGAAGAAACTTGAATTCCGCAGCCATCACCACTCACCCGAACAGGCCGTGCAGGAACCAGCGCGGCTCGGACTCGCTCCCCGCTCGCTCCCTGAACACCCAGTAGCACGCACCGGCTTCATCCTGCGCAACGTGGTAATCACGCGCGGCAAGCTGACCGTCGAACCACCCGGCCTCGATCCGCTCGGGTGACGACATCATCCTGAGCGGCGTATGGAACACCGGCCGGTTCTCGCGCATCAACAACGGCTGCGGCTCGGCCAGCAGCCACGCGGGACGCGGCGGCACGGCCGGCGGCCCGCCGGCCGGCTTGCCGGCCTGCGCATCGAGCGGCAGCCAGCGGTTCGCGGCCTCGGGCCGGTGATCGGCAACCGGCGCCGCGCGCAGCACGTTCTCCGCGCCGAGCCGCGCGACCAGCAACTCGAACAGCCGCGCACGCGTCTCGCGCGTGCCGCCCGGCTCGGGAAAAAGATCGTCGGCCGGCGGGGCGACCGATTCGACGCGCGTGGCCTTCAGACGCACCGCGATCACCGCGGCCGGCAACTCGACGCGCGCGAGCCGCTCGCCGAGCAGCCGCATGAAGTGCACCTCGTCGCGCACGGGCGCGGCGAACGCGAGTTCGAGCGGCGTCGGCGGCACGGCCTGGCGGCCACGCTCGTGCTCGAGATCGAACGTCATCGCGGCCAGCGACAGTTGCCGCGCGGCCAGCCAGCCGCAGAGCTGCACGACGAGCCGCCGCGCGGCGAACAGCACGGCTTCCGCGTATTCGACCCGCTCCGACAATTCGAGCCGCACGTCGAACACGGGCGGCACCGCCATCCATGCAAGCGGCTCGACCGCATCGCCGTATGCGCGGTCGAGCGCGGCCAGCAGCGCGGGACCGCAGCGGCGCTGCAGCCCCGCGCGCGGCAGCCCGCGCAGATCGGCGAGCGTACGGCAACCGAGGCCGTCGAACCAGCCCGCATACGGACGCGCCTCGGGCAACAGCACACAGGGCAGCCCGTCGAGCGAGCGGACGAGCGAGGCCTGACCGGCAACGCGGCGCCGGATGCGCGCACGGGCCGACGTGCGCGCCAGCAGCCACGCGCCGCGCCCGGTCGGTGCGGCGGACAGGCGCGCCGCGTAGCCGAGCGCCGCGAGCGTCGCGCGCACCTGGCGGCACAGCGACGGCAGGCCGCCGAACAGGCGCAGGCTCGGGCCGACGTCGACGATCAGCGTGGCTTCGTCGTCGAGCGCGACGCACGGCGAGAAGCGCAGCAACGCGAGCGCGACCGCGCGCAGCGCATCGGCCTCGCGCGCGGGATCGCGTTCGACAAGCTGCGTCTCGGGCGCGAGCGTCAGCACGCCGCCGCGCTTCATGCCCGCGCGCACGCCGTGCCGCTGCGCGACCGCATCGGCGATCAGCACGACGCCCTGCTCGAGCACCGCGCAGCCGGCGGCGCCGGCCTCCGCGTCAGACGGCTGCGGGGCGCACACGTCGAGCGGCAGGCGCGGCAGATGGATGCCGAGCAAGACGCGCATAACGACTCTCCACGATGGGCGACGGCAGGTCGAGCGCGAGCGGCTCGCTGCGTGCGGGCCCGCGACGCTTGACGATGTCGAGCGAGACGCCGCCCGGCACGGGATACAGCGCGACGCGCAGCACGGCCGGCGACGGCTGCCGCGCGGCCGACAGCGGGCGCAGCATCACGAACAGCGTGTCGCCCGTGCGCGCGGCCGCGAGATGCAGGCGCCGCAGCGCATCGGGCCGCGCGTCCTGCCAGAGCAGCAGCGCGCCGCAGCAGCCGGTCTTGAGCGCCTGCTCGGCGGCCCACAATGCATCCGTGCGGCTGCCGGCGCGCAGCCACAGCAGCGCGTCGGCCGGCACGCCGAGACTGGCGAGCGCGGTCGCATGCGGCGATTGCGGCGGCGCGACGAGCGCGAGCGGACGCCGGGCGCTGACGGTGCGCGCGAGCGCGGGTGCGAGCAGCCGCATCTCGCCGCAACCCGGCTGCGCGGCCAGCAGTTCGACGAGCCCGCCGACCGGCCAGCCGCCGCCCGGCAGTTCGGCGGTCAGCGACGCGAAGCCGGTATCGATCGTGCGCGGGCCGCCGCGCGCGAGCTGCGAGCCGCGCCAGAGCGACGGATGAAGGGATTCGGGAGAAATGGAGGATGCGAGCATGACGCCACCCACAACTGTATGGATATACAGTATATGGCAATGCGCTCGCGCCGCACAGCACCGGTGCGAAACCGGTGTTTCGTCAGAGGAAAAACAGGGAGGGAAGCCGGCGCGCGCGTCGTGTTACGGCGCGCCGGCCCGCCGGTCAGCTCAGCAACAACGCGTCATCGTCGAGCTGCTCGTGACGCACCTTCTCGAACATCTGCAGCAGGTCCGGCACGTCGAGCCCCTTGCGCGCGTCGCCCGACACGTCGAGCACGACCTGCCCCTGATGCAGCATCACCGTGCGGTCGCCGTAGTCGAGCGCCTGCCGCATGCTGTGCGTGACCATCATCGTCGTCAGCTTGCTCTCGGCGACGATGCGCGCGGTCAGCTCCAGCACGAACGCGGCCGTCTTCGGGTCGAGCGCGGCCGTGTGCTCGTCGAGCAGCAGGATCCGCGACGGCCGCAGCGACGCCATCAGCAGGCTCACGGCCTGCCGCTGGCCGCCCGACAGCAGCCCGATCCGATCGGTCAGCCGGTTCTCGAGGCCGAGATTCAGCAGCCGCAGCTTGTCGCGGAACAGCTCGCGCGACGGCCGGTCGAGCGCGGCCCGGAAGCCGCGCCGCACACCGCGCGCCGTCGCGAGCGCCATGTTCTCCTCGATCGTCAGCGCCTCGCAGGTGCCGGCCATCGGATCCTGGAACACGCGCGCGACGAGGTGCGCGCGGTCCCACGCGGCCTGGCGCGTGACGTCCGTGCCGTCGATCGAGATGCGCCCCGAATCGACGCGCTGGTCGCCGCTGACCGCATTGAGGAAGGTCGACTTGCCGGCGCCGTTCGAGCCGATCACCGCGACGAACTGGCCGTCGGGGATCTCGAGCGACAGCCCGCGCAGCGCGCGCGTCTCGATCGGCGTGCCGGGATTGAACGTGAGTTTCAGGTCTTGTGCGGACAGCATGTCATGCCCCTCCGTTCTTGCGCGCGAACAGCTTCTTGCGCGTCGCCGGCAGCACCAGCGCGATCGTGACGAGCGCGGCCGTCACGAGGTTCAGATCCTGCGCCTTCAGGCCGATGAATTCGCTGTTCAGCGCGAGCGCGATGAAGAAGCGGTAGACGATCGCGCCGAGCACGACGGCGAGCGTCGTCAGCACGAGCCGGCGCGCGGGCAGCAGCGTCTCGCCGATGATCACGGCGGCCAGCCCGATCACGATCGTGCCGATCCCCATCGAGATGTCCGCGCCGCCCTGCGTCTGCGCGAACAGCGCGCCGGCGAGCGCGACGAGCGCGTTCGACAGCGCCATCCCGGCGAGCGTCGCGCGGCCCGTCGCGATGCCTTGCGCACGCGCCATCCGCGGGTTCGCGCCGGTCGCGCGCATCGCGAGGCCGAGCTGCGACGAGAAGAACCAGTCGAGGCCGAGCTTCGCGACCACGACGACGATCGCGAGCAGCGCCGGGCGCAGCACGTAGTCGGGCATCCAGTCGGGTTGCAGCACGGTGAAGAGCGTCGGCTCGGTGATGAGCGGCACGTTCGGCCGGCCCATGATCCGCAGGTTCACCGAATAGAGCGCGATCATCATCAGGATGCTGGCGAGCAGATCCATGATCTTCAGGCGCACGTTGAGCCAGCCCGTGATGAAGCCGGCCACCGCGCCCGCGACGATCGCGAACACTGTTGCGGAGAACGGGTCGTAGCCGGCCGAGATCAGCGTCGCGGCAACGGCGCCGCCGAGCGGAAAGCTGCCGTCGACGGTGAGGTCGGGAAAGTTGAGGATGCGAAACGAGATCAGCACCCCGAGGGCGACGAGACTGAAGATCAGGCCGATCTCCAGGGCGCCCAGTAACGAGAACAGAGACATGATGGGAAATCCTGTTGCTTCCCGGCCGGACGTGTACGGCCGGGCGAAGCGAACGGGCGGCCCCGGGTGGGAGCCGCCCGTCCGGCGGTGTCGTTCAGGCCCGGATCGGGCCTGCCAGCGCGGCGGTCGGGCCGCGGCTTACTTGATGACCGTCTTCGCTTCCTTCACGAGATCCGACGACAGCGTCACGCCCTGCTTCGCGGCCGCGCCCGTGTTGACGAACAGCTCGAGGTTGCTGCTCGTCTCCGACGCGATCGCGCCCGGCTTCTGGCCCTTCAGGATGCGCGCGACGACCTTGCCCGTCTGGCGGCCGAGGTCGCCGTAGTTGATGCCGAGCGCCGCGATGCCGCCACGCTTCACGCTGTCGGTATCGCCGGCGACGAGCGGGATCTTCGCTTCGTTCGCGACCTTCACGAGCGCTTCGTACGCGGACACGACGTTGTTGTCGGTGTTCGTGTAGATCACGTCGACCTTGCCGATCAGGCTCTTCGCGGCCGGCCCGATGTCGACGGTGCGCGGCGCGGCCGCTTCCTTGAGCGTCATCCCCTGCTTGGCGAGGAGCTCCTTGAGCGCCTGAACGACGACGACCGAATTCGCCTCGCCCGGGTTGTAGACCATGCCGACCGTCTTCGCATTCGGCACGACGCGCTTGATCAGCGCGACCTGGCGATCGAGCGGCAGCTTGTCGGACACACCCGTCACGTTGGTGCCCGACGGGCCCCAGCCCTTCACGAGCTGCGCGGCGACCGGATCGGTGACACCCGAATAGACGACGGGCACGCTCTTGGTCGCCGCGACGACCGACTGTGCGGCCGGCGTCGCGATCGCGACGATCACGTCGGGCTGATCGCCGACGAACTTGCGCGCGATCTGCGCGGCCGTGCCCGTGTTGCCCTGCGCGCTCTGGTATTCCCACTTGAGCTTGTCGTCGCCGAAGCCTTCCGCCTTCAGCTCGGCGCGCACGCCGTCGCGGATCGCATCGAGCGCCGGATGGTCGACGATCGACAGGACCTTGACGGTCTGCGCATGCGCGGCGCCTGCCAGCGCGAGTGCGGCCACGCCGGCCGTGATCGAACGGATCGCGAAAGTCTTGAATCGCTTCATGGGTGAGTCTCCCCCGTATTGTGTCGGTTCTGGATGATGGATTCCCGCCGCCGTCATGCGGGCGCGCCGCGCGTGAAACGCAGCCGCGGCCGGCCCGCTCGCGCCCCGGGAAGGCGTGCGGCGGCGAACGCACGAGGATACCATTTCCGCAGACCACCGCCTGACTCCGCGCTTTCGCCCGGCGCACCGGATCGCACCGCCCGCGAGCGCCCCGCGACCCCGCGCGAAGCCCGCCCCGCGGCGGTTTCCGCCGGTGTCCGAGCAACGCGTCAGCCGCGCTTGCGGCTTTACGTTATGCTGTCGGCCGACCCATTCCACTCCATCGGAGGACAGATGAAACGGGGGATCCGTGCAATCGCATTCGCGGCCGTCGCGCTGGCACTACCGGGGGCGGCGTTCGCGCTGACCGACGGCAGCGAGCAATACGACGACTGCATGCTCAACGCGCTGCGCGAAAGCCGCAACGGCGCGGCGGCCCAGTTGATCCAGCGCTCCTGCGACGCGCTGTACCGCAACAACGCGATGCTGCTGCCGCGCGAGCGCCGCTATCACGAGTGCGTCGTGCAGTCGCTGCCGGGCGTGCGCGACAACTACGCGATCCAGCAGATCATGTCGATCTGCTCGCGGCGCGGCGAGATGTGAGCGCGCGCTGAACGCCTGGCGCCGCGCGGCCGTCGATCGGCTGCGCCAATGAAAAAGGGCCTGCGCGATGCAGGCCCTTTTCGTTCAGCGGTCCGACCGGTGTGCGGCGTTCAGAACGACGCGACCATCGAGCCCTTGAACTGCTTCTTGATGAATTCCCTCACTTCCGGCGACTGGTACGCCTTGACCAGCTTCTTCACCCACGGCTGGTCCTTGTCCTTCGCGCGCACGGCGATCAGGTTCGCATACGGGCTCGTCAGCGCTTCGAGCGCGATCGCGTCCTTGGTCGGCTGCAGGTTCGCGGCGAGCGCGTAGTTGGTGTTGATCACGGCCGCGTCGACGTCCGACAGCACGCGCGGCAGTTGCGCGGCGTCGAGTTCGGAGATCTTCAGCTTCTTCGGGTTCTCGGCGATGTCGAGCACCGTCGCGTTGTTGCCGCCGGTGCCGGCGCCCGCCTTCAGCTTGATCACGCCTTGCGTCTGCAGCAGCAGCAGCGCGCGGTTCTCGTTCGACGGATCGTTCGGCACCGCGAGCTTCGCGCCTTGCGGCAGGTCCTTCAGCGCCTTGAACTTCTTCGAGTACACTCCGATCGGCGAGATGTAGGTCAGGCCCGCGCTGACGATCTTGTAGCCGCGCTGCTTCACCTGGCTGTCGAGGTAGGGCTGGTGCTGGAAGCTGTTCGCGTCGAGGTCGCCCGAGTCGAGCGCCGCGTTCGGCTGCACGTAGTCGTTGAACTCGATGACCTTCACGTTCAGGCCTTCCTTCTCCTTCGCGACCTTCTGCACGAGCTGCCACACTTCCGAATCCGGGCCGGCGACCGTGCCGACCTTGATCACCTTGTCTTCGGCGTGCGCGCCCGCCGACAGCGTCAGCGCTGCACCGGTAGCCAGCACGGAAAATACCTTCAGGAGACTGCGACGCTTCATCTGTTTCTCGCTTTCTTGCTTACTGGAAATAGGGCGCGATACGGGTAAGCCCCGACTCGCAGGAAGGCGCAAATGGTGTCACAGGATCGGCGGGAAGTGAAATACATCCCGCTCATATGGGTATGCACCGCAGCGGTGCTGGCGGCGGCTGCATGACCCGGCCGTTAGTTGCGTTTAAACCGCCAACGTCAAGCCACCATCTCGTCGGCCGCCTTCGCGCCGAACGCGGGTTCGGCCGACCGTGCGCCGGCCCGGCGCGGCGACAGGCCGCCGGCGTCGCCGGTCCGGAACGCGCCGACCGTGTCGCGCAGCCGCGCGGCCTGTTCCTGCAGCGACGCGGCGGCCGCGGCGGCCTCCTCGACGAGCGCCGCGTTCTGCTGCGTCACCTGGTCCATCTGCGTGACCGCGCGCCCGACCTGCGTGATGCCGCTCGCCTGCTCCTCGGACGCGGCCGCGATCTCGCCCATGATGTCGGTCACGCGCGCGACCGCCTGCAGGATCTCGCCCATCGTCGTGCCGGCCTGGCCGACCAGCGTCGAACCGTTGCGCACGCGCTCGACCGAGTCGACGATCAGCTCGCGGATTTCCTTCGAGGCGGTCGCGCTGCGCTGCGCGAGCGAGCGCACCTCGCCCGCGACCACCGCGAAGCCACGGCCCTGCTCGCCCGCCCGCGCGGCCTCGACCGCCGCGTTCAGCGCGAGGATGTTGGTCTGGAACGCGATGCCCTCGATCACGCCGATGATGTCGGCGATCTTGCGCGAGCTGTCGTCGATCTCGCCCATCGTGCCGATCACGCGGTTCACGACGTCGCTCCCGGTGCGCGCGATGTCCGACGCATTGTTCGCGAGCCCGCTCGCCTGCCGCGCGTTGTCCGCGTTCTGCTTCACCGTCGCGGTCAGCTGCTCCATGCTCGCCGCCGTTTCTTCCAGCGACGCGGCCTGCTCCTCGGTGCGCTGCGACAGGTCGTCGTTGCCGGCCGAGATCTCGCGGCTCGCCGACGCGATCGCTTCGGCCGACTGGCGAATCCCGCCGATCGTTGCCTGCAGCCGTGCCTGCATGTCGTGCATCGCGGCCATCATGCTCGTCTGGTCGCCCGCGCGCACGGGCACCGGCTGCGTCAGGTCGCCCTGCGCGATGCGTGTCGCGAGCGCGGCCGCTTCGTCGGGCTCGCCGCCGAGACTGCCGCGCACGTTGCGGATGATCACCAGCATCGCCGCGCTGATCACGAAGCCGATCACGAACACGACCGCGAGGTGGCCGAGCAGCGTGCGGTAGTAGATGGTGTCGATGTCCTTCAGGAAGACGCCGCTCGAGATGTTCCAGTCCCACGGCGCGAATCGCGTGACGTAGCTGATCTTCGGCACGGCGGTCTCGCTGTGCGGCAATCGCCCGCGATATTCGGCGAAGCCGCTGCCGGTCGCCTTCGCCGCGTTCAGGATCGTGACGAACAGCGGCTTGCCGTCCGGATCGAGATAGTCGCCGACCTGCGTGCCGACCAGCTTCGGCAGCGTCGGATGCATCAGCACGACCGGCTTCGAGTCCATCACGAACACATAGCCCGAATCGCCGTAGCGCATCGCGGCGAGGCTCGCGAGTGCGTCGCGCTTCGCGTCGGCCTCGGGCAGCGTGCCGCTCTGCGCGAGCGCGTGATACGCCGTCACGATGCCGGCCGCCGAGTCGACCAGGTTCGCGATGCCCGCCTTGCGTTCGGCGAGCATCGTCGCGCGCGTCTCGTAGGCGCTCCATGCGCCGACGCCCAGGAGACCGATCCATACCAGCGCAAGCGCGAGCCACAGCTTGCGGTTCAAACTCATTCTGCTCATCTGCGTGCCTTGTTGTCGAAGTCGATGCGCACGAACGGCCCGCCGCGCGCAAACGGTTGCCCTTTTATTTACGGCAACGAGGCTTACAACTTGAATACACGCCGGTGCCGTGAACAGTCGCCGACACGCGGCAACCGCCCCGCCACGCGCCCGCCGGCGCGACAGCCCGCATCCGCTGTGCTACAAAGACCGGCTGGCCGGCGCGCGCAGCGCCGGCGATATTCCAGGGCCATCCATGTACGTCATCGACATCCACTACACCGCGTCGCTCGAGCGCATCGACGACGCGCTCGAACGCCACCGCGCGTATCTGCAGCCGCTGTTCGACAAGGGCATCTTCATCGCGGCCGGGCCGAAAGTGCCGCGCGAAGGCGGCGTGATCCTCGCGGCCCGCATCGATCGCGACGAGCTGGACGCGATCCTGAAGACCGATCCGTTCGTCACCGAGGGGCTCGCCACGTATCGCGTGACGGAATTCCGGATCACGCGCGCCGCCTCCGGCTTCAACGTGCCGGCGCTGCCGTAACGCGACGCCAGCGCAACGCACGCGCAGGCCGACGGGCCGCCCGACGGGCAGCGCATGCAAACAACGAGAGGGGAAGAGAGAAAGCGTGACGGCGCGTGGCGGCCGTCAACGCGATCGCCGGGCCGCGCGCCCGGCGGATGCCGCTCAGTCGACCAGCAGCTTCAGGTCGTGGACCCACGGGCCGGGACCCTGGCCGTCGCGCACGAACAGGCGCAGCTTGCCGTCGCGGTCGAACACGTAGCTCGCGGCGGTGTGATCCATCGTGTAGCTGTCGGGCGCCTTGCCGGGCACCTTCGCGTAATAGACGCGGAAATCCTTCGTGACCTTCTTCAGCGCCGCTTCGTCGGCCGGCCGCAGGCCGATGAACGACGGATCGAACGCGGGCACGTACTGGCCGAGCAGCGCCGGCGTGTCGCGCTCCGGATCGACGGTGACGAACAGCACCTGCACGCGCTTCGCGGCATCGGGCCCGAGCTGCTTCAGCGCCTCGGACAGCTCGGCCATCGTGGTCGGGCACACGTCCGGGCAGTGCGTATAGCCGAAGAACATCACGACAGCCTTGCCCTTGAAGTCGGCGAGCGTGCGCACCTTGCCGGCCGTATCGGGCAGCGAGAAGTCGTTGCCGAACTGCGTGTTGCCGGTGATGTCGAGATTCTGGAATTTCGGCGCGTTGTCGCATCCGGCGAGCAGCAGCGCTGCCGCGAATGCGCACGCGAGCATCCAGCCTTGGCGCGCGCGGCGCCCGAACCGTGAATGGAGCATTGCGTTCAAACCGTGCGGTTACACGCCGAGCAGCGGGCGTGCGTAGTGATCGACGAGCAGCGCGGCGAACAGCAGCGACAGATAGACGATCGAGTAGCGGAAGGCCTTGCGGGCGAGTTCGTCCGAATAGTCGCGGTAGATCTTCCACGCATACGCGAGGAACACCGCGCCGAGCAGCACCGCGCTCGTCAGGTAGACAGCCCCGCTCATCCCGGAGATGAACGGCATCAGCGTGACCGCGAACAGGATCACCGTGTACAGCAGGATGTGCAGCCGCGTGAATTTCTCGCCGTGCGTGACGGGCAGCATCGGCAGCCCCGCGCTCTCGTAATCCTTGCGGCGATAGAGCGCGAGCACCCAGAAATGCGGCGGCGTCCACACGAAGATGATCAGCACGAGAATCCACGCGTCGCCGGGCACCGCGCCGGTGACCGCGGCCCACCCGAGCGCCGGCGGCATCGCGCCCGACGCGCCGCCGATCACGATGTTCTGCGGCGTCATCGGCTTGAGCAGCAGCGTGTAGATCACCGCGTAGCCGACGAACGTCGCGATCGTCAGCCACATCGTCAGCGGGTTCGTGAACGTATAGAGCGTCCATGCGCCGACGCTGCCGAGCACGGCCGAGAACACCAGGATCTGCGGCGTCGTGATCTCGCCGCGCGCGGACGGGCGCCACGCGGTACGGCGCATCATCGCGTCGATCTTCTGTTCGACGAGGCAATTGATCGCGAACGCGGCGCCGGCCAGCAGCCAGATGCCGACGGTGCCGCCGATCAGCACATGCCACGGCACCATGCCCGGCGTCGCGAGGAACATGCCGATCACCGCGCAGAACACCGCGAGCTGCGTGACACGCGGCTTCGTCAGCGCCATGTACTGGGAAAACCGGCTACCGGGCGATTGGGAGAGGGTGCTTTGCATGGGGGCGGTCACGCCGGGGCGGCGTCGCGCGCAGGCTGCGCGACACGGCCGGGGCGGCTTGAAAGGATGCGAAAGTTTAACATGACGACGAGCAGCAGCAGGATCGCGGCCCCGCCGTTGTGCGCGACGGCGACCGGCAGCGGCCACTGCAGCACGATGTTGGTCAGGCCCGTCACGAACTGCAGCAGGACGACCAGCAGCACGCCGTTCGCGGGCCGCCGCAGCGATTCGAAGCGGCGCATCTTCAGCGCGAACGCGACCAGGTAAGCGACCACGACGAACGCGAACGTGCGGTGCGTCCAGTGGATCGCGACCAGCGCGTCCTGCGTGATCGCGTCGCCGTCCTTCGTCATCCCGAGCGCGCGCCACAGGTGGAAGCCCTGCCCGAAGTCCATCGGCGGAATCCACTGACCATTGCAGGTCGGGAAATCGGTGCACGCGAGCACCGCGTAGTTGGTGCTCACCCAGCCGCCGAGCGCGATCTGCACGACCAGCAGCACGAGCGCCGCGAGCGCGGCCGCGCGATAGCGTCCGGCCTCCGGGTCATGCGACGGCAGCGGCGTCTGCCGCGCCGCGAGCCAGCCGAGCGTGCCGAGCAGCATGAGGCCGAGCAGCAGGTGGGTCGTGACGATCACCGGCTGCAGCTTCATCGTGACCGTCCACGCGCCGAACACGCCCTGCACGACGATCAGCAGCAGCAGGCTCGTCGGCCACCACGGCGACACGTGCAGCGGGCGGCGGCGCAGCCGCGCCGACCATGCGATCACGACCTGCGCGATGATCAGCACGCCGATCGCCATCGCGAAATAGCGGTGGATCATCTCGATCCACGCCTTGGACATGCTGACGGGGCCCGTCGGCATCGCCTGGTGCGCGGCCGTGATCGCGGCGTGCGCGATGAACGGCGACGACGTGCCGTAGCAGCCGGGCCAGTCGGGGCAGCCGAGCCCCGAATCGGTCAGCCGCGTGAAGCCGCCGAACATCACCAGATCGAGGGTGAGGAAGGTGGTGATCCACACGAGCTTGCGGAACTTGTTGTCGTCGGCCTTCACCCACACGTACGACAGCGGCAGCAGCGCGATGCAGAAGCCGATCAGGCCGAGTTGCAGTAGATACGACATCGGAATGGTGCCTCGTTCTCTCGCCTTAGCCGATGCTCGACCACTTCAGCAGCTTCGTGACGTCCGCCTTGATCTTGCTGGGATTCGGATCTTTCGGGAAACGCATCATCAGGTTGCCGTTCGGATCGACCATGTAGATGTGGTCGCTGTCCTTCGTGCCGGTGTCGGCCGGCAGCCACGCGGCAACCGCCGCCGGATCGGCGACGAGCCGGCGCGTGTCGGGATACGCATCCAGCACCTTCTGCGGCGTCGCGCCCGCATCGCCGCGCAGCCACACCATCGTGATCCGGTGCCGTTCGCCCGCCTGCGTGACGCGGATCTGGCGCATGAAATAGAGCTTCTGCGCGCACGCTTCGTCGCACGCGCTGCGGTCGGTCATCACGAACAGCCATACGCCACGCAGCGACGACAGCGGCACGGTCTTGCCGGTTTCGTCGGTGACCTGCAGATCCGCCGGAATCGGCCGCTGCGGCTCGATCAGCGTGCCGTAGTTCGTCGAGCCGCCCTTCGGCTTGATCACGTAATAGGTGAAGTACGACGCGAGCATCGGCGCGGCGCATACGAGCCCGAGCAGCACGAGCATCCAGCGGCCGCGCTTGCGGGCCGCCGGCGAAACCGGCTCGGCGGCCGGACCCTGACGGGAAGATTGCATGGACAAATCAGACCTCTCGAAACGAACCCGCGGCACTTGCGCCGCGTCCTGGCATGGCACTCACGCGCCGGCCGACTTCTTCGCCGCACGCCGCGCGGCGTACAGCCCGAAGCCGAGCGCGGCCGCCCCCATCGCCCACCACTGAAACATGTAACCGTAATTGCGCTCGACGCCGGTCGTTGCCGCCGGCCAGTCGCGCACCAGCTTGTCGCCGTCGTCGCTCGTCTGCTGGATCACGAACGGCTGCAGCGGCAGCCCCGTTTCCTGCGCATACGCGCCGACGTCCAGGTTCTGCCGGATCTTCTGGTGCGCCGCCGACCCGCCTTCGCCGAGTTCGAACGCGCGCGACGCGTCGGCGCGCGCGATGCCCACGATCTCGACGTCGCCCGCGGGCGTCGCGAACGGCTCGATCGCCGTGCGATCGGCGATGCTGCGCGGCAGCCAGCCGCGGTTGACGAGCACGACGCCGCCGCCCGTGAGTTTAAACGGCATCACGACGTAAAAACCCGGCTGGTCGTTATACGGCCGATTGTCGAGGAACACGGCTTGCTCGGGCACGAAACGGCCCTTCGCACGCACGCGATGAAACTCGATCGACGCCAGCGGAATCGGCTGCGCGCCGATGTCGACGGGCACCGCATGCTCGAAGCGCTCGACGCTCGCCTGCAGCGCTTCCTTCTGGTGCGCACGGTCGCGCTGCCAGAAGCCGAGACGGATCGTGACCGCGACGACGACGAGGATCAGCAGCGCAGGCAGCCAGCGAATCTTCATCATGCCGCCCGCCCGGCACATGCGCGAAAGCGAAGTGCGATAATTATCCCCTTCCTTTCGAATTGCCGTCGTCCGGTTCGTGTCATGCACATACTCGTTCCCATCGCCTTCGTCCTCATCATTGCCAGCATGGGCTCGGCGCTCTACTTCATGATGCACGACCGCGGCCACACGAAACGCATGGTCTGGTCACTCGCCACCCGCGTCGGGCTGTCGGTCTCGCTGTTCCTGCTCATCCTGCTCGCGAACTGGATGGGCTGGATCCATCCGACGGGCTTGCCGATCGGGCGTTGATGCATTTGCCGCCACGGCCGCTGCCACCCGCTGTGACATTTCGCCGCACGGCCGCGGCACCAAGCAAAAGCGCCGCCTGACTGAGTCGCGGCGGCGCCAGGGTGGTGTCGGCAGGCAGCCAGCCGCTGCCCGCTCGACACCAATGAAAACGGCCCGCGCATTGCTGCGCGGACCGTTTTTCCATTTACAGCCAGTAGACGACGACGTACAGGCCGAGCCAGACGACGTCGACGAAGTGCCAGTACCACGCGGCGCCTTCGAATGCGAAGTGATGTTCGGGCGTGAAGTGGCCGCGGATCATCCGCACCAGCACCACCGCGAGCATCGTGCCGCCGAGGAACACGTGGAAGCCGTGGAAGCCGGTCAGCAGGAAGAACGTCGAACCGTACACGCCCGAATTCAGCGTCAGGTTCAGTTCGTTGTACGCGTGGTAGTACTCGAAGCCCTGCAGGAACAGGAAGCAGATACCGAACGCGAGCGTCGCGGCCATCCAGGCGATCGCCTTCTTGCGGTGATCGTCACGCAGTGCGTGGTGCGAGATCGTCAGCGTCACGCCGGACGACAGCAGGAATGCCGTGTTCAGCGTCGGGACCGGCCACGGGCCCATCGTCTTGAAGTGACCGGCGAGGGCTGCGGGGCCTTCGTTCGGCCACACGGCGGAGAAATCCGGCCAGATCAGCTTGTAGTCGAGGCTGCCGAGCTGGTGCAGCGCGATTTCACGCGCGTAGAACAGCGCGCCGAAGAACGCGCCGAAGAACATGACTTCCGAGAAGATGAACCAGCTCATGCTCCAGCGGTACGACTTGTCGACGTTCTTGCCGTAATGACCGCCTTCCGATTCGGCGATCGCGTCGCCGAACCAGTGATACAGCGTGAAGAGCAACCACAGCAGGCCGAGCAACGCCGTAAACGGCGCCCAGTCGTGACCGTTGATCCACAGCGCCGCCGATCCGAGCATGACCAGCAGGCCGGTGGCCGCACTGATCGGATGGTGCGACGGATGCGGCACGAAATAGTACGGGGTCTGGTTTTGACCGCTCATGCTTGATTCTCCACTTCAGTCCAATTTGTGTACCGGAAACCGCTCCGGCTTTATTTCTTGCGCGGCGTGACCGCCACCGCGCTTATCCGCACGCGTCGCCGTGGCGCCGCGCACTGCATTCTTTCGTTGCCGCGGGCTTCAGCCCACGACCGCACGCACGATCAGGATCAGCACGCCGATGAACACGCCGGCCGCGATCAACGCGACGATCAGCACGTGCAGCGGATTCAGCTGCGTCGCGTCGGCCTCCAGGTCGCGCCGCTTGCGCACCCCGAAGAACGACCACAGCACGGCCTTCACTGCCTGGCCGAACCCACCGCGCTTGACCTCCGTCATCGCCCCGCCTCCGTCGTCATGCACCCGGCGTCGCCGCGCCCTGCGATGCCGTGCTGCGCGTCGCCGGCGCCGGTGCGGCCGGCGTATTCAGTTCGAAGAACGTGTACGACAGCGTGATCGTCTTCACGTCCTTCGGCAGTTTCGGATCGATCACGAACACCACCGGCATCTTGCGCGACTCGTTCGCGGCCAGCGTCTGCTGCGTGAAGCAAAAGCACTCGATCTTCTTGAAGAACTCCGTCGCCTGCTTCGGCGCGTAGCTCGGAATCGCCTGTGCAACGACCGGCCTGCCCTGCCCGTTCGTCACGTCGTACACGATCGTCGTCAGTTCGCCCGGATGCACGTCGAGACTGTTGTGCTCCGGCTTGAAACCGAGCGGCCCGCGCGCGTTCGCATCGAACTCGACCGACACCGTGCGACTGGTGTCGACCTGCGAGTTCTTCACCTCGCGCTCGCTGACGTCGCGCTGCACCAGGTTGTTGATGCCGGTGATCTGGCAGATCGCCCGATACATCGGGATCAGCGCGAAGCCGAACCCGAACATCAGCCCGGCCACGACGAAGAGCTTCACCAGCATCGAACGATTGAACGCGCGATCGACGGCGCCCTCTTCCGGCTTCGACATACGACAACTTCCTCGCTACTGCGTCAGTTACTGCATCAGTGAGTGGACAGCCACCACTGCTTGATCACGACACCCATAAAAAAAACGGCGGCGATGACGAGCAGGACGAGGCCGAGCCGCTTGTTGCCCGCGCGGATCTGCTCGGGCGTTCGTCTTTCTTGTGGATTCCGGGTCATCTGAAACTTCGGTTCGGCGCCCGCCGCGCCTGCCTGCACGGCAGGCAGCGGCGGAACGCACTGTGAAACTTACTCGACGTGCGGCGGTTGCTCGAACGTGTGGAAGGGAGCCGGGCTCGGCACCGTCCACTCGAGGCCCGTCGCGCCATCCCACGGCTTGTCCGACGCCTTTTCCAGCTCGCCGCCGCCACGGTAGGCCGGCAGCGCGACCGCGAACAGGAAGTACACCTGCGCAAGGCCGAAGCCGAATGCACCGATCGTCGCAACCTGGTTGAAGTCCGTGAACTGCGCCGGGTAGTCCGCATAACGACGCGGCATGCCTGCGAGGCCGACGAAGTGCATCGGGAAGAACGTCAGGTTGAAGAAGATCATCGACGCCCAGAAGTGGATCTTGCCGCGCGTCTCGTTGTACATCCAGCCGGTCCACTTCGGTGCCCAGTAATACCAGCCCGAGAACAGCGCGAACAACGAGCCCGCCACCAGCACGTAGTGGAAGTGCGCCACCACGAAGTAGGTCCCGTGATACTGGATGTCGAGCGGCGCCATCGCGAGCATCAGGCCCGTCAGGCCGCCGAACGTGAACACGAACAGGAAGCCGATCGCGAACAGCATCGGGGTTTCGAAGGTCATCGAGCCGCGCCACATCGTCGCGAGCCAGTTGAACACCTTCACGCCCGTCGGCACGGCGATCAGCATCGTCGCGTACATGAAGAACAGCTGGCCGGTGACCGGCATGCCCGTCGCGAACATGTGGTGCGCCCAGACCATGAACGACAGGATCGCGATCGAAGCCGTCGCGTACACCATCGAGCTATAGCCGAACAGCGTCTTGCGTGCGAACGCCGGGATCACCTGCGACACGATCCCGAACGCCGGCAGAATCATGATGTACACCTCGGGGTGGCCGAAGAACCAGAAGATGTGCTGATACATCACCGGGTCGCCGCCGCCTGCCGCGTTGAAGAACGACGTGCCGAAGTGACGGTCGAACAGCACCATCGTGATCGCGCCTGCCAGAACCGGCATCACCGCGATCAGCAGGTACGCCGTGATCAGCCACGTCCACGCGAACATCGGCATCTTCATCAGCGTCATGCCCGGCGCGCGCATGTTCAGGATCGTCACGACGATGTTGATCCCGCCCATGATCGACGATGCACCCATCAAGTGGACCGCGAAGATCGCGAAGTCCATGCCCGGGCCCATCTGCGTCGACAGCGGTGCGTACAGCGTCCAGCCGGCGGCCGTCGCGCCGCCCGGCGCGAAGAACGAGCCGACCAGCAGCACGGCAGCAACCGGCAGCAGCCAGAAGCTGAAGTTGTTCATCCGCGCGAACGCCATGTCGGATGCGCCGATCTGCAGCGGAATCATCCAGTTCGCGAAGCCGACGAACGCCGGCATGATCGCGCCGAACACCATGATCAGACCGTGCATCGTCGTGAGTTCGTTGAAGAACTCCGGACGCATGATCTGCAGGCCCGGCTCGAACAGCTCGGCACGGATGCCGAGCGCCATCACGCCGCCCGACAGGAACATGATGAACGAGAACAGCAGGTACAGCGTACCGATGTCCTTGTGGTTGGTGGCGAACAACCAGCGCCGCCAGCCATGCGGTGTTTCGTGCGCGTGGTCGTCGTGCGCGTGGTCCGCGGCTACGTCGTGCCCGATGCTAGACATGAGAATCTCCTAATGCGAATACGTCGACTAACTGAGCGACACGTCAAGCCGCCGGACCGATCTCGACCCGCCGGGCTTCCTTAGCGTCAGCCCCGCCCGTGATCGTTTCCGGCTTTTTCATGATGATGTGGTCTTCCGCCACGCCGGCCGCCTTCAGCGCGTCGCGCACGGCTTGTGCGCGGTGCTTGGCCAGTTCGGCGTTCGCGTCGGCCGAGCCCGTCGTGTCGGTGAAACCCGACAGCGCGAGCTTCGCGTCCGGATGTGCCTTCGCATAGTCGGCCGCGGCGGCGATCGCCGCCTTCGCGTCGGCCGGCAGCACGCTCTTGCCCGTTTCGAAGTAGATCGTCGACAGTGCGGCCGATGCCGATGCTGCCGCCGGCTGCTCGGCTGCGGCCGACGCGGCTTGCGCCGGCGCCGCTTCAGCCGGTGGCGCTGCGCCCGCCGTGTCTTCCGGCATCTTGCCGTTGCGCGCGTCAGCCACTTGCTTCGGCTGCAGCAGGTCGTTCTTGTGGTTGCCCCACGAATTGCGCTCGTACGTGATGACCGACGCGATGTCGAGGTCCGACAGCGATGCCCACGACGGCATTGCACCCTTGCCGTGCAGCACGCGCTCGACGTGTCCGGCGATCGGGCCGTTCACGATCGGGCTGCCGTCCATCGCCGGGAACGCGCCGAGGCCCTTGCCGCTCACCTGGTGGCAGGCCGCGCAGTTCGCCTTGTAGACTTCCTCGCCGTGCGCGACGAGTTCGGCCATCGTGTAAACCTTGTTCGGATCGACCGCCGCGCTGGCCATCTTGGCCTTCTGCGCGGTCACCCACTTCGCGTAGTCGTCTTCCGACAGGACTTCGACGACGACCGGCATGAACGCGTGTTCCTTGCCGCACAGCTCGGTACAGAAACCACGGAAGGTACCGACCTTGTCGGCCTTGAACCACGTGTCGCGCACGAAGCCGGGAATCGCATCCTGCTTCACGCCGAACGCGGGCACGTACCACGAGTGGACGACGTCGTTCGCGGTCGTGATGATGCGGATCTTCTTGTTGACCGGCACGACGAGCGGGTTGTCGACTTCCTGCAGATAGGTGTCGGTGATCGGCTTCTTGCCCATCACTTCGTCACGCGGGGTGCTCAGCGTCGACAGGAAGCCGATGCCCTCGCCCGGGCCCTTCACGTAGTCGTAGCCCCACTTCCACTGGTAGCCGGTGACCTTGATCGTGAGATCGGCGTTCGTCGTGTCTTTCATCGCGACGACGGCCTTCGTCGCCGGCAGCGCCATCAGCACGACGATGACGAACGGCACGATCGTCCAGATGATCTCGACGGTCGTGCTTTCATGGAAATTGGCGGCCTTGTGGCCCTTGGATTTGCGGTGCGCGAAGATCGAATAGAACATCACGCCGAACACGCCGACGAAGATCACCGTACACAGGATCAGCATCATCGTGTGGAGATCGTAGAGCTCCTCGGCGATTTTCGTGACCGGCGGCTGAAAGTTGATCTCGTTGACGCGGGGGCCGCCCGGGCTATCACCGACCGCCAGGGCGGCACCGGCAAAGAGCAAACCGCTGCATGCCAGCACGCCCGTGAGGGCTCGCTTGATTGTTTTCATAGCATCCTTACCCAAAATTTCCATTCAAACCCTCCCCCGTCGCAAGCCGCCGGCCTGTTCCCGGCCGGTGCCCGCGCCTCGTCAGCCGCAGCGCCTGAGCGACACGCGCAGTTCGTCGGCAAACTGCGCACGCTTGTACTGCGCGAGATGCTGCCCGATTACGACGGTCTGCCCGCGCGATACCAGTCGAATCGGATCGCGTGGCGTCGCCCCCGGCTCGACCCGCACCCAGCGCGGGTTGAATTCGATCTGCGTGAGCCGCTCCGCATCCATCCGCTCGATCACGAGCCGGTGCGGAAACAGCCTGATGCGTTCGTAATCGACCGCATGGCGAGCATAGATCGCAAATGCGACACCCACCACCAGCAACTCGATTCCGGTGAAGGGCATGACGAGCCAGGCCCCCCTCCACATCAGCAACGTCGCAATCACCAGCGAGAAGCCCGCAAGCGACGCGTAAAACAGCACGAACTGGCGTGGCGACACCGAACAGTTGCGTTTGATCAGCCAGTCTTCGAGGACCGGTTCGCCGTTCGTCGTCTCCGCCGAAACACTCGCTGCTTCCATCGCCGCCTCACGCGAATGGCATGCGATGCATGCCTGCATCGGACTCGTCGCCCCGTATTGCGGGGACCCCGGGACGACAAGCTGACGCATTATAGGCGGGTTCAATGGCATCCACAAGCAAGCGCCTATCGCCCCGCAAGCCAAGCGCGACAAGCTTTCCGGCCGTTTTTGGCGCCAATTCGACCCCGCTTTGCGCCGCTAATTTCAGACATAACAAAACCCCTCTTTACCGCTTTACCGATTCTTCGGACGGCCCTTCCCGATGTCCTCGATGCGCACGATCCCGTGCCCTTCGGCGGTCGTGCGCGGCACGGCCTTCCAGGCGTGGCCGTAGATCACCTCGAAGGTCAGCGGAATCGTGCCGTCCTCGCGCCGGCGCGCCTCCAGCGCGTCGCCGAGCGCCGCGCGAAAGCGCCGCGTCGCGCGCTGCGGCGCCGCGCGCTCGAACGGATAAGCGCCCCAGCGGCGTACGTCGGCCAGCAGGGAATCGGGAGATTTGTAGGTGACGGTCAGCACTTCCTGATCCATCACGGGAATCTCGAAGCCGCTCTCGACGAGCATGTCGCCGAGGTCGTGCATGTCGACAAAATCGATCACGCGCGCGGCGGGCGGCGCGATGCCGAGCGCCGCTTCGGCGTCCGCGCAGGCCGCGCGCAGTTCGCGCAGCGTGTCGGGGCCGAGCGTGCTGAACATCAGCAGGCCGTTGACGCGCAGCACGCGCTGCCATTCGGGCAACACCGCGTCGGGGCGCGAATGCCAGTGGAGGGCGAGATTCGACCAGATCAGGTCGAACGCGCCGCCCGGAAACGGCAGCGCGGCGAAATCGGCCTGCGCGACGCGCGGGCCGCGCTGACCCAGCGCCCGGCCGAGCGAAGCCGGCAGCCAGCGGCGCCAGCTCGTCTGCTCGACCTCGCGCTGACCGGCCCGCGCGAGCATCGCGCCGGACAGGTCGACGCCGAATACGGGCGCTTCCGGAAAGCGCGCGCGCAGCGCCGGCAGGTCGTCGCCGGGGCCGCAGCCCGCGTCGAGCACGGCCGTCGGACTCACCTTGATGTATTCGAGGCGTTCGTTCATCCGCTGCGCGATCTCGCGCGGCAGGAACGCGACCGCGTCGAACGTGGCGGCACGGCGGTCGAAGATCCGCCGCAGGCGCCCGGCGTCATTGGCCGGACGGCTGGTTGAAGTCGAAGCTGGGGACATGTCGGGCACACTGGCGAAGAGCCCGAAGTATACTCGCTCGCCCCGCAGGCTTCATCGAGACGGGGCGGCCAGGAGTGTTCGCGATGATCCGCAGTTCCGCTCCGCGCACGATGCGCGTCGTTTTGTCGCAGGTTCGCGCGCTGGCGGCACGCATCGCCGCGGTCGCGCTGCCGAATCGCTGCGCGCTGTGCGGCAATTTGTCACATGCCGTGATTTGCGGCGCTTGCGACGCCGCGTACTGGAATGAAGCGCGGCTGCGCTGCGACGTCTGCGCGCTGCCGCTGGGCGCCGGGCGGCCGCGTTCGCCCCCGTCCCGTGGCGGGCAAACCAGCGCCGGCCGCGCGGCCGCCTATCGGTGCGACGCGTGCCGCACGGCGCCACCGCCATTCGACGCGACGCTCGCGCTTGCGGATTACCGCGCGCCGCTCGACGGGCTCGCGCGCGGCCTGAAGTTTCATGCGCGACTCGCGATCGGCGCCGAATTCGCGGCGCGGCTCGCCCGGCTGGTCGACGATACGCACGGCACAAGCGGCTTCGACCTGGTCGCGCCGGTGCCGCTGTCGCACCGGCGGCTCGTCGCGCGCGGCTACAACCAGGCATGGGCGATCGCGCGTCCGCTCGCGCGCCGGCTCGGCGTCCGCGCGGATGCGGCGCTGCTCGCGCGCGTGACCGACACCGCGCCGCAGTCGCGGCTCGACCTTCGCGCGCGACGCGACAACGTGATGGCGGCATTCGCGGTGGCCGGCGACGTCACCGGCCGTCACGTCGCGCTCGTCGACGACGTGATGACGTCCGGCGCGACGCTCGCGGCCGCCGCGCACGCGCTGAAGGCGGCGGGCGCCGCGCGCGTGACGAATCTGGTTGCGCTGCGCACCGCCAGGGATTAATTAGATACAGAGGCCGGCCGCCCGAACGCGGCCGTCACGAACCGGCCGGCCGGGAACGAGCACATTGCTCCGCCCCGGCCGGCCCAGCCAAACCGAAACATGTTCAACGTCGTCCTCGTCGCCCCCGAAATTCCGCCGAACACCGGCAACGTGATCCGCCTGTGCGCCAACACGGGCGCGCGCCTCCACCTGATCGAGCCGCTCGGCTTTCCGCTCGACGACGCACGGATGCGCCGCGCCGGCCTCGACTATCACGAATATGCACAGATGCGCGTGCACCGCGACTGGGACGCGTTCGTCGCGGCCGAATCGCCCGATCCCGCGCGGATGTTCGCGTTCACGACGCGCGGCTCGGGCCGCTTCCACGATCACGCGTTCCTGCCCGGCGACTGGTTCGTGTTCGGCTCGGAGACGCGCGGCCTGCCCGCCGAGCTGCTCGAACGCTTCCCGAACGAACAGCGCGTGCGCCTGCCGATGCGGCCGGACAACCGCAGCCTGAACCTGTCGAACACGGTCGCGGTGGTCGTGTTCGAGGCGTGGCGCCAGGCCGGCTTCGAAGGCGGCGCCTGACGCGCGCCGGGCACGGCCCGCGCCGCGCAATGCGTCACGCACGCGCGAGCCGCGCGCGATACAGGTCGTAGATGTCGGAGGAAAAGCACGCGAACACCACGCGTGTGAGGCTCGGTGCCTGCGGCAGCATTTCGGCGACGGTGCCGACCGCGATGTCGACGGCCTCGCCGGCCGGATAGCGGTAGATCCCGCAACTGATCGCCGGAAACGCGATCGACGTCGCGGCAACCTCCTCGGCCAGTTCGATCGCGCGCCGGTAGCACGACGCGAGCAGGTCGGGCTCGCTGCGCCCGCCGCCGTGCCATACGGGCCCGACGGCATGGATCACGTAGCGCGCCGGCAGCCCGTGGCCCCGCGTGAGCTTCGCGTCGCCCGTGTCGCAGCCGCCGAGCGTGCGGCACTCCACGAGCAGGCCGGGGCCGGCGGCGCGATGAATCGCGCCGTCGACGCCGCCCCCGCCGAGCAGCGAACCGTTCGCGGCGTTGACGATCGCGTCGACATCGAGTGTCGTGATGTCGACGAGCTGCGCATCGAGCGTGGTGGAATGGATCTGCAGCATGACAACCTCCCTGAACGCCGGAGACTGTTCAAGCGTAGTGCGCTTTGGCGCCGCGCGCTTGGCGCGGCCGCACCGGGCGGTGCCGGCCCGCGCTACTCGGCGCGCGCGTCGCGCCGCAGCAGGCCGCTGACGGCGTCGCGCGGCGCGATGCCGTCGAACAGCACGCCGCACACGGCTTCGGTGATCGGCATTTCGATCGATTGCGCGCGCGCGATCGCCAGCACGGCTTGCGCGCAACGCACGCCTTCGGCCACGTGGCCGAGCGCGCCGAGGATGTCGTTCAGCGAGCGGCCGGCCGCCAGCTGCAGGCCGACCGTGCGGTTGCGCGACAGGTCGCCCGTCGCGGTGAGGATCAGGTCGCCGAGGCCCGTGAGGCCCGTGAAGGTTTCAGCACGGCCGCCGAGCGCGACGCCGAGGCGCGACATTTCGGCGAGGCCGCGCGTGACCAGCGCGGCGCGTGCGTTCAGCCCGAGGCCGAGGCCGTCGGCGATGCCGGTCGCGATCGCCAGCACGTTCTTCACCGCGCCGCCGACCTCGACGCCGACCACGTCGTCGCCCGTATAGATCCGCATCGCGCCGTGATGGAACGCGGCGAGCGTGCGCTCGCGGCATTCGGCGGATGCACTCGCCACCGTCAGCGCGACGGGCAGCGACTGTCCGACTTCGCGCGCAAAGCTCGGCCCCGACAGCACGCCGTTGCTGTGCTGCTCGGGCAGCTCGGCCGCGATCACCTGATGCGGCAGCAGATGCGTGTCGGCCTCGAAGCCCTTGCAGACCCAGACGATGTGCGCGGGCACGCAGCCCGCGTCGCGCATCGCATGGCACAGCGTCCGCAGCCCGGCCACCGGCGCGGCGATCACGCACAGCGCGTCGTCCGCGGCGCCATGCGCGAGCGCGGCGCCGAGATCGGCGTCGTAGCGCAATGCGTCAGGCAGCGCGATGCCGTCCAGATAACGGGAATTCTCGTGCCGAGCCTGCAGCTCGGCGATGAGCGCGGCGTCGCGCGCCCACAGAAGCGTATCGTGCCGCGCGGCCAGATGGCCCGCGAGCGCGGTGCCCCAGGCACCGGCGCCGAGAACGGCTACTTTCATACCCAGCACCGGTCCGAGTGATACGTCAGTTCAGCGTCGTGCCGTTCGGCGCGCCTTCTGCGCCGGCGTGCTGCTGCTGAAGCTGCGCGAGACGCTGCTCGTACAGCGCCTGGAAGTTGATTTCCGCCAGATGGATCGGCGGGAAGCCCGCGCGCGTGATCGCGTCGGCGATGTTCGAACGCAGGTACGGGAACAGGATCGTCGGGCAAGCGATGCCGACGAGCGGGTCGAGCTGTTCGTCGGGAATGTTGCGAATGTCGAAAATGCCGGCCTGCTTCGCTTCGATCAGGAACGCGACCTTGTCCTTCACCTTCGCGGTGACGGTACCCGACACGACGACTTCGAACACGCTTTCCGCCAGGCGATCAGCCTTCACGTCGACTTCGACTTCAACCGACGGCATGTCCTGCTCGAGGAAGATCGCCGGCGAATTCGGCTGCTCGAGCGACATATCCTTCAGGTAGACGCGCTGGATGTTGAAGAACGGTTGGTTTTCGACGTCGGACATGGTGTTTCCCTAAAAGTGGTGACGGGGCGGCCCGGCTTCTCGCCGGCCGCCGCGGATGAATCCTGCGCGCCCAAGCCGCGGCGCGGCCGGCGGCCATTCTGCCTTAATCAGGCCGCTTGCAGAAGCGGTACGAGCCCGCCTTCACGGTCGAGCTTCGACAGATCGTCGTAGCCGCCGACGTGTGTTTCGCCGATATAGATCTGCGGCACCGTGCGGCGCCCCGTGCGCGACATCATTTCGTCACGGCGGGCCGGATCGCGGTCGATCAGCACCTTTTCGATCTGCTCGACACCGCGCAGCTTCAGCAGGCGCTCGGCCTGCATGCAATACGGACACACCTGCGTGCTGTACATCAAAACCTTGTTCACTTCGCCGCTCCTTGTTTGACGACCGGCATCCCGGCCTGCTGCCAGGCGGCCACGCCGCCCTCGAGCACGTGCACCTCGGCATAACCCGCCGCCTCGACCTCGCGCGCCGCCTTCTGCGACTGCTGGCCGTTCTGGCAGACGAGCAGCACGGGCGTGCTCTTGTTCTTCGCGACCTGCGCGATCTTCGCGCCGATCTCGCCCGCCGCGACCTGACGCGCCGACGGCAGGTGGCCGGCGGCGAAATCGGACGCGGCGCGCACGTCGATCACGACGGCGTTGCGGCGGTTGATGAGTTGCGTCGCCTCTGCGGCCGACAGGCCGCCGCGGCCGCGGCGCAGTGCGGGCCAGGCCAGCAGGCCGCCGGATACCACCAGGATCGCGATAAGGGCCAGGTTCGTGTAATCGGTAAAGAACGTCACGGAATTCCGCCGGAAAAAGAGAAATCGGATAAGGACAATCCCGCCATTATAAAATAACCGTCTTGCGCGATGGCGGGCCCGGGTCGGGTCCCGTGCGATGCGCACCGCTTCCTTCACTACCGACCGCAAGATCCATGTACAAACTCGTTCTCATCCGCCACGGCGAATCGACGTGGAACAAGGAAAACCGCTTCACCGGCTGGGTCGACGTCGACCTGACCGAACAAGGCCGCAATGAGGCCTATCAGGCCGGCGAATTGCTCAAGGAGGCCGGCTACACGTTCGACATCGCGTACACGTCGGTGCTCAAGCGCGCGATCCGCACGCTGTGGCACGTGCAGGACCGGATGGACCTCATGTATTTGCCGGTCGTCCACACGTGGCGCCTGAACGAGCGCCACTACGGCGCGCTGTCGGGCCTGAACAAGGCGGAAACGGCCGCCAAGTTCGGCGACGACCAGGTGCTCGTCTGGCGCCGCAGCTACGACACGCCGCCGCCCGCGCTCGAGCCGACCGACGAGCGCGCGCCGTTCAACGACCCGCGTTATGCGAAGGTGCCGCGCGAGCAGCTGCCGCTCACCGAGTGCCTGAAGGACACGGTCGCGCGCGTGCTGCCGCTGTGGAACGAGTCGATCGCGCCGGCCGTCCGCGCCGGCAAGCAGGTGCTGATCGCCGCGCACGGCAACTCGCTGCGCGCGCTGATCAAGTATCTCGACGGCATCTCGGACAGCGACATCGTCGGCCTGAACATCCCGAACGGCGTGCCGCTCGTGTATGAACTCGACGAGAACCTGAAGCCGATCAAGCACTATTACCTCGGCGACCAGGACGCGATCGCACAGGCGCAGGCCGCCGTCGCGAAGCAGGGCAAGGCGGGCTGACGCCCGTCGGGCCGGGCGGGCCGCGTCCGGCGCGGCGCGGCGTGCCCGGCCCCGGCCCCGCGCGCCGCGCGAACCTTCGCGGCCCCGCTGCTGTCGAACCCGCTTTCGAACCCGCAGCGCGCCCGGCGGTGCCCGCCCGGCCTTCGCCGGGCCCTTTTCGCGCCGTTCCACTGAGTCATCGGACGAACAGTTATACTTGTCCGCTACATCCCCGCTACCGCCACGCGCTTCCCGACCGCACCAGATCTCTATGCGAATGAAATTGAAGAACATCGGCCTGATTGCCGCGGGCCTTGCCACGGGCGTGTTCGCCACGCTGCAGGTTTCCGCATCGGCCGAGCAGACCGCCACGGCGCCGCTTCCCCTCGACCAGCTCCGCCTGTTCGCGGAAGTATTCGGCCAGATCAAGCGCGAGTACGTCGAACCGGTCGACGACAAGAAGCTGCTGACGGCGGCGATCAAGGGCATGGTGTCGAGCCTCGACCCGCACTCGTCGTTCCTCGACAAGACCGACTATGACGAGCTGCAGGAGCAGACCAAGGGCCGCTTCGCGGGTCTCGGCATCGAGATCTCGCAGGAAGACGGCCTCGTGAAGGTGATCTCGCCGATCGAGGACACCCCTGCATTCCGCGCCGGCATCCGTCCGGGCGACCTGATCACGCGCATCAACGACAAGCCGGTGCGCGGCATGACGCTCGACAAGGCCGTCAAGCAGATGCGCGGCGAGCCGGGCACCAAGGTCACGCTGACGATCTTCCGCAAGAGCGACGACCGCACGTTCCCGGTCACGGTCACGCGCGCGATCATCAAGGTCCAGAGCGTCAAGATGAAGATCCTCGATCCGGGCTACGCGTATGTCCGCATCACGAGCTTCCAGGAACGCACGACGCCCGATCTCGCGCAGAAGCTGCAGGACATCGCGCGCCAGCAGCCGAACCTGAAGGGCCTGGTCCTCGACCTGCGCAACAATGGCGGCGGTCTGCTGCAGAGCGCGGTCGGCGTGGCCGGCGCGTTCCTGCCGCCCGACTCCGTCGTCGTGTCGACCAACGGCCAGATCCCCGATTCGAAGCAGGTCTACCGCGATACGTACGACAACTATCGCCTGCCGTCCTTCGACGGCGATCCGCTGAAGAACCTGCCGCCGGTCTTCAAGACCGTGCCGATGATCGTGCTGACGAACGCCTATTCGGCGTCCGCGTCGGAAATCGTCGCCGGCGCGCTGCAGGATTCGAAGCGCGCGCAGATCATGGGCAAGACGACGTTCGGCAAGGGTTCGGTGCAGACGGTTCGCCCGATGACGGCCGACACCGCGCTGCGCCTGACGACCGCGTACTACTACACGCCGAGCGGCCGTTCGATCCAGAACAAGGGCATCACGCCCGACGTGCCGGTCGATCAGTACGCGGACGGCGATCCGGACGACGTGCTCGTGACGCGCGAGGTCGACTACTCGAACCACCTGGCGAACACGCAGGACCCGAACGAGAAGAAGGAACAGGAAGACCGCGAGCAGCGCCGGATGGATCAGCTGCGCATCCTCGAAGAGCAGAACGACAAGAAGACGCCGGAGCAGCGCCAGAAGGACCGCGATCGCAAGCCGATCGAGTTCGGCAGCGCCGACGACTTCATGATGCAGCAGGCGCTCAATAAGCTCGAGGGCAAGCCCGTCCAGCAATCGAAGTCGCTGCTCGCCGACAGCACGACGAAGAGCCCGGCCGGCAAGGCCGCCGCGGCTCCGAAGGCATCGGGCGCAAGCGCGAAGCCGAGCGCCGCACCGAAGCCCGCGTCAGCGCCGCAGTAAGCGCCGGCCGGCATCCGACGGGCCATCGCGGGAAGACCGCGATGGCCCGTTTTTCATGCGCGCCTAAAATAACGCTACGTCCGCCCGCCTCGCCCACGACTCACCATGAACGACGATCAACTCCTTCGCTACTCCCGTCACATCCTCGTCGACGAAATCGGCATCGAGGCGCAGCAGCGCTTTCTCGATGCGCATGCGATCGTCGTCGGCGCGGGCGGCCTCGGCTCGCCCGCCGCGATGTACCTCGCGGCATCGGGCGTCGGCACGATCACGCTCGTCGACGCCGATACGGTCGATCTCACGAACCTGCAGCGGCAAATCCTGCACGTGACGGCATCGGTCGGCCGCAGCAAGGTCGAATCGGGGCGCGACGCGCTCGCGCAACTGAACCCCGGCGTGAACGTGCAGGCGGTCGCGGAACGCGTCGACGACGCATGGCTCGACGCGCACGTGCCGGGTGCGACCGTCGTGCTCGACTGCACCGACAACTTCGCGACGCGGCACGCGATCAACCGCGCGTGCGTCGCGCATGGCGTGCCGCTCGTGTCGGGCGCCGCGCTGCGTTTCGACGGGCAGATCAGCACGTTCGACTTCCGCGATCCGGCCGCGCCCTGTTATGCGTGCGTGTTTCCGGAGGATCAACCGTTCGAGGAAGTCGCGTGCGCGACGATGGGCGTGTTCGCACCGACGGTCGGGATCATCGGCGCGATGCAGGCCGCCGAAGCGCTGCGCGTGATCGGCGCGATCGGCACGACGCTCAACGGACGGCTGATGATGCTCGATTCGCTGCGGATGGAATGGACGACGATGAAGATCGCGCGCCAGGCCGACTGCCCCGTGTGCGGGGGCCGGCACTGACGCGCGACGTGCATGCGCCGGCCGGCGCATGCGTGACGCTTCGCTGCGGTTAGCGGCGCAGCGGGTGCCTAAGCGGCGGCGTCCGCGCGCGGCACGGCAACCGACAGGCGCTGCAGCGCCGCCTGCACTTCCTCCGGCTCGAACGACGCGAGCACGTCGGCCGTCGGCTTCTCGAGCGCCTTCAGGTGCGCGCGCAGGATTTCCTGCTTCACGACGAGCAACTGGCTCGGGTGCATCGAGAACTCGGTGAGCCCCATCCCGAGCAACAGGCGCGTGAGCGCCGGATCGCCCGCCATCTCCCCGCACACCGACACCGGCACGCCCACGCGCTTCGCCTCGCGCAGCGTGTACGAGATCAGATGCAGCACGGCCGGATGCAACGGGTCGTACAGGTGCGCGACCGCGTTGTCCGCGCGGTCGATCGCGAGCGTGTACTGGATCAGGTCGTTGGTGCCGATCGACAGGAAATCGAACCGCTTCAGGAACAGCGGCAGTGCGATCGCCGCGGCCGGAATCTCGATCATCGCGCCGATGCGCACGTTTGGATCGTACGCGAGCCCCGCGTCGTCGAGCTGGCGCTTCGCCTCGCGGATCAGGTCGAGCGACTGGTCGATCTCCTGCGCGTGCGCGAGCATCGGAATCAGGATCTTCACCTGGCCGAACGCGGACGCGCGCAGGATCGCGCGCAACTGCGTGAGGAACATCTGCGGCTCGGACAGGCTCCAGCGGATCGCGCGCAGGCCGAGCGCGGGGTTCGGTGCGGTTTCGTACCCTTCATCGAGCGCCTCGAGCGGCTTGTCCGCGCCGACGTCGATCGTGCGGATCGTCACCGGCATGCCCTTCATCCACTCGACGGCCCGCTTGTATGCGGCGAACTGCTCCTCCTCCTCCGGCATCTCCTTCTGATGCATGAACAGGAACTCGGAGCGGAACAGGCCGACGCCGACCGCGCCGGCCTCGACCGCCGCCTTCGCGTCGTCGGGCAGTTCGATGTTCGCGTACAGGTCGATCTTGGTGCCGCACAACGTTTGCGTCGGCGAGAACTTCAGACGCTGCAGCTTGCGTTGCTCCAGCAACTTCTCGGACTGCCGGTACGAATATTCCTCGAGGACGATCGGCGCGGGATCGACGATCACGATGCCCTGGTCGCCGTCGACGATGATCAGGTCGTCCTGACGGATCAACGCGCTCGCGTGCTGCACGCCGACCGCGGCCGGAATGCCGAGGCTGCGCGCGACGATCGCCGTGTGCGACGTGCGCCCGCCGAGATCGGTGACGAACGCCTGGAACGACTGCGACTTGAACTGCATCATGTCGGCCGGCGCGATGTCGTGCGCGACGACGATCATCTCGTTCGTGCCGTTCGCGGCCGCGCGATCGAGCGCCTGCGACGCGGACGGCGCGCCGGCGAGGGCCTTCAGCACGCGCTCGACCACCTGCTCGATGTCGGCCTTGCGCTCGCGCAGGTATTCGTCCTCGATGTCGTCGAAGTGGCGCGTCAGCAGCTCGAGTTGCTCGGTCAGCGCCCATTCGACGTTGTAGCGGCGCGCGCGGATCAGATCGATGGTTTCCTGCACGAGCATCGCGTCGCTGAGGATCATCGTGTGTACGTCGATGAACGCGGCCACTTCGCTCGGGGTGTCGTCGGTCAGGTCGGCACGCAACGCGGCGAGCTCGTGATGCACGACGTCGAGCGCCGTGCGGAAACGCTCGACCTCGGCG
This sequence comes from Burkholderia cepacia, assembly GCF_001039005.1. Lineage (GTDB taxonomy): Bacteria > Pseudomonadota > Gammaproteobacteria > Burkholderiales > Burkholderiaceae > Burkholderia > Burkholderia theae. Next base: position 98,461 of record NZ_LDWR01000028.1, read on the forward strand.
TCGATCTGGTTCGCCTCGATCAGGTAATGGGCGACGTCGAGCGCCGCCGGCGCGATCAGATACGCTCGCCCGATCGCGATACCACGTGAGACGGGAATGCCATGCAGCGTGAAGGACACGCGTACCTCCTCTGTACAAGTAAAGCCGCGGCACACTGCTGCGATGCGCTTATGACCCCGGTTAGTGATTATAAATTCCGCGACTCACTGCTGACTGCATGCACCGCAGCATTGCGCATTCCGCATCAATGCTTCCGACGAAAAAAATGCCGCGAAATCCGCGGCATTCTGACTGGAAACGGCAACGATCCCGCGCGACGATCACTGGCCTTCGCCGAACTTGTCGGCGATCAGCTTCAGCAGCGCGTCCATCGCTTCCCGCTCGTCGGACCCTTCCGTCTCGATCGTCACGGTACTGCCGATGCCCGCCGCCAGCATCATCACGCCCATGATGCTCTTCGCATTGATCTTGCGCCCGTTGCGTGTCATCCAGACTTCCGACTGGAAGTTGCCGGCCAGTTGCGTAAGCTTGGCCGATGCGCGCGCATGGAGCCCCAATTTATTGACGATGGTGGTTTCTTGTTGAAGCATGATTCTCGGTCGGGTCGGTCTAAAACTGAAAACGGATGATCAGTGCGATTCGGTGCGCGGCTGCGGTTCGGGCGGAATCGGCGCGCATTGGCCGCAGCCGGCTTCCGTCGGCGGCGGCGGCGTGCCGGTCGCCACTTCGTGGACGCCCTTCGCGCCGCCGGACAGCGCCTTGTCGACGAGCTTGTCGAGCGGCACGGTGCGGTAGCAGACGGCCCGCACGAGCATCGGCAGGTTCACGCCCGCGAGCACGCGCACGTTGTCGATTTTCGCGAGCTGGCCCGCGATGTTCGCGGGCGTCGCACCGTACATGTCGGTCAGCACGACCACGCCGTTCTCTTCCTTGAGCCGCGCGAGCTCCGCGTGCGCGAATGCCATGACCTGGGTCGGATCGCTGTCCGCCATCACGTCGATACAGCCGATGCGCGCGGGCACGCCGCCGTAGATGTGCGCGATGCAGTCCCGCAGCGCGGTGGCGAGCGGGGCATGCGCGATGATCAGGATCCCGGCCATGTCAGATCGCTCCCGGCCGCCCCTGGCGGGCCGACACCCCGCGGCGGGGCAATGAGCGTAGCGAGTGTGGGAAACGTTTCATGTTCAGCCTTGCGACAGTTGCGGCCCGACCGCCGGGCCTTCGGTGCGCCGATCTCGGCACCTGGCAAGCGGGCATTGTAGCAGGCCGGTCAAGCTGCTCCGGCGACGGGGGACCTGCGCGGCCGCCGCCGGGGTTGCGCGGGAAGCAGCCTACGCGGCCGCACGCTCCAGCGCGTCGATGAACATCGCGGCGACGTCGAAGCCCGTCTGCTCCATGATCTCGCGGAAGCACGTCGGACTCGTGACGTTCACCTCGGTCAGCCAGTCGCCGATCGCATCGAGGCCGACCAGCAGCAGCCCGCGCGCCGCGAGCACGGGCCCGAGCGTCCGGGCGATCTCGCGATCGCGCTCGGTCAGCGGCTGCGCGACACCCAGCCCGCCCGCGGCGAGATTGCCGCGCACCTCGCTGCCCTGCGGAATCCGCGCGAGCGAATACGGCACGGGCTCGCCGCCGATCAGCAGGATGCGCTTGTCGCCGGCCTTGATCTCGGGAATGAACTTCTGCGCCATCACCGAACGCGTGCCGTCGTGGCTCAGCATCTCGACGATCGAGCCGAGGTTCATGCCGTCCGGCTTCACGCGGAACACGCCCATCCCGCCCATGCCGTCGAGCGGCTTCAGGATCACGTCGCCGTGCTCGGCGTGGAATGCGCGCAGCCGTTTCGCGTCGCGCGTGACGAGCGTCGGCGCGACGAACTGCGGAAACTCGCCGATCGCGAGCTTCTCCGAATGATCGCGGATCGACTGCGCCTTGTTGAACACGCGTGCGCCGGCGCGCTCGGCCAGCTCGAGCAGCCACGTCGACGTCACGTATTCCATGTCGAACGGCGGATCCTTGCGCATCAGCACCGCGCCGAACGATTCGAGGCGGCGTGCGTCGACCGGGCCCGCGTCGAACCAGGTCTCGCGATGCAGGTCGTCCAGTTCGCCGACGAACGTGATGCGCCGCACGTCGGCTTCGACGGCCGACCCCGTCCACGCGAGGTGGCCCGGTTCGCACGCGTACACCGCATGCCCGCGCCGCGCGGCCTCGGCCATCATCGCGTAGGTCGAATCCTTGTAGATCTTGAAGCGCTCGAGCGGGTCGGCGATAAAGAGAATGTCCATGCGGGTCCTGTACGTAGCGAAGGTCCGTTACACCTGGATGGCTTCGGGATCGGTCTTTTCCAGTTCGATCGACGACGCGATCAGCGACAGCCGCGCGACGACGCCGTACATGTAGAAACGGTTCGGCGGCGCGGCACCCGGCTTGGCGCCGGCATCCGGCAGCGCGGTGTGCTCGAAGCCGAGCGGCACGTAGTGCATGCCGGGCGCGTTCAGGTTCTGGTCGCGCTCGCGGCCGCCGTGCGTACGGTAGAAGCCGCCGACCACGTAGCGGTCGATCATGTACACGACGGGCTCCGCGACTTCGTCGCCGACGCGCTCGAACGTATAGACGCCTTCCTGCACGATCACGTCGCGCACCGTCAGGCCGGCCTTCGTCTCGGCCATCTGCGCGCGCTCGGCCTTCGACATGCGGCCGATCTCGGCCGCGTCGTGCACGGTCATCACGCCGCGCCCCGCGGTGCCCGCGTCGGCCTTCACGACGACGTACGGCTTCTCGCTGATCCCGTATTCGCGATACTTGCGCGCGATCTTCTTCAGCACGCCGTCGATCGCGTCGGCGAGCGCCTGCTCGCCTTCATGTGCCTGCCAGTCGACGCCCTCGACGTGCGCGAAATACGGATTCACCATCCAAGGATCGACGCCGACCATCTTCGCGAACTTCTTCGCGACGTCGTCGTAGCACGAGAAGTGCGTCGACTTGCGGCGCACGGCCCAGCCCGCGTGCAGCGGCGGCAGCAGGTACTGCTCGTGCAGGTTTTCCAGCACGGCCGGGATGCCGGCCGACAGGTCGTTGTTCAGCAGGATCGAGCATGGATCGAAATTCTTCAGGCCGAGGCGGCGCTGCGAACGCTCGAGCGGTTCGAGCACGATCTTCTGGCCGTCGGCCAGCGTGATCGGCGTCATGTCGGTGATGCTCGGGTCCAGCGAGCCGAAGCGCACGTTCAGTCCGGCCTGGCGCATGATCGTCGCGAGGCGCGCGACGTTTTCCAGGTAGAACGCGTTGCGGGTCGGCAGCTCGGGAATCACGAGCAGGTTCTTCGCATCCGGGCAGATCTTCTCGATCGCGGCCATCGCGGCCTGCACGGCGAGCGGCAGCACTTCGGACGGCAGATTGTTGAACGCGCCGGGAAACAGGTTCGCGTCGACGGGCGCCAGCTTGAAACCGGCGTTGCGCAGGTCCACCGAACAATAGAACGGCGGGGTGTGTTCCTGCCATTCGAGCCTGAACCAGCGTTCGATCGCAGGCGTCGCGTCGAGGATCTTCTGCTCGAGTTCGAGCAGCGGACCGTTCAACGCGGTAACGAGGTGGGGAACCATGAATCACTCGCGAGCGGGAGAATGAAGATTGTAGAGCAATTGCCCTGCCCATTTGGGGATTGTTCCCGGCTTCGCAAGGGTTTGGAGGAAGTTTTCGGCTATTGACCCGATAGCGCGCAGGGTTATGCGCTACGGCAGCCGATGACAGGAGAAAAAAAGCCCGCCGGGTGGGCGGGCCGAAGTCGCTGCGCTCATTCGTGGCGGGCGCCGTCGTCGCGGCGGCCCGCCGTGCATCCTTACGACTTATTCGACGTGCTCGCCGTGCAGGATCACGTCGAGGCCTTCGCGCTCTTCCTCTTCGGACACGCGCAGACCGATCGTCATGTCGATCAGCTTCAGCAGCACGAAGCTCAGCACGCCGCTGTAGACCAGCGTGATCAGCACGCCCTTCGCCTGCAGCAGCAGGCTGCCGTCGGCGCCGCCGATGTCCTTGACCGCGAACACGCCCGTCAGCAGCGCGCCGAGAATCCCGCCCACGCCGTGCACGCCGAACGCGTCGAGCGAATCGTCGTAGCCGAGCTTCGACTTGAGCCACGTCGCCGACCAGAAGCAGACCACGCCCGCCGCGATGCCGATCACCAGCGCACCGGTCACGCCGACGAAGCCGGCAGCCGGCGTGATCGCGACGAGACCCGCGACCGCGCCCGACACGATGCCGAGCACCGACGGCTTGCCCTTCGCGACCCACTCGGCAAACATCCAGCCCAGCGCCGCGCAGGCCGTCGCGACTTGCGTCGTCAGCATCGCGAAGCCGGCACGGCCGTCGGCCGCAACCGCCGAACCCGCGTTGAAGCCGAACCAGCCGACCCACAGCATCGAGCCGCCGATCATCGTCAGCACGAGGTTGTGCGGTGCCATCGATTCACGGCCGTAGCCGACCCGCTTGCCGAGCACGAGGCACGACATCAGGCCCGCGATACCCGCGTTGATGTGCACGACGGTGCCGCCCGCGAAGTCGAGCACGCCGTCCGACGACAGCCAGCCGGTCGGCTCCCACACCATGTGCGCGATCGGCACATAGACGATCAGCGACCAGAGCGTCATGAACACGAGCATCGCCGAGAACTTCATCCGGTCGGCGAACGCGCCGCAGATCAGTGCCGGCGTGATGATCGCGAACGTCATCTGGTAGACGAAGTAGACCGTCTCCGGAATCGTCGGCGCCAGGTGGCTGACGGTCAGCGTGGTCGCCTTGTCGCCGTGGATGTAGTTCATCCCGTGCAGGAACACGCGCGACAGGCCGCCGATGAAGCCGTTGCCCGGCGTGAACGCGAGGCTGTAGCCCACCACCGTCCACAGCACCGTGATCAGCGCGGTGATCGCGAAGCTCTGCATCACGGTCGCGAGCACGTTCTTCTTGCGGACCATGCCCGCGTAGAACAGCGCGAGGCCCGGGACCGTCATGAACAGCACGAGCGCGGTCGAGGTCAGCATCCACGCGGTGTCGCCCGCGCTGATCTTCGACGAATCGACCGAGAACGGCGCGGTCGGCGCGGCGGGTGCGGCCGGCGCGGACGCGGCAGCGGCGGCCGATGCGTCGGCGGCGCCCGAAGCGGGGGCTGCTGCCGCGGCGGCGGGTGCGGATGCGTCAGTGGCGGCCGGCGCGGACGCAGCCGGAGCGGCCGCAGCCGATGCGTCGGAAGCCGTTGCGGCGGGCGCGGACGCAGCCGCGGCGGACGCCGCGTCGTCCGCGAGCGCGGAACCGACGCCGGTCGCGATCAGCGAGCCGGCCATCAGCAGGGACATCAGAAGTTTGCGCATCTTGGGTTTCCTCTTGTCGCTTGTCTTGTCTGTTCTGTTACAGCGCGTCTGCGCCGGTCTCCCCGGTGCGAATCCGGATCACCTGTTCGATTTGCGTGACGAAGATCTTGCCGTCGCCGATCTTGCCGGTACGCGCGGCCCGCTCGATCGCCTCCACCGCCTGGTCGACGAGATCGTCGGACACAGCCGCCTCGATCTTCATCTTCGGCAGGAAATCGACCACATATTCGGCGCCGCGGTACAGCTCGGTATGCCCCTTCTGGCGCCCGAACCCTTTCACCTCCGTCACCGTGATGCCCGAGACACCAAGCGCCGACAGCGCTTCGCGTGTCTCATCGAGCTTGAACGGCTTGATGATTGCGGTAATGAGTTTCATGAAGTCCTCTCGCTGGGTTGTCCCGTCGAATTGGTTGGAATGTTGTAACGGACTCTTCTCAGCAACTCGCGTGCCATGTCTGTCCGAGCACCGTCTCGAACGGCTCATGAACGGGGACGCATCCCGCGATGTAAGGTGCGGAAACCCGGCCGAATGGCCAACGTGGCTCGGTTTGCTGGCGCGGCGAAAGGAACGTTGCTAGAGTGCACGCACGTCCCGGATCGCCGGGGCATTCACCCATGCGGGCGCCGTGCCCGGAATTCGCGCCCCGGGCGCACCATTTCCGGTCATGCGTGCATCATGGGCACGTACGCAACTGAAGATGCACAATTTTTGTGCAAGGAAGGGGAATCACATGAAGCAACCCAGCGACGTTTTCAACGATCTGCAGTCGCGTGTCAGCGATCTGCTGAAAAACTCGCCGGCCAAGGACGTCGAGCGCAACGTGAAGGCCATGCTGTCGCAAGGCTTCTCGAAACTCGATCTCGTCACGCGCGAGGAATTCGACACGCAGGCGCAGGTGCTCGCCCGTACCCGCGTGCGCCTCGAGGAACTCGAAAAGCGCGTCGCGGAACTCGAGCAGAAGCTCGCATCGCCGCAGGCCTGACGCCTCCACCCGGGCCGCAAGGTCCGGGCGCGGGCCGCCTCGCGCGGCCCGCGCCCGCCGCCCCGAAGCCTAAGCCGTTCCACCGTTTTTCGTAGTCCGTTGTTCTTCGCAGCACCCCCGCTCTTCGCAACATTCCCGCTCTTCGCAGTTCATCGCTCTTCGCAGTTCGTCGTTCCGCAGCGCCTCGTTCTTTCCCCGCGCCACGCCGGCAAGCGCGCACCGATTCCTCCGATTCCCGCGGCATGCGGCCCCGAACGGCCGTCGTCCGTCTGCTTACAGGAGCCTCGCCATGTCGCTCGCCGTGGTGCGCAGTCGCGCGCCCGCCTCCGGCCGCGCGCCGGATGTCACCGTCGAAGTCCATCTTGCCAACGGGCTGCCGTCGTTCTCCATCGTCGGCCTGCCCGATCTCGAAGTCCGTGAAAGCCGCGAGCGCGTGCGCGCCGCGCTGCAGAACTGCGGCTTCGAATTCCCCGTGCGCCGCATCACCGTCAACCTCGCGCCGGCCGATCTGCCGAAGGAGTCGGGCCGATTCGACCTGCCGATCGCGCTGGGCATCCTCGCCGCGAACGGCCAGATCCCGGCCGACGCGCTGGCCGGCCGCGAATTCGCGGGCGAGCTGTCGTTGACCGGCGCGCTGCGGCCGATGCGCGGCGCGTTCGCGATGGCGTGCGGCGCGGCGCGGGACTGGCGCGCGGGCGAAACCGGATCGGGCCTTGGATCGAGCCTTGGATCAGGCCCGGATTCCATCGCCCGGTCCGGCTCCGCGGCGACGTCGCGCCCGCCCGAGCTATACCTGCCGCTCGACAGCGCGGCCGAGGCGGCGCTCGTGCCGGGCGTCACGGTATATGGCGCGCGTGACCTGCCCGCGCTGTGCGCGCATCTCGCCGATGCGCCGGACGGACGGCTCGCGCCGGTCGCGGCACCGTGCCTCGACGGCCTGCCGGCGCCGGCCGCCCCCGATCTCGCGGACGTGGTCGGCCAGCGCGGCGCACGACGCGCGCTCGAAGTCGCTGCCGCGGGCGGCCATCACATGCTGATGGTCGGGCCGCCGGGAGCCGGCAAGTCGATGCTGGCCGCGCGGCTGGCCGGCCTCCTGCCGCCGCTGACCGACGACGAGGCGCTGGCGTCGGCCGCGCTCCTGTCTGCGAGCCGCATCGGCTTCTCGCCCGCGCAGTGGCGCCGGCGGCCGTTCCGCTCGCCGCATCACTCGTCGAGCGCCGCCGCGCTGGTCGGCGGTCGCAACCCGCCGCAGCCGGGCGAAATCACGCTTGCGCATCTCGGCGTGCTGTTTCTCGACGAATTGCCGGAATTCGACCGGCACGTGCTGGAAATGCTGCGCGAGCCGCTGGAAGCCGGCCGCATCACTATCTCGCGCGCGGCCCAGCAAGCCGACTTTCCGGCCGCTTGCCAGCTGATCGCCGCGATGAACCCGTGCCCGTGCGGCTGGCATGGCGATCCGTCCGGGCGCTGCCGCTGTACGCCGGACGTCGCCGCGCGCTACCTGCGCAAGCTGTCGGGGCCGCTCCTCGACCGCATCGACATCCAGATCGACCTGCCCGCGCTGTCGCCGGCCGAACTCGCGTCGCGCGCGTCGGCGCCCGGCGAACCGAGCGCCGCGGTGGCCGCGCGGGTCGCGCAGGCGCGCGCGCTGCAGCTCGGCCGGCAGGGCAAGACGAATCACATGCTGAGCGGCCGCGAGACCGACGACCTGTGCCGGCCGACCGACGAGGGCGAGCGGCTGCTGCGCGAGGCCGGCGAGCGCTTCGGCTGGTCGGCGCGCGCGTATTTCCGCGTGCTGAAGGTCGCGCGGACGATCGCCGACCTGGCCGGCGACCCGCTGCCGACGGCCGCGCAGATCGCCGAGGCGATCCGCTACCGACGCGCGCTCACGGGGCTCTGAACGCCCTCGGAGGACAAAAAACGGCTGTCAAGACTTGACTTATGCACAATTTCTCGAATCCGGCCCCGGATCGCACCTCGCCGGGGCCTTTGCCGGACGGAATCCGTATCTCGTTGTTTTGATTGATTTTTCTCAAACCGCGCGCGAGCGACCAAACGGGCCGGAAGGCCGTCCGGCGCGGCTCGGCGGGAATTCCGGCCGACTTTTCAACAAAGTTATCCACATGCGCTGTGGATAGCCGAAAAACCCTCGCAAAATCCGGCCATTAGCGTCGAAAGCTGCGAATGAACTTTCAGTTGTCGCACGGTGTCTGAGCGCCCTCGCCGACCGTCGTCAGTCGAGTTTGAACGAGCCGAAAAACTGGTCGAGCTGCTCCTGCGCGAGCGGCCCGTCAGCGATCACGACCGCCTGGTACGCGTGCCGGCCGCGCGCGGCGAGCCGCGCGACGATCGTCTTGCGCGCGCGATCGCCGCCGGCGGCCGCGCCCGCGATGCGCAGCTCGAGCCCGTTCACCGCGCCGCCGGCCGCGAGCGGCACGGGCACCGCAGCCGTCTGCGGCGCGCCTTCGAGGTTGCGGGACAGCCCGGCGCGCAGGAAGTCGAGCGCCGCGCGGCGCGTGTCGTCGCGGTCGTCGGGCAGCGTCAGCGTGCCGACCGCGAACACCGCGCCATCGACGTGCGCGGCCTGCATCCGCATCGGCATCGACGCGCCGCCGATCGCAACCGGCTGCTCCTCGACGGTCGGCTTCGCCGGCAGGTCAATCGTGTAGCCGGCATCGTTGTGCAGCGTGCGCCAGTCGTACGATGGCGAGCACGCGGCCAGCGCGACGCTCGCGCAGGCGAGCGCGGCGAAGTGTCGCAGAGGACGGAAAAGGGGGCGCAACGAATCGATGACTTCCTTCGGCATGGCGTGGATCGGGCAGGAAAAACGGGCATTATCCGCCGAACGTGAAAACCGGGATGTGCGGCGGCGGCCGGTGCGCGCGCCGCATTCGCGTTAAAATGAGCGTCGAATTTCGACGTCCTTTGCATTGATCCGCGTCATCGACCGACTCCGAGAGCACCGAAGATGAACACCACGCCTCCCGCCCGCCGCAGCACCGGCCCTGTCCGCTACATCGTCGCGGCCGCAGTCGTCGCGGCCATCGCCGTAGCCGGCTTCTTCGCGTTCAACGGCAAGTCCAGCGTGCCTGATGCGACGTTCACGCTGCTGTCGGGCCAGAAGGTCTCGACCGCCGGCGACCTGAAGGGCAAGGTCTATCTCGTGAACTTCTGGGCAACGAGCTGCGCGACCTGCATGCAGGAAATGCCGCAGATGGTCGATACCTATAACCGCTTCAAGGGTCAGGGGCTGGAATTCGTCGCGGTCGCGATGAACTACGATCCGCCGATGTACGTCGCGAACTACGCGCAGACGCGTCAGCTGCCGTTCAAGGTCGCGCTCGACGACGGCAGCGTCGCGAAGCAGTTCGGTAACGTGCAGCTCACGCCGACGACCTTCGTCGTCGACAAGAACGGCAAGATCCTGAAGCGCTACGTCGGCGCACCGCAGTTCGCGGAACTCGACGCGCTGCTCAAGAAGGCGCTCGACAGCAACGCGGCCTGAGCGCCGCCCGATCCGGATCGAAGGGCCGCGCGCCCTTCGCCGACCACGGACCGCACGACCGGCCAGCCCGGTTCCGCGGTCCGTTTGCTTTTCAGCGCTCGGTTTCGCCTTTCGCCGACAGCCCGTAGCGCTTCATCTTCTCGTAGAGCGTCGCCTTGCCGACATGCAGCCGGTCGGCCGTCGCGGCGACCGCCCCGCCCGTCTGGTTCAGCGCCTCGGCGATCACCGCGCGCTCGAACTGCTCGATGCGCTCCTTCAGCGTCTGCTCGTTGTCGGTTTCGTCGCCGCGGGCGCCCGTTTCCTGCGGCATGTCGGCCACGCCGAGCACGAAACGGTCGGCCGCGTTGCGCAGCTCGCGCACGTTGCCGGGCCAGTCGCGCTGCATCAGGCTCGCGCGCTGCCGGTCGGTCAGCACAGGCGCCGGCCGCCCGTAGCGCACGGCCGCATCGAGCATGAAGTGCTCGAACAGCGGCACGATGTCCTCGCGGCGCTCGGCGAGCGGCGGCAGCGCGATCGTCACGACGTTGAGCCGGTACAGCAGGTCGCGCCGGAACGTGCCGGCCGCGACGAGTTCGCTCATGTCGCCCTTCGCGGCCGCGACGACGCGGCAGTTCACGCGGATCGGCTGGTTCGAGCCGAGCCGCTCCAGCACGCCGTCCTGCAGCACGCGCAGCAGCTTCACCTGCAGCGCGAGCGGCATGCTTTCGATTTCGTCGAGGAACAGCGTGCCGCCGGACGCATATTCGAGCTTGCCGACACGCCGCTTCGCGGCGCCGGTGAACGCGCCGGGTTCGTAGCCGAACATCTCGGACTCGAACATCGGCTCGGGCAGCGCGCCGCAGTTCACCGCGATGAACGGCTTGTCGCGGCGCGGCGACAGCTCGTGCAGGCTGCGCGCGATCAACTCCTTGCCGGCGCCCGTATCGCCGTTGATCAGCACCGACGCATCGGTGGGCGCGACGTTCGCGATCAGCTTGCGCACCTGCTCGATCGCGGGGCTGCGGCCGATGATGCGCGGTGCGACGACGTCCTTCCCGGCCAGCTCGCGCCGCAGCGCATGGTTCTCGAGCACGAGCTCGCGCCGCTCGAGCGCGCGGCGCACCGTCTCGATCAGACGCTCGGCCGCGAACGGCTTTTCGATGAAATCGTAGGCGCCGTCGCGCATCGCCTGCACGGCCATCGAGATGTCGCCGTGCCCGGTGACGAGGATCACGGGCACGTCGGGCACGCGCTCGCGGCACTGCGCGAGCACGTCGAGGCCGCTGGCGCCGGGCAGCCGGATGTCGCTGACGATCGCGCCGGCGGTGTCCGCGACGATCGCCTTTTCGGCCGCTTCGGCCGACTCGAAGCCGGCGACGTCGAAGCCCGCCAGCTGAAGGCTCTGCACGCTCGCCCGGCGAACGAGCGCATCGTCTTCGATATAGATCACTTGCAGCCGGTTGGCCATCGTACTCACTTGCTCCTGACGGGCCGCGCGGCGCAGTCGCGCGCGCGGCGGCGTTGATGCCGGTCGTTCGCCGACCGGGTCTGCGGCTGACGTGTGCTCAATGCGAGCCCGCCGGCTCGGACACGGAGTCCGGATGATGCGTGCGTGCGCGCCGCAGCGTCAAGACGAACTGCGCACCGCCCGACGGCGCGTTGCGCGCGGTCAGTGCGCCGCCCGCGTCGCTCGCGATCGACGACGAGATCGCGAGACCGAGGCCGAGCCCGCGCCCCATTTCCTTGGTCGTAAAGAATGGCTCGAACAGGCGCGGCAGCAGGTCGGGCGCGATGCCGGACCCGTTGTCGCGCACCTCGATCGCGAGCGTCGCGGCCGACACCGCGATCGTCACCTCGATGGCAGGCGCCGCGACGCCCGCGACCGCGTCGAGCGCGTTGCCGAGCAGGTTGATCAGCACCTGTTCGAGCCGCAGATCCTCGCAACGCGCGACGAGTTCGGGATAGTCGCAAGCCAGATCGAGCGGCGCGTCGTGCGCGGGCGACACGATCGCGTCCTGCAGCGTCAGCGTGAGCGCGACGCCGCGCAGGCGATCGCCGAGCAGCGACAGCACGCTGCGCAGCGCACGCACGACGAGCGCCCGTTCGTTGCGCGGCTTCGCGCGGCCGACGAACAGCTTCAGCTGGTTCGTGATCTTGCCCATCCGCTCGGTGAGCGCGGCGATCGCCTCGAGGTTCTCGCGTGCGGCCGCCTGCTCGCCGCGATCGAGCAGCACGCGCGTGTTGTCCGAGAAGCTGCGCAGCGCCGCGAGCGGCTGGTTCAGTTCGTGCGTGATGCCGGCCGCCATCTGGCCGAGCGCGGCGAGCTTGCTCGCCTGGATCAGTTCGTCGTGTGCGGCGCGCAGCTCCTGCTCCGCGCGAATCCGGTCGCCGACCTCCTTCTGCAATTGCTCGTTCGCTTCCGACAGGTCGACCGTGCGCTCCTCGACGCGCCGGTTCAGCTCCGCATAGGCCTGTTGCAGCAGCGCACGGCCGCGGATCATTTCGCGCACGCGCGCGCGGCGCATCCGCCAGTAGAACGCGAACAGCGCGACCGACACGAAGCCGAAGCCCGTGACGATCGTCGCGTTGCGCGCATCGGCGTCGACGGGCGCGATCGGCGCGAGCGTGACGAGCAGCCAGTCGGGCTCGCCGATCCGGCGCTTGCTGGCCAGGAAGCGCGGCGCGCGCAGGCCCGCGCCAAGCCGCACGATCTCCGCATCGGCGCCGAGCGTCTGCTCGATGCGCAGCGGCAGCGGCGTGACCGGTTGCTGCGCGTACTGGCGGGTCTCGTAGATCGACGCGGCGACGGGCCCCGTCAACGGGCGCAGCGTGTGGTACTTCCACGCGGGCACCGACGACAGGAACACGACGCCGTGATCGTCCGCGACGACGAGCGGCTCGGACGCGTCGGCGCCCTGGAACCATTCGAGGTTGAGCTTCACGACGACGACGCCCGCGATCTTGCCGTCGCGCCACACGGGCTGCGAGATGTAGTAGCCGGGATCGCGCGAGATCGTGCCGATCCCGAAGAAGCGGCCGACCTGGCCGTGCATCGCGTCGAGGAAATACGGGCGGAAGCGGTATTCGATCCCGACGAAGCTGTCGGGCGCGCGCCAGTTGCTGGCGGCGACGCACAGGCCGTCCGCGCCGATCACGTAGGTGACGGTCGCGTGCGCGTGTTCGTTGAGATCTTCGAGATAGCGGTTGACGCGCGCGCTGTAGTCGGCGCGCTTCGGCTCGGCGAGCAGGTCCTGCACGTACGGATGACTGCCGAGCAGATAAGGCAGCGACTCGTAGCGGTCGAGCGTGCTCTTGAGCGCGCTGGTGGTGCGGTCGACGCGCACGGCAGCATTGCGCTGCAGCTCGGCGACGCCGCGCCGCCAGGTGATGGTCCACGTCAGCGTGCATGCCGCGGCCAGCGCGGCGGCAAGCACGACGAGGATGAGCAGGCGGCGCGTCACGGTCGAGGCTTCCTGGCGATGCGGATCGCCTATTGTGTCATAGGCCTCCGGATTGCCGCCGCGCGCCGCGCCGCCGGCGGGCGGTGCCGCCGCCGCCTGCTCCTTCATGATGTCAGACGCCGGCAGTCTCGGTCGCCGCGACTTCGCCGCCGCCCTTCAGCGCCTGGCGCAGCTTGTTGCGGTCGAGCTCCTTCTCCCATGCGGACACGACGACCGTCGCGACGCCGTTGCCGACGATGTTGGTCAACGCGCGGCATTCGCTCATGAAGCGGTCGATACCGAGGATCAGCACCATGCCCGACAGCGGGATCGTCGGCACCACGGCCAGCGTCGCGGCGAGCGTGATGAAGCCCGCGCCCGTGACGCCGCTCGCGCCCTTCGACGTCAGCATCGCGACCGCCAGCAGCGTGAGCTGCTGCATCCACGTCAGTTCGATGTTGGTCGCCTGCGCGATGAACAGCACGGCCATCGTCATGTAGATGTTGGTGCCGTCGAGGTTGAACGAATAACCGGTCGGCACGACGAGGCCCACGACCGAACGCGAGCAGCCGGCCTTCTCGAGCTTTTCCATCAGCTGCGGCAGCGCGGCTTCCGACGAGCTCGTGCCGAGCACGATCAGCAGCTCTTCCTTGATGTAGGACACGAAGCGGATGATCGAGAAGCCCGTGAAGCGCGCGATCGTGCCGAGCACGACGAGCACGAACACGACCGACGTCAGGTAGAACGTGCCGATCAGCTTGAGCAGCGGCACCAGCGAGCCGACGCCGTACTTGCCGATCGTGAACGCCATCGCGCCGAACGCGCCGATCGGTGCCAGCTTCGTGACGATGTGCACGATGCCGAACAGCACGCGGGTGAGCCCATCGATGAAGTCGGTGACGACCTTGCCGCGCTCGCCGAGGTGCGCGAGCACGCTGCCGAACAGCAGCGCGATCAGCAGGATCTGCAGGATTTCACCCTGCGCGAACGCATCGACCATCGTGTTCGGGATGATGTGCATCAGGAAGTCGACCGTCGACTGCCCGTGCGCCTTCGCCGCGTACGACGCGACGGCCTTGCCGTCGAGCGTCGCCGGATCGATGTTGAAACCGACGCCCGGACGCAGGATGTGCGTGGCCGCGAGGCCGAGCAGCAGCGCGAAGGTCGACACGATCTCGAAGTACAGCAGCGCCTTGCCGCCGACGCGGCCGACCTTCTTCATGTCCTCCATGCCGGCGATGCCGGTGACGACCGTACAGAAGATGATCGGACCGATCACCATCTTGATCAGCTTGATGAACCCGTCGCCGAGCGGCTTCATGTCGGTGGCAATCGACGGGTAGTAGTGGCCGAGGATCACGCCGACGATGATGGCGAAGATCACCTGCACGTAGAGGACTTTGTAGAAGGGTTTCTTCTTCACGATGGTTCCTGCTGAAGTAGATGAGCCGATGGAAACGGCGTCACGCGCGCGGGCGAATGTCAGGGGAAAAGCATTCGCCCGCGCGGCTGCCGTGCCGCAACAAGCGATGCCTCAAGACATCCGGAGGGGGAGGAAGGCAGTGGTCATCGATTGTCTCCTGTCGACCCGAGTTAGCGCTTCAGCGCTTACTCGGGTCCCATGCAACGCTTGGTTTAATAGTCAGGCCGGGGGGGCGGCCATGCGTTTTATATTGCAAGGTCGATGCCAGGTTCCCGGAACCCCTCAAGCCGTTGTTTTCATTGTATTTCTCATAATGCGGCAGGCAAGGAAATCCGGGATTCCGGATTTCCGGAAAATATCCGTCCGGCGATCCGGACGGATGCGCGCATTCATCCGACGAATCAGTGCTGCACGGCCTTGCCGGCCAGCAGGCCCGTCTGCGCGTAGAACTCTTGCTGCGCGAACGCGGCGCGCTCGCGGCGCGCGCGCTCGCCGCGATCCGCGAGCGAGCCGACGACGATCCCGATGAACGCGAGCGGCACCGACACGAGCGCCGGGTTGTCGAGGAACACCGGCGCGTGCGCGTGGTGCAGCACGTCGACCCACACCGACTTCGACAGCACCGTGAGCGCCACCGCCGACACGAGGCCGAGGCTGCCGCCGAGCACCGCGCCGCGTGTCGTCATCCCGCGCCAGAAGATCGACATCGCGAGCACCGGGAAATTCGCGCTCGCGGCCACCGCCGCGACGAGCCCGACCATGAACGCGACGTTCACGTGCTCGAACAGGATCGACAGCCCGATCGCGACGGCCGACAGCACGATCGTCGCCGCACGCGAGATGCGCATTTCAAGGCGCTCGTCCGGCTTGCCGCGCGCCCACATCTGTGCGTACAGGTCGTGCGAGATCGTTGTCGCGCCGGCGAGCGTCAGGCCCGCGACCACCGCGAGGATCGTCGCGAACGTGACGGCCGCGATGAAGCCGTAGAACCAGTTCCCGCCGACCGCCTGCGCCAGCTTCACCGCGACCATGTTCGAGCCGCCGAGCAGGTCGTGGGTCAGGTTGAACGTGCCGTTCGCGGCGAGCCGGAAAAATTCCGGATGCTGCGCGAGCAGCACGATCGCCGAGAAGCCGATCACGAAGGTCAGCAGGTAGAAGTAGCCGATGAAGCCGGTCGCATAGAGCACCGACTTGCGCGCCTCCTTCGCGTTCGGCACCGTGAAGAAGCGCATCAGGATGTGCGGGAAGCCGGCCGTGCCGAACATCAGCGCGATCCCGAGCGACAGTGCGTTGGCCGGATCGCGGATCAGCTTGCCGGGCCCCATGATGCCGAGCGCGCCCGGGTGCACGGCCACCGCGCGGCGGAACATCTCGTCGACGCTGAAGCCGAATTCGCCGAGCGCGAGCAACGCGAGCAGCGTCGCCCCGCACAGCAGCAGCACGGCCTTGATCACCTGCACCCAGGTCGTCGCGGTCATCCCGCCGAAAAACACGTAGACCACCATCAGCACGCCGACGATCAGCTCGGCCGTGCCGTACGACAGCCCGAACAGCAGCTGGATCAACTTGCCCGCGCCGACCATCTGCACGACGAGGTACAGCACGACGATCGTCAGCGCGTTCGCGGAAGTCATCAGCCGGATCGGCCGTTGCGCGAAGCGGTACGCGACGACGTCGACGAACGTGAACTTGCCGAGGTTGCGCAGCGGCTCGGCGATCAGGAACATCACGAACGGCCAGCCGACCAGGAAGCCGATCGAATAGATGAGCCCGTCGAAGCCGAACATGAACACCATCCCGGACAGCCCGAGGAACGACGCGGCCGACATGTAGTCGCCCGCGATCGCGAGGCCGTTCTGCAGCCCGGTGATGCCGCCGCCGGCCGTGTAGAAGTCGCGCGTCGAGCGGGTGCGACGCGCGGCCCAGCGTGTGAGCGCGAGGGTCGCGAACACGAACGCGAAGAACATCCCGATCGCGACCGGGTTCAGTTCGACCTTGTCGGGCATCGGGCCCGCGACGGATACCGCATGGGCGGCAGAGGAAACGAGAGCGGCAAGCGCGCCGAGCGCGATCGATGTGCGTCGCATGTCGGCCTCCATCACGAGCGCTGGAGAATCGCGTCGACCCGGCGGTCGAACACGCGGTTCGCGCGCAGCACGTAGCACGCGGTCAGGCCGATCGCGACCAGGATGATCGCGACGCCCGCGGCGATCCCGACCGTCGTCGTCGCGCCGCGGTACAGCGGCGTCGCGAGCACGTGCGGCGCAAGCGCGACGAACAGGATGAAGCCGTAGTAAGTGGCGATCATCAGCGCCGTCAGCACGAAGCTGAAGCGGCGCCGCGCACGCACGAGCTGCTGGTAGTCGCGGCGCGCCGTGACCGATTCGATGACGGAAAGCTCCATGGTGTCTCCAATGTCTTCTCGTCATGTCGCGAGAAGTGTCTTGTGGATGGCCGGCGCGTGATCCGATCCGCCCGCGCCGCGGCGGCAAATAAACGCGTTACACGATGCGATCCGCACGCAGCCGCGCGACTTCATCAGCCGACATCCCGAGCCAGCCGCCGAGCACCGCCTCCGTATCCGCGCCCAGCACCGGTGGCGCGCCGCGCACCGGCAGCCGTGCGCCGTCGAAGCGGTACGGCGGTGCCAGCAAGTCGACCTCGCCCGCGACCGGATGCGGCTGCCGCGTGACGAGCCCGGCGCGGGTCGCGCGCTCGGACGTCAGCGCTTCGTGCAAGCCGAGCACTTCGCCGCACGGAATGCCTGCGTCGGCGAGCGCCGTGAGCAGCGTCGCGCGCGACCGGCGCGCCAGTTCGCGGCGAATCTCGGGCAGCAGGTCCGCGCGGTTTTCCGAGCGGCCGAGGTTGGTCTTGTAACGCGCGTCGGCCGCGAGGTCGGGCCGCTCGATCGCATCGCAGAAGCGCGCGAACTGCGTGTTGTTGCCGACCGTGATCACGAGCGGGCCGTCGGCCGCGTCGAACACGCCGTACGGCACGATCGACGGATGCGCGTTGCCGTAGCGCGGCGGGTCCTCACCCATCAGCAGCGCATCGAGCCCGTAGTACGCGGTGATCATCAGCCCGCAGTCGAACAGCGCCATCTCGATGCGCCGCCCGCGCCCGGTCGCATGGCGCTCGTACAGAGCGGCGAGGATCGCCTGCGCCGAATACATGCCGGTGAACAGGTCGACCGCCGCGACGCCGAACTTCAGCGGCGGCTGGCCGGCCTCGCCGTTCAGCGCCATCAGCCCGGCCTCGCCCTGCACGACGAGGTCGTAGCCGGGCCGCGCGGCCTCGGCGCCCGAACGGTCGTAGCCCGAGATCGCGCAGTGCACGAGGCGCGGATTCAGCTCGGCCAGCGCGTCGTAGCCGAGGCCGAGCTTTTCCGCGCCGCCGAACTTGAAGTTGTGGATCACCACGTCGGCCTGCACGGCCAGTTCGCGCGCGACGCGCTGCCCGGCTTCCGTCTGCAGGTCGACGCAGATCGACCGCTTGCTGCGGTTCACGCTGTTGAAATACGTGGTCTCGGTGTCGCCGATCCGCAGCCCCCAGTCGCGCGTATCGTCGCCGCGCGCCGGATGCTCGACCTTGATCACTTCCGCGCCGAAATCGGCGAGCACCATCGCGCACCACGGGCCCGCGAGCACGCGCGAGAAATCGAGCACCTTCACGCCGGCCAGCGGCAACGCGCGCGGTTCGTTCGTCATCCTTGTCTCCTCCATTCGCGTTATGCGCTTTTTACTGTTTCGACAGCGCGATGTAGCGTGCGAGATGGTGATCCTCGTCGCCGAGCTGGTGATCGATCATCACGAGGCGTTTCGCGTAATGTGACAGCGGCAGCTCCCACGTCATCCCGATCCCGCCGTGCAACTGGATGCTCTCCTCCGCGACGAGCGTGCCGATCCGGCCGATGCTGACCTTGGCCGCGGCGAGCGCGCGTTCGCGTGTCACGCGCGGCGCATCGAGCTGCGCGGCCGCGTTGATCACGGCCGAACGCGCCTGCTCGACTTCGAGCAGCAGGTCGGCCATCCGGTGCTGCAGCGCCTGGAAACTCCCGATCGGCATGCCGAACTGCTTGCGCGTGCGCAGGTATTCGAGCGTGTGCTCCTTCGCGACGTCCATCGCGCCGAGCGCTTCCGCCGACAGCGCGAGCAACCCGTAGCCGAGCACGCGTTCGAGCAGCGCAGCGCCCGCTTCGCCGTCGTGATCGCCGAGCGCGGCATCGGCCGGCAGCGCGACGCGCTCGAAGCGCACCTCCGCCGCGCGGCCGCCGTCGATCTTCCGGTAGTCGCGCAGCGACACGCCCGGCGCGTCGGCCGGCACGACGAACAGGCCGATGCCGGCCGCATCGTCGTCGCGCCCCGACACGCGCGCGCTGACGACGAAGAACGCCGCCTGCGCGGCCTGGTCGACGACGCCCTTCGCGCCCGTCAGCACCCAGCCGTCGCCCGAGCGTTCGGCGCGTGTGCGCACGGTCGTCAGTTCGTAGTGCGAGCCCGGCTCGTCGTGCGCGAACGCGGCGCTCGCGCTGCCGTCGATCAGCGCCGCGAGCTTGTCGCGATGCGCGTCGCCGCCGGCGAGCGACAGCGCACGGCCGGCCAGCAGCGCGCCGAGGAACGGTTCGACGACGAGCCCGCGGCCGAGGCATTCGAACACCACGGCGATGTCGAAACCCGCGCCGCCGAAGCCGCCGTCGGTTTCGGGAAACAGCGCGC
This sequence comes from Burkholderia cepacia, assembly GCF_001039005.1. Lineage (GTDB taxonomy): Bacteria > Pseudomonadota > Gammaproteobacteria > Burkholderiales > Burkholderiaceae > Burkholderia > Burkholderia theae. The sequence continues at coordinate 117,872 of NZ_LDWR01000028.1, forward strand.
CGACCGTGCCGAGTTCGGCAAGGCGCTGCCACATCGCGCGATCGAAGCCTTCGGCCGACTGCGCGATGCGATCGCGCACCGGGAACGCGTACTGTTCGGCGATGAAGCGGTTCAACGTGTCCGCCAGCATCCGGCGGTCTTCTGTGTGCTGGAAATCCATCGTCGCGTTCCTCGTTACAGCCCGAGCATCATCTTCGCGATGATGTTCTTCTGGATCTCGTTCGAGCCGCCGAAGATCGACAGCTTCCGGTTGTTGAAGTACTGCTGCGCGGCGCTCGCGGCGTCGTCCGGGCCGACCGGTTCGCCGTCGTAGTCCGCATCGAGCGCTTCGTCGACGAACGGCTGCGCGTACGGCCCCATCGCACGCCGCATCAGCGACGTGATCTCCTGGCGGATCTGCGTGCCGCGGATCTTCAGCATCGAGCTTTCCGCGCCCGGCACGCCGCCGCCCGCGACCGCGGCCAGCACGCGCAGGTTGGTCGTGCGCATGTTCTCGAGCTCGATCTCGACGCGCGCGACGCGCGCCGCGAAGAACGGATCGTCCGCGAGCGGCCTGCCGTTCTTCGTCACCTTCGCGGCAACCGCGCGCAGCCGGTCGAGCGCGGCCGTCGAGAAGCCGATCCCGGCGATGTTGGTGCGCTCGTACGTGAGCAGGAATTTCGCGTAGGTCCAGCCGCGGTTCTCTTCGCCAACGAGGTTGTCCGCCGGCACGCGCACGTCGGTGAAGAACACTTCGTTCACCTCGCGCTCGCCGTCGAGCGTGATGATCGGGCGCACGTCGACGCCCGGCGTGTTCATGTCGATCAGCAGGAAGCTGATGCCTTCCTGCTTGCGCACGTCGGTCGCGGTGCGCACGAGGCAGAAGATCATGTTCGCGTAGTGGCCGAGCGTGGTCCACGTCTTCTGGCCGTTCACGATGTAGTGCTCGCCCCGCGCGTCGATCCCGCGCACCGCGCTCGTCTTCACCGCCGCGAGATCGGAACCCGCGCCCGGCTCCGAGTAGCCCTGGCACCACCAGTCGGTGCCGTCGAGGATGCGCGGCAGCCAGTGGCGCTTTTGCGCTTCGTTGCCGTACTTGATCAGCACGGGGCCGAGCATGTTCACGCCGAACGGCACGATGCGCGGCGCACCGGCGAGCGCGCATTCGTTGTCGAACAGGAACTTCTGCGCGACGCTCCAGCCGGGCCCACCGTATTCGCGCGGCCAGTGGCTCGCGAGCCAGCCGCGCGCGTTGAGGATCGCGTGCCATTCGCGCATGTCGTCGCGCGTGAGATGCAGGCCGCCCTTCACCTTGCGCGCGATGCGCTCGGGGAGTTCGGCTTGCAGGAAGCGCTGCACTTCCGTGCGGAACGCTTCCTCTTCGGGAGTGAAATTGAGGTCCATCTTCTGTCCGTTGCGAATGCGGTTGGCGTTCAGTCGACGCGGTTCAGGCTCGCGAAATCCGCGCCGCGCGCGACGAGTTCGACGAGGAGCGGCGAAGGCTTCCAGAACAGCGGATCCTCCTTCGCGAACGCGCGGATATCGGCGAGCACGTTCGCGAGGCCGAGCGTGTCCGCGTAGTGCATCGGGCCGCCGCGATAGCGCGGGAAGCCATAGCCGTACAGGAACACCGCGTCGACATCGAGCGGACGCAGCGCGATCTTCTCGTGCACGACGTTCGCGCCTTCGTTGATCATCGCGGCGAGGTAACGACGCAGGATTTCGTCGTCGCTGAACGTGCGCGGCGTGACGCCCTTCTTCTCGCGCTCCGCCGCGACGATCGCGTCGACTTCCGGGTCCGGCGTGCCGACACGCGCGCCGTCCGGATACAGGTAGTAGCCGCGCGACGTCTTCTGCCCGAACCAGCCCCGCTCGCACAGCCGGTCGGAAATCTCCACGTAGCGGGCCCGCGGATCGCGCGTCGCCGCGCGGCGCTTGCGGGTCGCCCAGCCGATGTCGCCGCCCGCGAGATCGACGACCTGGAACGGCCCCATCGGGAAGCCGAATGCGCGCACCGCGCGATCGATCTGGTACGGCGACGCGCCGTCTTCCATCAGGTAGTCGGCGGCTGTGCGATAGACGGCGAGGATCCGGTTGCCGATGAAGCCGTCGCACACGCCCGCGCGCACCGGTGTCTTCTTCAACTGCTTCGCGAGCGCGAATGCAGTCGCGACGACGTCCGCGCTCACGCGCGCCGGCACGACGATCTCGAGCAGCTTCATCACGTTGGCCGGCGAGAAGAAATGCAGGCCGATCACGTCGGCCGGCCGGTCGATGCTCGCGGCCAGCGCGTCGATGTCGAGATACGACGTGTTGGTCGCGAGCACCGCGCCCGGCTTGCAGACGCGCGCGAGCTCGGCGAACACGGCCTGCTTCACGGCCATGTCCTCGAATACGGCCTCGATCACGACGTCGGCCTGCGCGAGCGCGTCGTACGACGTGCTGCCCTTGAAGCGTGCGAGCCGCGCCGCGTGCGCGGCCGGCGTCATCCGCCCTTTCGCGACGAGGCCGTCGTACACCTTCTCGACGTGCGCACGGCCGCGCGCGAGCGACGCTTCGTCGCGTTCGATCATCGTCACCGGCAATCCGGCGTCGAGCGCCGCGACCGCGATGCCCGCGCCCATCGTGCCGCCGCCGACCACGCCGATCCGCTCGACCGGCCGCGCGCTCGCCCGCCGCGCCTCGGGCGCCTTCGCCGCTTCGCGCTCCGCGAAGAACGCATGCACGAGGCCCGCGCGCTGCGGGCTGTCGATGCACTGCAGGAACAGGCTGCGCTCGAACTTCATCCCCGCGTCGAACGACTGCGTGAGCGCGGCCTCGACCGCGTCGACGATCTTCGCCGGCGAGAACAGCCCGCGCGACTTCTTCGGCAGCTCCGCGCGCGCCGCGTCGATCGCGGCCTGCGCGGCCGCGCGATCGGCGAGCCCCTGCGCATCGCGCGTGCGGCGCACCGGCGCGCCGAGCGACAGGAGTTCCTGCGTGTAGGCGAGGCCTTCGGCGAGCGTGTCGTCGCTGTGCGCGACGCGGTCGACGAGGCCAAGCGTGAGCGCTTCGTCGGCGCTCGCATGACGGCCCGTCAGCATCAGGTCGAGCGCGGCCTTCGCACCGATCAGGCGCGGCGCGCGCTGCGTGCCGCCCGCGCCGGGCAGCAGGCCGAGCGTGACTTCGGGCAGCCCGAGCTTCGCGCCGGGCACCGCGAGCCGGTAATGCGCGGCCAGCGCGACTTCGAGGCCGCCGCCGAGCGTCGCGCCGTGCAGCGCGACCACGACCGGCTTCGTGCCCGATTCGATCCGCTCGCACACGTCGGGCAGCGACGGCGGCACGGGCGGCTTGCCGAATTCGCGGATGTCGGCGCCCGCGATGAAGTTGCGGCCGGCGCCGACGATCAGCACCGCGCGAATCGCGTCGTCGGCCTGCGCGGCGTCGAGCGCGTCGGCGAGGCCGCGCCGCACGTCGGCGGACAGCGCATTGACGGGCGGGTGGTCGATCGTGACGACGAGCACCTTGTCGCGCCGCTCGCGCGTGACGGTGCCGGCCTGGGGTGTGGCGGGCGATGCGGAGGAATTCATGGTGTCTCCTGTGGTGTGTGCACCAAGCATGTCCCGATTCTCGATTGATCGAGATTCATTGACAATTCCCGCACGCCTTTACAAGCTGTCAAGTCTGACTTGACACTGAATGCTTTCCGACCGTTAAACGGGACGGATCAGGAGCACACGCATGGACCTGAACGCGCTGACGCTGCTCGTCGAGATCCTCGACGCCGGCAATCTCAGCAAGGCCGCGCAGCGGCTCAAGATGAGCCGCGCGAACGTCAGCTACCGGCTGAATCAGCTCGAGCGCTCGATCGGCCAGCAGCTCGTGCGGCGCACGACACGGCGCATCGAGCCGACCGAAATCGGGCTGAAGCTGTACGAGCACGGTCGGCGCATCCGCAACGAGCTACTCGCCGCGGAGGAATCGGTGACGACGCTCGGCCAGGACCTGCAGGGCCGCGTGCGGCTGTCGGTGCCGAGCGGCTACGGGCAGATGGTGATGTCCGAATGGCTGCTCGCGTTCAAGCGGCTGCACCCGGGCATCGTGCTCGACGTCGTGTTCGAGAACCGCGTGGAAGACCTGATGCGCGACGAGATCGACATCGCGGTGCGCGTGATGCCCGAACCGCCGCAGAACCTCGTCGCGCGCGACATGGGCGCGGTGCGCTACGTCGCCTGCGCGTCGGCCGCGTTCGCGGCCGCGCACGGGATGCCGTCGAGCCTCGGCGCGCTCGCGGCCGCGCCGGTCGTCACCGCGACGGTGATGGGCCGCCAGCTCAGGATCGCCGCGTATCTCGGCGACGAGCGGCACGAGGTGCTGCTCGAGCCGACGTTGATTTCGGAGAACTTCCTGTTCCTGCGCCAGGCGATCCTCGCGGGGATCGGCGTCGGCATCGTGCCCGACTACGTGGTGCAGGACGACATGCGGCGCGGCGCCGTCGTCACGTCGCTCGACGCATACCGGCTCAGCATCTTCGGCACGCACATGTACATGCTCTACATGCCGAACCGGCACCACACGCGCGCGACGTCGACGTTCATAGAGTTCATCCTCGAACAGGCCGGAAAGACCGGCCGGGGCGGGCCCGGCGGGATGCGTCAGGGTTTCCTGTCGGGTGACAATCCGCCGGCCGCGCGGCGACAATAGCGCGCCGGGGCGCGCACGGCGCGCAGCCTGCGCGGGCAGCCCCGTTGCGCCGGCACCGCCGCCGCCATCGAATTCACTGCTGCCGAGGGTTCAATGTTCGACCGGATTCGTCCGCATTCGCGTCCCTGGACGCTGCTCGCCGCCGTCGCGCTCGTCGCGTTCAACGCCGGCTGCACGTCCCCGTCCACGCCGTCGGGCGCCGTCGTCCCGGTTGCCGCCGCGTCGGGCGCCGCCGTCCCGCTGCCCGGCGTCCATGCGCCCGAGCAGTCGTCCGGCTGGACCGACAAGCCGGGCTGGACCTCGCAGCACTTCATGATCGCGGCCGCGAACCCGCTCGCGACGCAGGCCGGCTACGACATGCTGAAAGCCGGCGGCACCGCGATCGACGCCGCGATCGCGACGCAGATGGTGCTCGCGCTCGTCGAGCCGCAATCGTCGGGGATCGGCGGCGGCGCGTTCATGCTGTACTTCGACGGCAAGGCGACGCAGGCATACGACGGCCGCGAAACCGCACCGGCCGCCGCGACCGACCGCCTGTTCTACGGCCCGACCGGCCAGCCGATGGGCTTCTACGAAGGCGTCGTCGGCGGGCGCTCGGTCGGCGCGCCGGGCGTGCTGCGCATGCTCGACGCCGCGCACCGCGCGCACGGCAAGCTGCCGTGGCGCCGGCTGTTCCAGCCGGCGATCCGGCTCGCCGAGCACGGCTTCACGATCAGCCCGCGGCTCGCGATGCTGATCGCGAACGACAAGTACCTGAAGAACGACCCGGCCGCGCGCGCGTACTTCTACAACCCGGACGGCACGCCGAAGGCGGCCGGCACGGTGCTGAAGAACCCGGCGCTCGCGACCGTGCTGCGCCAGGTCGCCGACCGCGGCGCGAACGCGTTCTACACCGGCGCGATCGCGCGCGACATCGTCACGAAGGTGCGCAAGCACCCGACCAATCCGGGCCTGCTGTCGCTCCAGGATCTCGCGCGCTACAAGGCGAAGGTGCGCACGCCGCTGTGCGCCGACTACCGGCGCTCGGTCGTCTGCGGGATGCCGCCGCCGTCGTCGGGCGGCCTCGCGATCGCGCAGATGCTCGGGATCCTCGAGGCGATGCCCGACTGGCAGCAGATCGGCGCGCAGAAACCGGTGCGCAACGACGTCGGCTACGAGCCGACGCCGTTCGCCGCGCACCTGTTCAGCGAAGCCGGACGCCTCGCGTATGCGGACCGCGCGCGTTATGTCGCCGATCCCGATTTCGTGCCGCTGCCGGGCGGCAACTGGGCCAGCCTTACCGACAAGACCTATCTCGCGCAGCGCGCGCGCCTGATCGGCGACAACAGCATGGGCATCGCGCAGGCCGGCACGCCGCAGGGCACAACGCTCGCGATGGCCGACGATCGCAGCCCCGAACTGCCGTCGACGTCCGACATCGCGATCGTCGACCGCTACGGGCAGGCGCTGTCGATGACGACCAGCGTCGAGGATGCGTTCGGCTCGCGGCTGATGGTGCGCGGCTTCATGCTGAACAACCAGCTCACCGATTTCTCGTTCGTGGCGAACGACAACGGCCGGCCGGTCGCGAACCGCGTGCAGCCCGGCAAGCGGCCGCGCTCGGCGATGTCGCCGGAGCTCGTGTTCGACAAGAAGACGAAGCAGGTGACGATGATCGTCGGCTCGGCCGGCGGCCCCGCGATCATCAATCACGTCGCGAAGACGCTGGTCGGCGTGCTCGACTGGGGCATGACGATGCAGCAGGCGATCGCGCTGCCGAACTTCGGGTCGATGAACGGGCCGACGCAGCTCGAACGCGGCCGCGTGTCGGACGCGCTCGCCGAAGGACTCAAGGGCCGCGGGCACGACGTGCAGGTCGTCGAGATGAACTCGGGACTGCAGGGCATCCAGCGGCTGAACGTGCAGGGGCAGACGGTGTGGTTCGGCGGCGCGGATCCGCGCCGCGAGGGAGTCGCGATGGGCGAATGAGCGCGGCAGGCCGGGGCGGCGTGTGTGCGGCGCCCGCGTCACCTGCGCCGCGTCAGCCCCTGCCCTTCCACGGCACGATCCGCCGCTCGACCCATCGCATCGCGAGGTCGAACAGCCACGCGATCGCGCCGATGATCAGGATGCCCATCACGACGATATCCGTGCGCAGGAAGCTCGATGCGTTCAGCACCATCTGCCCGAGCCCGGCCGTCGCGGCGACCATCTCGGCCGCGACCAGCGTCGTCCAGCCGAACCCGATCGCGATCCGCAGCCCGGTGAGAATCTCCGGCAGCGCGGCCGGCAGCACGACATGGCGCACGATCTGCGCGAAGCTGCCGCCGAGCGAATACGCGGCGTTGATCTGCTCGACCGTTGCCGCACGCACGCCGGCGCGCGCGGCCATCGCGATCGGCGCGAAGCACGCGAGGAAGATCACGACGAGCTTCGCCGTTTCGTCGATGCCGAACCAGATCACGACGAGCGGCAGATACGCGAGCGGCGGCAGCGGCCGGTAGAACTCCAGCAGCGGATCGAGCACGCCGCGCGCGATGCGGCTCACGCCCATCAGGATGCCGGCCGGCACGCCGAGCGCGGTCGCGAACAGGAACGCACCGAACACGCGCGCGGCACTCCACAGCAGATGCTCGGACAGCGGCAGGCCGCCCTGGATGCGGCCGTGCCATGCGTCGACGAAGGCCGTCCATACGGCTTCAGGTGCCGGCAGGAACAGCGGCGGCAGCCACTGCCGATGCGTCGCGACCCACCACAGTACGGCCAACGCCGCGACCGTCGCCGCGCTCAGCCCGGCCGTCTTGCCCTGCCCCGGCAACCGGTAACGGTGCGACGCGCGCACGGCGCGCGCCGCCGCAGGACGCCGCGTCGTGCGCTCGTCCTGCTCGAAACCTGTGGCCGCGCGATCGGCCGCCCACGAATCCTGCGTGCTCATGTTGTCCTGCCTGGTCAAAGTGCTGTTCCGGCCGCGCCCGACGGCCACGCCCTGCCGCGCGAGCTCGCGCATCACGCGGGCTCCGCGACCGCCTCGTCGCGATGCAGGTACGCGATCAGCCGCTCGCGCCACGCGATGAAATCCGGCGACGACTTCACCGCGCGCGCATCGCGCGATTCGACGTAACGACGCGCGAACGGCAGTTCGAAGGTTTCCGCGATCCGGCCGGGGCCCGGCGTCATCACGACGAGACGCGTCGCGAGGAACAGCGCCTCCTCGACATCGTGCGTGATGAAGAACACCGTCTTGCCGGTGCGCGCCCACACGTCGAGCACGAGCGCCTGCATCGTGCCGCGCGTCATCGCATCGAGCGCGCCCATCGGCTCGTCCATCAGCAGCACGCGCGGATCGCTCGCGAGTGCGCGCGCGATGCCGACCCGCTGCTGCATCCCGCCCGACAGTTCGTACACGCGCGCATGCGCATGGCCGTCGAGCCCGACGAGCGCGAGCATCTCGCGCGCCCGCGCCTCGCGTTCGGCCTTCGATACGCGCGCGAAGCGCAGCCCGAGCGCGACGTTGTCGAGCACGTCGAGCCAGGGCAGCAGCGCGTATTTCTGGAACACGACGCCGCGATCGGCACCGGGGCCCGTGACCGGCACGCCGTCGACGCGCACGTCGCCGGTCGTCGGCGCGACGAACCCGGCCATGCAGTTCAGCAGCGTCGTCTTTCCGCACCCGGACGCGCCGAGCGCGACGACGAATTCACCGGCGTCGATGCGCAGGTCGACGCGCGCGAGCGCCTGCGTCGTCGGCCGCCCGCGCTCGCCCGGATAGGCAACCGATACCTGACGGACTTCCAGCGTGCTCATGGTCGATGGCTCCGCGATGGGTCGCCGCGCTCAGCGCGCGGCCTTCTGCACGAACTGCGGATCGACGCCGGCCGAATAGTCGGACAGCACCGTCTGGATCGTGCCCTGCGATTTCAGGAACGTGGCCGTGGCCGCGAGCGACTTCGCGGCGCCCGATTGCGCACCGCCGCCGAGCCACGTCGGCGACGCCTGCTCGGCCGCCGTCGGGAACGCGTAGAGCGCGAGACTGGCCGGCACGTCCTGCGCATTCGCGCCCGACACCTTCGCCACCGCCGCGACCTGCGGCGAGCCGACCTTCCACGCGGCCGCATGCGCACGGTAGTCGGCATCGGCGGCCGCGAGCACCTTCACGAAACGCGCGACGAACTCGGGGTTCTCGCGCGCGAACTTGCGGCTCACGACGAAGCCGTCGAAGGTCGCCTTGCCACTTTCTTTCGCAACCTGGCCCGACGTCGTCAGCACGGTGCCCGATTGCTTGACCTTCGCGAGCACGGGATCCCAGATATAGGTCGCGTCGATGTCGCCGCGCGCCCAGGCGGCCGCGACTTCCGGCGGACGCAGGTTGACGATCTTCACGTCGTTCGGATTGACGCCCGCGGCCTGCAGCGCGACGAGCGTATGGAAATGCGACGTCGACACGAACGGCACGCCGATCTTCTTGCCCTTCAACGCCGCGATGCTCGTGACGCCCGAGCCGTTGCGCGCGACGAGCGCCTCGGCGTCGTTGATGTTGTCGAGCACCCAGAACAGCGAGATGTCGAGCCCCTGCGACAGGCCGGCCGCGATCGGGCTCGAACCGGCTTCGCCGAGCTGCACGGAGCCCGACGCGAGCGCGCGGATCACGTCGGCGCCGCTGTCGAGCTTGCGGAACGTCACCTTGTAGCCGGTCGCCTTTTCGACTTCACCGCTCGCCTGCGCGTAGCGCCACGGCACGACCATGTCCTGGTACGCGATCACGACTTCGCGCGATTCGGCGTGTGCCGCGCCGAACGCGGCCAGGGCGGTCAGCGCGACGACGGCGCGGCGGATGAAGCTGAAACGGGACATGCGGCTCTCCTTCGGAATGCGGGCATTGCTGCGGGAGAGCCGACTATAGGAGCTTTGCGCGCGGCGGGAGCGAACTTATCCTGCGAAGCTATCGATGCTGTTTCAGCTTTGCTTTCCACGCTCGACCGGATCGCGCGTCCGGTCGGGTGGCGGTTGCGGTGCGAGGGCGCGGGTGGCCGCCGCCCCAACAAAAAAGCCCGCATCGCTGCGGGCTTTTTCGACTGCGTGAATGCAGCGGGAACGCGACGCTCAGACCACGCCGGCCCCATGCGCCTGCAGATCGGCGTGATAGCTCGAACGCACCATCGCGCCGACGGCCGCGTGCGTGAAGCCCATCTTGTACGCCTCTTCCTCGTACATCTTGAACGTATCCGGATGCACGTACGCACGCACCGGCAGGTGGTGCTCGGACGGCTGCAGGTACTGGCCGATCGTCAGCATGTCGACGTCGTGCGCGCGCAGGTCGCGCATCACCTGCAGGATTTCCTCTTCGGTCTCGCCGAGGCCGACCATCAGGCCCGACTTCGTCGCGACGTGCGGATGCAGCGCCTTGAAATCCTTCAGCAGCTTCAGCGAGTGCGCGTAGTCCGAACCCGGGCGCGCTTCCTTGTACAGGCGCGGCACCGTTTCGAGGTTGTGGTTCATCACGTCGGGCGGCGCGGCGTTCAGGATCGAGATCGCGCGGTCGAGACGGCCGCGGAAGTCCGGCGTCAGGATCTCGATGCGCGTGTCCGGCGACTGCTCGCGCGTTTCGCGGATGCACTCGACAAAGTGGGCGGCACCGCCGTCGCGCAGGTCGTCGCGGTCGACGCTCGTGATCACCACGTACTTGAGCTTCAGCGCGGCGATCGTGCGCGCGAGGTTCTTCGGTTCATCGGTGTCGAGCGGATCGGGACGGCCGTGGCCGACGTCGCAGAACGGGCAGCGGCGCGTGCACTTGTCGCCCATGATCATGAACGTCGCGGTGCCCTTGCCGAAGCATTCGCCGATGTTCGGGCAGCTCGCTTCCTCGCACACGGTATGCAGGTTGTGCTCGCGCAGGATCGTCTTGATCTCGTTGAAACGCGAGCTGCCGGTGGCCGCCTTCACGCGGATCCACTCGGGCTTCTTCAGCTTCTCGATCGGAATGACCTTGATCGGGATGCGCGCCGTCTTCGCCTGCGCCTTCTGCTTGGCGGTCGGATCGTAGGCCGGGGTCGCGGCCGAATCGGCCGGTGCGGGAGAAGCGGTAACGTCAGTCATTCGATTGTTCCAGTGCCTGCGGCTTGTCGGCGGCCGCGGATGCGCCGTCGAGGTTGGCGATCAGACGGCGCACCAGCGTGTGGGCGACGTCGTTCCAGTCGGCGGCAACCTCGAGGCTCGCCATGTCGACAGTTTCCAGTCCGGCATAGCCGCACGGGTTGATCGCAAGAAACGGGCGCAGATCCATCTTCACGTTCAGGCTCAGCCCGTGATAGCTGCAGCCGTTGCGGATCTTCAGGCCGAGGGCCGCGATTTTCGCGCCTTCGTGCGCGCCGGATGCCACGTAGATCCCGGGCGCGCCCGCCTTGCGGACCGAAGCGAGATTATACGCCGCGAGGGTTTCGATCACGGCCTCCTCGATCTTCGTCACGAGCGTGCGCACCATCAGCTTGCGCCGGCGCAGGTCCAGCAGCAGGTAGACGACGATCTGGCCGGGGCCGTGGTAGGTGATTTGTCCGCCGCGGTCGACCTTCACGAGCGGCACGCCGCTGTCGGCCACCAGCAGGTGGGCCGGGTCGCCGGCCTGGCCGAGCGTGTAGACGGGCGGATGCTCGACCACCCAGATCTCGTCGCCGGTGTCGGCCGTGCGCGTGTCGGTGAACGCGCGCATCGCGTCGAAGCTCGTTTCGTAGGGCTCGACGCCCCGCCAGCGCACGGTGACCGGGTGAACCGGCGATTCGGCGGGCGTTGCGGAAACGGCGACAGGCGTGGACACGATGGAAACCGGCGAAACGGACATGGGCGGTAGTTTACCGAAAACCCATGGGTCTCGCCGGCCCTGGAAAGGGACGGATAACGGGTATCCGTCAGAGGAAATGCCGGTCAGACGGTACGCCATCCGTCATGGAACAGCGCGGTGACGCGTTCGCGCAGCCGTGCCAGCCCGCCGAGCGCGACCTCCCGGGTCGGCCGCGACACCGAGAACGCGACGCACGCGCCCTCCCGGCCTTCCGCGCTGAGCCACAGCCGCTCGCCGCGACGCAGCTTCAGCGTCTCGCCGTCGACCAGGAAGTAGTCGTCGACGTCGTTGCTGCGCGTGGCCCACACCGGCCCGCACTGGACCACCAGCCGCGTGCTGCGTTGCACCTTCATCGGCACGGTTTCGCCCGCGGGGATTTCGAACGTGATGCTTGAAGAAATTTCTTGCATGATCGACTCCGCCAATAAATGCTTCGATGGCTACAATCGTAGTCACTTCAAGGCGTCCGACCAAACGACCAATTTTCACGTCGATGTGAGGAAAATTAGCAAATGGACCTCCGACAGCTACCTGCGCTGAATGCGATTCGCGCGTTCGAAGCCGCCGCCCGTCACGAGAATTTCTCGCGCGCCGCCGACGAACTGTTCGTCACGCACGGCGCGGTCAGTCACCAGGTGCGCGCGCTCGAGGAAGAGCTCGGCGTGCAGCTTTTCACGCGCAACGGCAAGCGGCTGTGCCTGACCGACGCCGGCATGCGCTACGCGCAGCAGGTGCGCGGCGCGCTGATGGTGATCGCCGACGCGACCCGCGACGTGCGCGCGAGCGACCGCGACCGGCGCCTTGTGGTGTCGATGTTGTCGTCGTTCGCCGCGCGCTTCATCACGCCGCGCATCGGCAGGTTCATCGAGCGGCATCCGGAAATCGACGTCGAGCTGCAATCGACCAACTCGCTCACCGATTTCGCGCGCGACGACGTCGATCTCGCGATCCGCTTCGGCTTCGGTACCTATCCGGGGCTGCATGTCGAGCCGTTGTTCGAGGAAGTGTTCTTTCCGGCGTGCGCACCGACGCTGAACGGCGGCAAGCTGCCGCAGACGCCCGCCGATCTCGTGCACTACAACCTGCTGCGCTCGGACGACGAGCTGTGGCGGCCATGGTTCGACGCGGCCGGGCTCGATACGCTGACCGAGCCGAAGCGGGGGATTCTGTACCAGGATTCGTCGAACCTGCTGCTGGCCGCGATCGACGGCCAGGGCATCGCGCTCGTGCGCCGCTCGCTCGCGGTGCACGACCTGCTGGACGGGCGCATCGTGCGCCTGTTCGACATCGACGGGCCGAGCCCGTGGCACTATTTTTTCGTATGTCCGCCGCCGCTGCTGAACACGCCGCGCGTGCAGGCGTTCAGGACCTGGCTGCTCGAGGAAGTCGCCGAATACAAGCGGTTGTGCGACGAGCTGGACGCGCGGCGCGCGGCGGGGAAGACCCCCGCCGAGTACGCGCAGGAAGGAGGAGCTTAGAGTACGACCTTGACCATCGGATGGCCGGTCAGTGCGCGGTAGATGTTGTCGAGCTGTTCCTGGCTCGTCGCGCGCACGGTGATCGTGAGGCCCGTGTAATTGCCGCCGCTCGACGCGCGCTCCTCGATCTTCTCGACATCGATCTCGTTGTCGTGCACGGCGACGACCTTGAAGATCGTGTCCCTGAACTCGGGGTGCGCCTTGCCCATGATCTTGATCGGGAAATCGCACGGAAACTCCAGCAGCGACTCCTTCCGGGTCTCGATCGCGCCGGTGACCTCGACGGTTTTGGTCGGTTCGCTCATCATTTTCTCCGGGTTAGGTCAAACTGTTCAAACTCGCGTGCCTTCGCACGCTGGTACGCGTCGTACAACGCCGCGAACACGGGGCCCGGCTTGCCGCCCTGCACGGGCAGATCGTCGAGCGACGTGACGGGCAGCACTTCCTTCGTGGCCGACGTGATCATGATCTCGTCCGCGGCACGCAGCTCGACCTCGCTGATCTCGCGTGCGACGAACCGGATGCCGCATTCGTCGGCCAGTTGCTCGACCAGCGCATAACGGATCCCTTCGAGGATCTTGTTGCTGCGCGGCGGCGCGAGCAGCTCGCCGTTCTTCACGATCCACACATTCGACGACGAGCCTTCGGTCAGGTAGCCGTCGCGCAACTGCAGCGTCTCGAACGCGTCGCGTTCGGCCGCGTGTTGCGCCATCAGCACGTTGCCGAGCAGCGAGATCGACTTGATGTCGCAATGCAGCCAGCGGCGATCCTCGGCCGTCACGCAGCGCACGCCCTTCGCGCGCTCCTCTTCCGGCGGCAGACGCAGCGGGCTCGTCATCGCGAACACCGTCGGCACCGTGTTCGCCGGGAACGCGTGGCCGCGCTTCGCGACGCCGCGCGTCACCTGCAGGTAGACAAGCGCGTTGCCGTCGCCGAGGCCTTCGGCATTCGCCGCGACGACGCGCTCGATCAGCGCGCGCCAGCCGGCCGCGTCGTGCGGGTTCTCGATGCCGATCTTCTTCAGGCTGCGCGCGAGCCGCTCCAGATGCTGCTCGATCCGGAACGGCACGTGCGCGCCGTCGTGCGCATAAACGGGGACGACTTCATACACGCCGTCGCCGAAGATGAACCCGCGGTCGAGCACCGGGACTCGGGCTTCCGACAGCGGCACCAGTTCCTCCTGCGACGAGACGCTGAGGTAGACGATCGGTTCGAATTCGGCTTGGCTCATGGCTATGACAGATGGGGATGAAGTCGTGAAAACAAAGGCCCGTCGTGCTTACTTCTTCTTGCTGAACATCAGCAGGATCGAGTCCCAGATACGCCCGAAGATACCCGCTTCCGGCACCGCCTGCAGCGCAACGACCGGGAATTCGGACAGCGTCTTGCCGTCGGCGACGATCTTCACGGTGCCGACCTGCTGGCCTTCCGCGAGCGGCGCGATCAGCGGCGCATTGACGTCGACTTCCGTCTTGACCTTGTCGCCGAGGCCGCGCGGCACGGTCGCCCACTGGTCGCTCTTCACGCCGACCTGCACGGTGTTTTCCTTGCCCTTGTAGATGCGCGGCGTCGAGATCGCCTGGCCGCCCTTGAACAGGCGCACCGAATCGAACGCGCTGTAGCCGTAGTTCAGCATCTTCATGCTGTCCTGCGTGCGCTCGCCTTCCTTCTGCTCACCCATCATCACCGACACCAGGCGGCGCTGGCCGTCCACGCCCGGAATCGCGCGCTTGGCCGATGCGATCAGGCAGTAGCCGGCCGCTTGCGTATGGCCCGTCTTCAGGCCGTCGACCGTCGGGTCGAGCCACAGCAGACGGTTGCGGTTGCCCTGGCGGATGTTGTTGTACTTGAATTCCTTCTCCGAGAAGATGCTGTAGTACTGCGGAAAATCGCGGATCAGGTGGGCCGACAGGTTCGCGAGGTCGCCGGCCGTCGTGTAGTGGTTCGGGTCGGGCATGCCGTTCACGTCGGCGAAATGCGTGCCCTTCATGCCGAGGCGCTTGACCTCGTCGTTCATCATGTTGACGAACTGCCCTTCGCTGCCGCCGACGAGTTCGGCCAGCGCGATCGCGGCGTCGTTGCCCGACTGGATGATCATCCCGTACACGAGGTCGTGCACCGACACCGGCTTGTTCGCCTCGATGAACATGCGCGACTCGTCGCGGCCGACGCGGCGCACCGCGTCGCTCGGCGTGACGATCTGCTCCATCGAGATCTTCTTCTTGTCGAGCGCCTCGAACACGAGGTAGGCCGTCATCAGCTTGGTCAGCGACGCGGGTTCGACACGCTCGTCCGCATTACCCGACGCGAGCACCGTGTTGCTCGTCGCGTCGACGAGCACCCACGAGCGCGCGTTCACGCCCGGCGGCGGCACCGCGCCCGGCATGTAGGTCGCGGGCGCGCCGGTGAACTGCTCGGCGGCGGCGGCCGGCGCCGCATGCGCGGCCTTGGCCTTGGCGGCCGGCTTCGCCTCGGCGACGACGATCGTCGACGCGAGCGCGACAGGCAGCATCACGCCGAGCGCGACGTTACGCGCGGCGGTGCCGAAGGCGATGGAGGAAGCGAGGGACTTGAGGCCTTGGGGAGACAGACGCATGATCGATTCAGGCTGATGGCAGAAAGTGCGGTGCGAAACGCGCAGGGTTGAACGGCAAGGCGGCGGGCGTTTCGGGCACTCGCCCGACATCGTCGGGCGACGCGAAACGCGCCGGTTGGACTCGTGCGGACGCGTTCGGTTCGCGGCCGTCGCGAGCGGGCGGACAGGCGGCGAAACGAGCGCCGCATGGGCCCAGCCGGGCCGCGGGCGACGCGGAATGCGGCCATTATACGTGGCCGCGAAGGGCGTTTTCGCGAACCGGGTGTCGTGCCCGCTGCCAGGCGGTGCCGATGTGCCGGCGGATTCACGCTCGCGGCAACGCGCAAACCGCGGCGATGCGCGGCGGCATCGCGAGGAATTGCCACGCCGCCACGGGCGCGAAGGTGCAGCACATCGGTACGGATTGGCGTCGGACACGGCACGGTCGCCGGACGGCCGCATGCCGGCTTCGAGAGCATGGCGCGGGTGCGCCGCGGGTCATCACGCTCGAAGCCGCGCGAAAGGCGCGCGCAGGCGGTGTGCAAGTCGGGTTGCGCCGCACGCTGCGGCGCGATGTCGCGCGGGTGGAGCGCGCATCCCCGGGTGCCGGGGGCGGTCAGCCGGTCAGCGCCACGCGTCGACGATGATGCGCTTCAACACGTGCAGCTTGCGATGGAGGAAATGCTCGGCGCCGGGGATCACGACGACCGGCAGCTCCTGCGGCCGCGCCCAGTCGTACACCGATGCGATCGGCACCGTGTCGTCGGTTTCGCCGTGAATCACGAGCGTGTTCTCGGGCACGTCGGCCACCTGCCAGCGGCTCGCGGCCGTGCCGACGAACACCATCCGCTCGATCGTCTCGCCCGCGTCGCGCAGCCGCTTCGCGACGTGCGACAGCACGAAGGTGCCGAACGAGAAACCCGCGAGCACGAGCGGCAGGTCCGCATACGCGGGCTGCGCGCGCATGTGCGCGAGCACCGCGAGCAGGTCGTCGGCTTCGCCGGTGCCGTTGTCGTGCACGCCTTCGGTCGCGCCGACGCCGCGGAAGTTCGACCGGTAGACGACGTAGTCGAGCTGGACCAGCGTGCGCGCCAGCGTTTGCGCGACCTTGTTGTCCATCGTGCCGCCGAACAGCGGATGCGGATGCGCGACGAGCGCGATGCCGCGCGGCGCGGCACCGCCTTCGCGCACGGCATCGGGCAGGTCGACCGCGATTTCGATCTGCCCGACCGGGCCCGCGATCAGCGACTTCTGCGTATGAACGTTCATTCGGCCGACCCGCTCAGATCTTCAGACGGTCGACGACCTTGCCGTCGCGCAGGTGCGATTCGACGATCTCGTCGATGTCGGCCTGGTCGACGTACGTGTACCACGTGCCTTCCGGATACACGACCATCACGGGCCCTTCCTCGCAGCGGTCGAGGCAGCCGGCCTTGTTGATGCGAACCTTGCCGGGCCCCGCGAGGCCGAGTTCCTTCACGCGCTTTTTCGCGTATTCCTGCATGGTCTGTGCGTCGCATTGCGCGCAGCTCGGGCGCTCGGCGCCCGGGTCGCGCTGGTTCAGGCAGAAGAAGACGTGGTGCTGGTAGTAGGAATCCATGATGGTGGCGAGCGGCCCGGCGCGATGCCGTGCGGAAAGAGGAGCGATTGCCGTTGCACGGAGCAACGGATGATGGTCCGGACGATTATAGCGACCGGCGCGCACCGCTGCCCGCGACGAAGCAGCGGCCGCCCCGCCCGAAGCGCCGCGTCAGCGGCGCAACGCGGCCGGCAGCCACGCGTGCTCGACGCGCTGGCCGAGCCAGATCAGCGCCGCGTAGGGCCAGATCCACGCGAGCCAGCGCGCGATGCTGTTGAAGTGCACGTAGCGGCCCTGCCGCCAGCCCGACAGCGTGAAATCGAAGAACGGATTGACGGGCAGCAGGTTGACGAGCGCCACGCCGGCCAGCAGCGCGAGCACCGCGAGCGTTGCGCGCCACGTCGCCGGCACGCGCAGCGCGACGAGCGCGGCCGCGAAACCGAGCTCGATCCCGAGCCGCGCGCCGGGCGTCGCCCACACGACGACGAGGCCGGTGGCGGACTGCATGAACGTCGCGGCCGCCTTCAGCACGAGCGTCGCGGCGACGAACGCGATCAGGAGCCGGATGCGCGGCGCGCGCGGCCGCATCGCGAGCGACGCGATCGCCAGCACGGCGAACAGCATCAGCCCGCCGAGCGCGGCTTCCCACGCGGAGTCGGACAGCCAGCCGTCGACGCGCTCGGGCCATTCGCTCACGCGCCACGCGGCCGGCAGCCACGCGAGCAGCGTGTCCTGCATCGACGCGTCGGCGCGCTCCCACAGCGCGGCCGGCCAGTCGCCGATGCCGAACAGGAACGGTGACGGAAACAGGATCGCGAACGGCCACAGCGCGGCGAGCAGCAGCGGCGTCGCGCCGTCGACCTCGAACCACGCGAAGCGCAGCCGGCGCAGCGCGCCGCGGTCGAGTAGCGCGCCCGTGGCCGGCGCGACGAGCGCCGCGCCCAGCAGCGCGCCGAGCGCATTGGCCGCGAGATCGAGATTCGACGCGACGCGCGTCGGCAGGTAGGTCTGCAGCGCCTCCATCGAGCCCGACAGCAGCACGCCGAGCCCGCCCGCGATCAGCGTCGCGGCAACGCCGCGCCAGCGCGGGTGCAGCGCGAGCACGCAGAGCGCGCCGAGCGGCAAATAGCCGAGCACGTTCGTGACCACGTCGAATGCGGTCACATAGCGCTGCATCGGCGCGAACAGGTAGTCGAACGGCCCGATGCCGAGCGATACCCAGCCTTCGAACGGATACAGCGATGCGTAGACGATGAGCGCCGCGTAAGCGGCAAAGGCCTGCCGCGCGAGCGACGACGCGCGAGGCGTGCCGGGCGCGTTCATCGCGGCTGCGCGGCACGCGTCACGGCGTGCCCGCGTACGCCTGCATGCCGACCCACGCGGCGATCTGCGACACGAGCTCGTCGCTCGCCGCCGCGAGCGCGCGCGCACCGCCGGCCGCATCGGGCGTGCTCGACGGCGCGCGCGCGACGAACGTGCGCTGGCCGAGCACCTTGCCGTCCAGCGTCAGCGTCGCACGCGCGGTGACGGCGCCGTGGCTCTGCGACTGGCCGTCGAACACCTGCTCGAATTCGTTCAGGTCGACCTTCAGGGTCGGCGCGCGCACGCCGTCGGAGCCTTCGAGCACCGCGCCGCGCGCCGACAGCGCGCCGCGCAGCCGCTGCGTGAGCAGTTGCGCGGGCGGTGCCGTCCAGCGGCTGTCGCGATAGACGGCCACGTGCTGCGCATCCGCGTACGCGAGGCGATACGCGAACTTGTCCGAATCGAGCGCATCGGGCGCGGCGACGTCGAGCACCTTCAGCGCGGGGCCCGCGCCGGCCGTCACGACCGAAGAGGCCGGCCCGAGGTCGTAGCGGACATTCGACAGCGCCGCGCTGTTGCCGGCGCAGCCGGCCGCTAGCGAGAGCGTCAGCACGGCGAGCGCGGCCGCGGCCGGACGCAGCGCGCGGTCAAGGATTCGTGGCATGGCGTGTTCCTGCATGATGTTTCCGGTTTCGATGGGCGTCACTGCCCGGCCGTCGCACCCGGCCACACGAAGCCCGCTTCACCGGGCCCGGGCGCGGAGCCAGGCGTACCGAACAACAGACTGCGCGGGTTGCGGCCGAGTTCACCGGCGACATCCTTCAATTGCCGCGACGCTTCGCCGACACTGCCGGCCAGCGCATTGAAGCGCGGCAGCGTGTCGTACTGCACGCGCGCGTTGAGATCGTTCAGCGCGACGCCGACCTGCTCCGCGGCCGTGCCGGCCTTGTTCAGGTTCGACACGAGCGGCCCGTTCGGCTGCAGCAGCGTGTTCGCCGACGCCATCGTGCGGTTCACCTGGTGCATCGTCTCCGGCAGCGCGGCGACGGCCGGGGCGAGCTGCTTCGACAGCGTCGTCGCGCCGTCGGCCGCGTGCTGCAGGCTTTCGGCGGTCGCGCGCAACTGCTCGCGCATCTCGGGCGACATCAGCGCGTTCGCGCTCTTCGCGGCCAGTTCGAGCTGCCGCAGCAGCACGTCGCCGCGCTCCTGGATCTGGTCGAACAGGCTCGGCCGCATCGGGATCTGCGCGATCGCCTTGGGCGACGACGGCAGCGGCGCCAGGTCGCGGCCCGTATCCTCGAGCTGCACGAACGCGATGCCCGTCACGCCCTGGAAACCGAGACTGCCGTAGGTCGACTGCGTGATCGGCGCGTCGTGGTCGACGAGAATCCGGATCCGGATCTGGCCCGGATGCGTGCGATCGAAGCCGATCGACTGCACCTTGCCGACGTCGAGGCCGCGAAAACGCACGGCCGCGTCCGGGAACAGCCCCGTCACGTTGGTGCGCGCGAGCAGGTCGTAGGGCACGCGCACGGTGCGGTCGACGTTGAACCAGAACACGGTGCCCGCGATCGCGAGCGTCAGCGCGATCGTGAACAGGCCGGCCCAGAACGCATGTGATTTGTTTTCCATTCGCGGATTCCTTGCTCCTTGCCTTGCCTACAGCTCGACGCTCGACAGCGCCGGTTCGAGGGCCGCCTTCGGCAGCTTCGCGCGCCGCTCGGGCGGCAGCGCCTGCAATGCGCGGCGCCCGCGCAGCCCCAGGAAATATTCGTGGATGAACGGATGGTCGACGTTCGCGACCTCCTCGACCGGCGCGGCGACCAGCACCTTGCGGTCGGCCAGCACCGCGACGCGCGTCGACAGCGCGACCATCGTGTCGAGATCGTGCGTCACCATCACGACGGTCAGCCCGAGCGTGCGGTGCAGCGTCGCGATCAGCTCGACGAATTCGTCCGATGCCTGCGGGTCCAGGCCGGCCGTCGGCTCGTCGAGGAACAGCAGCTCGGGCTCGAGCGCGATCGCGCGCGCGATGCCGACCCGCTTCACCATCCCGCCCGACAGCGCGGCCGGCATCTTCGACGCGTGCTTGCACGGCAGCCCGACCATCTCGAGCTTCAGCATCACGATGTCGTGCAGCAGGTCCGGCGGCACGCGGCCGAGTTCGCGCAGCGGCTGCGCGATGTTGTCGAATACCGTCATCGACGAGAACAGCGCACCCTGCTGGAACAGCATCCCCGAGCGCGTGCGCATCATCCGCGCGCTCGCGTCGTCGATCGTCGCCGTATCCTCGCCGAACACCTTGATCGTGCCCGACGTCGGCCGCTCGAGGCCGAGGATCTGCCGCACGAGCGTGGTCTTGCCCGAGCCCGAACCGCCGACGACCGACACGATCTCGCCGCGCCGCACGTCGAAGTCGAGCTTCTGGTGAATGATGTTGCGCCCGTAGCGCTTCGTCAGGTTGCGCACCTCGATCACGAGGTCGCCGGTATCGGCCGTGGCACCGGCCGCCGCGGCACCGGCCGCCGATTCGTTCGACGCGTTCATCCGAGCCCCACGTTCTGGAACAGGATCGCGAACACCGCGTCGGCGAGGATCACGACCGTGATCGACGACACGACCGACGTGGTCGTGCCTTCGCCGAGGCTCTGCGAGTTCGCCTTGATCCGGAAGCCGAAATGGCAGGCGACCAGCGCGATCAGCATACCGAACACGACGCCCTTGCCGACGCCGATGTACAGGTTGGCAATCGGCACGACGCCCGGCAGCGAGCGCACGAAGTAGTTGACGTCGATCCCGAGCACGAGCTTCGCGGCGAGCGCGCCGCCAGTCAGCGCGATGATGTTGGTCCACATCACGAGCAGCGGCATCGCGACGCCGAGCGCGAGCACGCGCGGCAGGATCAGCCGCAGCCCGTGCGGGATGCCCATCACGCGCATCGCGTCGAGCTCCTCGGTCACGCGCATCACGCCGATCTGCGCGGTGATCGCCGAGCCCGAGCGGCCCGCGACGAGGATCGCCGACAGCACCGGCCCGAGCTCGCGGATCACCGACAGCCCGAGGATGTTCACGATGTAGCGGTTCGCGCCGAACATCTGCAGCTGCTGCGCGGACAGGTAGCTGAGCACGATGCCGATCAGGAACGCGACGAGCGCCGTGATCGGCAGCGCCTGCGCGCCGGCGCTGTAGATGTTCGCCGAGGTTTCCTTCCACGGCATGGTCCGCGGGCGGCGCAGCACCGACAGCGCATCGAGGATCACGAGGCCGAACATCGCGATGCCGCCCTGCAGGTGTTCGCCGAACGAGAAGATCGCCTGGCCGAGCCGCGTGACGGGATCGAAGCGCACGACGCGCTCGGGCGCCTCGCGCGCGCTGTCGAGCCGCTCGATGCGCTCGAAGATCGTGCGCTGCGTGGCGCTCAGCGCGATACCGGCCGGCAGCTTGCGGCCCCACACGCGCCACAGTGCCTGGCCGCCGACGTGATCGAGCCGCTCGATGCCGGACAGGTCCCATTCGCTCACGCGCCCGGAGCCGATGCTCGCCACGCGGCGCGCGACCGCGCCGCGATTGCGCGCGAGCGCGAGCGCGGTCCACTGGCCGGTCAGGCGCACCGTCCGGCCCTGGCCGCCGGCGTCGACCGACAGGCCGGGAGGAGTCTCGAAGTCCAAGGGCAGGTTGTTTGCAAAAGGATGACAGCGGCCATTGTAGCGAACCGCCCGGCGCCGCGACGCGAGGATTTCCGTGGGGGCGCGTAGCTGGGGGCGTGTCGCCGGGGGCGCCCGGTCCGGGTCTGTCCGCAGGCCGCCGTACACCGCGGCCCGCGGCCGGCGTCATCACCTTTCATTCTTCCGTCACGTTTCCTTTCGATACTCTCACGCGCCGCACCTCAGGCCGTCGGCGCCCCGCGCCGCCATTGTGTTGCGCACCTCGCCAAAACAGAACAGAACACCGAACAGGACAACCGATGCGTTTCCCCCCGCTTTCCCGCCGCCGCGTACCGGCCGCCACCGCGCTCGCCAGCCTTGCCTTCGCCCTCGCCGGCTGCGGCGGCGACGACATCTCCGCCCCGCCGCCGTCGCAGCCGCAGGCCCAGACGCCGGTCGGCACGAAGGCCACGCTCGCGCTGCTCGAGACGACCGACCTGCACACCAACGTGCTGTCGTATGACTATTTCAAGCTCGCCGCCGACAACTCGCTCGGCTTCGAGCGCGTGTCGACGCTGATCGCGCAGGCGCGCGCGCAGTATCCGAACACGCTGCTGCTCGACAACGGCGACACGATCCAGGGCACCGCGCTGTCGGACTACCAGGCGCTCGTGAAGCCGGTCGGCTGCGACCAGACGCTCGCGATCTACAAGGTGATGAACGCCGCGAAATTCGACGGCGGCGGGATCGGCAACCACGAATTCAACTACGGGCTGCCGTACCTGTCGCAGGTGACCGGCAACACGTTCGAGGTCGACGGCCTGCCGGCCCCGGCCCAGCAGAAGAAGTGCGCGGGCCCGAACTTCCCGCAGGTGCTCGCGAACGTGATCAGCGCGAAGACCAACGCGCCGCTGTTCACGCCATACACGATCCTGACCCGCACGGTGACGGCGACGACGCCGGACGGCAAGACGGTCAGCGCGCCCGTGAAGATCGGCATCATCGGCTTCACGCCGCCCGCGATCATGAACTGGGACAAGCGCTGGCTCGACGGCAAGGTCTACACGACCGGCCTGAAGGAAGCCGCCGAGAAGTACATTCCCGAGATGCGCGCGAAGGGCGCCGATCTCGTCGTCGCGATCTCGCACGGCGGCCTCGACAATTCCGCGTATTCGCCGACGATGGAGAACGGCAGCTGGTGGCTGTCGACCGTGTCCGGCATCGACGCGATGCTGATCGGCCACTCGCACCAGGTGTTCCCGGACGCGAACAGCACCGTGTCGCAGTTCAACCTGCCGGGCGTCGACAAGGTCAAGGGCACCGTCAACGGCGTGCCGACCGTGATGGCCAACTACTGGGGCAAGCATCTCGGCGTGATCAAGCTCGGCCTGAAGTTCGACGGCAAGGCGTGGAGCGTCGACAAGTCGCAGACGACCGTCGAGGCGCGGCCGATCCAGAACGCCGACAAGACCTACGTCGCGGCCGATCCGTCGGTATCCGCGGCGATCGCCGCCGAGCATCAGGCGACGATCGATTACGTGAAGACGCCGATCGGCTCGACCGACTACCGGATGAACTCGTACTTCGCGGATGTCGGCGATCCGGGCGCGATCCAGATCGTCAACGAGGCGCAGGCCGACTACGTGAAGACCTACGTGCAGGCGAACCTGCCGCAATACGCGTCGCTGCCGGTGCTGTCGGTCAGCGCGCCGTTCAAGAGCGGCTTCGGCGGCGGCAGCGACTACACCGACGTCGCACCGGGCGCGCTCGCGATCAACAACGCGGCCGACCTGTACCTGTATCCGAACACCGTGTACGCGGTGAAGGTCAGCGGCGCCGACGTGAAGAACTGGCTCGAGACGGCCGCGAAGCGCTTCAACCGGATCGACCCGACCAAGGCGACCGTGCAGCCGCTCGTCAGCACCTTCCCCGGCTACAACTTCGACATGTTCACGTCCGCCGATCTCGCGTACGAAATCGACGTCACGCAACCGCTCGGCAGCCGGATCAAGAACTTGACGTACAAGGGCGCGCCGATCGACCCGAACGCGCAGTTCATCGTCGCGACCAACAACTACCGCGCGAGCGGCGGCGGCAACTTCCCGGGCCTCGACGGCAGCAAGACGATCTTCGCGTCGCCGGATGCGAACCGCGACGTGCTGATCGCGTTCGTGAAACAGCGCGGCAAGATCACACGCACGGCCGACGGCGCGCAGCGCAGCTGGCGCTTCACGAAGCTCGCGAGCTCGGTCGCGCACGTGCAGTTCGCGTCCGCGCCGAACCGCCTCGGCGACGCGGCGGCGGCCGGCCTGGCCGGCATCACGCAGGTCGCGGCCGACGACGGCTCGGGCAAGAACCTCGCCATCTACGAGATCGACCTGACGCAATGAGACACGCGATGCAACCGATCCGGACGATGCGGCCGGCCGAAACCGGCTTCGCCGCCGCCGCGCGGCGCCTGCTGCGCGCAAAACTCCCGCCGGCCGCGCTGCTCGCGACGGCGGCCGTGACCGTCGCGGCCGTCGTCGCGGCGACCGGCCTGCGCGGGGCCGGCCCCGCGCCGAGCGCCGCGCAGCTCGACGAGTGGCAGGCGATGGTCACGCAGGCCACCGAGCCGCACGCGCTCGCGCAATTGCGCACCCTTGCACGCCGCGGGTCGGGCGCCGCGCAGGCGGCACTCGGCATCGCGCTCGTCGACGCGCGCGAACCGGGGCTGCGCGACGAGGGGCGCGGCTGGCTGGAAACCGCCGCGCAGGCGAACGGCAAGGCCGACGCACCGGCCGCGCGGCGCGCGCAGCTCGCGCTCGGCAAGGCACTGCTGCTCGGCAGCGGCGACATCCCGAAGGACTACGCACGCGCACGCGCGCTGCTCGGCGAAGCCGCCGAACAGGGCGACCCGGCCGCCGCGTATTACCTAGGGCTGATCTATCGCAGCGGCTACGGCATCGCCGCCGATCCCGTGCAGGCCGCGCACTGGTTCGGGATCGCGTCGCGCGCGGAGATCCCGGCCGCGGACTTCATGCTCGCGAACGCGTACCGCGACGGCAGCGGCGTGCCGCGCGACGACGCGCACGCACTGGCGCTGTATCGCCGGGCCGCCGAACACGAGTTGCCGGAAGCCGTGCAGACGCTCGCGATGGCCTATCGCAACGGCGAGCTGGGACTCCGGCCCGACGCGGACGAATTCCACGCGCAGTGGATCGAAACCGCGCATGCGCTGAAGCACCCGGTCGTCGCACCGTGACGGCTCGCCTGCCCGCACCAACGCCAACGCCCGCCAGCAGGACCGCGGCTGCCTGACGCGCATGACCCGCGCCCCGCGATCGTCCGGAACCGGAACCGGTCGCGGGGCGCGGGCGTGCGCGCCGGTCGATCGGCACGCGGCAATGCCTTAACATGCAGCCTCACAATAAAACCTGAGAGAACTGCACCCATGTCCGATCGCCTGTCCCGGCTTCGCGCCGCCGTCGGCGCCGCCGCCATTTCCGTCGCCGCCGCCCCGCTCGTTGCGCTCGCCGCGCCGCCCACCCATCCCGACATCTTCAACGCCGCGCTCTGCAAGCCGCCGTTCACGTCGGACATGATGGATTCGATCTACAACACCGCGAAGGCAACCGATCCGAAGCCGGACGAGTCGATGCTCGGCGCCGCGGTCTTTCGTCTGCCGGAGCCGATCCACCGGGACGGCTTCACGACCCAGCATGTCGTGTTCGTCAGTACCGGGATCGGCGTGCTCATCGACGGCGAAGTCGCCGATCGCCTCGCCGCGCGCTACCAGCTCACGCCCGAGAAGGGCCATCTGCTGGGCGCGTCGTCGGTCGGCTATTCGCGCCGGCTGACGGTCCGCGGGCCGGGGGGCGCGCTGATCCTCGTGTCGGCCCGCCAGGGCCCGGCGCTGAAGGGCAAGACGCTGCTTGCCTGCGAAATGACGTCCGAAGAAGACATCAAGGCGCTCGAGCAGATGGAAAAGCAGTAAGGCGTGTGGCGGGGCGCCGGTAATCGAGCGCCCCGTCATTGCGAGCGGCGCTAAAGCAAACGGGACACGTAAGGTTCAAGATAAAGCAGACCCGCGAATAGGGTCCCGATTCCGAATCGCTGCACTCCATCTTTTGCATGACCAACGCCGATACGCTATTGCATTGACGACGCTGAAGAACACCGCTGGCGCAAACAAGTACGTGAAGAAAAGCAGCCCTTGCCACCATGAGATCGGGCATTTGTCGATCTCATAGCACCCCCGCGTCGGTGTGCCTGGGGTTTCCGGCCATCTTATAAGGCTGTATGCATCAAGGTAGAGCCAGGTCAATAGCAAGCCACCGATGGTTCCAGAAAGCGTAATCCAGAATCGCTTCACGCAATCTCCCAAAACCAGATTGAATTCGATCTCCCGAAATCGGAATACCTGAGGCTTGGCAGAACGCTCGCACCCTGCCGAAATGATGCTATCCCGATATATCGCCCTAGCATGATTGTGCCGCAAGGATTGTTGCAGCCGCCAGGCGAACAGGCGGGAATAAACTCGATCTCGATCTGGTTACGCTGGCTCGGGAGAATGAGCGAATCGTTTCGCCACATCTTTGTATCGATGTTGATTCGACTCCGCGAAATCCCAAGATTCTGAAGATACACCTCAACAGATTCCGCTCGGCGACGCGCAACGGTCAGCGCATCTTGTTCGCTTCCGTCCGCGAACCCGTAAATTACAACGGGACCGTCCTTCGCCGCACCATCACGGACGGTGATCAACAGATCGGCAAGCTCGACTCGGTCCGCGTTCGAAAGAGATGTAACACCGCGCTCGATCTTTCCACCGTACTGCAACGGGAAACTACACGCGAAAGCCATTCCACAAACACTTGGCACTGAAAAACCGATCAACGCACGGAACGTACCAAGCACTATCGTCCGCACTTCTGTTTATCGCGATAAAGTTGATTCATATCATTTGGAGACGGGCATGATGAACCAATGCACCTCAATCTCCTTTCCGTTTTTTTCTTTCCCGGTTTCGCCCGCATACATACCCACGCCAGCCGCCGATTACCGAGGCCACAACCAGCGACACAAACCAACCAACAAAAAACAGGTTGGCGACATGTGGGTTCGTATCGAACAAACTGCCTCTCCCGTGAAGAATCAACACGCCGAACAGATACAACCCGCCCCAACAAACAATCGTGGCCATGACCGAGCCAGAAATTGCACCGACGATGGGCTTCAACAGTTTCATTTTATCGGGAAGAACATGATTTTTTTAGACATACGAAAATCAGACCACAATCCTGGAATCACGATATTCCAGCGGGTTCGAAGCCCAGTACCGAATCCCGTGAGTTTTTCGCCGTTCCATAGATCAATGTGCCCGCCGCTTGCGTTTCCCTCTGCTTCCCCGTCGCGAGTCCAGTAACCGTCAAACATAATGATGCCAGTTCGCCCTTTGACTCTATCCCTCCAATCATCTCCGGTGACGTTTTCCGCCCTCCCCAGGCCCGCAAAAGGCTGCAGCTTCAACCATTCCCCGAGTTCATTGGCGCGCGTAGCGGTTGCTTTTCCATTCAGCAGGATTCGCCCGATGCTCGACTGACCAGCAAGCGGCTTGACCAGTTTCGATGAAAATGACTTCATTTCAACGCCGACACGATGAAAGGCGACGCTCATGCGGATGGCGCATTGATTCGTATAAGCCGGATTGTCATAGGGATTGCCCGACGGGTAGGCGTCCCACAGCTCCTTGAATGTTACCGCCCTCAGTTGCACACCCTTGATGGAATCGGGCGTCGTGTTCGTTCTTACCGTTGTCGGGCTGTTTGGCATGGCGTCCAGTCCTTGTGTACAAGAGCGTCTTCGCCCCAATAGATCGTGTAACTGTCGGCGGTCTCGGAATGGATACGTGGCAACACGCCATCACCATTCACGTACCCTGCGAAGGTGCGCCCGTTACTCATTTCGATCAGATATGGATAGTTCTGCGGTAACGTGGTGCCTATGCCGACACGCACCTGTTCGTCGTAGCAGGGCGCGACGTCCGCTCGTGTCGCTACGACTTCCCCTTTGTCATCGGCTGTTTGAGCTAGCTTGTCTTTCTTGGACGCCCTCGCCTCTTCGGAGGTCACGATCATTTTCATGCCCCGCTCCGCATAGAACACAGGAGGCGGGTTGCATCCGCATACATTGATATCGCCGCTCAATGCCCATGATTTGCCATTGGGGCCCGTGCCCGGCAAACGCGGACCTTCCGGCGCGATGAATCCTTCCTGTTTGCAAGCTGCGCAGTAGGTCTTCATGTAGAGCGTTGCGATCTGTACGCGTGGGGGTGGATTAGAACATGTGACGGACTCCAGCCCTTCCGTAATCACGGCGTTACCGCCCCGGTCACCTTTGGCGAGGAAATAACGAATCATGCTGACTCACCTCGAAACGTCGCGCCCGAACGCTTCGCATCCGCATAAGGACGAACCGGTCCCGATTCGATGACTGCCTTATTGCCGGCCCGG
This sequence comes from Burkholderia cepacia, assembly GCF_001039005.1. Classification (GTDB taxonomy): domain Bacteria; phylum Pseudomonadota; class Gammaproteobacteria; order Burkholderiales; family Burkholderiaceae; genus Burkholderia; species Burkholderia theae. The sequence goes on from NZ_LDWR01000028.1 coordinate 146,417, forward strand.
ATACTCCCGCTGCTTTCTGCAGCAAGCCGGCGGATAACCGTAGAAGAAGATGCTGGCGACTCTTGCCCGTTGCTCATCTGGATTCTCCGTCGTCAATGGCTGGCATCCAAAATGCCAAAACAGCAAAATGGAATCAATCAGACGAATTCGAAATCCTAATCAATTTATATGGGTCGACGATGTTTTCCTCATCACCCGACAAGAACGGGCCAGACTTCATTTTGCTGGACGATGCACTTCCGCTTGATTGCACGACATCTTCGCCTGACGGCAACGAAATTCGAGCCAACGCGTCGCGACGATCCAGGCAAGCGCCCCGACAAACACCTCCCCGCATCCCGACGCGCCCCCAGCCCCCTGTCGCTACAATAGCCACCATGAACGCCCCCACCTCCTCCGACACGCCCGATTCCGGCGACGCGCACATCGCGCGCAACCGGCTCGAGGCGCACCTGGACGCCGCGCCGCGTGCGTGGCCGCTCGACATCGTCGCCGCCACCGGCTCGACCAACGCCGACGTCGCGACGCGGCTCAAGGCGCTCCCGCGCAACGCGAACGCGTTGCCCGCGCCGCTCGTGCGCGTCGCGTTCGAGCAGACGGCCGGCCGCGGCCGGCAGGGCCGCCCGTGGTTCGCGCAGCCCGGCAATGCGCTGCTCTGCTCGGTCGGCTGCATCGTGCCGCGCCCCGTCGATGCGCTCGCCGGCCTCAGCATCGCGATCGGCGTCGCGCTCGCCGAAGGGCTGGCCGCGCTGCCGCTCGATGCCGGCATGCGCGTCGCGCTCAAATGGCCGAACGACCTGCTGCTGACGGCCCTCGGCGACGACACGCCGCGCATCGTCGGCAAGCTCGCCGGGATCCTGATCGAAACCGTCTGGACCACCGCCGACGCGACCGCCGTCGTGATCGGCTTCGGCATCAACGTGCGCGGCGCGGAAGCCGTCGCCGCGCAGGTCGACGCGCTGCGCGCGCGCGAAGCGACGCTCGCGAGCGGGCTGCCGCCCGCCGCGCTGTCGATCGCGTGCGCATCGGCCAACCTCACCGATACGCTCGCCGCGTCGCTGAACGCGCTCACACCCGCACTCGCGCAGTACGGGGCCGACGGGCTCGCGCCGTTCCTGCCGCGCTGGCACGCGCTGCACGCGTTCGCCGGCCGCGAAGTCGTCCTGCTGGAACAGGGCGTCGAACGCGTGCGCGGCATCGCGACGGGGATCGATGCGACCGGCCAGTTGCTGCTCGACACGCCGAACGGCGTGCAGGCGATCGCGGCCGGCGACGTGTCGCTGCGCGAAGCGCAATGAGCGAACCGCACCTGCTGATCGACGCCGGCAACAGCCGGATCAAGTGGGCGCTCGCCGACGCGCGGCGCACGCTCGTCGATACGGGCGCGTTCGGCCACACGCGCGACGGCGGCGCCGATCCCGATTGGTCGAACCTGCCGCGTCCGCGCGGTGCATGGATCTCGAACGTCGCGGGCGCCGACGTGGCCGCACGGCTCGACGCGCTGCTCGACGCCCGCTGGCCGGGCCTGCCGCGCACGACGATCCGCTCGCGCCCCGCACAATGCGGCGTGACGAACGGCTATACGACGCCCGAACAGCTCGGCAGCGACCGCTGGGCCGGCCTGATCGGCGCGCGTGCGGCATTTCCGGGCGAGCATCTGCTGATCGCGACGTTCGGCACCGCGACGACGCTCGAGGCGCTGCGCGCGGACGGCCGCTTCACGGGCGGGCTGATCGCACCGGGCTGGGCGCTGATGATGCGCGCGCTCGGCACGCACACCGCGCAGTTGCCGACGCTGACCACCGACATCGCGAGCGGGCTGCTGGCGGGCGCGCAAGCCGAACCGTTCCAGGTCGACACACCGCGCTCGCTGTCGGCCGGCTGCCTGTACGCGCAGGCCGGGCTGATCGAACGCGCATGGCGCGATCTCGCCGACGCGTGGCAGGCGCCCGTGCGGCTCGTGCTGGCCGGCGGTGCGGCGGACGACGTCGCGCGCGCGCTGACGGTCCCGCATACGCGGCACGACGCGCTGATCCTGTCCGGGCTCGCGCTGATCGCCGAGGACGCGACCGCGCAGGATTGACGGAAATTCGCCGGCTTCGCCGCCGCGGCGGCGGATTCGACGAACGCCCATGCAGGGCTTCGTCGCGGTGACGATGGGGAAGTGTGCGCCGCGGCGATACAGGCAGCAGGCCGTTCGCGCGGCGAGGGTCGAGGGTGTGTTGCCTGACTGTTGCGAACCGTCACGGAAGCAACGAAAAGGCCGGCCGTGCGGCCGATCGGACTGAACGACGAAACGACTGAACGAAGAACCGACGAAAAGGAGTGTCGACGATGTTGCGCTGGCTGATCGCTGTTCTCTTTCTCGCCAACATGCTTGCGTTCGTGGTGGCGCGCGGCGTGTTCGGGCCGCTGCCGGCGGCCGGCCCGCGCGAACCCGGCGTGCTGTCGCGGCAGGTGCAGCCCGACGCGCTGCGCGTGACGCCGCTGGCGCAGGCGACCGACCAACCCGTCGTCGGCGGCCCGATCGTGCCGCCGGCCGTCACGGCCGCGCCGCTCGCGGCGTCCGCGCCCTGAACTCGTCAGGCCGCGTTCAGGACTGCTGCGCGCGCACCTTCTTGAGCAATGCGGTGGTCGAGCGGTCGTGCTCGAACGGAATCGCCAGCGCGCGGCCGCCCCAACCGCGCACGAGCGCCGATTCCGGCAGCGCATCCATGTCGTAGTCGCCGCCCTTCACGAGGATGTCCGGACGGACGGCCTCGATCAGCGACACCGGCGTCTTTTCCTCGAACTTCACGACCCAGTCGACGCTTTCCAGCGCCGCGAGCAGCGCCGCGCGGTCGTCCTCGCGGTTGATCGGCCGGTCGTCGCCCTTGCCGAGCGTGCGCACCGATGCGTCGCTGTTCACGCCGACGATCAGGCATGCGCCGAGCGCTTTCGCATCGGCGAGATACGTGACGTGGCCACGGTGCAGGATGTCGAATACGCCGTTGGTGAACACGACGGGCGACGACAGCGACGCGCGCAGGGCGACGAGGGCATCACGGGTGATCAGCTTGCGTTCGAAAGTGGCGGACATGATGGCGATCGGACGGAATGAGCAACGGCGCGCGCGGCGGCCCTGACGGCAGGACGCGGCGGCGGCGCCAGATAAAAAGCCCGCCGGACCGGCCGGGCGGGCTTCATGCAACGGATGCGAAACGGCGCAACGCGGCGCCGTGCGGCCTCAGGCCGGCTGCGCGGCCGACGACGGGCCGCTTTCGGCCTGCAGGCGGCCGGTGACTTCCTTGCGATACCGGTTCAGTTCCTGCGCGGTCGCGAACGTGCGCTCGAACAGGATCGACAGGTTGTGCAGGATGCGCTCGACGACCTTCTTTTCCCACTCGCCGTCGAAGCGGATCTGTTCGTCGAGCCAGCGCTCGAGCCATTCCGGATCGGGCAGGCGCGACTGCACGGTGTCGCGCGGGAACAGCGCCTGGTTCACGTGCAGGTTGGTCGGGTGCAGCGGCTTCTCGGTGCGGCGCGCCGATGCCATCAGCACGCCGATCTTCGCGAACGCGGCACGCGCGACGTCGCCGCAGTTGTTCAGCGCCTTCTTCATGTAGCGCAGGTACGCGCCGCCGTGGCGCGCTTCATCGCGCGAGATCGTTTCGTAGATCTGCTTGATGACGGGCTCGGTGTGCCAGTCGGCCGCGCAGCGATACCAGTGGTTCAGGCGGATCTCGCCGCAGAAGTGCAGCATCAGCGTCTCGAGCGGCGGCGCCGGATCGAACTGGAAGCGCACCGCGTGCAGTTCCTCTTCGGTCGGCACCATTTCCGGCTTGAAGCGGCGCAGGTATTCCATCAGCACGAGCGAATGCTTCTGCTCCTCGAAGAACCACACGCTCATGAATGCGGAAAAGTCGCTGTCGTGCTGGTTGTCGCGCAGGAACATCTCCGTCGCGGGCAGCGCCGACCATTCGGTGATCGCGTTCATCTTGATCGTCTTCGCCTGCTCGTCGGTGAGCAGCGAAGCGTCGAACTTGTCCCACGGAATGTCCTTCTCCATGTCCCAGCGGACGGCTTCGAGCGACCTGTAAAGTTCCGGATAAAGCATCGTGTTCATGATGGTCCCACCCCTGTTCTGCGCAATGCGACTTCGCTAAACGTGACTGTTGCCGCGAAAGCGCACCGAGCGCGCTTTTTGCAGCCAAGACTGTAATTTTACGCGTGAAACCGACCCGCCGGACGCTGATTCCACGTCCGGCAGCCGGGCGGCCGCGCCGCCGCCGTTGGGCATCCCGCCGCCCCGCCCCGTTCGAACGGAACCGGCCGCGCTTGCCTGAGTTGGGGGCCGGCGCTGGCCGGCTCGTTGGCGCGCCCGTCCCCTGCCCCAGGCGGGTTCCCGGTAGGGTTCCCGTGCGGATGCCGGATCGGCGGGCTGCTCGATATGGTGTATACGGCGGCGGCCATGATATCACGCGTACATGTCGGTTCCGAGACGCCTGCCGGGCCGCGCGCCGCCCATCACAGTGCGGCGATCGGTCGCGGCCGACCGTCGCAAAAACACAACCTCGCGCCATCCGCGCGCGTCAGACCCGTATTTCGCCCGTCGCGCGGCCGTCTTCCGGCGGCGTACCGGCCGCCGGCGCGCTGCCGCCGTCCGCCAGCGCGATCCAGCCGGCGAGCGTGTCGCGCTGCGCGCGCCCGTCGAGGTAGCCGAGCTCGATCAGTTCACGCGTGAACGCCTCCTCGAACAGCAAGTAGCTCGCGAACGACGCGCCGGCCGGCTGGCTGCCGCCGATCGCACCGAGCAGCCCGCGCATCGTCGCCGGCATCTGCTTCAGGTGCTTCGCGGCGATCAGCTCGATGCGCTCGGAGGGCGCGATCGCGAGCACGTCGACGTGCCGCCAGCCGCTGTCGACCTCGACTTGGTGCGGCAGGTGCTCGATCATCCGGTTGATGTGCTCGATCCGCTCGATGTCCGAGCCGATCGAGTCGAGGAACACGCTCGCGAGCACCTGCTGGCCGATCTGCGCAAGCGTCGGGTAGCCGCGCACCAGGCCCGCGCCGTTCGCGGCCGGAATCTCGGGCCGCGGGTCGGCCGCGCCGACCACGACGATGCGGTCCGCGCCGAAGTGGATCGCCGGCGACAGCGGCGCGATCTGCCGGATCGAACCGTCGCCGAAGTACTCGATCTGCCCGTCGAGCACGAGCGGCACGGCCGGGAACACGAACGGAATGGCCGACGACGCGAGCAAGTGCGACGCCGACAGGTCGACGAGCCGCGCGGTGCGCTGCGCGCGCCGCCACGCCTGGATCGGCTCGGCCGCCTGGTAGAACGTGAGGTGCCGGCCGCTCGAATAGCTGAGCGCCGTCACCGCGAGCGCGTGCAGCAGGCGTGCCTCGAGCATCTGCTCGATCCGGTGGAAGCTCAGTTCGCGGTGCAGCAGGTGCGCGAGCGGCGTGTTGTCGAGCAGCCCGCGCGGCGAGCGGCGGGACGCCCAGCCGAACGTCATCGCCGCGAGCCAGCGGGCGCCGGCGGCCGCGACGCCGAGCCAGTCGGTGCGATACACGTAGTCGGCGCGCAGCGGCTCCCAGAATTCGAGCAGGCGCCGCACGCCGTGCGAAAAGTCGTCCGCGTGGCTCGCGATCGACGTCGCGTTGATCGCGCCGGCCGACGAGCCGCACACGACCGCGAACGGCAGCGTGTGCCGTTGCGGATCGGCCTCGCGCGCGATCTCGGCCAGCGCCTTCAGCACGCCGACCTGGTAGGCGGCACGCGCGCCGCCTCCCATCAGAACGAGCGCGAGCCGCATGATCGACCTGCTACCTGCGCCGCGTCACGTCGAGCGCTTCGGCGGACGGGTTGCGGGCGACGACGCGGCTGCCGCGCGTGCCGCGGCCGAATCGGCCGGCTTCGCGCGCTTCGCCGCGGGCTTGCGCGGTGCGGCGGCAGCCGGCGCGGGCTTCGCGGCCGGCTCCGGCGGTGCGGCGGCCGCATCCGGCGGCGCGTCGCCCGGCGCCGCGGGCTGCATGCCCGGCTGCGCCATCGCGAGGCTCGCGAGCTGGTTGAACTGCGACTGCAGCAGGTTCCACCAGCCGGACGGGTCGAAGGCCTGCTGCGCGGCGTCCCCTTCCGGCGGCGCATCCGCGGCGGACGCGGAAGCCGCGGCGTCCGGCGATGCCGATGCGGTTTTCGCCGCCTGCGCCGCCGCGACGGCCGCTTCCTCGGCCGCCGACATCGAGCTTTGCGCAAACGCGCCGAACGCCCGCAGCGTCGCGAGCGTCGCGCGCTGCACTTCGAGCGCCTGGATCGCGGATTGCAGCATCCCGAGATTGAGCTTCAGCCACTGCTCGACCGCGCGCAGATCGGTGATCCGCTTGTCGAGTTCCTCGACGCTCGTGAGCGGCGCCATCATGTCGGACATGCTCGACAGCGACGGCGGCAGCCCGTGCGCGGCGCCCGGAAACGACGCCATCCCGCCGAACGGCGACATCCGCATCATGTCCCACATCCGGTCCATCATGTCGGCGGGCTTGAAACCGGCAAAGCCGGCGAAAGGGTTGGAGCCGGAGGCATCGGTCGTCATACGGGCGTCCTGGTTGACTGGGGGAGCGAGGCGGCCGCCATGCGTCGCGCGGCCGCGCGTGGTTCGATCATAGCGCGTCAGAACGGCGCGTCGCCGGGGAAGTCGGGCGGGCGCCGCTCGCGCAGCGAACGGATGCCTTCCTGCACGTCGGGCCCCGAGAAGCCCATGAATTCGAGCGCGAGCGACGTATCGAAGGTCGGCCCGGCCATGCGCAGCCAGTTGTTCAGCGCGTACTTGGTCCAGCGGATCGCCGATTGCGAACCGTGCGCGAGCCGCTCGGCCACTTCGTACGCCTTGGGCAGCAGGTCGGCCGGCTCGACCGCGAGCGACACCAGGCCGATCCGCTCGGCCTCCGCGCCGCTCACGGGCTCGCACAGCAGCAGGTAATACTTCGCCTTCGCCATCCCGCACAGCAGCGGCCACACGATCGCCGCGTGGTCGCCGGCCGCGACGCCGAGCCGCGTATGGCCGTCGATGATGCGTGCATCCTTCGCGGCGATCGAGATGTCGGCGAGCAGCCCGGCGACGAGCCCCGCGCCGACGGCCGGGCCATGCATCGCCGACACGATCGGCTTGCTGCAGTTGATCACGTTGTAGACGAGGTCGCGCGCCTCGCGCCACACGCGGGCGCGCACGTCGAAGTCGTTCGCCATGTCCTCGACGAGCGCGAGATCGCCGCCCGCCGAAAAGCCCTTGCCTTCGCCGCGGATCACCACGACGCGCGTGTCGGGATCGCGGTCGACGTCGCGCCAGATGTCGGCCAGCTCGCGATGCATGCGCGCGTTCGCGGTCGCGAGACCGCTGCGGTTCGCGCCCTCGCCGCTCATCACGATGTCGAGCACGCCGTGGTCGCGGCGCGTCACCTTCAGTGCTTCGTAACCGCTGTACGCGGCGAGATCTGACATGGGCTGCTCCTATGCTTGATCGAGTGTAGCCAAGCCTGCGCGAGCAAACATCAGGCGAAACCCGGCGCGCGGGCCGGGATCGGGTTTCGCGCGGGCGTCGCGTGGCTTAAGCCGCGCCGTCGGGCGGTGCGACCGACTGCTCGATCGCGCCGAAGATCGACTTGCCGGCCGCATCGAACATCTCGATGCGCACAGTGTCGCCGTAGCGCATGAACTCCGTCTGCGGCGCGCCGTGCTCGATCGTCTCGAGGCAGCGCTTCTCGGCGATGCAGCAGTAGCCGCGCTTCGCGTCCTTGTTCGACACCGTACCCGAACCGACGATCGAGCCCGCGCGCAGGTTGCGCGTCTTCGCCGCGTGCGCGACCAGCTGGCCGAAGTGGAACACCATGTCGGTGCCCGCATCGGGCTGGCCGACCTTCTTGCCGTTCCAGTGAACGATCATCGGCCGGTGCACGCGGCCTTCGCGCCATTCGTCGCCGAGCTCGTCGGGCGTCACGGCAACCGGCGCGAACGCGGTGGCCGGCTTGCTCTGGAAGAAGCCGAAGCCCTTCGCGAGCTCGGCCGGAATCAGGTTGCGCAGCGACACGTCGTTCACCAGCGTGACGAGCCGCACGGCCTTCAGCGCATCGTCGGGCGAAACGCTCATCGGCACGTCGCCGGTGATCACCGCGACTTCCGCCTCGAAATCGATGCCCCACTCCTCGGACGGGCACACGACGTCGTCGCGCGCGCCGAGGAAATCGTCGCTGCCGCCCTGGTACATCAGCGGGTCGGTCCAGAACTCGGGCGGCATCTCCGCGCCGCGCGCGCGGCGCACGAGCTCGACGTGGTTCACGTACGCGGAGCCGTCCGCCCACTGGAACGCGCGCGGCAGCGGCGCCATGCAGTTGGCCGGATCGAACGCGAACGCATTGCGCGCGCGGCCGTGGTTCAGTGCGTCGTACAGGTCGCGCAGCTGCGGCGCGTAGAACGCCCAGTCGTCGAGGACGCGCTGCAGCGTCGGCGCGATCGCGTCGGCGATCGCCGCGGTGTGCAGGTCGCGCGACACGACGATCAGCTGGCCGTCGCGTGTGCCGTCCTTCAGCGAAGCAAGTTTCATAGGGAGTTCTGCCGTTGTAGTGACGATGGAAGGAATCTATTTTACGATGGTGAATCCATGCGGCGCGCCACGATCGCGCACGCCGTCTTCGCTCCGATCCTTGCCGCATTTTCGCGCACCCGCTGCCCATGCCCGCCAACCCGCTTCCCGACGACGATCTCGCCGACTCCGACACCGATGACGCCGGCTCCGGCGAGCACGGCGAGAAGGTCCGTTCCGGCATCCAGTCGATCGAGGTCGGCTTCCGCCTGCTCGACGTGCTGACGAGCGAGCCGCGCGCGATGATGCTGCGCGACCTCGCGCAGCGCGCGGGCATGAGCCCTGCGAAGGCGCACCGCTATCTGGTCAGCTTCTCGCGGCTCGGTGTCGTGTCGCAGGATCCTGTCTCGGGCCGCTACGAGCTCGGCGGCTTCGCACTGCAGATGGGGCTCGCGCGGCTCGCGCGCGTCGACGGCGTGAAGCTCGCGCGGATCGCGCTGACCGAATTCCGCGACCGCCTCGACCAGACGGTCGGCATCGCGGTGTGGGGCAACCAGGGGCCGACGATCGTGCACTGGATGGAGTCGAGCCATCCGGCGAAGGCGTCGCTGAAGCTCGGCGACGTGATGCCGCTGCTCGGCTCCGCGACGGGGCTGCTGTTCGCCGCGTACCTGCCGCGCGGCAAGACCGCCGCGATGCTCGAGCGCGAACTCGCCGATACGCGCCGCTCGCCGCACCACGGCGGCCCGCGCACGCTCGACGAGGTCGACGCGGTGCTCGCCGACGTGCGCGAGCACGAGGCCGCGCGCGTCGAGGGGATGCTGCTGCCGACGATCCACGCGTTCTGCATGCCCGTGTTCGATGCGGTCGGCGAACTCGCGCTCGCGATCGTCGCGCTCGGCCAGGA
>NZ_LDWR01000029.1 GCF_001039005.1 Burkholderia cepacia
GGGCGGGGCGGCCGGGCACGGCGGCGGCCTGTTCCGCCGTGTGCCATAAATTCTTAACGATCGGCGTGAACAATGGCGTACGCTTCAGGCAGCCAGAAGCGTCGCCCGCGTTGCACACGTGTGCAACGCCTGGCCGTCCCGCCACCACGCCGAACGAGAGAGACCTCATGACCCTGCTGAGCCGCCTGCGCGCGCTGTCCGCCGTCCTTGCGCTGTCCTTCGCCGCCACGCACGCCGTTGCCGCGGATCTCGTCATCACGGGCCGCGACGACATTTACGGCAAGGGGCTGGCCGACGCCGTCGCCGGCTTCAACAAACTGCACCCCGGCACCGAGATCGAGCTGCTCAAGCTGCCGAACGCGAACCTGTACCAGAAGCTGAAGCTGTCGATGCGCGAAGGCACCGGCGCGTACGACCTCGTGATGATGGACGACACCTGGGCGCCCGAGTTCATCGGCAACGGCTGGCTGAAGCCGCTGCCCGCGTCGCTCGTGGACGCCGACCTCGTGCCGTCCGCCGTCGCGCTCGGCCGCAACGCGGCCGGCGCGCTGTACGCGCTGCCGATCGTCGGCAACGTCGAGATGTTCGCGTACCGCAAGGACCTGCTCGCGAAGTACAAGCTGCAGCCGCCGCGCAATTGGGACGACGTGCTGAAGATCGCGCAGACCGTCGGCGGCGCGGACAAGAGCGTGTCGGGCGTGGTGTTTCGCGGCACCAAGGGCAACCCGGTCGTGACGGGCTTCCTGCCGATCCTGTGGGCCTACGGCGGCGACGTGTTCGACCATGCCGGCAACGTGACGATCGATTCGCGCGAGGCGCAGGCCGCGCTGAAGACCTTTCTCGCGCTGAAGGCATCCGCGCCGAAGGACGTCGACGTGTACGGCGCGGCGGAAGTGCGCGATGCGCTGCAGCGCGGCACGGCCGCGCAGTCGATCGAAGTGTGGCCCGCGTGGGTGCCGGCGCTCGACGATCCGAAGCAGTCGCGCGTGGTCGGGCAGATCGCGCTGCAGCCGCCGCCCGGGCAGACCGCAGGGCCGGCGCCGATGCTCGGCATCTGGCAGATGGGCATTCCGAAGGATGCGCCGCACGCGAAGCTCGCGCAGGACTTCCTGGCGTACCTGACCAACCGCGACACGCAGACGCGCCTCGCCGCGATCGGCATTCCGCCGACCCGCCGCAGCGTGTTCGCCGATCCGGCGCTGGTACGTCAGTACCGCTGGTATCCCGATCAGCTGAAGGCACTCGAAGCCGGCCGGGCGCGGCCGCGCGTGAAGGACTGGCAGCAGGTCGAGAGCATTCTCGGCGACCAGCTGCAGCTCGCGCTGACCGGGCAGTCGGCGCCGGACGCCGCGCTGCGCCAGGCGCAGCAGAAGATCGCGCAGGCGATGGCCACGGCCGGCAAGTGACGGCCCGCCTCGACTCGCAGCCCGGAACCCGCGCATGAAAGCCCTCGGCCGCAGTCTGCCGTTCGTCGCGCTGCTCGGGCCCGCGCTGCTGGTGCTCGCCGCGCTCGCGCTGTATCCGGTCGCGCAGGTGCTGATCGACTCGTTCTGCCAGGTCGACTATGCGGCCGGCCGCCGTGCGTTCGCGGGGCTCGCGAACTATCGCGCGGTGCTCGGCGACGACGCGTTCACCGCCGGCTTCGGCAACACGCTGCGCTTCACGATCGTGGCCTCGCTCGCCGAGGTCGCGCTCGGCTTCGGCCTCGCGCTGCTGTTCGTGCGCGCGTTTCCGGGGCGACGTATCGCGCTGCCGCTCGCGATCCTGCCGATGATGCTGTCGACGCTCGTGTGCTCGGCGATCTGGCGCAACTGGCTCAACTTCGACGGCTTCCTGAACGCGCTGCTCGCGACGTTCGGCATCGAAGGCGTGCGCTGGCTGTCCGATCCGCATCTCGCACTGTGGTCGCTTGCGCTCGTCGACGTGTGGCAGTGGACGCCGATGGCGTTCCTGATCGTGCTGGCCGGGCTGCAGTCGATTCCCGGCGAACTGTACGAAGCCGCGCGCACCGACGGCGCGAGCGAGTGGCAGTGCCTGCGCGACATCACGCTGCCGCTCGCGGCGCCGCAGATCGGCCTCGCGCTGCTGCTGCGCTCGATCGACACGTTCAAGCTGTTCGACAAGGTCTATGCGCTGACGGGCGGCGGCCCCGGCAACGCAACGCAGACGCTGTCGACCTATATCTACGACACGGGCTTCCGCTTCTTCAACGTCGGGCCGGCGAGTGCCGCGTCGGTGCTGATGCTTGCGGCGTCCGCGCTGCTGGTCTCGGGGTATGTATGGCAGACGGTTCGCAAACGGCGCGCATGACGGCGCAACCCGCGGGCATCTCGCGCGCGCGAACGGGCGCAGCATTCGGTCGTGCGATGCCGTGGGCGCTGCGTGTTGCCGCGCTCGCGCTGTTGCTGCTGCCGTGCCTGTGGATGGCCGGCGCGGCCTTCATGCCGACGCTCGAGCGCCTCGATCATCCGTTGCGGATCTGGCCGGCCGCGCCGACTTTCGAGCATTTCGCGTCGGTATGGTCCAACGGCATCGGCGCGCCGCTTTTCAATTCGCTGCTGGTCGGGTTCGGCACGACGCTGCTCGCGTTGGCGCTTGCGTTTCCGGCCGCGTACGCGCTCGTGCGGCTGCGGTTTCCGGCGCGGCTCGACCTGCTGTTCCTGGTGCTGGTGCTGGCGTTGAAGCTGATGCCGCCGATCACGATCGCGGTGCCGCTGTTCGCGCTCGCGAAGCGCTTGCACCTGCTCGATTCGACGCTCGGCCTGATGCTCGCGTATCAGATCTACGCGTTGCCGATGGCGATCTGGATGCTGCTCGCGTTCGTGCGCGACGTGCCCGTCGAGTATGAAGAAGCGGCCTGCATCGATGGTGCGGGGCTCGCGCGGCGGCTCGTGCAGATCGTGCTGCCGCTGTGCGCGCCGGGGCTGATCGCGACCGCGATCTTCGTGTTCATCGCCGCGTGGAACGAATTCCTGATCGCGCTGCTGTTCGTGTCGACGCCGAGCCGCTTCACGCTGCCGCTCGCGATCGCCGGCTACGTGACGGAGAACGGCATCGACTGGGGCGACCTGATGAGCGCGGGCCTGATGGCGTCGCTGCCCACGCTGGCCGTGGCCGGTTATGTGCAGCGCTACCTGTTGCGCGGATTCGCGGGCGGGTTGAAGTGACGCGGCAACGCCGCGCCCGATTTCACCGTGTCATGCGCAGCTATGCCGCACCACCTGCGTGACCGGCACGACGCGCGTGCGCGACGGGCCGTCGAACGTCTGCATCCGGTCGGCGAGCAGGTCGATCGCCGCGTGTGCGAGGCCGCGCGTGTCCTGCCGGAGCGTCGTCAGCCGATACGCGTCGTATTCGGCGGCCGGGATGTCGTCGAAGCCGATCACGCGCAGGTCGTCCGGCACGCGCAACCCGAATTCGCTGCGCGCGACGTCGATCACGCCGAGCGCGAGCAGGTCGGACGAACAGAACACGCCGTCAGGTCGCTCGCCGGCCGCGAACAGCTGCCGCGCGGCGTCGATCCCGCTTGCATGCGTGTCGGACGGCGTGTCGAGCACCCGCGCGAGCGTCGCGTCGAACGCGTCGCCGCGCCCGATTGCCTGCTCGAACGCCGTGGCGCGCGACTGCGCACTGTAGCTCGCGCCGCGCGGCCCGACGAACGCGAGCCGGCGCGCGCCGGCCCGCACGAGCCGCTGCGCCGCATGGACGGCGCCCGCCGCGTTGTCGCTGACGACGACATCCGCGCCGGGCAGGTTCGCCTCGCGGTTGATCATCACGACGGGAATCCGATGTTCGAGATACTGTTGCGCCACCGACAGCGGCGGCGACGCGGACGTCATCACGAGGCCCGCGATCCGGTAGCTGAGCAGCTGTTCGAGCGATTGCCGGACCTGGCGCGGATCTTCCGCATTGGTCACGAGCGGCGTGAGCCCGCGCTGTCCGAGCGTGGCCATCAGGTCCGACAGCAGCCGCGCGCGGAACGGGTTCTCGAAACCGGCCGTCACGACACCGATCATGCTGCTGCGCTGCGTGATCATGTCGCGCGCGATCAGGTTGACCTGGTAGCCCAGCGCGCGCGCGGCGACCATCACGCGCTCGCGCGTTTGCGGCGCGATGCTCGCGGTCGGCGAGAACGCGCGCGACACCGCGGAGCGCGATACACCGGCGCGCGCCGCGACATCCGACGCCGTCACCCACGGTTTTCTTTCCTTGTCATTCATTGATTGATGATCCCTTCGAGCCACGAAACGTGCACGCCGCTCGCCGACTGGATGTCGGCGCTCGACGATGCGCGGCTGCTGCATACGCTGACCCTACCGGGCAGCCATGACACCTGTGCGTATACGGTCGACGACCGGCTCGTGCGCACGCAGCGCGCGCCGCTCGATGCGCAGCTCGCTCATGGTGTGCGGCTGCTCGATATTCGCTGCCGGCACGTGCGCGACGCATTCGACATCCATCACGGCGGCGTCGCGCTCGGCATGACCTTCGACGACGTGCTGGCAACCTGCACAAGCTTTCTCGATGCGCATCCGCGCGAATGCATCGTGATGTCGGTGAAGGACGAGTGGCCGGCGCACGCGTGCACGCGCGGTTTCGACGCGACGTTCGACGCGCATCGCGCGCGGCACCCGCAGCTGCGCTGGCATGCCGGCGGTACGCTGCCCGCGCTCGCCGACGTGCGCGGCGCGGTCGTGCTGCTGCGGCGCTTTCGCAGCGGCCGGCCGCTCGGCATCGACCTTACTGCGTGGCCCGACAACGCGACGTTCACGATCGATCATCCCGATGGTGCGTTCGTGATCCAGGACGAGTATCGCGTGCCCGTTGCCGCGTCGATCGGCTGGAAGTGGCGCGCGATCGACACACTGCTGACGCACCTGCCATTGCTGCACAGCGGCCGCTGGGCGCTCAATTTCTGCAGCGGGACCGGGATGGGCGCGAATCCGTCGGTGGTCGCGCATGGCGACGGCCGGGTACAGGGCATTCATGCGCGGCTGGCCGAACGATTGCGCGAGCAGCGCGGCCAGTACGGCGCGATGTTGCTCGATTTCTGCGATGACGACGACTGGGCGCTGGTGCGCGCGCTGATCGCGTGCAACGACCATGCTCCGGCGTCAGGTGTCTGGCGCAAGGCGTTTCGCTGTTAGCGGAGATTCGCGCTGAAGAACGCGAGCGCCTTTGCGTCGAATGCCTGGTGAAAGGCGACGCGATCGAATTCGCCGGCGTCGACGCACACGCGCGGCGCCTTTTGTTTCAATGCGTCGGAGCAGGGTGCGACGAACGCGAAATGGGCGGCATGCCGAACGACGTGGAATTCCGGGCGCTGCGGCAACAGGCCGGCCAGCGCGGGGAGGGTGGCCGGCTCGACGCCGTCGCCGCCTTCCTCAGACGCCCAGAGCTGGATCGGGGCATGAACGTCCTTTACCGTGTCGGCGGTCGGGAATTCGTCGAGCGGATCGGCCAGCACGTAGGCCTTGATGCGCGGGTCGTGCGTCGGCGGTGGGAGGACAAGGTCGCGGTCGCGAATCTGCCGGCAGATCAGCAAGGTCGCGTCCGTGCACGCGACCTGCGCATGCACGTAATCCGGATTGCCGCCGGCCAGCACCAGGCCGGTATAGCCGCCGCGCGAGAAGCCGAAGAAGCCGATCCGTGCGGGATCGATTCGGGCGGCGTCGGATGCATTGGCCAGCATGTAGTCGACCAGGCGCTTGATGTCGACGGGGCGTTCGACGAACTCCTGAATGTCGGCCGCGTGGCTCATGTCGGAGAACGTGTCGCCCGGATGATTGATCGCGGCGACGACGAAGCCCGCGTCGGCGAGCGTTTCCGGGAGATCGTGGTGGTCGAGGAACGTGCCGCCATGACCGTGCGAGATCACGACGAGCGGCAGCTTGTCGCCGGCGGTCGGGCAATCGCGCTTCCCTTTCAGCTCGTAAGGGCCAATCGTGAGGGCCTGCGCGGCGTCCGCGCAGGGTGTCCACACGATGGCCTTCAGCTCGGGGCCGCCGGCATCGGCCGGAATCCGGACGAACTTGACGCCGGCCGCGTGCGCGACGGTGACGGACAGGCAGAGCAGGACAGCCGATAACCAGGTTTTCACGGTGAATCCCTCCGGGGCAATGATCGGATTGCCGTTGCGGATCGCCGGCCGGGTGTCGGCGCGATTGCACGGATACGGCGATCAGCGTGCGTCGCCGATCGTGATGCAGAAATGGAGCCGGTCGGTCGTTTCGGGGTACTCGTCACGCCACGCCTGTGCGTCGGACACCATCGTGCGGCGGCAGAACGCGGCGGCTTCTTCGAGCGGCAAGTCTTCAAGACTTACGGTGCCCTGCGGCGCACTGCCGTGTCCGACCCGTCCGTCGGCAGTCAGCACCCAGCCTTCCCACCCGTAGATCGGAATGCGATGACGCACGCAATGATCGATGCATTCGAGCGCGGCGTCGAGCGGAAGCACGATCTCGCGATGGGAAATCGATTGTGCGGCGAGTGCGGCAGGAATGTTCCCGAGTTGCGACATGACAGGTGGCAGGCGGTGGTGTGGCGCGCGACCGGCGGGCTAGCGCGTCGCGATCGCCACCGCCGCACCGGCCATCGCCGCCGCACTCGTGCGGTTCGCGATCCGCTTCGCGCGGGCCGACGTCAGGAAGGCCCGTGCCCGCGACGCGAGCAGCGACCAGACGCAGTCGGTGGCGATCAGGAT
Organism: Burkholderia cepacia; assembly: GCF_001039005.1. Taxonomy (GTDB): domain Bacteria; phylum Pseudomonadota; class Gammaproteobacteria; order Burkholderiales; family Burkholderiaceae; genus Burkholderia; species Burkholderia theae. The sequence continues at coordinate 6,704 of NZ_LDWR01000029.1, forward strand.
CGCGAGCATCGTGCCGACCAGCTCGGCCCAGGCCGTCACGCCGACGTGCGTGAGGTCGACGATGGTCGGCAGCAGCGCGAGATAGAACACCATGATCTTCGGATTGCCGAGTGTGACCAGCATGCCTGCGACGAACATGCGCCACGGCGACTGGCCGCGCGGCAGGTCGTCCGCACGCGTGTCGGTCGGGGCGGTCCACATCTTCCACGCGAGGAACAGCAGATACGCGACGCCGAGCAGCTTCAGCACGATCAGGCCTGCCGCGAACGTGCGTGCGAACGCGGACAACCCGGCGACCGCGAGCGTGAGCCACAGTGCTTCGCCGAGCCACATGGCCGCGAGGAACGGCAGCACGTCTCGCACGCCGTTCGTCAGCACGCGCGAAACGAGCGCGGCGACGCTCGGGCCGGGCGTGCCGGAGGTGACGAGCAGGGCGAAGGCGAAGACGGCGAGCGCGGACAGCGTCATGACGGACCTCGGGGGTGGGGCGTTCGAAACGTATGAGGTTTCGATTATAGTGACGGCCGTTCCAGACTGCCTGCCTGAATTGCCTTCATGTCAGCATCGATCCTGATTCGCCCCGCCACGCGGGAAGACGCGGCCGCGATGGCCGCCGTGGAAGTCGCCGCCGCGCAGCGGTTTCGCGAGATCGGCATGACCGATATCGCCGATGCCGAGCCGACCGATGCGGCCGACGTGCTCGCGCGCATCGACGGCGGTCGCGCGTATGTCGCGGTCGACTCGCAGGGCGCGTGCGTCGGCTTTGCGTTCTACCGGCTGCTCGATTCGCAGCGGCTTTATCTGGAGGAACTGGATGTCGCGCCGTCGCATGCCGGACAGCGGATCGGCGCGCGCCTGATCGAACAGGTGACCGCGCGCGCGGCGCAGGAACACATCGCACAGGTCGTGCTGTCGACGTTCCGCGATGCGCCGTGGAATGCGCCGTACTACGCGCGCCTCGGTTTCCGGATCGTCGACGATGCCGCGCTCGACGACACACTGCGCGCGATTCGCGCGCACCACGTCGAGCGCGGGCTCGACGAGACGCAGCGCGTGTTCATGCGCGCTGACGTGCGCGCCTGAACACGTGCTGCCCGGCCGTCAGGCCGCGTCGCTCAGCGCCGGGTAGTCGGTATAGCCCGTTTCGCCTTCCGCGTAGAACGTTTCCGGCACCGGCTTGTTGAGCGGCGCGCCGAGTTCGAGGCGGCGCGGCAGGTCGGGGTTCGCGATGAACAGCTTGCCCCATGCGATCGCGTCGGCGTTGCCGTCCGCGAGTGCGGCCTGCGCGGTGTCGAGCGTGAACTGCTCGTTCGCGATCAGCGGGCCGCCGAACGCTTCCTTCAGGCGCGGGCTCAAATGGTCGCCCGAATACGATTCGCGCGTGAAGATGAACGCGATCTTGCGGCGGCCGAGTTCGCGCGCGACATAACCGAACGTCGCTGCAGGATCCGAATCGCCCATCGTGTGCGCGTCGCCGCGCGGCGCGAGGTGCACGCCGACGCGGCCGGCGCCCCACACGTCGATCGCCGCGTCGACCACTTCGAGCAGCAGGCGCGCGCGGTTCTCGATCGGGCCGCCGTACGCGTCGGTGCGGCGATTGGTGCTGTCCTGCAGGAACTGGTCGAGCAGGTAGCCGTTCGCGCCGTGGATCTCGACGCCGTCGAAGCCGGCCGCCTTCGCGTTCTCGGCACCCTTGCGGTACGCGGCGACGATGCCCGGAATCTCGTCGAGTTCGAGCGCGCGCGGCGTCACGAACGGACGCTGCGGACGCACGAGGCTCACGTTGCCGCCCGCGGCGATCGCGCTCGGCGCGACCGGCAGGTCGCCGTTCAGGAACATCGGATCGGAGATCCGGCCCACGTGCCACAGTTGCAGCACGATGCGCCCGCCGGCCGCGTGCACGGCCTGCGTCACGCGCTTCCAGCCCTCGACCTGCTCGTCGGACCAGATGCCGGGCGTGTCCGCGTAGCCGACACCCTGCGGCGTGACCGACGTCGCTTCGGTAATGATCAGGCCGGCCGATGCGCGCTCGGCGTAATAACGCGCCATCAGTGCGTTCGGCACGCGCGTCGAGCCCGCGCGGGAGCGGGTGAGCGGCGCCATCACGATGCGGTTCGGCAGGGTCAGGTCGCCGAGGGTAACGGGGTCGAACAGCGTGGGCATGGCAGATAACCTCTTCACGAAAGGCGGGCGCGCCGTCGCGTCATGTGCAACGCGCGCCCGCATGGCCGATACGGCCGGTTGATTAGAGATCGCGGCGCAAAGCGTCGTGAAATGCGTTGATGACGGCCTCGTTGCGCCGGAAGAACGCCCACTGGCCGATCCGTGTCGACGTGACGAGCCCCGCGCGCTCCAGCGTCGCGAGGTGCGCGGAGACGGTCGACTGCGACAGCCCGCAGCGTGCGTCGATCTGGCCCGCGCAGACGCCCTGTTCGTGCGGCAGCGTCTGTGCCGGAAAGTACTCGCCCGGCGTTTTCAGCCAGACGAGGATCTCCCGGCGCACGGGGTTCGAGAGCGCTTTCAGGATCGCGTCGATGTCGAGTTCGGTCGGCATGGATGGAGCAGGTGTTTCGGTCGGGCAGACGGGTATCGTCGATGGGCGAATCTTATATCGTGATTCGACGATATGTTGGAAAGCACTGCTGGCTATGGGGTTGATAGGGTGGTGGTCCTGCCCTCGTTTCGGTTGGCACCGAAGTCGAGCGGGTTGGCGGCTATCTTCCGCGAGAGCGGCTCAGCTTTGCGACGCGCCGGGAGGTCGATGACACCGCGGATACCTGCCGTCGACCTCATTCGCCGCAGCGCAGGCCTCGCAGTTCGAGATGCAACTGGACGAGCCATGCGCGAGGGCAATCACGGGCGATCAGCGCCGCGAACGGGCCTGTCGGCGTGAGCCGGATTTTCCGCGCCTGCAAGGCCGAACGGAACGCCCGCCGTGCGCACCAGCGCAGCCACAGCATCACGAGCGCCGCAAGCACGACAACGCCGGCCCGATACGATGGTTCGAACGTACCGCCGCCGAACTGTCCCGGCAGCAGGGCAATGCCGAAACACGGAACCATGGCAATTGCCGACGAGATGGAAAGCAACACGACATGTGCACGCAATGCTTCCGAGATGCTGCCTTTCATGAAATGAGATCCAGCTGCCCGATGACCCCCGGCTCATGTTGGGCGCCCATGACTTACCCGGCACTTACCGGTTCTTCACGAAACTGTCATGGGGCGGCGACGCGACGGTCATCGCGACGTCGGGGCCCCTGGTTGTCGTGGTCCGTGGTGTTTCGAGTAAGTAACGAGTAAGTCGCCGTGACCTACAGTCGACCCCGCCTCATCCATTTCAGGAGCGACTGTGAAGAAGATTATTCGCCGCGGAAACCCGCTCGTGCTGGCCGTCGCCTCGGCCTGCCTGTATTCGGGCGCTGCCTGGGCGGACGGCGCGAGTGCGGATCCGCCGAGTGTGGACGACTCGGGTTTTACCGTGCTGAGCAATGCCACGAACGTGACCCGCTGGGGCCTCGGAGCCGGGGCCGGCATCGAGGAGGCGCCCTATAAAGGCTACGGCACCCGGTTCACGCCGATTCCGCTGATCTTCTTCGAGAACAAATGGGTGCATGCGTTCGGCACGTCGCTCGACCTCAAGATCGGCAACTGGAATGGCGTGAGCGTCTCGCTGCGCGGCCAGTACGCACTCGGCGACGGATACAAGCAGTCCGATGCACCGATCCTCAACGGCATGCAGGACCGCCACGGCGCGTTCTGGTATGGTCCGGCGCTCTCCTGGCGTACCGCATTCGGCACGCTCTCCGGCGACTTTCTTGCCGGCGGCAACAAGGGCGAAAGGGCCAGCATCGACTTCGGCAAGTCGTTCGAGTACGGTCGATTTTCGATCGAGCCGCACGTCGGCGCCGAGTGGCTCAGCAGCAAGTACGTCGACTACTATTACGGCGTGCGACCGTCGGAAGTGCGCGCGGGGCGTCCGGCCTATTCGGGTAAGTCGACGTTCGACGTGTCGGTGGGCGCGCGCGTCGACTACAAGTTCACGCGTCATCAGGCCGTGATTCTCGACGTCGGCGCGTCGCGTTCGGGAAGCGGCATCACCGACAGTCCGCTGGTGGGGAAGCGGTTCACCCCGCAAGCGAGGATCGGCTACCTTTATCAATTCAATTGAGCGCTGCATCATGTCGCGAATTGCACTGATCGAAGACCACGAGCGTCTCGCAGGCTTGGTTCGCAAGGCACTGACGGAAGCGGGTATCGAGGCCGATCACTTCCAGAGCGTCTCCGAGGCGCGCTACGGCGTGAGCCGTGCCGATTACGCGGTGCTGATCATCGACCGCGGGTTGCCGGACGGGGACGGGCTCGCATTGCTGCGCGAATTGCGCGCCACGGGCCAGATGACGCCCTGCCTGATGCTGACGGCTCGCGATGCGCTGCACGATCGGGTCGACGGTCTCGAAAGCGGCGCCGACGACTACGTGACCAAGCCGTTTGCGATGAGCGAACTGGTCGCACGGGTGCGCACGCTGATGCGTCGGCCGCCGGCGCTCGAGGAGCTGGTGCCGTCGTTCGCCGACGTCACGGTGGATCCTCGGCAGCGTGTGATGCGCAGCAGCACAAGGTCGGTACGGCTGGCCCCGGCCGAATTGCAGATCATGCTCTGTCTCGCGAAGGCGGCCGGCGCGACGGTTCGGCATGCCACGCTCGAACATGCCGCGTGGGGTTTGGGTGACGCCGTGACGCCCAATGCGCTTGAAGTGACGGTACACCGGTTACGCAAGAAGCTGGCGGCGATGGGTACGGCCGCGCAGCTCGTGAATATTCGCGGGGCGGGTTTCGCGCTGTACCTGCCGCCGGCGTCGACGGATTCGCAGGAGTCTGTCGATTCGTCCCGGCGTCAGCCGAACCGCTGACCGGCCGACCGCGTCGTTCGCGGCCAACCCATACGATCTCATCATGTTCGATCACTGGATCCGAAGTCTGTCCGCACGGCTGTGGCTGACCAGCGTGGCAGCGCTCGCGCTCAGTCTGACGCTGCTGGCCAGCGTCGTCATCTATGCGTTCGACCACTTTCCCGAACAGACGCTCGCGCGGCACGAACAGATCGAAGGCGTTACGGACGTCGCAAACGGGATCGTCTTCGACGCAGCCGGACATCCGGTCTCGGTCCGGCTGTCGGACGAGCGGGCATGGCTGTTCTCGGTGGTGCGCACGGAGCTCATGTACCGTGTGCTCGACGGCCAGGGCCATGTGCTGCTCGCATCCGAGGGCGTGCGGGATGGCGCCCCCTGGGTGAACGACGAGTGGCCACGGCCTGTCGGCGAGACGGTTGGCGCGACGATCGGCGGCAAGGCGTTCGATGTCGTGGCGCTGCCGGTCCGGCATGGGGATTCGATGTATTACGCGCAGACCGCGATGAGCAAGCGCCTCGTCGACGTGATGATCGGCGTGAAGGTCAAGCAGATTCCGGCGATCGTCAAGGTAACGATTCTGGTGGCGACGATCATCTTCGGGCTGACGCTCACGATCACCGTGTATCGGGTACTCAAGCCGCTGAGAGAAGCGTCGAATGCCGCGGCATCGATCACGCCGCGCAACCTGACGACACGGCTGTCGCTGCGCGGTATCCCGAGCGAGATCAAGCCACTGATCAATGCCTTCAACGATGCGCTTGCCCGACTGGAAAACGGTTTTGCCGTGCAGCAGCAGTTTCTCGCGTCGGCCGCGCACGAGTTGCAGACGCCCCTCACGTTGATCCGCGGTCAGATCGAACTGCAGCCCGGGATCGACGACAAGGAGTTGCTGTTTCGCGAGATCGACCTGATGGCCCGGCAGGTCCGGCAGTTGCTGCATCTTGCGGAGGTCAGCGAATCGCAGAACTACACCTTCGAGGCGGTGAACTGTGCCGAGGTGATGCAGGACGTCGTGTCGTATCTGGAACGGAAGGCTGACAAGAAGGGCGTCGAGATTCGACTCGACGTTGCCGTTGCACCGGCATCGATCTGGGCAGACAGGGGGGCGCTGTTTATCCTGCTCAAGAATATCGTCGAGAACGCGATCAATATCTCGCCGCCCGATAGCGTCGTATCGCTGATTGTGGACAACGTTTCAATTCAGGTTCGCGACGAAGGGCCGGGCATCAGGCAGGAATACCTTCCGTTCCTCTTCAAGCGGTTCTGGCGCGCACCCGATACCAGGCACGACGGTGCAGGCCTCGGGCTGGCCATCTGCAAGGAGATCGCGCTCGCTCATGAATGGCGGCTGACGGTAAGCAGCTTGTTGCCGGGTACGAGTTTTGTCGTCTGGCTTTAGTACCCTAAAGGCAATTCAGTCCGTCTTCCCGACGATCTCGTACCGCCCCTGCGTCGCATCGACATGCGCGAGCGTATCGAGCACGCGTATCACGGGCGGGTGGCCGTATACGCGTTCGACCATCGCCTTGTACTCGGCGCCGTGCCAGCGCGCCGCGGCTTCACGCGTGCGCCACACGTACACGCCGCCACCTTCGTGCGTTTCCGCGTCGTGGAAGTACCACTTGTGCAGCAGGTCCGGGTTCTGCGCCCATTTCGCCGCGGTACTTTCATAGCGCGCCTGCAGCGTGGCGACATCGACGTCGGGTTGCAGCTTGAAGAAGACAATTTCGGTAATCACGGCACATTCTCCATGGGCACATCGCAGGAATGAAACGCTCGCAGCGTCGCTCACGCCGGAAAGCGTGCGGCATGTTCTTCGAGCGGCAGACGCAGCGCGTTCGTGAGATAGCTGACCGTCCGGTAGAAGCCCGCGAGCATCAGCAGTTCGAGCAACGCCTCGTCGCTGAAGTGCGCACGCAACGCATCCCACAGGTCGTCGTCGATGTCGCAGCGCTCGTGAAGCACATCGCACATCCGCACGAGCAACCGTTCTTCACCGGTCCAGCAATCGTCCTGCGCGGAACCGCGTGCCAGCGACAGGATCTGCGCATCGCTGAATCCGGCCGACTGCGAGAACACCGCAACATGTACACCCCATTCGTATTCGGACCGGCAAAGCGCGGTGGTGCGGTCGATGACGATTTCGCGCTGCCGGATGTCGAGATGGCCTTTGTCCAGCAGGCCCGCCGCAAAGAATTTCGTGAACAGGCGCGCATCGCGCGCCAGCGTGGTGAAGAGGTGCAACGGTGGCCGCCCCCGCATGATCCGGTCGATCGAAGCCGCGATGTCGGGCGCGAATGGCGGCGATGCGCAGGCAATACGCTGAGTCATGCGAACTCCGGTGCGTGAGCGATGTATGCGTGATAGCGTAGGCATCATGCTTTAAAAAGTAAAGCAATGAGGTGATCACGAAAACCTCGCTTCGCCATCACGGCGACGCATTGACACTGCCTGATTCTTGCTTTAAAAAGTAAAGCATGACCACACCAAGAATCGGACAACGCGTTCGCGGATCGAAGACGGGACGACCCATCATGGTCGTGCTGGATCTGCTCGGGCGGCGCACCGCGCTGCGCATCCTGTGGGAACTGCGCGGGCCGCCGCTCACGTTTCGCGCGCTGCAGGAGGCCTGCGAAACGAATGCGCGCCTGCTCAACACGCGGCTGGCCGAGCTTAAGGCGTCGGGCCTGGTCGAGCATGGCGACGGCGGCTACGGCATGACCGCCGAAGGCCGTCGGCTGGAAGCGGCACTTCAGCCGTTGCTGGGGTGGGCGAGGCAGTGGGCAAAGCGCGATCCGGACGGTTTCGACGCGGCCGATCGCGAGCAATCGGGTCAGGAGCGCTGACCGGTCGGCAGACGGGCGCGCGTTGCAACATCATTCCGGTTCATGCGTCATGCGTGAGCCACTTTTGTTTGCGGAGTCCTTTCATGTCTGTTCGAGCCGTCATATTCGATTTCGATCTGACGCTGGCGGATTCGTCCGCCGCGATCATCGAATGCACGGAGTACGCGCTGCATCAGCTTGACGCCGCCGGCGCGACGCCTGCGCAGATCGGCGTCGTGATCGGCTTGCCGCTGCACGAAATGTTCCGTTCGTTGACCGGTGAAACCGACCCGGCGCGGGCCGATGCATTCGCGCGGCACTTCGTGGCGCGCGCCGACGAGATCATGGTGCACGGCACCCGCATCTATCCCGAAGTACCGCCGCTGCTCGCGCGTCTGCGCGAACAGGGTCTCGCGGTCGCGATCGTGTCGTCGAAGTTTCGTTACCGGATCGACGCGATCCTCGCATTGAACGGATTGCAATCACTGGTCGACGTGCTGATCGGCGGGGAAGACGTACAGCGTCACAAGCCGGATCCGGAAGGGCTCGTGCTGGCACTGGCGCGGCTTGGCGTGCCGGCCGGCGCGGCGATCTACGTCGGCGATCATGCGGTGGACGCGCAGGCGGCCGAGCGCGCCGGCATGCCGTTCGTCGGCGCGGTGAGCGGCATGACGTCGTTCGATGCATGGGCGCGCGCGGGCAAGCAGGCCGTGAACACGCATATCGGCGAGCTGGCCGAGATCGTGCAGCGGATACAGCACAACACGGCCGACGCGCCGGATCGGCGTGACGCCTGACGGCGCGCACCGCGCCTCCTCCTGAATCGGGAATCGCACGATGCCGCGCCACGTGAACCATCTCCGCTGGAAGATCGTCGCCTTTCTGGTCGCGCCGCTGACCTTCGTGATGACGCTCGATCGCGCGGCGATGGCCGTGGCCGCACCGACGATCCAGGGCGAACTCGGCCTGTCGATCGTCGATATGTCGATGATCCTGACGGTCTACTTCTGGGCCTATGCGATCGGACAGATTCCGGCCGGGCGCGCGGCCGAACGCTTCGGATCGCGCAGGGTGCTGTTCGGCACGAGCACGCTGTGGTCGCTGATGATGATCGTCACGCCGTTCGGCGGGTCGTTCGCCTGGCTGTTCGGCTGCCGGCTGGTGCTCGGCGCCGCGCAGTCGGCCGACTGGTCGAGCAGCGTCGTCGCGCTCAAGCGCTGGTTTCCGACCGGCGAACGCGCGAAAGGCAACGCGGTGCTGCTCGCGGGGCTGTATCTGGGCCCGATCGTGTCGGCGCCGCTCACCGCATGGACCATCGTGCGGTTCGGCTGGCATGCGGTCTTTTACGGGTTCGGCGCGCTCGGCCTGCTGCTCGGCGCGATCTGGTGGCTCGGCTATCGCGATGCGCCGGCGTCGCACCCGCTCATCACGCAGGCCGAGGCCGACACCATCGCGGCCGATCAGCCGCCCGACCACGTGGCCGAGTCGGGCTCGCTTGTGCGCTGCCTGCGGTTGTGGCGTTTCTGGATCTTCGGCATCCAGTACTTCCTGCTCGTGCTGATCCAGAGCTTCTACACGACCTGGCTGCCGACCTACCTGATGCGCGCGCGCGGATTGTCGCTGAAGGCGATGGGGCTGTACGCGTCGCTGCCGTGGGTGGCCGTGTTCGCGGCGGTGTTCGTCGCGGGAACCGTCAGCGACCGGCTGCTCCGGAAAACGGGCTCGATCTACTGGGCCCGCACGCCGGTCGCGATCGCCGGATTCGTCGTGAGCGCGCTCGCGCTGGTCGCGGCGTCGCGCGCGGACGCGATGGCGGCGGTCATCGGGCTGCTGTGCCTGTCGTTTGCGGCGGTCGGGTTCGCGCAGGTGGTCGTGTGGTCGGCCGCGCAGGATCTCGGGCGGCCGTTCGCCGGCGTGATGTCGGGCTGGACGAACGTGTGGGGCGCGCTGTCGAACGTCGCGGGCCCGATGACGCTCGCGCTGGTCGTCAAGGTCACCGGCAACTGGGGCAGCGGGATGATCGTGATCGGGGCCGCGGCGGCCTGCGGCGCGGTGTTGTGGCTGTTCGTGCACCCCGAGCGGCCGTTGCTTGCCGTGGCGACGGACGGCTTGCCGCCGCCGGAGGGTGGCGCGAACGCGCCGCGCGGCGACGGGCGAGCATCCCGCGCCGATGCCGGGCGGGTGTCCGAACCGGCCGGCTGAACCGTGTTCCGCAACCGGTCGGCAGCGCGCGACGGATTCTGCGACCATCGCCGTTAAAGTCATATCAGCCACCAGGTCAGCCACCAGGTCAGCCACCAGGTCCGCCACCATGCCGCTCATTTCCGTCGCTCTTGCCCGAATCCGGTCCTCCCGCATGCTGTCATGCGCCATTCCTCTCTTGGTAGCCTGCGCCACGGCCGGCGTGCTGGGCGGCGCGCGTCCGGCCGAAGCCGCCACACAGCGCGAACGTCTCGAAGCGCCGGTCAAGGCCGTTGCCGACCAGCGCGTGGCCGTCGAGACGCCGCAGGGCAGCGCGGTGCTGCCCGTCTATGCCGACCATCCGCTCGACCAGCCCGCGCCCGACGTCACGCGCGTCTTCATCGTGATTCACGGCACGCTGCGCAATGCGGACGCGTATTACGCATCCGGGCTCAAGGTCGTCGAGAAGGCCGGCGCGGCCGGCAAGGGCACGATGGTCGTCGCGCCCCAGTTCCTGACGCGCGCCGATACGCGCGCATTCTCGTTGCCGGCCCAAACGCTCGCGTGGACGCAGGAAGGGTGGAAGGGCGGCGAGCCGGCCCGCCAGCCGGGCCCGATCAGTTCGTTCGCCGCGCTCGACGCGTTGCTCGCGCATTTCGCCGATCGCAGCCTGTACCCCGCGCTGTCGACGGTGGTCGTGATCGGCCATTCGGCCGGCGCGCAGTTGCTGCAGCGTTACGCGGTGGCCGGGCACGGCGGCGACGCGCTGGCGCGCGCCGGTCTTGCCGTGCGCTATGTGGTCGCGAATCCGTCGAGCTACCTGTATTTCGACGACGAACGGCCGGACGGCCAGGTGCTCGCGGGCGGCGCGTGTCCGAGCGCGACGGAATGGAAATACGGCTTGAAGTCGGCGCCGCCCTACGTTGCGTCGCAGGACGTGGGTGATCTCGAAGCGCGCTACGTCGCGCGCAACGTCGTGTACCTGCTCGGCCAGGCCGACACGAACCCGTACACGCATTTCATCGACCGCTCGTGCGCGGCGATGGCGCAAGGCCCGTACCGGCTCGCGCGCGGGCTCGCTTACTTCGATTACCTGAAGAAGCGGCACCCGGCCGGTCTTGCGCAGCAGGTCGTCGAAGTGCCGGGCATCGGGCACGACAATCTGGGCATGTTCACCTCCGCTTGCGGGCTGGCCGTGCTGTTCGACCAGGCGTTGCCGCAATCGTGTCCGGTTGTCGCCGGCACGGCGCCGGTCGTGCGCGCGGCGGGGCAGTGAGCGTGTGCCATCCGTGGTGGCGCCACTGGATCGATCAGAAAAATGCAGGAATCGGCAAGATAAATTCATTTCCCGATTGATCGCTCGCGGTTCAGGATGACGGCGTTGCCAGGAGCGCCCCCATGAACATCACGATCCTCGACGATTATTTCGACACGCTGCGCACGCTGCCGAGCTTCCGCAAGCTGGACGGGCACGCGGTCACGATCTGGAACGATCACGTGCAGGACGTCGACGCACTGGCCGAACGCCTGCGCGACACGGAAGTACTGGTGCTGATCCGCGAGCGCGCGCAGATTCGCGCGCCGCTGATCGCGCGGTTGCCGAAGTTGCGGCTGATCAGTCAGCGCAGCGTCTATCCTCACATCGACATCGATGCGTGCACCGCCCAAGGCGTGATCGTGTCGTCGAACCAGCATGCAGGGACACCTTCCTATGCGGCCGCCGAGCTGACGTGGGGCCTTGTGCTTGCGGCGATGCGTCAGATTCCGCAGCAGATGCATGCGCTGCAAACCGGCCACTGGCAGATCGGCGTCGGACGCACGCTGCGCGGGCGCACGCTGGGCATTTACGGTTATGGCCGGATCGGCGCGGAAGTCGCGCGATACGGCGCCGCGTTCGGTATGAACGTGCTGGTCTGGGCGCGCGAAGCGTCGTTGCAGCGGGCGCGCGACGACGGCTGGGAGACCGCACTGGACAAGCGATCGTTCTTCGAAACATGCGACGTGCTTTCGCTGCACATGCGGCTCGTGCCGGCCACGCGCGGCATCGTGACGGCAGAGGATCTGGGCCGGATGAAACCCGACGCGCTGCTCGTGAACACGAGCCGCGCGGGCCTCGTCGCACCGGGCGCGCTCGAAGCGGCCTTGCAGGCCGGCCGGCCCGGCATGGCGGCGGTGGACGTCTACGACACGGAGCCGCTGCGCGACCCTTGGCATCCGTTACTGCGTTTGCCGAATGTCGTGTGTACGCCGCATATCGGCTACGTGACCGAGGACGAATACGAGACGCAGTTCTCCGATGTGTTCGACCAGATCGTGTCCTATGCGGCCGGGGAGCCGATCCATGTGGTCAACCCGGACGTGCTCGCGCGCGAAGCGGCGTCGATCGAGCCGTTGATCCTCGATTTGCTCGAATGGATCGGGCCCGGCGCGCGGCCGTACGACGAGGTGATCGATGCATGGCGCACGTCGTGCCCGCGCCTGCCGGTGTGGGAGGAAGCCTGCGCGCGCGGCTACGTGATCCGGCACCATGCGCCCGGCGGCGTGGCCCAGGTCGAGGTGAGCACGGCCGGCCGCGCGCGCCTTCAGGCCGATCGCGCGTGATCGCGCCGAGGCGATCGGAGCACGGCTGCGGCGCCGCGCGTCATGCCGGTTTCTCGGCGACGGGCGGTGCGTCCGGGTCGAATACCGTCAGGCCTTCCGTCGGATCCGTCGGCTGGCCCCACGGACGGGCCGCGATGGCCCGTTTCGCGGCCTCGTAGCCGGCTTGCCGGCGGGCTGCGATGCCGCCCGGCGTGAAATCGATGTCCTTCAACTGATTGTCGCCGGCGAGGCGCGGCGCCGCGAGCTTGATCAGGTGCATCGTGGTCTCGCATCCCCACGCGGCGAGCCGGCGCACGGCCGGCGACGCGCGTTCGGCTTCCGGCACGTGCCGGGCCAGTTCGCGGATCACGTGGCGTAGGCGGTGGATCTGCTGCTGGCGCGCGATGTGACTGTCGGTGCGGCTCGCGTACTGGATGTCCTTCTGCCGTTCCGACACCTGCCAGATGCTCTCGGGCTCGGGGCCGGCCGGATTCCACATCTGCACCGAGAAGATGATCGAGCTGCGGCGCGGATTGTCGTCGAGTACGACCTCGACCGGCGTATTCGAATACACGCCGCCATCCCAGTACGGCTCGCCGTCGATCCGGATCGCCGGGAACGCGGGCGGCAGCGCGCCCGAACTCATGATGTGGTCGATCCCCAGCTGCGTATCGCGCGAATCGAAATAGCGCATCGCGCCCGTGCACGCATTGACCGCGCTGACGGTCAGGCGCGGGTGGCCCGCGTTCAGCAGGCCGGGCTCGATCAGTGATACGAGCGTGTCGCGTAGCGGCGCGATCCGGTAATACGACGCGCGATCGACGCCGAGGCGGACCATCGGCCCGAACCACGACGCCGGATTGGGCTGGAAGAACCCCGCGATGCCGCCGCCGATGATCATCATCTCGGCCAGCGTCCGGTCCCAGCCGGGCAGCAGCGCCGGGACGTCGAAACGGGTCCGTTCGGTCACGCGCTGCCAGAACGCCAGCAGCTTCTCGTAGCGCTGTTCCGGCGGGTTCCCGGCGATCAGCGCCGCGTTGATCGCGCCGATCGACGTGCCGACCACCCAGTCGGGCCGGATGCCAGCTTCGTCCATCGCCTGAAAGACGCCGAGCTGGAACGCACCCAGTGCGCCGCCGCCCTGGAGCACGAGCACGACTTGCCCGGGGAGGTCCATTCGTGCCGGCTGGCTCGCGGTCATGGCTTGCCTCGCTGCGTGTGACGGTGGGTCGGATCCGAACAGTTCGATTCAGTGTAGGCGATCGGCGGCGCGGCAATGCCCGCTGCGCCACGCGCGCGAGGATGTGCGTCAGGCGTCCGGGTACGGCGTGCCGTCCTTGTGCAGGAACCGGCCGTCGCGGCTCGGGCTCATCATGTCGATGTCCGGGCAGGTGATCACGTCGTCCGGCGAGCGCGAGCCGACCTCGAGATAGATGGCGACCGCATCGGACCGGTTGACCAGGTGATGGCCGTTGCCCGAGCCTTTCGGAAACGCCGCGCAGTCGCCCGCGCGCAGCACGGTCTCGCCGCCGTCCTCGATCATCACGAGTTCGCCTTCGAGCACGTAGACGAATTCGTCTTCGTCGGAATGCCAGTGGCGCTGGCTCGACCAGCCGCCCGGCGGCACGCGCATCAGGTTGACGCCGAAATCGCGCAGCCCGCCGGCGTCGCCGAGGCGCTGGCGGATGCGCTGCGCGCACGGCGCGTCGAATGGCTTCGGATAGCCGCTGCCCGGGCGTTCGGGCACGGCGCTGACGTCGATCCTGGGCATGGGCGGCTCCGTCTGCCACGTGGGCGAATGGGACGGGGCTCATTGTAGGCGGCCGCCGCCCGCCGTTCGTCCGCGCGTTTCGTGGGAGGCCGCGTCATTCGACGGTGATCGTCTCCTTCATGTACGGATGAATCCCGCAGAACACTTTGTAGACGCCCGGCTTGTCGAAGCGGAACGAGTACGTGTCGCCCTGGTCGAGCGCCGACGAATGAAAGATACCGGCGTCGTTGACGACGGTGTGCGGCTCCCCGTCGAGGTTCTTCCACGTGATCGTCGTGCCGGCCTTGATCGTGGTCGACATCGGCGAAAACATGAAATTGTGGATCGTCACGAGTGGGCCGGCCGGGCCCTGTGCGAACGCGGCGAGCGGGGTGCCGGCGGCGGCCGCGCACAGGATCAGCGCCGCGATGATTTTCGGTTGCTTGAAACGGGTCATGTCGGTCTCCTTGCGTATGGGTCAGGCGAGCGTCGCGTCATGCAGCGACGATGCGGTGGGGTGGCCCGCGAATTCGACGGTCGTCACGCCGAGCATCGACGGCAGCCGGTCGCGCGGTACCGTGAGCGGCACGGGGCCCGGGCCGTTGCCGGCCGTCGGCTGCGGGAACGCGGTCGAGCGCGCGGTATGGAACGTGATGTTGCCCTCGACTTTCGACACGATCTGGTGGATATGCCCGTTCAGCACGGTGACCGAGCCGAAGCGGCGCAGCAGCGCCATCGTCTGCGGCGCGTCGCCGGTGCCCCAGCCCCACGGTTCGTAGATGGTCCACATCGGCATGTGCGAGAACACGACGATCGGCGTGCTCGACGAGCGGCCCTTGAGATCCTGCTCGAGCCACGCGAGCTGATCGTCGCCGAAGCTGCCGAGCCCGTTCGGCTTGAAATGCATCACGTTGACGAGGCCGATGAAGTGCACGCCCGCATGATCGAAGCTGTAATAACCGCGGTTGTCCGACGCCTTGCCGAAGCGGCCGAAATATTCGGCGCCCGAACCGTCGGTGACGTCGTGCTCGCCGGGCACCGTGTGCAGTTCCGGCACGCGCAGCGCCGACAGCAGTTGCGACGCGTGGTCGAATTCCTCGGGCTTGGACAGGTGCGTGATGTCGCCGGTATGGATGGCCAGCGCGGGCATCGCGGGCATCTGGTTGACGAGATCGATCGTCTGCCGCAGCGTGGCCGACACGTCGGGATTGGCTTCCTTGTTGAAGCCGATGTGCGTGTCGCTGATCTGCACGAACAGCGGCCGGCCCGCACCGGCCGGGAGTGCGTCGCCGGTCTGCGCGAGCGCGAGGTCGAACGGCGTCAGGATGCCGCCCGACAGCGTAAACAGCGTGCCGAGGCCGCCGAAGGCCATGCATTGCAGGGCCTTGCGGCGCGACGGGCGGGTGGGATTCGATGAAGACATGGGAGCCTCGCAATCGTATGACGAAACGGGACGGCCGGATCGTCCTGGAATAAACCGGCGCCTTCGCGTGCCATACCGGCGCGACGACGGTTTTATTCCCGCGATCCGCAAATTCGCGCAGGGGAGCTGGGAGCCCGCGAGGCGGCCGTCCGGATGCCGGGCGATGACTTGTTAATGTCCTGTAAGTGACACGTCACATTTGCGTCACGACCGCCCGATAGCCTGCGACACCGAGTCACCTATCCGGAGCCACCTTCATGCCGAATCTCGCGGCAACGGAAACCAGCGGCGCGGCCAGTCACCGCACGCGCACCCTCAGCTTCGCTCTGTTTTTTCTGATCATTGCCTGCGGCATCGTCTATATCGCGATCCACCTGAGCGCGGATCTCAGCCCGGTCAAGGAAAGTTCGGTCCTGCCGTTCGTACTGCTCGTCGTTGCGCTGCTGATCGCGCTCGGCTTCGAGTTCGTGAACGGCTTTCACGACACCGCGAACGCGGTCGCGACCGTCATCTACACGCATTCGCTCGACCCGCACCTGGCAGTCGTCTGGTCGGGCCTGTGGAACCTGTTCGGCGTGCTCGTCTCGAGCGGCGCCGTCGCGTTCGGCATCCTGCAGTTGCTGCCCGTCGAGTTGATCCTGCAGGTCGGCAGCGGCTCGGGCTTCGCGATGGTGTTCTCGCTGCTGATCGCGGCCGTCACGTGGAACCTCGCGACCTGGTATTTCGGGTTGCCGTCGTCGAGCTCGCATACGCTCGTCGGGTCGATCATCGGCGTCGGCCTGATGAACCAGATCGTCAGCGGCCCGTCGGGCACGAGCGGTGTCGACTGGAACCAGGCGCTCGGCGTTGGCAAGGCGCTGCTGTTCTCGCCGCTGATCGGCTTCGTGCTGTCCGCGCTGGTGCTCCTGCTGCTGAAGGCGCTCGTGCGCGTGCCGGCGCTGTACCAGGAGCCGAAGGGCAACAAGCCGCCGCCGTTCTGGATCCGCCTGCTGCTGATCCTCACCTGCACGGGCGTGTCGTTCGCGCACGGCTCGAACGACGGGCAGAAGGGCATGGGCCTGATCATGCTGATCCTGATCGGCGTGATGCCGACCGCGTATGCACTGAACAAGGCCGTGACGCCGGACCAGGCGAGCACGTTCGTCGCGGTCGCGCGCCACGCGTCGACGACGCTCGGCAAGTACATGGACCCCGCGGTGCAGTCCGCCGACCCGCGCGCCGACGTCGAGGCATACGTGCGCACGCACAAGCTGACGCCCGTGACGCTCCCCGCGCTGGGCAAGCTCACCGACACGATCGCCGACCAGGTCGCGCAGGCCGGCGGCATCTCGAGCGTGCCGCAGAACCTCGTCGACAACGTGCGCAACAACATGTACGTCGCGTCCGAGGCGATCCGCCTGATGGAGAAGGCGAAGGCGCCGGCATTCTCGGTCGAGGACGCGAGCGTGCTCGACGCGCTCAAGAAGCAGATGGACCGCGCGACCAAATTCATCCCGACCTGGGTGAAGGTCGCGGTCGCGATCGCGCTTGGCCTCGGCACGATGGTCGGCTGGAAGCGGATCGTCGTGACGGTCGGCGAGAAGATCGGCAAGTCGCATCTCACGTACGGGCAGGGCGCGTCGGCCGAGGCCGTCGCGATGCTGACGATCGGGATGGCCGACGCATACGGGCTGCCGGTATCGACGACGCACGTGCTCGCGTCGGGCGTGGCCGGCACGATGACGGCGAGCGGTGCGGGCCTGCGCTGGGACACGGTGCGCAATCTCGTGCTCGCGTGGGTGCTGACGCTGCCGGCATCGATCGCACTGTCGGCCGGCCTGTACTGGGCACTGCACGGGCTCTTTTGACCCGAGCCTGCTGATGTAACGCCGGCCGCGCGGCACGCGGCCGACCCCATCGAATTTCAATCCGATACAAGACGCTACCGATGGATATCAGTTTCTTCAATCCGAACCGGACCGCGAACGCGTCCGCGTGGCGCGTGCTCCCCAATCGCTGGGATGCCATCGCGTTTCCGCTGATCATCTGCCTGCTGGCAATGGCGATCGTCGGCTTCCATCAGACGATGGCGCCGATCGGTGTGCTGCAGACGCAGAAGATCACGCTCGATCCGTCGAACCTGCCCGAATACGCGTTGCGTACCACGCTGCGGATGCTCGCCGCGATGGTCGCGTCGCTCGTGTTCACGCTCGTCTACGGCACGCTCGCGGCCAAGAGCCGCCGCGCGGGCATGGTGCTGATCCCGATCCTCGACATCCTGCAGTCGGTGCCGGTGCTCGGCTACATCTCGTTCACCGTCACGTTCTTCCTCGCGCTGTTTCCGGGCCGCGTGCTCGGTGCCGAACTGGCCGCGATCTTCGCGATCTTCACGAGCCAGGCGTGGAACATGACGTTCAGCTTCTACCAGTCGCTGCGCACGGTGCCGCGCGATCTGCACGAAGTGTCGCGCGGTTTTCACCTGACGTCGTGGCAGCGCTTCTGGAAGCTCGAGGTGCCGTTCTCGATGCCGGGCCTGATCTGGAACATGATGATGTCGATGTCGGGCGGCTGGTTCTTCGTCGTCGCGTCGGAGGCGATTACCGTCGGCAACCAGACGATCACGCTGCCGGGGATCGGCGCGTATCTCGCGCAGGCCATCTCCGACAAGAACCTCGGCGCGGTCGGCTGGGTGATCGTCGCGATGACGGTCGTGATCCTCGCGTACGACCAGTTCCTGTTTCGTCCGCTCGTCGCGTGGGCCGACAAGTTCCGGATGGAAAACACGGCGTCCGGCGATGCGCCGCAGTCCTGGCTGCTCGACATGATGCGCCGCACGCACCTGATCCACCAGTTGCTGGTGCCGGCCGGCTGGCTGCTGTCGCAGGCGGCCCGCGTGCCGCTGCGCGTGCCGTCGTTCAAGGGCGTTGGCGCGCGCGTCGCACTGAGCCGCCGTTCGTCGCGGATCGGCGACATCATCTGGGGCGCGCTCGTGATCCTGCTGACGGCGTACGTCGTGTGGCGCGTCGTCACCTTCGTGTCGACCGGCGTGACGATGGCCGAGGTCGGCCACGTGCTCGTGCTCGGGCTCATCACGCTGCTGCGCGTGATGTTCCTGATCCTGATCGCATCGGTCATCTGGGTGCCGATCGGCGTGTGGATCGGGCTGCGCCCGGCGCTCGCCGAAAAGGTCCAGCCGATCGCGCAGTTCCTGGCCGCGTTCCCGGCCAACCTGCTGTTCCCGGTGTTCGTGATCGTGATCGTGCGCTTCCACCTGAACGCCGATATCTGGCTGTCGCCGCTGATCGTGCTCGGCACGCAGTGGTACATCCTGTTCAACGTGATCGCGGGGGCGATGTCCTATCCGAACGACTACAAGGAAGTCACGAAGAACTTCCGGATTCGCGGCCGGCAGTGGTGGCGGCAGGCGATCCTGCCCGGCATCTTCCCGTACTACGTGACCGGCGCGATCACCGCATCGGGCGGCGCGTGGAACGCGAGCATCGTGTCCGAGTTCGTGCAGTGGGGCGACACGAAGGTCGTTGCGCACGGCCTCGGCGCGTACATCGCGCAGACGACCGCCGCCGGCGACTTCCCGAAGATCATCCTGGGCATCGCCGTGATGTCCCTGTTCGTCACCCTGTTCAACCGTCTGCTGTGGCGTCCGATGTACGCCTATGCGGAAGCCCGGCTCCGTCTCGATTGAGAGTTCACGCGATGCAAAATTCGACCGTTATCAACGCCCCTGTCCAGACGTCCCAGCCGCCGCGCCTCGGCGACGAAATCCTGCGCGTCGATCACGTCTGCCGCGGCTTCAACAAGTCGCAGGGCGAGCTGCTCGTGCTCGACGACGCGAACCTGTCGCTGCGCGAAGGCGAGATCGTCGGGCTGCTCGGCCGCTCGGGCTCGGGCAAGTCCACGCTGCTGCGAATCATCGCCGGCCTGATCGAACCGACCGGCGGTGAAGTGACCTATCTCGGCAAGCCGCTGAGCGGCCCGGCCGAAGGCGTCGCGATGGTGTTCCAGACCTTCGCGCTGTTCCCGTGGCTCACCGTGCTGCAGAACGTGGAAGCCGGTCTCGAAGCGCTCGGCGTCGGCGCACGCGAGCGGCGCGAGCGGGCGCTCGCAGCCATCGACCTGATCGGCCTCGACGGTTTCGAAAACGCGTATCCGCGCGAGCTGTCGGGCGGCATGCGCCAGCGCGTGGGCTTTGCGCGTGCGCTGGTCGTCGATCCGACGATCCTGCTGATGGACGAACCGTTCTCGGCGCTCGACGTGCTGACGGCCGAGACGCTGCGTACCGACCTGCTCGATCTGTGGACGCAGGGCCGGATGCCGATCAAGTCGGTGCTGATCGTCACGCACAACATCGAGGAAGCCGTGTTCATGTGCGACCGGATCCTCGTGCTGTCGTCGAACCCGGGCCGCGTGATCGCGGAGATCAAGGTGCCGTTCAAGCATCCGCGCAACCGGCTCGACACGGATTTCCGCAAGCTGGTCGACGACATCTACGCGAAGATGACCGCGCGTCAGACCAATGAAGCGACGAAGAAGGGGCTTGAACCCGGCAGCTGGCTGCCGCGCGTGTCGACCAACCTGATGGCCGGCCTGATCGAAACGCTCGCGATGGCGCCGTACCACGGCCGTGCCGACATGCCGGAAATCGCGCGCACGCTGCATCTCGAGGTCGACGAACTGTTCCCGATCGCCGAAGTGCTGCAGCACCTCGGCTTCGCGGACGTGCGGGAAGGCGACGTGTTCCTGACGCCGCCCGCGCGCGTGTTCGCGGAATTCGGTACGCAGGAGCGCAAGCTGATGTTCGCGGATCACCTGCTGAAGCACGTGCCGTTGGCTGCGCGGATCAGGAAGGTGCTGAACGAGCGTCCGGGGCACCGCGCGCCGCGCGTGCGCTTCGAGCAGGAGCTGGAGGATTTTCTGTCCGACGAAGCGGCCGAGGAAACGCTCGACGCGGTGATCGACTGGGGCCGTTACGGCGAAGTCTTCTCGTACAACGACAAGACCGAAGTGTTCAGCCTCGAGGACGTCGAGAGCTGATGCCCGCGCCCGAATGGCGAGCGATCGTCATTCGGGCAAATCGCGCCGGTTGGTGTCCTGCTCGATGCCGCTCGTGCTGAGATGCTCGATCTTTGCCATCCGCTGCCGCGCGAGTTCCGGCAGCTGGTTCGTCACGCCGATCACCAGCGCTTCGGCGAGCGCCAGCGCCGGCACGTTGGTCTGCAGCATCGCGAAAGGGCGCCCCTGGATCCGCAGCACGATCTCCGCGAATTCGCCGATCGGCGACACCCATTCGTCGGTGATCAGCAGGATCCGCGTGCCGAGCCGGTGCGCGGCCTGCGCGAAGCGGATGCTGTCCTTCTGGTAACGGCGAAAGTCGAAGATGACGAGCACGTCGCCGCGCCCCATGTCGGCCAGCGCGACCGACGCGAGGTTCACGTTGGGTTCGACGTACTGCACATGCGGGCGTGCGTAGGCGAGCGTGAACGAAAACAGCGACGCGAGCGGCGCCGTGTAGCGTCCGCCGCCGCAGAAGATGCGGACGTCCGGATCGGCCAGCTGCGCCACGGCGGCATCGAACGCGGCCGCGTCGAGCCCGTCGATCGTGGTCGCGAGCGACTCGGACAGCCGCTGGAAAATCGCCGCATGGTTGTCGCGCATGCCCGATTCGGAGTGGAACGCATCCATCCGCGCGAGCGGTGAATTCATCGCGGTATCGATCTCGTCATGCAGCGCCTGCTGGAACGACGAGTAATTCGGAAAGCCGATCCGGACGACAAAGCGGAACACGGTGGGATCGCTGACTTCGGCCTGCTTGGCGACGCTCGCGATCGGCCCGAGGCCGAGGCTCGGATAGCGATCCAGCAACGCATGCGCGACCTTCTGTTCCGACGGCGTGAAGCTATCCATCTGGGATAACAGCAACGCCCTGATGCTCGTCCCCATCGGGCACTCCAGCTCTCTTATCTGAATGACAAACGGCAGACGGGTGTCTGCCGGGACTCCATGCATGTTAGCCGATTGACGTGCGGCGGGCCGCGCACGGTCCGGAATTAGAGGGACGTATCACTCGGGAGCGCGTCCGCCCAGTAATGTAATGAAACGAACATTTCTCGAAAACCCTTTCCGTGCGCATTCGCCTTGAATTCAGTAATAACCCTAGGTTTTGGCATAAAAAAGTGAGTGCTATGATCGCGGCCTCGCCGGAATGTATTGTTTATTACATGACGGATTGGCAGCGTCGGCACGCGATGGCGTGGCGGTGCATCCCGGCCTGACCCGGCCATTTGTCTGGAGGATTCCGTCATGAGGCGGCTCGTCATACTCACCCTGTTGTCGGCCATGAGCGTGTGCGCGTTCGCCGCTTCGGACCCCGCGGTCGAAGCGAAGAACGGCATGGTCGTGTCGTCGCAGCACTTCGCGTCGCAAATCGGCGTCGACATCCTGAAGGAAGGCGGCAACGCGGTGGATGCGGCAGTGGCGGTCGGTTATGCACAGGCCGTGACCAACCCGTGCTGCGGCAATATCGGCGGCGGCGGCTTCATGACGGTGCACCTGGCCGACGGCCGCGACCGCTTCATCAATTTCCGCGAAACCGCGCCGGCCGCGGCGACGGCGAACATGTATCTCGACGCGTCGGGCAACGTCCGCGCGGGCGAAAGCCTGTACGGTTATCGCGCGGTCGGCGTGCCGGGCACGGTCGCCGGCCTCGATCTCGCGCAGCGCAAGTACGGCAAGCTGACGCGCCAGCAGGTGATGGCGCCGGCAATCCGGCTCGCACGGGACGGCTTCGTGCTGACGCGCGGCGATACGGACATCCTCGACACGACGATCGAACGTTTCAGGAAGGATCCGGACGCGGCGCGCATCTTCCTGCGGCCCGACGGCACGCCGCTGCAGCCGGGTGATCGCCTGGTGCAGAAGGACCTGGCCCGCACGCTCGAGCGCATCGCGCAGCAGGGGCCCGACGCGTTCTATCACGGCGAGATCCCGAAGCGGGTCGAGGCGGCGTCGAAGCAGGCGGGCGGCCTGATCACGGCGGCCGATTTCGCGTCCTATCGTGCCGAAGACATGGCCCCGCTGAAGTGCACGTACCGCGGCTACGAGTTCGTGTCGGCGCCGCCGCCGAGCTCGGGCGGCGTGACGATGTGCGAGACGCTGAACATCCTCGAAGGGTATGACCTGCGCAAGCTCGGTTACCACTCCGCGGCGTCGATCCACACCATGACCGAAGCGATGCGCCACGCGTACGAGGACCGCAATACGCTGCTGGGCGATCCGAACTTCATCGACAACCCGATCGCGAAGCTGACGAGCAAGGACTACGCGGCGCAGATCCGCAAGAGCATCCACGCCGATACGGCGACGCCGTCGGTCGACGTGCAGCCCGGCGTCGGCATTCACGAGAAGCCGGAGACGACGCATTACTCGATCCTCGACCACGACGGCAATGCCGTGTCGACGACCTATACGGTCAACGGCCGCTTCGGCGCCGTGGTCATCGCGCCGGGCACGGGTTTCTTCCTGAACGACGAGATGGACGACTTCACGACGAAGGTCGGCGCGCAGAACCTGTTCGGCCTCGTGCAGGGCACGCGCAATTCGATCGCACCGGGCAAGCGCCCGCTGTCGTCGATGGCGCCGACCATCGTGACGAAGGACGGCAAGGTGTTCATGGTGGTCGGCTCGCCGGGCGGGTCGCGCATCATCACGATCACGCTGCAGACCGTGCTGAACGTGATCGACTACGGGATGACGCCGCAGGATGCGGTCGCCGCGCCGCGTATCCACCACCAGTGGCTGCCCGACGAGGTCTATTACGAAACCTACGGCCTGTCGCCCGACACGCTCGCGATCCTGCGCAACATGGGCTACAAGATGGTCGAGCAGACGCCGTGGGGTGCCGCCGAACTGATCATGGTCGGCCTGCCGGGCACCGAAGCGGCGAGCCGCCAGAGTTCCGGGAACGATTCGTCGGTATCCGGCAACGTGCGCGCCGGCTTCATCTACGGCTACAACGATCCGCGCCGCCCGGCCGGGTCGGCGATCGGCTACTGATCCGATCGCTTCACGCTGAACCGCTGCCGCCCGCGTTCGCCCTTGCGCGAATGACGGTGCGGCGGCAGCGCGTCCGTTCGCGGACATTCGCAGGCCCGACAGGCCCCCGGGCCGCGCGCCTTTCGTCCTTCAACACCTTCACCGTGCGTCGAATCCCGTTATGAACAAACGAATGTCCGCTGCAGGCTGGATCCTGCTCGCGATGGCGGCCGGCATCTTCATCGGCTACCTGATCTACACGCAGCTTCCCGACAAGCAATCCGCCGCGGAAATCGCCGGCTACATCTCGCTCGTGTCCGATGTGTTCCTGCGGCTGATCAAGATGGTGATCGGCCCGCTGGTGTTCTCGACGCTCGTCGTCGGCATTGCGCACATGGGCGACGCATCGTCCGTGGGGCGCGTGTTCGTGAAGGCGCTCGGCTGGTTCGTCACCGCGTCGCTGATCTCGCTGCTGCTCGGGCTGCTGATGGCGAACCTGTTGCGCCCCGGCGAGAACCTCGGCCTGCCGCTGCCGGACATCGGCGCGTCCGCGCATCTCGCGACGTCCAAGTTCACGCTGAAGGATTTCGTCGGCCACATGGTGCCGAAGTCGTTCGCCGAGGCGATGACGAACAACGAGATCCTGCAGATCGTCGTGTTCTCGATGTTCTTCGGCGTCGCGCTGTCGGCGCTCGGCGAGCGCGGCAAGATCCTCGTCGCCGCGATCGACCAGCTGGCGCACGTGATGCTCAAGATCACCGGCTACGTGATGAAGCTCGCGCCGCTCGCGGTGATGGCCGCGATGGCGTCGACGGTGGCGATCAACGGGCTGTCGATCCTGCTGAAGTTCGCGGTGTTCATGGGCGACTTCTACGTGAGCCTCGTTCTGCTGTGGGGCACGCTCGTCGCTGCCGGGCTGCTGTTCCTCGGCCGCCGCGTGTTCAAGCTGCTCGTGCTGATCAAGGAAGCGTTCATGCTGTCGTTCGCGACCGCGAGCTCGGAAGCCGCGTATCCGAAGATCCTCGACGCGCTCGATCGCTTCGGCGTGCGCCGCAAGATCTCGAGCTTCGTGATGCCGATGGGCTATTCGTTCAACCTCGATGGCTCGATGATGTACTGCACGTTCGCGTCGCTGTTCATCGCGCAGGCCTACAACATCCACCTGTCGCTCGGCACGCAGATCACGATGCTGCTGATCCTGATGCTCACGTCGAAGGGGATGGCCGGCGTGCCGCGCGCATCGCTCGTCGTCATCGCGGCGACGCTGCACCAGTTCAACATCCCGGAAGCCGGGCTGCTGCTGATCCTCGGTGTCGATACGTTCCTCGACATGGGCCGTTCGGCCACGAACGCGGTGGGCAACTCGATCGCGAGCGCGGTGGTCGCGAAGTGGGAAGGCGAGTTGATGTCGGAAGCCGAAGCGCAAGTGCATGCCGCGCATCTCGACGCCGAACTGGAACGGCAGGCTAGCGATCCGGCTCAAGGCGCGGGCCGCGCGAACCCGGTCTGACGCTAGACCGTCAATGCTTCGTCGATGCACGCCGCCAGCACCATCGCGGCGGCGTTGCCCGGCGTCGAACCGAGCAATTGCGGCGCATAGACGCTGTCGCCGATCGCGATCGGCCGCCCCGACAACGCGCAGACGCCGCGCTTGCGCGTCGTGAACAGCCGCCACTTCTGGTAGCCGTAGTGCCCGGTGCAGGCGTCACGCCATGAAATCATCACGGTGTCGGCCGTGGGCCGTTCGAGCACGCTGATGGTCGGCCGGCTCGTCGCATCCCATGACGGCAGCCGGTCGCGCGTCACGCTGCGCCGCCGGGGCTCGCCCCACGAGACGGACGGCATGTCGAAGCTGCCGATCGCGGCAACGGTCATGAGCCAGGGCGCTATACGGTTATTCATGTCGGTTTTCCTTGAAACGTTACGCGGTGCCGCGACGCCCGGCATCACGACAGGCGGATGCGCGGCTGCACGCAGCCGTTGATCCGTTCGGCGAGCCACAGCAGGGTTGCCTTCGAGAAGCCGTGCAGCGCCTGCTGGTGCCGCCGGTAGAGCATCAGGTGGCTGAGCTGCGCGAAGCGCCCCTGGATGAAGCCGCCGCGGAAGAACCCGAACTGCCCGAGCGTGCCGAACGCGTCGTAGTCGCTGATCGACACGAGCGCGCCGAAATCGTGGAACGCGAACGGCGGAATCGGCGTGCCGTCGAGCCACGCGGGCAGGTGCTTCGCGAGATGCTCGGCCTGCTGCGTCGCGACCTGCGCGGTCGGCGGCAGCGGCCGTTCGTGGCCGTCGGGCAACAGGCTCGCGCAATCGCCGATCGCGAACACGTGCTCGTCGGTTGTTGCCTGCAGCGTGGGCCCGACGACGATCTGGTTCGCGCGGTTGGTGTCGAGCCCGTCCAGCGCCTGCATGAGTTCGGGCGCCTTCACGCCGGCCGCCCAGACCATCAGGTCCGCTTCCGCGAACGACCCGTCGCCATAGTGGAAGCCGTTCGCATCCGCCGCCGTGACACGCGTCGACGTCAGCACGCGAAAGCCGATCTGTTCGAGCCGCCGCTGCGCCGACGCGGAAATCTTCGGCGGAAACGCGGCGAGGATGCGCGGGCCGCTCTCGAGCAGCGTGAGCTGCAGCCGCTCGCGCACCGTCGCGTCGCCGTATGCCTGCGCCACTTCCAGCAAGCGGCTCAGTTCCGCCGCGAGTTCCACGCCCGTCGCGCCAGCACCGACGATCGCGACGCGAAACGGCTCGTCGCGCGCGATGCTGCGGAACACCCGCATCCGCAACGCTTCGTTGAAGGTCTCGGCCTGCTGCTGGCTGTCGATGAAGTAGCAGTGCTCGCGCACGCCCGGCACGCCGAAATCGTTGGCCTGGCTGCCGAGCGCAACGATCAGCACGTCGTAGTCGAGTTCGCGCGCCTCGATCACCACGTCGCCGCTCTGCGAGCGGATCTCGCCGAGCTGCACGCGACGGCGCGCGCGATCGAGCCCCGTCAGTTCGCCGGGCTGGTACGTGTAGCCGTGGTCGCGTGCATGGGCGAGGAAGATCACCTGCTGCTGCTGCACGTCGCGCGTGCCGGCCGCGATCGTGTGCAGCATCGGCTTCCAGATATGGGTCGGGCTGCGGTCGACGACGGTGACCTGCGCCCGACCGGACCGGCCGAGACGCTCGCCCAGGCGGGTCGCGAGCTGCAGTCCGGCGATCCCGCCGCCGACGATGACGATGCGTTTAGGGGTTGTCATGGATAAATCATCACGTGATGAATAAGGTATGATCCTAGCGCTTCCCGGCTCCGCATGTCAACGGAGCGGGGCAGGCAGCCCGGTTCCGGCGACGTGAAACCGGGGCCCGAACACGGGCATTCGAACCATTCAAGGGGAGCAGGAAAACGTGGCTGAAGTCACTGAGCGCGCGCCGTCGAAGCGGCGTACGCGCGGGCGGCCGCTGGCGGATGCGTCCGTCGGTCCGGACGTGATATTGCGGGCCGCGCGCCGCACGTTCGCGAAGCGAGGCTACGACGCGACGAGCGTGCGCGAAGTCGCGCGCGAGCTGGGGATCGACGCGGCGCTGATCGCCCATCATTTCGGTACGAAGGAAACGTTGTGGCTCGCGGTCGTCGAGCAGATCGTCGACCTGGCCACGCCGATGTTCGACGCGCTGCGTGCGTTGCACACGTCGTCATTGCCGCATCGCGACCGCGTGCGGCGTGCGCTCGAGCTGTGCGTCGATCACGAGTTCGACGAGCCCGACATCGGGATGTTCTTCTCGACGGCGGCGACCGAAGTGGGCGGGCGGCTCGACCGGCTGCAGGAGCGGATCGTGCGGCCGTATTACGAGGTGATGTTCCCGCTGCTGTCGGACGCCGTGCAGGCCGGCGCGATCCGCGCGGTCGATCCGAACGTGCTGTTCTTCATGCTCGCGAGCGCGATCGGCACGACGGTGTCGTACAGCCACATGATGCTGGAGTACACGTCGCTGCCGACGCAGCGGGACGCGTTCCGGCAGGCCGTGCTCGACGCCGCGCTCAACCTCGTCGGCGACTGAGCGCCGCGCGCGGCCTCCGCATCATTCGACGTCCGTGGGCGGCTTGTCGCCGAGCCAGCGCCGCGCGCCGGGCCCGTTGCGGCCCGCGCGATCCTCCGGGTTGGTCAGCTTGCAGCGCTTCAGCGACAGGCAGCCGCAGCCGATGCACTCGTCGAGGTTGATGTAGAGCCGCTGCAGTTCCTCGATCCGGCTCGCGACGCGCTGCTTCCAGCCGCGCGACAGCCGCTGCCAGTCCTTGTTGCTGGGTGCGGTGTCTTCAGGAAGGCTGACGAGCTGCTCGGCGATCTCGTCGAGCGAATAGCCGATCTTCTGCGCGAACACGATGAACGCGATCAGCCGCAGCACCGCGCGCGAATAGTGGCGGTGACTCGAGCCGTTCCGGTGCGACTTGATGAGCCCGCGCGTCTCGTAGAACCGCAGCGTCGACGCCGGCACGCCGCTGCGTGCGGCCACTTCGCGGATCGACATCAGCGGCCATTTCGGTTCTTCCGGGGTACCCATGACGTTCTCCGGGAAAAGCTTGACTTGAAGTTAACTTCAACTTTTATGCTACGCGGCAGTTTAACCCGTCGCGAGGCATCATGCTCTCCTTATCCCTACGCAGGACGTCGCCTTTGGGCGCCGCTTGCGCACTACTGCTGGCGTTGTCGGGCTGTCACGACGGCAAAGGCGCAGCGTCAGCGTATTCTGTTCCCGAAGTCGGCGTCGCAACCGTCGCGCCGCGCACGGTCCGCCTCGCCGACGAATTCAACGGACGCGTCGAAGCGGTCGACGCGGTCGATTTGCGGCCGCGCGTAAGCGGCTATCTGCAGCGTGTCGCCTACAAGGAGGGCGACCTCGTTACGCAGGGCACGTTGCTGTTCGAGATCGATCCGCGCCCGTACCGCATCGCGCTCGATCGCGCGAACGCGCAGCAGCAACGGGCCCGCGCGGCCGCGAGCCTCGCGAACGTGCAGCTCAAGCGCGTGCAGACGCTGATCGATGCGCATGCAACGTCGCAGGAAGAACTCGACAACGCGCGCGCCACCGCCGAGCAGGCACGCGCGGACCTGCAGGCGGCCGACGCGGCCGTTGCCGACGCGAAGCTCAATCTCGGCTTCACCGAAGTGCGCGCGCCGATCGCGGGCCGCGTCGGCCGCGCGGTCGCGACCGTCGGCAACCTCGCCCGCGCGGACGACACGCTGCTGACGACCGTCGTGTCGCAGGATCCCGTCTACGTGTATTTCGACTGCGACGAGCAGAGCTACCTGCGCTACAACGCGCGCCGCGCCGATCCGAAGCATCGCGCGATCGGCGCCGATCCGGTGCGCGTGGGCCTCGCGAACGAGACGGGCTTCCCGCATGCGGGCACCGTCGACTTCCTCGACAACCGGCTCGACCCGCAAACCGGCACGATCCGCGCGCGGGTGCGGTTGACGAACGCGGATCACACGTTCACGCCGGGCCTGTATGCGCGCGTGCAGCTCGTCAGCGGCCGCGACCAGGATGCGCTGCTCGTCGACGACAAGGCCGTGCTCACCGACCAGGATCGCAAGTACGTATACGTGATCGGCCCCGGCGACAAGGCGCTGCGCCGCGACGTGACGACCGGCCGCGAGTTCGAGGGCGAGCGGATCGTCGAGAAGGGGCTGCAGGCGGGCGACCGCGTGGTCGTCGACGGCGTGCAGCGGATCTACTATCCGGGCGCGCAGGTGAAGCCGAAGGCGCTGCCCGCACGGGCCGATGCCGGTACCGGCAATGGCAATGGCAATGGTGGCACCGGCGGCTCGCAGGCCGTGGCCGATGCCGGCGCGCCGGCCGCGCAATAACGGGAGACATGCGATGGATTTCTCCCGATTCTTCATCGACCGGCCGATCTTCGCGATCGTGCTGTCGATCGTCATCTTCGCGATCGGCCTGATCTCGATCCCGATGCTGCCGGCCGGCGAATATCCGGAAGTCGTGCCGCCGAGCGTCGTCGTGCGGGCGACGTATCCGGGCGCGAACCCGAAGGAAATCGCCGAATCGGTCGCCGAACCGCTGGAAGAGGCGATCAACGGCGTCGAAGGCATCATGTACATGAAGTCGGTCGCCGGGTCGGACGGCAGCCTGCAGGTCGTCGTCACGTTCCTGCAGGGTGTCGATCCCGACACGGCAGCGGTGCGCGTGCAGAACCGCGTGAGCCAGGCGCTGTCGCGCCTGCCCGACGAGGTGCGCCAGTACGGCGTGACCACGCAGAAGCAGTCGCCGACGCCGCTGATGTACGTGAGCCTTTATTCGCCGGACAACAGCCGCGATTCGCTGTACCTGCGCAATTACCTGACGCTGCACGTGAAGGACGAGCTGTCGCGGCTCACCGGCATCGGCGACGTTGGTGTGTACGGCTCCGGTGATTATGCGATGCGGCTGTGGCTCGACCCGAACCGGCTTGCGTCGCGCGGGCTGACCGCGAGCGATGTGATTGCCGCGGTGCGCGAGCAGAACGTGCAGGTGTCGGCTGGCCAGCTCGGCGCGGAGCCGTCGCCGAAGGCCAACGACTTCCTCGTGTCGATCAACGTGCGCGGCCGGCTGCGCACAGTGCAGGAGTTCAGCGACATCGTGCTGCGCAACGGCGACGACGGCCAGGTCGTGAAGCTGTCCGACGTCGCGCGCATCGAGCTCGGCGCGGGCGACTACACGCTGCGCTCGTATTTCAACGACAAGCATTCGGCCGTGGTCGGCATCTTCCTGTCGCCGGGTGCGAACGCGCTCGATGTCGCGAAGGCCGTGTATGCGAAGCTCGACGAACTGTCGAAGCGCTTCCCGCCCGGCGTCGCGTACCGCCCTGTGTGGGACCCGACGGTGTTCGTGCGCGAATCGATCCGCGCGGTGCAGCACACGCTGATCGAGGCCGTCGTGCTGGTCGTGCTCGTCGTGATCCTGTTCCTGCAGACCTGGCGCGCGTCGATCATTCCGCTCGTCGCGGTACCCGTATCGGTGGTCGGCACGTTCGCGTTTCTCCATCTGCTCGGCTATTCGATCAACACGCTGACGCTGTTCGGGCTCGTGCTCGCGATCGGGATCGTCGTCGACGATGCGATCGTCGTCGTCGAGAACGTCGAGCGCAACATCGCACAGGGGCTGAGCCCGCGCGATGCCGCGCATCAGGCGATGCGCGAGGTGTCGGGGCCGATCGTCGCGATCGCGCTCGTGCTGTGCGCGGTGTTCGTGCCGATGGCGTTCATGTCGGGCGTTACCGGCCAGTTCTACCGGCAGTTCGCGGTGACGATCGCGATTTCGACGGTGATCTCCGCGATCAACTCGCTGACGCTGTCGCCCGCGCTCGCCGCGAAGCTGCTGCGTCCGCACGGCGCGCCGAAGGATGCGCTCACGCGTGCGCTCGATCGTGCGTTCGGCTGGCTGTTCCATCCGTTCAACCGCTTCTTCGAGCGCAGCTCCGGCCGCTATCACGGCGTCGTCGCGCGCACGCTGAAGCGGCGCGGCGCGGTGTTCGCGGTCTATGCGGCGCTGCTCGCGGCCACCGCGCTGCTGTTCAACGCGGTGCCGGGCGGCTTCATCCCCGTGCAGGACAAGCTGTACCTGTTCGCGGGCGCGAAGCTGCCGGAAGGCGCGTCGCTCGCGCGCACCAGCGCGGTGACCGAGCAGATGACGAAGATCGCGCTCGGCACCGAGGGTGTCGAGATGGTGCCGGCGTTTGCCGGGCTGAATGCGCTGCAGGGCGTGAACACGCCGAACATCACGAACTCGTACGTGATCCTGAAGCCGTTCGACCAGCGCCACCGCAGCGCCGCGCAGATCAACGCGGACCTGAACGCGCGCCTCGCGGCCATCGGCGGCGGCATTACCTATGCACTGATGCCGCCGCCGATCCAGGGCCTCGGCAACGGTTCGGGCTACTCGCTGTACCTGGAGGATCGCGGCGGGCTCGGCTACGGCGAATTGCAGAATGCGCTCACCGCGTTCCAGGCGGCGGTCGCGAAGACGCCGGGGATGAGTTACCCCGTCAGCTCGTACCAGGCGAACATCCCGCAGCTCGAGGTGAAGGTCGACCGGCTGAAGGCGAAGGCGCAGGGCGTCGCGCTGACCGACCTGTTCAACACGCTGCAGGTCTACCTCGGCTCGATGTACGTGAACGACTTCAACGTGTTCGGCCGCGTGTACCGCGTGATGGCGCAGGCCGATGCCGGTCACCGGCAGACGGCCGCCGACATCGCGAACCTGCGCACGCGCAACGCGAAGGGCGAGATGGTGCCGATCGGCTCGATGGTGACGGTGGGGCCCGCGTACGGGCCGGATCCGGTCGTCCGCTACAACGGTTATCCGGCTGCCGACCTGATCGGCGACGCCGATCCGAAGGTGATGTCGTCGTCGCAGGCGATCGCGAAGCTCCAGCAGATCGCGAAGGAGGTGCTGCCGCCCGGCATCACGCTCGAATGGACCGACCTCAGCTACCAGCAGGTCACGCAGAGCAACGCGGCGATCGTCGTGTTCCCGCTCGCGGTGATGCTCGTGTTCCTCGTGCTCGCATCGCTGTACGAGAGCTGGACGCTGCCGCTCGCGGTGATCCTGATCGTGCCCGTGTGCATGTGTGCGGCGCTGTTCGGCGTGTGGCTGTCGGGCGGCGACAACAACGTGTTCGTGCAGGTCGGTCTCGTCGTGCTGATGGGGCTCGCGTGCAAGAACGCGATCCTGATCGTCGAGTTCGCGCGCGAGCTCGAAATCCAGGGCAAGGGCGTGGTCGACGCGGCGCTCGAGGCCTGCAAGCTGCGGCTGCGTCCGATCGTGATGACGTCGGTCGCGTTCATCGCCGGTTCGGTGCCGCTGCTGATCGGCAGCGGCGCGGGCAGCGAGGTGCGCGCGGCCACCGGCGTGACCGTGTTTGCGGGGATGCTGGGCGTCACGCTGTTCGGGCTGTTCCTGACACCCGTGTTCTATGTGGCGATCCGCAAGCTCGCGGGCGGCACACCAGCCGTCTGGAGCGAACAGCACGGCACCCTTGAAGGAGAAAACCGATGAGCGCCGCTTTCCGTCTTTCCGCGCTCGCGATGTCGGTGACGCTCGCCGCGTGCGCGGTCGGCCCCGATTTCAAGCGGCCCGACACGGCCACGGTCGCGCGGTTCGCACGCGACGCGCATCCGGCCACACAGCGCGATGCGTCGCCGTCCGAAACGCCGCCCGACGCGTCGGCCGATGCCGATGCCGCGTTCTGGCGCGGCTTCGGCGATCCGGCGCTGACGCAGTTGATCGATGCGGCGCTCGCGGCGAACCAGGACCTGCAGGTTGCCGTGTCGCGCTATGACGCGTCGAATGCCCTGCTGTCGCAGGCGACCTTCGACCGTTATCCGACGATTACCGCGAGCGGCCAGATCGGTCATCAGCTGATGAGCAAGGACCAGGCGTTCGGCGCGCCGCGCAGCCAGCGCGATACGCCGACGTCCAGCATCGGGATCAATGCCGCGTGGGAGCTCGACCTGTTCGGCCGCGTGCGCCGCTCGATCGAGTCGCAGCGTGCGGAAACGGCTGCCAGCGCGGCGGACGTGCGTGCGGTGCGGGTCGCGATCGCCGGCGAGGTCGCGAGCACGTACGTCGACCTGCGCGGCTCGCAGGAGCGGTTGCGGATCGCGCGCGAGAACGCCGACAACCAGAAGCAGACGCTCGCGCTGATCAATGCGCGTGTCGGCGCGGGGCGCGGCTCCGAGCTCGATGCGGCGCGCGCGCGGGCGCAGTACGAATCGACGACGTCGCGGATTGCGGTGAACGAAGCCGCGATCGGCGTCGACGAGCACCGCCTCGCGGTGCTGACCGGGCAGACGCCGGATGCGCTGATCGGCCGGTTCGACATGCCGAATGCCGCCGCGACGGCGGGCACGCCCGTGCCGCTGCCGGCGCTGGCCGCCGACATCGATCCCGGCACGCCGGGCGACCTGCTGCGCCGGCGCCCGGATGTCGCGGCCGCCGAAGCACGGCTGCACGCGGCGACCGCGCGCATCGGCGTTGCGACGGCGGACCTGTTTCCGCGCTTCACGCTGTCGGGGCTGCTCGGCAGCGCGACGAGCAGCTACGGGTTCTTCCGCGCGGGCAGTGACACGAACCTGATCGCGCTCGGCATCGACTGGTCGTTCCTCGACGTCGGCCGGGTGCGCGCACGGATCGCCGCGAGCGACGCGGAAGCGGCCGGCCAGCTCGCGCAGTACCGGCAGACCGTGCTCGGCGCGCTGGAGGAGACCGAGAACGCGCTGCTGCGCGTCGCGCGCACGCGTGACGAGACAACGCACCTCGTGCGTGCGGCGGACGACAGCGCGCGGGCCGCGCAGCTCGCGCAGACCCGTTTCTCGGCTGGCGCGATCGACTACTACGAAGTGCTCGATGCGCAACGGACGCTGCTGCAGGCGCAGGATGCGGCCGCCGACGCCCGGATGCGCAGCGCGGCGTCGACGGTCGCGCTGTACAAGGCACTCGCGGGCGGCTGGCCGTCGGGAACGGGGCAGGGGGCGCAAGGCGCGCTCGCGCAGTCGGGGCAGTAGTGCGGGCAGGGCGGCGCGAAATCGCGCCGTCGTCGACGAACACGCGGATCTGCCCGCCGACGGGTGTGCATGCCCCTGCAATGGCAACGACGGGGAGGGAAATCGTATCGAGGTAAAATTTAATTGCAACTGCAATTAAATGAAAGGAACGACCTGACATGAGCGCACCCGAACCCGATCTGTGGTTCTCGTTCGTCCGCGCGCACCGGACGATGATTCGCGAGATCGAGCGGCGCCTCGCGGATGCCGGCCTGCCCGCGTATGCGTGGTACGACGCGTTGTGGGGTCTCGAAAGCGGGCCCGACGGCACGCGCCGCATGCACGAACTGGCCGACGTGCTCGCGATCGAGCGCTACAACCTCACGCGGCTCGTCGACCGGCTCGAGCAGGAGGGGCTCGTCACGCGTGCCCGTTCGGCCGACGACGGCCGCGCCGCTTATGCGAGCATTACCGACAAGGGGCGGGCACTGCGCAAGAAGATGTGGAAGGTGTACCAGTCGACGGTTGCGGAACTCTTTCTCGGTCAGTTCTCCGGCAAGGATCGGGCGGCGTTGACCGCTGCGCTCGATCGGGTGACCGCCGCGGCGCGCGAAGCGGCGGCCGACGCCAGGTAGCGGCGTCCGGCACGCGCGTCGGACGCGCGCCTGCCGATGCATCGCCTGCGCGGCCCGGCCCGCCCGGATCGCGCAATCTGCATATCCCTCCTTCGAGTATTGGCATGTTGCCGAAGCCGCCGGTCCCGGCATAGGATTGCAATTGCAACGATTGCAGTTGCAACGCTAACCGAATGACAAGGACCCGACATGACCTCGACGCACTCCCTTACGTTCTATACGGCCGACACGCCGAACGGACACAAGATCGCGATCTACCTGGAAGAGGCCGGACTCGCGCACGACCGCGTGCACGTGAACCTGTCCGCCGGCGAGCAGCGGAGCCCGGCGTTCCTCGCGATCAACCCGAACGGCAAGATTCCGGCCATCGTCGATCACGACACCGGGCTGGCCGTGTTCGAATCCGGCGCGATTCTCAGCTATCTCGCCGCGAAGACGGGTTGTCTGCAACCCGAGACGCTGGCCGAGCGCACGGCGGTCCAGCAATGGCTGCATTTCCAGATCGGCGGCATCGGGCCGATGCTCGGCCAGCTCTGGTGGTTCCTGCGTGCATCGAAGACGGTCAATGCGGAGGCGATCGATCGTTACCGGAACGAGGCGCGGCGCCTCTATGGGGTCGTGAACGGCCGCTTGTCGGCATCGGCGTATCTCGCGTCGTCGCGGTATTCGATTGCCGACATCGCCGCGTTTCCGTGGCTGCGCACGGCGTCCGAACTCGATCTCGATCTCGCCGCATACCCGCACGTCGAGCGTTGGCTCGCCGATCTCGAGGCCCGGCCGGCGGTTCAGCGGGGCCTGGCCGCATGCCGCGCGCCGGCGGCCGAGCAGGTGCACTGACATTGCATCGCCCGCGCCGCACGGGCGGCGCGGCAACCGGCCGGTTGCTCGCCCGGAAACATTGTTCTCCTTCGTCGTAAACGTCTCGAATGCGTGATATTTGCGCCCCTCGATCCGGTTTAGAGTGGCCGCGAATCGATGACGATGTGTCGCATGGCCGCAGCCTCGGGCCGTGCAGACGCACCAGAGGAGTGGGAGACAAATGGGTGAAGGCAGGATTACGCAGGTCGAGTCGTTCGGTTTCGAGCGCATTCCCGATGCATCGCGCTATGCGCGGCCGATCGATCTGTTCAGGTTGCTGTTCGGCGGTTGCAATACGTTTTCCACATCGGTGCTCGGCAGCTTTCCCGTGCTGGTCGGGCTGTCGTTCAAGGCGGGCGTCGCCGCGATCGTGCTCGGCGTGCTCGCCGGCACCTGCATTCTCGCGCCGATGAGCCTGTTCGGCCCGCGCAACGGCACGAGCGACCCGGTGTCGTCCGGTGCGCATTTCGGCATCCACGGCCGGATCGTCGGGTCGTTCCTCGCGCTGCTCACGTCGATCGCGTTCTTCTCGCTCGCGGTGTGGAGCTCGGGCGACGCGCTCGTCGGCGGCGCGCACAACATGATCGGCGTGCCCGTCAACGGCTTCACGCTCGGCGCGGCCTACCTGGTGTTCGCGGTGCTCGTGCTGATCGTCTGCATCTACGGCTTTCGCTTCATGCTGTGGGTCAACAAGATCGCCGTGTGGGCCGCGAGCATCCTGTTCGTCGCCGGGCTGTTCGCGTTCGCCGGCCTGTTCGACATGAATTACGCCGGCACGCTGCAACTCGGCAGCGCGGGCTTCTGGGCCGCATTCGTCGGCGCGGTGCTGGTCGCGCTGAGCAACCCGGTGTCGTTCGCGTCGACGCTCGGCGACTGGGCGCGCTACATCCCGCAGCACACGCCGAAGCATCGCGTGATGGGCGCCGTGTTCGCCGCGCAGATCGCGACCTTCGTGCCGTTCTTCTTCGGCCTCGCGACTGCCACGATCATCGCGGCGAAGGCGCCCGCATTCATCGCGTCGAACGACTACGTCGGCGGGCTGCTCGCGGTCTCGCCGCGCTGGTTCCTGCTGCCGATGTGCCTGATCGCGATCATCGGCGGGATGTCGACCGGCACGACCGCGCTGTACGGCACCGGCCTCGACGTATCGAGCATGTTCCCGCGCTTCCTGAACCGCGTGCGCGCGACGTTGCTGATCGGCACGATCGCGATTGCATTCATCTTCGTCGGCCGCTTCTGGTTCAACCTCGTCGAAAGCGTCGCGACGTTCTCGACGCTGATCGATACGTTCAGCTGCCCGTGGATGGCGATCATGGTGATCGGCTACGTGACGCGCCGCGGCTACTATCTCGGCGACGACCTGCAGGTGTTCAACCGCGGGCTGCGCGGCGGCCATTACTGGTTCACGCACGGCTGGAACGTGCGTGCGATGGGTGCATGGCTGCCGGCCGCGTTCGTCGGGCTGTCGTTCGTGAACCTGCCGGGCCAGTTCGTCGGTCCGCTCGGTTATCTCGCGGGCGGGCTCGACCTGAGCGTGCCGGTGTCGCTGGCGGTCGGCGGGATACTGTATTTCGTGCTGCTGACGCTGTATCCGGAACCGGACGGCGTGTACGGCCCGCACGGGCGCCGCTTCGTGCGCGGTGGCAAGCAGGCGGCGCGCGGCGTCGGCGCATCGTCGATCCAGCCGAAGGGCTATTGAGCGACGCGCGGCGCCTGGCCTCGGAACGACAACGCCGCCGGTGGCTAGGCCCGCACGGCGGCGTTGTCGTTTCCGTTTCCGGCAGAGCGACGGCCTGCCGGCGTGTCGAGCCGGATCAGTGGAACGTGCTGCCCGCGAGCATCCCGCCGTCGACGATGAATTCCGATCCCGTGCAATACGTGGATTCGTCGGACGCGAGGAACAGCACGAGACTGGCCACTTCGTTGGGCTTGCCGATGCGCGCGATCGGCAGGCCGCTATAGATGGAAGAAGGATCGAAATCCGAGAATTCGGGCGGGCGCGCCATCACCGTATCGATGCCGCCCGGATGCACCGAATTCACGCGAATGCCGTGATGGCCGAATTCAAGCGCGGCAGCCTTCGTCATCCCACGCACCGCGAACTTGCTCGACACATACGCGCTGCCGCCCGCGACGCCTTCCATCCCGGCCGTCGACGACACGTTGACGATCGAGCCGCCGCCCGCGTCCTTCAACGCGGCAAGCACCGACTTCATGCCGAGCCAGCAGCCGACCTGGTTCACGTCGATCACCTTGCGATAGTCGTCGAGCGAACACGATTCGATCGGCACGAGCTTCAGGATCGCCGCGTTGTTCACGAGGATGTCCAGCCGGCCGAAATGCGCGAGTGTTGCATCGACGGCGGCCTGCCAGTCGCCTTCGTTCGTCACGTCGAGATGCTGGAAACGTGCCGCGTCGCCGAGTTCGGCCGCGACGCGCTGGCCGGCTTCGTCCAGCACGTCGGCGATCACCACGCGCGCGCCTTCGGCGACGAACCGGCGTGCCTCCGCTTCGCCCTGGCCACGGGCGCCGCCCGTGATCAGCGCCACCTTGCCTTCGAGTCGTTTCATGCTGCTTGCTCCTGTAAGTGAGAAGGGACGCGCGCGGGTCCGCTCACGCGGAGGTGGCCGCCGCGTCGATGATGCGGACCGGATCGGTGCCGTCCCATGCGCGGGCTTCGGCGATGCCGAACGCGATCATGTCGCGCATGCCGGCGCCTTCGATCACTTCGACGCGCACGCCGGGATCGTCGGCGTCGTCGAGATACGCGACGCGCGTAGCCGGGTTGCGCGCTTCGAACACGACGCGCAGGCCGCGCGCCGTGAGCCGCGCCACCGCGGTATCGAGATCGTCGACGACCCACGCGACGTGATGCAGGCCGACGAGCGCTTGCCCGTTCGCATCGCGGTACGGCGACGGCGTGTCGTTCGTCACGTGGATCAGTTCGATCTGCAGACCGCCGCGATACGCGAGCCCGACATCCATCGTGACCGTCGCCGGTTCGCCGAGATGGCGGCCGTCGAGGCGGACGTTGCGGAACACGGTCCACGGGCCGATCTCGTGGCGTGCGCGCCAGCGCGCGATGCTGCGATCGAGGTCGGCGACCACGTAGCCGATCTGGTCGATGGGGCCGAGGACTGGGTCGTTCATGTCGTCTCCGTGGCGCGGCGCGCGTGTGCGTGCCGCGCGCTGAATGACGGTCATGATCGCAACAAAGCGCGCGCTTCGTGCCGTCCGAACGGACTAGCGCGCGGTGTTTGCATCGCGCCGATGCGGATGCGTGAGATGGAAGGAAGGTGGGGAAAGGCGAGGGTTGCGGATCGACCCGCGCGTCACCGCGCGTTCGGCCCCTTGACCGTCAACCGGCACACGGTCGCGAGCGCGAGCAGGTTCGGATCGCGCTCGCGCCGGTGCAGGAAGCTCAGGCCGATCGTCTGGCGGATCGTGGGCCCGGCGAGCGGCACGAGCGCGATCTTGTGCGCGAACAGGTCGCGCACGCGGCCGGGCAGCAGCGAGCAGCCGACGCCGCCCGACACGAGGTTGATCAGCGAGAAGATGTCGCCCACCCGCATCACGATATTCGGTGTGACACCGGCCGTGCGGAATGCCTCCGTGAACCCGTGGTGCGTCGCGAAGCCTTCGCCGAGCGACACGAACGGCTCGTCGCGGCACGCGCCGAGATCGATCGCATCGCGCTGCGCATACGGCGAATCGATCGGCGCGGCGAAGAACATCTCGTCCTCGAACAGCGCGATCGATTCGATCTCGGCGTCCGGTTCGGGCAGCGCCATCAGCGTCGCGTCGATCGCGCCCTGCCTGAGCTTGTCGAGCAGGTCGGCGTTCGAGCCGAGCACGAGCTCGGCCTGCAGTTCGGGGCGGCGCTCCTTCAGCGCGATCACGACCTCGGGCACGGTGCGGATCGTCAGCGAATAGAGCGAGCCGATCTTCAACTGGCCGGCGCCGTAGCCGGCCGCCTCGCGCGTCGAGCGGATCCCGTCGGTCATCGTCTTGAGCACTTCGCCCGCCACTTCGGCGAGCACCAGCGCGGCGTCGGTCGGGATCAGGTTGCGCCCCTCGTGGCGGAACAGCGCGCAGTGCATCCCTTCCTCGAGCGTATGCAGCGCACGATGCACGCTGACCGTGCTGACGCCCAGCGCCTCGGCCGCCTTCGCGAGGCTGCCGGCTTCCATGAAGGCGAGCAGCACCTCGAGCTTGCGGAACGTGATCTCTTCGTTGATGCGGTTGCGCATGATGCGGGCGACGGGAAGGGCGGCCGTCGATTCTGCCGCAGAACCCCGGCCGCAACAATGCGCGAATTTCCGGGGTTTTCGCGCGGCAGGGCCAGCCGGGGAAACATTTAATCTCCGGCTAATCATCTACCGCAGGCGTTAATTGATGCGGGATTTCGGCGTCCCTATCATCGGTTCACGCCGGTCGTGCGCGCGGGCCGAGAGGGTCCGTCGGGCCTGTCTCGCATCGGCCGGCGATACGAACAGCCGGTTCGCCCATGCCTGCCGCGGAACGCGGCAGCCATGCGGCGCGGCACCATGAGACTGCAGGAGACAAGCATGCGCGACTCACGTCGGAACTCGCGGCATCGGCAGGTGGTTGCCGCTGTCGTCGGCAACACCCTCGAGTGGTACGACTTCATCGTTTACGGTTTCTTCTCCGGCATCATCGCGCGGCTGTTCTTTCCTGCCGACAGCCAGTACGCATCGCTGCTGATGTCGCTCGCGACATTCGGCGTCGGCTTTTTCATGCGCCCGGTGGGCGGCATCCTGCTCGGGCTCTATGCGGACCGCAAGGGCCGCAAGGCCGCGATGCAGCTGATCATCCTCCTGATGACGCTGTCGATCGCGCTGATCACGTTCGCGCCGTCGTACGCGACGATCGGCCCGGCGGCGCCGATCCTGATCGTCGTCGCGCGGCTGCTGCAGGGTTTCGCGACGGGCGGTGAATACGCGAGCGCCACTGCATTCCTCGTCGAAAGCGCGCCCGCGAACCGGCGTGGCTTGTACGGATCGTGGCAACTGATCGGCCAGTGTCTCGCGGTGTTCTCGGGCGCGGCGATGGGCGCATGGGCCACGCAGTCGCTGTCGGAGGCCGCGTTGCACAGCTGGGGCTGGCGCGTGCCGTTCGCACTCGGGCTGCTGATCGGGCCGGTCGGCCTGTGGATCCGCCGGCACATGGAGGAAACCGAGGCGTTCCTCGACGCGAGCAAGTCGACGGTCGAGCCGCCGGCGAGCGTGTCGCGGGTGCTGCGCGACAACCTGCGCGGCGTGCTGGTGTCGATGGGGCAGACGATCACCGGTACGGCCGTGTTCTACGTGATGCTCGTCAACTTGCCGACGTTCGCGCACAAGACCTTCGGGCTGCCGCTCGATCAGGTCTTCAAGGTGCAGATGGTGGCGGTCGCGCTGCTGACGGTGACGATTCCGGTCGCCGCGATCGTGTCCGACCGCATCGGCCGGCGGCCCGTGCTGATCGCCGGCATGCTGGCGCTGCTGACGGTCACCTATCCGCTGTTCTCGTGGCTGGCCGCGGCGCCGAGCATCGGGCGCCTGCTCGTGATGCAACTCGTGATCTGCACGATCATCGGCATCTGCTACGGCCCCGCGCCCACCGCACTCGCCGAACAGTTCGCGACGCGCTCGCGTTCGACCGGCATCGCGCTCGCATACAACGTCGCGGTGATGATCTTCGGCGGCTTTGCACCGTTCATCGTCACGTGGCTGACGCACGCGAGCGGGTCGCCCGTCGCACCCGCGTGGTACGTGCTGTTCGCGGCATCGTTCGGGCTGCTCGCGAGCGTGTTCATGCACGACGGCGCGCCGTGCGTGCTCGCGCGCCGGCAGTTTCAGGGCGAACCGGTGAGCGTCAAGTAGCGACGGGCGGCTGCTGCCGCTCGATTCCGGCGGGCAGGCAAGCGCTGCCCGATCCGGATGCTGTCGTCGAGTGCATCGACGCGTTCGTCCCCGTGCCATCGCAGGCCGCTATGATGGTGGCACGCAAGCTCAGCGTGGGGGATGGCAAATGTTTTCAAGGTTGAAGAAACTGCTCGATGGCGGCACGGCACGCGCGGCCGTTTTGCTGCAATCCGGCCGACGGGCCGCGTGGTCGGGCGAAGCGCCGGTGCAGCCGCGCCATGTGCTGTGCTTTCTCGGCCGGGATCGAGAACTGCAGCATCTGCGCGATGCGGCGAACGCGGCGATTGCGGAATTCGCGACGGGGTTCGGCATCGATGACGCGTATTCCGTCGCCGAACCGGACGAGCGGATGAGCCGTTCGTTTGAGGTCTGCCGCGACCGCGCCGCAGCGGATGCGTGGACGCCGGCCGACGACGAAGCCGTCGGCACGCACCAGTCGGTGCTGTATGTGCTCGGCCCGCGCATGACGCGGGAGAATGCCGTGCGTGCGTCGATCGGCGCGCTGTTCCTGGTCGATCGGCTGATCGACGCCGGCGCGGTGGCGGTCAAGGGCGAGAGCGCGGGTGTGGCGCACGGGCTGCACCGGTGGCGGGAGCTGATCCGGATGGGCGCGGTCGCGACCGACGCCGACGACGCGCTTGCGCAGAACCGGGCGTGCCGGCTGGCATTCGCGTTGCGCCCGCTGGCATCGGACGGATACTTCGAAAGCGTGGGTTTTCATCTGGCCGGCCTGCCGGACGTGCAGGTGCCGCGTTCGCGCGGAAGCGATCGCGAAGCGGTTGCCGTCATCGACGGCGTTGCCGACGAGATCGTGCGGCACGGGATCGACGCGACGTTGCACGCGCACGGTGCATTGCTGATCGACGACGCGTCTCACGACGAAGACGACTTCAAGTTCAATCCTAACGGGATCGTCCGGCTGTCGACGTGAAGGTCGATGCGTGCCGCCGGGTCTGATCGGACCCGGGCCGGGCGCCAGGAGCTGGCGTCGGGCATCGCGGCGATCGATCGGTTGCAGCGTCGGGGCGGGTATCGGCACGGCCGATGATTAGCATCGCGGGCGGCGGCCTACCGCGGCGGCCGCCCGATCATTACGCTTGGGCGATCATCCACTCTGTCCGGAAGGTCGCCATGTCCCGGCTCGACTACAAGCTGCTCGGCCCCTGCCTGCTCGCCATCGCGATCGACGCGATGGGGTTCGGGCTCGTTTATCCGATGATGTCCGCGATCTTCAGCGATCCGCACGCGGGCATCCTGCCGGCCGACGCCGGTGCGCATGCGCGCAATTTCTACCTCGGTCTCGGCTACGGGATCTACCCGCTGTGCATGTTCTTCGGCTCGTCGCTGATGGGCGAACTGTCCGATCGCTACGGCCGCCGCAGAATCATGCTGTTGTGCGTGCTCGGTCTCGCGGCCGGCTACGCGATGATGGCGGCCGGCGCATGGCATGCGAGCGTCGCGCTGCTGCTGGCCGGACGCGGGCTCACCGGCCTGCTGGCCGGCTGCCAGGGCATCGCGCAGGCGGCGATCACCGACCTGAGCACACCCGAGACCAAGGCGTACAACATGAGCATCATGTCGCTCGCGTTCAGTGCGGGCGTGATCGTCGGCCCCGTGCTCGGCGGCGTCACGTCGGACCGGACGATCTCGCCACTGTTCGATTACGGCACGCCGTTCGTGCTGGTCGCAGTGCTGTCGCTGACTTGCGCGTTCTGGACCTGGGCGTCGTATCGCGATTCGGCCGCGCCGCGCGGCGATACGCGCATCGATCCGCTGCTGCCGCTGCGGATCATCCGGGAGGCCGCGCGCCAGCGCAATGTCGCGTTCCTGTCGGCGGTGTTCTTCCTGATGCAGGTCGGTTACGGGCTCTACCTGCAGACCATCATGTTGCTGCTGCAGGCGAAATTCGGCTACACGAGCGCGCGGCTCGGGCTGTTCAGCGGCGTGATCGGCCTCTGTTTCGTGTTCGGCCTGCTGTTCGTCGTGCGGCTGATGCTGCGCGTGTGGCGCGTGATCGATATCGCGAAGACGGGCCTGCTCGTTGCCGGCGTCGGCCAGATCCTGTCCGCGCTGTTTCCGCACGAACCTGTGCTGTGGGTGCTCGCGATGGTCGTCGGCTGTTTCGACATGGTTGCGTACACGACC
Source organism: Burkholderia cepacia (assembly GCF_001039005.1). Lineage (GTDB taxonomy): Bacteria > Pseudomonadota > Gammaproteobacteria > Burkholderiales > Burkholderiaceae > Burkholderia > Burkholderia theae. The sequence goes on from NZ_LDWR01000029.1 coordinate 50,491, forward strand.
ATGTATACGGCGTTCTCCGATGCCGTCAGCGCGGACCGGCAGGGCTGGGCGCTCGGCGTCGCGGGCTCGGTGATGGCCGTCGCGTGGGTCGTGACGGGTGCGCTCACGAACCTGCTGCCGGTGTTCGGCGAGATCGGCCTGCTGCTGATCGGCGGCGCGGGCTTCCTGCTCAGCTTCGTGATGATGGCCGCGTACGGACGCACGCAGCCGGGTGCGCGAACGGCCGCGCTGTCGTAGGCGCTCGCGCACGTTGGCCCGATCCTGTCGGACGTTGTCCCGCGCGCCGCTGTCGCGCGAAGCCGCGCGGCCCGACACTGGCGCCTCGCGGTCGGGGAGGCCCCAGGCCGCGTCCGGCGGCGCCGGCAGGCCCGGCGCGCCGTTCCGTTCGATATGCCAACCGAGAGAGCGACCCATGCAACACCCGACCATCCGTACCCTGGCAGGCGCGACGGCGCCGACGTCCATCGACGCCGCCCGCACCGCGCTGCTGGTGATCGATTTCCAGAACGAATATTTCAGCGGCCGGCTGCCGATTCCGGAAGGGCCGCGCGCGCTGGGCAATGCGCGGCGCGTGATCGCGTTCGCCGATCGCGCGGGCATTCCGGTGTTTCACGTCCAGCACGTCGATACGGCCGACAGCCCGATCTTCGCCGACGGCAGCGACGGCTTCCGCTTTCATGCGGACCTGCAGCCGGCGCCGCATCACGCGGTCGTGAAGAAAACGACGGTGAGCGTGTTCCCGACGACGGACATCGACGCGCGCCTGAAGGCGGCCGGCGTCGACACGTTGATCGTCACGGGCCTGATGACGCATGCGTGCGTTGCCGGCGCGGCACGCGATGCGGTGCCGCTCGGTTATGCGGTGATCGTCGTCGACGACGCATGCGCAACGCGCGACCTCGATGTCGCGGACGGCGGCACGGTGCCGCACCGCGACCTCCATCGCGCGACGCTGGCCGCGCTGTCTGACACGTTCGGCGACGTGCTGACGACCGAGCAGGTGCTCGCGCTCGGCGTCGCCTGACGGTCGCCCGATCCGCGCTTCAGTCGGCCCAGCCCGGCGCGGCGTACACGACTTCGCCGCGGAAGCACGTCTCGATCACGCGGGTTTGCGCGAACGTCTCGACCGGATGCGCGAACGGATTGCGGTCGAGGATCGCGAAGCTCGCGTCCTTGCCCGCTTCGAGCGAGCCCGTGCAGTCGTCGAAGCGCAGCGCATACGCAGTGTTCACCGTATAGGCTTCGAGCATCGTGAGCAGGTCGAGGCGCTCGTGCGGATTCCACGGCGGGCTGTCGGGCTGGTCGATCAGCAGGTGCGTGACGCCGGTCTGGATGATCTGCATCGGGTCCATCGTGCTGACCGACCAGTCGGATCCGGCCGCGAGCATCGCGCCCGCGTTGCGCAGGCTGCGGAACGGATAGTTGCGGGCGGTGCGCTCGGCGCCGAGCAGGTCGCGATAGAGCTGTTGCTGCTCCTCGCGAGCAGCCGTCCACAGCGTCTGCACGCTCGCGATCGCGCCGAGCCGGTTGAAGCGGCTCATGTCGGCCGGATCGACGAGCTGCAGGTGCGCAAGCTGCGCGCGCCGGTCGCGCATCCCGTTGCGGCGTTGCACGTACTCGAGCGCGTCGAGCGTCATGCGCACCGCGCGGTCGGCGAGCGTATGGAAGTGCAGGTCGAAGCCGGCCGTATCGGCGAGCAGGCAGATCTCGCTCAAGGCGTCCTGGCTCCACAGCGCAAGGCCGCAGTCGTCGGTGCCGGCGTATGGCTCGAGCAGCGCGGCGGTCTTCGATTCGGGCACGCCGTCGACGAAGATCTTCACCGTATGCAGACGCAGGTTGTCGCACTCGTATTCGCGACGCCACGCGACGAAGCGTTCGACCTGCTCGCGCGGGTCGCGGCGCGGGTTCGCATAGAGGCCCGCGCTCATGTAGGCCTTGAGCGTGCCGGCGCGCTGCGCGGTGGCGTAGGCCTTGAGCTCGGCCTCCTCGACACGCGCGTCGAACCAGCCCGTGATGCCGAAACCGTGCGCCATCGCGTGCGCTTTCGCGAGCGATTTCGGGTAGCCGGCCGGGCTCAGTTGCGGAATGATCGGGCAGATCCGGTAGAACGCCGCTTCATGCACGACGCCGTTCGGCGCACCCGCCGCGTCGCGCTCGTAAACGCCGCCGGTCGGATCGGGCGTATTGGCGTTGATGCCGGCCGCTTCGAGCCCCTTCGTGTTGAGACAGCCGCTGTGCACGTCGAAGCCGACCACGAGCAGCGGTCGGTCGGGCACGATCCGGTCGAGCAGCTCGCGGGTCGGATACGCGCCGAACGCGGCGAGGTTGGCGCCGCCGAGATAGACCCACGGTTCGTTCGGCGTCGCATCGGCGCACGCGCGGATGCGCTGCAGGATCGCGTCGGGATCGTTGATGCCGGACAGGTCGAAGTCGCCGAGGATCTGGTGGCCTTCGAGCGGGTGCACGTGACCGTCGATGAGGCCCGGCAGCATCAGCCGGCCGGCCAGGTCGACCATCCGCGTCGCGGGGCCGGCCAGCGGGCGGATGTCGTCGTCGCGGCCGACCGCGACGATCTTGCCGTCCGTCGTGGCGAGCGCCTGCGCGAAGCGGCGCTGCGCATCGCCCGTGTAAAGCAGGCCATTCAGATAGATGGTATCGGCGTGTTGCATGTGTCTCCTCCGGATCGGGGGCTGATCGACGGGCGCACGTGTCCCGCGGGCGGGCCGTCTGGCTCGTCCGGTCGCGTGTACCCGGTCGGGTTGGAATGGGGTGTGGCGTTAGGTGCCGGTGCTGCGCGGCGGGGACGGCGGTGGGCCCCGGCGAATGCCGGCCGCCGCCAGCGCGTCATGCCGGTTTCGCCGAGGCGTCCGCATCGGCAAATCGATGGGCGGCGCGCTTGCGGCCGTGCGGGCCGGCGTCCATCCGGTATGCGGCATTCCGTGTCTCCGTGGCATCCGACGCGTTCCTGTCGTCGGGTGAGTCAGATACTAGGAGCGGGGCGGCCGGCTGTCTGTCATCGTTTTGAGGACAACCCGCGACAAAGGCGGCGGGGGGATGGGTGCTGCGATGACGCGGTGGCGTCGTCTAGTGACTACGGTCTTCCAGCGGCGCTTCTTCGGTCACGCACCACGCGAACAGCCCGGCCCGGTTCGGGACACCGAGTTTCGCGAGCGCGCGCCCGAGATAGGTGCGCACGCTGCTCGGCTTCAGCGCGAGCGTGTCGGCGATCTGCGGGACGGGTTGGCCCTGCAGCACGGCGCGGCACACGAGCCGTTCGCGCTGCGACAGCGCTGCACCGCTGGCCGACAGCCGCTGTTCGAACCGCTGCAGCAGCGCGCCATCGTCGGAACGCGGCGTCAGGCGCGCGAGCCGCGCATGCTGGATCAGGAGCGGCAGCACGAAATCGCCGAGCTGCCGCAGCAGCGCCAGTTCGGCCAGCGTGTACGACGGCTGGCCGCGCCGGCGGAACAGCGAGAACGCATAGACGTAGTCGCGCTCGCTGCCGAGCAGCGTGCAGTCTTCGCCGAGCTCGCCGAGCGCGAATTGGCGGCCGTACTCGGTCGCCGTGTCGACTTCCTCGTTGCACGAGAACACGAGCTGCGAATCGGTGGTGCGCTCGATATGCGGGAGCAGCGTGTCGGTGCGCCACTCGCCCTGTGTATACAGATCGAGCGCATGGCGCGTGCCGTCGGGGTCGTCGCCGCCGGCGAAGAACAGCACGTCGACGCCGTCGACCGATTTCGACGGCGCGTCGCGCCGGTAACGCGTCGCGACGCTGTAATGGGACTGCGGGTCGACGGTTTCGCGCAGCCACGCCCAAAGCCGGGCGGGAAACTGCGGACTGCCGAGGCTGGCGATCAGGTCGCCGGCGTTGCTCAGGGAAATGTGGGCGGGGCTCATCGTTGACACCGTCTTCGCGAACGGCCGCGTGTGCCGGCCGTGCTTCGTGTGCGGCCGCGCGCTGGCGGGGCGGCGGCCGGCGGTGCGGTCAGGCGAGACGGAGGCCGGTGCGGCGGCGATGCTCGATTGTAGGGGAGTTCGCCGGCGCGGGGCAGCCGCACCTGGCCGGTGCGGCTGCCGGATCTGCCGTCAACAGGCGGCGCGCTTCGTCGCGCACCGGCCCCGCGTGTCAGAACATCGTGTTCTTGTTCGCGGCTGTTTCGGGCACCGGCTGGATCACGTCCCAATGCTCGACGATCTTGCCGTCCTTCACGCGGAAGATGTCGACGACTGCTTCGCCGCGATCGCCCGGACGCTCGGTCGCATGCACGTGCAGGTAGACGAGGTCGCCGTCGGTCGCGCTGCGGACGATGCGTGCGCGCGATGCGGGGTTCTTCTGGAAGGCGCCGACGAAGTACGACACGAACGGCTTCTTGCCGTCGGGCACGTGCGGGTTGTGCTGCTTGTAGTCGTCCGCGACGACGGCGGCGGCCTGGATTGCTTCGTGCTTGTTGAAGAAGCGGTCGTAGAACGTCAGCACGAGCTGGCGGTTCGCTTCCTCGGCGGCGAGGTCGCGCGGGGCCGGGCCGGCGGCCAGCGCGGCGGCCGATGCGGCCAGCAGGACGAATGCGGCTACGGCGCGAACGGGGGAGCGGAGCGATGACATGTAGCGTTTTCCTTGTCTGATGGTTCGTGGGTCGGTGCGCGATGCGCGACCGCGGGTTGCGCCGATCGTGATGATCGGTGAGGCATGCGGGCGTGGCTGCAGGCACGCATGCGCCGCAGCGATGCAAAGGGTTCGCCGTGAAGCCCGTGGCGTCGCGGCTACTGGAATCGCGACGCCGCGCGGCATCGTCATGCTTCGTTGAACTGGCGAATCCGGGCGGCTGCCGGGCCGATCGAATGGTACAGTTGCCGCGAACCCGTCACAAGAAGTCACCGCGGTGTGAACAGGTCACACCGCGATGACCGTGCGTTGCCCGTGAAAGAGAATCCCGCCATGCCGTTGCCGTCCGCCGACGAAACCGTCGAACTCGATCAGCCGTGCCCGATCCGCGATGTGCTCGACCGCATCGGCGACCAGTGGAGCCTGCTCGTGCTCGAAGCGCTGTCCGGCGGAACGATGCGCTTCAACGAACTCGGCCGCGCGATCGGCGATGTGTCGAACCAGATGCTGTCGCGTACGCTCAAGCGGCTCGAGCAGGACGGCTTCGTCAGCCGCACGCTGTTCGCCGAAGTGCCGCCGCGCGTCGAATATGCGCTGACCGACCTCGGGCGTTCGTTCCTGACGCCGATGCAGGCGATGATCCAGTGGGCCGACGAACATCATCGCGCGATCTGCGCGGCGCGCCGTCGTGCGCGGGAGTCGGAGGGCGGCGGGCGCTGAGCGGAACGCGTGCACCGTTTCGTTGATTGGCGGTGTGCCGCAGATGGCGCGCGATGCGACGAGAGATGGCCGGATGCATACGCATCGGCATCGCATGATTTCGTTATCCGAAGGGTTTCGTCAGGATCGAAGGCCTGTCGATGCTTTGCCGTGTTGGTCGGACATGCGGCGATGCGCTTGCGACGCGACGCCCGGATCGATGGCTTGGCATCGGGGCGAACGAAACATGCAACCCTTTGTTGGCCGGCGTGCGATCAGGGAGCGGCAGGAATCCGGTCGATGCAGGATTGCGCGCCGGGGATCGGCGGGCATGTTGATTGTCGACGCGTTGCCCGATTGAGGCTTTGGCGTCGGTTTGGGCGGCCGGGATCGTCCCTGAGAAGGGCAGGCTGCGCAGGATTCGCGCGCACCCGGCCAGGCGCCATGATTCCATGCCCGAACGGCGCGGGTTCGCGAGCGCTGTCAGGCTCCGGACCTTCCATCGGCCGGAGCCGGCCGACTGCCTAGCGCCACGAACCGTCGACGTAGACCCACACCTGCCCCTGGCGGCGCCAGTAGCCGGGAACCCACCGACGCCCCGGGCGCCGTGCGACCCAGCGGCCGGACACCCATATATAGCGGCCGCGCTGCCAGCTCCAGTAACCGTCGGCCCATATATAGCCATGCGGCCGCGGCGGTGGCGGTCGGCGGTCGTGCCGGGCCGCCGGCGGCCCGAAGCCCGGGCGGTCGGCGTAGGGCGGCCCGCCGGGCACGCGGTTCGGGCCGGACGGCCGGTACACGGGCGGCGCGGGCTGGGCCGAGGCGGCGCGGAGCCAGCCGCTGCCGACAAAGGCGGCGGTCAATCCGATGGCGCGCAACAACGAGCGTCGATTCATGGCGTGTCCTATTCTGAAATCGGGTTCGCCTTACATTAGCCTGCCGGTCGGCGGGCCGGGTTACGCAGGCGGTTAAGCCTGTTACCGCATGTCACGGTCGATGGCCGGGCCGGCTGCCGCCGTCGCACGGGGCGTCCGGGCATGCCGCGCGGTAGCGTGACGTCGGCTTCGTCCGACCGACCGGATGTTTATCCTCTGTCCGCCCCGTTTCAGGAATCCGGAACCCGCCATTCGAGGTCGGATTAGGTAAAAATTGCCGATTTATGGGGTTTGCCCGGAGTGGTTTGTTGTTTCTATGCAACCGTCAAGACGATGACACGAAAGAATGGTGCGATGAAAGCCTCCAAAAAGCTGCCGTCAAGAAGCCAAAAACAAACGTTAAAACAAATACTTATAACTCGGCCCCACTTTCATTATTTCTAGTTCTGGAAAAGCTTATTTCTTTATTCGCGGATCGCGCCCCTAGGGTACACCCCTAAACTCACGGTTCCCAAACGGGCAACTATCCGGGCGCGGCCAGCAGGACCGATGGCGTTCCCGGGCGGTTGAGACCGTTTATGAAACAAGGTCGCGAGACCTGCCTCTTTTTAGAAGGGAGCTCCACGAATGAACAAGACTCTGATCGTTGCAGCAGCTGCAGCATCGTTCGCTACCGTCGCTCACGCGCAAAGCAGCGTCACGCTGTACGGCGTGCTGGACGCAGGCATCACCTACCAAAGCAACGTCCAACCGGCACTGGGCCAAGCTGGCAAGTCGCGTTGGTCGATGGGTTCGGGCATTGACCAGAGCCGTTTCGGCCTGCGTGGCTCGGAAGACCTGGGTGGCGGCCTGAAGGCAATCTTCACGTTGGAAAGCGGCTTCAACATCGGTAACGGCAAGTTCGCGAACGGCAACGGCGGCATGTTCAACCGTCAAGCTTTCGTCGGCCTGTCGAGCCAGTACGGCACGGTCACGCTGGGTAAGCAATACGACGCAACGCAAGACTACCTGGCGCCGCTGACGGCAACGGGCTCGTGGGGCGGCACGTACTTCGCGCACCCGCTGAACCTTGACCGTCTGAGCACGAACGGCGATGTCGCACAGAACAACACGGTCAAGTTCACGAGCGCGAACTACGCTGGCCTGCAATTCGGCGGCACGTACTCGTTCTCGAACAACACGAACTTCGGCAACAACCGTGCGTACAGCGCGGGTGCTGCATACCAGTTCCAAGGTCTGAAGCTGGCTGCTGCATACTCGCAAGCGAACCTGGGTGACGGTACGAACGCAAACGGCGCAACGTCGTCGGCGATCGGTGGCATCGCTAGCCAAGGCCGCGTCCGCACGTACGGTGCTGCTGCTGGTTATGCATTCGGTCCGGCACAAGTCGGCGCGGCATGGACGCAAGCGCGTCTCGACAACAATGCAGTCGGTAGCCTGGGCTCGGTGCGCACCGACAACTACGAAGTCAACGCAAAGTACAACCTGACGCCGGCTCTCGGCCTGGGTGCTGCTTACACGTACACGAACGCGAAGATCAACAACGGCAGCACGCACTGGAACCAGTTCGGTCTGCAAGCTGACTACGCACTGTCGAAGCGCACGGACGTCTACGCACAAGCTGTGTACCAGCGTGCAGCGAAGAACGGCATCGGCGCATCGATCTACAACGGCGACAACTCGGTTCTGCCGAGCTCGTCGATCAACCAAACCGCAGCAACGGTTGGTCTGCGTCACCGCTTCTAAGCGTGACGGCGGGGTAACCCGCTTCGCAGCATCGAAAAAGGCGCCTTCGGGCGCCTTTTTTTTCGTCAGCAGCATGCGATGACGACAAGCCGGATCGTCCGGACGCAAAAAAGCGAGGCCTGTGCCTCGCTTTTTTCGTTCTGCGCCCGGTGCGGCGCGGTGCTGGCCCGCCGGCGGCGTCAGCGCGTGTATTCGCCGTTGGCTTCCGGCTGGAACACGATCGCGGCGACCTTCATCAGCTTTTCGGCGCCGCTCGGCTGCATCACCTTGACCATCTGGCCGCGTTGCGTACCCAGCAGTGCCATGCCGACAGGCGAGAACACGTTCAGGCGGCCGAGTTCAAGATTGGCGGCGTCCGGATAAACAATCGTCCAGGTGGCCTGTTCCTGGGTCGCTTCGTCGAGCAGCGTGATCTGCGAGTTCATCGTGACGACGTTTGCCTTGATGGTGTCGGGCTCAACGATGTCGGCGCGCTCGAGCAGCGTGTCGAGCATCGTCTGGAAGCGCGGGTTGTGTTCGGCGTGCTTCTCGAGGCGAGCGACGTCGAGTTCGGTCAACTGGTAAAGGCGTTGTTTCATGGAAGTTCTCCAAATGATCGGCAGGGGCAGGCGTGGCGTGCCTATGAGGATCGCCCGGAGCCTGTCTGACCTGGCTCCGGGAGGAGACCGAACCGTCAGATCAGGCGCCGGGCAGGGGCGAGCGGCACCTGGGCCGTGCGTCGAGCGAGAGGATGCGCCGGATGGCCGGCGTGCGCGCGCACGCCGGCCGGGCCGGACGGCGAAACCGAAAAGGGCGTGTGCGCGTACATGGTGGATGGAATATCGACAGGCGAATATAAGCTTACGATTCTACAACACAACCTTCCGGACATGTGACCTGCCTGTTGGCGTTTCGTCAGCGATTGTTGTGTAGATGAAGTAAGTGAGAGGGGCTCGGTCCAGAAACAGTGGGCAATTTTTGTCAAAATCGCAACGCTGTATGTTCAAACTAAGGGTTTCCCCTCGGAGTGACGAGCACTACACTGGATTCATTCGCTTCAGACAGTCCTGCCGAGGCGACGTCAAAAGAGAACATATTCCGGAGGTAAATCATGAAGTCGATCATCTACGCAGCCATCGCCGCATCCGTCCTTGCCGCTCCGATCGCATCGTTTGCGCAGTCCGAACAGGGGCTGACGCGCGATCAGGTCAAGGCCGAACTCGTGCAACTCGAACAGAATGGCTACAAGCCGCTGGCGAGCGATTCGCAATACCCGAACAACATCCAGGCCGCCGAACAACGGATCCAGCCGAATCAGCCGATGCTCGCGCAGGCCGATACGAGCGGCTACGGTGCCGTGGCGACGGGTGCCGGCCAAGCAGGCCGTCGCATGACGCGGGAAGCACCGAACCCCGTGAACTCGGTCTATTTCGGTAACTGAACGTCCCCGGATCTGCCCGAGCGCACCAGTTAATTGACGAGACGCGCGCCAGCCGCGCGCGTCGTTCGCCCGCAGGAGCAGAACCTCCGTCGCCGCATTCCGGCGGCTTTCCGCCCAGACGCTAACGCGTTTGGGCCTTTTTTGCTGGAGCGGGTCAGACGGACGTGACTGCGGGCGTGCCGTGGATATAGTGTTCGAGCTGGCTGATCGTGAACTGCTGATCGGCAATCACGCTCTTCACGAGGTCGCCGATCGAGATGAGGCCGATCAGCTTGCCGCCGTCGAGGACGGGCAGGTGGCGCATCCGGTGCTCGGTCATCAACGCCATGCACTCGTCGGTGGATTGCGACGGTTCGACGTAGCGCACCTTCGCCGTCATGATTTCCTCGACGCGGGTGGCTTTCGACGAACGGTCCTGCAGGACGACCTTGCGCGCGTAGTCGCGCTCGGTGACGATGCCCGCGATGTCGTCGCCGTCGACGACCAGGAGCGCGCCGATTCCCTTCTCCGCCATCAGCTTGATGGCGTCGTAGACGTAATCGGTTTTCTTGACGGTGTAGATGGTGCGGCCCGAATCCGGCTTGGCCTTGAGAATCTGCGCGACAGTCGTGCTCATTCGCTTTCTCCGTGTGCAGGTCGATGCGAGGCGTGCTGCGTGTCACCCGATGAGCCCAGTATAGCCGGGCGGGCGGCGGCAGTCGCGTGACGTTTCCAGATTAGCGGTAAACTCCGGTCACGCACTATCCACACAACTCCTACATTCCTGAACGTTTCGATTGAATTCATGATGTCTTCGCGTCCCCAATCGCCCACGCCGGGCAATGGCCAGGCCGACGAGTGCGTGACGCTCGTCGCCACGGCGTCGCTGCCCACGCGCTACGGCACGTTCACGTCATACGCGTTCCGCGTATCGGGCAGCGATGCCGAACATCTCGCGCTCGTGATGGGCGACGTGGCCGGCGAGCAGTCCGTGCTGACGCGGCTGCATTCCGAATGCCTGACCGGCGACGTGTTCGGCTCGTACCGCTGCGATTGCGGCGAACAGCTCGATCTCGCGTTGCGCTACATCGCGGCAGAAGACCGCGGCGTGCTGCTGTATCTGCGCGGCCATGAGGGTCGCGGGATCGGCCTGAGCAACAAGATCCGCGCGTACGCGCTGCAGGAGCAGGGGCGCGACACGGTCGAGGCGAACCTCGACCTCGGCCTGCCCGACGACGCCCGCGAATACGACTCGGCCGCCGCGATCCTCAGGATCCTCGGCGTGACGTCGGTGCGGCTGATGAGCAACAACCCGGAGAAGTTCGATACGCTCGCGAAGCACGGCATTCCTGTCTGTGAGCGCGTGGCGCTTGCAGTGCCGGTGCGTGAGGAAAACGAGCGTTATATCCGCACGAAGCAGATGAAGTTTGGGCACTACTTCGAAGAAAACGAGTAACCGCAGCGGGCGCCCAGGCGCCCGTTTTTCGCTACTTGCTCCTCCGATCGCCGCCTCCCGAGGCGGCGATCGCGTATTTTCCCTTCATCCGTTCGCAGCCGGGTTCGTGACGTTGCCCGCGTTGCGTCGCCGTCCGTCGTCGGGATCACCCATGACCACGCCAACGAAGATCGAAACCGAACGTCTGACACTGCGTCGCTGGCGACCGTCGGACGCGGGTGCGCTTTCGGCGATGCATGCGCATCCGGACGTCACGACGTGGCTCGCACGCGGCCCGATGTCCGTCGATGAAGCGAGCGACTTCATCGCGCGCTTCGAAGCGCATTTCGATGAGCACGGGTTCGGTCCGTGGGTGGTCGAGCGTCGCGCCGATGCGATGCTGATCGGGCTTTGCGGCCTGTCGCACGAAGCGCGCGCAACGCATCCGATGGCGCCATGCGTCGAGGTTATGTGGCGGCAGGCGCGCCACGCATGGGGGCGCGGCTACGTTGCGGAAGCAGCGGCCGCAGCACTGGCCGACGGATTCGACCGGATCGGACTCGGTGAAATCCTTGCGTGGACGGCCGACACCAACCTGCGATCGCAGCACGTGATGCAGCGGCTCGGCATGCAGCGTCAGCCCGCGCGCGATTTCGATCATCCCGCGTTGCCGGAAGGGCATGCGCTGCGGCGGCACGTCGTATATGTCGCGCGCCCCGGCGGCTACGCCGGCGCTTGACGACTCACGCGCGTCTGCCTGTCAGCGCCATGTGCCGTTCTGCAGCACGATCCGGTAGCCGTCGGCATCCTCGAAGGTCTGGCCTGATATCTCCCAGTACGGATTGAACGACGTCACCGGCATGAAGCCGTGTGCGGCCGCGCGCTCGCATGCGGCTTCCCATTCCGGGCGATCGGGCAGGTAGAACACGATCAGGTCCTCGGGTGTCGGGGACGGTGCGATCGGGTGGTCTGGACAGTGCGTGAATTCGAAGTGGTAGTCGAGACCTTCGCGTCCAAGCATCACGCCGGAGAAGCCATCGTGATCTTCGAAGCGCGCGAGCACCGACAAGTCGAGGGCGTCGCGATACATGCGCTCGGTTCTGGCGAGGTTGCCGACCGGGCGGGCAATGCGCAGATGTGCGTGCAAGATGGCCTCGGGGGAGCGTGGCGGACTCGCCGATGATAATCCGGCCGATCGAGATCGTGGCGCGCCGGAATGCTCAAGCAGGCAGGCGGCGAAGGAGGAGGGTGGTATGGCCCCGCAATCCGCGCAGGCAATAAAAAAGCCCGCTGCTTGAGCGGGCTGAATCCATGTTTGGAGACATGGAGGAGACAGGCGTAAATTTAAGGGAAAACCCGAAGCTTGGCAAGCCCCCCGTTGTAACCATGCAACTCGCTGCGATACCGTCCGCCTCGCATCGACGCGGCCGTTGCCGCACTCACATGCCGGCGGCCCGCGCGTGCGCCGCAAACGCGCTGAATCGTTCCTGCGCGACCGGCAGTGCGTACTTGTCGCGCATCTCCGTCTCGATCCAGGCACAGGCCTCGCGCGCGCAGTCGGTCAGCGCGTGCCGCGTCGTGTGCCCGTCGATGTCGTAGACGAAGCGCACGCCGACCTCGTCGTCGGCAACTTGTCGCTCGAGCTGATTGAGATGCAGTTGCGGCCCGTGCTGATGCGACAGCGCACGCAGCTCGTCGAAGTGATATTCGAGCCAGTCCGCGAAGAACAGTGCATCGCTATGGCACGGCAGGCGGAAGGCCGCGCTGCGCGACGGGCGCGGTCCGGTCTCGCCGGCCGCCGCGTGCGGTTCGCCGTCGGTGGCGATGGGCGTGTCGACGGGCGCGAGCGGGTGTTGAATCCGCCGGTAAGGTTCGTGATCGCGCAGTGCATGCCACAGCAATTCGTCGCCGGCGGCGCCGGATGGCTGCATCGTCAGGTCATGTCGGCCGTCGCCGGTCGGGGCGATGTCGCGGATCACGAGGCGCAGCGAGCAGAGCGGCTCGTCCGCGACCAGCAGCGTCGCCGCACGCGGCAGCCCGCAGACGAGCGGCGCGGCGCCGGCGGCACGAAATACGAGCCCGCGGCGGTCGAGCCGCACGAGCGGCAGCGGCCTGGGGAACGACGGATAGGCGACCGCGATACGGGCGCCGTTGGCGCTCGTCAACCCGGGCATCATCGCGCGAAAGACCTGAGACTGGTCCACGTTGGTTCTCCTTCGTTACGATGCCGCCCGGCCGGAAACGCGCGTTCCGGCTCAGGCGGCGATGGCTTGCCGGGCAGCCTGCCCCGGCTCGATTCCTAGTGCCGCAAACGTTTGCTGATCGATATCGATCCAGCACGCGACCACCAGACGCCCGTCCACCTGTTTCGGCGGGCCTGCCCGGTGCGCGTGTATGCCGATCCGGCGGAACAGCCGCTCCATGCTCGCGAACGTCACGCCGATCAACTGCCGCGCGCCGAGCTGCGCCGCGCATTCGACGACGGCCGCGAGCATCGGGCGCACGGCCCACTCGGCATTGCCCGATCCGCCTTCGTCGTCGGTCGCCGCGAACCTGGACAGCTCCCAGACCGCGGCCGATTTCGGCAGCGGCATGTCCTCGGCGATCAGTTCGGCGAACAGCGACTCCAGCAGATACGGGCGCGTCGTGGGCAGCAGGCGCGCACATCCGCACATGTCGCCGTCGGCGTTTCGCGCGAACACGTAGACGGTATCGTCGCGATCGAACTGGTCGCGCTCGAAACATTCGTTCGCCGACGGAAGCGTCCAACCGAGCTGTTCGATGAACACGCGGCGCCGATAGCGCCCGAGATCCGCTGCAAGTTCGTGTGGCAACCGTCCTTCCTCGTGAACGAAGGTCTGCATGGTGTCCTCGGATCTGTGCTTTTGTATGCATGCATTACATCGCGCAGCACGAGGAGGCTGTAACTGGTAACTCTTACAGGTTGGCGGCGCAAAAACGCCATTTAGGACGTGGTAACGGTTTCTTGATCGACGGGATTGAAAACCGGGCCGCTTTTGCTTATAAAGAGCCCCAGCGTTGCTGAATTAATCCGAGGAATGCTCGACCGGTTGTCACTGGAGCGTGGGACCGGCATGATAGGCGTCGTTGCGATCAAGCAGGGCCGACGCGACGGCGGCGGGCCAGTCGATGCGGGCGAGCCGCGCGGCGAGCGCGGCGGCCGTGCGGAACATGCCGATGTCGGTGGCCGTCGCGTCGACGACCATCACGTTGCTGCGGATGTCGCCGCCCGCGACGACGAACATGCCCGTTGCGCGTTCGAGGTACCAGTCCCAGCCGACCGTCACGTAAGGGACGCCGGCACGGGCCGCGCGATGCCATTCGGTATAACCGGCGAGGCGCGCGTCGATCGCGTTGTCGCGCAGTTCGGCAAGCAGCGATGCATCGAGGCCGCTTGCGACATGGTCGAGCGCAAGCACGGCGAGTGAGCCTTCTGACAGGCGCACATAGCCGTCCGCGGACGGGCCGGCGACCGGATGCAGCAAAGGTGAAGTCATGCGCGGAATGTAGCAGCCCCAAACGGGTGCTGAAACCTGACAAGTATGACAGCGTGACGTTGTCGGAGAACGAATGGAACTGCGCTGGCAGGATGCCTATCAACAATTCAGCGCCGCGGAAGACGAGCAGCAACTCTTCCAGCGGATGGCTGCCTATTCAAAACGCCTGGGGTTCGAATACTGCTGTTACGGCATTCGCGTGCCGCTGCCCGTATCGAAGCCGGCGGTCGCCATCTTCAATACCTATCCGGACGGCTGGATGGCGCACTACCAGTCGCGAAACTACATCGATATCGATTCGACGGTTCGCGACGGCGTGCACAGCACCAACATGATCGTCTGGCCGGACGTCGACCGGATCGACCCGTGTCCGCTGTGGCAGGACGCGCGCGACTTCGGGCTATCGGTGGGTGTCGCGCAGTCGAGCTGGGCGGCCCGCGGTGCGTTCGGTCTACTGAGCATCGCGCGCCATGCCGACCCGCTGACGCCGGCCGAGATCAACATGCTGACGCTGGACGAACTGGCTCGCGAACCTGTCGCATTCGCTGATGAGCCGCTTCATGGTGCCGAAGCTGTCGCCCGCGGCGGGTGTCACGCTGACCGCGCGCGAGCGCGAGGTGCTGTGCTGGACGGCCGAGGGCAAGACCGCGTGCGAAATCGGCCAGATCCTCAGCATCTCGGAGCGGACGGTCAACTTCCACGTCAACAACATCCTCGAGAAACTGGGCGCGACGAACAAGGTCCAGGCGGTCGTCAAGGCGATCTCGGCGGGGCTTATCGAAGCACCCTGACGCGGCCGAGAGGGGCGGCGCCGAATACGGCCGCCGCCATGCCGCTCACTCCATCAACGGCTCCGCTTCCTTGGCGGTCCAGCTCACGCTGGAAATGCTCTTCTCCATGCTCATCCGGCTCGCGATCTGCTCGAGCTTCTGCTGATCCTTCGGATGCAGCTTCAGCGTCGCGGTCACTTTCAGCCGGTCCGGCTGGTCGGGCACGTCCTCGCTCGTGAGGCTCTGGAACGACAGCGGTTTCGCGTACATCGAGTTCGACAGCAGCGTGCGGATGTGTACCTCGTCCGAGGTCAGGCAGATCACGGTGATCTGGTATTCGCGCACGAGATCGGCATTCGACACCGGTGTCGCGTTGATCGCCTGGCTGACGCCGCGCAGCACCGTATTGGTGAGCAGCACGACGCCCGTGCCGGCGATCGCGGGCGCGAAATGACCGGAGCCGGACAGCACGCCGACGGCGGCGGAGCACCACAGCGTCGCGGCCGTGTTGATGCCCTGGATCGAGCCCTTGTCGCGCATGATCACGCCGCCGCCGAGAAAGCCGACGCCCGATACGACGTACGCGGCGATCTGCGTGACGCCTGCGACGCCGTTGCCGGTCAGCACGCCGAGCGTGACGAACAGGCACGCGCCGCTCGCGACGAGCGTGATCGTGCGCAGGCCGGCCGTGCGCTGGCGCATCTGGCGCTCGAGGCCGATGGCGACGCCGCAGGCGAACGCGGTGAAAAGACGGAGTGCGAAATCGAAAGTCATGGTTGTCCTGCCGTGCAAGGAGCGCATGCCGGCTCGCGTCGCCGCGGCGTTATGCCGGAGGCGACGCGAAGATAGCCGTCATCGCGCGGTACTGTACCGCGCGAATGCGTCATTCAGTGTGAAACGGTAGGCGTGCGGGCTCGCGGAACGCGAGCCGGGGCAGGAGAACTGCGGCGGACAGGCGTTCAGGCGGCAAGCGGCGCACGCAACGGAGTGCTGCAACTGTCCACGATGGTTCCTGAAGGAAGAATGGGCGGCATTCTAGTAGGCGGCGCGCGCATGCGTCAACCGCCTTGCGGCGGTTGCGCTACTGCGCCGAGCCGATCGTCCCCGTCGCGAGCGCGAGCGCGGCGGCCGCCGACAGTGCGCCGGCGTAGCTGTCGACCTCCGCGTTGCGGGCCGCGAGCAGCTGGCTTTGCGCGATCGTCGCATCGGTTACCGACCCGACGCCGTTGCGGTACGCGGTCAGCGCGGCATCGTAGCTCGTCTGCGCGGCGTCGACGAGCGCCTTGGCGGCGTCGTGCGACGCGAGGCTCGTTTGCACCGCGTTCTGCGCGGCGACGACCTGGCGGACGGCTTCTTCCTTGGTCCGCGTGAGACGCGCGGAGGCGCTTTCCGCATCGTTGCGCGCCTGCATCAGCACGGCCGAGCGCAGGCCGCCGTCGTACAGCGGGATCGTCACGCCGAGGAAGACGCCGCCGCCGTAGCGGCTGCCGTTCAGGTTGACGGTCGGCGCCTGGTCGCCGATCGCGGGCAGCGCGGAGATGGCCGTGCCGCCGCTCGCATACGACGTCGACGCGGACAGGAACACCTTCGGCATGAAGGCGGCCTCGGCGGCCTTGATCTTCGCGCGATTGGCCTTTTCGAGCGCAAACGCGCCCTGCAGGTCGGGGCGGCGCGCGATCGCGTCCGACACGATCGAATCGACCGACGAACCGAGCGCGGGCGGCAGCGGCCGCTTCGGCAGCGCGGCGATCGTCGGCTTCGACAGCGGCGAGATGCCGAGCGCGGACACGAGCGCGAGGTAGCTGTCGTTCTGCGCGCCGTTCGCCTGCACGAGCGCGAGGTTCGCCTGCGCGCGGTTTTGGGTCGCCTGAGCGAGTTCGACGACCGTGCCGACGCCGTGCTTGAGCCGGGCGCGGGAGGCCGCGAGGATCGCATCCGCATTCGAAAGGCCCTGCTGCGCGCTGAGTGCGCGCGAGCGTGCGGCTTCATAACGGTAGTACCCGACCGTCACGTCGTGGATCACCTGCTGGTGCACGGCCGTGAACGCGACGTTCGACGCGATCGATGCCTGTTCGGCCGCTTCGACGCGCGCCGCGCGGCCGCCGAAATCGAACAGCAGCCATTGCAGCGACAGCGCCGAGATCGTGCCGTGCACGGTGGTGTCGCTCGACGAATCGCCGAGGATCGTCGACGTCGAGCCGTGGCTCGCCTGGTATGCACCCATGGCCGTGGCCGACAGCCGCGGCAGGTAGGCGGCCTTGGCAAGGCCGACCGCGAGCGCCGCGTTGCGCGCGTCGTTCCATGCGATGCGGGTCAGCGGGTTCGCCGATTCGGCGAGGTCGATCAGCTCGGGCAGTGTGTATGCATGCGCGGAATCGAGCGCGGCCGGCGGCGATACCGACGCGAGCGCCGGGGACGCGGGCAGCGTGTAGTCGTGCGCGCCTTGCGCGGACGCGCGCGGCGGGCCCGGCACGATGTCGCCCGCGGCCGACGTTTGCGGCTGCCACGGGCGGTCGGACGCCTCCGGCGCCAGATCGATCGACGACGTCGCGCAGCCGGCCAGCGCGACGGCGGTCGCGAGGGCGGCGGCGGCGATCGAGGCGGCCGGCGGTTCAGGTAGGCGCATGAGGGACAGGCTCCTTCGGTGTGGCTTGACGGGCGGCGTCGGCGATGTGCGCGAGCCGCGTGTCGATCAGGTTCAGCAGCGCGTCGCGTGCGGGGTCGGTGGGGGTGGTACTCGGCGGCGGGGCCGGCGGCGCGGGTGAATCCGCATGCGGTGTGGCTTCGTCGTCGCGCGGTTCGACCACGCGTGCGAGCCTCGCGCCAATCGCCGCGTCGCCCGGTGCGCGTTCGGCGAGCAGGAACAACGGGCCTTCGAGGGCGCCGAGTTCCGCGAGCGCGCGCCGTCGCGCGGCGAGCCACGTCGCGGCCGGCCGCACCCATGACGGTTCGTAGTGGATCAGGCCGAGTTCCTGCGAGATCGCGCCGTGGCGCGCGAACGCGTCGGCGGCCAGCGCGCGCCGCTCGGCCGGCTGAGCGATCTGTGCGAGGCGCCGCCATTGGTCGAGCAGCGCCGCGAGCGCCGTGTCGATCTGCTTGCCGATGCTGACGGGCCAGATGCGCGTGAACACGAGATACACGACCACGTTGCCGAGCAGGATGCCGATCGTGCGATCGCGCGCGAGCGTCAGGTCGAAGCCGGGGCCCGCGCCCTGGATCACGCACAGGAAGAACGCGAATGCGACCTGGAAGCCCGCGTACGCGATGCGCGGCGACCCGAAGGCGACCCATGCGGCCAGCCACGCGCCGGCGAACACGAGCGCCATCAGCTCGCCGATCGATGACAGCGACGGCACGACGAACACGAGCGCGGCGGTGCCGAGCAGCGCGCCGACGATGCAGCCGGCGATGCGCAGCGTGAGCTTCTCGACCGTTTCGGCCGTTGAGCCGAGCGACACCATGTAGCAGGTGATGAAGCAGGTATGGATGCCCGACCAGTCGAGCTGCGAATACAGCAGGTAGCAGAACATCGCCGCTGCGGTGGTTTTCAGCGCGTAGCGGATGTGGTCGGGGTTGCTGCGCGCATCGGGCAGGAAGAACCCGCCGCGTGGTGCGGGTGGTGCAGGAGGCGCGGCGGGGGCGGCTGCAGCCTCGGCCGACCCGTCGGTCGCGGCCGATTCCGCGAAGTGCGTGATCGCCGTGTGCAGGTCCGTCGCGACGACGCGCGCAAGCGGCGCCAGCGCATCGGCGGCCGGCAGCGCGAGCGTCACGTCGACCGGATAACCGCCGTGTTCGAGGATGACGGCCATGTCGTCGAGCGTCGTCGCGATCGGCTCGACGAATGCATCGGGCAGCCGTGCGTCCGGTTCGCGGTCCGCGAGCGCGACCGCCACGAGCAGCGCGGTGCTCGACGCGATGGCCTGCCGCAGCGCGACGACGTCGGCGGCCGACGACGAGCCCTCGAGCTTCGACAGCTTGAGCCACGTGAGCAACTGCTTGTCGCCTTCGCGCAGGCTCGCGTCGAACGCGGTGCGCGTGTCGCCGTCATCGTCGTCATTGCTACGCAGCCGCCGCGCGGCGAGCCGCAGCCGCTTCGCGAGCTGCGCTTGCGCGAGCTTGCGCGGCGACGGCGCGATCAGCAGGTTGACGACGATCGCGACGCCGACCGGGATCGCGACCATCAGCCACGCATAGAGCAGCGCGCGCGTTGCAGCTTCGCCGAATGGCGCGAGGCCGAGCTGGTCGAGCCCGAAGCCGACGATCATCGCGAGGATCGCGCCGACCGGGCGCAGCTTGCTCGCCGACGTCAGGTAGAGCAGGCCGACCGACAGCACGGCCATGCACGCGACGCGGAGGATCGAATAGTCGATGCTGAAGATCGCGACGCCCATCACGAGCGCGATCACGACCGTGACGAGCAGCAGCATCGCGACCGCGAGCACGACGCTCGTTACGCGGTCGGCGCGGTTCAGGAAGAACACGACGTACACGGAAATCGCGGCTTCGGGCGTGCCGTACCCGCTCGTCACGAGCACGACCAGCGCGCAGATCAGCGCGACCCGCACGGCCATCGCCGCGCGCCCCGGAAACGGCACGAGCAGTCGCAGGACTTCGCGCGGGCCCGGCGAGCGGACGTCAGCGGCAGGCTGAGCCATGCCGGACCTCGACGATCGCGCTCGCGCCGACGCGCACGAGCTTGCCGTCGGGTTCGTCGAGCTTCACGCGCACGGGGAAGCGCTGCGCGACGTGCACCCAGTTCACGGAGTTCTGCACGATCGGCAGCGAGCGCGGCAGGTTGATGCGCGCGCTGTCCGCGATGCCCGCGCCGATGCCGACGACCTTGCCCGTCATCGGGCTGCTGCGGTCGATCATCGAATAGACGGTCGCGCAGTCGCCGAGCGCGATGCGATCCAGCGACGTCTCGCGGAAATTGCCGACGGCGAACCATTCGCTCGCGTCGATCAGCGTGAAGATCGACTGGTTCGGCGCCAGGGTTTCGCCGGCGAGGACGCTGAGGCCCGTCACGAGGCCATCGTGCGGCGCGCGCACGACCGTATCGTCGAGCGCGTGCTGCGCGCGGGCCAGCGCGGCTTCGCGCGCATGCAGCGTCGCGATCGCGTCGGCCTCGTCGCCGATCGTCTGCGCGGACGCGCGCTGCTGTTCCTGCGCCTGCGCGAGCGACACGGCCGCGTCGCGTTGGCGCACCTTCGCCTGATCGAACTGCTGCGCGCTGACATAACCCTGCGCGGCGAGCGGTGCGAGCCGGTTCACGTCGCGCGTCGAGAGGTCGGCGTTCTGCGTCGCGCGCTTGACCTGCTCGGCGGCGACCGCCGCGTTCGAGCGCTCGCCGATCAGCGAACGGCGGCGCGTGTCGAGCGATGCGCGTGCGAGCTCGAGGTCGGCCTGCGCCTGCGCCACCGTCAGCCGGTACGGCACGGGATCGATTTCATACAGCAGGTCGCCTTTCGCGACGCGCTGGTTCTCATGCACCGCGAGCCGTACGATGCGACCACCGACGGGCGACGCGACGTGCACGACGTCCGCGTCGATCGACGCGTCGTCGGTGGACGGGTAGGCGGTCGTGCGGTGGTACGCATACGCGAGCGCCGCGATGCCGAGCGCGACGATTGCCAGCGCGATCACGCGGCCTTTCATGGAGGGGCGGGCGATTCCGGCGGCTTTCATGCGAATGGCCCCGTGCCGGCGAGCCAGACGAGCACGGCGACCACGAGCCCGATCGCGGTGCAGACGGCCAACTGGTAGGGCACCGTGGCGGCCCAGCCGGTCGCGACGAACACGCGGTGCGCGATGATCGCGCCGACGATGCCGACGATCGCGCTGACGAGCCAGAGCGGGAAATACGCGCCGAACAGGACATACGACGGTGCGCCGCGCGATGCGCAACCCGCGAGCGGCAGGGCTGGCGCCAGGACGGCGGCGACGCGCAGGGGCGCACGCGGCATTGTTTTTCTCATGGTGTGACGAGCTCGACGATGGGGGAGGATGCCGGGCGCGGCGCAATGCGGTGCGTCGCCGCGACGACGATTCCGCGATACGGAGCCGATAATAAATCAGCAGGATGCGGACCGCCAGCGGTCCGTCCGGCAGCGCGTTTCGGCAGCGGCGACCCAGTCGTCACGATTCTGCCAGCGCAAGCTCGTATAGGGTTGCTAACAGACTGTAAAGCATCGTCAGACAAAAGCAGGGTGACGGACTTTGTCATGCCGATGCCGTGGAATCGGTGCGGAAGCGGCCGATTGCCGCTCGAACGCATGGGAATCCGGTCAGTCTTGCCGGTTGCGGGCATCCTCGACGAGCAGGTCGACGAGGTCGCGTGCGAAGCGCGGCAGCGCGTCGAGATCGGCGACGCAGATCTGCAACTGGCGTTCGGCCCAGTCGTCCTCGAGCGCGACGACGCGCAGCGCCATCGTCTTCGCATGGCGGCGCGCGGTTCCTTCGGGCAAGACGCCGACACCGACGTTCGCCTCGATCATCCGGCAGGCCGTCTCGAAGTTGCTGACCTGGATGCGCCAGCGCAGCGTGCGCTGCACGTCGGCGGCCGCGCGCTTCAGGAAATTGTGGAGCGCGCTCGCTTCGGGCAGGCCGATGAAGTCGTGGTCGAGCGTCGCGACGAACGGCGTCGATGCCAGGCTGGCGAGCGGGTGCCCGAGCGCCGTGGCCAGCACGAGGCGGTCGCTTCGGTACGGCATCGCCTGCAGCCCTTCGGTGCGCACGTCGCCGGCGACGATGCCGATGTCGACCACGCCCTCCTGCACCGCGCGCACGATGTCGGGGCTCAGCCGTTCCTGCATGTCGATCGTCACGTCGGGATGCTTGACGAGATAGTGGCGCAGCACGGCCGGCAGGAACTCGCTCATCGCCGTGGTGTTCGCGAACACGCGCACGTGGCCTTTCACGCCCGACGCGAATTCCTGCAGGTCGCCCGTCAGTTGCTCGAGCTGGCGCAGCACGCGGTGCGCATGCGTGAGCAGCGTCTCGCCCGGCGCGGTCAGCGTGACGCCCTGGCTCGTGCGGCTCAGCAGTTTCACGCCTACCTGCTCCTCGAGATTCTTGATGCGCATGCTGGCCGCGGGCACGGACAGGTGCGCGCGTTCGGCGCCGCGCGTCAGGCTGTTCGCCTCCGCGATGTGCGTGAAGAGTTTGAGGTCGACGAGATCGAAGCGCATGGCAGTGGCGGCGGGAGGATGGCCGATTATCGCGCGAAGCCGCGCGAGGCTCCACCGGCGGCCGCGACCGGTCGTCGCGGCCGGGATCTGTGTACCATCGTGCGTATGACGCAAAGCGCGGCACGGGGCGTCACGGCCCCGTGCGATGCGCGTCGCGGAAGCGGTATCGCAACGAAGGTGAGCGTTCCATGCGAAGTTTCTTTGTCCGGTTCATTGCAATCGGCGTGCTGTTCCATCTGTACGTCGGGATGCGGATCATTCCCGATGCATTCGCGTTGCCGGTCGCGCGCACGATCGCGGCGCTCGTGCTGGCGAGCTTCGTCGTGCTGATCCCGGTCGGCATGTTCTCGCGTCGTTTCGACGAAGGCTGGGCCGCGACGCTGGCCGGCTGGGTCGGCTCGCTCGTGATGGGCTTCTTCTCGTCGCTGCTCGCGCTGACGTTGTTGCGCGAATTCGTGCTGCTCGGCGTACTCGCATGGCGGCATCTCGGGCACGACGGCGCGTGGAGCGGCGCCGCGGCCGACACGGCACTCGGCGTGCTGGCGGGCGCGGTGCTCGTTACCGCGATCGGGTTTGTCGGCGCGCGCCGCACGGCGGCGGTCAAGCGCGTGTCGATTCCGGTCGCGGGGCTGCCGGCCGCGCTCGACGGGCTGTCGATCGTGCAGCTGTCCGACATCCACGTCGGGCCCACGATCAAGCGGCCCTATGTCGAACGAATCGTGCGTGCGGTCAATGCGCTCGATGCCGACCTCGTCGTCGTGACGGGCGACGTGGTTGACGGCTCGGTCAAGCGCCTGCGCGAACATACAGCGCCGCTCGGCCGCATGCAGTCGCGGTACGGCAGCTTCCTCGTGACCGGCAACCACGAGTATTACGCGGGCGCGCATGCGTGGATCGACGAATTCCGCCGCATCGGGCTGACGGTGCTGCTGAACGAGCACGTGCTGATCGAGCACGGCGGCGCGCGCGCGGTGCTCGCGGGCGTGACCGACTTCACGGCGGGCGGGTTCGATCCCGCGCATCGCAGCGACCCCGCGCAGGCGCTGGCGGGCGCGCCGCACGACGTCGGCACGAAAATCCTGCTCGCGCACCAGCCGCGCAGCGCGGAAGCGGCAAACCGCGCAGGTTTTACCGTGCAGTTGTCGGGACATACGCACGGCGGCCAGTTCCTGCCGTGGCCGCCGTTCGTGCGGATGCAGCAGCCGGTGGTCGGTGGGCTCAGCCGCTTCGGCGATCTGTGGCTCTATACGAGCCGCGGCACCGGCTACTGGGGGCCGCCGAACCGCTTCGGCGTGCCGTCCGAGATCACGCTGATCCGGCTGACGCGCGGCGGTTAGGCTGCTGCCGTCACTCGATGCGGGCGATATCGTCGAAGTCGAAACGCGGGCTGCGCGGGAACAGGCCGGCCGGATCGCCGTAGCCGAGATTCACGAGGAAGTTGCTCTTGATCGCGGTGCCCGCGAAGAACGCGGCATCGACCTTCGCGCCGTCGAAGCCGGACATCGGGCCCGCGTCGAGGCCGAGCGCGCGCGCGGCCAGGATCAGGTACGCGCCTTGCAGCGACGAGTTGCGGAACGCGGTGGCCTCGATCAGCGCATCGTTGCCGGCGAACCAGCTGCGTGCGTCGGCGTGCGGGAACAGGCGCGGCAGGTGCTCGTGGAACGCGAAATCCATCGCGACGATCACGGTGACGGGGGCGGCCATCGTCTTCGCGAGATTGCCTTCGGACAGCGCGGGTTTCAGGCGTGCCTTCGCTTCGGGCGACTTGACGAATACAAAGCGAGCGGGGCTCGAGTTCGCCGACGTCGGGCCGAATTTCGTCAGGTCGATCAAGCGGTGCAGCAGCGCGTCGTCGACGGGTTTGTCCTGCCACGCGTTGTGCGTGCGCGCGGTGAGGAACAGTTGATCGAGGGCGGAATCGGAGAGGGTCGTCATGATGGGATCCGGGAAGAAGGCGGCCGGGTCGCGCCGGCCGGCATGGCGAAAGAAAGCGGCGCTCCCGGCAGGGCGCGCCGCGACACGCCGCGATGATAGCGTGATGCGCGAAAGCGTATCGCGGCGCGCGGCGGTTTCCTTTCATCGTCGAATGAGAGCGCATGGCGGCGCGCGGCGCCGTTGGCTAGTATGCAGGCATGCACTGTTCGCCCCGTTCATCATCCGTTCCTTCCGACATGTCGACGCCCGATCTCTTTGCTGACACACCCGCGCCCGACGTGGACTGGTACCCGGACTGGCTCGCGCAACCCGATGCCGATCGCGTGCTGGCCGCGCTGATCGGCGAGGTCGCGTGGCGGCAGGACACGATCCGCACGCCGCGCGGACGCATTCCGTTGCCGAGGCTGACCGCATGGCAGGGCGAGCCGGATGCCGTGTATGTGTATTCGGGGATCCGCAACGTGCCGGCACCGTGGACGCCGGCCGTGCTCGACCTGAAGCGCGCGGTCGAGGCGACCTGCGGTGCGCGATTCAACAGCGTGCTGCTCAACCGCTACCGCAACGGGCAGGACAGCCTCGGCTGGCATGCGGACAACGAGCCGGAACTCGGCGACGCGCCGGTGATCGCGTCGGTGAGCCTCGGCGCGATGCGCGTGTTCGATCTGCGCCATCGCGCGACCGGCGTCACGCATGCGTATCGGCTCGTGCACGGCAGCCTGCTCGTGATGCGCGGGCGCACGCAGGCCGAATGGCAGCATCGCGTGCCGAAGGCGCCGAGCGTGCAGGGCGAGCGCGTCAACCTGACCTTCCGGCGCGTAATGCCGGCCGGATAGATCGCGCCCCGTTTCCAAATCCACGAATGACCGATGCAGGCAATCGATCTCGCGTGCGGCACGTTGCCGCATGAATGCTGAATGGTGTGGCCCGATATGGCCCGGAGGCCCGTGCCATATGGGTTTCAGGCAGATTCGATCGACCGCCCGGTTCCGATAGATGAGTGAAACCTCTGATGGTGCGTCGCAACAATTATTGACTAGACTGTCGAATGGCAGAAACGCGTCGCATCCCGGCGCGACCCTTTCGACATGCCCCGTGTGTTGCCGATGCAACGCGTAAGGGGGCAGGAGCATAACGCGTGACCGTATTCGACCCTTCCTTCGAACCCTCGCTGCACGTCTTTGAACAAGACGGCGGATGGCAATGGGCGCTGACGGTGAAGCGGGCGACCGGCGTCGGTGTGAAAGTCGTCGCATTCAGCCAGGAAGGCTTGCGCGGCGAAGCCGAGGCTTACGCCGCCGGCCAGCTTGCCCGCGCCGAGTATGACGCCGCCGTGACGGCCTGACGCCGTCGCGGCGATCCCGCCCGAGGATCGCCTCTCCCGCCCACCGCCCACCGCCCGTTGCCGGGCGGTTCTCCTCCGATCGTTTTCCGTTCTCCGTTGGCGCGATGCATGCATCGCGCGACACCGCACGTCGCACGCGGTGCGCCGGCGCGCGTGTCCGCCCGCGCTTGTCGCGCCAAATGGTCCGTACCATTCGACACGTGTGTGCCATACGCGGCGCTTAACGTCTTCGCACGGCGTCCGTCGCGCCGGCGATGCGGCCTGTGCCGCAGTCTGGACGCTGGATGCCGGGCGGCGACCCATCGACAAGAACGCAGGTCATGTGCGACGACAGAACCGACTACAACCGCGATGCGCGCGGCGGATCGCGCATCGCGCGGGCGCCGGAACGGGGATTCACGCTGATCGAGGTGCTGATCGCGCTGGTGATCGTGGCGGTCGCGCTCGGCGCCGTGATGCGCGCGATCGGCGCGCTCGCGTCCGATACCGATACGGCCCGCATGCGCCTGCTCGCGTTATGGAGCGCCGACAACGCGCTCGGCGAGATCCGCATCGCATCGACCTGGCCATCCGTCGGCACGAACACGTTCGCGTGCCCGCAGGGCCGCTATCGGTTCGTGTGCCGACAGTCGGTGGCCGCGCTGCCGAGCCCGCTCGTGCGTCGCGTGACGGTGAGCGTCTTTCCGTCCGCGTCGAGCCGCAACGTGCTCGCCGAAGTCGTCACGGTGATCCAGAATGAAGCGCGCCGCTGAACCGCGCGCGGCGGTGCGCGCCCGCGGCTTCACGCTGATCGAGATGCTGGTCGCGATCACGCTGCTTGCCGTGATCGCGTTGCTGTCGTGGCGCGGCCTCGACGCGACGATCCGCGGCCGCGACGATATCGCGTCGAATCTGGCGCAAACGCGTCTGCTCGGCCGCTATTTCTCCCAATTGCAGTTCGACCTGACGAACCTCGTGACGGCCGACGAAGTGTTCGGGCCGCCGCTGCGCATCCGCCCGAACGAACTCGTGATGGTGCGCCATCTCGGGGTCGGTGGCGGGCCGACGCAGATGCAGGTCGTGCGTTACCAGCTCAAGGGGCGCGAACTCGTGCGCAGCGCGTCGCAGCCGCTCGCGTCGCTGGCCGAGGTCGACGACGCGCTGCATCACATGGATGCGTTCGCGCGTGTCGTCGTCAGCAATGATGCGCGCTCGATGCAGCTTTCCGTGTGGATTCCGCCGGGTGGATGGACGACGAGCCAGACCGTTATCGAACAGGCCTACGCGCAGTTTCTCGCACAGCACGGCATCAGCAACTCGACGTCGATCGGCGCGCCGGTGCCGCGCGGCGTCCGCTTCACGGTCACGATGGGTGCGCCGGCGGTTGAATTCGTGCGGACCATCCCGATCGGTCAATGAAAGCGCGATGCCGTCCGGCGCACGCGGCCACGCCTGGAAAGCCGTTCCGTCCCCCGGACAAAATGGTCCGTAACTTTCGTCATACGTCTGTTATTGGCTGTCCATTAGTCTCGTGACGAGCATGACCGCCGCGACCGGTTCCATCGACCGGTTCAGCGGCGGCATCGGCAAACGGGAAGGGGGCGAACGTGACGGTCGAGCACCGGCATGATGCACACGCGGGCGCGTCGGGGCACGACGCGCGCGGGCAATGGCAATCGGCGGCGATCCTGAGCCGCGCGCAGCAATGGCACGGCGCAGGCCGGTTCGACGACGCGGCACGCGAATATCTCGCGGTGCTCGCGAACGAGCCCGATCATCCGCAGGCACTCCATCTGTACGGGGTGCTGCAATTCCAGCGCGGCGCGGCCGACCATGCCGAAGTGCTGCTGCGCCAGTCGATCGCGATCGAGCCGGACGCGCGTGCGCTGTCGGATTTCGGCGCGATCGCCGGCGAGCGCGGCCGCATCGACGAGGCACTGGACCATTTCGCGGCCGCGCTGCGCGCGGCGCCCGACGACGTGCAGACGCTCGTGCGCCGCGGCAACGCATTGATCGGCCTGCGCCGCTACGACGACGCGCTTGCGTCGTTCGACCGTGCGCTTGCCGTGTCACCGCTCGTGCTCGATGCGCTCTGCAATCGCGGCGGTGCGTTGCGCGCGCTCGGCCGACTCGACGATGCGCTCGACACCTACGACCGCGCGCTGATGGTCGATCCGCATTCGTTCGAATCGTGGTTCAACCGCGGCCTCGTGTTACGCGAGCTGCGGCGCGCAGCCGATGCGCTGCACTGCTTCGATCGCGCGAA
Organism: Burkholderia cepacia; assembly: GCF_001039005.1. GTDB lineage: Bacteria > Pseudomonadota > Gammaproteobacteria > Burkholderiales > Burkholderiaceae > Burkholderia > Burkholderia theae. The sequence goes on from NZ_LDWR01000029.1 coordinate 78,248, forward strand.
CGCGATCCGGCCGGGCGTCGCCGCGATCATGGCCGAGCGCGGCCGCACGCTCGCCGGGCTCGACCGTCTCAACGAAGCGCTTGCCGCGTTCAACGAGGCGATCGCGGCCGATCCCGCGCGGCTCGACGCGCTCTGCGACAGCGCGACCGTGCTCGAACGGCTCGGCCGCGCGGACGAGGCGCTCGCGCGTTGCGAACGCGTGCTGGCGCTCGAGCCGGATCACGTCCGTGCACTCGCGAGCCGCGGCAATGCGTTGCTGCAGCTCGAGCGTCACGATGAAGCGCTCGACAGCTACGACCGTGCGCTCGCGCTCGATCCGCGCTCGATCGACGCGCTGTGCAATCGCGGCACCGCGCTGCGCGAGATGAAGCGCTTCGACGCGGCGCTCGCCAGCTACGATGCCGCGTTGGCGCTCGACGCGCGCTTCGCCGAAGCGTGGACGAACCGCGGCAGCGTGCTGCAGGACCTGCACCGCTACGACGAAGCGATTGTGTCGCTCGATCGTGCGCTCGCACTGCGCCCCGATCAAGCGACGCAGTGGCTTGCACGCGGCAAACTGCTGGCCGACATGGGGCAGGTGGACGTTGCACTGGCCGCCTACGACCACGCGCTCGCGCTGCAGCCCGATTTCGCCGGCGCGCATTGCGCGCGTGCAGCGCTGCACCTGACGGAAGGCGACTTCGCGCGCGGCTGGCACGGGTACGAATGGCGGCTGCGCGATGCGCAGTTCGCGCGGCATGCGCGGCCGTTCACGCAGCCGGCGTGGCGCGGCGACGAACCGCTCGACGGCAAGACGATCCTGATCCATGCGGAGCCGGGCCTGGACGACACGCTGCAATTCTGTCGTTATGTGCCGCTCGTCGCCGCGTGCGGTGCACGTGTGGTGCTCGAGGTGCAGCCGTCGTTGCGCGCGCTGATGGCGTCACTCGCCGGTGCGGCCCACGTGATCGCGCGCGGCGAGCCGCTGCCCGCCTTCGACTGCCATGTGCCGCTGCCGAGCCTGCCGCATGCGTTTCGCACCGACGCCGACACGATTCCGAGCCCTGCCGCGTACCTGCATGCGGACCCGCAGCGCACGCGCCAGTGGGACACGTTGCTCGGCGAACGGCGCAGGCTGCGCATCGGGCTCGCCTGGGCGAGCGATCCGGCACGACGGAACGACGCCGGCCGGTCGATCGATTTCGCGTGGCTCGCGCCGCTGTTCGATCTCGACGTCGACTGGATCAGCGTGCAGAAACCCGTTCATGCACACGACGAAGCGCTGCTGGCGGACACGCCGGTACGCCGCGTCGACGACGAACTCGGCGACTTCGCCGATACGGCCGCGTTGATCGGCGCGCTGGATCTCGTGATCGCGGCCGATTCCGCGGTCGCGCATCTGGCGGGCGCGCTGGGCGCAAACGTCTGGGTGCTGCTGCCCGACCCGCCGGCCTGGCGCTGGATGCGTACGCGCGGCGACAGCCCGTGGTATCCGTCCGCGCGGCTGTTCCGGCAGCCTGCGCCCGGCAACTGGGCGGATGCGATCGGCGCGGTGCGCGCCGTGCTCGAACCGATGACACGTTAGACACAACGCGCGATACGAACAGCGACCAGTGGGGGCCACACGATGACACCAAACGGGGAAGGGACGTCCTTTGCGAGCGCGCCGGTCGCGCCGGATTGCCGTCCGCCCGATTCCGCGCAGCTCGAACGGCTGCTCGTGCGTGCGCGCAAGGCGCATCACGAGGGCGCGCTGCAGCATGCGGAGAATGCGTATGCGGAACTGCTGGCGCTCGATCCCGAGCATCCGGAGGCGCTGCACCTGCTAGGCGCGGTGCGTTTCCAGCAGGGGCGGCTCGACGATGCCGAGCCGTTGATGCGGCGCTCGGTCGAGCGCCAGCCGGTGCCGCTCGCGCTGGCGAACTACTCGGCGGTACTGGCCGGGCTCGGGCGCGAGCACGATGCGCTTGCGCGCCTCGACGAGGCGCTCGCGATCAATCCGGTGCATCAGCGCGTGCTGTTCCAGCGGGCCGGCCTGCTCGCGCAACTCGCGCGGTACGACGAGGCGTGCGCGGTCTACGATCGCCTGCTCGAACTGACGCCCGGTTTCGCCGACGGTTATGTGAAACGCAGCGACATGCTGCGCGCGCTCGGCCGCTTCGATGATGCGCTCGCCGACTGCGACCGCGCGATCGCGCTCGCGGGCCGCACGTTCGACGCGATGCGCGGGCGCGGGCTTGCTTTGCGTGAACTCGGCCGCTTCCGCGACGCGGCGGACAGCTATGGCCACGCGCTCGCGCTGCGGCCGGGCAGCGCCGATGCGCTGTTCCTGCGCGGCGTCGCGTATCTCGACCTGCACGACCCCGAACACGCGCTGGCGGATTTCAATGCGGCGATTGCGGCGAGCCCCGCGTTCATCGACGCGATCTTCAACAGTTCGGTCGCGCTCGAACAGCTCGGCCGGCACGATGAAGCGCTGATGCGCTGCGACCGTGCGATCGCGATCGATCCGCGTCATGCGCGCGCGCTCGCCAATCGCGGCAATGCGGCGAGCCACCTGGGCCGTTATGCGGATGCGGTCGACAGCTATGCGCGCGCGCTCGATGCCGAGCCGGGCAGCACGGGCGTGCTGTGCAACTACGCGAGCGCGCTGATACGTGTCGACCGTCACGACGACGCGCACGACATGTGCGATCGCGCGCTGGCGATCGATCCGCACTACGCGCCGGCGTCGTTCACGCGTGCGCGCGTCCGGCTCGAAACGCATCGTTACGACGACGCGCTCGACGATCTCGCGCGCGTGATCGCCGCGACGCCGCGCGACAAGTTCGCGCATTTTCATCGCGGCAGCGCATTGTCCGCGCTGCGGCGGCACGAGGATGCGCTGCGCGCGTATGCGGAAGCGATCGACATCGATCCGGACTACGCGCACGCGCATTGCATGCGCGCGTTCCTGTGCCTGTCGATCGGCGACTTCGCGGCCGGCTGGGCCGAATACGAATGGCGCTGGCGCGACAGCCAGCTCGACGGCAGCCGGCGCGACTTCGCGCAGCCGCGCTGGACGCACGGGATGCCGCTCGACGGGCAGACGATCCTGCTGTATCCGGAGCAGGGGCTCGGCGACACGCTGCAGTTCTGTCGTTACGTGCCGCTCGTGAAGGCGCTCGGCGCACGCGTCGTGCTCGAGGCACCCGTCGAACTGAAGGCGCTGTTCGCGACGCTCGACGGTGTCGACGTGCTCGTCGCGCGCGGCGACCCGCTGCCGCCGTTCGACCTGCATTGCCCGCTGTTGAGCCTGCCGCTCGAATTCCGCACCGATCTGTCGTCGATACCGGCGGGCGCGCCGTACCTGCGCGCCGATCCCGTGCGCGTCGAGCGCTGGCGTGTGCGCCTGGGTGCGGCCGACCGGCCGCGTTTCGGCCTCGTGTGGGCCGGCAACCCGCTGCACCTGAACGACCGCAACCGGTCGATCACGCTCGCCGACCTGCTGCCGCTGCTCGACGACCGCTACGAGTGGATCAGCCTGCAGAAGGTGATCCGCGACGAGGACCGTGCGGCGCTCGACACGAGCGCGATCCGCTTCGTCGGCGACGAACTGACGGATTTCGCCGAAACGGCCGCGCTGATCGATGCGATGGATGCGGTGATCAGCGTCGATACGTCGGTTGCGCACCTGGCCGGCGCGCTCGGCCGGCCGCTCGCCGTGATGCTGCCGCACACGCCCGACTTCCGCTGGCTGCTCGATCGCGACGACAGCCCGTGGTATCCGGGCGCGCGACTGTTCCGCCAGCCGGAGGGCGGTCAGTGGGCGCCGGTCGTCGAGCGGATTCGCGACGCGCTGCCGGCGCTGGTGACGGGAGCGCTGCGATGAGCACGGCGCAGGCACCGGCGTATGGCGCGGGTGCCGCGCCGCTGCGGGCCGCCGTCGACGATGCGCTGCGCAATGCGCGCGCAAGACTCGAGCAACGCGATTTCGCGGGGGCGGGCAGGCTTTACGAGGGCGTGCTGGCGATGATGCCCGACCATGTCGAGGCGCTGCATCTGCTCGGGTTCGTACATCTACAGCGCGGCGATCCCGTGCGCGCGGAGCCGCTGATCGCACGGTCGATGCGGTCCGGGCTGAACCAGCCGTGGAATTTCGCGAATCATGCGGCGGCGCTGACAGGCACGGGCCGTCATCGCGAAGCGCTCGAGGCGGCCGCACAGGCGCTCGCGCGCGATCCCGGCCATGCGCCCGCACAGGCGGCGCGCGGCGACGCGCTGCACGCGCTCGGCCGGCATGGCGAAGCGGTCGGCGCCTACGATCTCGCGCTGACGCGCGAGCCGGGCCGCGTGTTGACGTGGGTCCGGCGCGGCGAGGCATTGCGCGCGCTCGGCCGGCCGGCCGACGCGCTGATCAGCATCGAACGTGCGCTGCGGATCGATCCGGATGACCCGGCCGCGCTCGCCGAACGCGGCCATGCGTTGCGCGCGCTGGGTCGCGGCGACGAGGCGCTGCATTGCTTCCAGCTCGCGATGGTCGTGCGCGGCAAGACGCCCGATCTCGTCTATGCGTGCGGCTACACGCTGATCGAGCTCGGTCGCCCGGCCGAGGCGCTGGCGTGTCTCGACGAAGCGCTCGCGCGTCTGCCGGACGACGCGCAACTGCTGTTCGTGAGCTGTGTCGCGCTCGACCTGCTGCATCTGCGCGACGAGTTGCTGAAGCGCAGCGACCGGCTGCTTGCGCGTGACCGCGACAACGTCGGCGCGTGGGTCGGCCGCGGCAACGCGCTGCTCGGGCTGAGGCGCCATGAGGAGGCCGCGCACGCGTACGGCGAAGCCCTCGTGCGCGCGCCGGCGGATTTCGACGCGCTGCGCAATCGGGCCGGCGCGCTGCGGGCGTTCGGCGCGTACGACGAAGCGCTCGCGCATTACGACCGTGCGCTCGAAGCGCGCGGCCCGCACGCGGAAGTGCTGTGCAATCGCGCGATCGCCCAGCAACTGCTCGGCCGCTACGACGATGCGCTCGCGAGTTACGCGGCGGCGGCCGGCGCGCAAGGCCGGACGGCGCAGGAGATCTACACCCGCGCGGTCGCGCGCCAGCAGCTCGGCGACTACGACGCCGCGCTTGCCGATTTCGCGCTTGCCTGCGTGCGCGATCCGAATCACGGCGTCGCGCGCCGGTCCGAGGCGTTCTCCCGGTTGGTGATGGGCGACTTCGATGCCGGCTGGCGGCAGCACGAAGCGCGCTGGGATGCCGCCGACGTGATGCTGCACCGGCGTCATGCGGACCGCCCGCAATGGACGGGGGACGAACCGCTCGCGGGCCGCACGCTGCTGCTGCATGCGGAGCAGGGGTTCGGCGACACATTGCAGTTCTGCCGCTACGCGAGCCTCGCGCACGAGCGCGGCGCGACCGTGCTGGTTGATGTGCCGGCCGCGCTGGCCGACCTGCTCGGCACGCTGCGCGGAGTGAGCCGCGTCGTCGCCGACGGGCAGCCTGCACCGGCGTTCGATCTTCATTGCCCGATGATGAGCCTGCCATTCGCGTTCCGCACGACGCTCGGCACGGTACCGGCCGACGTGCCGTATCTGCGTGCCGACCCGCGGCGGCGCGCTGCGTGGATCGAGCGGCTCGATGCGATCGCACCGGCGCGACGCTTGCGGGTGGGGCTCGCGTGGTCGGGCAATCCGGATCACGCCAACGACGAAAACCGGTCGATGACGTTCGCCGCGCTTGCGCCGCTCGTCGCGCTCGATGCGACCTTCGTGAGCGTGCAGGTCGGGGTGCGTACGCGCGACGCCGAAGCGTTCGCGGCAAGCGGCGTGCTGTCGTTCGAGGCGGAACTGAAGGATTTCGCGGAAACGGCCGCGCTCGTCGACGCGCTGGATCTCGTGATCGCCGTCGATACGTCGGTCGTGCATCTGGCCGGTGCGCTCGGGCGCCCCATGTGGGTGCTGCTGCCGCGCGTGCCGGACTGGCGCTGGCTGCTCGAACGCGCAGACAGCCCGTGGTATCCGGGCGCGACGCTGTTCCGGCAGCAGCGGCCCGGCGACTGGCCGGCGCTGGTCGAACGCGTGGCGGAAGCGTTGGCGGACCGCATCCGTGCGCACCGCGAAACGGCGTGACCGGCCGACTGTGACAAAAGCTACGGACCTTTCACGCGCGGCCGGAATGGTCCGTAACACCCGCCACGCCACTGCCATCGGGCCTTCGTATGTTCTTGTGATTCCAGCGTCCGGGTTCGTGCCCGGGCGCAACGACGAAGCGCGACAACGGATCGGCGCCGCTTTCGGCGCGATCGTCGTCAAGCGCAATTTCATAGGATTCGGGGTGAAGAATGGCAGCACGCGCACGCACGGCACGACAACCTGACGCGATGGGTTCGCGCCCGGTCCTGAAATCGGAACTGCGGCCGCTGGTCCGGGCCGTGGCCCTGATGCTGCTGGCGGGCGTGTCCGCGCACGCGCAGGCGGCCGGCATCATGAACCTCGGCGCGGCGACCGCGCGCGCATCGGGTGGCGGTGCAGGCGGCGCCGGTGGCGCGCCGGGCATGCCGAATCTCGGCGTGTCGCCGCAGCAGGCGCAGCAGGCGAGCCAGCCGTCGATCCGCAACCTCGGTTATGCCGCGCATGCGATTGCCGCGCAGATCGCCGCGCAGCAGAACGCGGCCGCGGCGGCGGCCAAGCTGCCGTCGACCGTGCCGAACGGGCTCGCGCCGGGCGGGCTGCAGGTGGCGGCCGGCGCGACGAGCGACACCAACAATCCCGTGCTGTGGTTCAACGCGAACGCGCCGACGCAGAACGTCGACGCGAACGGGCATGTGAACGTCGACGTCAAGCAGACCGGGCAGAACGCGGTGCTGACGTGGGAGACGATGAACGTCGGCCGGCAGACGACGCTGAACTTCGACCAGTCGGCCGGCACGCAGACGAACGGCGCGAACAACTGGGCCGTGCTGAACCGGATCAACGACCCGAGCGGGCGGCCGAGCCAGATTCTCGGCAACATCACCGCGCAAGGGGCCGTGTATGTGATCAACCGGAACGGCGTGCTGTTCGGTGCGGGGTCGCAGGTCAATGTGCATTCGCTCGTTGCGTCGTCGTTGAACCTGCTCGATATGAAGAATCAGCTCGTGCCGACGCCGGCGGGTATCGTCGCGAGCAATCAGCAGTTCTTGAGCATGCCGGCGGGGACGACGGGTGGGCTCGCTTATCCGGAGTCGGGGAGTTCGAACGGGGTGACGGGGTCGGGCAATCCGAACGAAGTGCTGGGCCTCGGCAACAAGGTGTCGCTGACTGGCGCGTATCAGGCGCCGGGCGACGTCACGATCGAGCAAGGTGCATCGATCACGACGCACACCAACGGCACGGCAAGCGATGGCGGCTTCGTGCTGGTTGCGGCGCCGAACGTGACGAATGCGGGCAGTATCTCGGCGACGTCCGGGCAGGTCGTGCTCGCCGCGGGCGTGGGGGTCAGCCTGCGGCCCAACGCAACTGGAGCGACGGGCAACCCGCAAGTCCTGCTGCCGGAGTTGAGCGGGCAGATCGTGACGGTCGATCCGGTCACCGGGGCATCGATCGACGTGACACCCGCCGGCACGCTGACGAACACGGGCATCGTGCAAGCCGCGCGCGGCAACGTGAACCTGCTCGGCAGCCGCGTTGCGCAGAACGGTGTGGTCGGCGTGACGACGAGCGTGAACACGCCGGGCACGATCACGATTTCGACGGCGGACGAGTTCGCGTCGAACAATCCGCTGGGCAATCCGTATACAGGTACGACCCCGGTCACGGGCGGTACAGGTGGCGGCGACAACATCAATCGTGCCGGGTTGCTGAGCTTCGGGCCGGGATCGGTGACGACCGTGCTGCCGGACAACAACGGCCAGACCGCGACGTCGACGCCGGGCACGACGTTCACGCCGGGCGGCATCACGATGACGGCCGGTTCCGTGTGGCTCCAGGGCGGCTCGCTGATCGAGGCGCCGGGCTCGAACGTGTCGGTGACGGCCTACGCACCGTCGATCGTGTCGAACAAGGTGCCGGGCCAAACCGCGGTGCCGGGCCGCATCTACGTAGATGACGGCGCGACGATCGACGTGTCGGGGCTCGCAAACGTGCAGGCGCCGATCTCGCAGACGCTCGTGACGGTCGACCGGATCGGCCAGAACGAACTGGCGGATTCGCCGCTGCTGCGCAACAGCTTTCTGTTCGGGTTGAAGGGCGTCGTCGTCGACAGCACGCTGACGGGCACGCGCAGCGACGGCGTGCAGTGGGTCGGCAGCCCGATCCTGAACCTGTCGGGTTACGTGAACCTGATTCCGCGCACCGTCGATCAACTGCTGACCAACGGCGGCACGATCACGCTGTCGGGCAACGAGGTGATGACCGCGACCGGCTCGTCGATGAACCTGAACGGCGGGTATGTGCATTACAACGGCGGGATGGTCAACACGACGCGGCTCGTCGATGCCAATGGTGCAATCGTGCCGATCGGGCAGGCGAGCCCGTACGACCGCTATGTCGGCATCGCCGGGCAGTTCGTCGAAAGCCATCCGCGCTGGGGCGTGACGAAGTCCTGGTTCAACCCGCTGCAGACGAGCGGCACTTACCAGTCCGACTACATCGTCGGCGGCAATGCGGGCACGCTCGATCTGTTCGCGTCGCAGGCGCTGGTGCTCGACGGCGACATCAGCGCGCAGGCGTTCGGCGGCGCGAAGCAGATGCAGGGCAACAGCCTGCCGTCGGGCGGCACGTTCAACCTCGGCGCCGATCCGAAGCTGGCCGGCGGGGTGCTGGCCGGGATGACGTGGAACGTTGGCGCCAACCCGACAAGCACGTTCAACGGCATCTCGGGCTTTGCGATCCTGCAGGACGATGCGCCGCAACTCAGCGCGTTGATGCCGGGTTTCTCGATCGGTACGCCGATCGACAAGACCGCGTACCAGTCGCTGGCCGCCAACGATCCGAACAACCTGCCGACGACGCAGGTCGTGCCCGTCAAGAAGCTGAACAACGGCGGTTTCGCGAACCTGAACGTGTCGGAGGACAAGAACGCGGGCAAGGGCATCACGGTCGCACAGGGTACGCAACTGAACCTGCAGCCGGGCGGGTCGATCTCGCTCAACAGCACGGCGATCGGTGCCGACGTGAATGTCGCGGGGCGACTGTCCGCACCCTCCGGTTCGATTTCGATCACGAGCGGCGGCAATGTTGTCGTCGGGCCGCAGGGCGCGATCAGCGCGGCTGGCCAATGGGTGAACAACGACGTGCAGGCCGCGCCTGGCACGACGCCCGGCAACAGCCAGTTCATCAACGGCGGGAGCATTGCGCTGTCGGCGACGCAGGGATCGACCGTCGTGAACGGCGGCAACGTGGACACGACGGGTTCGATCCTGCTGCAACCGGGCAGTGTGCTCGATGTGTCGAGCGGCGGCGAAATGCTCGCGAACGGCCAGTTGCTGATGCAGAACGGCGTGCCGGCCGGGCGTGGGGGAAACGTTGCGCTGCAGACGTATGCCGCTCCGCAGTCGACACAGCAGTTCGGTCATACGCGCGACAGCGGTTCGGCCTTGCCGACTTCACAACCCACGGCGGGAACGATCGCGATGGGCGGTACGATCCTGAGCGAAGGTTTCTCGGGGGGCGGCACGCTGACACTGGAGGCGCTCGGCTTCCGGATCGGCGGAGACCGCGCGGCAGCGTCGCCATGGGATGTGTATCTGCCTGAAAACTTTTTCTCGCAACAGGGCTTCGGCAAGTACGTGCTGAACGCGTACTACGATTCGACCATCGCACCGGGTGCAACGGTCGCATTGACGCAGTTGAATCGCATTCCGGATGCGTTGGCGCTCCAGCAGGCCGGCTCGGGGACGAATCTGTCGGCTGGCGGTCTGACGACGATCGGTCAGCTCGACTCATATCACCGGCAACCGACGAACCTCGTGTTGACGGGCGGGAATTACGGCGTGTGGCTCAGCACGCCAGACGGCCCGTCGCCGTCGTATTCGGGCGTGACGGGTGCGGTCACGCTGGCGGCGGGGGCGTCGATCAATGCGGACGCCGGTGCGAGCGTCACGCTCGCGTCGCCGAAGCAGGTTACCGTGCTCGGCGCGGTGGTCGCGCCTGGCGGGTCGATCATGCTGAGCGCCGATACCGGGACCATGACTGCTCAGCCTGGGCAACTCAATGTGTTCGCACCGAGCAACAGCCGTTCCGTCTGGCTCGGGTCCGATGCGACGCTCGACGTGTCGGGTGTCGCGCTTGCCAATCCGCTTGCCGCGCCGGTCAAGGTCGGCGGAACGACGATCGTGCCGAATACCGGCAAGGTTCTGCCGGGCGGATCGGTGACGTTGTCGAGCGATTCGGGCTACGTGGTTGCGCAAGCCGGCTCGAAGATCGATGTGTCGGGCACATCGTCGAACTTCGACCGGTTGCAGGCGAACGGCATCTATGCGTCGCAGCCCGTGTGGAGCGATGCCGGGTCGATCACGCTGTCGGCCGCATACGGTCTCTTCGCGGATGGGACTCTGGCTGGCCACGGCGGAGCGTCGCAGGCGCGCGGCGGCACCTTGTCGATCCTGCCGCATCAGAACGACGGGTCGGCCGGTGCAACGGCGCTCGTCGTACGGCAGAGCGGAACGCTCGTTCCTGCCGGGTTCGCACCCGGCCAGGATTTCTCGACCGCGATCGATCCGACCACCGGACAACCGATCGGCCAGCCGACCGGCGTGATCCAGTTTGCCGCCGATCGCCTGAACGATTCGGGAATCGCGAATCTCGTGCTAGGCGACAGTACGCCATCTCCGTTCGCCGTGCCGCCGATCGCGTTCGCCGGCAACGTCAACCTGACACTCCCCGAATCCGTGACGCTGAATACCGGCCGGATCGCGGCGATCGGGATGGATCAGCTTTCGACGCTGCTGTCGACGCCGGCCAAGCCGGCAGGCGGCAGTTCGGTGTTCGCGGACCTGCTCGCGCAACCGCCGGCCCATCCGCTCGGCACGACGGTGGCGATCAACGCGCCTTATGTCGCGCTGGTCGGTCCGACGGCGCCCGCAGCGACACCTGCATTCACGCCCGTCGCGACGCGCTCCGATGCGACGTTGAGCGTGAACGCGTCGTTCGTCGATCTGCGCAACCAGTTCCAGCTCAACAACTTCGGCCAGGCGAATTTCAACAGCAGCGGCGACATCCGTCTGAGCTCGACCAATCAGTCGGGCAATCTGCTTTCGCCGGGCATGCTGTATACACCCGGCAACGTGACGTTCAACGCGGCGAACCTGTATCCGGCCACCGGCAGCACGTTCATCGTCGATGCGGTCGGTCCCGTCGACCCGGTGACGGGCAAGCCCGCGCCGACTACCGTGACCTTCGGAACGACCGGCTCGTCCGGCACACCGCTGTCGGCGGGCGGCACGCTGCTCGTTGATGCAACGAACATCGTGCAGGGCGGCACCGTGCGTGCGCCGTCGGGCTCGCTCGTGTTCGGTGTCGGCGATCCGGCCAATGCTGCGACACAGAAGCAGTTCGGCAATCTGCCGCTCGTTGCGACCGATTCGGTGACGTTCGCGAACGGCAGCGTAACGTCGGTTTCGAACGGTGGATCGATCATTCCTTATGGCACGACGATCGACGGCGTCGAATGGCAGTTCAATCCGCTCGCGGGCACGAGTGTGCCCGACCTGAATGCACCGCCCGCCAAGTACATCGGCGTGAACGGCACCAGTGTCGCGCTCAACAAGGGCGCGACGATCGACCTGTCCGGCGGCGGCGACCTGCAGGCCGCCGAATGGGTGCCGGGCACGGGCGGCACGCGCGACGTGCTGTCGCAATACAACGTGAGTTATGCAAGCGGCAAGGGGGCGACGGCGGTGCCGGTCAATGCGGGCGCCGGGAACGTCTACGCAATCGTGCCGGGCGCGCAATCGCCGGTTGCTGCGTACGATCCGCTGTTCGCGCAGACAGTGCAGCCGGACATCGCCAGCAACGGTACGGCGACGACCAAGACCGTTGCGCTTGGTGTCGGCCAAGCCGGGATGAACGACGCGATCGGCAAGGCCGTGTACCTGTCCGGCGTGCCGGGCCTTGCGGCTGGCTACTACACGCTGCTGCCGGGCAAGTACGCGACGCTGCCGGGTGCATACCGCGTGACGGTGTCGGCGACGACCGGCAACGTCGTGCCGGGCGCATCGCAGGTGCTGCCGGACGGCACTGTCATGACGGCCGGGTACTTCGCCGATGCGGTGACGGGCGGGCGCAGCGCGACGCCGACGCTCTTCAACGTGCAGTCGGGCGCGGTGTGGCAGCAGTACTCGCAGTACACGCTGAAAGGCGCGAATACCTTCTTCACCGCGCAGGCCGCGAAACAGGGCAACGTGACGCCGCCGCTGCCGGTGGACGGCGGCCAGCTCGTGCTGGCCGCGACGAAGGCGCTCACGCTCGGCGCGACGCTGAACGCGGCGGCCGGTGCGGGCGGCGCACCGGCCGAGGTCGACATCGCGTCGCAAGACATTCAGATCACCGGCAACGGCAGCGGGGCGCTGCCCGGTTATCTGCAGATCGGCGGTGATGCGCTCGATTCGCTGAACGCGGGCAGCCTGCTGATCGGCGGCACGCGTGCTGCGACGACGAAGGGTGTGACGATCACGCCGATCGCGAACAGCGTGGTGGTGTCGAACAACGGGAACTCGTCACTGAAGGGCCCGGAAATCCTGCTCGTGACGAAGACCGATGCGAGCGGCACGGACCTGAACGCGGCGAACGGCTTGCGCGTCGACGCAGGCGCATCGATCGTGGCGGCAGGCGACTATCCGGCTGCGAAGGATCAACCGATCACGATCGCCGGCGACGGCGCGCTGCTGCGCGTGTCGAACGGCGCGATGGCGCCGCTCGCGCGCACGGGCGGCACCGGCACGGGGCTGCTGACGGTCGGCGCAGGCGCGACGCTGTCGGGTGGCCAGGCGCTGATGCTCGACTCGTCGGGCAATCTGAAAGTCGACCCGAGCGCGGTGCTGTCGGCGAAGGCGATCACGGCGGACGGTTCGGCGATCACGGTCACCAATGCGACTGGCGCGGCCGCTGTGAACCTGCCAGGCTTCGTGATCGATCAGGCAGGACTTGCGCAGCTCGCCAACGCGGATCTCGTTTCGCTACGCAGCTACGGCGCGATGGGTTTCGTCGGCGACGTGAACGCGACGTTCGGCAAGAGCGTCGACCTGAGTGCGGGCACGTTCACCAGCGATGGCGGCCGCGTGACGCTGAACGGGCAGCAGATCGCGTTCACGAACGAGACGGGTGCGCCTAACGGCACGGTCGTGCCGGGCAACGGCACGCTGACGGTCAACGCGAAGGAGATCGACTTCGGCACGGGCACGAAGACGTTGAGTGGATTCTCGTCGGCGAACATGACTGCGAGTGGCGGCATCGTCGGGCAAGGCACCGGGACGTTTGATTTCGGTGCGCTGCCGGTGACGCTCAATGCACCGGTGTATTTCGCCGATACGAGTTCCGCGTCGACCGTGAAGACGACCGGCGCGTTGACGCTGAACGGCGCAGCGGGCACCGCGTTGACGAAAACGCCGGTGGGTGGCGCATGGCATTTCGTTGGCGGCACGCTCGCCGACAACGGCGCGACGATCGCCGCACCGGCCGGCAACGTGAGCCTCGAGGCGACCACCGGCAACCTGACGATCGGCAGCGGCTCGACGGTCAGTTCCGCGGGCGTGTCGAAGCAGTTCTTCGACGTGACGCAATACGCGCCGGCCGGTTCGATCGTCCTGACCGCCGATGCGGGGACGGTCGATGTGCAACCGGGCGCGACACTCGATTTCTCTGGCGCGAAGGGCGGCGGCGCGGCGGGCAGCCTGACGCTGTCGGCGCCGAAGCAAGTCGTGAATCTCAACGGCACGATCAAGGGCGGCGCGACGAACGGCTATGCAGGCGGGTCGCTGTCGCTCGACACGGCGGGTGCAACGGATCTGGATTCGCTCGCGAAGACGCTCGCATCGAGCGGCGTGAACCAGTCGATTGCCGTTCATACGAAATCGGGCAACCTGACGCTGTCGGCCGGCAATGCGCTGACTGCGCGTTCGGTGTCGCTGACGGCCGATGGCGGCGCGGGCAATGCGTCGGATACGGCGAACGGCAACGTGAACGTGCTGGGGACGATCGATGCGTCGGGCAATGCTGGCGGGCAGATCAGCCTGTTCGGCAAGAGTGGTGTCGATATCGAGGGCTCGCTGCTCGCGAAGGCAACCAATGCAAGCCAGCGCGGCGGCAAGGTCGTGATCGGCACGAGCGCGACGTTCGATCCGACCGCGCCCGATCCGTACAACGCGACTTACGGTTACGAGAACGTGTCCGCGGCGCAGTCCGGATTGATCCGGCTCGGTTCGAACGCATCGATTGACGTGTCCGGCGGTACGCCGGGCGGCACGCTCGACGGTACGGTCAATTTCCGCGCACCGTTGTTGCGGGACGGCACGGTCAACGTCGTGCTCGATGGCGCCGGCGTGCATGGTTCGCGCAAGACGACCGTCGAAGCGTACGCGGTGTGGAGCTCGGCGGATGCGACAACCGGTTCGCAGCATTTCGACGGCCTCATCGATCCGGCCGGCTGGTACGACGGCAGCGGCCACCTGCTTGCCGGTACGTTCACGGTGCCGGGCAAAACGCCGGTCACGTACAGCTACGCGCCGGGTGGCGCGGGCGGCGGGACGCTGACCAACAACGCGACCGGGCAGTCGACGGCGGTGACTGAGGATCAATTGCGTAACGGGATTTCCGGCAGCAGCTTTGCGGGCCTGACGGGCGCGTATTTCGCTCCGGTGACCGCGAACGCCGATCATGTCGCGTTCTATGGGTATCGGGCCAACGGCACCGGAACGTCGCCGGGCACGCTGATGGCGTTCGTCCAGCATGGTCCGGATGGTGTTGCCGGCCAGTTCGCCAATGCGTCGCTGCAGAACTTCAACGTCGTGCCGGGGATCGAGCTCGACAACCCGGGCACGGCGGTCAACGGCGGCAATATTTCGGTGGTGTCGAACTGGAACCTGGGTGCGGGGGCGCCGAACAACAGCGGCAGCATCACCCCCGATTTCCGCTATCGGTCGACGATCGCGCCGACGCTGACGTTCCGCGCGGCGAACGATTTCAATGCGTACGCAAGCATCTCGGACGGGTTCTATCAGAGCCAGGTGGCGTCGATTCTCGGCGGGTCGGGGCCTGCTACTGCGACCGGCACTTATACGGACTCAAAGCAGAAGTTCGATCAGCTTGTGTCGATTGATGACCCGACGCAGGTGACGGTGACTTTTACGAATGGAGATACGGCGAGCCTGACGTCGCTCGATCCGAATGCAACACTTGCCTCGCCGTTGTTGGGGCAGACTGCCGGCTACTACTCGGCATATCTGTCATATACCGGAGCGTGGCAAAAGGATATTGAAGCGTGGACATCACCGGACTCGGCGTCGGCTTATATCGGACACATTTTGCCGGTCAAGCCGTCGGTTAAGCCCCCGCCGGCGCTTGCCAATTTTGCGACCTACACGGACTATCTGACCGCGTACTGGGGTGCAGACCTCACCGTTGCTTCTGCACCCGGCTCTTATATGAACGGGTACAACCGCGTGACGGTCACCCGTTTCGGTACCCCTGCTGCGCCGACTCCGCCGACCAGCCTCGCAGCAAACGCGCCATTGTCCGAACAGAATGCATACTTGGCCAAATACGCAAGCTACATGCTTGCTTATGCGGATTATTTTGGTAATCGGCAATCGAGCGTGATCGGGCCTCCGCGATTTGCGTACAACCTGTTCTATGCCCCAATCGCACCGGGATCGGTGCCGGATTCGGGTGTCGTCAATATCGGCGTGTTACCAGGCAATACGGCAGCAAACGTGCCGACCGCAAACAACCCGTTGCCGGTAGCATTTGCGACGTTGCTCGGTGGTGAAAGCTCCTCGTATCGGGTCGTGTCCGGCGCTGACGTGCGGAGTTCGAACCCGTTCGCGTTGCAACCCGTTTCAATGCTTACGAATGCAGGGGGCCGGCCGGCCGGTACCGGCAATGTGATGCTGAGCGGACATGCCAGCTATGTCGACAGCAACGGATTGACACTCGTCGAACCGGTGACGATCCGTACCGGTACGGGCTCGATCGACGTCGTGGCCGGCAACGACGTGTCCTTGTTCGACGCGACGAAGGTTGCCGATTCGTCCACCTTGATCATTCCTGGCGTGATCTATACGGCCGGCGCACCTGCAGCGGGAGCGCCGCCGGTCGGCGCCGCGACCGCGATTGCGCATGGAGCGGGCGGCACACAGGACGTTCTGGTCACGCCGGCAGTGAATCCCGATTCGGCGGGCGACATCACGATTCATGCCCAAGGCGACATCACCGGCATGCAGAACGTGATCGATACGACCGGAGCGGTAACGGGAGGGGCCGGAAACAGCATCAGCCAGTACTGGTGGCAGTGGATGCAGATCACTGGAGCGAAAACGTCGGACGGATTTTTTGTCCTTGCCCCGTTGACCCGGACCTCGATCGATTTCGGTGCATTCGATCAAGGCGTGATGAGCGTCGGTGGCAACGTATCGATCAGTGCTGGTGGCAATATTTCGGACCTCGCCGTGTCGTTGCCGACCACGTGGTACCTGAATGGAAGCGGCAAACCGGTCACGGTCGGTGGCGGAAATCTGACGGTGCGGGCGGGCGGGGACATTTTGAGCGGTGACTACTTCGTTGCGAAGGGAACGGGGGCGCTATCGGCTGGAGGGAGCATTGGGTCGGATATTTCTGCAACATCATGGACGGTCGGGCGAACGCCGATCGCGGTGTCTACCGTGCTTGCTACACAGGACGGGATATTCGATGTTGCCGCGCGCCAAGGTGTGGATGTCGGTGCGGTACTGAATCCGTCTTATGCGAGCAGCTATACGCCGAGCGCCGGGCAGCCGACTAGTGTCGTCAATCTTTCCAGTTACGGTCAGTATCCTGACAACCAGAGTTATTCGCCTACTTCTGCAGTCAACGTGCTATCCACGACCGGCGACGTCCGGCTCGGTACGCTCGGAGGCATGTTGACTGGTGCGAACGGCGTGCTGCCCGCTAGCGTGAATCTGACCGCGTTCAACGGAGCGATCGATATCCAATCCGGAGGGGCACTCTTTCCGTCGGCAGTGGGGCAACTGAATTTGGTCGCAGATCAGTCGGTGTACCTTTCCAACGTATCGATCACGCGAACCAACGTTGCTTTGCCCAATACGTTCGGTTTATCCGACGCCGATCCATCGCAGATGCCTTCGCCGACTAACCCGAAACTGACGGCGAATATCCCGGTGTTGACGGATACGACGCTCGCGGCACATGCGCTAAATGCACTTCACGGCGACGACATGCAGCCGGCGCGCCTTTACAGCCTGAACGGAAGCATCGTCAACGGCACTGTCGATACTCCCGGCGTGAGTGACGGTTTCTATCGGAATCTAGTCACACTTTCGATCGATAAGCCGGCGCTCGTGCAGGCCGGACAGGACATCGTGAACCTTGCGTTCTGGGGGCAAAATTTGCGCAGTTCGGACGTGACGCGAATCGTTGCCGGTCGGGACATTTTCGACACGCCGGTTCCGCTCAACGGAGGCGGCGCAGTTCCGGTTCTGTCGCTTGGTGGGCCGGGTTGGTTCGATATTCAGGCCGGACGCAATATCGGCCCGCTGACGAGCCAGGCCGAGTTGTATAACCAGAAAGCCAACACGGTTGGAATCACGCACCCGTTCACGGGCATCGACGCAGTCGGCAACGCAAACAATCCGAACCTGCCGCATGAAAGCGCGAACGTCAATGTGCTGTTTGGTGTAGGCCCAGGCGTCGATCTGCCGGGGTTCGTCTCGACCTATATCGCACCGGGCAGTTCGGTTGCCGGCGTGCCGAGCGCAACGCCTGCATTGATCGCGTTCATGGAGCAGTACGACGCGGGGCTTGGCGTCGATACGGGCTTGCAGGCGGACAAGGACGCCGCGCTGGCGAAGGTTGGACGGTTGACGGCCGACGACGCTTGGAAGCAATTCCAGGCGTTGCCGTCATACGTACAGCAGCTCTTCGCGGAAAAGGTGCTGTTCGGCGTGCTCGCGCAAGTCGGTGCCGACTTCAATGATCCGGCGAGCCGATACAGCGGCCAGTATGCGAGAGGTTATCAGGCGATTAATACGCTGTTCCCGGCTTCGTTCGGCTACACGGCGAACAATCTGGGTGGCGGTTCGAATGGCTCGAACAAGCAGGTCGCCACGGGCGATCTCGATATCCGCAGCACGACGATCCAGACGCAGCAAGGCGGCAATGTGACGATCCTCGGGCCGGGCGGGCAGGCACTCGTCGGCAGCACGACGGCGCCGCCGCAGATCGTGGACGCCAGCGGAAACGTGGTGGCAGGCCCGGGCACGATGGGGATCCTGACGCTCGAAAAAGGCAACGTCGATATCTTTACCGACCAGAGTGTGCTGCTTGCGCAGAGCCGGATCTTCACCGAGCAGGGCGGTGACATGACGATCTGGAGCTCGAACGGCGACATCAACGCGGGCAAGGGCGCAAAGACGTCGGCCGATACGCCGGCGCCGCAGTATGTATGCGATGCGAACCATTACTGTACGGTCGACTCACGCGGGCAGGTGACGGGAGCGGGTATCGCGACGCTGCAGAGCATTCCGGGGGCGCCGAAAGGCACGGTCAACCTGATCGCGCCGCGCGGGACCGTCGATGCGGGCGATGCCGGCATTCGTGCGGGCAACCTGAACGTTGCGGCATTGCGAGTGGTGAATGCGGACAACATTCAGGTGACGGGTAAGGCGACCGGCATTCCGCTCGTACAGGCGGTGAACACGGGCGCATTGACGGCTGCAAGCTCCGCAGCATCGGCGGCGAGTCAGATCGCGCAGGACGTTGCGAAGAACAATGCATCAGGTGTGGCGCCGCGTCGCTGGACGATCAGCGTGCAGGTCGAGGGCTTCGGCGATAGCGGTCCGGATGGCGGTTCGAAGCGGCGCAGGTCGGAACAGGTTGGCTACGATTCGTCGAATGCGGTTTCGTTGCTGGGGTTCGGCGCAGCGGGGCCGACGCAGAAGACGTTGCTCAGCAAGGAGGAGTTGGGGAAGTTGAACAGGTTCTGAATTGCGTTGGAAGGAATGTTGAAGGATGAAGACGTCGAGAGTCGACGGCGCTTGTTAGCGATGGAGAACGATAAACCACCGGATCTCCCCGGTGGATTATCCGATTCCATCGGGCTAACGACGCTTTCTAGCGTCCGGAAAATATGCCTGGACCGCAAACGTCAGGGTTGCCGATATCGAGAACATTGTAGCTTCGATTGCTAAGGAAGTTCGCGGAGATGGCGGTTTGGAGACGCGACGGCACTGTGTCGAAACCATTGCCACGGATGACCGAAGCATAGCTCGCGTTTGTGTAGTGGTAGTTCAGGAAGTCAAGAATAGTCATCGTCACTGCGGAACTCGCGTAGCACTGGCTCAGGATGATCTGGCTCATACCCGAAACCGGATAACCGGACGATGGGTTGGCCAGAGCTACATATGACCAGCCGGAAACCGGAGCCCATTTGGTCGGATCGGCCAGGTCGGTGCCGATGGGGGCAGCAATCGTCCCCAGAGCCTTCGTCGCGTTCGCGTACGTCGGAGCGTAGTACTTCGTGTCCTTCGTGTTGTACAGGCTGGCGATCGGGAGCTGCAGCGCGCCCGATGACGTCACGACCGCGCTTTGCGACGCGAGGAACGTGTTCGTATACGCAGGGCTCAAATAGGCGACGGCCGCCGTGCCGGCTGAATTCAGCGACGCAAGTGAGTTGCGAACGCCACCGTCACCCGAAGTCGCGACGAAGTTCGATGGCACGCCGGTCGGGAATGCCCAAATATTCGCGAACGTCAGCGAATCGACGAACGTCACGCCGGCCTTCGTGTTGGCCGTCGTACAAACCGCAGCCAGGTGTCGGGTCAGCAATTCGGTCGTGCCACTGCCATCCCTGCGATAGACGACCGTGATCGGCGCGTTCAGCGAATAGTAGCCGCCGTCCGGATTGGCGACCTGATTCCAGTTCGTGATCTTGCCCGAGAAGATGCCGCACGGATCGTCATCGTTCAGCGCGATGCTGTGCGCCTGACCCGGCGTCGTCTGCGGCGTCGTCGAGCTCGTCACGGCCGGGCCATTGACGATCGGCACCGTGATGGCCGTCACGATGAACGGGATCTGGATCAACGGGCCGTCGGTGGTGCCGCGGCCGGTGTTGTTGTACGCCGTGACCTGAGCGGTCGTGAGTGCGGCGTCGCTATTGGCGAAATGAACTGCGCCTGTAACGCCGGCACCAAAGAACGTCGGCTGGTTGTTCAGGAACGCGTATTGGCCGGCTCCCGAGCCGACCGAATAGTACGTGAACGTGCCTTCGGACGTGCCGAACAGGCCGATTTCGGTCGCCGGGTTCGCGGTGCTGCCGAGCAATGGTGCGACAAGCGACGAGCCGCCGCCCTGGATGATCGGGCCCGCAGCGAATACGTGCTCAGCGTTCATGCCCGAAACGACGAGAGTCAGAGCCTGACAGATTTTTCGTTTGATGGAGTTCATGATGAGTTGTCTCAGTGCCGCCGGGTTCGCGTGCATCCATCGAGACATCGAGGACATCGGTTCTGTCAGGAGGGGGCGCGCATAGTCGGTGGCTTGAAATAAAAAAACCGCCTCGATTGCTCGAGGCGGTTTATCAGGACGTTGATTCAGAAACGATCCAGCTTACCGGCCGGCGAAACCGCCTGCACCGCAGATGCTCGAATCGTTGATGTCGAGGAAGTTGTTGCTCGAGTTGCTCAGGAAGTTCGCCGAAATCGCGGTCTGGAAGCCCGACGGCACGGTATCGAACCCATTGCCATGAACGACCGAGGCGTAGCTTGCGTTCGTGTAGTGGTTGTTCAGGAAGTCGTGAACAGCCGTTGCTGCCGCGCCGTTGGCGTAGCACTGGCTCAGGATGATCTGGCTCGTGCCCGAGACCGGATAGCCGGATGCGGGGTTCGCCAGGGCCGTATAAGCAGCACCGGAAACCGGAACCCACTTGGTCGGATCGGCAGCGTCGTTACCAGACGGTGCGGAGATCGTACCCAGTGCCGTCGTCGCGTTCGCGTACGTCGGGGCGTAATACGCCTTGGCAACCGTGTTGTACAGGCTGGCGATCGGAAGCTGCAGCGCGCCCGACGACGTCACGACCGCGCTTTGCGACGCGAGGAACGTGTTCGTATAGTCCGGGCTCAGATACGCGACAGCGGCCGTGCCAGCCGACGACAGCGAAGCGAGCGAACCGCGAACGCCGCCGCTACCCGACGCAGCGATGAAGTTCGCCGGCACACCCGACGGGAACGCCGACGAGTTCGCGAACGTCAGCGAATCGACGAACTTGACACCCGACGCCGTGTTGGCGGTCGTACAGACTGCAGCGAGGTGGCGGGTCAGCAGTTCGGTCGTACCGCTGCCGTCCGCGCGATAGACAACCTTGATCGGCGTGTTCAGCGAGTAGTTGCCGCCTTCCGGATTGGCGACCTGATTCCAGTTCGTCAGTTTGCCCGAGAAGATGCCGCACAGATCATCATCGTTCAGCGCAATGCTGTGCGCCTGACCCGGCGTCGTTTGCGGCGTGATCGAGCTCGTCACGGCCGGGCCGTTGACGACCGGCACCGTGATCGCCGTCACGATGTACGGGATCTGGATCAGCGGACCGTTCGTGGTGCCGAGGCCCGTGTTGTTGTACGCAGTGACCTGAGCGGTCGTCAGCGCGGCATCGCTGTTGGCGAAGTTAACCGTGCCCGAGACACCCGAGCCGAAGAACGTCGGCTGGTTGTTCAGGAATGCGTTCTGGCCGGCACCCGAGCCGACCGAGTAGTACGTGAACGTGCCTTCGGACGTGCCGAACAGGCCGATTTCGCTGCTGGCGTTGCTGACCGAGCCGATCGTCGGCGCGACGAGCGACGAACCGCCACCTTGAATCAGCGGGCCTGCGGCCATCGCGAGCGATGCGCCCATGCCCGAAACGACGAGAGCCAGGACCTGACAGATCTTGCGCTTGCTGGATTTCATGAGAAATTTCCTTGGACGAAGATAAACGGGAACCCCTGAAACAGCGGTTGGAATACTTGTGAACCGCCGGGTAAATGTAGGGGGAAATCCGTATGATGCGTGTGAATTTTTAATAACGAATGGTACGTAACATTTTTATCGATATCGTCAATGTGTTATCCGGATTGGCGGGGCAATAAATCGAGGTCGATTCACGGGATTGGCGATTCCCAGATGTTGGGAACTTGGTCGCGCACGGTGGCGGAGCCTTGTGCCTCGGTGCTGTTGGCGCAGGAGGCAGCGCTATCGCAACATCAAGTCAGTTTCGTGGCGAATGCTACGGAACATTTCTTCCAGAAACGGATGGGGCGTCCTGGGGAGATATTCCTGAAATTGACCGGATGGTTTTGATAAGCGGGCATCACTTTATGATTGCGAGATGGTTAATGCTTGAATAATTGATGGTGTCGATCAAGATGAAATCGTTTCCCCGATATAAGAATAACGACCAAAAGTAATAAGACCGGAAAAGAACAAAAAAGGTAGCCCAACATCCGTCACAAATTTGCGCCGGTTCGCTCCTTAGTCTTCCCCGGCGACTCCGTCCGGCGCGTTGCGCGACGTCGTCGGAAAAAGTCCTATGCGTGACACGAGGGCACAGACATGTCGGCATTCCGCTACGAAGCGATCGATCCCACCGGCCGCACGCTGAAAGGCGTGCTCGAAGCCGACAGCGCGCGCGCCGGGCGCAGCCATCTGCGCACGCAGGGGCTCACGCCGCTCGTCGTCGAATTGGCCGCGCAACGCCTGCATGGCGCGCGCCAACAACGTCTGTCGTTCGGCCGCAAACTGTCGCAGCGCGAGCAGGCGATCCTCACGCGCCAGCTCGCGAGCCTGCTGGTCGCGGGGCTGCCGCTCGACGAAGCGCTGTCGGTGCTGAGCGAGCAGGCCGAGCGCGAATACCTGCGCGAGCTGATGGCGTCGATCCGCGCGGAAGTCGTCGGCGGCCACTCGTTCGCGAATGCGCTCGGCCAGCATCCGCGCGATTTTCCGGAGATCTACCGCGCGCTCGTGGCGGCCGGCGAGCACACGGGCAAGCTCGGCATCGTGCTGTCGCGTCTCGCGGACTACATCGAGCAGAGCAACGCGCTGAAGCAGAAGATCCTGCTGGCGTTCACGTATCCGGGCATCGTCACGCTGATCGCGTTCGGCATCGTCACGTTCCTGCTGAGCTACGTGGTGCCGCAGGTGGCGAACGTGTTCACCAGCACGAAGCAGCAGTTGCCGACCCTGACGGTGATGATGATGGCGTTGTCCGACTTCGTGCGGCACTGGTGGTGGGCGTCGTTCCTGGCGACGATCGCGATCGTCTTCGCGATCCGCAAGGTGCTGTCGCGGGAAGGGCCGCGGCTCAGGTTCGATCACTGGCTGCTGACCGCGCCGCTCGCGGGCAAGCTCGTGCGCGGCTACAACACGGTGCGCTTCGCCAGCACGCTGGGCATCCTGACCGCGGCCGGCGTGCCGATCCTGCGCGCGTTGCAGGCGGCCGGCGAGACGCTGTCGAACCGCGCAATGAGCGCGAACGTCGACGATGCGATCGTGCGCGTCCGTGAAGGCTCGGCATTGTCGCGCGCGCTGGCCCACACGAAGACGTTCCCGCCGGTGCTCGTGCACCTGATCCGCTCGGGCGAGGCGACCGGCGACGTGACGACGATGCTCGATCGCGCGTCCGAAGGCGAATCGCGCGAGCTCGAACGCCGCACGATGTTCCTGACGAGCCTGCTCGAACCGCTGCTGATCCTGGCGATGGGCGGCGTGGTGCTCGTGATCGTCCTCGCGGTGATGATGCCGATCATTGAGTTGAACAACATGGTGCAGTGACGCGCGGCTCAGCGCACGAACGCATTCGCCTTCTGTACGGCGGGCAGCGCGATCTCGCGTTGCAGGCCGTTGCGGTCGACGACGATCGAGCGCGCGCGCACCTCGGCGAGCTTCGCGGCTTCGCCGATCGCCGAGCCGATGCGCACGACGCGCGCGGCTTCGCCGCCGACGCTGACGATCGCGGCCGCGCGGCGTGCGTCGAACGCGAGCACGCCGAGCAACTGGATTGCATCGCGGCCGTCGTCGGGTTTGGCACCGAAAAGCTGCGCGCTGGCCGTGACGTCGAACGGCGCGGGCGGTGCGGTACGGGCGGGTGCCGGCGCATCGGGCGCATTCAGCAGGCGCGCGGCCCATATCGATATGGCGACGAGCGCGGTGCCGGCGACAAGGGTCGCGACGAGCGGCAGGAGGTCGACGCGGGACGGAACGGTGCGGAGCAGGGCGAGCGGTTTCATGGCGACGGATCGGTTCGATGAACAGGGAACGGTTTCCATTCTTTGACGCAAGGGTGAATGCATGATGACGACGCACGACGAAGCGCGAACATCGCACGCAAGACCGGCGCATGAACATGCACGCCGCCGCATGCAACGCGGCTTCACGCTGATCGAGATCATGGTGGTCGTCGCGATCCTCGGGATTCTCGCGGCGCTGATCGTGCCGAAGATCATGAGCCGCCCCGACGAGGCACGGCGCATCGCCGCGAAGCAGGACATCGGCACGATGATGCAGTCGCTGAACCTGTATCGCCTCGACAACGGCCGTTATCCGTCGCAGGAGCAGGGGCTCGCTTCGCTGATCCAGAAGCCGACCACCGATCCGGTGCCGAACAACTGGAAGGACGGCGGTTATCTGGAGCGGTTGCCGAAGGATCCGTGGGGCAACGCGTATCAATACCTGAACCCGGGCGCGCACGGCGCGATCGACGTGTTCAGCTACGGCGCGGACGGCAAGCCGGGCGGCGAGGGGAACGATGCGGACATCGGCTCGTGGCAGTAACGGCATGACGATCGCGCACGTCAGGAAACGTCGCCCGCTCGCGGCCCGGAGCGCTGCCGGCTTCACGCTGCTGGAGATGCTCGTCGTGCTCGTGATCGTCGGGCTGCTGGTCGCGGTCGTGACGCTCGCGCCGTCGCGCAATCGCCGCACGGATCTGGCCGAGGAAGCGCAGCGGCTCGCGAACCTGCTCGAATCGGCCGGCGACGAAGCGCAGGTGCGCTCGATGCCGATCGCGTGGCAGCCGGTGGGCGGCGGCTACCGGTTCGTGCAGCGCACGGAAAGCGGCACGTGGGCGCCGATGACGGACGACCTGTATCGCGCGCGCCGCTGGGGCACCGAGGTGACGGGCGTGTCGGTGCGTTATACGGGCGGCGGTGAAACGCCGTCGCGTATCGTGCTCGGCAGCGAAAGCATCGACGTGCCGGTGACGATCACGCTGTGGTCCGGCGACGTGCGGATGGCCGTGGTCGGTACGGGCATCGGCAACTTCATCGTCCGTCGGCCATGAGCGGCGCGCACAGCGCCCGGGAGGCGCGATGTCGAGCCTGATCGTGCTGCTGCCGTCGATCGGCACGTTCGATGCGGAAAACTGGCAAGCAGTCGCGATGCCGTACGCGCTGTTCGACCGGCGCGGGCAGTTCGTCCGTGCGGGACGAGTGCATCGCGATGCGTGGCCGAAGGCCGCATCGACGGTGCTCGTGCTTGCCGCGCGCGATACGTTGCTCGTCGACGTGACCCTGCCGCCGGTGACGGGCACGAAGCTGCGGCGCGTGCTGCCGCATGCGGTCGAGGAATATCTGATCGGCGATGCGCAGCAGAGTCACGTCGCCGTCGGACCGGCCGCGAGCGGCAATGCGGCGCGATCCGTGGCGGTTGTCGATCGCAAGCGGTTCGGCGAAATGATCGACTGGTTCGACACGGCCGGCCACCGGCGCGTGCGTGCGGTGCCGTTGATTCATTGCATGGCGATGAGCGGCGGCGAACCCGCGGATGGAGGAAGGCAGGGCGATACGCTGCCAACGATCGCGGAAGACACAGCGCCCGCACTTGCAAAGCCGGATAGCGACGCCAATGAAGCGGCGGCGCCCCTGCGCCGCGAAGCCGATGTGCTGATCGTCTGCCCGCCCGAGCCGTACGCTATCGCAAGCGAAACGACCTTCGACCCGGCGCGGCTCGAACTGGCTGTCAAACGCGGAACGTCGGGGTTCGGCCTTGAAACGCGCGCATCGGCGCTGGACGTCACGATTGCCGAGTTGTCGAAACACGAATCCGTTCGGGTGCGCGTGCTGGTCGTTGACACTCGTGACGATGTCGAAAGCAGCGCTGCAACAGCATCGGACATGCTCGAACGAGCGGCCGGGCATTTGGCGATACCGCTCGTCGCATGCAAGTTGCCATGGGAAGGGCTCGCACGCAGCGCGCTTGCTTGCCCGTTCGACCTCTGTCAGTTCGAATTCGCACGCAAGACGCGCACCGACAGTGGTGGAGCGCGTCGCTGGCGCGTGCCCGCCGGTCTGGCGCTTGCGTCGGCCGTCGTCGCGATCGCGACGATCAACGTGCAGTGGTTCCAGCTGCGTCATCGCCAGGATGCGTTGAATGCGCAACTGACTGCCAGCGTGAAAGCGGCTTTCCCCGACACGACGGTGATGCTCGATCCGCCGATGCAAATGCGGACCGGGCTCGAACGCCTGCGCACCGCGGCCGGCGAGCTACGTGCAAACGATTACCTGGTGCTGTCGGCATCGTTGTCGCGTGCGCTTGGCCCGATCCCGTCCGATGCGATCGCGACGCTCGACTATCGCGACGGCGCGCTGGCGGTCGCATTCCGTCCCGGCACCGCCGTCGATGGCGACGGATTCCGCCAGCGCCTGCAGGCGCAGGGCGTGACGGCCAACGAGGAGGATGCGAAATGGATGCTCGGCTCCACGCGGCCCGCGCCGCGCTGACGCAGTGGCTCGACGGCCGTTCGCCGCGCGAGCGCGTGCTGCTGGCGGGCGGCGGCGCGTTGTTGTTCGCGGCACTGGTCTACAACGTGATGTGGGAGCCCGCATACACGGGCCGCACCAGGATCGCGGCACACCTGCCCGCATTGCAGATGCAGGTGGCCGAAGCCGGCGGCCAACTCGCGGAGGCACGGCGGCTGCGTGCGGCCGCCGCGATCCGGCCGCCTGCCGGTGCTGCGCTGCGGGACGCGCTTGCCGCGTCGCTCGTGCAGGCCGGCATCGCGAAGGCGCAAGTCGCGGTGCTGGGCGAAGGCATCCAGGTGGACGCAAAGGGCGCGTCGTTTTCCGCATGGATGGACTGGCTCGACCGCATGCGCCACACGCACCACGTTCGTGTCGTGAGCGCTCACGCGAGCGCGGACGGCAAGCCCGGCGTGACGTCCGTTTCGGCGCTGCTGCAGCCGCAGACGGTCCGTTGAATGCGTGCTTCATGAAAGCCGAGGAAGTATTGAGTCGCTTCGCTGCACGGTTCACCTGACTGTCATAGTGCCCGCTCACAATCTGTCGTTCGTTTGCCACGGAACCGCTCACGGGGGTGCGCGTTTCGCCGGCAACGTGCAACTCCACTTCCGTCCAGGGATTCATGACTCGTTCACGGGCGCCGACCGGTGTCCTGGCGCTCGTTGCGTGGCTCGCGTTCGTCGTGCTGTGCATGCGCGGCGTGCAGGCACAGGAGACCGGTTCCATCGGCCGCCAGCCGGGCAGCGTGGTGCGTTTCGATCTGCCCGCGCAGCCGCTCGCGAAGACCTTGCAGGACTTCGCGCGGATCACCGAGCTGATCGTACTGGCGCCGGCGCCGCTGCTCGACGGGCGCACGAGTGCGCCGGTCCAGGGCGAATTCGCGCCGCGCGACGCGCTCGAGCGGATGCTGGCCGGAACGGGGTTGCGTGCGGAATTCTCGCGTCCGGACGAAGCGATCATCGTCGCGCAGCCGGCTGTCGAGATGGCGCCCGCCACGGCCGACACGCCGGCGGATGCGGCCTTGCCGATCGACGGGATCGGCGATTCCGGAGACCGGCACGCGTTCGCGGGCCTGCTGCAGGCGCATCTGATCGATGTGTTGTGCGCGCAGCCTGCGGCGGTACCGGGCAGCTATCGACTCGTCGCGCAGGTGCGCATCGACAACAGGGGGGCGGTGGTGGCGGTCAACATGGTGGCATCGAGCGGCTCGGCCGCCCGCGACGCGGCGGTGATGCGCGCGCTGCGTGCGTTGAAGCTGGACGATGCGCCGCCGGCGGACCTGCCGCAGCCGGTCACGATCCTGCTGCGACCGGCCGGCAACGGCGTGCATTTCCGTTGTCCGGCACCGCAGCCGGCCGTTCGGGGCTAGGCCGCCATGTCCGACAGCAACCGCACCGGGCTCAGGAAGCTGCTGGCGACGCGCTACGCGTACCTCGTCAGGCGCCTCGAGCGCGTGACGGGGTCGAAGGACGGCGCCGCCGACGCGCTGCATGAAACGTGGCTGCGCCTCGAGAACGCGAACGTCTCCACGCAGGTGACGAATGCGGACGCTTATATACTCGGGATGGCGAACAATGTCGCGATCGACCAGCACCGCCGCGAACGGCGGCATCTGCACGACGACGATGTCGAGACGCTGCTCGAGATGCCCGACGAACTGGCCGACCCCGAGCGCATCGTCGCGGCGCGCCGCAAGGTCGAGACGCTGAAGGATGTGCTGCGCGGCCTGCCGCCGCGGCGCCGCGCGATCCTGCTGGCCGCCCGCGTCGACGGCCTGCTGAACCGCGAGATCGCCGAGCATTTCGGCATTTCGCTGCGGCTGGTCGAAAGCGAGCTGAGCGCGGCAATGAAGTACTGCCTGCAGCGCATGCAGGAAGAAGACGGTGATTCGTACACGGGTGCGCGAGGCGGCCCGCGTAAATTTTGAGCATCCGGACGATGACGAAAGCCCAGGCCGAACCTGCCCACGACGAACTCGACGAAGCGAGTGCGTGGCTGTTGCGTCTGCGCTCGGGGGACGCGAGCCAGGCCGAAGCCGATGCGTTCGAGCGCTGGTGCGCCGATCGTCCGCAAGCCGCCGATCTGCTGCGCGACACCTGGAGCTCGCTGCGCACGGCTGCGACCGAACTCGCGCACGAGGAGCGCGCGGCCGCTGCCTGGGCAAACGTTGCAAAGCGCGAGCGCACGATGCGCACCGGGCGGCGCGCGTTCATCGGTTTCGCGGTCGCGGCCGGCGGGTCGTGGCTCGCGCTGCGCCCGCCGATGCAGTTGTGGCCGTCGCTCGGCGATCTCGCGGCCGATTACCACACGGGCACCGGCGAGCAGCGCAGCGTCGCGCTGTCGTCGCGCGTGACGGTGGAACTGAATACGCAGACGCGTCTCGACGTGTTGGCCGCGAGCGATGCCGCGCACGGCGTCGAAGTCGTCGCGGGCGAAGCGGAGATCGACGCGGCCGCACCGCCGGCCGACCGCGCGACGCCGATCCAGCCCGTTACCGTGGTCGCGGGCGGCGGCCGCATGCTGGCGAGCGTCGCGCGCTTCAACGTGCGGCGCACGGGTTCGCAGGTGTGCGTGACCTGCCTGTCTGGCACGGTCGCGCTCGAGCATCCGCGCGGCGCGCGCACGCTGAAGGCCGACGATCAGGTCGTCTACGACGATCGCGGCGTGCAGCCGGTGGCGCGGATCGATCCGGGCGCGGTCAGCGCATGGCGGCGCGGCATGTTGGTATTCAACGGCGTGCCGCTCGCGGACGTCGTCGACGAGATCAACCGCTATCGGCGCGGCAAGGTGATCCTGCGCAGCGCGTCGCTCGGCACGAACCGGATGCAGGCGCAGTTCCCGATCACGCGGCTCGACGACGTGATCGACATGGTCGGCCGCCTGTATGGCGCGCACATCACGCGCCTGCCCGGCAATATCGTGCTGCTGAGCTGACCGGCTTCCCGCGCTTAACTTCCCCGTCTTCCTTCTGTCGGCGATTCATTCGCTTCCTTTCCGGCTGTCCGCGCACTGCGGGTTACGGCCGTCCGATACGACTTGATCAATGAGGGCCGGCAAACGCCGGGCTGTCTGTCATGGCGGCCCGGTGGAGCGTCGTCGGACCCGAGGCGTGGGTGGCAAGCGCCCCGGCCGCGCAGCGATGTGCGGTGCGGGGGATGTGTGTCGATGGAGCTTCGGGCGGTGGCGTGATCATGAACGAATCGCAACGGGATGCGGATTCCGGCGACGCGAACACGCGCGCCGACGCGATCCGCGAGGGCGCGGTGCGCTGGCTGCTGTGGCTGCGCGCCGGCGACACGACGGAACAGGAACTCGACGCTTTCGCACGCTGGCGCGCGCTGAGCGACGAGCATGCGCGCACGGTCCGCGAGCTGATCTGGATGTGGGCCGTGCTGGAGACGGTCGGCCGCCAGGAGCCGGGTGAGCCGGGCGGGTCGACGCGCACGCATTGATACGGCAAGGCGGTGTCGCAAGAAAGTCTGCGGGTTAGGCGCGCTCGCTTCGACCTTGTATATGAGAGAACGAGGGGGCCGTGAAGAGGGGCCGTAGAGCGGGACCGGGGGGCGGCTTGGCCCCCGGATCACCGCTGACGCGGCGGGGCGGCGTGCGGCGAGGTGTTGCCGGCCGAGCCCCGGATACCCGGATTCACGCGTCGGGATTCAGGATTCAGGATGGCGCCCCGTGCTGCAGGCCGGCGCGTGCGCCGCTCCACGCGGCGTCGAGCGGATCGCCGGCGTCGCGCAGCGGCTCGCGCAGAAACGGAAAGCGTTCGACGAACGGTGCGGATTCTTGCAAGGCCACGATATGGTTGACCATCCATTGCAGCAGATCGCCGCCGTGCCGGACCTGTTCCGCGCGCCAGTCCGGCATCGTCGAGAAGAGTGCCGAGAAGCCGCTCCAGCGCGACGGACGATCGTTGTCGCCGGGCCGGAAATAGGTGTTCATCGCGACGTCGTGCGCGTCGGTCAGCGTGCCGACGAACAACCCGTGCGTCGTCGGCACGCCGATCTGCTGCCAGCCTTCCGCGAGTGCCAGAGAGCGCATCACGCGCGCCGCGACGAACGCGATGCGCGTTTCATGTTCGATTTCCGCGAGCGACATCACGCCGTTGCGCTGCATGCAGCGCGCGACCGCGTGCGGCCGGATCGCGTTCGACGCGAAGCTGCACAGCACGAGGTCGGGCACTGTCAATTGCAGCTGAAATTCGCGCAGGCCGTGCTCGGCGCTCATCGTCGAGAAGTTGACGAACAACCCTTCGGCATGACCGAGCGCGCCGACGTACGGTTCGAGCCCGAGGCGCGCGAGCTTCGGCGCGATCTGGCGTTCGAGCAGACGCATCAGGTTGCGGCGGTTGCGCACGCCCGTGAAATCGTCGATGCCGCGCGTGACGATGTCGCTGATTTCCCAGCGGCGCTCGTCGGCGACGAGCCGCGGAGAGCCGCTCAGGTCGAACCGGGCGCGGCCGTGCGCCACGCGTGGATCTACGTACATGCCGGTGCCTCGTGCATCGATTGCGGGCGGACCGCCGCGACGGCGCGGCGTCGCGCGGATCGGGTCGCCCACGATGCTGCGGCGTCGAAAACGCTTCGTCAAGTGCGATTGCGCCGCGCCGCGGTCACGCGAGTGCAGCCGGACGAACAGTATGGAGTGAACAGATGATGCGCACGATCGTGGAACGCTTCGTCGAACAGAGCCCGATGACGATCATGACGCGGCTCGTGCTGCAATGCGCGCTGCATGACGACTGGATCGACAGCGCGGCCGAAGCCGACGAAGAACCCGACGACGAGTCGATCCGCGAGACGCTGTTCGCGCTGGCGGTCGACGCGATCGCGGCGCTTGCCGCGCGGACGCAGACGCCGCAGGCGGTGGCCGGAAGCGCGCTGTCCGCGTCCGGCGCCGCCGTGGCCGCGCTTCACGACGGCATGAGCCGGTGGCGGGCAGGCTGGGGGCGCGCGCTCGTCAGGGACAGCGTCGACCTGCTGTTGCCCGTCGCGACGGCGCGGGCCGACGAACGTGCGCGCGCGCTCGGCGGGATGCGGCTGCGCGTGCTGGACGGCGCGGGCGACGGTTGCGCAACCGGTGCCGGCTGTGGGTGCGGCCGTGCCTGCGACGACCCGGCACGCGATGCGGCGATCGGCCTGACCGGCGCACGCGTGCTGCCGGTCTACGATCCGGATCTCGCGATGATCGTCGATCTGCTGCCGGTCGAACGCGGCCGCTCGCATGAACGGGCGTTCGTCGGCGCGCTGCTGGAAACGGTGAGGCCCGGCGAGCTGTGGATCGTTGATGGCCGTTTCGATACCGATGCGATCGTGTCGGGCTGGCCGCGCCGCGGCGGCGCGTTCGTGCTTCGCGACTATGGCAACCCGGCGGCATGCCGGCCGCTCGGCGGCTGGCGCGATGCCGGTCGGCTCGATACCGGGTACCTCCGCGAGCAGGCCGTCGGCATCGCGGGCGACGGCAACGTGGCCGGTACGCTCAGGCGGATCGAATGGCGCGATCACACGCTCGACGGCAGTCCGGGTACGACGATCGCGGTGCTGACGAACCTGCCGGTCGAACAGTTCGACGCGTGCCAGGTCATGCAGTTGTCGCGCCGTCGCTGGCGCGACGCGCTGCCGTTGCCGCTCGCCCCCGTGCTCGGCGCCACGCTGTTCGGCGGCGTGCCCGCGCGTGCGTCGTTGCTCGCGAGCGGCATCGCGGCATTCGCGTACAACGCGTTCAGCGTGATGACGCGTGTCGTCGTCGGTGCGCTCGGCCTTGACGAACGCGACGCGGAACGCGTGCCGGTGCATATCGCCGACAGTGTCGCGGCAACCTATGCGGGGATGATGATCGCGCTGCCGCCGGGCTGGTGGCGGCGCTACGATCAGCTACCGGCGACGACGCTCGGCCAGATCGTGCGAATGCTTGCCGTGCACGTCGATCCGCGCAGCGAGCGGCGCAAGCGTCGCGACAACCGGCTGTCCGCGAAGTCGCAGGCACTGCTGCGCGCGGCGACGCTCGAACACCTGCTGCACGACGACGGCGGCGATCCGGCCGCGAACGTGTTCAGCCTGCGCACGATCGCGATGGCGACGCGCGACTTCAGCAGCAATCCGTCGAAGGCGTTGCGGCATGCGGGCGAAGCACTCGTGATGGTCACGAAGTACAACCGGCCGATCGCGCTGCTCGTGTCGATCGACGACTGGAACCGGCTGCTGGGCGAAGTGCGTGAGACGAATCTCACGCGGCTGTCGTTCGACTGCGCGGCGGCGCAGGGCGTACGTTCCGTCGCGTTGAGCGAATCGTCGCTGAACTAGCCTGCGGTCCGCGCTGGCCAGGGCCTGTTCACGCTAATAACGGGCTTGCGCTGGTCACCAGAAGGGCCGAGCGCAAGGAATGCGACGAAGCGAATACTCGACGTATTCGCAAGGAGCATGACGCAGCGATCGGCCCTTCTGGTGGCCAGCCCCACGAATGATTTTTTCCAAACAGGGGAACGTGCCTTGCCGGCCGCATTGCGGCGTCGCGCGTCGCTTGTTTGGCTCGGCCAAACGGCGCTCCTTGCTTCTTGCACTGCAGCCGGCAAGGCACGTTCGCAAGCCCGTTATTAGCGTGAACAGGCCCTGGTTCAACTCGTGAGCCGATGGACCCAGATCACCGACGTCCACGTGAAATTGCCGCTGCCGTAGCGCGCGATCAGCGTGTCGACGCGCGCATTGATGCGTGCCGAATGCACGCGGCAATGCACGAGGAAATAGATGCTGTTGACGCCGACGGTCGATCCGTCCGGCAGTGTCGGATTGCCGCCGCGCGCGGGCAGCAGGTATTCGGCGATGTCGCCGGTGCTGACGAAGTACGCGGTGCCGCGCCGGTTGACCAGCCGCTTGGCCTGGCTGGGCGACAGGGTCGGAATCGCGGCGACCAGCACGGGCTCGGCCGCGGTATTGGCGTTGACGGTGGTCAGGTCCGGCAGGATCGTCGCGAACGGCGCCAGCGTGTCGATCGCATGCGCGTCGTAGCCGGGGATGCGCGCGAGATCGTCGATGGAAACGAGTTGCAGCGGCCAGCCGTCGGGGCCGTTCGTGTCGCGCAGCGAGCGCAGCATGTAGTCGGTCGTCAACTGCGCGAGCGCGGGATCGAGCGATAGCTGACCGAGCAGCCGCCGGTACGCCAGCACGCCTTCGCCATTGGCCTGCCACGGCTTGCCGGGCGCGACGCGCGACACGAGGTTCGTCAGGTTGAAGCGGGCCTGCGCATCCTCGACATGGCCGGAAATCCACGCACGCGACAGCTCCGCGTTGACGGCCGCGGCGTCGGGCGGCAGCAGGTCCGCGAGCTGCACGTCGGCGGCCGGCGACGACCACGGCTGGCCGACGAACGTGACGTTCGACGTCGCGCTCTGCGCGCGCAGCGTCGCACGCGCCCATTCGACCGCCGCGCGCTCGACCCACATCGTCTGCGTCGCGAGCCGCTGGTTCTCCACGTCGCGCGTCGCGACCTGCTGGCGCCACAGCACGCTTGCCGCGAGCGTGGCAGCCAGCGCGACGACGAGCAGCACCGTCACGATCGCGATACCGCGTTCGCGCGGCGCTCGCGCGTTCCCGAATCTTCCGTCTCGATGCATTCGCTTGGCTCCCGCAATGGCGCGCGACGGCGCTCAGTCGACGAACGCCAGCCACGCGTGTGCGATGCTCGCATGCGCAGATGACGTGACGCCGAACATCGCGGTGAGCCCGGCCACCCAGAACGCGAGCGTCGCGGCATGCGTGCCGTCGGCGCTCACCGCGAGCGGGCCGACCAGCGACGCGATCGAATGCGAGCGCCACAGCAGCAGCACGAACAGCGCGCAGCCGACCGCCATCGCGACGAAGAACAGGTAAAGCGCGACCGTCGAGCGCCGCGTGAACGGCGTGCGGTGATGCCGCTGGTTCGCCGCGACGATCGCGGCGCCGTTCGCGACCGGCACGATCGCCATCGCGAGCATCCAGAACAGCGGCTGATCGCTCGACGCGTTGATCAGCAGCAGCGTGCCGATCGTCCAGATCGGCGGCGCGAGCAACGTGAGCACGACCCACGACACCAGATGCCAGGCCAGCCAGGGCGCGCGCCAGCGCAACGGGCGCCGCGCCGCGGCGAAGGCGGCGGACGACCGCCGGCCGGCGGTCGCGGCTTCGCCGGACAGGCGCCCGGCGAGCCACCGTACGAACATCGTGGCGAATGACATGGAGGAATCCTGGCGTTGACGTGTTTGGTTTTTACCCAATAGCTAGGACGAAGCGAGCGGCCACAAACCGCAGGATTTCGCATGACCGGGACGTTTCCTGCGGCGCCGCATCACGAAGGCGGTGCGCGGAAACGGTCTCGCACGCATCTCGTGAATATCTTCAGTGGAATGTCACAAAAACTTCCCGGTTGAAACCTGAGGATTGTCGTGCCGCACGAAAGGGCAACGCGCCAGGCGCGTCGCCTTCGGAGCGGCAACACGTTTGCCGGCGATCGCGCACGAGCGCGACGTCCACGAGCCTTGACGGCCATGGCGGACGAAACGCACACGAAACGGGGGCCACGCACATTCCTGCGCAACGTCCCGCGCGATTCGCGCGGGCTGTCGTTGCGCGCGCATTGCAGGCCGCACGCTGGCGGCCGTGTCTCGCTTCGGGCGTCGCGTCGGACGGCCCGCAAAAAAAGTTTGCGGCAATGCGCGCCCGGTTCCGTCTAGGTAGGTGAGAGCGGCGATTCGAGCGCCGCACACGATCGTCGTTGCCGACCGACGCAGCAGTGCCGCTGCGTCGCCAGGTGGCCGATCGTGACGATGCGCGCCGGAGGTTGCGGGTTTTCCGGATTCGCTTCGTCCTTTCCGGTAGATGCGTCGAGCGCACCGGGTACGGGAATCGGGAAAAGCATCGAGCAAATCATGCTAAGGATGACGAATAAATCGTCATCAAAGTGAAACAGGCATTTGATAGCGGAGCAAGCGACTGGCGCGGTGCGCTTCGTTGCGATCCGGAACAACAAAGGGGAATGGCGCATGCCGCCGAGAGTAGACCGCAAGTCACGCGAACGATGGCGGCTGAAGTGCCGATGCCTGGCCGGCGCCGTGCTGGTCGGAGGGCTGGGCCTCGCGCCGGGCATTCATGCGCAGGAAGCCGCACCGGCCGCGAAGACTGCTCCGCAGACGTTCGACGTGAATGCCTTCGTGGTGCGCGGCAACACGACGTTGCCGACGCTCGAGATCGAGAAGGCCGTGTATCCGTTCGAAGGGCCGGGCCGCACGCTCGCCGACGTGAATGCGGCACGCGACGCATTGCAGAAGGCGTACCAGGAGCGCGGCTACCAGTCGGTCGTCGTCGAGCTGCCGCAGCAGCAGGTGAAGAACGGCGTGATCCTGCTGCAGGTGGTCGAGGCGAAGGTCGGCCGGTTGCGCGTCGACGGCGCGCAATACAACTCGCCGCAGAACATCCGCGATGCGGTGCCCGCGCTGGCCGAAGGCCAGGTGCCCGATTTCAACCAGGCGCAGCAGCAGCTCACCGACCTGAACCGCTCCGCGGACCGCCAGGTGATCCCGGTGCTCAAGCCGGGCGCGATGCCGCAGACGGTCGACGTCGACCTGAAGGTCGACGATCACAGCCCGCTGCACGGCACGCTCGAACTGAACAACGACAACAGCCCCGGCACGTCGACGCTGCGCACCAGCGCGAGCCTCAGCTACTCGAATCTGTGGCAGCTCGGCCACGTGATTTCCGGCACCTATGTGCTCGCGCCGCAGCATCCGAACGACGCGCGTGTCTACGCGTTCTCGTATCTCGCGCCGATCAAGGATTCGCGCTGGAGCTTCCTCGC
Source organism: Burkholderia cepacia (assembly GCF_001039005.1). GTDB lineage: Bacteria > Pseudomonadota > Gammaproteobacteria > Burkholderiales > Burkholderiaceae > Burkholderia > Burkholderia theae. Next base: position 114,982 of record NZ_LDWR01000029.1, read on the forward strand.
GACGGTCGTGCACTCGGACAGCAACGTCGCGTCGGTCGGCAATACCAACGTGCTCGGCAAGGGCACGACGTTTGGCTTCACCGCGATCTATTCGCTGCCGGCGTCGGAAACCTACGCGCATTCGGTCAGCGTCGAGATCGACCGCAAGCATTACGACGAGAACGTGTCGCAGCCGGGCCAGGGAGTCTCGACGGCGCCGCTCACCTACGTGCCGGTGACGCTGTCGTACAACGGCCAGCTGAGCCTGAAGAACTCGCAGACGTCGTTCTCCGCGTCGATGACGACGAACATCCGCGGCCTCGGCAGCGACTGGGGCGCATGGGACAACAAGCGCTACAACGCGACGCCCGATTTCGTGTACGGCAAGTTCGACGTCAACCACACGCAGCGCTTCGCGAACGACATGCAGGCCAATGCGCACGTGAACGCGCAGATCTCGAACTCGCCGCTCGTGTCGAGCGAGCAGTTCGCCGCGGGCGGGATGAACAGCGTGCGCGGCTACATGCAGGCCGAGAACACGGCCGACAGCGGCGTGATCGCGTCGCTCGAAGTGCGCAGCCCGTCGCTCGCGAAGTGGCTCGGCGGCGCGGTCGGCAGCCGCCTGAACGAGTGGCGCTTCCACGCGTTCTTCGATGCCGCGCACCTGTGGCTGCTGAGCCCGCTGCCGGAGCAGACGTCGCGCTTCAACCTGATGAGCGTCGGCGTCGGCACACGGCTGCAGATCATGAAGTACGCGAGCGCGGATTTCGAGGCCGGGTGGCCGCTGAAGGCGGGCGTCTATACGCGGCAGTACAGCCCGCGGTTCGATTTCTACGTAAGGCTGGGGTTCTGACGGATTTTTTTTGACCGTGCCGGGGCGAAGCGACGAGCGCGGCGCCCGCACATTCGGGGAGTGGATCGTGAAGCGAGTCTTGTTTTTCCTGTTGGCGGTGATGCTCGGCGTGCTGCCCGGCATCGCGAACGCATGGTGGCAGAACGACTGGTCGTACCGGAAGGCGATCACGATCGACGCGAGCGCGAAGGGCGCGAATCTCGCCGAGTCGGCCGGCCGCGTGCCGTTGCTGATTCGCCTGCACTCGGGCAACTTCCAGTTCGACGGGCTGGCCGACAACGGCGCCGATATCCGCTTCGTCGCCGCCGACGACAAGACGCCGCTGAATTACCACGTCGAGCAATACGATCCGGTGCTCGGCGTCGCGCTGATCTGGGTCGACATTCCGAAGATGCCGGCCGGCGCCGCGGAGTCGATCTGGATGTACTACGGCAACAAGAAGGCACCGGACGGCAGCAAGCCGGCCGAGACCTTCGACGCCGACTACACGCTCGTCTACCACTTCAACGGCGCGGCGGGGGCGCCGCCGAAGGATATGACCGCGTACGGCAACAATGCGCAGAACGCATCGTTCCGCACGGTCGAGGACGGCATCGTCGGCAAGGGCGCACGGTTCGACGGCAGCGGGTCGTTGACGCTGCCGGCGAGCCCGTCGCTGAACCTGGCTGCCGGCGGCAGCTTCACGTTCAGCGCATGGGTGAAGCCGTCGGCGCTGGCGCCGAACACGCTGCTGTACAGCCGCCGCGACGGCGCGAACGCGCTGCTGATCGGCCTCGACAACGGCGTGCCGTTCGCGCAGGTCGACGGTGCCGCCAACAGCCCGGCGCCGGTGCGGACGCCGGCCGCCGCGCCGGTCGCCGCGAACCAGTGGACGTATCTGGCCGTCACGGCCGACGGCAAGAACCTGACCGTCTACGTGAACGGCAAGCAGGTCGCGCAGGTCGCGGCGACGCTGCCCGCGCTGAACGGCGTGGCGACGATCGGCGCGGATGCGGCCGGTGCGCCGGCCGGGCTGGCTGCCTACACGGGCGCGCTCGACGAACTGCGGTTGTCGAAGATCGCGCGCTCGCCGGCCGCGCTCGCCATCGATGCGCTCGCGCAGGGCTCGGAATCGAAGCTGGTCGCGTATGGCGCCGACGAGAAGCAGTCGGGCTTCGGCTTCGGTTACTTCGGCGTGATCGTGCAGTCGGTGACGGTCGACGCGTGGGTCGTGATCGCGATCCTGCTCGGCATGGCGGTCGTGTCGTGGGTTGTGATGTGGACGAAGGCGCGTTACGTCGGCACCGTCGACAAGGCGAACCTGTATTTCGTGCAGCGTTTTCGCGAAGTGGCCGGGCGTCACCTGGTCGGTCTCGCGCATGTCGACGAAGCGAGCGACGACGGCCGCCGGCTGTACCAGTCGTCGCTGTACCGGCTGTACAAGGCCGGCGTGCATGAAATCCACAGCCGCATGGACGGCAACGGCCGCACGGTGATCACGTCCGAATCGATCGAGGCGATCCGCGCGTCGATGGACGCGACGCTCGTGCGCGAGAACCAGCGGCTGTCGAAGTCGATGGTGCTGCTGACGATCGCGATTTCGGGCGGCCCGTTCCTCGGCCTGCTCGGCACGGTGGTCGGCGTGATGATCACGTTCGCGGCGATCGCGGCAGCCGGCGACGTGAACGTCAACGCGATCGCACCGGGTATCGCGGCCGCGCTGCTCGCGACGGTGACGGGCTTGTTCGTCGCGATTCCCGCGCTGTTTGGCTACAACTACCTGCTGATCCGCAACAAGAACGTGACCGCGAACATGCAGGTGTTCGTCGACGAATTCGTCACGCGCCTCGCCGAAGCGCATCGCACGCCCGATCACGCGGTGCTGGCCGACTGACCGCACTGAACGCACGCAGGAGATCACCATGCAGGTTCAGGACGACGACAAGCCGTACGACGACATCAACATCACGCCGATGCTCGACCTCGCGTACGTGCTGCTGATCATCTTCATCATCATGACGACCGCGTCGGTGCAGGGCATCAAGGTCGATCTGCCGAAAGCGAGCTCGTCCGCGAGTCTCGCGAAGCCGAAGACGAAGGCGATCACGGTCGCCGATTCGGGGCAGGTCTTCCTCGATGCGTACCCGGTGACGATGGACGAGCTCGAGAGCCGGCTGCGCACCGAGAAGGCGACCAATCCGGAATTCCCGATCGTGCTGAAGGGCGACGCGGCCGTGCAGTACCAGAAGGTCATGGACGTGCTCGACCTGCTGCGCCGCCTCGACCTGTCGCAAGTCGGTCTCGTGACCGGCAGGGCGAAGCAGGGCTAGGGCGCGCAATGGAAATGACCTACAACGGCGGCCCGCCGGACAAGGGCCCCGGCCGCTACGTGAAGCCCGTCGCGATCGCGCTCGTGCTCGCGGGTCTGGCCGCGCTGATCTGGCGTTTCGCGGGCGATACCGCGGGTGTGAAGCGCGTGAGCGCGCCGCAGGTGACGACGGTGATCCCGTTGCCGCCGCCACCGCCGCCGCCGAAACAGAAGCCGCCGCCCGAGAAGGTGAAGGAAGAGGTCAAGACGCCGATCGACCGGCCGACGATCGCGCCGAAACCGTCCGAGGCGCCGAAGCCGTCGGACAACCAGCCGAAGCAGATGACGATGAATGCCGATGCGCAGGCCGGCAGCGACAACTTCGGCATCGGCGCGGGCGACGGCTCCGGAATGATCGGCAGCGGCGGGGGCGGCAAGTTCGGCAATGCGAGCTACGCGCAATACATGGTGTACGTGCTGCAGCGCGCGATCGAGCAGGACAAGGGTGTGCAGGAGGCCGGCGGCGCGCGCTTCGCGGGCAACCTGAACCTGTGGATGGATCCGTCGGGGCGAATCACGAAGGTGACGATCGCGCAGTCGACCGGCGACGCGAAGATCGATGCAGCCGTGGTCGCGGCGGTCGAAGCGCTCGGCAAGGTCGACGAGGTGCCGCCGCCCGCGACCACGTATCCGGTACTCGTCAAGCTCCAGGGACGCAAGCCGGCATGACGACGCTGACGATGCGCACGCGAAACGACGAAAGAATCATGGGGCAGCGCCGTCGCGCGGTTGCTGCCGGAAAAGAAACGAAAATTGTTCGGAGTGCTTCGATGATTCACAAGATGAACGGACGGGGTGGGGTGCCCCGCAACGGCGCGCTGCCCGCGCGCCTGTCGCGCGTCGGCGCGGCGGTGCTGACGCTCGGGCTGACGTGCGCGTCCGCCGCGCACGGGCAGTCGCTCGAAGCGCAGGCGGCATCGGGGAAGGCCGCGCCGACGGAGAGCGTGGTGATCAACCTGATCAACCTGCTGGTCAAGCGCGGCGTGCTCACGCAGCAGAACGCGAACGAGCTGATCAGCGAGGCGCGCACGGAAGCCGTGCAGGCGAGGGCCTCGCGAGGGGCCGGCGCACCCGTGGTGGCCGGCGCCGGTGTGGTCAACCCGCCGACGCAGCCGGGCGACGTCGCGGTGCCGTACGTGCCGCAGCTCGTGCGCGACCAGATCCGTGACCAGGTGAAGCAGGAAGTGATCGCGCAGGCGAAGGCCGAGAACTGGGCGCAGCCGAACACGTTCCCCGACTGGGTGTCGCGCATCAAGCTCGACGGCGATCTGCGCGTGCGCGACGAATACCATTTCTACGGCAGCCGCAACGCGAACAACGTGACGAACTTCGCGGCGATCAACCAGGGCGGCGGGTTCGACATCAACCCGAACACCAACACGACGCAGTTGCCGACGCAGAACACCACGCAGAACCGCAACAACCTGCTGCGCTACCGCGCGCGGCTCGGCGTGACGGCGACGCTGTCCGACGACATGATCGCCGGCATCCAGCTCGCGAGCGGCAACGACAACGGGCCGGTGTCGACCACGTCGACCGCCGGCGGCGGCTTCGCGAAGAAGAACATCTGGCTGAACAAGGCGTTCTTCGCGTACAAGCCGACGTCGTGGCTGAACCTGACGGCCGGCCGCTTCGACAATCCGTTCTTCAAGTCGGACCTGGTGTTCTCCGACGACCTGATGATGGACGGGCTCGCCGCGAACCTGCGCCATGCGCTGCCGTGGAATCCCGACGTCACGTTGTTCGGCACGCTTGGCGTGTTCCCGATCCAGTACACGAGCGAGAACTTCCCGTCGAACAGCACCGACAAGGCCGGCAGCGACACGAAGTGGATGTTCGGCGCGCAGTTCGGCGCGGACTGGAAGATCGATGCGAAGAACCGGCTGCGCGGCGCGGTCGCGTACTACGACTTCCAGAACATGCGCGGCACGCTGTCGTCGCCGTGCGCGCTGTATCTCGGCGCGACGAGCTGCAACACCGACAACGAGGCGCCCGCGTTCATGCAGGGCGGCAACACACTGATCGCGCTGCGCAACATCGTGCAGAACCCGAACCTCGCGCCGGGGATGACGCCGCAGCCGCAGCTCTTCGGGCTCGCGTACAACTACCGGCTGCTCGACCTGAAGGCGCAGTGGGACACGGTGGTGGCCGATCGCTTCAAGCTGCGCCTGGACGGCGAATACGTGCGCAACCTCGCGTACAACGACAACAAGGCGTTCGCCGCGGCGTCGCTGCCGGTCAACAACTACGAATCGACGTCGGTGAACGCGACGCGCGCCGACTACCGCAGCGGGCCGAACGGCTTCCTCGCGAAGGCGACGATCGGCGAGCCGGAGCCGCGCGAGAAGGGCCAGTGGAACTTCTCGATCGCGTACAAGTACCTGCAGCCGGACGCCGTGCTCGATGCGTTCAACGATCCCGACTTCCATCTCGGCGGCACCAACGCGCGCGGCTACGTGCTCGGCGCCGCGTACGCGGTCGCACGCGACACGTGGGTGTCGGCCCGCTACCTGAGCTCGAAGGAAGTGTACGGGCCGCCGGTATCGATCGACGTGCTGCAGATCGAGCTCAATGCTCGCTTCTGACCGGAGCCGCGAATGAACACCACCTATCGCACGATGCTCTCGGCCGGCGTGGCCGGCGCGCTGCTGTTCGCGGCCGCCGGCGCGCACGCGCAGAGCATCGAGGACAAGCTGCGCAGCCAGTTGCGCTCGACCGTGCAGGAGCTGCGCCAGCTGCAGGACAACCAGGCGCAATTGCAGACCGACAAGGCGGCGGCCGAGAAGCAGCGCGACGATGCACTCGCGCAACTGAAGGCGTTGCAGGGGCAACTCGCGACGGCGCGCGGCGATTCGGGTGCCGAGGCGGCCGCGAAGCGCGCGCTCGCGCAGGAACGGGCGGGCCGGGAGCAGGACGCGAAGTCGCTGGCGAAATACAAGTCGTCCTACGAGGATCTGCTCGCCGTGTCGCGCGCTCGCGATGCGCAGCACACGCAACTGCAGAAGGATGTTGCCGCGCGTGACACGCAACTGAAAACCTGCCAGGCACACAATGCCGACCTGTATCGCGTGGGTCACGAGATTCTCGACGCGTACGAGCATGTCGGGTTTGGCACGCTGTTCTCGTCGCGGCAGCCGTTCGCGCAGTCGGCGCGCGTGAAGTACGACGATCTCGCGCAACGCTACGGCGATGCGCTGTATGCGGGCAAGTACGACCCGGCCACGCGTCCGGCCGTCGCGACGCCGGCTCCGGCGTCGGCCGCATCCGCGAATGCGCCGTGAACCTAGGGCCGGCGCAGGGCATCAACCGATCGATTCGATGAATACGGGGAAGACAGACATGCAAGACAAGCAACCGAACGCCGGCGACGAACGCGCGGCACACGATGCGCCGATCGAAGCGATCAGTGCCGACGGCCTTGCCGACGTGCTGCGCCGCGCGGGTTACCGCGTGACGGCAGCCGAGCAGAACGGCACGGTGCAACTGATGAGCGCAAGCCAGGGCATTGGTTTCGCGGTGCGCTTCGGCAACCCGGCCACCGCGCTCGCGCCGCAGGGCACCGACGCTGAAGCCGCCGCGCTGCCGTACATCGACTACACGCTGTCGTGCGTGCTGCAGGTGCAGGGTGAATTACCGACCGAACTTGTCGCGGACTGGAACCGGACCAAGCGCTTCGCGCGTCTCGCGAGCCATGGGCCGTTTCTCGCGCTGGAGATGGACGTGGTCGTCGCGGGCGGTGTGTCCGAGCGCTACCTGCGCTCGACGATCGAGCTGTGGGACCGGCTGATCCAGGAATTCCTGCTGCACCTGCGCAACCGTCCCGCGATGGCCGAGCAGGATGCGGCGCGTGCGGCGGCGAGCGAACCCGCCAGCGCATCGGTCGCTGGAGCGGCCACCGAAGCGGCCGGGATCGAGGCTGCCGCGCAGTCGTGATCGCCGTGAGCCGGATCGGCGCCGTGAGCGCCGGCCCCGGCGTCTGCATATCAAGAACAATCGAGAGGGCAGTCGAATGACGATGACGAAGATGAAGGTGCTGGCGATGGTTGCGGCCGGTCTCGTGCTGGGTGCGCCGCTCGTCGCGTACGCACAGGACGACGTGATCGCAAACGCCGCGCAGGCGTCGGTCACGCAGGCCGACATCGCGGGTCTGCTGAAGGCGGTGAGCCCGGAGGGGCGTGAACGCCTCGCGGCCGATCCCGCGGCGCTGGACCAGGTCGTGCGTTCGACGCTTGCACAGAAGGCCGTGCTGGCCGAAGCGAAATCGAAGGGCTGGGACAAGCAGGCCGAGGTGCAGGCGGCCGTCGAGCAGGCGCGGCGCGATATCGTCGCGCGCAGCTATCTGACGTCGGTGAACGCGCCGCCGGCCGACTATCCGTCGGACGCGGAGATCCAGTCCGCGTATGACGCGAACCGCGCCGCCTTCACCGCGCCGCGCGCGCTGCACGTCGCGCAAATCTATATCGCGGCGCCGCCGAACGCGGATGCCGCGACGCTCGACAAGGCGCGCAAGCAGGCGGCCGATCTCGCGAACCGCGCGCGCAGCGGCGATTTCGCGGCGCTTGCGAAAGCGAATTCGCAGGACAAGGCGAGCGCCGCGAACGGCGGTGATCTCGGTTTCGTGCCGGACGCGTTGATGGTGCCGGCCGTCCGGCAGGCGGCCGACGCGCTGAAGCCGGGCCAGGTCTCCGCGCCGATCCAGACGCCGGCCGGCTTTCATGTCGTGAAGCTGATCGACGTGCGCGCGGCCGCGCCGCGCCCGCTGGCCGACGTGAAGGAACAACTGCGCGCGATGCTGCGCGCGCAGCGCACGCAGCAGAATGCGCAAACGTATCTCGCGAAGCTGGCCGCGAATGCGCCGATCAACGAAGACGCGCTGAAGAAAGCGCTCGCGTCCGCCCGGTAGGCGCGCTCATGGCACCTGTCCGTTCGACGCCGCGCGTCGAGGCGCCCGACGCACGCACGCCGGGGCGCCGCCGCCCGGCCGCTGCCGCCGACCGTCCGCGTTTGCCGAAGGCGAACCCGTGGCCGGGCCGGCCCGGCGAATGGCCGACGCATTGCCCGCTGTGCTTCGGCGCGCTGGAGCCGTTGCCCGGTGCGGGCGGTTATGCGCGGCACCGGAGCACGCGGTGCTCCGCGCAGTGCGTGCTCACCACGCGCCAGTATCAGCCGGAGGAACTGACGATACGCGGCTCGCGCGACGTGCAGGTCGCGGCGCTGCATCGCGAGCGCTTCATCGCACATTGGCAGCGCCATTACACGCTGATGCGCCGCGTGTGGCCCGCGCTCACGATCGAGCGTTTCATCGCGGTGGTCGCATGCGTGGACGTCGCGGATCTCTGGTCGTACCGGATGTTGCGCGACGACGATCTCGCGGCCGTGCTGCTCGTGCTGGCCGGTTTCCTGCGCGTGCCGGATGCGCCGGACACCGATGCGCGGACGCCCACGGTGCGCTGGGCGAGATTCTGGTTCGACGCGAGCGTGCGCGATGTCGGTGATCTGTGGACGGCCGGCAACGACGCGCCGCCGCTGTTTCGCGTCGACTATCGGGAACCGCTCGTCACGCCGTATCCGACCGGCGCGCAGGTGCAGGCGTGGCAGCCGGTCGACGGCATGCGCGATGCGTGGGTGCGGCACGCCGATGCGGATGAGCCGGCCGTCGAAGCGACCGATCGCTCGGCATTCGCGCGTTTTCTGGCGCGTGCGCCGGTGTCGGGTACGAGCGTATGAGTGCGGCGGCGCAAACGCGATGGCGTTATCTCTGAAGGAGGCGCGGATGAAGATGCGACGAAACGGAATCGCGACGATCGTCTGCCTGCTGCTGGCGGCTGGCGCACACGCGCAGGGCAGCCGCGCGGCGGCGCCGGCCAACGCAGGTTCGGCAACGAAGCCGGTGTGCGTCGACGCGGAAGTCGACGGCAAGCGCGCGCTGTCGTACGACTGCCTGAGTCAGCAGTTGAAGCCGACGGCCGAGCCGCAGGCGGGGGCATCGCAAACGGATTCGGAGCGGCTGTCGAAGCAGCCGTCGAACCGTCTCGGCACGTTCAACCTGTCGACCGAGCAGAACCGCTTCGGTTCGAACTGGGGCCGTTCGGTGACGCCGCAGCGACCCGATGCGCCGGTCGCGGTGCCGCCGAAGTGACGCAGGCGATTGCCATCGCGGCACGGGCATCGACGAGGAACAGCGACATGAAAGCGGGCAAGCATACGGGCCGGACGAGGGGGCTGCGGGCGATCGCGGGCGGGCTCGCGTTTGCCTGCGCGTGTGCGACGGCACCGGCCGCCGAGCGGCCGGCGCAGGCGGGTGCCGCGCCGCCGACCGTCGCGCTGCCGAACTTCGCCGCGCTGGTCCGGCGCGTCGGCCCGGCCGTCGTCAACATCAGCGTCACGCGCGAAGTCACGCAGATGGGCATCCAGTTGCCGCCCGGCATCGCGCCCGATCATCCGCTCGCGCCGTTTCTCGCGCGGCGCGTGATCGGCAACCGCGAGGAAGTGAGTCTCGGCTCCGGCTTCATCGTCAGCGCGGACGGCGTGATCCTGACGAACCGGCACGTCGTCGGCGACGCGACCACCATCGACGTGAAGCTGACCGACAAGCGGCAGTTCAAGGGGCGCGTGATCGGCAGCGATCCCGTGTCCGATGTCGCGGTGATCCGCATCGACGCGCACAACCTGCCGGTCGTTGCGACCGGCGACCCCGCGCGCACCGAAGTCGGCGACTGGGTGATGGCGATCGGTTCGCCGTACGGGTTCGCGAACACGGTCACGCAGGGCATCGTCAGCGCGAAATCGCGATCGTTGCCCGGCGAGCGCGCGATTCCGTTCATCCAGACCGACGTGCCGATCAACCCCGGCAATTCGGGCGGCCCGCTGTTCGACCTCGGCGGCCGCGTGATCGCGATCAACTCGATGATCTTCTCGAAGACGGGCGGTTATCAGGGGCTCGCGTTCGCGATTCCGATCGACATCGCGCTCGACGTGAAGGACCAGTTGCTGCGGACCGGCAAGGTCACGCGCGGCCGGCTCGGCGTGGCCGTGCAGGAAGTGAGCCAGGCGCTTGCGCGTTCGTTCGGCCTCGCGAGTCCGGACGGCGCGCTGATCACGATGGTCGAAGCGGACGGCCCGGCCGCGCACGCGGGCCTGCAGGCGGGCGACGTCGTGCTCGCGGTCGACGGCAAGCCGGTGGCCGAATCGTCGGACCTGCTCGGCACGGTCGCCGGCATGCGCGCCGGGCGGCAGGCCGACCTGCTGGTGTGGCGCGCGGGGCGGGCGATGCACGTGGTCGCGACGGTCGGCGCGTTCGACAGCGGCACGGCATCGGCGGGCGGCGAGCAAGGGCCTGCGCGGTTCGGGCTCGCGCTGCGCGCGGCGACCGAGCAGGAACGCCAGCGGCTCGGCGTCGGCCAGGCGCTCGTCGTCGAGCAGGCGAGCGGCCAGGCCGCCCGCGCGGGTTTGCAGCCCGGCGACGTCGTGCTGTCGGTCAACGGCACGCCGGTCGCGAGTATCGGCGCGCTGATGACCGAGATCGACGCCGCGCACGGCAACGTCGCGCTGCTCGTCCAGCGCGGCGGCACGCGGTTGTATGTGCCGATCGAAATCGGCTGAGCGGGCGCGGCAACGCGGCACATGAGCGAATCGTCGAAACGGGAGGCGGGATGAAGCGAATGCAGAAGTGGGGCGCGTCCGGGTGGCTGCGGGCGATCGCCGTCGGATATGCGCTGGTCGTGGGGGCCACGCCGGCCGTCGCGCAGACAGCCGATGTGCCGCAGACGTGGATCCGTTATGGCCAGCTTGCCGGCCAGCAGTTCCAGGCGTGGCTCGAAGCAGACGGCGATGCGGCCGACCGGCTGCATCGTTATCTCGAGACGCGCGTGCTGAATGCGAGCGCCGATGCGCCGCCGCCCGCGATCGTCGTGCGCGCGTGGATCGGCGCGAACGGCGCCGTCACGCGCATCGAATTCGCGTCGCTCGGCGACGCCGACGCGGACGCGACGCTGCGCCAACTGCTCACGGCCGGCCCGCTCGCGGAGCCGCCACCGCCCGACATGCTGCAGCCGCTGCGCGTGCGCCTGCGGCTCGCACCGAATCCTGACGCGGCGGCCGCCGCACCGGCGTCGGCGGTACGCACGCCGTGACGCTCGGAGTCGAAAGCTGAAGCCTGGCCGATGCCGGTGGATATCGTAATAAGATATGAGGTTATTGCGTTGGCAGGACGCTGACGACCCTTTTCGTCAAAAGGAGCTACCCATGCAACTGACCCAGTTAGGCGGACATGTCGCCCAATCCGGTTTCCCCGAACGGCAGAAACATGCGCAAGCGCTGATGTTCGGCATGGCCAACATCAACGAGTACGTGTCCGCCGGCGTCTGCTACGACGCCGCGGCCTATGTCAGGTACCTGATGCGCGGCGACGCGATGATCGCGCCCGGTGCGCTGCTCGACACGGTCGGCCAACTCTGGAAGACGCGCTTCAACTTCGAGGCCGGCGATCAGTGGGACGGGCGCGCCGCCATTCCGGCGGGAACCGCGGTCGGCTTCTCCCGGAACGGCAATGTCTTTCATGCGGCGATCGCGGTCGGCGGCAGCCGGATCCGGGCGGTGAATGGCGGCCGTCTGGGCAGCGGATGGATGTATGCGGTCGATCTTGCACGGGAACTCGCGCCGGATGCGGCCGGCGGCTTCACGTACGACCGCGCGAACATCCGGGTTCACCTGTCGCGCCTGTAGGCAACCCGGCATCGAATACCGCGCCGGCCGCCATCCTGCGGCCGCTCGCGGCGCGCACGGACCGCGCGGCGGTTTCCCGCCGTTCGGCGATATCCGCATGGCGTCGCGCCGTCCATCGCTGCTATCCTCTCGACCGTGAATGACGCTTCATGGGGTCGCGGATGCGCATGCTGCGTCGCGGTGATGCGCGGGGTGCGAGCGCTGCGTGCGCACTGAGGTAGCATGACTGAATATCCACGATGATCCATGGCCTGTTTCGTGATTGATTTCCTTCCGTCCATGTCCACATGGTCAAGACAACGATGAGCGGCGCTCCCGAATCTGCCTCGCCCGGCGACGACGAATCGTCCGGCGGTGCGTCGTCCTATCTGGTGCCGGGGCTCGAACGCGGGCTGCGGATTCTCGCCGAATTTTCCGCGCGCGAGCCCGTGCTCGGCGCGCCCGAATTGTCCAAGCGCATCGGCATTCCGCGCACGACCACGTTCCGTCTGCTGCAGACGCTCGAGGCGCTCGGTTTTCTCGAGCGCGTGAACGGCGACCGCTATTTCCGGCTCGGCGTCGGCGTGCTGCGGCTCGGCTTCGAATACCTGAACTCGCTCGAACTGACCGATCTCGGCGCGCCCGTGCTCGAACGGCTGCGCGATTCCACGGGCTTCTCGACGCACCTGCTGATCCGCGACCAGCGCGATGTCGTGTTCGTCGCGAAGGCACAGAGCAACACATCGATGTTCGGCTCGGTGAAGGTGCATGTCGGCACGCGCTTGCCCGCGCATGCGACCGTGCACGGTCATGTGCTGATGGGCGACCTGACGCGCGACGCGCTGCGCCAGCTCTATCCGGAAAAGCGGCTCGAACAGTTCACCGAGCGCACGCCGGGCACCGTCGACGAACTGTACGAACGCGTGCGTCAGTACGCGCGGCTCGGCTACGCGGTCAGCGAGGCGGCATTCGAGAGCGGCATTTCGGCTGTCACGGCGCCGGTGCGCGATCATTCGGGCTCGATCGTCGCGGCGATCACCGCGACGGTGCCGCGCTCGGAGATCGGCGAGGCCGGCGAGAAGGAGCGGCTCGTCGAAGCCGTGTGCGGCGCGGCGGTCGACCTGTCGCAGCGGCTGAACTATCGTCCGCTCGAAAGCGATCCGACCTTCGCGCACGCGCGCCACAAGGTCGCGATGTTCTGACCGTGCCGATGCGCGGCCGGCCGGGCCGCCGTCGTGCTCACGCGCCCGGTGCGGGCAGGCCGTGCACGAGCAGCGCGAGCGTGTCCGCGCCCGCCTGGCGATCCACGGAAATCGCCTGGTACTCCGGCGACTCGATGAACCGGCGCGCTGCTGCTTCGTCGGGAAACGACATCAGCACCACCTTGTTCCGGTCCCATTCCCCCTCGAGCGTCACCGGCGCGTCGTCAGCCGCGAGCAGGCGGCCGTCGAACCTGCGGAATACATCCATGAAGCGCGCCTGATACCGGTCGTATGCGTCGCGCTGCGTGAAGCGAAGTTGCGCCAGCAAGTAGACGGCCACGGTCGTCTCCGTTCGTCGGAATCCGCCGATGCTACCCGTTGCCGGCGCGACGCGGACGGCCTCGCCAAAGAAAACAGCGGCCCGCGGGCCGCTGTTTTTTCATCTCGGGCGCCGAACGCCCGATGCGTGAACCTGCTCAGAACGAGTGGTGGATCCCGGTCAGCACGATCACCTGGTTCGCGGTGCTCGACACGCCGGCCGTGAAGAACGCGGCTTTCGCACCGCCCGAACCGTGTTCGACCAGCACGTTCGCATAAAGCTGCGTGCGCTTCGACAGCGCATAGATGTCGCCGAGCTCGAGCTGCGTCCAGCGGCGGCCGGCCAGCGTCGTGGTCGCCGCGCCGCCCGCGATCGTGTTGAACGCGCTGCTGCGGTAGTTCACGCCCGCGTCGTAGCTCTGGAACGTGTCCGAAAAACCGTTCGACTGCATCTTCGTGCGCGTGTAGAGGCCGTGCACGAGGAAGTCGCCGAACTGGTAGGACGCGCCCGCGCCGATGTTCTCGACCTTGTTCGCGGTGTAGCCGTTCGCGGTGTTCTGCCCCTGGAACGACGTGATGCCGGTCTGGCTGATCAGGATCGAGCGGTCGTGCTCGTTCGAGTAGACGGCCGACGCCTTGAACGGCCCGTTCGCATAGTTCAGCGCGACGCCGACCGACTTGCCGGTCGAGAAGTTCGTCGTGTTGCCGAGCGCCATCGTTGCCGCGGCGGAGAAGCCCGCGTAGCTCGGCGAGCGGTATTTGACCGCGTTGTTGTACGGCACGTTGCCGGTCGCGGCGAGCCCGTCGATGTTGCCGGGGTGGAACGCGTACCAGCTCATTGCGAGGTAGGCCGTGCTGAGCGGATCCAGATAGTCGAACGACAGCGGGGTCTGGCGGCCGAGCGTCAGCGTGCCGTAGCGCTCCGAACTGAGGCCGACGAACGCCGCGCGGTTCCAGATCGTGTTCGCGGTCGCGAACTGGCCGTTGTTCGTATAGAAGCCGTCTTCGAGCTGGAAGATCGCCGACAGGCCGTCGCCGAGGTCTTCCTTGCCCTTCAGGCCCCACCGATCGGGCTGCGTGTTGCCCTGGATCATCGCCCACTTCGCATGGCCGCCGACGTTGTTCACGTACGCGACGCCCGCATCCATGCTGCCGTACAGCACCACGCTGCTCTGCGCCCACGCGCCGGACACGGCGCCCAATCCGATGACTGCTGCTGCTACCGCATGCTTGACCATTTGATCTCCTGACTCTCCAACCTGATGAAAACGTGCCGTGGCGGCATGCGCGGTGACGGCCGGCCGTCGCGCGTGTTCCACCGCCGGGTGGGCATTCGTATGTTCCATATAAGGAACAGTGTGCCTCTGATGGAATGGAGTATAGAGGTGTCATGCGCGTGATCAAAAATAAATTTTTCGGGACGGATGGGTTCCCGGACGCTGCCCGACACCGGTGCGCGACGCCCGCAAAAATGGCATAACTCCCCGTCACACAACACAAATTTACATTTGATAGGGTAGGCGGAAGCAATGGTCGACCCGGCGGTCGGTGTTTTCCCTAGGGCATGCAGCTTTTTGTTTTACTCGTGGAAAGTCGCTCCTATAATCACCATCCATAAACTGATGTTCCTAATATGGAACAAAAGAGAAGCAAACCGAGAGTCGATCAGAAGGAAGGGTGTGAGATGTCTGAACAATGGATTTGCGCCGGACACGCCGGCGCGCTGTCGGAAGACACGCCGATCGAGTTCAAGCGGACCGACGGCGTCGAAATCGGGATCTACCGCGTCGGCGACGACGTGTATGCGCTCGAGAACGTGTGCCCGCATGCATACGCGCTGCTCACGCAGGGGTTCGTCGACGAAGGCACGGTCGAATGCCCGCTGCACGAGGCCGTGTTCGACATCAAGACGGGCGAATGCCTGAAGGGTCCGGGCGGACGCGCGCTGAAGCAGTACACGGTGCGCCTCGCCGGCGAGGAAATCCAGATCAAGGTGGAATGACATGAAAGAAGCGACCGTCAACTTCAATCCCTTCCTGAAGCCGTGGGTGGCGCCGCAGCCGAACAACGTCGCGGGCAAGGGGCAGATCGAGATCCCCGGTCAGGTCGAGAACCGGATCTGGCAGAACCGCAAGGCCGAGCCGACCCAGTACGAGAACGACCTCGGCGACGCGCTCGAACGCGTGTTCGAAGCCGGCGCGACCGAGCTGGACGATGTCGTCGCGGGCCTGAACCGCATCGGTTTCCGCGCGCCGGACGGCACGACGTGGACCCCCGAGCGCTTCCGCGCCGAACTGGCCTCGCTCGCGGAATGACCGCGCCGAGCGCGTGACCGCCGACCCGACGACAACCGCATCCGGAGCACACTGATGACGTCCCCCGTACAACACGCAGTCCAACACGACCCGGTCCGTGACTATCTCGACCGCGGCATCAAGAACTACTGGTATCCCGTCGCGCCGAGCTGGCAGGTGTCGAATGCGCCCGTCGGCCTCACGCGCCTGTCCGAGCAGATCGTGCTGTGGCGCGATCACGAGGGCAAGGTCCACGCGCTGGAAGATCGCTGTCCGCACCGCGGCGCGCGCCTGTCGCTCGGCTGGAACCTCGGCGGCAACATCGCCTGCTGGTATCACGGCATCGAAGTCGACGGCGGCGGCACGGTCAACCGTGTGCCGGCCGTGTCGAACTGTCCGCTCGAAGGCACGACGTGCGTGAAGTCGTATCCGGTCGAAGAGAAGGCCGGCGCGATCTTCCTGTGGTTCGGCGACGAAGCGCACGGCGAGCCGGCACCGCTGAACCTGCCCGAGGAACTGGTCGCCGACGAATACGCGCACTTCCTGTGCGTGTCGAACTGGAAGTGCAATTACCAGTACGCGATCGACAACGTGATGGACCCGATGCACGGCGCGTACCTGCATGCGACGTCGCACTCGATGGCCGAAGGCGACAAGCAGGCCGACATGCGCGTGCGCAAGACGGAAACGGGCCTGATGTTCGAGAAGATCGGCCAGCGCGACGTGAATTTCGACTGGGTCGAGCTCGGCGAAACGGGCTGCCTGTGGATGCGCCTCGCGATTCCGTACAAGCAGAAGTTCGGCCCGGGCGGCAACTTCGGGATCATCGGCTTCGCGACGCCGGTCGACGGCGACAACTGCCAGGTCTACTTCTGGCGCACGCGCAAGGTCGACGGCTGGCAGCGCGACGTGTGGCGCTTCATGTACCGCAACCGCCTCGAAGGCCTGCACTGGGACGTGCTCGAGCAGGACCGCTACGTCCTCGAAAGCCTCGCGCCGCAGGCACGCGATCACGAATACCTGTACCAGCACGACATCGGCGTCACGCGGGTGCGCCGGATGCTGCGCCAACGCGCGCAGGAACACCTGTCCGCGCTCGACGCGCATCGCGCGGCGCAGGCCGCTTCGGAGCCCGCGAATGGCTGAGTACGCTCCGGTCGTGTCGCTCGCGGGGCGCCGCGTGCTCGTCACGGGCGGCGCGCGCGGTCTCGGCGCGGCGTTCGTGAAGGCGCTCGTCGCGGCGGGCGCGCAGGTCGCGTTCGGCGACGTGCTGGTCGACGAAGGCCGCGCGCTTGCGGAAGAACTCGCGCAAGCCGGCCATGCCGCGTTTTTCTTCGCGCTCGACCTGGCCGATCCGGCGAGCGTCGACGCATTCGTCGCGCAGGGCGCGGCGGCGCTCGGCGGCATCGATGCCCTGATCAACAACGCGGCAATCACGAACTCGGGCGGCAAGCTGTCGACGGAGCTGGACGTGTCGACCTGGGACGCCGTGATGAACGTGAACGTGCGCGGCGTGTGGCTCGTCAGCAATGCAGCGCTGCCGCACCTCGCGCAGTCGGGTCGCGGCGCGATCGTGAACCTCGCATCGGACACCGCGTTGTGGGGCGCGCCGAGGCTGCTCGCGTACGTCGCGAGCAAGGGCGCGGTGATCGCGATGACGCATGCGCAGGCACGCGAGTTCGGCGCGCACGGCGTGACGGTCAACGCGATCGCGCCGGGGCTGACCGAAGTCGAGGCAACCGCGTACGTGCCGGCCGAGCGCCACGCGTTCTACATGCAGGGCCGTGCGCTGACACGCGCGCAGGTGCCCGACGACGTGACGGGCCCCGTGCTGTTCCTGCTGTCGGACGGCGCGCGCTTCGTGACGGGCCAACTGCTGCCGGTGAACGGCGGCTTCGTAATGAATTGATGTTTTCACTCTGAATGAAGGAGAGGACGATGGCGGACGCCGATCTCGATCGCAAGTCGTGGGACCAGCCGGAAGGCGCAAGCTTTGAAGACTGGATGGAAGGGCGCGTGGCGCGTTATGCGACGCGGCGCTACGACTGGGACGCGCTGAAGTTCCAGGCCGACTACGACCCGAAGTACCGCCGCGCGCAGATGCGCTATGTCGGCACGGGCGGCACGGGCGTCGCGAAGGACGTCAACACGGTGCCGGCCGGCAACTTCACGTTCTCGACGATGGTCATCCCGGCCGGCAACATCGGCCCAAGCCACATCCACATCGACGTCGAGGAAATCTTCTTCGTGCTGCGCGGCAAGATGAAGGTGATCTGCGAGCGCGACGGGCAGACGTGGGAAGCGATCCTCGGCGAGCGCGACCTGATCTCGGTGCCGCCGGGCGTGTATCGCACGGAAATCAACATCGGCGAGGAAGACGCGCTGATGTGCGTGATGCTCGGTTCGTCGAAGCCGATCACGCCGACCTATCCGCCCGATTCGCCGCTGGCGAAGATCAAGCGTTGAGTCGGGGCGGGTGAAGCAATGAGTGTCATCGACAAACGTGAACGCGACCGCACCGCGGCGTTCGCCGCGCTGCTCGGGCAGTTTCCCGAGCAGCGTTGCGCGGCCGGCGCGGCGGGCACGATCGGTTATCGCGAGGCCGGCGCGCAGCATGCGGGCCGCGCGCTGCCGGTCGTGCTGCTGCACGGAATCGGCTCGGGCGCCGCATCGTGGGTATGCCAGCTCGACGCGCTCGGCGCATCGCGGCGCGTGCTCGCGTGGGATGCGCCCGGCTACGGCGTGTCGACGCCCGTGCATGGCGCATCGCCGGCCGCCGCCGATTACGCGGCGTCGCTGAACGCGTGGCTCGAGGCACTCGGCATCGAACACTGCGTGCTGGTCGGTCATTCGCTCGGCGCGATCATCGCGGGCGGTCTCGCCCGTGCGATGCCCGCGCGGATCGCCGGTCTGCTGCTGGTCTCGCCCGCGGGCGGCTACGGCAGCGCACCGGTCGAAACGCGCGAATCGCGCCGCGACGCGCGGCTCGCGATGCTCGCGGAACTCGGTCCGGAAGGGCTCGCCGAGCAGCGCAGCGGCAACATGCTGTCGGGTTTCGCGAGTGAGGATGCGCGTGCGTGGGTGCGCTGGAACATGGCGCGCATCGTGCCGGCCGGCTACGCGCAGGCTACGCATCTGCTTGCGAACGCCGATCTCGCGACCGATCTCGCCGGCTTTCGCGGCCGCACGGCCGTGGCCGTCGGCGCGAACGACGCGATCACGCCGCCCGCTGCCTGCGAACGGATCGCCGCGGCCGCGCAGGTCGGGCTGCAGGTGATTCCGCAAGCAGGACACGCCGGTTACGTGGAAGCGCCGGCCGTTTATTCCGCACTGGTCGCTACATTCTGCCGTCAGTGCGATACGCAGCGAGGGCTGGTATGAGCGAACCGCTGCAACAACACGAATCCGAAAACGCGAAGGCGGAAGCCAGCTACGTGGTGCCGGGCCTCGAACGCGGGCTGCGGATTCTCGCCGAATTCTCGCCGCGCGAGCCCGTGCTCGGCGCGCCCGAGTTGTCGAAGCGGCTCGGCATTCCGCGCACGACGGTATTCCGTCTGCTGCAGACGCTCGAATCGCTGGGTTTCCTCGAGCGCGCGGACAAGGATCGCAACTACAAGCTCGGCATCGCCGTGCTGCGGCTCGGCTTCGAATACCTGAGCTCGCTGGAGCTGACCGATCTCGGCCTGCCCGTGATCGAAAGCCTGCGCGATGCGACCGGCTTCACGACGCACATCGTGATCCGCGACGGCCGCGACGTGGTGTTCGTCGCGAAGGCGCAGAGCCAGTCGCCGGTGTTCAGCTCGATCCGCGTGAACGTCGGCACGCGCTTGCCCGCGTATGCGACGACGCACGGCCACGTGCTGATGGGCGACCTGTCGCTGAAGGAGTTGCACGCGCTGTATCCGGAACGCGCGCTGAACCGGATGACGAGCGCGACGCCGGAGACGGTCGACGCGCTGTACGAAGTGATCCGCGAGGATGCGCTGCGCGGCTACGGCGTCAGCAATTCGTCGTTCGAGCGCGGCATCTCGGTGGTCACGGCGCCGGTGCGCAACGAGACGCAGCGGATCGTTGCATGCATCACGGTGACGGTGCCGCGGCCGGAGATCGATGCGGCGCTGATCGCCGACGGGTTGATCGACAAGGTGCAGCGCGCGGCGGCGGAATTGTCGCGGCGGCTCAATTACCGCTCGGATGACGAGCACACGTTTCTCAAGGCTTTAGGACTGCGATGATTGAGATCGATCTGACCGGGCAGGTTGCGGTGGTGACGGGCGGTTCGTCCGGCATCGGCCTCGCGACCGCCGAACGGTTCTTGCAGGCCGGCGCATCGGTCGCGATCTGCGGCCGCGACAGCGACCGCCTCGTGCGCGCCGAAGCAACGCTCCGCGAAAAATATCCGGGCGTGCAACTGCTCGCCGAGCGTTGCAACGTGCTCGACGAAGCCGACGTGGCCGCGTTCGCGCAAGCGGTGTCCGCCCGCTTCGGCCGTGCCGACATGCTGGTCAACAACGCGGGCCAGGGCCGCGTGTCGACCTTCGCCGACACGACCGACGACGCATGGCGCGAAGAGCTCGAGCTGAAGTACTTCAGCATCATCCGCCCGACGCGCGCGTTCCTGCCGCTGCTGCGCGACGCGCAGGCACCGACGATCACCTGCGTGAATTCGCTGCTCGCGCTGCAGCCGGAGCCGCACATGGTCGCGACGTCGTCGGCGCGCGCGGGCGTGCTGAGCCTCGTGAAGTCGCTCGCGACCGAACTGGCGCCGCAGCGCATCCGCGTGAACTCGATCCTGATCGGCATCGTCGAGTCGGGTCAGTGGCGCCGCCGTTACGAAACGCAGGCGCAGCCCGGCGAAAGCTGGGAAGCGTGGACGGGCGCGCTCGCCCGCAAGAAGAACATTCCGTTGAATCGCTTCGGCAAGCCCGACGAGGCCGCCTGGGCACTTTTTTATCTCGCAACGCATCTGTCGTCCTACACGACGGGCAGCCATATCGACGTTTCTGGAGGCTTTGCACGCCATGTCTGAAAAAACCACGGTTGGCGAGCTGATTGCCGCCTTTCTCGAGCAGTGCGGCGTGAAAACCGCATTCGGTGTCATCTCGATCCACAACATGCCGATCCTCGACGCGATCAACTCGCGCGGCAACATCCGCTATGTCGGCGCGCGCGGCGAAGCCGGCGCGGTGAACATGGCCGACGGCCTGGCCCGCGTGTCGGGCGGCCTCGGCGTCGCGTTCACGAGCACGGGCACGGCGGCGGGCAACGCGGCCGGCGCGATGGTCGAGGCACTGACGGCCGGCACCGCGATGCTGCACATCACGGGGCAGATCGAGACGCCGTACCTCGACCAGGATCTCGCGTACATCCACGAAGCGCCCGACCAGCTGACGATGCTGGACGCGATCTCGAAGGCCGCGTTCCGCGTGCGTACGGTCGAAACCGTGCTGCCGACGATCCGCGAAGCCGTGCGCATCGCGCAGACCGCGCCGACCGGCCCCGTGTCGGTCGAGATTCCGATCGACATCCAGGCTGCCGAAATCGAATGGCCGGAAGATCTTGCGCCGGCGCACATCACGGTGCGCGAGCACGACGAAGCGCGTGTCGCGAAGCTCGCCGACGCGCTTGCCGCCAAGCGCCGCCCGCTGCTGTGGCTCGGCGGCGGCGCGCGTCACGCACGCGAGGAAGTCGAACGCCTCGTGAAGCTCGGCTTCGGCGTCGTGACGAGCGTGCAGGGCCGCGGCGTGCTGCCCGAGGATCACCCGGCGACGCTCGGCGCGTTCAACGTGCACGCGTCCGTCGAGGCGTTCTACAAGACCTGCGACGCACTCGTCGTGGTCGGCTCGCGCCTGCGCGGCAACGAGACGCTGAAGTACAAGCTCGCGCTGCCGCAGCCGCTGTTCCGCGTCGATGCCGACGCGCTCGCCGACAACCGCGGTTATCGCAACGAGTTGTTCGTGCACGGCGATTCGAAGCGCGTGCTGGCCGAGCTGGCCGACCGCCTCGAAGGCCGCCTGTCGGTCGATTCGCAGTTCGCGGCCGATCTCGCGGCGGCGCGCGATCAGGCGGTGACCGACGTGGCGAAGGGCCTCGGGCCGTACAAGCAGCTCGTCGATACGCTGCAGGGCGCCGTCGGCCGCGACTACAACTGGGTGCGCGACGTGACGATCTCGAACAGCACGTGGGGCAACCGTCTGCTGAAGATCTTCGAGCCGCGCGCGGGCGTGCATGCGCTGGGCGGCGGCATCGGCCAGGGGATTCAGATGGGCATCGGCGCGGCGCTGGCGGGCGCGGCGGCGAAGACGGTCTGCCTCGTCGGCGACGGCGGCCTGATGGTCAACGTCGGCGAGCTCGTGACGGCCGTGCAGGAAAACGCGAACGTGATGATCGTGCTGATGAACGATCAGTGCTACGGCGTGATCCGCAACATCCAGGACGCGCACTACGGCGGCCGCCGCTGCTTCGTGCAATTGCACCAGCCCGATTTCGCGCAGTTCTGCGCGAGCTTCGGCCTCACGCACTACCGGATCACGTCGCTCGACCAGGCCGAAGCGATCGTGCGCGAAGGGATGGCGAAGGAAGGCCCGGTGATGGTCGAGGTCGACATGCTGTCGGTCGGCTCGTTCGCATCGCAGTTCGCAGGCCCGCCGGTGAAGAAGGAAGCGCCCACGGAGCGCCAGTATGCGTAACGCGCACGCACCCGTCGACGTCGCGATGATCGGCTTCGGTGCGATCGGCGCGGCCGTGTACCACGCGGTCGAGCACGATGCGTCGCTGCGCATCGCGCACGTGATCGTGCCGGAACACCAGCGCGCGGCGGTGCAGGGCGTGCTCGGCAGTGCGGTCGAGGTCGTATCGTCGGTCGACGCACTGGCCCGTCGCCCCGAGTTCGCGCTTGAATGCGCGGGCCACAGTGCACTCGTCGATCACGTCGTGCCGCTGCTGAGGGCCGGCACCGACTGCGCGGTCGCATCGATCGGCGCGTTGTCCGATCTCGCGCTGCTCGACGTGTTGTCGCGGGCAGCCGACGAAGGCAACGCGACGGTGACGCTGCTGTCCGGCGCGATCGGCGGCATCGACGCACTGGCTTCCGCGCAGCAGGGCGGCCTCGACGAAGTGCTGTACGTCGGCCGCAAGCCGCCGCTCGGTTGGCTCGGCACGCCGGCCGAGGCATCGTGCGACCTGCGCGCGATGACCGAGGAAAAGGTGATCTTCGAAGGCACCGCGCGCGACGCCGCGCGGCTGTATCCGAAGAACGCCAACGTCGCGGCGACCGTCGCGCTGGCGGGCCTCGGCCTCGACGCGACGCGCGTGCGCCTGATCGCCGATCCGGCCGTCGAACGCAACGTGCACCGCATTACCGCGCGCGGCGCGTTCGGCGAGATGTCGCTCGAAATGAGCGGCAAGCCGCTGCCGGACAACCCGAAGACGTCCGCGCTGACGGCGTACAGCGCGATCCGCGCGTTGCGCAACCGCGCGGCCCGCTGCGTGATCTGACCGGGCCACCAAGCGTCCGCCCGCGCCACGGCGAGGGCGGCTGTGCAGAGACAGATTTGTGGGACTTGTGACATGACTCCTTTCGATACGAGCCTCGTACCCGACGGCAACATCCTGATCGGCGGCGAATGGCGGCGCGGCCGTGGCGCGCCTTACGCGAGCATCTATCCGGCCGACCAGTCGCTGAACATGGAAGTGTCGACCGCGAACGCGGAAGACGCGGCCGAAGCCGTCGAGGCCGCCGATGCCGCATGGCGCCGCGCCGACTGGGCCGGGCTGAAGCCGCACCAGCGCGCGCAGGTGCTGTACCGCATCGCGGATCTCATCATGCAGCGCCACGAGGCACTCGCGAACCTGCAGCGCCGCGACAACGGCAAGCCGATCGGCGAGACGCGCGTGCTGGTGGCCAGCGCCGCAAACACGTTCCGCTATTTCGCGGCCTGCCTCGAAACGCTCGACGAGGAGCTGACGCCGTCGCGCGGCGACTACCTGACGATGAGCGTGTACGAGCCGATCGGCGTGATCGCGGCGATCACGCCGTGGAATTCGCCGATCGCGTCCGATGCGCAGAAACTCGCGCCGGCGCTCGCGGGCGGCAACGCGGTGGTGCTCAAGCCGGCCGAAGTCACGCCGCTCGTGTCGCTTGCGCTCGCGCGCATCTGCGAGGAAGCCGGCGTGCCCAAGGGCGTGCTGAGCGTGCTGCCCGGCAAGGGTTCGGTGATCGGCGACGTGCTCGTGCGTCATCCGCTCGTGAAGAAGGTGTCGTTTACCGGCGGCACCGAAGTGGGCCGCGGCATCGCGCGCATCGCGGCAGAAAAGCTGATGCCCGTGTCGCTCGAACTCGGTGGCAAGTCGCCGACGATCGTGTGCGACGACGCCGATCTCGATCACGCGGTCAACGGCGTGCTGTACGGCATTTTCAGCTCGTCGGGCGAAGCGTGTATCGCCGGTTCGCGGCTGTTCGTGCAGCGCGCGGTGTACGACGAATTCATGCAGCGCCTGGTTGCGGGCGCACGCAAGCTGCGCGTGGGCGACCCGACGCGGCCCGATACGCAGATGGGGCCGCTGATCACCGCGAAGCACCGCGAATCGGTCGAGCGTTACGTCGCACTGGGCCTGCAAGAAGGCGGCCGGTTGTTGTGCGGCGGCGAGCGGCCGTCGGGCGACGGGCGCGAGAACGGTTTCTTCTATCAGCCGACGATTCTCGAAGGCTTGCCGAACAGCGCGCGCATCTGCCAGGAAGAAATCTTCGGGCCCGTGCTCGTCGCGATGCCGTTCGACGATGAAGCGTCGTTGATCCGGCAGGCGAACGACAGCGTGTTCGGCCTTGCCGCCGGCATCTGGACGCGCGACTACAAGCGTGCGTGGCGCATCGCGCGTGCGCTGGAGACGGGCACCGTCTGGATCAACACGTACAAGCTGTTCTCGATCTCCACGCCGTTCTCGGGCTGGAAGGAGAGCGGGATGGGCCGCGAGAAGGGGCGTCTCGGCATCCGCGAGTACATGCAGCAGAAGAGCCTCTACTGGGGCTTGAACGACGCGCCGCTGCCGTGGGCGAACTGAGCGAAGGGGAAAAACGCAATGAGCATTTTGGGAATCGAGCAGATCACGTACGGTGTCGACGATCTCGCCACCTGCCGGCGCTTTTTCGCCGACTGGGGGCTGAAGGAAGTCGAGCACGACGACACGGAAGCACGCTTCGAGACGATGAACGGCTGCACCGTGCTGGTCGTCAAGGCCGACGATCCGGCGCTGCCGCCCGCGTTCGAAGCGGGCCCGACGCTGCGTGAAGTCACGTGGGGTGTCGCGACGCAGCAGGAACTCGACGCGCTGCGCGGCAAGTTCGCCGGCCAGCCCGGCTTTTACGCACGGAAGGATGCGCTCGGCTGCACCGACCCGAACGGGATGGCGATCCGCGTCGAGGTCACGCGCAAGCGCGAGCTCGACATCACCGGCTCGCCATCGAACGTGTGGGGCCGGACGCTGCGCGTCGACGAGCCGAGCCCGATCTATGCACGCGCGGAGCCGGTCGAGGTCGGGCATGTCGTGTTCTTCACGAACTGCCTCGACGCACAGGAAAAGTTCTATCACGAGCTGCTCGGCTTCGAGACGTCGGACCGCTACCCGGGCCGCGGTGCATTCATGCGCTGCGCGCCGCACGGCGGCCACCACGACCTGTTCCTGCTCGCGCTGCCGAATGGCAAACGCGGCCTGAACCACGTCGCGTTCACCGTGCGCGATATCCATGAAGTGTTCGGCGGCGGCATGCATATCGACCGCTGCGGTTGGGAAACGCAACTCGGCCCGGGCCGTCACCCCGTGTCGTCCGCGTACTTCTGGTATTTCCAGAATCCGGCCGGCGGCCTGATCGAGTACTACGCGGACGAGGACGTCCTGACGCCCGAGTGGCAGCCGCGCGATTTCGAGCCGGGCCCGACCGTGTTCGCCGAGTGGGCCGTCGACGGCGGCCTCGACGGCAACACGCGCCGGCAGAAGAACGCGAAAGCGCCGGAAGGCAAGTTCATGACGGAGCGCAAATCATGACCGAAGCGAACACGCCCCCGCAGCCCGCGCCGGGCACGGTCGTCGTGATCGGCGGCGGCCAGGCCGCCGGCTGGGTGCTGAAGACGTTGCGCGCGGAAGGCTACGCGGGCCGCCTCGTGATGATCGCCGACGAGGCGCACCTGCCGTACGAGCGTCCGCCGCTGTCGAAGGCCGTGCTGGCCGGCGATGCCGATATCGAAACCGTGCGCGTCGTGCGTCCCGACGAATTCGACGCGCTGAACGTCGAGGCGTGGCAGCCGGAACGCGCCGCGTCGGTCGACCGCGCGCGCCGCGTGGTGACCACCGCCAGCGGCCGCGAGATCGCATACGACCGGCTCGTGATCGCGACCGGCGGCACGTCGCGCCGCCTGCCGGACGCGATCGTGAAGACGCCGAACCTGCACTACCTGCGCACGCTCGACGAAGCGGCCGCGCTCGGCGAGAAACTGCGCGCCAGCCGGCGCGTGCTCGTGATCGGCGGCGGCTGGATCGGTCTCGAAGTCGCGGCGACCGCGCGCAAGCTCGGCGTCGAGGCGGTCGTGGTGGAAGGCGCGCCGCGGCTGTGCGGCCGCTCGGTGCCGCAGATCGTGTCGGATTTCCTGCTCGACCTGCATCGCTCGAACGGCGTCGACGTGCGTCTCGGCGCGGCACTCGCGTCGCTCGACGCGCAGCCGGACGACGCATCGAAGGTGCGCGCGACGCTGGCCGACGGCACGACGATCGACGCCGATTTCGCGGTGGCCGGCATCGGCCTCGCGCTGAATGCGTCGCTCGCGAGCGACGCGGGGCTGGCCGTCGACGACGGCATTGTCGTCGATGAATTCGGCGCGACCAGCGACCCGGCGATCTTCGCGTGCGGCGACGTCGCGAACCATCACAACGGCTGGCTGAAGCGGCGCGTGCGGCTCGAATCGTGGGCCAATGCGCAGAACCAGGCGATCGCGGCCGCGAAAGCCGTGCTGGGCGTGCGCGCACCGTACGCGGAGATTCCGTGGTTCTGGTCCGATCAGTACGACGTGAACCTGCAGATTCTGGGCGATCTGCCGGCCGATGCACAGCTCGTCGTGCGCGGCGAACTCGCCGCGCGCCGCGCGACGCTGTTTTTCCTTGGCGACGGGCATGTGAGAGGTGTCATCGCCGTGAACAACGCACGCGAGCTGAAACTCGCGCGCAAGTGGATGAACCAGGGCCGGGCAGTGGATACGGAAGCCCTGGCAGACACGACCAAAGCGCTTGCCTGACCGGGCAGAGAGACTACGGAGACACCCCGCATGAGCACTTTCGACAACGTCGTGGCCGGTCGCGCCACGATGGAAGCTGCCGCCTCCACGCCCGGCGCGATCATCGCGCGGCTCGAGCGGCTTCCGGCCAACGCGATGCAGATCCGCGCACGCGTGCTGATCGGTACCGCGACGTTCTTCGACGGCTTCGACGTGATCACGATCGCGGCGACGCTGCCGCTGCTGATTCACAAATGGGGGCTGTCGCCGACGCAGATCGGCATGCTGATCGCGTCCGGCGCGATCGGCCAGCTGATCGGCGCATTCCTGTTTCCCGCACTGGCCGAGAAGCATGGCCGCGTGAAGGCGATCGCGTGGAGCTCGGCCGTGATCGGCGTCACGAGCATCGCGTGCGGCTTCGCGCCGACCTTCGAGATCTTCGTGCTGCTGCGGATCCTGCAGGGGCTCGGGCTGGGCGGCGAGCTGCCGGTCGCCGCGACGTACATCAACGAGATCACGCGCGCGCATGGCCGTGGCCGCTTCGTGCTGCTGTACGAGATCGTGTTTCCGATCGGCCTGCTCGTGTCGATGGCGCTCGGTGCGTGGCTCGTACCGCGGTTCGGCTGGGAAATCATGTACTTTGTCGGCGGGCTGCCGCTGATCCTGTCGCTCGTGCTCACGCGTCTCGTGCCGGAATCGCCGCGCTGGCTCGCATCGCGCGGGCGGCTCGCGGAAGCCGGGCGCGCAACGAGCGTGTTCGAAGCGTCGGTGCGCGGCGAGCTGCCGCCGGTCACGCAGGTCGCCGCGTTCGACGAGATGGTGCGCCAGCATCCGAAGCGCAAGATGAGCGACCTGTTCAGCGCCGCGTATCGCAAGCGCACGCTCGCGGTGGCGACGTTGTGGGCGACCTGCGGGTTCATCCAGTACGGGTTGTCGACGTGGCTGCCGACGATCTACAAGAACTTCTATCATGCGCCGCTGCAGCTCGCGCTGAACCTCGCGGTGATCGGCTCGGTGATGGGCGTGCTCGGTTCGCTGGCGTCGGCGCTGCTCGTCGACAAGCTCGGCCGCAAGCCGGTGATCGTGTGGTCGTTCGTGCTGTGCGCGCTGTCGCTGGCGTTCGCGGGCATTTATCACGCCTCGTCGGTGTATGTCGTCGCGATCTTCTGCTCGCTGTCGCTCGGGTTGATGGCGTCGGGGTTCATTACCGCGTACGTCTATACGCCGGAACAATATCCGACGAGCATCCGCGCGTCGGGCTGCGGGCTCGGCAGCGCGTGGCTGAAGATCGCATCGTTCGTCGCGCCGATGGTCGTGCCGCACGCGATCATCGGCGGGAACCTCGCACCGGCGTTTTACCTGATCGGCGTCGTGCCGCTGATCGCCGCAGTGACCGTGCACTTCGTCGGGATCGAGACGAAGGGGAAGGTGCTGGAGGCGCTTGAAGCATAGGCGCTGCCGGTAACGGCGGATGCAGCAAAAAGGCTCGGGCGACGTCCGGGCCTTTTTGCGTTTGGCGGTCGGCATGTTCTAATCCAGCGTCCATTTTCCCGATCGCCGCCGCTGCCATGCCCATGTTCGAACCCGTCACGCTCGATACACCGCGTCTTCTTCTGCGTCCGCTTCGCGAAGCCGATGCGCACACGTTGTTCGATCTCTGGTCGGATACCGAAGCGATGCGCTATTTCTCGTTCTCGCCGATGACGCACATCGAGCAGGCAGCGGAGCGCGTTGCACGCAACCTGAAGACGTCCGCCAGCGGGCAGGATCTGGTCTGCGTGCTCGAACTGCGGGAATCCGGCGAAACGCTGGGCGAATGCTCGCTGTTTCATGCGAACGAGCAATGCCGGCGTGCCGAGATCGGCTTCAGCCTGCGGCGCAAGTACTGGAGCGGTGGATACATGCGCGAGGCGGCGTCCACCATGATCGATCATGCGTTCGACACGTTGCGGCTGAACCGGCTCGAAGCCGATATCGATCCGCGCAACGCGGCGTCGGCGCGGCTGCTCGAACGGCTCGGCTTCGCGCGGGAAGGGCTGCTGCGCGAACGCTGGATTGTCGGCGATGAAGTGTCGGACAGCGCGCTGTACGGATTGCTCGCGAGCGATCGCCGCGGGTGACGCGGCAGGGTCGGCGCCGGTCGCTCACAGTCTCGCGAGCCAGCCCTCGACCATTGCTTTCCCGCGCAGTATCGCGACCCATCGATCCGGCAATGCCTGCTCGCCATACAGCGCACCGGCGAGGCTGCCGGCGATTGTCGCCGTCGTATCCGTGTCGTTGCCGAGCGCGATCGCGCGCTTCACGCAATCTTCGTAGCTGCCCGTCGACAGCAGGCAGTGGATGGACGACCAGAAGCTGTCGACCACATAACCGGACCCTTGCGGCGCATCGAAGCGGCCGTCGAGCACGATCTTCAGTTCGATCTCGTCGGCCGTGCCTTCGTAGCGCGCCAGCAGTTCGTCTTCGGCCGCGCGCACCGCATCGGGCGCCGGCTGGCCCTCGACGATGCCCAGCGCCGTCAGGCCATAAAGCGCGCAGCAAAGCTGCGAGCGCACGTGGCCGTGCGTGACGACGCTCTGCTTGCGTGCGAGGCCGATTACTTCGTCGCGTGATGCGGCAATCATGACCACGGGAAAGCAGCGCATCAGCGAGCCGTTGCCGTTGTCGCGCTCGTCATCAGGCCCGGCAGTGGCCGGCGCCGCGCCGGCCGCCAGCGCGTGGAACGCACGCTGCGTCTGCAGGCCGACGTCGAACACACGGCCGTCCGGTGTGAATGCGCCGCGATGAAACCAGTCCTGCAGGTTGTCGGCCAACGTGTCGAGATTCAGGTCGCGGTCGTGCAACAGCGCATCGAGCAGCGCGAGCGCCTGCGCGCCGTCGTCGCTCCAGGTGCCGGGCGGTACGCCGTCGTGCGCGGGTGCGAAGCCGGGCGGCGGCGTCATGTCGATTGCAGCGGGCGGCGGGATCGATGTGGCGTCGTGGAATTCGTACGGCACGCCCAGCGCGTCGCCGATCAGCAGGCCAAGCAGGCCGCCGCGCAGGCGGGAAAGTCGGTTCGAAATGGCGGTCATCGGAAGGTGGCCGGGTGGAGCGGCTCGCGTCGCGGAATACCGTGCAGACTAGACCAATCGCATCGACGTGCCTAGCCGACGCAGTGCGGCCGGTGCGAATGAATGCCGCATGGCCCGCGTGCGCCGGTGAACTAGAGTCGAGCGGTAGCGGATCAAACCACACCGGGAAGACGACGCGCGATGGCCAAGAAATTTCCCCTGCATCCCATGCATCCGGAGAGGATCTGCTGGGGATGCGACAACTATTGCCCGACGCACGCGATGCGCTGCGGCAACGGCTCCAGCCGCACCCAGCACCCGAGCGAATTGCTCGGCGACGACTGGTATCGATACGGCGACTGGGGCATCGAAGGCGCGGATGCCGACGACGTGTCCGAACCCGGCAGGCAGTGATGGCGACAAGTTGCCTCACCCGCGAGCGTCCCGTTTCTTGATCTGCATCACGGTGGCGATAGGCGTGCCGAAACATCATGAAAAAGATGCATAAGAAACGCATCTTGAAGCGGGCGAGACGTCCGGCGGCAAGGAACCCGCGTTCCGCCGTCGTGTGCGCTGACCCGCGCCCCCATGATCGAGAAAGGAGAGCACCGTGTTTTGCTACCAATGCGAACAGACCGACCGGACTGGCGCGCGGCCCGGCTGCGCGTCGGCGAAGGGCAACTGCGGCAAGGATGCCACGACGGCCGATTTGCAGGACCTGCTGGTCCATGCGGTGAAGGGCATCGCGCAATACGGCGCGATCGCGCGGGCGGCGGGCGTGCCCGATCGCGATGCCGACCGGTTCGTGCTGTACGCGATGTTCACGACACTGACCAACGTGAATTTCCATGCGGCACGCTTCGTTGAGCTGCTGCGCGACGCGGCGCAGACGCGCGACCGCGTGAAGGCCGCATGCGAAGCGAACGCGCGGGCGGCTGGAACGGCCGTTCCCGCGCCGCGGGGGCCGGCGACGTGGCAGCCGGCGGACGATCTTGCCGGCCTGCTGGAACAGGCCGCGACCGTCGGCATCGACACGGGCCTCGACAAGGTGGGCGCGGATATCGTCGGCCTGCGCGCGCTGGTGCTGTACGGGCTGAAGGGCGTGTGTGCGTACGCGCATCATGCGCGGGTGCTCGGCTACGAGCGTGACGATATCTACGAGGGCATCGAGGCGGCGCTCGCGTTTCTCGCGAGCGAGCCCGACGACGTCAATGCGCTGCTCACCCAGGCGCTCGATCTCGGCCGGTTGAACCTGACGGTGATGGAACTGCTCGACAGTGCGAACACCGGCCGTTTCGGCGCGCAGCAGCCGACCGCCGTGCGCGTGTCGCCGGTGGCGGGCAAGGCGATCCTCGTGTCGGGCCACGATCTCGGCGATCTGTACGCGCTGCTCGAACAGACGGCCGGCACGGGCATCCAGGTGTACACGCACGGCGAAATGCTGCCGGCCCACGCGTACCCGACGCTCAACGCATTTCCGCACCTGGCCGGCAACTACGGCGGGGCGTGGCAGGACCAGCAGAGCGACTTCGCGCATTTCCCCGGGCCGATCCTGATGACGTCCAACTGCATCATCGAGCCGATGCCGCAATACCGGCAGCGGATCTTCACGACGGGGCCGGTCGGCTGGCCCGGTGTGCGCCATCTCGAGCATCGCGATTTCTCCACGCTGATGCGCGCCGCGCAGGCGCTGCCCGGGTTTCCGGCCACGGCGCCGGAAGAGACGATCACGGTCGGGTTCGGCCGGCATGCGGTGCTCGGCGTCGCGGACAAGGTCATCGACGCGGTCAAGGCAGGGCAGATCCGCCATTTCTTCCTGATCGGCGGTTGCGACGGCGCGGCGCCGGGCCGCAACTACTACACCGAGTTCGCGGAGCAGGCACCCGACGACACGGTCGTGATGACGCTCGGTTGCAACAAGTACCGGTTCAACCGGCACGCGTTCGGCGATATCGGCGGCATTCCGCGGCTGCTCGACGTCGGACAGTGCAACGACAGCTATTCGGCGATCCGGATCGCAACGGCGCTCGCCGACGCGTTCGATTGCGGCGTGAACGACCTGCCGCTGTCGCTCGTGATCTCGTGGTTCGAGCAGAAGGCGGCGGCCGTGCTGCTGACGCTGCTCGCGCTCGGCCTGCGCAACATCCGCCTCGGGCCGACGCTGCCGGCGTTCGTCACGCCGGGCGTGCTCGCGGTGCTGGTCGAGCAGTTCGGCATCCAGCCGATCGGCGACGCCGGTGCCGACCTTGCCGCGTCGCTGGCGCGCAAGGCCGCTTGAGCGGGATCGTTCGATGACTTATCGGATCGAAATCACGACGCGCGACGGCGAACGGTTCGGCTTCGGCTGCGACGCCGAACAGGATCTGCTCGCGGCGGCGGCCGACGCCGGCATCACGCTGCCGTCGCAGTGCCGGCGCGGAAGCTGCGGCGCGTGCCGGGCGACCGTCGTCGACGGTGCGTACGAGATGCCGGCCGACAGCGCCGGCGTGCTGCCGGCCGGCCAGCGCGGCGCGGTCCTGTTGTGCCGGACCACGCCGCGCGGCGATCTGCGGGTCGCCGCACCGTACGACCGGACCAAGGTGCTGCTGCATCCGGTGCCCGTGCGCGCCGCGCGGATCGCGACGCTCGACACGATCGCAGCCGACACGATGCGCGTCGAGTTGCAGGTCGAGCCCGACGACGCCTCCGGCTCGGCCGTGGAGTTCGAGCCCGGTCAGTTCGCCGAACTCGAGGTGCCGGGCAGCGGTGTGCGCCGCCCGTATTCGCTCGCGAACACGAGCAACTGGGACGGCCGCCTCGAGTTCCTGATCCGGCTGCGGCCGGACGGCTGGTTCTCGACGTACCTGCGCGAGCGCGCGCGGCCGGGCGATCTGCTGACGGTCCGCGTGCCGATGGGCGGTTTCGGGCTGTTCGCGGACAGCCTGCGGCCGCGCTGGTTCGTTGCGGGCGGCACGGGTCTCGCGCCGATCCTGTCGATGCTGCGACGCATGGCCGAGTATCAGGAGATGATCGACACGCGGCTGTTCTTCGGCGTCAATCAGGAAAGCGAACTGTTCATGCTCGACGAGCTTGCGCGTTTGCAGGCCGACCTGCCGCAATTGCGGGTCGATCTGTGCGTATGGCGGCCGGGTGCGGAGTGGGCCGGGTTTCGCGGCACGCCGGTCGACGCGTTGCGCGCGGCGCTCGCGCAGGCCGGTGCGCCGCCGGACATCTACGTGTGCGGGCCGCCGCCGCTCGTGCAGGGTGTGCGGGACGTCGCTGTCTCGGCAGGCGTGCCCGATGCGCGGATCGCGAGCGAGCGTTTTACGGGGTGATGCCCGCGGGTGTTGCCTGCGCGTTGCAGTGAGGCGAGGGCGGTTTTTCTGGGTGCGGGTGACTTGCCGGATTCACGGGGCGAACGTACTCTTTGTCGACACCACGATCCTCCAGCGGGTTCTCGACCATGCAAGCCCATCCCCTGCGTCTTTCTCCCGGCGACGATCTGCGCGCATCCATCGAGGAAGCGTTGCGTTCGCACGGTGCGCACGCGGCATTCGTGATCCAGGGCATCGGCAGCCTGAGCGTCGCGCAGTTGCGCTTTGCCGGCGCCGACCTGCCGACCGAACTGCGCGGCGACCTCGAAATCCTGACGCTGGCCGGTTCGGTCTCGCCGGACGGCGCGCACCTGCACATGTCCGTTTCCGATGCGAGCGGCCGCGTGTCGGGCGGCCATGTGGTGAGCGGCTGCGTGGTGCGCACGACCGCCGAGATCCTGCTCGCGCTGCTGCCCGCGCATCGTTTCGCTCGCGAACCCGATGCGGGTACCGGCTTCAACGAGCTGGTGATCCGTCGCGAGCCGGGCGGCGATGCCGCGTGAGTCCGCCGACGCAGCGCCGAAACCTTGAATATTCAGAACTTCCCGCCATCCGTCATTCGCAAGGAGATCCTGCATGGATGATTCCGAAATCGAACAGAAAGTGTGGGACATCGTCCGGACCTGGCTCGAGGGCGCGACGCCCGAGCAATGGCACCGGTTCGCCGCGCGTTCCAATTACGACGGCAACGGACACGCGCTGCGCTGGCTGCTCGACAACCGCAACGTCGATCACGCGACCGCGCTGCTGATCTACTGGAATCTCGGCGCCGCATGGTTCGTCCAGTACGCGAACGAAAGCGATCTGGGCGACGCGTCGTATCAACTGGACACGTTCCGGCTGCTGCGTGAAATCGAACGGCGCTACGCCGAAGGCTATTACGCCGATCATGGGATCTGGTTCGATCCGCATGACTTCGAAGGCGCGGGCCCGAGCGATTATCCGGATGTACCGGTTGCGCGGCCGGTGCCGGCGTTGATGCTGCAGCCGACGAAGGGCCGCGAGTATGTCGATCTCGACGAAGCGGAAGGTTATGACGAGGGTCTGCCGTTCGACGTGGTCGAGCGGATCAGCGCGCTTTACGACTGACAGGGCAGGTACCCGGAGCCGAAGCCGCATGAAAAAAAAGCGCCGCAGGCATGCAGCCTGCGGCGCCATCGTGCGGCGCTGCGACGGGAACGACCCGCCGCGACCCGGCAGTGTGCTTACATCTGCACGGTGTCGGCCACTTCCTTGAAGTCTTCGATCTGGTCGAAGTTCATGTACTGGTAGATCTTGTCGCCGTTGGCCGTGAGCACGCCCATGTCGGCCATGTACTCGTCCTTGGTCGGGATCTTGCCCAGGCGCGAGCAGATCGCCGCCAGTTCCGCCGAGCCGAGGTACACGTTCGTGTTCTTGCCGAGACGGTTCGGGAAGTTGCGGGTCGACGTCGACATGACCGTCGCGCCTTCGCGCACTTGTGCCTGGTTGCCCATGCACAGCGAGCAGCCCGGCATTTCGGTACGCGCACCAGCCGTGCCGAACACGCCGTAGTGACCTTCTTCGGTCAGCTGCTTCTGGTCCATCTTGGTCGGCGGCGCGACCCACAGCTTGACCGGAATGTCGCGCTTGCCTTCCAGCAGCTTCGACGCGGCACGGAAGTGGCCGATGTTGGTCATGCACGAGCCGATAAACACTTCGTCGATCTTCGCGCCAGCGACGTCGGACAGCGTCTTCACGTCGTCCGGGTCGTTCGGGCACGCGACGATCGGCTCGTGGATGTCGGCGAGGTCGATCTCGATGACGGCCGCGTAGTCGGCGTCGGCATCCGGCGACAGCAGTTGCGGGTCGGCCAGCCATTGCTCCATCGCCGCGATACGGCGCTGCAGGCTGCGCGGATCCTGGTAGCCCTGCGCGATCATCCACTTCAGCAGCGTGACGTTGCTGTTCAGGTACTCGATGATCGGTTCCTTGTTCAGGTGCACCGAGCAACCGGCGGCCGAACGTTCGGCGGACGCGTCCGACAGCTCGAACGCTTGCTCGACCTTCAGGTCGGGCAGGCCTTCGATCTCGAGAATGCGGCCCGAAAAGATGTTCTTCTTGCCTTGCTTGGCCACCGTCAGCATGCCTTGCTTGATCGCGTACAGCGGAATCGCGTTGACGAGGTCACGCAGCGTCACGCCCGGCTGCATCTTGCCCTTGAAGCGGACCAGCACCGATTCCGGCATGTCCAGCGGCATCGTGCCGGTGGCGGCCGCGAATGCGACCAGGCCCGAGCCTGCCGGGAAGCTGATGCCGATCGGGAAGCGCGTATGCGAATCGCCGCCGGTGCCGACGGTGTCGGGCAGCAGCATGCGGTTCAGCCACGAGTGGATCACGCCGTCGCCCGGGCGCAGCGCGATGCCGCCGCGCGTGCTGATGAAGTTCGGCAGCGTCTGGTGCGTCTTCACGTCCACCGGCTTCGGATAAGCGGCGGTGTGGCAGAACGACTGCATCACGAGGTCGGCCGAGAAGCCGAGGCAGGCGAGGTCCTTCAGTTCGTCGCGGGTCATCGGGCCCGTGGTGTCCTGCGAGCCGACCGAGGTCATCTTCGGTTCGCAGTACGTGCCCGGGCGCACGCCCTGGCCTTCCGGCAAACCGCACGCGCGGCCGACCATCTTCTGCGCGAGCGAGAAGCCCTTGCCGCTGTCGGCCGGCTGGTGCGGCAGGCGGAACAGCGTCGACGGCGCGAGGCCCAGCGCTTCGCGTGCCTTCGCGGTCAGGCCGCGGCCGATGATCAGCGGAATGCGGCCGCCGGCGCGCACTTCGTCGAACAGCACGTCGGACTTGACCTGGAATTCGGCGATCACGGCGCCGTTCTTCAGTGCCTTGCCGTCATACGGGCGCAGTTCGACCACGTCGCCCATTTCCATCTGCGACACGTCGAGCTCGATCGGCAGCGCGCCGGCGTCTTCCATCGTGTTGTAGAAGATCGGGGCGATCTTGCTGCCGAGGCACACGCCGCCGAAACGCTTGTTCGGAACGAACGGGATGTCTTCGCCGGTGAACCACAGCACCGAGTTGGTGGCCGACTTGCGCGAGGAGCCGGTGCCGACCACGTCGCCCACGTAGGCGACCAGGTGGCCCTTTTCCTTCAGCGATTCGATGAACTTGACCGGGCCGCGCTTGCCGTCTTCTTCCGGCGTGATGCCCGGGCGCGTGTTCTTCAGCATCGCCAGCGCGTGCATCGGGATGTCCGGGCGGGTGGTGGCGTCCGGGGCCGGCGACAGGTCGTCGGTGTTGGTTTCGCCCGTCACCTTGAAGACGGTGATGGTCAGGCTTTGCGGCACTTCCGGACGGCTGGTGAACCATTCGGCGTCGGCCCAGCTTTGCAGCACGGCCTTCGCGTGCGCGTTGCCCTTGTCGGCGAGTTCCTTCACGTCATGGAACTGGTCGAACATCAGCAGGGTTTTCTTCAGCGCGTCGGCGGCGACGGCCGCGACTGCTTCGTCGGACAGCAGTTCGATCAGCGGCTGGATGTTGTAGCCGCCCAGCATCGTGCCGAGCAGTTCTGTGGCGCGTTCGCGCGAGATCAGCGGGCAGGCGGTCTCGCCCTTGGCCACGGCGGCCAGGAAGCCGGCCTTCACGCGGGCGGCTTCGTCGACGCCGGCGGGCACGCGGTAGGTGATCAGTTCGACCAGCGTCTGCTCTTCGCCGGCGGGCGGGTTCGTCAGCAGTTCCACCAGTTCGGCGGTCTGCTGAGCCGTCAGCGGCAGGGGAGGAATACCGAGCGCGGCGCGGGCGGCCACGTGAGCACGAAAGTTTTCAAGCATGGGGAGACCTGCTGATATTGCGTTTGAGGGGAAGGCCGTTCCGGCACTCCGGGGCTGTTCCAGGCACTGCTTTGAACGCGATTCTAATCGCATCACTCTATAACGTCAAATGTCTTATGTCTTATATAAGACTTGAGGCGCGGACCGTTCGAGGCGGCGACTGGCGATGGCATGTGCCGGCTATCGAAGCCGTGGGGCTCGATTCCGATTGCCGGTGCGGCACATATCTGCACAAGCACGCAAGAAACGGTACACAC
Organism: Burkholderia cepacia; assembly: GCF_001039005.1. Classification (GTDB taxonomy): domain Bacteria; phylum Pseudomonadota; class Gammaproteobacteria; order Burkholderiales; family Burkholderiaceae; genus Burkholderia; species Burkholderia theae. Next base: position 152,390 of record NZ_LDWR01000029.1, read on the forward strand.
GCGGCGCTTTCGCGCGCCTACGCTTCGTGTCGCGCGGCTTGCAATCCGGTTTCAAAAGCGCGGGGCGAAAAAGGGGCGTGCGTCCGTCGATTCGTCTTGAGCGGTCGCGATGCCTTCAACTCCGTCGATCAAGAACATGCGATCCCGAGATTCGATTGTCCTGCTGGTGTCACTCGTCGCGTCGTCGGTCGTCCAGGCGGCCAGGACCGGTGACGAGATGCGTGGCGCGGCCAGCCGGCCCGTCGCGCTGGTCTATCGCGGGCCCGCGGCGTGCGACGGTTGCCCCGAGGCGATCGCCGCGCGCCTGCAGGAGTCGGACTACAAGTTCCGGGTGATCTACGTCGGGCCGGCGGAAAAGCTCAAGATCACGCCCGGCGCGCTGGCCGGTGCCGCGTTATACGTCCAGCCCGGCGGCGGGCAGGACATTCCCGGCGCGGCTGCCAGCATCGGGAGAAATTCGATCAGGGCCGTGCGGCACTACGTGTCGAACGGCGGGCGATACCTTGGTATCTGCATGGGCGCCTACCTGGCGGGCGACCAGGGTTTCGGGCTGGTCGACGGCGAGATCGACTCCGAGGTCGACCGGCCGGGCTCGACGATTCACGGTATCGCGGACACGGTGACGCCGGTCGTCTGGCGCGGGAAAAAGCGCTGGATCTACTTCCAGGATGGCGCGACGCTCCCGGCCGCTCGAACCGGCTCCGGCGGTGTCGTGCTCGCGACCTATCCGAACAACGATATCGCGGCCGCGACTTACCGCTACGGCAAAGGGCGCGTCGGGCTCGTCGGCCCGCATCCCGAGGCCGATGCAAGCTGGTATCGCCAATACCGTCTCACGAACCCGGACGGCGTGTTGCCGGACATGGCGTATGACCTGATCAACGCCACGATGAAGCCATAACGGCGCGTGTCCTACTTTCGCTTGGCGCGATACGCGTCGAGATTCTTCCGCGCCTGCGCGCGGATCGCGCGTTGCACGAAAGGCGTCCAGCCGAGCAGGGCGCCCTTGAACCCGAGCGCCTGACGTGCCCAACGCCAAAGGTCGAAACTGTCGCGATGCTCGACGATGCGCCCGTCGCGAAACCGGAACTGTGCGCGGATCCGGTTGACCACCATCCGGCCGGTCGTGGTGAACCGGTAGTGCGCGACCCACTCCGCGTGCCCGGTCTGTTCGTCCGCGTCGACCTCGCCGAACGTCAACGAGAACTCCTGCGCACGTGCGACCAGCATGCGCCACATGTCACGGGCGAGGTCGCCGCGCAGTTCACCGAATGCGGGATCGCTGAAGACGATGTCGTCGGCATAGCAGGCAAGCATCGCGTCGATGTCGCGCTGCTGGAAGGCTGTGTAAAAGCGCTGGATCAGCTCGGTGTTCGGATGACTCATCTTTTGATTGTCTGTCGTTGTCGATGAAGCGGCGTCTCGACGCGGCGGCCGGAGGCCGGGCAAGCCACTGTAGCGGAAATCGAATGCGCTGTCGCCGACGGGCGCGCTCACGCGCGGTGATTTCTCCCGGCTGTTCCGCCGGCCGGCCAATTGATGGAAAATCGCGCGCTGGAGGCCGGCAAGGCCCCGATCTGAGAGCGCGTTGACCGTCGAGAACCCATCCATGAAATTCCGCATTGAAGCGCCGTTCCGGCGCACGTTGTTGCTCGTGCTGCTTGCGCACGCATCCGAATCCTTCGCGGCCGGGCTCGACTGCACGCAAGCAACCAGCCCGACAGAAAAGGCCGTGTGCGCGTCGAACGACCTGCATCTGGACGACGGCAGGCTGTCGGCCTTTTACCGGAAGCTGTCCGATACGTTGCCGCCGGGGCAGCGCACGGCGTTGCGCACCGCGCAGCTCGGCTGGCTGAAAACCCGCGATCAATGCGGCGCCGATCACGGCTGCCTCGAGCAGCGCTATCTGTCGCGCATCGCCGATCTGCAAGCGCGCCTCGCCACGGTGCTCGCGTATCGCCCCGACGCAGAAGACAAGGCTGCGCTCGACGATTTGCGTACGCTCGTCGAGCAGGCGCGCCGAACGGATTCACGCTCGCCGGTCGACAAAGCGATCGAGCGGCTGCGAATCAAGGATGCTGTCACGCGCTTCTCGAGCGAATCCGGCGGCGAGCAAGGGCCGGTTTTCCCGGCTGCCCGGCCCGACGGCGTGACGGCCGACGAATGGAAGGCGTTGAAGGCGTCGCAGATCGACACGGACGATACGGCGATGGGCGCGTTCTACACGCTCATCGATCTCGACGGCGACGGGCGGCGCGATCTGGTCGTCGAATCGGCATCGAACGGAACCGGGTTGTGGTCGTCGGTCGACGTCTTGCGGCGCAACGGCGGCAAGTTCGACGTGCCCGGCGAGTCGAACGAGGCGATCGACCGCAGCCTGTACACGACGAATGGCCGCGGCGCGAATCAGGCGGCCGATTGGATTCGCGTGCGCGGGCGCGTCTATGCGCTTTATCGCGACAGTCATTACGGGGTGGACGAGTTTTACCTGCTGCGGCCGTTTACCGTCGTCGACCAGGTGCCGAAACTGACGGTGCACTACCGTTACCGTCTGTCGGTGCCGGTCGAGCAGCACGATGAAGGGAAGAAGGGCGCGACGGTGCTCGACGGCACGTTGCATGCGGCCCTCGAACAGGCGCTGCACGCGGTGAGCGACAGCACTGCGCGCGACGCCGGCGCCGACAAGCCGCTATGTCCGATTCCGCCCGACGTGCAAGGCGACGATCGCAGCGAGTATTCGAACTACGGCCCCGGCCACTACACGTACGAGATTGTCGGCGACATGCCGGTTCATATCGGCGGCAAGTGCTACATCGGCCGGCTGATCGACTGGTTCGGGCAATACGGAAAGGACGGGCTGACGGCGCAGTTGTCGATGCGGCTTCCCCGCGACGATACGGACCGCGAGCAGACGTTCAGCGTGAACGGCGTCCGGGCCGTGACGTCCGTCACGACCTCGATCGAGAAAATGACGGTAAACAGCGGGAATTGACGCCCGCGCTCACGATTGCGGCGCAGCCGGCTTGCCGCGGGATTCGCGTCAGCGGGCCGCCATCGCGACGTCCTGATGGTCGCGCCCCGTTACCAGGCAGCCCGACATGAACGCCTCGCTCTGGCTGCTGGCGGCTGCCGCGCCGAAGCCGCGGCCGAGCGCGTCGACCTTCACCTGCGCGGCGCCCTGTTCGCACGCAAGCGGGCTGGCGTCGCGGCCCTGCGCATGCAGGATCGCACGATCGCCAATGAGATAGGCCAGCAACGCGAAAACAGCGATATGTACGGCTCGTCTCATGGTTTGTCTCCTCGTTGCTCAAGCGTAACGCGGACACGTTCGACGAAGCACTTGGGGGTTCCCCTTGTAAACGTCTGCTGAAACGGGGGCGGGGCAGAGGGCATCTGTCCCGTTTTTGATGGCTCGCGCGCGGGAGGCGTCGGCGGTTTTCGGGCCGGCGGCGAGCGGTTTTAATGCGTCCGGCAGACGAAGCCGAGCGTGCAGCATGGCCATCGTGCGCCAGATTTCCGCGCGGCAGGCGGGTGATTCGCGCGAGTTTGACGAATGTCAGGGTACGGGCGGGAGGGGACGGTCGCGCGGCAGTTCAAAGCGATAGCATGAATGCATGATTTGACGGAACGCGATGCCTGACGAGCGCAGTGCATCGGGTCCGGCAAGCAGGTCCATGTTGAATATCGCTCTCGAAATAGTGAGGAATCCAAATGTTGAACGTCTCTTCCGTGCTGATCAGTCTCGCTCCGATGTGGGCAATCTTGCTGGTTGCGTCTTCGGCGGCCGCCTATTTCGTATTCTGGCGCAAGGCCATCAAATAAACGCTGCACGACAGGCGCGCATGGCGCGCCATGCCTGTCATTGCACCGCAGTTACCGGCACATTCGAAATCCGCACCAGCCGGTCCATCACGCTGCGGCGAAACACCGACAACAGCGCATGCAGCGGATCGTGCCGCGGCGCGACGACCACGATCTCGTCGCACCCGGTCTCGGCCGCCGCGGCCGCGATCGTATCGGCCACCGGCCCGACCTTCATCACGACGCTGAATTTCACGTTCGCATCGCGCAAGATCCGCTCGGCCATCGCGAGATCGTCGGTCGCGAATTTCTCCTCGATCGCGCGCAGCCGCGACAGCGGGTGAAACGCCTCGAGCCGCGTCGATTCGAGCGGCGCCTGGACGTTGATTAGCACGATTTCCGACGCGCACCGCTCTCGATACAGAAACGTTGCGTGCCGGACGGCCTGAAGCGAGCGCGGCGAATGGCCGACCGGAACCAGCAGCTTGAGCATGGACGATGTCCCAGGAACGAAGTACTTCCAGCGTAGCGTTCCGCCGCCGGAAGCGATCTAAAGAGATCGGATCTACGCGTAAAAAAGTCGTTAACGCAGGCGGCGTCGTAGCGCGTCTATTAGAAATATAAGAAATTTAAGTTTATGCGCATAAACGAGGACGCCGGCCCCTCCCACACCACCCCGATTCAGTCGAATCCGCAATGAATTGCGCCGCAAAATATCGGAGGTCGCCCGGAACGCGTCGCGTAGAGTAGAGCATCGGCCGCCGCCCAGCGGCCCGCCATTCGATAACGCTTCCCAGGAGACCCGCATGCCGCACGGCGCCCCGCAGCTTCTCGCTCCCGCTTCCATTCCCGTCGACCCGATCGTGCGCCTGTCGGCAGGCGAGCTCGCGTCGGCAATTCGCAGCAAGGCGGTCTCGTGCGTCGAGACGATGCGCGCGTATCTCGACCACGTCGAGCGTGTGAACGGCGCGGTCAACGCGATCGTCGCGCTGCGCGACCGCGACGCGCTGCTCGCCGAAGCCGCGGAAAAGGATGCCGCGCTGGCGCGCGGCGAATACCACGGCTGGATGCACGGGATGCCGCAGGCGCCGAAGGATCTGGCGATGACGAAGGGGCTGCGCACGACCTACGGCTCGCCGATCTTTCGCGAGAACGTGCCGCAGGCCGATTCCGTGGGCGTCGCGCGGATGCGCGCGGCCGGCGCGATCTTCATCGGCAAGACCAACACGCCCGAATTCGGGCTCGGCTCGCACACCTTCAACGAGGTGTATGGCGCGACACGCAATCCGTATGACCTGACGAAGAGCGCGGGCGGCAGCAGCGGCGGCACGGCGGCGGCGCTCGCGTCGCGGATGCTGCCGGTGGCCGACGGCAGCGATTTCGGCGGCTCGCTGCGCAATCCGGCCGCGTTCTGCAACATCTACGGCATGCGCCCGTCGCAGGGCCGTGTGCCGCGCTGGCCGGGTGTCGACGTGTTCGTGCAGCAGCTCGGCATCGAAGGGCCGATGGGCCGCACGGTCGGCGACGTCGCGCAACTGCTCGCGATCCAGGCCGGCTACGACGCCAACGATCCGCTGTCGCTCGCGGAAGATCCGGCCGTGTTCGCGCAGCCGCTCGACGCGGACCTGCGCGGCAAGCGCATCGCGTGGGTCGGCGACTGGAACGGTTATCTCGCTACCGAGGCTGGCGTACTCGCGCAGTGCGAGCAGGGGCTGGCGACGCTGCGCGAGATCGGCTGCGACGTCGATGCCGCGCTGCCGGCGTTCGCGCCTGACCGGATCTGGCGCCTGTGGCTCGCGCACCGGCATCTGCTGTCCGGCGGCGGGCTGCTCGCGCACTATCGCGACCCGGCGCGCCGCGCGCTGCTGAAGCCCGAGGCGATCTACGAGATCGAAGGGCTGCTCGCGATGCAGGGCGCGGCGGTGTTCGACGCGAGCGTCGAGCGCACCGCGTGGCATCAGGCCGTGCTGAGCTTCTTCGACCGTTACGACTTCATCGCGGCGCCGACCGCGCAGGTGTTCCCGTTCGACGTCGACCAGCGCTGGCCGAACGAGATCGCGGGTCGCGCGATGGACACCTACCACCGCTGGATGGAAACCGTCGTGCCGTGGACGCTGGCCGGCTGCCCGGTGATCAACGTGCCGGTCGGCTTCAACGACGCGGGGCTGCCGATGGGGATGCAGCTGATCGGGCGCCCGCGCGCCGATCTCGCCGTGCTGCAGCTCGCGCGCGGCTACGAACAGGCGGCCGACTGGGTCGGCCGGCGCCTGCCGGCGTGGATGGCCGCGTAACGTCGCGGCCGGCCGGTAGCCGGTAGCGGGTAACCGGTGGCGGAGTGTCGAAACGGGCGGCGGCGAGCCGCCCGTTTTGCTTCGTTCCCGGCGCGCGTTGCCCGACGGTGCCAGGCGATGGCGATGCGTTTCATAGCAGCGCTTGCGCAGGCTGGAAACCACCGTCATTGATGCGACCGGAGAGCGAATTCCGGCGCCTGCCGGATATTGCGCGGCAATCGCGGATGAATCCGTGCGATGGTGTCCGCCGGTCGCGGAATGGCAAGCGGCCGCGCGGCGCGATTTCGTTTCGATGTGTTTCAGTCGTTGCGGCGGCGTGCGACGCGCTTCGACAATATCGACCTCAATCATTCGGGCACGAGGGAAACACATGAAGCACATTCGCGCGACGGGCAGGCATCTGGCCTCGGCAGGCATTGCGTTCGGCATTCTGGTAAGCGGCGCCGCGCACGCGCAGCTCGACCTGCAGTCGATCGGCGCGTCGCTGCTCGGCGGCGGGCAGCAGCAGGCGGCGCCCGCGCAGGGCGGCGTCGCGCAACTGCTGCAGGCGTATGTCGGCGCGAACCAGCAGGTGCTGTCCGGCCAGTCGTCGCTCGCGTCGGCGATGGGGTTGACCGGCGCGGCCGGGCAGGCGCAGCAGGCCGCGAGCCAACTGGCCGGCGGCAATGCGCTGACGCCGGCCGCGCTGTCGCAGATGGGCGGCGCGCAGCAGTCGGTGTCGCAGGCGCTCGGCCAGGCTTTCGCGAGCGGCAGCGCGACGCACGGCCCGGTCGACAAGCAGGCGTTCAGCAACGGCCTCGCGTCGCTCGGGAACGGGCTCACGCAGTATTCGCAACTGCAGTCGGGGCTCGGCAATCTCGGTTCGACGAGCGCGGCGTCGCTGCTGCAGTCGGGCCTGAATCCGCAGAACATGCAGGCCGCGTCGTATATCGCGCAAAGCGCGCCGGGCCAGTTGCAGTCGCTCGCGGCGACGCTCAGCCAGGCCGTGCAGTTCGCGACGAGCCAGGGCATTTCGGTACCGTCGGTCGCGTCGTCCGCGCTGAAGCTGCTGCCGTAACGTTGCGCGGGCGGGCGCGCGGTGCGGTGCCGGCATCGCGCGCGACGGCGAACAATCGCCCTGCGCAACCTGGGGATTTCGCGCGATGCTATCGTGGCGTGTCCCTCTTATCGGTGCAGGTTCATGACTGACTCGTTCGACCTCTCGCGCTATTTTTCCCGCATCGGCTACGACGGCCCGGCCGAGCCCACGCTCGACGTGCTGCGCCGGCTGCATCTGCTGCATCCGCAGGCGATTCCGTTCGAAAACCTCAATCCGCTGACGGGCGCGCGCGTTGCGCTCGACGTGCCCGCGATCGTCGACAAGGTGATCGGGCACCGCCGCGGCGGCTACTGCTTCGAACTCAACAAGCTGTTCCATACGGCGCTCACGACGATCGGCTTTCGCGTGACGCCGCTGATCGCGCGCGTGCGCTGGATGCTGCCGCCCGAGATCGTCACCGCGCAGACGCACATGGTGCTGCGCATCGATCTCGATGATGCGGTCTGGCTCGCGGACATCGGCTTCGGCAGCGCGACGCTGACCGCGCCGCTGCGCTTCGTGCCGGGCGAGCGGCAACTGACACCGCACGGCGCGTTTCGCGTGATCGATGCGCCGGTCGACGGCGAATTCGACCTGCAGTTCGAGACGCCGGACGGCTGGCAGACCACCTACCGCTTTTCGCTGAAGCCGACCGAGTGGATCGATTACGACGCCGCGAACTGGTTCACGTCGACGTATCCCGAATCGATCTTCCTGAACGACCTGATCGCGTGCCGCGTGCTGCCGGACGGCCGCGCCGCGCTGCGCAATACCACGCTGACGCTGCGCGACGCGGCGGGCGCCGGGCGCACCGTCACGTTCGACGACGCGGCCGCGTGGGGCGCATGCCTGCGCGACACGATCGGCATCGATACGACGGGATTCGATCTCGACGCACTGTTCGCGCGGCTGGCGGCGCGCGCCGCGAAGTAACCCGAACCCACGGTATTCGAAGGCGGCCCGCACACGGGCCGCGGCCGATCACGCGATCCATCGCCATCGCCATCGCCATCGCCATCACCCGCACTTGATTTTTGCTAGATTGCTAGCATACTAGCTGTCATGACCGACGAAGAAGTGAAGCAATTCAACGTGTACCTGCCGCTCAGCCTGATCCGGCAGGTCAAGCATCGCGCCATCGAAACGGAGCAATCGCTGTCCGCGCTGGTGGCCGACGCGTTGCGCGCGTACCTGGCCGCGCCGCAGCCGGGCGCGGGGCCGTCCACCAAGGAGGAGTGACATGTCATCCGAGCGAATCGAAGCCGTGTTCCTGACCACGCACAACTGGGGCAAGTCGGCGAAGTTCTTCCAGGCGCTGGGCTTCAAGCTGGAATTCGAAACCGATCACCAGTCGGGCCAGTTGCGCAGCGGCGACGGTCCCTATCTTTTCATCGCCGAAGTGCCGCCGGGCGAGACGCCGGACCTGCAGGTCGTGCTCAAGGTGCAGGACGAGCAGGCGGTGCAGCCGCAGCCGATCGTCGATGTCGTCACGCCGTTCGAGGACACGCACTGGGGCACGCGCGACATGACCGTGCGCGACCCGGACGGCCGCGTGTGGCGGCTGCAGGCGCCGGGCAAGCAGGGTGCGTGAGGCCGCCATGACCGATACCCGCGAAGACGCCCCCGACAGCACCGCCGCGCGCGTCGCGCTGTGGCGCGCGCTGCATGTCGAACTCGACGCGCCGCCGCACGTGCTCGCCGACGAAATCGGGCTCCGGTTGCTCGCGCCGGCGCCCGGCTGGCAGCAGCGCGGCGACATGGATCCGCAATTCACGCGGCCGTTCCGCGCGTCGATCGTCGCGCGTGCGCGCTTCATCGAGGATCTCGTGGTCGAGCAGGCCGCGCACGGCGTGAGCCAGTACGTGATCCTCGGCGCAGGCCTCGACAGCTTCGTGCAGCGCCGGCCCGACATGGCGTCGCGCGTGACCGTGTTCGAAGTCGACCCGCCGGCGCCGCAGGCATGGAAGCAGCGCCGTCTGGTCGAACTCGGCTTCGGCGTGCCCGACTGGCTGCGTTTCGTGCCGGTCGATTTCGAGGCGAAGCAGTCGTGGCGCGATGCGCTCGTCGCCGCGGGCTTCGATGCCGGCAAGCCGGCGGTCGTGGTGTCCACCGGCGTCAGCATGTACCTGACGCGCGAGGCGAACGCGGCCTCGCTGCGCGAAGTCGCGTCGCTCGCGCCGGGCTCGACGCTCGCGATGACGTTCCTGCTGCCGCTGGAGAATGCGGATCCGGACGTGCGCCCGGGGCTGGAAATGGCCGCGAAGGGTGCGCGCACGAGCGGCACGCCGTTCATCAGCTTCTTCATGCCGGCGCAGATCCAGGCACTCGCGCGGGAGGCCGGCTTCGCGACCGCCGCGCACGTTTCGGCCGCCGAACTGACGCGCCGTTATTTCGCCGATCGCACCGACGGCCTGCGGCCGCCGAACAACGCGGAAGAGCTGCTGGTCGCGACGGTCTGACCCGTCACGCGCGTTCGAGCACGGCCATCTCCCGCACGATCACGAGCAGCACCGCGAGACTTGCGCCGCCTGACGCGCGCAGGTCCGCGAGCAGGTGCGCATAGCGTTCGAGCGCGGCTTCGCGGCGCTCGCGCCATGCGCCGACGATCGTCTCCGGCGTGGTCGAATCCGGCGACTCCGCGAGCGCGCTCGTGGCGAGCGTGCGCTTGAGGCGCGCGACTTCCGCGAGCGCGGCCGCGCGCGCCAGCATGTCCCAGTGCGTCGGCGTCGGCAGGGTCGCCGCGCGTTCGCTGATCCAGCTGTAATTGAGCAGCGTGCCGAGCGAGAAATAGACGCCCGCGACGAGTTCGAGGCTGCGGTTGCTGGTCGCGGCCACCTCGGCGATGTCGAGCAGCGCGGCCGAGATGTCGCCGCTCGCGACGCGCACGGCGAGCGCGCTGTCGACACCGGCCTCGACCAGTACGCGCTGCCGCTCGGACAGCGCTTCGAGATCGTCGGCCGGCAGCAGCGACGGCAGTTGCGGCGCGAGCCGCTGCGCCGCGTCGCCGCAGCGCGCGATCAACTCGGCGACGCCGCCATCGGCCACCGCGCCGGACTGCAGGTGCCGCAGGAACCACAGTGCCGCGCGCTCCAGCAGCCGCGCGACGTCGACGAACATGCGCGCCTGCATGTCGTCGGCGACGCGGTTGTCGAGCGCGTCGATGTCGCGCCACACCGCATCGAGGTCGAACACGTCGCGCGCCATGATGCACGCGCGCACGATGTCGCCCGGCTTCGCGTCGGTTTCCTCCATCAGCCGGTGCACGAACGCGCAGCCGACACGGTTCACGAGCGCATTGGTCAGGTGCGTCGCGAGAATCTCGCGGCGCAGCGGATGGCGGCGCATCGGTTCGCTGAAGCGTTGCTGCAGCGGCTTCGGGAAGTAGTCGACGAGCATCGCGGCAACCAGCGGATCCTCGGGCACGTCGGATTCGAGCAGCGCGTCGTAGAGCCACATCTTGCTGTACGCGAGCAGCACCGCGCGCTCGGGCGACGTGAGGCCGAGCTTCGCGGCTTGCCGTTCGGCGACTTCGTCGTCGGTCGGCAGGAATTCGATCACGCGGTTCAGGCGGCCCGCGCGTTCGAGCCAGCGCATCAGGCGCGCCTCGGCGTCGAGCAGCTCGACCGCATAACGACCCGCGATCGACAGCGCCTGCGTCTGGTAGTAGTTGTCGCGCAGCACGAGCAGCCCGACTTCGTCGGTCATCTCGGCGAGCAGCGCGTTGCGTTGCTTCTCGGTCATCTCGCCGTCGGAGACAACGAGCCCGAGCAGGATCTTGATGTTGACTTCGTGATCCGAACAATCGACGCCGGCGGAGTTGTCGATCGCATCGGTGTTCATGCGGCCGCCGCGCTGCGCGAACTCGATGCGGCCGAATTGCGTGCAGCCGAGGTTACCGCCTTCGCCGATGACCTTGCAGCGCAGGTCCGCGCCGTTCACGCGCACTGCATCGTTCGCGCGGTCGCCGACCTGCAGGTGGGTTTCGCGCGCGGCCTTCACGTAGGTGCCGATGCCGCCGTTGTACAGCAGGTCGACCGGCGCCTGCAGGATCGCGCGGATCAGCTCGGTCGGCGGCAGCGCCTGAGCATCGATGCCGAGCGCGGCCTGCACGGCCGGCGACAGCGGGATCGTCTTCGCGGTGCGCGGATAGACGCCGCCGCCCGCCGAAATCGCGGCCGGATCGTAGTCGGCCCAGCTCGAGCGTTCGAGCGCGAACATGCGCTCGCGCTCCGCGAAGCTCGTCGCGGGGTCGGGGTTCGGGTCGAGGAACACGTGCCGGTGATCGAACGCGGCGACGAGCCGGATGTGCGGCGACAGCAGCATCCCGTTGCCGAATACGTCGCCCGACATGTCGCCGACGCCGACCACGGTGAAGTCGGTCGCCTGCGTATCGACACCCATCTCGCGGAAGTGCCGCTTCACCGATTCCCAGGCGCCGCGCGCAGTGATCGCCATCTTCTTGTGGTCGTAGCCGACCGAGCCGCCGGACGCGAACGCGTCGTCGAGCCAGAAGCCGTATTCATGCGAGATCGCGTTCGCGTAGTCGGAGAAGGTTGCCGTGCCCTTGTCGGCGGCGACGACCAGATACGGATCGTCGGGATCATGACGGACGACGTCGGGCGGCGGCACGATCGCATTGCTCACCAGGTTGTCGGTCAGGTCGAGCAGGCCGCGCAGGAACGTCTGGTAGCACGCGATGCCTTCGCGCATCCACGCTTCGCGATCGCTCGGCGGCGGCGGGTTCTTCACGACGAAGCCGCCTTTCGAGCCGACCGGCACGATCACGACGTTCTTCACCATCTGCGCCTTCATCAGCCCGAGCACCTCGGTGCGGAAATCCTCGCGGCGATCCGACCAGCGCAGGCCGCCGCGCGCGACGCGTCCGCCGCGCAGGTGGACGCCCTCGACACGCGGCGAATACACCCAGATCTCGAACATCGGTTTCGGTTCGGGCAAGCCCGGTACTTTCGCCGGATTGAACTTGAACGACAGGTAGGGTTTCGATGTGCCGTTCGCGTCGAGCAGGAAGTAGTTCGTGCGCTCGGTCGCGTTGATCACGCCGAGGAACTGGCGCAGGATGCGGTCCTCGTCGAGGTTCGGCACCTGGTCCAGCGCAGCTTCGATCGCCTTCAGCAGCCGTTCGGCCTGCGCGTCGCGCGTGTCGCCGGTGCGCGGATCGAAGCGCAGCAGGAACAGCTCGACGAGTTGCCGCGCGATCGCCGGATTGCCGGTCAGCGCGCGTTCAATATACGCGTCGCTGAACGTCGAGCCGACCTGCCGCAGGTATTTCGCATACGCGCGCAGGATCGTCACTTCGCGCGCGCTCAACTGCGCGCGCAGCACGAGGCGGTTGAAGTCGTCGTTCTCGATCCGGCCGTTCCAGATCCGGTCGAACGCATCCTCGAACAGGTCTTTCACGCGCTCGATGTCGAACTCGGCATCGTCGGCGAGTTCGAGGCCGAAGTCGTGCACCCACGCATGCGCGGCGTCCTGCGTCTGGATCCGGTACGGCCGTTCCTCGTCGACGCGCACGCCGAGATGCTCGAGCATCGGCAGGCTGCGCGACAGCGCGATCGGGTCGCCGGCGCGATAGACCTTGAAGCGGAATGCGCGCGGCTCGGCCTCGATCGGCCGGTACAGGTTCATCGCGAGCTGGCCCGAATCCTTCACGCGCTCGATCAGCTCGATGTCGCGCACGGCCGTGCGCGCCGGATAGTCGTCGCGATAACCGGCCGGGAACGAGTCGGCATAACGTTGCAGCAGGCGGTTGCCTTGCTCTTCGCCGAAGGTGTCGAGCAACGCGTCGGCGAGATCGTCCTGCCAGCGGCGCGTGACCTGCACGAGCCGCGTTTCGAGCTCGCGCGTGTCGACGTCGGGCATCGTGCCCGGTTCCGCATGCACGACGAAGTGAATGCGTGCGATTGCCGATTCCGACAGCAGCGGCGTGAATTCGACGTTCACGCCGTTGTACGCGTCGATCAGCAGTTTCGCGATGCGCCGGCGCAGGTCGGTGTTGTACTTGTCGCGCGGCACGAACGCGAGGCACGACACGAAGCGGTCGAACCGGTCGCGGCGCACGAACAGGCGCGTGCGCTGGTGTTCCTGCAGCCGCAGGATGCCGAGCGCGATGTCGTAGAGCTGGTCTTCGTCGGCCTGGAACAGCTCGTCGCGCGGATAGGTTTCGAGCACCGTCACGAGCGACTTGCCGAGATGCCCCTTCGGCAAAAAGCCCGCGCGCCGCACGATGTTCGCGCACTTGCGGCGCACGATCGGGATCTCGGCGCTCGACACCATGTACGCGGTCGACGTGTAGAGCCCGATGAAACGGCGCTCGCCGGTGACCTTGCCGTCGGTGCCGACCAGCTTCACGCCCACGTAGTCGAGATAACCGGGCCGGTGCACGGTCGCGCGCGAATTCGCCTTGGTCAGGAAGATCGGCCACGCGCCCATGATGATGTCCGCGGCGGCCGGTGGCAGCGGCGTCACGTCGGGCGCACCCGACGTGCGCAGCGATTCGCGCAGGATGCCGAGGCCCGTGCCCTCGATGCCGCGCAGGCCGAAGCCGGTGCCATCCGACACGAGCGCGTAGTCGCGGTGGCCGAGGAACGTGAAGTGATCGGCGGCCATCCATTCGAGGAACGCGCGCGCCTCGAGGTCTTCCGCGGTCGATTCGCGCGCCTTCATCTCCTTGATCGTCGCGCGGGCGATGTCGACGATCTTCGGCCAATCCTCGACCGATGCGCGGACGTCGCCGAGCACGTGCGCGATGTCCTCGCGCAGCGTGTCGAGCAGCGCGGCGTCGCCGCAGCGATCGACTTCGAAGTGGATGAACGACGCGAGTTGCGACTGGCCGTCGCCGGGCGTCGCGCCGCCCGCGTCGACGCGCTCGATGCCGCCGTTGGCGCCGCGCCAGATGCGGAACACGGGATGCAGCGCCGAATGCAGTGCGAGCCCGAGGCGGTTGACGGCCATCGTCACCGAGTCGACGAGGAACGGCATGTCGTCGTTGACGATCTCGATGACCGTGTGGTCGGAGTGCCAGCCGTGCTGTTCGAGGATCGGGTTGTACACGCGCAGCCGCTCGCTGCCGGGGACGTATTTCTGGGCGGTCTGCCAGTGCGCCATCGCGGCGCCGTACAGATCGGCGATGCTGCGGTTCTGCAGATCGTCGGCGTCGACGAAATCGTAGTAATGACGCAGGAATGGTTCGACGATTCGGAACGTGGCTTCGGGTAGGCGCCCGCGCGCGAATTCGACGACATCGGAGAGCAGGTGTGCGACGACTTCCTCGTTCTTCGCTTCCATGGCGGTCTCCCGGGTGGCCATTGGCTGCTGCGTCTGTCCGGCATTATGCGCCGATTGCGTGACAAAGCGATGTGCGGGCGCACAACGCGGGCGAGGGGAGGAGGCCGCACTGCAGAGCCCGTGGCGGGCACTGCAGGGTGTGACTCAACGCAGTGCCGGCGGCGGCGCAGCGACGCCGACTGTCACGCTCAGCGCTCGTCGCTCCACAGCTTCCCGGCCGTCGCCCAGTTCTCTTTCTTCACGTCGGTCAGAATGATGTCGACCGAGCCCGGCGCGCAGCCGAGCGTCTCGCACGTGACGCGCGTGATCGCTTCGACGAATTCGCGCTTCTGTTCGACGGTGCGGCCTTCGAACAGCTGGATATTGAAAGTCGGCATGACAATGCTCCGGTTGGGTTTGAACGATGCGGCCGCGGTCGCGGCCATGGTTGCGGCGTCAGTCGCGATACGACGGATCGATCCGGTCGAGCCGGCGCAGCAGCGCCGGCCATTCCAGTTCGCCTTCGATCGCGCCGCCGTCGCGCAGTTGTTCGGCGGTGCGGTCCGCGACGGCCGGGTCGGGCAGCACGAGCGGTCCGCCGCCTGCCTGCGCGCGGACCTGGATGTCGCACGCCTTGATCAGCGTATCCATCAGCACATAAGCTTCGGCAACGGTGCGGCCGACCGTCAGCGTGCCGTGATTGCGCAGCAGCATCGCGGATTTCGCGCCGAGGCTCGCGGTCAGCCGCGCGCCTTCGGCCGGCGAGAACGCGAGCGCTTCATAGTCGTGGTACCCGAGGTCGCCATGAAACCGCAGCGCGTGCTGCGACGCGGGCAGCAGCCCGTCGCGCTGGATCGACACGGCAATGCCGGCCGTATTGTGCAGATGCATCACGCAGACGGCATCGGCGCGCGCGGCGTGCACGGCCGCGTGCAGCGCGAAGCCCGTCACGTTGACCGCGTGCTCGCTGTCGCCGATCCGGTTGCCGACCAGGTCGATCTTCACGAGATTCGACGCGCGGACCTCGTCGAACGTGAGGCCGAACGGGTTGATCAGGAAGTGGCCGGGCTCGCCGGGCACGGTCGCGGAAAGATGCGTGTAGATCAGGTCGTCCCAGCCGTTCAGCGCGACGAGCCGATACGCGGCGGCGAGGTCGACGCGCAGCCGGCGTTCGGCGTCCGAGATCGGGCCGCCGGGTTTCACGGCATCAGGACGGTGTGCGAATGACGACATCGGTTTCTCCGAGGGTGAAGCGGCGCGTGACCGCCACCGTGACCCACGACGCAAGCGCGAACGGCGCCGTGAATGCGGGAATGCCCGCGCGCGTCGCGAGCCACTGGATCAGCGCGGCGAGCGCGGCGGCCGCGAGCGCCGCGCGCGGGCCGCGCGGCATCAGCGCGAGTGCGGCGAGCGCGCCGTTGAAACCCAGCAGGCCATTGGCGTACGACGCGCCGCTCGCGCCGAGCGCGACCAGCAGCACGGTCGACACGATGGCGCCGCCGAGCGCGAACGCGGCTGCACGGCGCGATGCGGCGGCGATGCCGGCGACGATCAGCACGCCGGCCCATGCGCCTTGCGCGAAGGTGGTCTGGGCGACGCCCGAGAGCAGCGCGTCCGCGGCGGAAGAAAGCGTCAGCGCCGCGTCGGCCGCGGCGCCGTTCGCATGCTGCAGCGCGACAAACGGCAGCCATAGCGCGGTGACGGCGAGGCACGGGCTCGAATACGGACACTGGCGCCAGCGGGCGAGCGGCACGCGCATCGCGCGCTGCACGAGCGCCGCGCCGATCGCGGCCAGCGGCACCAGCGCGACGGCTGCGAGCGAATCGGGCGCGAACAGCACCGCGATCAGTGCGGCGAGCGCGCCGTTGAAACCGTGCAGCCCCTGTTCGACGTCGCGGCGCTCGGCGCCCGTCAGCACGGCGGTCATGCTGGCGGCGGCCGAGCCGAGCAGCGCCGCTGACGCGAGCCGCAGGTCGGTCAGCGCCAGCGCGGCGAGCAGCAGCGCGCCGGTCAGCGCATTCGCCTGCAGTACGATCTGCCCGATGCCGCGCAGCAAAATGCGCAGGTCGATCGACGGCGAGGCGGAGCGGGCGGTAGGCATGATGGCGGCGGAACAGGACGAGCCGCGAGCATAGGACACAATTCCATGCACCGGAATAGGGAATTCTGGATAGTCAGGATTTGTGTTCGGTGCCCCAGAACGGGGAATGGGTAGGTTTGACCGGGGCTTTGTCAGCGTTTTTTGTGAGTTACCTGCTTTGTTGGCGAATTTGGGTATCGGCTGGCGTTTTCGTGACGGGACTTGTACAACGATGCCCCGAATCGGGCAAACCGGGAGGTGGAACGATGCGTGAAGTGCGTTGGGCGTCGCTCGAAGGCGACGGGGTTGAACATCTGACGTTCGACCGGAGCGGCGGCGGGATCGTCGTCGAAAGCGCGGTGGTCGGCCAGCGCTACGGCCGCGCGTACGGGCTCGCGTATCGCGTCGAGTGCGATCCGCAATGGCGCGTGACCTATGCGGTGCTCAAGGTGATGGGGGGCGGCACGCTCGAACTGCGCGGCGACGGTGCAGGCCACTGGCACGACGGCGCGGGCCGCGCGCTGCCGGAACTGGACGGCTGCATCGATATCGACATCGCGGCGACGCCGTTCACGAATTCGCTGCCGATCGGCCGCCTCGGGCTCGCACGCGGCGAACGGCGGCCGATCGACGTCGCGTACATCTCGACGCCGGACCTGAAGGTCACGCCGGTCAAGCAGGCCTACGCGTGCATCGAGCCGGGCCGGCGCTACCGTTACGAAGGGATCTTCCGCAACTTCACGGCCGAGATGGATATCGACGACGACGGGCTCGTCGTCGACTACGAGACGCTGTTCAGACGCCTGCCGGCACCGACATTGCGCTGAACCGCGGCGTTCGCGACCGCCGGCCGTTCATGCGCGGATGCGAAGCGGTCGATCCGCGACGCGATCATGTCGGGGTGGCGCAGCACGATCCAGTGCGTACCGTCGATTTCCTCGCGTACGTGGTCGCCGAGCCAGCGGTCGAGGTCGACCGACATCTCGGGCGTCACGTAACGATCGCGCACGGGTACCAGGATCTGCACGGGCGCTTGCGCGTACCGTTCGCGCGGCTTGCGCGCCCGCGCCAGGAAGTTCGCGCGGTAGAGCTGCAGGCCGTTCAGCGCGTTCTTCAGCTGCACGGGGTCACGCTCGGCGCGCACGCGTTCGGTGAGCTGCAGCCAGCGCGGCCACAGTGCCGCGCCGCCGAGCCGCCACACCAGCGACGGCACGACCGGCAGATGGAAGAACGCGATGTACCACGACTTCAGGCTCTGCTTGAGCCGCATCTTCGCGCGGAACACGTGATCGAGGCACGGGCCCGAGATCGACGTGTACGACGCGATCCGGCCGCGGAACGCGGGGTCGGTCACGGCCTCCCAGCACTGGATCGAGCCCCAGTCGTGGCCGACGAGGTGGAACGGCCGGCCGCCGCAGGTCGCGTCGGCCACCGCCTTCAGGTCGTCCGCGAGCCGCGCGAGCGTGTAGTCGGCGCGGCGGCGCGGCGCATCGGACGCGCCGGCGCCGCGCACGTCGTACGCGATCACGCGGTAGCGCTTCGACAGCCGCGCGCGGATCGGCGCCCACACGGCCGCCGAGTCGGGGTAGCCGTGCACGAGAATCAGCGGCGGCGCGCGCCGCGACCCGCTTGCATAGACGGCGAGTTTCACGTCGCCGGACTGGACGGTCAGCATCTCGTGGGCGCGGGCCATGGCGTCACGCTTGCGGAACCGGGTGCAGCGGCACGCGGCGCGGGGCGGCTTGCGCCGCATAACGCGCGTTGGTCGCGTCGATGTTCTCGAGCAGCGTGTCGAGCCCCTGCAGGTACTGGTGGTTGTCGTGGTCCCACGGGTGGAAGCCCGGGCGGAAGTAGTCGAGCCATTCGCGCGCGATGCTCGGGAACACGCCGTGCTTCGGGCTGTACAGATACTTCACGAGGCGCCACATGCCGCCGAACTTGCCGTGCTCGCGACGGTGCGCGCGCATCAGGCGCACGTGGAAGTCGAACACGATCGTCCAGAAGAACACCGTCGTCGTCAGCATCGTGCCCGTGCGCAGCAGATAGCTGCCGAGGCCCGGCTTCATCACGGTGGTCCATACGTCGTACGACACCGCCTTGTGCTCGGTTTCCTCCATCGCGTGCCACATCCACATCTGCTGGTAGCCCTCGACCGAGCCGTCGATCCGGTGCTCGTGGCCCGACAGCAGCTGGTTCGCGAGGATCGCCGTGTAGTGCTCGAGCGCGATCGTGATCGCGAGTTGCATCGAATGCGGCAACGCCTTCCTGAACCAGCCGAGGATCGTCCACAGCCGCTTGTCGAGCTTGTGCGCGGGCAGGCCCGCCGCTTGCAGCAGGTCGTTGTATTCGATGTGCTCGCGCGTGTGCATCGCTTCCTGGCCGATGAAGCCGAGCACCTGCTTCTTCAGCTCGGGATCCTCGATTTGGTCGCGGTAGTTGCGCACCGAATCCATGAAGAAGCGTTCGCCGGCCGGGAACAGCAGCGACAGCGCATTCATGAAGTGCGTGACCGGCACGCCCTGCACGTGCCAGTCGCGCGCGCGTTCCGGGGGCAGCGCGAAACGAATGTCGCGCCGCACCGGCATCATGTTCGGGGTCGTCATGATTGTTCTCCTCCCTGATTGCCTGCATTGTTGTACGTGGCGTGCAGCGGCGCGGGCGCCGGCGTGCCGCGTGCGGTCTGGCGGCGGGCCTTCGCGGCTTCGCGGCGCGTCGCCAGCACGACGAGCGCTTGATAGGCGGACGGCAGGATGCGCGCCATCCAGTCGCCGGCCTTCGCATCGCGGCCGATCAGCACGCGGCGCTTGTTCCTGCGCACGCCGGCGAGGATCGTGCGCGCGGCGTCGTCGGCGGTCGTGATGAAGAACTTCTCGAACGTGTCCCGGCCTTGCTGCTCGCTCGCGACCATGAAGCCGACCATGTTCTTCGACACGCGGCTGGCCTGCGCGATGTTCGTGCGAATGCCGCCCGGATGCACGCAGGTCGCCGACACGCCGCACTTCATCATGTCGAGTTCCTGGCGCAGCGATTCGGTGAAGCCGCGCACCGCGAACTTGGTCGCGTTGTAGCCGCTCATGCCCGGCTGCGCGAAGATCCCGAACAGGCTCGACGTGTTGATCACGTGGCCGTCGCCCGATGCCTTCAGGTGCGGCAGGAACGCCTTCGTGCCGTGCACGACGCCCCAGAAGTTGATGTTCACGATCCACTCGAGATCGCTGTATTCCATGCCTTCGATCGTGCTCGACAGCGCGACGCCCGCGTTGTTGAAGATCAGGTTGACCTTGCCGTGTTCCTTCGCGGTGTCGTCGGCCCACGCGAACATCACGTCGCGTTCGCCGACGTCGAGCACGCGCGTCGATACGCGCACGTTCGGTGCGATCGCGCGGACGATCCGTTCGGTTTCCGCGAGGCCGACTCCGTTCTTGTCGGCGAGCGACACATGGCAGCCGGCCTGCGCGAGCTGGATCGCGAGCGAGCGGCCCATGCCCGAGCCGGCACCCGTGATCGCGGCGACCTTGTTGGCGAAATCTCTCATGTCGGTGGCTCCTTGTCTGGCTCAGGCCGCTTCGGCGGAAGTGGAAGTGGAAGCGGAAGCGGCCGGCGCGGCGACGGGCCGCGCGGTCGTGTCGTGTTGCGGCGCGCGATATGCGTGGTAGTCGGCGATCGAGAAGCGCGCGGTCGCCTGGCGGAAGCGCCACGTGAAGCCCGGCCACAGCGTCGTGTTCTTGCCCGTGCGCGGGTCGAGGTACCAGCTCTTGCAGCCGCCCGTCGACCAGATCGCCTTCTTCAGCTTGCCCTGCAGGTCGCTGTTGAACTGCGCCTCAACGAGCGGACGCACCTCGATCGCGTCCGCGCGCTCGCGGTGCATCGCCTGCAGCGCGCCGAGGATGTATTCGATCTGCGACTCGATCATGAACACCATCGAGTTGTGGCCGAGGCCCGTGTTCGGGCCGACGATCATGAAGAAGTTCGGGTAGCCGGGCAGCGTCGAACCGAGATACGCGTGCGCGCCGTCGCGCCACGCATCGACGATGTCGAGGCCGCCGCGGCCGACGATCGCACCGCGCGGGAACGGATCGGCAACCTGGAAGCCGGTGCCGTAGATCAGGCAGTCGACTTCATGGCGCTTGCCGTCGGTCGTCACGACCGCGTCGGCCTCGATATGGTCGATGCCGGTCGTGATCACGTCGACGTTCTTGCGCGACAGCGCCGGGTAGTAGTCGTTCGAGATCAGCACGCGCTTGCAGCCGAGCGTGTAGTTCGGCGTGACGGTCTTGCGCAGCTCCGGATCGGGAATCTGCTTGCGGATGTGGCGCAGCGCGAGCTTCTGCACGTTCTTCATCAGCGACGGATGGATCGCGAAACCGAGCACGCGCGATTCGAGCATCCAGTAGATGCCGCTGCGCACGGCCTTCTGCGTGAACGGCAGCGTGCGGAACAGCCACTTCTCGAGGCCGCTGAGGTTGCGGTCCGGCTTCGGCATGATCCACGGCGGCGTGCGCTGGAACAGCGCGAGTTCCTTCACGCGCGGCGCGATCTGCGGCACGAACTGGATCGCGCTCGCGCCGGTGCCGATCACCGCGACGCGCTTGCCTTCGAGCGCGTAGTCGTGATCCCAATGCTGCGAATGGAACGCGCGGCCCTTGAAGTTCTCGACGCCGGGAATGGCCGGCAGCGCGGCGCGCGACAGGCCGCCCATCCCCGACACCAGCACGCGCGCGGACAGCCGCTTGCCGTTCGCGAACGTGAGGCGCCAGCGCTGCGCGGCCTCGTCGTATTCGGCGCGCTGCAGTTCGTGGTTCAGGCGCAGGTGCGGGCCGACCCCGAAGCGCTGCACGCAGTCTTCCAGATACGCGCGGATCTCCGGCTGCGGCGCGAACATGCGCGTCCAGCGCGGGTTCGGCGCGAACGAGAACGAATAGACGTGCGATTGCACGTCGCATGCACACCCGGGGTAATGATTGTCGCGCCACGTGCCGCCGACCGACGCGGCCTTCTCGAGGACGACGAAGTCGGTCACGCCTGTTTGCCGCAGGCGGATCGCCATCCCGAGACCGGCGAAGCCGGTGCCGATGATGGCGATATCGATGGTTTCGTCCAGGCCGTCGTGGCCGGGCGGACCGAAAGGCAACGTGCGAGCATTCATCCGGGTGTCTCCGATTTGGCTCATTTTGGAATGTTACATTGTTTGATGTAACGATAGTGGGTGAGCCCGGAAACCGCAAGAGGCTAGAAGCGCCGCTCTAAGGGCCGGAAACCAGACGGGAAAAGGCTGAGCGGGGTTTGGAACGGGCCGGTTTCCACATGGCGGAATTCGCGGAAAGGCCCGTCGACGGGGCGACACAAGCGGGGGATGAGACCGCCGGCGCGCGGCGGTCTGTTTGAAACGGAATCAGGGGCGGATCGATCGGGCGGCGGTCTCATGGAAAACCCCGGCCACGATCATGACCTGCGCGAGCGCATAGAGGCCCCAGATCAGGTAGTCGATGCCGGGAAAGCCGCCGAGGAAGCGGCCGACGCCGATCAGCGTATCGGAGCCGACGAAGACCAGGCTGCCGACGGCCACCAGCGGGCCGTGCGTGCGGGCGGCGAGCGCGAAGCTCGCCATCACGCACAGCACGAGCATGTACACGGCGACCGGCGCCAGCAGCTCGCCGAGGTGCGGAAGGAAGGCCAGGTAGAACGCCGGTGCGGCGATCCACAGTCCGACGAGCGCGACGATGCGCCAGCCGTGCGGTCGCGCGCGCCAGCGGAAGAAAATCGCGCAATAGAAGAGATGCGTGAGCAGGAACGCGCCGAGGCCGAAGACGAACGACAGCGGCCAGTCGGGCAGCGCGAGCAGCACGTCGCCGAGCACGGCGGTCGCGAGCGCCGCGCACAGCCACGCGCGTTCGCGCGGCGCGCCGCAGGTGCTGCCGGCTGCGAGCAACAGGATGCCCATCGCGGCTTTCGCGGCGGCCTGGCCGGGATAGGGCGCGACGGCGAGCGACAGCCCGTACAGCAGCGCGGCGGCGACGGCGAGTGGCCAGAGCCGGCGGTAGGTGGCGGGAAGCGTGGCGATCAAGGCGGGTGTCTCCGGTTTGTTGTTGTCTGCGGTGGACGGCGCGCAGGCGGTGGCGCGGCTGCCGGCCATTATCCGGAAGAAAAGGCGCGCGAAAACCGGCGAATCCTTCTAGGAAACGGTGCCGATGCGGCCGCCGGATTTCTTCCACGCGTTGCCCCGGTTGAACCGGGGCAACGACTTCAATTCGGCTTGTTATGATCGCCGCCGTATTGCCGTTGTCGTTGTTCCGCCCGGCCGCGCGACTGGAGGCGCAAGCCGGTGCGTACCCGATGAATCCCTGCCGTGCCCGGCCCGCGCGCCAATGCGAAGCGGGGCGGGGCCGGCTCCCCACGAAAACAGGTTCGACCATGACCGAACTTTTCCACGGCGACGGCGCGATCCGTCGCACGACGCCGTACGGCTCCTCGATCGAAAACACCTATGCGGGTGTGCTGTCGTTCATGCGCCGCAACTATTCGCGTGTGCTCGACGGCGTCGACGTCGCGATTTCCGGCGTGCCGCTCGACCTCGCGACGACCTATCGTTCGGGTGCGCGGCTCGGGCCGGCCGCGATCCGCGCGGCGAGCGTGCAGCTCGCGGAACTCAATCCGTATCCGTGGGGCTTCAATCCGTTCGACGATCTCGCGGCCGTCGATTACGGCGACTGCTGGTTCGACGCGCACAACCCGCTGTCGATCAAGCCCGCGATCGTCGAACATGCGCGCACGATCCTGCGTTCGGGCGCGAAGATGCTGACGCTCGGTGGCGATCACTACATCACGTATCCGCTGCTGGTCGCGCACGCGGAGCGCTATGGCAAGCCGCTGTCGCTGATCCATTTCGACGCGCACTGCGATACGTGGGCCGACGACGATCCGGACAGCCTCAATCACGGGACGATGTTCTACAAGGCCGTGAAAGAAGGGCTGATCGATCCGGCGACGTCGGTGCAGGTCGGTATCCGTACGTGGAACGACGATTTTCTCGGGATCGAGCGGCTCGACGCCGCGTGGGTGCACGATCACGGTTCGCGCGCGGCGGTCGAACGGATCGTCGATATCGTCGGCGCGCGGCCCGCGTACCTGACGTTCGATATCGATTGCCTCGATCCGGCGTTCGCGCCCGGGACGGGGACGCCGGTCGCGGGCGGCTTGTCGTCCGCGCAGGCGCTGGCGATCGTGCGTGCGCTTGGGGCCGTGAATCTGGTTGGCGCGGATGTTGTCGAGGTGGCGCCCGCTTACGATCATGCGGACATTACGGCGATTGCGGCCGCGCATGTTGCGTGCGATTTGCTGTGCCTGTGGCGGCAGAAGAAGGTGGCGGGGGCGTTGAAGTAAACGGGCGGGCCCGTGGCTGCCGAGCGACCGGTCATGGGCCGCACCACGGGCGTTGATATCCGTAAAAAACCGCTAGACTGCGAACGCCTTCCCCGCACATGGACTGAACCATTCAGGATAGCGACATGACCGAAAGCGCTCTAACCTTTACCAGTCAGACCGAATGGGAAAGCTGGTTGGGGCAACACTGCAGCAGTTCGACCGGTGCATGGCTGCGTCTGGCGAAAAAAGGCACCGGGCAGCGGACCGTGACCTACGAACAGGCGTTGGAAAGCGCCCTCTGTCATGGCTGGATCGATGGTCAAAAGCGGGCTGAGAGCGAGCAATACTGGTTACAACGCTTCACCCCGCGCACCGCAAAAAGCATCTGGTCCAAACTCAACAAGGAAAGGGCTGAAGTGCTGATCGCCGCCGGCAGAATGCGCCCGCCCGGCATGAGCGAAATCGAGAAGGCCAGGAAGGACGGCCGCTGGGAGGCTGCTTATACGTCGGCCAGTCACTCGGTCGTGCCGGACGACCTGCAGGCGGCTCTGGACGCAAATCCGGGCGCCAGGAAGTTTTTTGCAACCCTGAACAGCCGCAACCGCTATGCCATCCTGTATCGGATACAGAACGCCAAAAAGCCGGAAACAAGGGCGCGCAAAATCGAGGAATTCGTCGACATGCTGAATCGTGGTGAAACCTTCCATCCATAAGTCTTGCGGTTCTGGCGGAGGTTTTGTCGAACGGGGCATATAACCCGTAACGGCCGCTTCGGCTCGGCAGTCTTCATGCGTGGAACACGCCCGAAGGACTGCTACCGGTCGAACGCGGAACGACGAGTTCGGCCCGACAGCGAGATATTCGTACGATAGCGGACCTTCCGTAGCTGCCCCACCAGGCCACGCGTAGAAGAAGATTTCGGCAAGATGAGCAGCGACGGTCAACGCAGATGCGTTGTCGGCAGATGGCCGTCGTGAGGTGGTCGCCGCTCTTCAATCGGTCGCGCCGGCGTTACGCGTGACGCGGTGCTTCAACGGGCGGTGTGCCGTCATGAAACAGCGTTTTCAGCTGCGAACGCAGTTCCGGCGAATCGGCATGCTTGTGAACCGTGACCGCATGCTGGACGGCCGCCTCGAGCAACTCGTTTTCGGAATCCGCGGATAGCGCAACGGAACAATTCATTTCGCTCGGGAATTCCCGGCAGTCGATGTATTTGCGCGTCATGATGTCCTCTTCATACGACAGTAGTCATGGGTCTTGCGTGAATGACCGCGCGGGATGCCGCGCGAAGCACATAGGGCACGATTGCGCCTCCTTGTCGCGGACGAAATGATTTTGAAAGTATAGGTTGCGTGCAATGAATTCGCGGTAGCGCATCGAAATTTGCAGCGTTCCGCCTGCGGCCACGAATGAAACAGGGATGTACTTAACGGCCGACTACATGGCTGACGAATTCCGCACACGAAAGTCCATCGTCTGGCCGGAAGCGACGTTGGCATGGCAGTTCGTCCCGCGGCTCACCGAAAATTCCGGAAGAACGCAAAAGGCCGACGGGCAGTGAACCCGTCGGCCTATTTTTCGAACGCGTGCGCGCTGCGCCGCGCGTTACTTCGCCGCGACCGCCGTCGCCACGCGTTTATCGGTCCACGCGTTGTCTGCGACGCTCAGCTTCTGCGGAATCAGCTTCGCCCCATAAAACGCATCGGCAACGCCTTGCTGAACCTTGACGATCTTCTCGTCGATCGGCACCGCGCCGAACGGCACGCGCTTGATCCACGTCTCGACGAGCGGCAGCGGCAGCCCGACCTTCGGTGCGATCAGCGCGGCGGTCTCGGCCGGATGCCCGTTGACCCACAGGCCCGTCTCGCGCGCCTGCTTCAGGATCGCGCCAACCACGTCGGCATGCTGCTCCGCGAAATCGCGCGTCGCCTCGTAGAAGTTGTTCGCGGGCGTGAGGCCCGTGTAGTCGGACAGCGTGCGGATCTTCAGCGAATTCTGCGCGGCTGCGTAGTAGGGATCCCACACGGCCCACGCGTCGACGTTGCCGCTCTCGAACGCGGCGCGTGCGTCGGCGGGCGGCAGGTACACGGGGCGGATCTCGTCGTAGCGCACGCCGGCCTTCTTCAGCGCTTCGAGCAGCAGGTAGTTCGCGCTCGAGCCCTTCTGCAGCGCGACCTTCTTGCCGCGCAGGTCGGCGAGCGAACGGACCGGCGAATCGGCCTTCACGAACACGGCTTCGTTGTGCGGCGACGGCGGTTCCGCGCCGACATACACGAAGCGCACGCCGGCTGCCTGCGCGAACACCGGCGGCGGCGCGCCCGTATAGCCGAAGTCGATGCTGTTCGCGTTGAGCGCTTCCAGCAGTTGCGGGCCGGCCGGGAATTCGAACCACTGCACGCCATAGCCGAGCGGCTTGAGGCGTGCTTCGAGCGAGCCTTGCGCCTTGATGACCGACAGCAGGCCGGCCTTCTGGTAGCCGATGCGCACGACCTTGTCGGCGCTGCCCTGCGCGAAGGCGGACGTGGCGGCGACGGCGACGAGCGCCGTCGCGGCGGTGCGGGTGATCCAGCGGGTGAAACGAATCATCGAACGGACTCCATGCGAAACGTCTTCGGGGAGCGGCCGGTGCCGCTCGGTTGGAAGAATCGTCGCATGGGCGGTCAAGACCGCAAACGAAGCATTGCCGATATCAATATGACGGCGGCGGGCTTATGCTTTGTCGCCGTCGCCTTGCGTATCGGGCGTGCCGGACTGCCGCGCGGCCTCGTCGCTGAGCTTCTTGTCGAGGATCGTCGCGACGCGGCCGCCGAGATACGCGCTTGCCGCGGTTTCGAGCGCGCGGTTCGTCTCGCCTTCGACGAACACGGCCGCGAGCGGGCGCAGGCGCCAGATCGCGTCGACCAGTTCGGGCACGTCGGTGGCCGGCGGCAGCGTGTCGGCGTCGTAGCGGTCGAGCCGCTTCACGACGAGGTCGACGAGCAGCCGCGCGATCGCGTCGAAGTGCGGCCGCGCGAGGCTGATCACGTCGAGCAGTTCGCGCGGCGGGATGCCTTCCTTCGTCATCGCGGCGGCCGCCTCGAGCAGCGCGGGGCTTTTCGCGACGAACGACAGGCCGTGCCGTTCGAGCAGGCCGAGCTCGGTCACGCGGGAAAGCTGCGTGGTGGCCTGCGGGCCGAACATCTGCGCAAGCGCGGCGAGCGAATAGGTTTTCGGCAGTTCATGCGACCAGCGGCCGCCGATCGCGTTTTCGAGGCCGAGGATCGAACGCAGGTCGTGGCCTTCGTCGATCGCCTTGATCAGGTCCTGGATGTTCGACAGCGTATAGCCGCGCGCGAGCAGGTGGTTGATCAGCTTCAGGCGGGCGACGTGCGTGTCGTCGTAGATGCCGACGCGCCCGCGTTTCTCCGGCGGCGCGAGCAGCCCGCGGTCCTGGTACGCGCGAACGTTGCGCACGGTCGTGTCGGACACGCGCGCGAGTTCGTCGACCGTGTACTCGTTGCGGGAATCCGCCGCGGCCTCGTCGGGTGTGGAATGAGTCTGTTTTGCCATGCGGCCATTCTAGCGCGACGGGGCGGGCTCGGGCGAGGCGGGCAGCGTGTGCGCGCCGTCGCCGAGCGGGCGTTGCATCAGCGCCGTGTCGATCCAGCGGCCGTGCTTGAAACCGACCGCCTTCAGCGTGCCGGCCGGCTCGAAGCCGAACGCGCGATGCAGCGACGTCGAGCCGCCGGTGCCGCCGTCGGCGATCACCGCGATCATCTGCCGCCACGGGCCGGCCTCGCAGCGCGCGATCAGGGCCGCGAGCAGCGTACGGCCGACGCCGCGCCCGCGCTGCGCGTCGTCGATGTAGATCGAATCCTCGATCGTGAAGCGATACGCACGGCGCGCGCGGTACGGCGTCGCGTACGCATAACCGGCCACGCGACCGTCGCATTCGGCGACGAGATAGGGCAGTCCATCGCGCAGCACCGCGTCGCGGCGCGCGCGCAGCTCGGCGGCGTCGGGCGGCGTTTCCTCGAACGATGCGACGCTGTGGAGCACGTGGTGCGCATAGATCGCGTGGATCGCGGCGAGGTCGGCGTCGGTCGCGTCGCGGACGATGCAGGCGGCTGGCGTGGTGGACATGGTGGCGGGGTGGCAGGGCCGGGATGCGGGCAAACCATGACTATGCGGGCGATTGCGTGACACGTAAAGCGGCGGCCGTGCGTCCGGTGCCGCGGCGGTCAGTTCGGCTGCCGCTTCTTCTGCGTGTCGCGCGGCAACTCGTCGAAGCGGGCGAAGTAGTACGCGGAAAAGCGGCCGAGGTGCCCGAAGCCGAATGTCAGCGCCGTATCGGTGATGCTGGCCACCGGGTCGGTCAGCAACTGCACGCGCGCGGCGTCCAGCCGGATATTGCGCAGCAGTTCCATCGGGGTCGCGCCGTGGTAGCGCCGGCACAGCACGTTCAGCGTCCGCAGGCTGACGCCGGCCGCCCTGGCGAGATCTTCGAGCGAGATCGGCGCGCAGAGCCGCGCGTGGATGAATTCGTGCAGCGCATCCATCTGCCGGATGCCGCCGCGCGATCCGGCTTGCGCCGGCGCGCCGCGCGCTTGCGGCGCCGGGCCGGCCTGCGCGGCAGCGGGCGACGGCGGGCAATGCACGAGCAGGAACAGCGCGAGGCTTCGTTCGAAGTGGTCGCGCCATTCGGCCCGGATGCCGCCGTCGTCGGCAACGGCGAGCACGTTGAGCAGCGACTGCGCGATCAGATCCCATTGCGACGCAAGCGCCGTCGGCAACAGGAATCCCGGTGCGAGGCCGGGCGCCGCTTCGTCGGGCCGGCGGCCGCAGACCGCGCGCATCAGCGAATCGGGTACCTTGACGATCAGTTGCCGGGTGCCGGACCGCCAGCGGAGCCGGACGCGCGACGTCGGCGCCAGCACGGCGGTGCGCCCTTCGGACACGCCCATCACGTGCCCGTCGCACTCGATTTCGGCGCCGCCCGCGAGCGACGTGTGGACGAGCGAAAAGCCGTCGAACGGGCGCGGGGCGACCTCGACTTCGGCGCCGTATTGCAGCGCATAGACGCTCAGGTGATTCAGTTGCCCCTTGAAAAGCGCTGCGTCGGGTACACCCTGCTTCCAGCGCAGCGCATGCTCGGCCAGTTCCAGCGAGACCTGCTCGTGCGCATCCGTGCGCAATCCTGATCGAAACACGCAATTCCGATACAGCGCGGACAGCACGTCCGCATTCGCGGTGAGGGGCATGGGGCGTCTCCTGTGTGGCGCTTGTCGTGCGGTACATCCGGCTGGCCGCGGATGCGCGTCGTGCCACATCGGTTTCTCTTGTGAGCGAGATATCCTGAAAGGATGATATTGATCTTTGTCAGGCTTGTCGAAAGTTTCGCAAGAATCGGATAGTCCAGTTCCCGCAGGGGAAAAATCCGGATAGCGCGCGGCGCGCGGTACGAGAAAAACGGATCGAATTCGCGCGCCGGCTGCAAATTCCGGATAGTGGAAATCATTGTGGCTTCCTACACTGCGCCGGCATCCGGACGGACAGCTGCGCATTTCACGACGATGATTCGTACAACTACTAAATAGATAGGCTGAGCGATCGTATTGGTTCGAACGCGCGTGATGCGACGGCTACCGCCGGGCCTGAATCCCCTCTGTAAAAAAGAAGGAAGTTCCATGCGTCAAATCAACCTGCAGGCGCTCTCCGACGATGCGCGGCTGGGCAAGCTGCACGGCGTCGTGTTGTTTTGGTGCGCGCTGATCATCGTGTTCGACGGTTACGACCTGGCGGTGGCCGGCATCGCGCTGCCGGCGATCATGAAGGAGATGGGCGTCAGCCCGGCGCAGGCCGGATTCATGGTCAGCTCGGCGCTGTTCGGCATGATGTTCGGCAACATCGTGTTCGGGACCGTCGCCGAGCGGATCGGGCGCCGCTGGGCCATCGCGGCCTGCCTGACGCTGTTCAGCGTGTTTACCGCGGCGGCCGGGCTGGCGCCGACGCCCGCACTGTTCGGCGCCGCCCGCTTCCTGGCGGGCATCGGCATCGGCGGCGTGATGCCGAACGTTATAGCCCATATGACCGAGTACTCGCCGCGCCGCATGCGCAGTACGCTGGTGACGCTGATGTTCAGCGGCTATTCGGTCGGCGGCATGCTGGCGGCCGTGATGGGCAAGGGAATGATCGAGACGTTCGGGTGGCAGTCCGTGTTCGTCGCGGCGGCCGCGCCGGTGCTGCTCGTCCCGCTGCTCGTGAAATGGATGCCGGAATCGCTGCCGTTCCTGATCCGGCGCGGCAGGACCGACGAGCTCGCGCGCATCGCGCGCCGGCTCGATCCTGCATACCGGCGTCAACCGGGCGACTGTTATGTCGTTCCGCGCGAGGACAGGGCGGGCGGCGCGCGGGTTCGCCAGTTGTTCGACGACGGTCGTGGATTCAGCACGGTCATGTTCTGGATCGCCTGCTTCATGTGCCTGTTCATGGTGTATGCGCTCAGCTCGTGGCTGACCCGGCTGATGGCGAGCGCCGGCTACAGCCTCGGCTCCGCGCTGACCTTCGTGCTGGTGCTGAACGCCGGCGCGATGGTCGGCGCGATCGGTGGCGGCTGGCTCGCCGATCGCTTTCCGATCAAGACGGTGCTCGTGTCGATGTATCTGCTCGCGGCGGTGTCGATCACGCTGCTCGGCTACCGGATGCCGACCGCGCTGCTGTTCGTGCTGGTCGGCCTCGCGGGCGCTTCGACGATCGGCACGCAGATCGTCAACTGCGCGTATGCGGGGCAGTTCTACCCGATGACAATCCGCTCGACAGGCATCGGCTGGACGCTGGGCGTGGGTCGCGGCGGCGCGATCCTGGCGCCGATCGTCATCGGTTTGCTGGTGGGCATCGATCTGCCGCTGGAACAGAACTTCATGGCGATCGGCCTGCCCGCGCTGGCGGCAGCCGTCGCGGTCGGCCTGATCGATCATCGGCGCTCGGCGTCGCATCACGGCCTTCCGGCTTCGGCCGGCGAACGGCAGGCGTCGCCCGCGCGGCAGTCCTGAGCGGCGCATCTGCGGGGTGCAACCCGCCGCGGATCACGGCCGGCCCGCCGCAGCGGTTCTGACGGGGCTGCGGCGTCAGAGCCGCCCGTCCGCCGCGTGCACTGCATCCGCGATTGCATCCGCGACGCGCTGCACGCGCGGCGAGCGGCGCACGTCCGGATGGACGACGAGCCAGATCTCGCGCTCGATGTCGCAGCGCGGCGCAGCCGTCAGCTCGACGAGCGGCGCGCCGGCGTGCGCGGCGGGATCGTCGACGAGAAACCTGGGCAGCAGCGCGACGCCTGCCCCCGCCGCGCACGCGCGATGTTGCGCGGCCAGGTCGTTGGTGACGAACGCGAAGCGGCGCCCGGCCGCGAAGCGTTCGAGCCACTGCTGTTGCGGCGTTTGCGCGAGCGCGTCGTCGTAACCGACGAATGGCCAGGTGTCGGGCGACGCGTCCGCCCATTCCGGCGATGCGCACAGCGCGAAGCGCATCGTGCCGAGCCGGCGCGCGGCGAGCCCCGGCTCGCTCGGCCGCGACAGGCGCACCGCGAGATCGGCTTCGCGCGCGTACAGGTTCGCCGCATGCATCTCGCCCATCAGGTCGATCCGCAGCGCCGGCCATGCGTGCTGCGCGCGGGCGAGCCGCGGCGCGAGGAAATGGCTGGCGAACACCGGCGACGCCGACACGCGCACCACGCCGTCGAGTGCCGCCGCGCCCTGGGCGGCGCGCGCGAACGCATGCGTGTCGGTTTCGATGCGCGCGGCGTGGTCGGCGAGGTGCAGCCCTTCGTCGGTCGGCGGCCAGCCGCGCGGCAGCCGGTCGAACAGCCGGATGCCGAGCGCGGACTCCAGCGCGTCGATGCGCCGCGCGACCGTCGAATGCTGAACCTGCAGCGCCCGTGCGGCCGCCGACAGACTGCCGCCGCGCATCACCGCGAGGAAGTAGCGGATGTCGTCCCAGCTCATCGGCAGTGCAGACGCGGCAGCGGGATCTTGATCGTGGTCGGTCGAATTTTGCACAGTAAATGGGCGAGAAACGTGAATTCCGTTCGATTATGCACGATGGGATGATCGTGTCACTTCATTCGATTGCGAGGAACGTCATGACCCAAACAACCACCGCCATCCGGATCGGAATCGACCGCTACGGCGACGCCGGCGTGCTGCGTCGCGTCGATGCGCCCGTCGCGCCGCCCGGTGCCGGCGAAGTGCGGATTCGCCAGACCGCCATCGGCGTGAATTTCGTCGACATCTATTTCAGGACGGGCGCGCACGCATTGCCCGCGTTGCCGGATGCGCTCGGCGTCGAGGCGGCCGGCGTGATCGACGTGGTCGGGGCCGGCGTGACGGATCTCGTCCCGGGCCAGCGTGTCGCGTACGCCGGTATGCCGACCGGCAGCTACGCGAGCCTGCGGACGATGCCGGCCGAGCGCGTGCTGCCGATACCCGACGGCCTGAGCGACGACGCTGCCGCCGCCGGGCTGCTGAAAGGGATCACCGTCTACATGCTGCTGCATCGCGTCCGGCAGGTCGGCGCCGGCGATACGGTGCTCGTGCACGCGGCGGCCGGCGGCGTCGGGCTGCTGGCGACGCAGTGGGCGCATGCGCTCGGCGCGCGGGTGATCGGCACGGTCGGGTCGCCCGCGAAAGCCGGGCTCGTGCGTATGCACGGTGCGGAGGCGGTCGTCGATTATCGCGAGGAGGATTTCGTCGCGGCCGCGCGTGCGTTCGGCGGCGGCGCGGGAGTCGATTACGCGATCGACGGGATCGGCGGCGACGTGCTGACGCGCACGCTCGGTGCGATCCGTCCGTTCGGGATGGTCGCGAGCATCGGGCAGGTTGCCGCGATCGGCGCGCGGCAAACGCTGGACCTCGACGAACTCGGGCCGACCCGCTCGATCGCGCTGGCCCGGCCGAGCGTGCTTGGTTTCATCGCGCGCGACGTCGCCGGGTATCGCGAAGCCGCGCGCGCGACGCTCGAACGGCTGGCGGGCGGCATGCACGTCGAGATCGGCGCGCGAGTGCCGCTCGAACAGGCGGCCGATGCGCACCGGTTGCTGGAGTCGCGCGCGACGACGGGGGCGGTGGTGCTGGTGCCGTAACGGCGGGCGAGTGCGGATCGCGATGCGGCCTGACGGTCCCATCGCGGTGCTGCCGCGGTCCGGCTCGCCGGCCGGTCAGTTGTGCTTGCGCAGCGGCGCATCCTCGACGAACCACGCAAGCACGAACGCGATCGCAACCACGACGGCCGCCGCGAGATACACGACATGCAGCGAACCCGCGAACGCATGCAGGTACACGTCGCGCACCGCGTCCGGCAACTGGTGCACGGCACCCGGGCCGAGCGCGGGCGGCAACTCCGTGCCGGCGGGCAGCGCCTGCAGCATCCGCGACTGCAGCCCGTGCGAGAACAGCGCGCCGAACGCCGCGACGCCGATCGAGCTGCCGATCGAGCGGAACAGCGTCGCGCCCGACGTCGCGACCCCCATGTGCCGGAACTCGACCGTGTTCTGTACCGCGAGCGTGAGCACAGGCATCACCATCCCGAGGCCGATCCCGAGCAGCGCCATGTATGCGTACATCGTATGCAGCGGCGTATCGAGCGTCAGCGTCGACAGCAGTGCCAGCGCGATCCCGCCGATCAGCGTGCCGGCGATCGGAAACATCCGGTACGAGCCGAGCCGCGAGATCAGCCGGCCGCTGATCACCGACATCGCGAGCATCCCGCCCATCATCGGCAGCAACTGCATCCCGGCCTGCGACGGCGTCGAGCCCTTCACGACCTGCAGGTAGAGCGGAATGAACGTGACCGAGCCGAACAGCGCGGTACCGACCACGAAGCCGATCAGGCTGACCAGCACGAAGGTGCGATGGCGGAACAGCTCGAGCGGGATGATCGGCTCGGCCGCGAGCCGTTCTTCGTAGATGAAGCCGCCTATCGCGACGAGGCCGAGCACGAGCGTCATCCACAGTTGCGGCGACGTCCACGGCAGCAGCGAGCCGCCTTCGCTCGTGAACAGGATCACGCAGGTGAGGGCGGTCGCGAGGAACGCCGCGCCCATGTAGTCGATCCGGTGCTTCACGTGCGCGGTGTGCGGCCGGAACGCGATGCCGATCACCGCGAGTGCGAGAAAGCCGAGCGGCAGGTTGATCGTGAAGATCCAGCGCCACGACAGGTGCTCGACCAGGAAGCCGCCGAGCAGCGGGCCGACGATCGTCGCGAGGCCGTAGACGCCGCCGAACATCCCCTGGTAGCGCGCCCGGCGATCGGGCGGAACCAGATCGCCGATTGCCGCCATCGTGACAACCATCAGGCCGCCGCCGCCGAGCCCCTGCAGCGCCCGCAGCACGATCAGCTGTGTCATGTCCTGTGCGACGCCGCACAGCGCGGAGCCTGCGAGGAACAGCACGATCGCGGCCTGCAGCACGATCTTGCGGCCGTACAGGTCGCCGAGCTTGCCGTACAGCGGTAGCACGACGGTGGACGACAGCAGGTACGCGGTGACGACCCACGACAGCTGGTCGAGGCCGCCGAGTTCACCGACGATCGTCGGCAGCGCGGTCGATACGATCGTCTGGTCGAGCGCGGACAGCAGCATGACGAGCAGCAGCGCGGCGACGATCAGCGCGGTCGGCGCGTCGCGGCGGGCCGCTTCGGCGGCCGGCTGGGTAAGGAGGGTGTTGGTGGTCATCGAAATATCTGCCATGGCAGGGAATTGTTCGGGAATATAACCACGGATGATTGCCTAGTCAATTTCTGCCCAGCCTCGATATGTTGCAACCGTAACAGGAGATTGCCGACGCGAAAAATTGACCGGGATCAGACGAAAAGCGGGGACGGACTCAAGTTTTCTGCAGGCAAACCGTAATCCAGAGTGCTGTGGACCAATTGCCGCGGCACTTTTCATCGCTCACGCCCGTCATGAACCTGAACGCCCTGTTTTCCCGTTTCTCGATCCGTACGCGGATTTTCTCCACGCTCGGTCTCGTCGCCGTGCTGCTCGTCGTGTCGGGGCTGATCGGCCTCGCCGGCATGCAGAGTTCGAACCGCGCGCTCGACGAGGCCTATACGCAGCAACTGGCTGCGAAGACCGCGCTGTCCGCGGCGAGCCTGAACCTGACGATCGTGCGCACGACGCTCGACCGCGCGCTGCTGCATCCGGAAGCGCCGGAAGTGCCCGATCTCGTCAAGAAGGCCGAGAGCTATCTCGCGAAGGCCGACACCGCGTGGCGCGGCTACGCGGCGATGCCGCACGACGGCGACGAAGGTCCGCTCGCGAGCCGTCTCGACGCCGCGCGCCAGGCGCTGATCGGGCAGGCGCTGAAGCCGCTGATCGACGCGATCCGCGACGGCCGGCGCGACGAGGCCGACCGGCTGCTGATGACGGTCGCGCCGCCGCTGTCGGTCGCGCTCACGCAGGCGACCGATGCGCTCGATGCTTACCAGGTCGCGCGCGGCAAGGATGTCTACGACACCGCGCAGACCTATTACGGCTGGATGCGCGCGGGCGCGATCGCGGGCATCGCGTTCGGCCTGGCCGCGTGCCTCGGCTGCGCGATCGGCCTGCATTTCGCGATCACGCAGCCCGTGAACCGGCTGCTGTCGCATTTCCGCCGCCTGTCGGACGGCGACCTGACGTCGGAAGTGCGCTGGTCGTCGCGCGACGAGATGGCCGAACTGGTCAAGGGCGTGACGGGCATGCAGCGCAGTCTCGCGGACACGGTGCGCCAGGTCAGCCAGGGTTCCGAAGCCATCTCGACGGCGACGCACCAGATCGCGGCCGGCAACACCGACCTGTCGCAGCGCACCGAAGAGCAGGCGTCCGCGCTGCAGGAGACGGCCGCGAGCATGGAGCAGCTGACGGCAACCGTGAAGCAGAACGCCGACCATGCGCTCGAGGCGCAGGCCTGTGCGGACAGCGCGAGCGAGATCGCAACGCGCGGCGCGACGGTGGTCGGCGAGGTGATCGGCACGATGAACGAGATCGACCACAGCTCGCAGAAGGTCGCCGACATCATCGGCACGATCGAGGGGATCGCGTTCCAGACCAACATCCTTGCGCTGAATGCGGCGGTCGAAGCCGCGCGCGCGGGCGAGCAGGGCCGTGGTTTCGCGGTGGTCGCGGGCGAGGTGCGCACGCTTGCCCAACGCTCGGCGTCCGCGGCGAAGGAGATCCGCACGCTGATCGGCGAATCGGTCGAGCGCGTCGCGACCGGCTCGCGGCTCGTCGGTATGGCCGGCACGACGATGCAGGACATCCAGCAGGCGATCGGGCGCGTGACGGGCATCATGACGGAGATCGCGGCTGCATCGAGCGAGCAGCGCGACGGGATCGAGCAGGTGAACCGCGCGGTGTCGCAGATGGATCAGGTGTCGCAGCAGAACGCGGCGCTCGTCGAACAGGCCGCGGCTGCCGCCGCGTCGCTCGAGGAGCAGGCCGAGGGGCTGCGCCGCGCGGTGGGAGCGTTCCGCGTCGCTTGACGAATGGATGAATGGCGGGCGGTGACGAGGCGCCCGCCCGCCGCGTCAGACGTCCGTGAGCTGCGCGGCCGCGCGCGACGACGCGACGATCAGCAGCTTCATCGTTGCGCGCGTCGCACCGACGAACAGCTTGCGCGCGGCGCGCGCGTCGAGCGTATCGAAGTCGACTTCGGTGAGGATCACGCACGGCGCCGACTGGCCCTTGAAGCGGTAGATCGAATCGAGCAGCACGTCGCCTTCGCGATATTCGGGGTTGCCGAACAGGTCGTACTTGCCGGTGAAGCTCTTGATCCGGTGCGGGCCGAGCTGGTCGAGCGGCGCGAGCACCGAGCCTTCGCGGCCGCGATACGACAGCACTGCGATGTCCTGCTTGCGGAAACCGAGCGACAGCGCCTGCGTGATCGCGCGCTTGGTCGCGTCGATGCAGGCTTCCGCCAACGCGTCGCCCGACGCGCCTGCTTCCCCGTATGCCGACACCGACGGATCGGAACCGTCGAACGGACTGCCCGAGCGCAGTTCCGCCGCGAGCGGTTCGACGCGGCCGACGACGTCGCGCACGAATTCCAGCAAATCGCGCGGGCTGCGGTAGTTCGTGAGCGCCTTCAGCGTGACCCAGCCGGGCAGCGCAACGGGCTCGCGCATGTACAGGTTCTGCAGCGGATCTTCCAGCCACCACCATGCGCCGTCCGGCGCCAGCAGGCGTTCCAGCGCGGCTGCCCACGGCGCATGGAAATCCTGCCCCTCGTCGACGACCAGCACGTCGAAGCGCCAGCGCTCGGGGATCGGCGTTTGCGCGAAGCGCGTCTCGAGCCGCTCGAATTCGCCGGGTACCTGGAAGTCGGGCGTATAGCCACCGTCGCGCGCGACCCAGTCGCACAACTGGTGGTAGTTCGCGATCTTCGCGCCGGGCGGCGCGATGCGTGCGATGTAGTCGGCGAGCGGCCGGTTGAAGCACGCGTAGAGCACGCGTTTGCCGGCCGCGACGGCATCGCGCATCGCCTGCACCGCGAGCTGCGTCTTGCCCGAGCCGGCCGTGCCGGTGACGCGCAGCCGGAACGGCGCGAATTCGAGCTGGCGCGCCCACGCGGCGAGCCCACCCGACAGCCGCGTGACGAGCGTGCCGGCCTGCCCGACGAGCGCGCTCGTGTCGGGCGTGAGCGCCAGCTCGTCCGCGAGGAAATGGTGGAGCTTCGATGCGTTCGGAAAGTGTTCGTCGTCCTCGGGCAGGATCTGCAGGATCACCTGCGCGAGCTGCGCCTTACGCGACGCGTCGACGATGCGGTCGGCCGCGACGCCGGCGATCGATGCCTGGCGGATCGTGTAGTCGGGGCAGTACAGCAGCGCCTCGACGCCGTAGACGCCCGCGCCGAGCGCAACCGTCAGGCGCCGGTGCAGCGTTTCCTGCGTGCGCGCGAGCTGGATCGGAACATTACGCTCCTTCTGCAGGTAGACCTTCACGAGCCCCTTCGGCGTTTCGCGCAGGAAGCCGGCCTTCTGCTCGATCAGCAGCACGCGGCCGGCCGGGCTCACGACGACGAACGCGGCCTCGCCGAACACCGAGAAGGCCTGGTCGGCGCGCGTCCAGTGCACGCCGTGATACACGGTGTAGCTGTCCGGCAGCGCGTGTTCGAGGGCAGCGAGCGTTTCGCGCTCGCGTTCGGCCGCGCCGGTCGCGGCGAGGCTTTTCCAGTCGTCGGGAATGAGGCGGGCCATGGAGTCGGGCGACGTACGCGTGAACAGGAGCGGCTATTGTACTGAGGAACCTGTTCACGGCCGCGCGGCCCGCACGGACGCCGTGCGTCCGGAAGGTGGGCGATTGTTACCCGCGCGTGAGCCGTTTCGCGAGATCGGCGCTGAGGATCGCCATGCGCGCGGGTTTTTCGTAGCAGACGACGTCGAACGCGCGGATCACTTCGCTGATGTCGGCCTCGCTCGCGCGGCCGGTGAGCAGGTCGCCCGTCAGCACGAAGATCGGCGCGCCCGGGTTGTCGGACGTGCGCACGGCCTTGATCGCGGTGGCGGCCGTGCCGTCGTCGAACAGCCATTCGGTCAGGACCGCGTCGAACGCCTGGCCCTGCAGTGCGTCGACGAACGCCGCGAGGCCGTCGAACGCGGCCGTCGCGAAGCCCTGCCGCTCGAGATAGCGGCACAGCTCGGTGGCGCTGACGCGATCGGGGTCGATCACGGCGACGACGAGCTTGTCGCTCTCCGCGCGGCGCGGATAGATTTCGATCTTGTGCACGTCGTACGCGTTCTGGTACAGCACGCCGGTGTGGCGCAGCACGCGCCAGCGGCCGTTCTGTTCGTACGCGACGAACTCGGGGCGCGCGCCGGCTTCGAGCGGCGCGCCGATCCATGCCGTGCAGGGAATCTCGGCGACGCCCGCGTAAAGTACGGCCTCCTGCGAATACGCGCCGACCATGCCGGGGTCGAGCGTCTGCGCGCCGAACAGCTGGGCGGCGGGTTCGCCGTACGCTTCGGCGACTTTCTTGATCTGCGCGAGCGTCCAGGGGCTGCTGCCGCGCAGTTTGCGGTGGCCTTGCGAGAAACTCAGATCGAGGATGCGGCACAACTCGGTGGTCTGCTGGCGCTTGCCGATGCCGTTGCGGGTCATCAGCTCGCGCACGCGCTCGGCGACCGCGAGGGAATCCGTGGTGATTGCTTCAATGGTCATGCTACGGGAACGGATCGTGACGTTCAGAACGACGCCTTGCG
Organism: Burkholderia cepacia; assembly: GCF_001039005.1. GTDB lineage: Bacteria > Pseudomonadota > Gammaproteobacteria > Burkholderiales > Burkholderiaceae > Burkholderia > Burkholderia theae. Next base: position 191,496 of record NZ_LDWR01000029.1, read on the forward strand.
GCAGTCTCGACGGACAGTCTTCATGACGTCCAATGGCGAGCCGACCGGCCACGCGCGGAAAAGATAACTTTACCGCAAAATGGTCGTCATTCCGTGTCGCGAACGGTGCGTTTCTGTGAAAGGTGTGTCACTACGTTACCGCGACGGCCCGTAACCGGATGCATTAACGCCCGACAGGAAACAATGACGACAACCTATCCGCTGCACGATGCATTGACCCGCGCCGACACGGCGCTGCCGGCCGAGGCCGACGTCGTGATCGCCGGCGCCGGCATCATGGGCTGCGCGGCCGCGTACTACCTGGGCCTGCGCGGCCTGAAGGCCATCGTGCTCGACAAGTCGCGCATCGCCGGCCAGCAGTCGACGCGCGCATGGGGCTTCGTGCGGCAGCAGGGCCGCGAAGCCGCCGAGGTGCCGCTGATGATGGCCGGCATGCGGATCTGGGAAGGGTTAGAGGAAACCCTCGGTTTCGATCTCGAATGGCGGCAGGGTGGCTGTCTCTATATTGCGGACAACGAAACGGACTGGTCGTCGTTCAACGCATGGCTCGGCGTCGCGCGCGAGCACGGGCTCGACACGCGCACGCTGACGCGTGCGCAGATCGACGAGCGCGTCAGCGGCCTTTCGCCACAGGCACGCACGCTCGGCGGACTGTACACCGCGACCGACGGGCAGGCGGAGCCGCGCCGCGTGGCCGCGGCGTTCGCCGCGCGCGCCACCGAGGCCGGTGCGCGCTTCTTCGAAGGCTGTGGCGTGACGGCGATCGAGACGGCCGGCGGCGCGGTCGTCGGCGTTGCGACCGAGCGCGGCACGATCCGCACACGGCGCGTGATCTGCGCGGCCGGCGCGACCAGTTTCCGGCTGCTCGACGGCGTCGGCATCCGGTTGCCGCAGCAGGCTGTGCGCGGCACCTGCATGCGCACCAATGTGGTGCCGCCGGTATCGGCGTCGACGGTGTGGGGGCACGGCCTCGGCATCCGGCAGCGCAAGAACGGCGCGATCAATCTCGCCGACGACATGCAGGTCGACGTCGACCTGACGCTCGGCCACCTGCGCGGGTTGAGTCTCTTCTGGCCGCAGTTCTGGTCGCAGCGCGACAAATTCCGGCTGCACCTGAATTCGGCCGCGTGGCGCGATGCGTTCGCGCGCATCAACGGCGCGACCGGGCCGATCGAACCGCGCGATCCGCAGCCGCAGCCGAATCGCGCGCACGCGCCGCGCGCGCTCGCGAAGCTCAAGGCGATTTTCCCCGCGCTGAAGGACGTGCAGATCGTCGAGGCCTGGGCCGGCCTGATCGACGTGCTGCCCGACGGCATTCCGGTGATCGATGCGCCGGGTACGCCGTCGGGGCTCGCGATCGCGACGGGGTTCTGCGGTCACGGTTTCGCGATGGGGCCGATCGTCGGCCGGCTGCTCGCCGAATGGATCGACACGGGTGCGCCGTCGCTCGACCTGTCGGCGTTCCGCGCGCGACGTTTCGTCGACGGCACGATGGTGCGGCCGCGCAGCATGCTTTAACGGACGAATCGATGCAATGACATCGGGTCGGATCGCCGTGTTCCCGTCGTAGAATCGAGCCCGCATCCTTCAGGAGATTCCCCGTTGGCTTCGCCCTCCGCCCAGCGTCGTTCGTTGCGCTCCCGCCTGCGTCGTGCCCGCAATCCGTGGCAGGCGCCGCGTGCGCGCATGCTGTTCACGCGTCCCGCGACGTCGCCGCGGCGCACGCTGCTGTTCCGTGTCGGCGCGGTCGTGCTGTTGTGCATGCTTGCGTTCTTCGTGCTGTATCTCGATCGCGACGGCCTGCGCGATTCGACCAAGAGCACGCCGATGACCGTCGCCGATCTCGTGTACTTCACGATGGTCACCGTCGCGACGGTCGGCTACGGCGACATCGTGCCCGTCACCGCGCGGGCGCGCCTGCTCGATGCGTTCTTCATCGTGCCGATCCGCATCGGCATCTGGTTCATTTTCCTGGGCACGGCGTATCAGTTCGTGATCCAGCGCGTCATCGAGGAATTCCGCATGAAACGCCTGCAAAAGCAGTTGTCCGATCACATCGTCGTGTGCGGTTACGGCCTGTCGGGGTCGATCGCCGTGCGCGAGCTGCTCGAGAGCGGCGTCGATGCCGCGACGATCATCGTGATCGATTCGCAGCAGCAGGCGCTCGAGGCCGCGACGTCGCTCGGCGTGACGGGGCTGCTAGGCGATCCTGCGCACGAGGATCTGCTGCAGCAGGCGCAGGTGCGCGCGGCGAAGGCCGTGATCATCTCGGTGACCGACGATCCGACCGCGATCCTGCTGACGCTGTCGGTGCGCAGCATCGCGCCCGATACGAAGATCGTCGTGCGGATCCAGGAGAACCTGTACCAGCGGCAACTGCGGCAGGCCGGCGCGGACGTGATCGTGTCGTCGACGAAGATCGGTGCGCTGCTGCTCGCGGACGCGGTGCATAGCCGCTACATCGTGCCGTTCGTGAACGACATGCTGTCGACGCGCGGGCGTGCGACGCTGATCGAGCGCGAGGCGTTGCCGCACGAGATCGGCTGCATGACCAATGTCGTGCCGGGTGCGATCGTGGTCGGGCTCGATCGCTGCGGGAAGATTCAGTCGTTTTATGAGGACCCGCCGTGCAGGATCGAGAAGGGCGATACGCTGGTGGTGATTCAGTCGGCGAGGATTCCGGATCCGGATGTTTGACGGGCGTTCTTTAAGCGAGGCGCAATAAATTCACGTCAACGGGCCGAACGCTGCTGCTCGCGATCCGGTTCCATCGCGGAGCCGGCTCTTCCGGTAATCGCCCGCCACCTCGCCGGTCAACGCACCGGCGCCGCCGACGCCAGCAGGCTGCGCAGGAACACCATGATCATGTGCCCGATCGGCACCTCGGACAGGATCGACTGCTGCAGCGACAGGCCCTGCGAGAGCCCCATGAACGATACGGCCAGCACGGCCGGCGATTCGGGCGGCACCTTCTTCAGCCTCGCGAAAATCTGCTCGATGCAATAGGCGAGGCCATCGCGGTGGCCGTCCAGCAACGCCTGCGACGCTGCTGCAAAAGCCGGGTTGCGTCGCCCCTGAAGCTTGAACTCGACGCCCAGCACTGACCACTCGGGCTCGGCATCGACCGTCCGCGACCAGACTTCCAGCGCATTCAAGATGTCGTCCCCGGTTGCGGACGGGTCGCTCAACGCCCGGGCGATGTCGGCCACTTGCGTCTTTGAGCGCTCCTGCATCAGTTCGACGAACAGCGCTTCCTTGCTGGCGAAGTTCGAATAGAACGCGCCCTGCGTATAACCGGCCTCGGCCGCGATATCCCGGAGCGACGTGGCGCCGAAACCGCGATCGACAAACAGCCGCTTCGCTGAGGCGAGCAAATGTGCACGGGTCTGCAGTCGACTTTCTTCGCGGCTCAGCCGCGGGGGAAGGGGCGCCATGTTCATGGCGGGAAGGATATCAGTTGATATTTGAGATAGATACCATTACGATCGCGTTTCACATATCACTTGATATTTGAAACGCGGCGCGGGATTGTGCATCGGAATGTCGCCAGCGCGGCTTGTCGTTTTCCTCGCGTCGCGTGACCCGATGTGCCGAGGTGAGCCGCACGCCGATCAAGCGAACGCCGCCTTCGCGGGGCGTGGTGAAACAGTCTGTTAGTCATGCGAATCATGTCGATTCTCATGCGGATGCGATGCAGGAAGCAAAAGATGAGCGTGAGCAAGACCTATGCGCAGCTCGTGGTCGAGCTGTCCGAGCTGGACGAGGAAATCGAGCGTGCGCGCGCGCGCGAACGCATCGATGCGATCGAAAAGGTTCACTCGCTGATGGACACCTATGCGATCAAGCATCGCGACCTGGTCGGCCGCAACGGCCGCCGGGGTTCGTATGTCGTGAAAGTGCTGCCGGCGCGGTATCGCGACCCGGCGAGCGGGAAGGAATGGAGCGGACGCGGCAATGCGCCGCTCTGGATCCGCGGCAAGGACCGTCGTCGGTTCGTCATATGCAAGCCTCGGTCCACCGGCAAGAAAACCAAGACGAGTTGACGGCGCATGACGGGCGCGCCGCCCGACGGCTGGCGCTGGACTACGGCGACACCGATTTCGCCGGCGTGTGACCCGGCGGCGTCAGCACCACGAGCAGCGTCGCGCCGGCCGGCGATGGCGCCACGTACGCATGCGGCCGATGCGACGAAAAGAGCGCGCTTTCACCGGGCCGCAACCGCGTCGGCTCGCCATGCTCGAAATGAAGTTCCAGTTCGCCCGACAGCACATAGCAGAACTCGTCGCCCTCATGACCGGCGAGCCCGCCGGCTTCGTCCACGGTGCGCGCGTCGACCTGCATGCGCAGCGTGATCATCCCAGCGGAACTGTCGCGATGCAGCAGCGCGTACTCGTACGGGATATTCGCGATTCGCGTCGTGACGATGTCTTCCGCGTGGCAAACGCTGAGCGAAGCGCGATGGCGCGGTGGGTTGGTCAGCACGTCGCGCCAGTCGAAGCCCATGCCTTCGATGATCCGGTGCAGCACGCCGAAGGTCGGCGACATCTTGTTCGTCTCGATGCGCGAAAACGTCGCCGCGGGCACGCCGGTCAGCCGGCTTGCCTCGTTCAGCGTGAGATCGCGCGACTGCCGCAGCGCACGCAGCCGCTGTCCGATCTGGTCGGCGGGAACCTGCAGGTGCTCGCGACGCCGCGGCTTGATCGGCAGCGCCGAAAGGAGCGACGCGACGCGGGTTTTCTTGCTCATTACCGTCCACCGGGGAGAAAGTTTTTACCGATACGTAATAAAAATATACCGCATCGGCGCGATCCCGGGTGATGCAATGTGCAGCGCTTGTCGTTGGCCGGTATCGCGGCGTACACTTCCGAGGCGTTGTGGTGACGAAAGCGGGGCATCTTCGGTGCCTCGTTTTTTTGGCCTCTGAGTTTACGTATACGTAAATTTCGTGGCCGTGCACAACGCATCTCGTCTCGGCCGTCAGGACGCAATGCCGTATACATGATGGATGGAGATCAAGGCGGCGACGCGGCGCCACGGCCATAAATTTACGTATCAGTAATTTCGGAGAGCGTGACATGAATCAGCAAGACGATCGGATGGATAGCGCATATCGCGCGGAAGGCTGGGTGCAATGGCCCGGCGAGCCGGAGTTGAGTTTCCAGTTCGCGCGCACGCTCGGCGGTGCGCAGGAAGGCGCGAGCCTGATCAGCGAGTGTTTTCGCGCGGCGTCGCGGATGACGCCTGGCGATACCGAGAGCTGGTATCGCGAATGGCAGGTGCTCGCGAAGACCAGCGAGCAGCGCGCGCTCGACGCGTTCGAGCGCGGCTTCTTGCGTACCGCGAGCAGCAACTGGCTGCGCGCGGCCAACTACTACCGGTCGTCGGAGTTCTACCTCGCACATGATGACGTGCGGCGGCGCGATAGTTTCGACAGCGTCGAACGTTGCTCGCATCGCTATCTCGAAGGGCTGACGCCGGCCGGCGAGATCGTGCGGATACCGTACGAGGGCGGCGCGCATCTCGATGCGTATTTCATCCCGTGCGCAGGTAGCGACGTGCGTTCGCCGGCCGTGATCGCATTCGGCGGGCTCGACGAGTACAAGGACGAACTGCTCCACGAGATGCCCAAGCACGCGCTGACGCGCGGCATGTCGCTGCTGCTGGTCGATCTGCCGGGGCAGGGCGGCACGCTGCGCCGGCAGGGGATCGTGAACCGCCCCGATACGGAGGTGCCGGTCGGCGCGTGCGTCGATTACCTGCTCACGCGCGGCGACGTCGATCCCGGCCGGATCGCGTTGTACGGCGCGAGCGTCGGCGGCGTCTATGCGGCGCGCGCGGCGTCGTTCGAGAAGCGCATCGTCGCGGTGGTGTCGGATTCGGTGATGTTCGACATGGCGTCGCTGTTCGCGAGCTGGCTCGATACGCCGGACCGGCTCATCTGGCGGCACCTGAAATGGGTGTTCGGCTGCGCGACGCCGCAGGGCGTGGTCGACAAGGCACGGGATTTCCGTCTCGCCGGCGTGATCGACCGGATTCCGGTGCCCTATCTGGTGCTACAGGGCACCGAGGACTGGCTGGGACTGAGGACGGCGACCGATACCTACGACTACGCGAAGGCGCACGGCGTCGACGCGACACTCCGGTTGTTCGCGCCGGATGAAACGGGCGCCGCGCACTGTCAGGTCGACAATCCGACGCTCGGGCAGGAATTCATCTGCGACTGGCTGGCGGCACGACTGGGTATCGACCAGCGCGAAGTCCGGCAGCGGACGCAGGCCCTGGCCTGAGCGACGGGGGGCGGGGACGTCCGGGAGACATCATCCGCCGTGGTGGGTGACGCCTCCCGGTGCGGACCGCCGCCTGCGCTTACCCGCGCCCCACGAACGGCATCGCGGTCGCCATGATCGTCATGTTCAGGATGTTCGTGTCGAGCGGCAGATTCGCCATCTGCACGACCGCATTCGCGACATGCGTGACGTCCATGCGCGCCTCGGGCGCGAGGCTGCCATCGGCCTGCGGGACGCCTTGCGTCATCCGCTCGGTGAGCGGCGTCGCTGCGTTGCCGATGTCGATCTGGCCGCACGCGATGTTGTACTTGCGGCCGTCCAGCGCCAGCGACTTGGTGATCCCGGTCACCGCATGCTTGGTAGCCGTGTACGCGATCGTATCGGGGCGCGGCGCGTGCGCCGAGATCGAGCCGTTGTTGATGATCCGGCCACCCTGCGGCGTTTGCGCTTTCATCACGCGCCATGCGGCCCGCGCGCAGAGAAAGACGCCGGTCAGGTTCGTCGCGACGACACCGTTCCACACGTCGAATTCGTAGTCGCCGAGCGACACGGGCGGCGCGTTGCGTCCGGCGTTGTTGAACAGCACATCAAGTCGGCCGAACTGCTGCGCGATCTGCGCGAACGCGTGGTCGACCGATGCTTCGTCGGTGACGTCGGCAGGAAACACCTGCGCGTCGCCGCCGGCGGCGCGGATTGCGTCTTGCGTTTCGCGCAACGATTCTTCCGTGCGCCCGAGCAGCGCGACGGTGAACCCCGCGTGGGCGAGCGCGATGGCCGCGGCGCGACCGATGCCGGCCCCGGCGCCCGTGACGGCTGCGAATTTCTTCGTGACAGACATGGCTTGATTTCCTGCTGGTTGAAAGAGGGGCGAAGCGGCCGATGACCGATGTCATCGCTACTTCGGCAATGTAGTCGAAATGTCCGGCGCACGGCTTCAAGCAGCATCGTCAAACGCGATCGATGCTGGCCGTCGATTGATCGACTGAACCGGTGCGTCCTTCGAGTCGCTTATCGACGATCACCACGCCTATTTCTTCCGCCCGGACACCGCCTTCCGCGCCCGCACCCCCGTCTCCGCGAACAGATCGACCACCACGTCGCGCAGCCAGCGGTTCCCCTCGTCCTGATTGACCCGCGTATGCCACAGCATATGAATCGGCGCGCCCGGCAGCGTGACGGGCAACGCGCGCCAGCCGAGCGAGAACGGCGCGGCGAGCTGCAGCGCGAGATGCTCGGGCACGGTCGCGATCAGGTCGGTGCGCTGCAGGATGTAGCCCACGCTCATGAAATGCGGCACCGTCAGCCGCACCTGGCGCGTCACGCGGCGCCGCTTCAGCCATTCGTCCACCTGCCCGTGACCGGTGCCGGCCGATACTACGACCAGGTGCTCGGCGTTGCGCCACGCATCGACCGTCAGCGGCGCATCCTCGAGCGGATGCCCGCGGCGGAACAGGCACACATAACGCTGATCGAACAGCCGGCGCTGATAGAACCCGCCCTTGAGTTGCGGCAGCAGGCCGATCGCGAGGTCGACGCGGCCGTCGGCCATTTCGTCGCCGAGGTTGACGCTGGTGTTGCGGACGGTATTGAGCGCGATGCCCGGCGCCGCTTGCGACAGGTGTTCGAGCAGCGCGGGCAGGAACACGACTTCGCCGATATCGGTCATGCCGATCGTCAGCGTACGCGTGGCGCGCAGCGGATCGAAACCGGTCTCGGGATTGAGCGCGGCATGCAGCGTCGCGAGCGCGTGCGAAACGGGTTCCGCCAGCCGCAGCGCGAACGGCGTCGGCACGACGCCGCCCGGTCCGCGCACGAACAGCGGATCGCCGAGCCGGCGGCGCAGCTTCGCGAGCGCGTTGCTGACACCCGGCTGGCTCATGTTCATCTGCTCGGCGACGCTCGACACGCGCCGTTCCTGCATCAGCCGCTGGAAAAGCAGCAGCAGGTTGAGGTCGATATCGCTCAGTTCCATGGGTTTCGCGTTGCCTTGCTCATTGCATCCAGTGATGAAGCAGATTCATTTCATTTTATTGCGGGATGAATGTCTACTCCCGAAACTACCGATACGGCGCATGCATTCGACATGTCCGCTGCGCAGCACGCAGACCCCATATCTGAATATCGGAGACATCTTCATCATGCAGACGAACCTGAAGATCGCGATCGTCGGCGCCGGCATCGGCGGCCTGACGCTCGCGCTCGCATTGCGCGAGCACGGCATCGACGCGCAGTTGTATGAGCAAACCGACGAACTGCGCGAAGTCGGCGCGGCCGTCGCGCTGTCGGCCAACGCGACGCGCTTTTACGAGCGCATGGGTTTGCGCGAGGCCTTCGACGCGGTGTGCGCGGACATCCCGGGCCTCGTCTATCGCGACGGGCGCAGCGGCGCGGTGATCGGCCATCATCGCGGCGACCCCGACTATCGCCGGCAATTCGGCGGCGCGTACTGGGGCGTGCATCGCGCGGATCTGCAGGCGGTGCTGTCGAAGGCGGTCGGCGCCGATTGCATCCATCTCGGCCATCGGCTGGTCGATCTCGCGCAGCATCCCGATCGCGTCACGCTGTCGTTCGACAACGGCGAGCGCGTCGAAGCCGATCTCGTGATCGGTGCGGACGGCGCGCGTTCGATCACGCGCCGCTGGATGCTCGGCTACGACGATGTGCTGTATTCGGGCTGCTCGGGCTTTCGTGGCGTGGTGCCGGCCGAACGCATGGACCTGCTGCCCGATCCCGACACGATCCAGTTCTGGGTCGGGCCGCGCGGACATCTGCTGCACTATCCGATCGGCGACCACGGCGACCAGAATTTCCTGCTGGTCGAGCGGCATCCGTCACCGTGGCCGTCGCGCGACTGGGTGATGCCGTCGGAGGAGGGCGAGCAATTGCGCGCGTTCAGGGACTGGCATCCGGCGGTGGTGCAGATGATCACCGCCGTGCCGATCAGCCAGCGCTGGGGGCTGTTCCATCGTCCGCCGCTCGGCCGCTGGAGCCGCGGGCGCGTGACGCTGATCGGCGACGCCGCGCATGCGCTGGTGCCGCACCACGGGCAGGGCGCGAATCAATCGATCGAGGACGCGGTGGTGCTGGCGGCGCAACTGGCGAAGGCCGGCCCGGGCAACTGGCGCGAGGCGCAGGAAGCGTACGAGCGCCTGCGTCGCGGCCGGACGCGCAAGGTGCAGTACGCGTCGATCTCCGCGGCCGACGTGCTGCACCTGCCCGACGGGCCGGCCGCGCAGGCGCGCAACGCGCGTCTTGCCGAGCGCGACAGCGTGCTGCATCACCTGGACTGGATTCACGATTTCGACGCGCTCGCCGAGGAGCCTAACGAGCGGCAGGGCGGTACGTGGCTTTGAGACTGAAGTGCGCGCCCGGGTGGTGCGCGCAGCGCGTTGTTCCTGTCGACGGACGATCGGCCGGGCATCGGCCGGTCTGACGAAAACGGGCGGGGCAGCGCCCGCCCGCCGTCACTTCACGCATTCGAGCGTGTACTTTAACCCCTGCCCGAGCAACCCGCGCCACACGTCCCACGTATGCCCGCCGTCGACGATGCGCAGTTCGGCCGGGTTCTGCGCGCGCCGCAGCTGCGTGTACAGCACGCTCGATTCCGCCTGGATCGTCAGGTCGTCGTCGCCGGCCGCGATGAACATCGGCACGCGCCAGCTCCGCGCGAAATAACCGCGCATCAGCGCCGGGTAGTTGAGTTCGTGCCACACGCGCGAGTCGAACTGCCGGTCGCCGAACACGCCGACGTAGCGCGCGGCGGAATTGAGCGGCGGCTCGTTCGCATAGATCGCGGGGCTCAACAGCATCGCGCCGCAGAACAGCCCGGGTTCGAGCAGCGAGAAGCGCAGCGCGCCGAAGCCGCCCATCGACACGCCGCCGATCGCGCGGCCCGCGCGCTGGTTCGACACCGCGAAGTGCGCTTCGACTTCGGGCAGCAGGTCGTTGAGGAACGCGCTCTGCATCTTCTCCTTGCGGTCGACGTACCAGTCGGTGCCGCCCTGGGGCATCACGATCACGACGGGCGGAATCTCGCGGCGCTCGATCAGCGTATCGGCGGTGGCCTGCAGCCGGCCCTGCGTGATCCAGTCGTTCGCGTTGCCGGCATTGCCGTGCAGCAGGTACATCACCGGGTAGCGCGCGCCTTCCGGGTTATAGCCGGGCGGCAGGTAGACCGTGTACGACCAGTCGCGCTTCAGCGAGGCCGACCGGAACGAGCGCAGCACGACGCTGCTGCCCGGGTTGACCGGCGGCTCCTGAGCGGTCGACGGCGTCGTCGCGGTCTGGACGGCCGGTGGCGGCGGCGCGGGCGATACCGTCGGCGCGGCCGGTGTGGCGCGCGCAGTGGCGATGGAGCCGGCGATCAGGGCGACGGCGAACGGAAGGGCGAGTCGGCGCATGGCGAATCGTTTGTGAGGAGGCGCCGGCTATCGTAGCAGCGGCGCATGACGGCGCGGCGCATCATCGCCGCGAGCGGAACGGCAGCCGCGCGACGAGCGGCCCGTAGAGTTTGGCGACGAGATACAGCAGGCCGATCGCGACGACGTCGGCGGTCAGGCCGAGCGGCACGTCGAGATAACCTTCGGTCGCCTGGTAAAGCAGCGAATCGACCGCGAGCGAGATGCCGGTGCCCGCGACGAAACACAGCAGCCCCTGCCGGCCGATCGTGCCGATCCACGGCATCGCGTGCGCAACCTTTTTCATCCAGCCGAGGTGGACGAGCTTGGCCGCGAGCCACGCGATCGCGAGGAAGTTCACGAGCCGCAGCGCGCCGAGGTTCTGCTTGATCGACGGATCGGTCGGGAACGGCTCGATGCGCAGCCGGTAGTACGCGCCGGCCGCGACGATCGCGAGCGACACGGCCGTCAGCAGCCAACCCTGCGGCTTGGGCGCGAGCGTCTGGTAGACGGGCTGGCAGCGCGCGATCACGCCGAGCACGAACAGGAACTGCCACGCGAACGGATTGAAATCCCACGGCGCGCCTTCGACGGTCGGCAAAAAGCGCGCGACGTGCGGCGCCGCGACCCACAGCGACCCGCTGAACGCGAGCATCAGCCACGGCTGCGTGCGCGCGAGCGGCAGCGCGAGCGGGACGAGCAGCGCGAAAAACGCATACATCGGCAGCACCGACGCGAGGTACGGCTGGCGGCGGAACAGCAGGATGTCGCGCAGCGCGGCGAGCGGCTTGTGCAGCAGGCCGTCGAGGTCGTTGGTCGGCATGTTCGGGCCGTCGATCGCGAACGCGTTCAGCGCGGCCGTGATCAGCAGCATCAGGCCGGCCGTCACGAGGAACGCGCGGTAGATCTCGAACGCGCGACGGATGAAGCGCTGGCGTGCGGCGGCTTCGTCGTGCCGCTCGGCGAGCGAGTTGTATGCGATCGCGGTCGCGAAGCCGCCGAGGAACACGAACACCTCGGCCGCGTCGCACAGCGCGTAAGCGTGCAGCGTCACGCGCGACAGGATGCTGCCGCCGATGTGGTCGACGACGATGACGAGCAGCACGAGGCCGCGGAAGAAATCGAGTTCGGCGTAGCGGCCGGCCCGGGCAGGCGCGGTCATCGGACCGCGTCCCGGCGCGGGCCGCGTGCGCGGCGGGCACATGCCGCGCATGAATCGGGGTGAAGCATGACTTCGTGAAAAATTGGCGAACGGATGCGCATTGTGCCACCGATGCGACGCCTGCCGGGTTTACGCGGATGGCGGGCCGGCCCGCCGCTGCCGATAAGCCCGGTCAGGCAGTCTGCACAACGGGGCAGTTGGAAGAGCGCAACGCTTTGCGCGCGGTTTCAATACCCCGATGGACGGACGGTTTGCGACGTGACACCATTTTGTCTCCACGCGGCCGCACACCGCGTCGTCCGCCCTGCGGGCCACACATACAACAGATCAAACATTCGCCGGGCGCTCGACCGAGCCCGGCCCCGGCTCCGGAGATCCGTCATGAAGAAGCACGTCATTTTTGCCGCCGCGCTGGCCGCTTTCGCCGCGCCGGCCTTCGCCCAGAACAGCGTGACGCTGTACGGCCTGATCGACGAAGGCTTCAATTACACGAACAACGTGAACGTCAATGGGGTCGGAAAAACGAATTACCAGCTCGCGAGCGGTTACGCGCAGGGCAGCCGCTGGGGCCTGAAAGGCAGCGAGGACCTGGGCGGCGGGCTCAAGGCGATCTTCACGCTGGAAAACGGTTTCGACGTGAACAACGGCCGGCTCGGCCAGGGCGGCCGCATGTTCGGCCGCCAAGCGTTCGTCGGGCTGAGCGAGTCGCGCTTCGGCACGCTGACCTTCGGCCGCCAGTACGATTCCGTCGTCGACTATCTCGCGCCGCTGACCGCGAACGGCAACTGGGGCGGCACGCTGTTCTCGCACCCGTTCGACAACGACAACACGGACAACTCGTTCCGCGTCAACAACACGGTCAAGTATGCGAGCGCCGACTGGAACGGCCTGACGTTCGGCGGCACGTACAGCTTCAGCAACAGCACGAGCTTCTCGAACAACCGCCAGTACAGCATCGGCGCGCAGTATTCGCTGGCCGGGCTGCAGGTCGCGGCTGCATACCTGCAGGCGAACAACCCGGGCGTCGGCAGCGCGGGCGCGATCGCGGCCGACGACGCGAACTTCGTCGCCGACCGCCTGCGCATCTTCGGCGGCGGGATCAACTACACGTTCGGCCCGGCAACGGTCGGCTTCGTCTACACGAAGACGGACGTGAAGAACCCGGTATCGACCGTCTACCTGCCGGCCGCGACGTTCGCCGGCCTCGGGCTGACCGCGACGAAGTTCCAGAACTTCGAGATCAACGGCAAGTACCAGCTCACGCCCGATTTCTATCTCGGCGCGCAGTACGTGTACACGGATGGCAAGTTCGATGCCGCGGCCGGCTCGTTCAAGCCGAAGTACCACACGGTCGGCCTGATGGCCGACTACAGCCTGTCGAAGCGCACCGACGTCTATCTGCAGGGTGCATGGCAGAAGGTCGCCGGCGACAAGACCGGCACGGCGGCCGACGGTGGTTACGTCGTCGGGACGGACGGCCCGTCCTCGTCGTCGAACCAGTTCGCGGTGCGCGCCGCGATCCGCCACAAGTTCTGATCGGGCGGCAGCCGGGGCCGCGTGCCCCGGCACCGGCCGTCGTCAGTCCGTCCGGCGCGAGCCGCCGAGCGTCTCCGCGAGCCAGTCGACGAAGATCCGCACGCGCGGCGCGAGATGCCGGCCGTGCGGAAACACCACCGACACGGGCAGCGGCTCGGCATTCCATTCCGGCAGCACCTCGACCAGCGAGCCGTCGGCGAGCAGCGGCGCGAGCCCGTCGCGCGGCGCCTGGATCAGCCCGAGACCCGCAAGGCAGCACGCGAGATACGCCTGCGAGCTGTTGACCGACACGATGCTGTGCATCTTCACCGCGTGCCGCTCGCCCGTATCCATATCCGCATATTCCCAGTCCAGCTCGCGGCCCGTGCGGCTCGAGAAATAGCCGACCGCGACGTGGTCGGGCAGCTCGTCCGGCGAGCGCGGCGTGCCGTGGCGCGCGAGATACGCGGGCGACGCGCAGTTGATCTGCGCCATCTCGCCGATGCGCCGCGCGACGAGAGACGTGTCGGACAGCACGCCGACCCGCACCGCGCAGTCGATGCCGTCCGCGACGAGATCGACGAAGCGGTCGGTCGTGCTGATCACGACCCGCAGCTCGGGGTAGCGCGCGTGGAAATCCGGTAGCGCCGGGATCACCTGGTTCAGCGCGAAGCGCTCGGGCAGGTCGACGCGGATCACGCCGCGCGGCGACGTGCCGGCGTCCTCGAACAGCGTTTCCACATCGTCGAGATCGGCCAGCAGCCGCACGCAGCGCTCGTAGTAGGTCGCGCCCTCGGCGGTCAGCGCAACGCGCCGGGTCGTGCGCTGCAGCAGGCGGATGTTGAGATGCTTTTCCAGATACTGGACGGCGTTGCTGACCGTCGGGCGCGGCAGTTGCAACTGCTCGGCCGCTTTCGTGAAGCTGCCGAGATGGGCGACGCGCGCGAAGATGCGCATTGCATGCAGATGGTCCATGCGGGGCGGGAGGCTTGGCGGATTGGAACAGGCTCCATTGTTAATCAGCGTCGAATGGTTTGGTGGAGCGTTTCGCGTTTATCGCGCGCCGCGATGCGTCCAGAATCCGGTCCATTCACTGACCACTCGAAGGAAACGGACATGGACAAGCGTCAACTGGGCCGCACGGGCCCGCAGGTGTCGGCGATCGCGCTCGGCTGCATGGGGATGTCGGATTTCTACGGGCCGGCCGACCGCGACGAAAGCATCGCGACGCTGCACGCGGCGCTCGACAGCGGGATCACGATGCTCGACACCGGCGATTTCTACGGGATGGGCGACAACGAGATGCTGGTTCGCGACGCGCTGCGCGGCACCGCACGCGACCAGGTGCTGATCAGCGTGAAGTTCGGCGCGCTGCGCGATCCGGCCGGCGGGTTCGCCGGCTACGATGCGCGGCCCAAGGCGATCCGGAACTTCGTCGCGTATTCGCTGAAGCGGCTCGGCACCGACTACATCGACATCTACCGGCCGGCGCGCGTCGATCCGGCGGTGCCGATCGAGGAGACGGTCGGCGCGATCGCCGATCTCGTGAAGGCCGGATATGTGCGCCATATCGGCCTGTCGGAAGCCAGCGCCGACACGATCCGCCGCGCGGCGGCTGTCGCGCCGATCGCCGACCTGCAGATCGAGTATTCGCTGCTGTCGCGCGGCATCGAGGCCGAGATCCTGCCCGCGTGCCGCGAACTCGGGATCGGCGTGACGGCCTACGGCGTGTTGTCGCGCGGGCTGCTGGGCGGGCGGTGGAGCACGGCGCGGCAGGGCGAGCGCGATTTCCGCGCGGCGAGCCCGCGCTTCCAGGGCGAGAACCTCGCGCACAACCTCGCGCTCGTCGACGCGCTGCGCGCAATCGCCGACGAGAAGGGCAGCAATCCGGCGCAGGTCGCGATCGCGTGGGTGCTGTCGCGCGGCGGCGATATCGTGCCGCTGATCGGCGCGCGCAAGCGCACGCAGCTTCAGGACGCGTTGCAAGCACCTGAATTGCAACTAACGGTCAAAGACATCACCCGCATCGAAACGGCGGTTCCCGCCGGGGCGGCTGCCGGTGAGCGTTATCCGGCCGCACAGATGGCGCACCTCGACAGCGAGCAGGGACGGGGGTAGTCCATGGGGCCTGAATGGCGGAGGCGGACCTGACAGGCCCGCCCGACAGGCCCTAGCCAGCCTCAGGCAAAGCCAGATGGCGGGCGGCGTGGCAGGGGTTCACCATCGGCGCCGTATTCAACCGGACGGAACGCCTTCCATGCAAATTCATACGCTGATGATCATCGTGCTGGTTTTCCTGCTGGCCGGCGCGGTCAAGGGAATGATCGGACTCGGGTTGCCGACGATCGCGATGGGGCTGCTCACGCTCGCGATGCCGCCGTCGGCCGCGGCCAGCCTGCTGCTCGTGCCGTCGTTCATCACCAATGTGTGGCAGCTGTGGCTCGGCCCGTCGTTCGGGTTGCTGCTGCGCCGCCTGTGGCCGCTGCTCGCCGGCCTCACGATCGGTACGCTGACGGGCGGGCTGCCCGCGCTCGCGGCCGGCAGCACCTGGACGCATGCGGCGCTGGGCGTGGTGCTGATTGCCTACGGGCTGTGGGGGCTGGCCGCCGCGCGGCTGCCCGCGCCGGGCCGCCACGAAAAATGGCTATCGGCCGTGGTCGGCTACCTGACCGGCGTCGTGACGGCCGCGACCGGCGTGTTCGTCGTGCCGGCCGTGCCGTACCTGCAGGCGCTGCGATTGTCGAAGGACGATCTGATCCAGGCGCTCGGGCTGTCGTTCACCGCATCGACGATCGCGCTCGGCTTGCAGTTGCGCGTGACGGGCGCGCTGCAGACGGTCGATCTCGGCGTGTCGGCGCTCGCGCTCGTGCCGGCGCTCGCGGGCATGGCCGGCGGGCAATACGCGCGGCGCGTGATGAGCGAGAAGGCGTTCAAGCGCTGCTTCTTCGTCGGGATGATCGCGCTCGGCGCGTACATGGCCGCTTCGGGGTGGTTGTGAGCGGGCATCGCCGGGAAGCGTGACGCCCGCCGCCGCGAGACATCCCGAAGCGGCGGTCACGCCGCTCAGGCCGGGTCGGCGTACTTCAGCGTCCACCCGAACGTGCGGGTCGTGCCCGTGCCGAGTGCAAACGGCTTCGTCGTGCACGCGAAGTTCGAATGCAGCTGGCCGATCGGCGTCGTCGACAGCGGATTCGTCGTGCCGTTCACCGTGTCGAAGGCGGACAGCGCGCAGGTGTCGAACCCGGACGCCGCATAGCCGGTCGCGGGGCTGTTCGCGTACGTCACCGACACGCCGTCGCCGTTGGCCTGCGTGGACGCGAAATCCGCGAACGACGTGAAGTCCGTCTCGACCGACAGGTTGCCGGTGAGCGTGCCCGAGCTCAGCGTGTCGCTGCGCGTGACCGAGCCGTGCGCGAACGTCAGCACCGTATGCACCTGCAGGTCGAGATCGGTCGTATACAACGCGTTCTTCGATGCGAGACGGAACTTCGTCGTATCGAACGACACGATCACCTGCCCGTTGGCCTGCTGTACGTTCAGGTTCTTGTAGTACGTGACGGGGATGTAGGTTTTCCCGTTGTACGACACCTGCGGCACCAGCAGCGCATAGCCAAGATCGGTCGTGCCGTAGATCAGCTTGTCGGAGAACGGCACCGGGTAATACGGCGTGAACGAGTTGTAGTCGGGCGCCTGGCTGAGGTTCAGGTTGATCACGCGGCGCCCGTCGCGCACGGTGAGCAGCGCCGCGCTGTACGGATGCGCGGTGTCGCCGGGCTGGTTGTACCAGGTGAGCGTGTAGTGCGGCAGCGCATCGAGCCATGCGCCGTAGTCCGAATCGGCCATGGGCGCCTTGCCGCCGAAGCCGAGCTTGTTCCACCACGCGTTCACGTACAGGTACTGGTGCAGCAGGCTGAAGTTCTCGCCCATCACGCGCGGCTTGCCGCGATACGCGTCCGTGCCGCGGCCCTTGACCCACATGTTCACCGACGGCGTCGGCAGCGACGGGTCGTACCAGTAGGTGTCGAAGCGATGCGCGGCCTTGTAGATGAATGCGTACGCGACCTGCTTCTCCTGGTCGGACAGCACGCCGGCGTTGGCCGCGGCCGTCAGCACTTCCATGAACGCGGAATCGCCGTACGGGCCGATCGAGCGGCCGTAGTTGAAGCCCTGGCCGTCGGCGTTCAGCTGCGGCAGGATCAGGTCGACCGACTTGCGCAGATAACCCTTCAGTTCCGGCGTGAGGTTCGCTTCGTTACCCATCTCGAACGTGCGCTCGGTCACTTCGCCGATCAGCAGCGTGCTGTAGCGGTCGAAGCGCGCCTGGTCGTAATAGGTCGTGTGCGTGTTCGACGCTTCGTCCGAGAAGCCGCCCGACGAATCCTTGCGGATGTGGTTCGTCAGCGTGTACAGCAGCGCGTCGCGCGCGCCCATCGTCGCGACGGACGGATCGGTCGCCGATGCGAACGACGGGCTGCTCCAGCCGAGCTTCTGCCGCAGCCCGGCAATTCCGTAGGACACCGCATAGTAGTTCTGCGCGGTGTTGAGCGACGCGATGTCGATCGGCGTGCCGGCGGCCGGGCACGTATTGGTCTTGCCGCTCGCGTCGGGGCCGAACATGTCGCAGAAGGTGAGCCGCTGCTGCAGCGTCGCGAGCATCGCGTCGCTGAAGACTTCGTTGAGCATCCCGTGCGCCTTCAGGTTGTTCAGCGTGACGAGGTAGTAGTACTCGCCCCACGACGTGTTCGCATACGTGTAGTTGCTGCCCGACTGCGCCATCATCGCGGTCGTGATCGTCTGGTAGGTGGCGAGGTAGCTCGCGTATTGCGGGTCGCCCTTCGACTTCATGTCGATCAGGATATACGACAGGCCGAGCGCAAGCTTGCCGGGCAGGAATTTGTCGCCGGTGTTCGTGTCGAGCACGTGGACCGGCGTGCCGTCGCCGAGGTCCATCACGACCTGCGTGAAGTCGGGCGACTTCCTGATCAGGTCGAACAGCGCGCGCATCTGGCCCATCATCGTGACGGGAATGTTCGCGCCGGCCGGCACGCTGGTGTCGGGCGCGCCGTAGACGAGCGCCTGCAGCGAGTTCGATGCGAGCGTGGGCGTGGGCGTCGAGGTCGACGGCGGCGCCGATGAAGACGGCGAGTCGGTCACGTCGTTGCCGCCGCAGGCGCTGACGAACAGGACGGAAAGGGCGCTGAGCGCGGCGCCGAGCGCGAATCTGCTGCGCGGATGCATTGTGTCTCCAGTTTTGAATAATGATGAAGGACGGGCGGGTGTGGCCGTTGCCGCGCTCGATGCCCGTACCTGACCTCCGCCTTGCAACCCTGATCCCTGACGACGGATGGCCTGAATCACAACTCGAGCGGGCAAGCGTTCTCCCTGCACGGGCCATGGCTGACGTCGCGCTCAAGCATTGGAAAACGTTTTCCAAATTTAGGCATCGATCGGCGTGATGTCAATCAACTTTCACGTTCGATGCGCCGGTAGAAACCCGAATAGTGGGAATGAAAGGGTGAGCGCGTGGGTCAGAATTACGCAGAAATTACCGGTGATTTTTTCGGAGATTGATGGCGTGCGGTGCGACATGCCGGCGTGGAAGTGGTTGCCGGGAAGATTGCCGGGAGATGCGTTTTCAGTCTCGATTGAGAGAAAACGTTATCCATAAGGATCGAAACGAATCGACGCGTTGCCGGGGCGCTCCGGCGAGCGCTAAAGCTGGGCCTCGATCGCCGCCTTGTCGATCACCGACCAGACCTGGCGGATCTTGCCGTCGTGAAACTCGTAGAACACGTTCTCGGAGAACGTGACCTTCCTGCCGTCGACGGCGAGCCCCATGAAGGTCCCTTGCGGCGAACAGGCAAAGCGAAGCCGGCACGCGATGCGCGGCGGCTCGCACGCGAGCAGCCGGATGTCGAAACGGAGATCGGGAATGTCGCGGTAGTCCTGTTCCAGCATCGCACGGTAACCGGACAGGCCAAGCGGCCGGTCGTTGTGGATCACGTCGTCGGCGACATACAGGCCGAGCGCCAGCCAGTCCTGCCGGTTCAGGCAGTCGATATACGCGCGGTAGCGGGTGGCGAGATCGGTGTCGGTCATGGCCATGTCTCCGTGTGTCGATGGGGGAGCGGAATGCCGCGCCGGTGTCGCGTGTTGGGCCGGGCGTGCGTTACAGCGCCAGTGCGTCGAGTATCCCGCGCTCGACGGTCGCCCAGTCGCGGTCGCCGTTTTCGATCGACAGCTTGTCGAGCGGCAATTGCTCGAACAGCGCGTCGGTCGTTTGCCGGTAGTCGCGATACAACGCGATCAGGCCGTCGAGGCCTGTCAGTCCGCGCCGCACGCAATACGGTGCCGCCAGTTTCCAGCGGGTCTGATAGGTGACCCAGTCGTCGCCGCGTTCGGCACAGACCGTGCGGATGGCGGCATCGATGTCGCGCTGCCAGAAGTAGACGACCAGCGGCGCGAGCGGGGCGATCGTCCGGGCCAGTTCTCGGACGTACGCTTCGATGAGCGCGGGTTCGCCTTCCATCAGCAGCAGATTGGTCAGGTCGCCGTGAAAGAGTTGTCCGTCCAGCACCGACACCGTGGTGCCGAGCCGCACGTCGTCGACGAAAGCGGCCCAGCGCGCGAGCGCACGCTCGGCGAGTTGTGCGGCCGTCGCGTCGCGCCAGGGCTCGAACCAGTGCTCGAGCTCGTCCGTGGCGCGCACGGGATGAGGCTCCGTTCGTTCGTGGATGGCCACGACGTCGTGCCCGGCCGCCTGCAGGCGGCTGGCGATGAAGCGCATCGTGCTCGACTTGCCGGACCCCATCATCCCTTCGACGATCACGAGCCGGCGGGCAACGGCAGCGGGCGAATCGTTGGCGGCAGCGATCATGTCGGGACGGGGACGGGGCAGGAGGGCATCAGGGCATCAGGTTACCGCGTGGCGGTTTCGCCGGACAGGAACGCAACGAACTCCCGCGTGTACTTCGGCAGCGCGTCGAACGATCGCGCGCAGAGCGTCAGTTTCCGGTGGCTCCATGGGTCGGACAACTCGACGAGCCGCACGTCCATCGTCTGCATCGCGCGCTCGGCCGCATGCCGCGACACGATGCCGATGCCCACGCCGCTCGCGATCACGCGGCAGATCGCATCGAAGCTCTTCAGTTGCACGCGATAGCGGATCCGCTTGCCGAGCGCGCGTGCCTGGTCGGCGAGATGCACCTGTAGCGCGCTGCCGTCGGTGAGGCCGATGAAATCGGCGTCGGCGATCGCGTCGAACGCGACCTGGTCGTGCGAGGCGAGCGGATGCGCGGCGGGCACGACGACGATCAGCCAGTCTTCGCGAAACGGTTTCTGTTCAAGCCCGCCGAGCCCGACCGAATCGGCGACGATGCCGACCTCGGCCGTCTTGTTGCGGATCGCATGCACGATCTCCTGGCTCGAGCGCTCCTCGACGCTGATCGACAGCTTCGGATGATGCGGCAGGTAGTCGGCCAGTGCGTCGGGCAGGTACTCGCTCAGCGATGCCGTGTTGCACAGCAGCCGGATATGCCCGCGCAGCCCCTGGCCGTATTGCTGCAGTTCGCCGCGCATCAGGTCGATCTGCTGCAGCACGGTGCGCGCGTGGTGTTCGAGCGCACGGCCTGCGTCGGTCGCCTGCGCGCCCGATTTGGTCCGGTGCAGCAGCGGCACGCCGAGTTCATCCTCCATGCCGCGGATGCGCTCGCTCGCGGCCTGCAGCGTGATGTGCGTCCGCTCGGCGCCGCTCGTGATCGTGCCGGCCTCGCAGATGTTCAGGAAGAGCCGCAGGTCGGTCAGGTCGAAGCGCATGATGGCGGGGAGCGATGGCGTTGTAATGGCCGATAAGTTAGCAGGGAACGGCAGCCTCGGTCTCAGGCTACGCCTGAGACCCGATTCGCCGGTTCCGCATTTTCGGGGCGAGATCGATGGCCGATCATGACCGCACATCCGCACATCAACCGGGGGCCTGTCATGCAGATCGATTCGTCGTGGGGCGTGTCGTTCAAGATCGCACTGCACCTGTTGTTCCTGTGCATCGGCATCGCGTGGGCCGGCTCCGAACTCGTCGCCTGGTTGCGTTGAGCGCGGCGGCAGGCACGCGCCAACTCGGCCGCCGGTCGCCTTTTTCCACCGATCCCACCTATTGGAACAAATCCGTCATAGGTTCAAAGACGAAAATTCTTCCGCTTCCCCGTAAAAAGACCATCAAGTTTTTCCGAATCGGACCGTATTACCGGTAGCGAATGCCGGCCGACGCCCGGTTCGTGATCGTTTGTCATCATTGTTTGCATCCGGTTACACGTCGGCCGTTCCGTTTTTGAGATGCTTGAAAGATTGTCAAACCGGAGTCGGATCGTCCATGGAAACGCGCGAGATTCACCGCCACGCGGGGTGGCTGTCGGGCCTGGCCGCCGTGCTCGTCATGGCCGGTTGTGCAGGCACGCAGTCCGTTCCGCCGAGCGACACGCTGGCGGGATCGTCGTCGTCGAGCCAGCCTGCCGCTGCGCCGTCGGCCGCCACGCCGCCGCCGGCGCCGATTCTCGTCGCGCAGAAGTACGTCGTGAAGCGCGGCGACACGCTGACGGGTATCGCGTCGGCGAACAACTGCAGCATCGCGGACCTGCGCACCTGGAACAAGCTGGGCACGGGCAGGCTGCGCATGGGGCAGGTGCTGCGTATCGTCAGGCAGCAGCCGCTGCCGCCGTCGTCGGGCGCGGCCGGTGCACAGGCTGCCGCAAGCGATGGCGCGGCGGGTAACCAGGCGACCGCGCAGGCCACGGCGTCGACGGCGAGCGACCGTCAGGTCGTCAAGGACACGAAGCGCCATTCGAGTGCGGTCGCGCTCACGTGGCCCGCAAGCGGCAAGATCGTCGACGGGTTCCGGCCGGGGCAGAACCGCGGCATCCAGATCGCCGGCCGGCCGGGCGATCCGGTCCGCGCCGCGGCCGCCGGCCGCGTGATGTACGCGGGCACCGGCCTGAACGATTACGGCAGCCTGATCATCGTCCAGCACAACGCGGATTTCCTGACCGCCTATGCGCATAACCGCAAGCTGCTCGTGAAGACGGGCGACATCGTGCGCCAGGGCGACGAGATCGCCGAGATGGGCGACCTCGACAACTCGCGCGTCGCGCTGCTGTTCGAAGTGCGGCGCGACGGCAAGCCGGTGAATCCGATGCCCTACCTGCCTTCGTCGCAAGGCTGAAGCGGGGCGTTTCAACTGGAACGTGGCGGCGGTCGCTGCTACGCTAGGGTCTTCATGCGAGTCCCGCGCTTCTCGCGGGGCCGACGGGCGTCTTTCGGGGATGCGCGGCGAATGCCGTCGCGGGCCGGCCGTCGGCGTGAACGGGCGCGCTTCGCCGATGCGCGCCCGCGTTGCTTCGTGCCACCGATTCCGACAGAACCCTACTCATCCATGGAACACTCACCGACACGCCGCTCGCTGTTGCTTGCCGCCGTTGCCGCGCCGTTCGTCGCCGCGTGCACGTCCGCGCCGGTTGCCGACCAGGGGCGCGCTCACGCCGCGCAAGCCGAACTTGCCGCGCTCGAAAAAGCATCGAATGGCCGGCTCGGTGTCGCCGCGCTCGATACGTCGAACGGCGTGCGCATCGCTCACCATGCGCGCGAGCGTTTCCCGCTGTGCGGCACGTATGCGGTCGTCGCGGCCGCCGCGATGCTCGCGCGCGGCTCGCTCGACGCGTCGCTGCTGCCGCGCCGCATCCTGTACCGCCGCTATGAAGTCGTGTCGGGCTCGCCGATCACGGAAAGCCACGTCGACACCGGCATGACGATCGAGCAGCTTTGCGTGGCGATGCTGCAATCGGGCGACAAGGGGGCCGGCAACCTGCTGATGGGCGTGCTCGGCGGCCCGCAGGCCGTCACGTCGTTCGCGCGCGCGAGCGGCGACACGGCGTTCCGCCTCGATCGCTGGGAACCCGAACTGAACCTGGCCGCGCCCGGCGACGAACGCGATACGTCGACGCCGGTCGCGATGGTCGACATGCTGCAGCGGCTGCTGCTCGGCAACACGCTGCAGGAACCGCAGCGCACGCAGCTGACGGAATGGATGACCGGCGGCGCGCGCGGCGCGACCGGCATCGCGGCGGGCGTGCCGCCCGGCTGGCGCGTCGCGGACAAGGCCGGCACGGGCGGTTACGGCACGACGACCGACGTCGCGGTGCTGTGGCCGCCATCGCGCGCGCCGCTCGTGATGGCCGTATCGTTCACGCAGCCGCAGGCCGACGCGGCGGCCCGCGCGGACGTCGTCGCATCGGCGGCGCGCATCGCGGCGGGGGCGCTCGTCGCGACGGCCTGAGCGATCCGCGTCTCGCGTCTCGCGCAAAGCCGGCGTTTGGCTTATCGTGTCGGTCAGCGCGCGCCGGTGTCGGCGCGCGGTCTCTTCGTTTCTCGTGCCTCGTCATGCGCCGACTTCCGCCTCTGCACGCGCTGCAGATCTTCTCGACGGTGGCTCGCCACCGCAGCTTCACGCGCGCGGCCGAGCAGCTGTGCATCACGCAGGGCGCGGTGAGCCGGCAAATCCAGACGCTCGAGGCGCACTACGGCTTTCCGCTGTTCAAGCGGCATGCGAAGGGCCTCACGCTCACGGCGGAGGGCGAGCAACTGCTGCCGGTGGTCAACGAGAGCTTCGCGCGAATCGAGGACATCTCGATGAAGCTCACGCGGCAGCGCACCGATCTCGCGCTAAAGGTGCCGACCTGCGTGATGCGCTGGATGCTGCCGCGCATCATGCGCTTCCAGGGCGAGCATCCCGATCTCCATGTGCAGATCACGACCGCGTGGCAGCATGTCGTCGATTTCTCGACCGAGCCGTTCGACGCGGCGGTCGTCTACGGCACGTCGCCGGGCCCGGGCGTATTCGCGCTGCCGCTGTTCGACGAGCGGCTGACGCCCGTATGTGCGCCCGAATTGCGGCAGGCGTCGCCGCTCAATGCGATCGGCGATCTCGCGCGTCATACGCTGCTGCATCCGACGCGCGACCATCGCGACTGGCGTGCCTGGCTCGATCATGCGGGCGAGCGCGGCGTCGATCCCGCTCGCGGGCCGACGTTCGACACGCTCGATCTCGCGACGAACGCGGCGATGCAGGGCTTCGGCGTCGCGATCGGCGACGTGACGCTCGTCGATGACGACGTCAGCGCGCACCGGCTCGAACGGCCGTTCGACCTCGTGCTCGAAACCGGCGCACGCTACTTCTTCGTGTATCCCGAAACCATCGGCAGCCAGCAGAAGATCCGCGCGTTCAGCGAGTGGATCGCGCGCCATCGCGACTGACGCGCGGCCACGTCGGAACCGCCGCGCGCCGCGCGGGCGACCGGTGTTACTGGTATGTCACGACGGCGATCATCGGTGCGAGATTGTTGCCCGACCGCTTCGGTAAAACGATTGCGCGCGAAGCCTGAGTAAAGGTCGTGGTCTTGACGGCCTGCTGGCTCGCCGCGTCGACGAACGCGATCTGGCCGGTCGCCGGCCGCGGGCAGTCGGGGCGTACACGCGCTTGCGCGGCATCAGCCGTATCGAGCGCGAACGAGCAGGGTGGCTCGACGATCATGCCGGAAAAGTGAATGATGCCGGACGCGCCGGCGGCAAAGGACGAGGACGTGGCCAGAAGCGAGGCAGCCAGCGCGAACGAGGCGGCGATCACACGATGCTTCATGACAGGCTCCAGAAAGGAAGCGCGTCGCAGCGGGGCCGCTCGAATGGCAGTCCGTCAACGCTGCGGTGCTAAGTGCGTAAACGGCAATTCCATCGGATCTCTTGAATGAAAAATCGGAAATGACGGGAATAAGCAAACAGCGCCGTATTCCTTCAATCAATTTATCTCAAATTTGAGCGGCCGCAAGTTCGGGTAATGCCGGTGTCGTAAACCGGATGAACGGTTGCCGGCGGGCGCCGGTTGTTGCGGGTGAATCGTTGCGGCATCAACGAATCCGCCGTGCCGCGAATCGTTCGCCAAAAGAAAACGGCCGCTCGTGAATCATGATCACGAGCGGCCGCTTTGCGTGGTGCGATCAGGCCATGCGCTTGCGCACCGCGCCGACGACGATCAGCAGCACGATCGCGCCGACGATCGACGCGATCCAGCCGGCGCCCTGGCCCGGCGCATACCAGCCGGCGGCACGGCCGACGTAGCCGGCGACCAGCGAGCCGACGATGCCGAGCACGGTGGTCATCAGGATGCCCATCTTGTCGTCGCCCGGCTTGAGCGCGCGGGCGAGGAGGCCGACGATGAGCCCGACGACCAGGGTTTCGATGAATTGCAGCATGAACGCCTCCCTATTGCTGTTGAGCTGTTGACGAAAGGAAGTTGACCCGTGCGGCGCACCAGGGTTCCATGCGGCGGCAAGCCGGCGCATGGCGTGCCGAGTATCGCACGCCGGTGCGTCATGCCGATGTCAGGCGGCCGGCGTGTCCGTCACCGGGTCGAGACGGCGGTAGCCTTCGGTTGCCTGCAGCAGCGTGCGCGTGTAGTCGCGTGCGACCTGCCCGGCACGCACGTCCTCGATTCGCAACTGCTCGACGATCTCGCCATGCTGCATCACCGCGACGCGCTGACACAGGAAGCCGATCACCGCGAGGTTGTGGCTGACGAGGATCATCGTCAGGTTGCGCTCGCGATGCAGGCGGCGCAGCAGGTTCAGGATTTCGGCCTGCACCGATACGTCGAGCGCGGATGTCGGCTCGTCGAGCAGCAGCACGCGCGGCTCGACGATCAGTGCGCGCGCGATCGCGACGCGCTGTCGCTGGCCGCCCGACAACTGGTGCGGATAACGGAAGCGGAACGTCGGGCCGAGCCCGACTTCGGACAGCGCGCGGGCGATCCGCGCATCGGCGTCGTCGATCCCGTGGATCGACAGCGGCTCGCGCAGCGTCTGGTCGACCGTGAAGCGCGGGTGCAGCGACGCGTACGGATCCTGGAACACCATCTGCACGTGGCGGCGGAAGGCGCGATCGAGCGTGCCGCCGACCGGCCGTCCGTCGATCGACAGGCTGCCGGCCGCGAGCGGCACGAGGCCCGTCAGCGCGCGCAGCAACGTCGACTTGCCGGAACCCGATTCGCCGACGAGCCCGAATACCTCGCCGTCGCGCACCGCAATGCTCGCGTCGCGCACCGCGTCGACGTGACCCGTGCGGGTCGGGAAACGGATCGATACGTGATCGACGTCGATCATCGTGCGGCCTCCTGGCGATCGGCGGGCGGGATGGTTTGCGGCGCCGGATCGAGCCACGCCGGATCGCGCCGCAGCACGGGCAGTTCGTCGGGCGGGTTCGCAAGCGGCGGGTTCGCCGCGAGCAGCCCGCGCGTATAGGGATGAGACGCGTCGCGCAGGTCGCGCGCGGCGCAGGTTTCGACCACGCGGCCCGCGTACATCACCGCGACGCGATCGCAGAACGACATCACGAGCGGCAGGTCGTGGCTGATGAACATCAGGCCCGTGCCGTGCCGCGCGATCATCGCGTCGAGCACCGCGAGCACCTGCATCGAGACCGCGACGTCGAGCGCGGACGTCGGCTCGTCGGCGATCAGCAGGCGCGGCCCGGTCGACACCATCATTGCGATCATCACGCGCTGGCCCATGCCGCCCGACAGCTCGTGCGGATACGCATCGGCGACGCGCGCCGGGTCGCGGATCTGCACGGCCGCGAGCGCGTCGACGATCCGTTCACGCAGCGCGCGGCCGCGCAGCCCGGGCTCGTGCAGCCGGAACGCTTCGCCCATCTGCTTCGCGACCGTCATCACCGGGTTCAGCGAATATTTTGGGTCCTGCAGGATCATGCCCATCTGGCTGCCGCACAGCCGCCGGCGTTCGCGCGGGTTCATCGCGAGCAGGTCGTGGCCCGCGAAGCGCATCGTGCGCGCCGACCAGCGCGCGGCGTCGGGCAATAGGCCCAGCAATGCGCGGCCCGTCAGCGATTTGCCGGAGCCCGATTCGCCGACGATGCCGAGCCGTTCGCCGGGCGCGAGCGTCAGCGACAGGTCGCGCACGGCGTCGGAGACGACGCCGTCGTGCCCGCGAAAGCCGATCTTCAGGCCGTCGATCTCGCAGAGCGGTGCGGGCGCGGTGGCGGAATGCATCGACATGTCAGGCTCCATGGCGGGGATCGAACACGTCGCGCAGCCCGTCGCCGAGCAGGTTGAACGCGAGGCTCACGAGCAGGATCGCGATGCCGGGCAGCGTCGCGACCCACCATGCGTCGAGCAGTACGTTGCGGCCCGACGCGACCATGAAGCCCCACTCGGGGCTCGGCGGTTGCGCGCCGAGGCCGAGGAAGCCGAGGCCCGCGACGGTCAGGATGATGCCGGCCATGTCGAGCGTCGCGCGCACGATCACCGACGACATGCACAGCGGCACGATGTAGCGAAGCAGGATGCGCGGACCCGACGCGCCCTGCAGCCGTGCGGCGTGGATGAAGTCGGCCTGCGCGATGCGGATCGTCTCCGCGCGCGCGAGCCGTGCATAGGCGGGCCATGCGGTGATCGAGATCGCGACGACCGCGTTGATCACGCCGGGCCCGAGCGCGGCTGCAAATGCGAGCGCCAGCACGATCTTCGGGAACGCGAGCGCGACGTCGGTGATGCGCATCAGCACGCTGTCGACGAAGCCGCCGCAATAACCGGCCGTGGTGCCGATCAGCAGGCCGATCGGTACCACGATCACGACGACGAGCAGCGCGATGCCGAGCGTGAGGCGCGAACCGGCGATCAGCCGCGAGAGGATGTCGCGGCCGAGCTGGTCGGTGCCGAGCCAGTGCGACAGCGAGCCGGGCGGCAGCAGGCGGTCGGACAGCACCTGGCGCAGCGGATCGTGCGGCATGATCAGCGGGCCGACGATCGCGACGACGATCAGCGCGACGAGGATCGCGAGCCCGAACAGGTTGAGCGGGTTCGTGGCGAAACGGCGCCAGCGTCGGTATGCGAGGCCGAGCGCGGCCTGCGAACGCGATGCGGGCGCATCGGACAGCAGCCACGCGCGCAGCGTGAGGCGCTCGGCATTCATGATCGGACAACCTTCCGGATAAGCGATGAAAGAAGCAGGGTGGCAGCGGTCATGTCGGAATGGCCCTCAGCGCGCACGCGGATCGAACACGCGGTACAGCGCGTCGGTCAGCAGGTTGACGGTGATGAACATCGCGCCGATCACGAGCGTCGCGCCGAGCACCGCGCTCATGTCGGCGTTCAGCAGCGCGCCCGTCAGGTACGAGCCGAGCCCCGGCCACGCGAACACGATCTCCGTCAGCACCGAGCCTTCGAGCAGGTTGCTGTACGTGAGCGCGATCACGGTGAGCAGCGGCACCGCGATGTTGCCGAACGCGTGCCGCCAGATCACGCGGCGCTCCGACAAGCCCTTCGCGCGTGCGGTGACGATGTATTCCTGACTCAACTGGTCGAGCATGAACGAGCGCGTCATGCGGCTCAGGTACGCAACCGAGTAATAGCCGAGGATCGCGGCCGGCAACGCGATGTGCGACACCGCGTTGCGGAACACGTCCCACTCGCCGGCGAGCGCCGCGTCGATCAGCAGGCTGCCGGTGCGTGTGTCGACCATCCCGTCGTACACGGGGTCGAGCCGGCCGGGGCCGCCGACCCAGTGCAGCCGCGCGTAGAACAGCAGCAGCCCCATCAGCCCGAGCCAGAACACGGGCACCGAATTGCCGATCAGCCCGACGAAGCGTGCGATGTGGTCGATCGGGCGGTTGTGCTTCACCGCGGCCGCGACGCCGAGCGGCACGCCGATCGCGATGCCGATCAGCGTCGCGATCGTCGCCAGTTCGAGCGTGGCCGGGAACACGCGCTTGATGTCGTCGAGCACCGGGTTCGCCGTCAGCAGCGACACGCCGAGATTGCCGTGCAGCACGTCGCGCACATAGATCAGGAATTGCGTGACGAGCGGCTTGTCGAGCCCGAGCGCGATGCGTTCTGCCGCGTACGCCTCGGCCGACGCGCGATCGCCGAGGATCGCGAGGACGGGATCGATCGGCACCTTGCGGCCGATCACGAACGTCAGCGCGAGCAGCCCCGCGAACGTGACGGCGAGCGTGAGCGCCCAGCGCAGCACGCGCAACGCCCAGCGCACAGCCGGGCGCCGCGCCGGCAGCGTGCGCAGTGCTTCGAGAGAGGAGGCGGGAGTCGACATGCGGCGAATCTTATGGCTTCTTCAGGTTACGGTACGACACCAGATCGTTGATCGGCCCGACGTCGAGCCCGCTCACGCCGGGCCGCGTCGCGACCTGCGCGACTTTCTCGAACATGATCACGAACGGCGAGCGCGCGAGCATGTCCTTCTGCATCGCCTGATACCGTTGCGCGCGTTTCGCGGCGGTCGGTTCGGCGAGCGCGACATCGGTTTCCTTCGTCAGTTGCGGGATGTCCCAGCTATTGCGCCAGGCCAGCATTTTATAGCTCGACTTGTCGGAGTTGTCCGGATTCCACGCAAAACCCTGCGCGTTGCTGTGCGGGTCGATGTAGTCGGCTGACCATTCGCCGATGTAGATGTCGTGCTGGCGCGCGCGGTATTTCGCGAGCGTCTGCTTGTTGTCGCCGGGGATCAGCTGCACCTTGATGCCCGCCTGCGCGAAGTTCGCCTGCACGGCCTGCGCGATCTCCGTGTACGGGTAGTCGTTGCGCACGTCCATCGTCACCGAAAAGCCGTTGGGCACACCGGCCTTCGCGAGCAGCGCCTTCGCCTTCGCGACATCGAGCTTGTACGGATTCGCGTTCAGCGTGCCGAGGAAGCCTTCGGGCAGGAAGGTCTGGTGCACCTTGTAGGTCGTCTTCACGACGTTGCCCTGGATGCCGGCATAGTCGACGAGCCACTTCAGCGCTTCCTGCACGTCGGGTTTCGCGAGCGTCGGGTTCTTCGTGTTCAGGCCGAGATACAGCAACGTTGCCTGCGGCGACGCCGTCACCTTCGCCTTGCCGGATTTCACGACCGAAGCGAGATCGTCGGGGCTCAGGTCGCGCGCCGCATCGACGTCGCCGTTTTCCAGCAGCAGGCGCTGGCTCGCGGCTTCGGGCACGTGGCGCAGCACGATGCGCTTCATCGCGAGCGGCAGCCGGTAGCCGTCGAAGCGCTGCAGCACGATGCTGTCGCCGGCGGCCCACTTGACCAGCTTGTACGCGCCGGAGCCGGCTTCGTTGGTCTTCAGCCACGCGTTGCCGAAGTCGTTGCCCTGCTGGTGCGACAGCAGCAGCTTCTTGTCGAGCACCGACGCGGGCCACGAGCCGAGCACGTTCAGCACGAAGGTCGGCGCGTATTTCTGGTCGGTCGTGATCGACACCGTCTGGTCGTCGAGCTTCTTCACGTTGGCCGCGACGTTCGCCTTCGTGAGACCGATGCCGGTCAGCACGGCGGCCGGGCCCTTGTCGAGCAGCACCGCGCGCTGGATCGACCATGCGACGTCGTCGGCCGTCAGCGGATTGCCCGAATGGAACTTGAGGCCGGGGCGCAGCTTGAACGTATAGGTCAGCCCGTCGGTGCTCACCGTCCACGACTGCGCGACATCGCCGTTGAATTTCGACGGATCGCGCAGGTCGACGCGCACGAGCCGGTCGTACGTATTCGCGACGTATTCCTCCGGCACCAGCTCGTAGATCTCGCCCGGATCGAGCGTCGTGAATTCGTCGAGCAGGGTCGCCATCACGAACAGGTCCTTCGGCGTTTCCGCTCGCGCGGCGGAAAGCGGAACGGCGGCGAGAACGGACGCGGCGGCCAGCGCCGCGACGAGCCGGGATGTCAGGGGTTTCATGTGCGCTCCATCGTGAGGTGAACGTGCAATGGGTGAACGTAAAACGGCAACGGGACGTGCATCACATCAGGCGCCACGGGCCGCTCGCCGCGTTGTCGATCTGCGGCAACGCGTGCGAGCCGGGCAGTTCGTAGTGCCACCATTCGCTGTCGATGTGCGCGAAGCCGGCCGCGTGCATCACGCCGAGCAGCAGCAGGCGGTTGCGTTGCACGGCTTCGGGCAGCCCTGCGTGGAAGTGGCCCGACGCGGCGACCATCTCGTCGAAGCCGGTGCCCATGTCGAGCGGCTCGCCGTTTGCGTCGACCAGCGTCAGGTCGAGCGCGGTGCCACGGCTGTGATTCGAGCCGCGTCCAAGATCGGCGACGAAGTTCGGGTCGGGCAGGAAATCCCACAGCACCTGCTGCGCCTGCGGCGGCCGGTACGCGTCGTAGATGCGCAGCGTGAAGCCGGCCTGCGCGGCGACATCGACCGCGCGGCGCAATGCGGCTTCGGCCGGCGCCAGCAGCAGGCAGTGCGCGCTGCGGTAGATCGGCTTGCCGGTCAGGTTGCGGTCGGTCGCGTAGACGAGGTCGAGCTCGACGCGATGCGTGGCGGGCGTGATTTCGACGAGGCGGTGGTCGTTCATCGGCGGTTCGGGTTCATTCAGGCTCGCTCAGGATTCGAATTGGTCGAACGTGTGTTGCAGTTCGCGGTTGCGCGCGACGCGCCGGTCGATCGCGGGGCCGAGGCGGTCGACGACGGCCGTGATCAGCAGGTTGAACAGGCAGGTGAGCGGCGCGAGCGAATCCCAGAACTGGCCGACGTCGGTCTTCACCTGCAGCAGGTCGGCCGGCCATTCTCGCGCCCACGGGCACGACAGATCGGTGACCAGCGCGAACGGCTGCCCGCGCTCGGCGGCCGCCTGGCAATAGCGGCGCGCGCTGCGCGAATATGCGCGCGTGTCGGTGACGATGCAGTACGGCCGCTCGAATTCGGAGTTCAGCGAATCGACATACGAGCCCGATTGGCCGTCGGAATAGAACACCCGCGGGCGCAGGTATTCGAGATAGCTGCTGAACGCGGTGCTGATCCCGCGCGTCGACTGGATGCCGAGGATGAACACGGCGTCGGCATGGGCGATGCGGTCGGCGACCTGCGCGAACACGGGGCCTTCGGCGAGCCGGTACACGTGACGGATCGCATCGAGTTCGCGTTCGAGCGACGACGCGAGCGCGCCGTCGCCGCCGTTGCCGTCGGCCGGTTGCGTGCCGGCGACGCGGCGGTATTCGTCGAGCCGGTCGGTGATCATCCATGGGCGATCGCCGCCGCCGCGCAGCTCGCGTTTCAGGTCGTCGAGATTGCGATAGCCGACGCTGCGCAGGAAGCGCCCGACCGAGATGCCGCTGGTGCCGGCCTGCCGCGCGATCTGGTCGGCCGTTTCGAGCCCGAGCCGGTCGAGGTTCGCGAGCATGTAGCTCGCGATGCGCTTCGCGGTCGGCGTCAGCTCGGCAAAGCGGGATTCGACGGTACGGGCGAACGCGCAGGTCATCGGATGTTAGATCGTTGTCGTCTGATGATCGAATGTCATCCATCTAACGAAGCCAAAATCATTCGCGCCAGCGGATAAAAACTATGGTGTGAGGAAAAGTGATAGGGTCAAAAGCGCGTTCAATGGTCGAGTGATGGCGTGCAAGCGTGGGAATTATTACTGATAGACATATTTTTCGTTTATTCCTGACAGGAATAATTTGCGTTTATGTCTGTCAGGAATATACTGCGTTGATTGCCTACAGGAATCCGCGCCGTGAATTTCATCGTCAATACGCCCGCGCAACTGGGCGAAATCCTGTCTTCCGCGCGTCAGGCCAAGGGCCTGACGCAAGCCGAAGCGGCGGCGCGAATCGGCGTGGGCCAGTCGCGTCTGTCGTCGCTCGAAACCGCGCGCACCGAAAGCCTGTCGCTCAGCCAGTTGCTCGAACTGACCGCGCTGTACGGTCTCGAACTCAGCATCCGCACGAAGGACGGGCGCGACGCAGCCAACGTCGAGTGGTAAGCGATGGGACGCAAATCGCACACTCGCGCGTTGTCGATCTGGACGAATGGCCAGCGGGTCGGCACATGGCGGATTCCCGCGCGCGGCGACATGGAACTGCTGTACGCCCGCGAGTGGAAGCAGTCGGCCGTCGGTCGCCCGTTGTCGCTGTCGCTGCCGTTTGGTGTCGGCGATGCGCCGTTGCGCGGCGAACGCGTCAATCATTACTTCGATAACCTGCTGCCGGACAGCGACGCCATTCGGCGCCGGCTGGCCGCCCGGTTCGGCACGGCGACGATCGAGCCATTCGATCTGCTCGCTGCGCTCGGCCGTGACTGCGTCGGGGCGGTGCAATTGCTCGCCGAAGACGACGCGCCAACCGGCCTGGATCGTATCGACGGCACGCCGCTGTCGGACGAGGACGTCGCACGCGTGCTCGATCAGGCGAGCGGTGTGGCAACGGGAGCCGAGGACGACGACGACTTCCGATTGTCGCTGGCCGGTGCACAGGAAAAGACCGCGCTGCTGTTTCACGACGGACGATGGATGCGTCCGCATGGCGCGACGCCGACGACGCACATTCTCAAGTTGCCGCTCGGGCTGGTCGGCAACAAGCGGGCCGATCTCACGGCCTCTGTCGAGAACGAATGGTTGTGTCTCGCGGTCCTGCGAGCATTCGGGCTGCCGGCGGCGAATGCGGAGATCGTGCGTTTCGGCGCGCACAAGGTCCTGTCGGTCGAGCGATTCGATCGTGCGTTGCATCGTGACGGCCGGTGGCTGTTGCGCCTGCCGCAGGAGGACTTCTGCCAGGCGCTCGGCGTGCCGCCTCACCTGAAGTACGAGTCGCAGGGCGGCCCCGGCGTGCCTGACCTGGCTGGCCTCCTGCGCCGTTCGGAGACGGCGCGGGAGGATCTCGACACACTGTTCGCCGCGCTGATCGTGTTCTGGATGCTCGCCGCACCGGACGGGCATGCGAAGAACTTCAGCCTGCGTCTGCTGCCGGCAGGCCGCTTCCGCCTCACACCGCTCTACGATGTGATGTCGATCTGGCCGGTCGAAGGCGATGGCGCGAACCAGTGGTCGTGGCACAAGGCGAAGCTCGCAATGGCCGTGCACGGCAAGCGCAAGCACTATGCGATGCGCGACATCACGCGACGGCACTTCACCGCGATGGCCGAAACCTGTCTGCTCGGCGATATCGCGACGCCGATCGTCGAACGTCTGATCGACATGACGCCGCGCGTGATCGAGTCGGTCGGCGCTGCGCTGTCTCCCGGGTTTCCGGCGAGGGTCGCGGAGCGGATTCTGGGCGGATTGCGGTTCGCCGCACAGCGGCTCGCCGACATTCCGCGGGAGTGAATCGCGTCTCGCCCCGGCCTGGTTAGCTGACGTTCGACGTATCGGCATCCGCCTGTCTTCATCCATATAATCAGTTATCCAGATCGATTGCGCGAAATCGCGATCGTGCGTTGCGCATACCCATCTCCTCTTGCCGCCGCCCGGCATGCCACCGCACCGCAATAATTACAAAATTAAAGCCGATAAGATTAAATCATTAATTCAGGTTAATAATTCATTTAAGTTTTGTGTCGATTTGGATTTAACTTGCGTCACGGGATGTTCGATTTTCGATAATCCGAAAAGCGGCAATTGTTCCGTAATGGAAATTCGCTCAATCGCAAGAATGAAGAGGAAATCATGACGAATCTTTCTCGACGCAAGATGCTGGCGGGGACGGCCGGCGCCATTGCCGCCGCGGGTATTGCCGTATCGGCCAAGGCAGCCTCGTTCGGCAATCCGGACAGCCCGCCGGAAGGTGCGGTGAATGCGCGCAACCGCCAGAGCCTGACCGACCCTGGCCCGAAAAACCCGGCAATCGCGAATCAATTTCCGTCGTTTCAGGATCCGCCGGCCACCGATATCAACGGGATGCCGTTATTCTGGGCATCGTTCAATAATGCCCATAAGCGAATTCAGAATGGCGGATGGGCGCGCGAAGTCACGCAGGACGATTTTGCGATTTCAGAAACCATTTCCGGCGTGAATATGCGCCTGACGCGCGGCGGCATTCGCGAGATGCACTGGCACCAGCAGGCCGAGTGGGCGATCATGCTCGACGGCCGCTGCCGGATCACGGTGCTCGACGAACTGGGGCGGCCGTCGGTGCAGGACGTGAAAACCGGCGATCTCTGGTATTTCCCGCCGGGTCTGCCGCATTCGCTGCAGGGCCTCGGCACCGACGGCGCCGAATTCCTGCTTGCGTTCGATAACGGCCGTGCATCGGAATTCAACACGCTGCTGCTGACCGACTGGGTCGCGCATACGCCGCCCGACGTGCTCGCGCTCAACTTCGGCGTGCCGGCCGATGCGTTCAAAAACGTTCCGCTCGACAACCTGTGGATCTTCCAGGGCGACGAACCTGGCCCGCTCGCGGAAGCGCAGCGCGCGTCGGTGTCGTCGGCCGGTGCGCCGCCGCATCCGTTCATCTTCTCGCTCGGCGACATGAAGCCGGTCAGGAAGACCCGCGGCGGCGAAGTGCGGATCGCGGACAGCACCAACTTCAGCGTGTCGACGACCGTCGCGGCGGCGCTCGTCACCGTGCATCCGGGCGGCATGCGCGAACTGCACTGGCACCCGAACGCGGACGAATGGCAGTACTACCTGCAGGGCGAGGCGCGGATGACCGTGTTCGATACGGGGCCGAAGGCGCAGACGGCCGACTTCCGCGCGGGCGACGTCGGCTACGTGAAGAAGAGCCTCGGACACTACGTGCAGAACACCGGCAAGACCGACCTGGTGTTCCTCGAGATCTTCAAGACCGACCGTTACGCCGAAGTGTCGCTGTCGGACTGGCTCGCACACACGCCGCCGAAGCTCGTCGAAGCGCACCTGAACGTCGCGCCGGACGTGATCGCGCAGTTTCCGCGCAATCGTCCCGACGTCGTGCCGCTTTAACGCCGCCGCCGCTGCCGTGGCCGGCAAGCGGCAGGCCGGCCGCGGCGCCCGCTTCCGGGCAAGCCTTCCTTATCCGAACGGAACTCCACCATGATTCCCGTCACGAGCAAATCCGCCGGCGGCTTCGCGCTGCCCGGCCTGTCCCCCGAGCGCACCGACGGCGCGGCGCGCGCCGCGCTGGAAGGGCGCCGCACCGGTCTCGCCGCGCTGCTGCCGTTCGTCGGCCCGGCCGTGATCGCGTCGATCGGCTATATGGATCCCGGCAACTTCGCGACCAACATCCAGGCCGGCGCCGCATACGGCTACCGGCTGCTGTGGGTCGTGCTGGCCGCGAACGCGATCGCGATGCTGTTCCAGGCGATGTCGGCGAAGCTCGGCATCGTGACCGGCCGCAATCTCGCGGAGCTGTGCCGCGACCATTTCCCCGCGCCGATCGTGTGGAGCATGTGGGTTGCATCCGAGATCGCCGCGATGGCGACCGATCTCGCCGAATTTCTCGGCGGTGCGCTCGCATTCGGACTGTTGTGCCACCTGTCGCTGTTCGCGGGGATGATCGCGACGGCGCTCGCGACCTGCGCGATCCTCGCGCTCGAAAAGCGCGGCTTCCGGCCGCTGGAAGCCGCGATCGCGGCGCTGGTCGGCGTGATCGGCGCGTGTTATCTCGGCGAGCTGCTGATCGCGCCGCAGGACTGGCACGCGGCCGCGTTTCATCTGGTCGTCCCGCAGATTCCCGATCGCGCGGCGCTGACGATTTCGGTCGGGATCATCGGCGCGACGATCATGCCGCACACGCTGTACCTGCATTCGGGCCTGACGCAGGATCGCACCGCGCCGCGCGACGACTCGGAGCGGCGGCGGCTCGTGCGCTTCTCGAACCGCGAGGTCGTCGTCGCGCTCGGGCTGGCCGGGTTCGTGAATCTCGCGATGGTGATGATGGCGTCGTCGGCGTTTCACCGGAGCGCGCCGGGCATGACCGACATCGGCGACGCGTATCACACGCTGATCCCGGTGCTCGGGCCGGCGGCCGGCGCGCTGTTTCTCGTCGCGCTGCTGACGTCGGGCGTGTCGAGTTCGGTGGTCGGCACGATGGCCGGGCAGGTCGTGATGCAGGGTTTCATCCGCCGCCGCATGTCGGTATGGGCGCGGCGCGCGGTGACGATCGCACCCGCGTTCGCGGTGGTGGCGCTCGGCTGCGACGTCACGCGCGCGATGGTGGCGAGCCAGGTCGTGCTGAGCTTCGTGCTGCCGATGCCGATGATCGCGCTGCTGATGCTGTCGGCGCGCGCGGACGTGATGGGCGCTTACGCGATGCGGATGCCGCTGCGGATCGTCGCCGGCGCGGCGACGATCGTGATCGTCGGGCTGAATGCGTACCTGGTGTGGGCGGCGTTCAATTGAACGGAGCGTGAGGTGGCCCGTTGCGCCGCGGCGAACGGGCCGCTGCCTACTGCTGCATGTCCGGCGCTTCGCGCAGCCGCCAGATCGCATTGCACTGCTGGCCGCCGAGGCTCGTCGAACGCAGCGTAATGACGGCGCCGGCCACGACCTGATACCAGAAATGCGCCATCAGTTCGGTGCCCTTGCGCTGAGCCTGCCCGTCGACCAGCACTTCGGTCCGCAGCGGCGACGGCGAACCGGACGGGTGCGTGGCGTACACGTTGAGTCGCGCGATGTCGCGTGTCGCGGTGAACACGACTTCGTGGTTTCCGCTGCCGACGAGCATCGTGCCGCCCGGTTCGTCGATCGCCTGCAGATAGGCGCCCGCGCTTCCCTCGATCGCCGCGGACGCAACGGTCAGCCCGGCCGATCGCACGTAGTCCGTCGCCGCGATGCGCGCGGCGATTTCATCGGACGGCGACGGCGTGCCGTCCGACAATGCGAACGGCGCGCCGTCGCGCAGCGCCGCGTCGACGTGGTTCGCGTAGTAGCGCCACCGGTCGAAGAAGCGGATATCGCCGGTCATGTGCAGCGCGCGGATCGGCTCGCCGCGATGGCGGAGCGTCGTGCTGCCGTCGCGTTCGTCGAACGATTCGTGAATGCCGTTCTTGCTGACGAAGTTCTGGACCGGATCGAGCAGCGCCGTTTCGCCTTGCGCGCTCCACAGATGCAGGAACGTCGTGTCGATCCCGAAGCATTCCTGGAAGTCGGTGCCGACGCGGGCGATGCAGTCGCGCAGGTGGTCCGCATAGCGCGCCCAGGCGTCGGCCGTTCCCGCGACGAGCCCGGCCTGCAACGCGCCGCCGTGGCGCGCCTTGACCTCGTCGACGACGAGCCGCCAATGATGGTCGCGCCGTTCGCCGATCAGCGGCGTCACGACGAACGTGCAGAACAGCGGGTCGGGGCACACGTGGATCCGGTCGTCGCCGATCTGCGAGAACAGGTCGAACTCGGGGGAGCAGAACCAGATGTCGGCGTCGTACAGCGCGAGCTTGCGGATCTGCGGGTTGCGCGCGCAATAGTCGGCGGCCTCGATGAAGCGGCCAACCGGCAGCGCATACGCGCTCGACGCTTCGATCACGTCGACCGACTGGCTCGCCAGGATGTGCCGCTTGCGTTCCGACAGCCCGTAGCCGATTACCGCGATACGCCCGTCGTAGCCGGTGTGCCGCAGCGACAGCAGGAACGGCACGAGCATTTCGTACCATGCGCGGTTGTTGTCGTTGATCGCCACGCAGACCGCGTGCTCGCTCGGATGCATGTTCTCTCCCCGTTGCGCGCGCCCGGCTCAGTAGCCGACGTGGCGCTCGCAGACGATCGCGCCGCAACCGCGGCTGTCGTGATACGTAATATGAAACTGCTTGTTGTCCCACAGCCACTGGAACACGGCCTGGTAAACGCCGGCCGTGGTCATGTCGTGCAGCACGATCTTCTTGCGTGCCAGCGGGCCGAACCGGTTCAGTTCGGCGAGCGTCTGCTCGTACGTATGCGTGGTGTCGATGAACAACAGGTCGGATGCCAGCGGCTCCATCGCGAGATCGTCGGCGATCCTGAATTCGAAGTCGATCGACAGGTCTTTCGCCGCCTGCTCCAATTCGGGCCGGATGTGGAAGTATTCGTCTGAGATGTCGACCGACACGAGGCGCTTCGGTTGCGCGAGCATGAAGGCCGTCGTGGTCAGCCCGGTAAACACGCCGAGCTCGAGGATGCTGTCGCATCCGACGGCCGTCTCCGTATAGAAGTCGAAGCGGGAAGGGCTGTCGCCGAGCCAGCCGATCGGCTCGATCTTGTACTGCAGGAACTCCATCCGCAGTTGTTGTAGCGTGCGCATCCTGTTTTCCTTGGCGAAGCGAATTCGAGGGTTGCAGCGGTCGCCGGACGCGGCCGGCCTCCCGTGGCGTCGGTTATTGTAGATCGCCGCTGCCGCACGGCCTAGCGCAGGCGCGGCGGCCCATGGCGATTACCCGCGCACCGGCATGGCAGGCCGCGCGGGAGGCCGCCATTATTTCGCGAGCGTCCGGTATGACACGAGGTCGTTGATCGGCCCGATTTCCGGCCCGGTCGTGCCGGGGCGCGTCGCGACCTGCACGACCTTCTCGAACATGATGATGAACGGCGAGTTCGCGAGCACGGCCTTCTGCAGCGCCTCGTAGCGCTGGGCGCGCTTCGCGGGCGACGGCTCGACGAGCGCGGCCTCGGTGTCCTTCGTCAATTGCGGAATGTCCCAGCTGTTGCGCCACGCGAGCATCTTGGTCGGTGACTGGTCCGAGTTGTCCGGATTCCATGCGAAGCCGCGCGCGTTGCTGTTCGGGTCCATGTAGTCGGGCGACCATTCGCCGACGAAGATGTCGTGCTGGCGCGCGCGGTACTTGCCGATCGCCTGTTTCGCATCGCCGGGGATCAGCTTCACGCGGATGCCGCCCTGCGCGAAGTTCGCCTGCAGCGCCTGCGCGATCTCGATGTACGGATAATCGTTCGGCATGTCCATCGTCACGTCGAAGCCGTTCGGCAAGCCGGCCTTCGCGAGCAGCGCCTTCGCCTTCGCGACGTCCTGCTTGTACGGCCGCGCGTTCAGCGTGCCGAGGAAGCCTTCGGGCAGGAAGGTTTCATGCACCTTGTAGGTCGTGCTGACGATGTTGCGCTGAATGCCGTCGTAGTCGACGAGCCATTTCATTGCCTGCTGCACCTCGGGTTTCGCGAGGTTCGGGTTCTTCGTGTTCAGGCTCAGGTACAGCAGCGCGGACACCGGCCACGACGCGACCTTGATCTTGCCGGCCTTCGTCAGCGCGGCGAGGCTGTCGGGGCTCAGGTTGCGCGCGGCGTCGACGTCGCCGTTCTCCAGCAGCAGCCGTTGCGCGGACGCTTCGGGCACGTGGCGCAGCACGATGCGTTTCATCGGGTACGGTGAGCGGTACTTGTCGAAACGCTGCAGCACGATGTTCTCGTTCGGCGTCCACTTGACGAGCTGGTACGGGCCCGAGCCCGCATCGTTGGTCCGGAGCCAGCCGCTGCCGAAATCGTTGCCCTGCTGGTGCGACAGCAGCAGTTTCTTGTCGAAGACCGACGCCGGGCACGCGCTCAGCACGTTGAGCACGAAGCTCGGCGCGTACTTGCGGTCGGTTTCGAGCACGACGGTCTGCGGGTCGATCACGCGCACCTTCTGCATCACGTTCGTCTTCGTGAGGCCGAGATCGGCGAGCACGCCGGCCGGCCCCTTGTCGAGCAGGATGGTGCGCTGCAGCGACCATGCGACGTCGTCGGCGGTCACCGGGTTGCCGGAATGGAACGTGAGACCGGGGCGCAGCTTGAACGTGTAGGTCAGGCCGTCGGCACTGACCGTCCACGATTGCGCGATCTGTCCGTCGAAGCGCGTCGGGTCCCTCAGGTCGACGCGCACCAGGCGTTCGTAGGTATTCGCGACGTACTCGGACGGCACCAGTTCGTAGATCCCGCTCGGGTCGAGGGTCGTGAATTCGCCGAGCTGCGTGGCGACGACGAAGATGCCGGGCGGCGTGGCAGCCTGCGCCGGCAGCGCCGGAACAAGCGCGACGAGCGCGGCGCTGACGAACAGCCGGGACAGCAGGTGCTTCATGCGGGTTTTCTCCGAGTAACCCCGTTCTTCACGACGGGGAGTGAAAAGGGGGCAGCCGAATGGCTAGGCCTTCAAGGCTTGAGGCAGACGCGAGCCTATGACATGGTGTGAGGCATGGACATCAAGCGCGCCTATCGATTTCGGTTTTACCCAGTGCCCGAGCAAGAAGCGATTCTAGCCCGGACGTTCGGATGCGCGCGCTTTGCGTATAACCACATGCTGCGAATGCGCGCCGATGCGTGGCAGCAGCGCCAGGCACGTGTCGGCTATCACGAAACCTCCGCCGCGCTCACCGCGCTGAAGAAAACCCCCGAGCATGCGTGGCTGAACGACGTCAGTTCGGTTCCGCTCCAGCAGGCGTTACGCCATTTGCAGACGGCGTTCACAAACTTCTTCGCCAAGCGTGCGAAATACCCAAACTTCCGGCGCAAGGACGGCGCGCAATCGGTCGAGTATACGGCGAGCGCCTTCAGGTGGGACGGGACTTCGCTGAAGCTTGCGAAGATGGATACGCCGCTCGCGATCCGCTGGTCACGCACGATTCCGAAAGGAGCGAAGGTGACGACCGTCACGGTGTCGAGAGACACTGCCGGTCGATACCACGTATCGATGCTTTGCGACGACGTGGCATCGGCAAAATCGGAATCGACAAGCAAGGTCGGAATCGACTTCGGATTGACAGATTTTGTCGTTCTTTCGACGGGCGAGAAGATCGCTGCGCCGAACACGTTTCGCAAGAACGAAGCCAAGCTCGCTACGCTGCAACGGCGACTGGCAAGAAAGCAACCCGGTTCCGCCAATCGCAAGAAGGCGAGACTCAAAGTCGCACGCATGCATGCTCGGATAGCAGATTGCCGCAGGGACTTCCTGCACAAGCTTTCGACCCGGTTGATCAACGAAAACCAAGTGATCGCCGTCGAGAGCCTTGCCGTGAGCCACATGCTGAAGAATCGAAGACTCGCGAAATCGATCAGCGATGCAGGTTGGTGGGAATTCGCGCGGCAGTTGACGTACAAGGCCGCGTGGTACGGCCGCGTATTAATCAGTATCGACCGCTGGTATCCGTCCAGCAAGCAATGCTCAGGCTGCGGGCATACCGTAGCCAAGCTGCCATTGAAGGTGCGTGCGTGGGTTTGCCCGGGATGTAGCGCAAGCCATGACCGCGACGTCAACGCTGCGCGCAACGTTTTGGCCGCCGGACTGGCGGTGTCAGCCCATGGAGAAAGCGCAAATCCCATGTCTCGTTGAGGCGATGTCGGGTTGCATTCGGTGAAGTGGGAATCTCCCTCCTTCGGATGGAGAGCAGTCAAGCGGGCTCCATCGAAAGGGAATCGTGGGTGCGATTCTCTCATCGACGGCGACCCGGATGAAAATATTCGGCGTGCGCGCGGTGGCGCGCAGGAGCGGCCGGGGCGGGCGCCCGGCGCCGGAAGGCGTCAGATCACGCAGCGCGCGATCGCGAAGCGCATCGCTTCTTCGGGCGGCTCGCTGCCCGAACCGCGCACGACCTTGACGACCGAACCGTTGCCCGACGGCGTGAGCGTGACGAAGTACGAATTCGATCCGATCGAGATGTCGGTCACGCCGTTGTGCTGCGACTGCTCGGTTCCTGACAGACGGCTGTCGAGGCAGTTGGCGATCGCGTACGCCGGGCGTTGCGACGACACGTAGATCATCGGCGCTGCGCCGGATGATGAGGCCGAGTCGGACGAGGGAGCGGAGCCGCAGGCGGCGAGCAGGGCGGCGGGAAGGAGCAGCAGGAATCGTTTCATGGTCGGTCGTCGAGTGTCTCGTATCGAGGCTGGGGCGCGGGGGAGGCGAAACGCGAAGCTTCGCGACGAAACCGCCCGGAATCGGGCCGTTTTGACGGTCGACACGGCGGGCGGTTGACGACGGAGTATACCCGCGGCATTTGACACGAATGTCACGCTGAAACGAATCGATACAACAAGCACCCGCTGCCAGACCACGGCAGCGGGCGTTTCAGGTGAGGGCGCTTGGGCGCTTGTTGTGGTCGCTTACTGGCCGATCTTGTGGCTGACCGAATTCTCTTGCTGGTTCAGCACGCGCTGTTCGCTCTTGGTGATGTGGCTGTGATCCTGCGCAGCCATGTCCCGCTCTTCCTGGCGGATCTTATGGTCGTCACGGTGCAGGCGCGCGGCCTGTGCGTGCGACATCTCGCCCTCCTTCACTTCGTGATGGATGCGGCGATTCTGGTTCGCGAGGCGCTGGTTGACCTCTTCGCGGCGCGGATGCGCCTGCTGCCACTGCGTGTCGGCAAACGCGGTGCCGGTCAGCACCGACATCAGGGTGGCGGCAATCGCAAGTTGGCGGGTAAGGGCTCGCATGGTGTTTCTCCTGTCGTTGTGCGTCCGGATCGTGGGCGCTTGACGAAAAAACGCGGAGCGGGCCCCGGCTGTTGACGTTTCCGCCTGTATCGATTGCAAGTCTTTATTACGTCTGCTGTTTGCGGCGCGGGCGGCGACGGGTCAGCTGAGCCGGTAGGACGGCCCGGGCGTCACTTCCGCCGGCAGCGGCTCGCGGTTCAGTTCGAGCAGCGAGCGCTCGATCTGCCGCGTGATCGCATCGAGCGCGAGATGGTTCGGCCCGTCGCCGAACGGTTCGGCGATCGCATGTGCGATCGCGTCGAGCGCGATCAGCGTATACGCGACGAACACGGTGACGAATGGCGTCGCCGCGCCGATCGAGTCGACGAGGCCGAACGGCAGCAGCACGCAGTACGCATAGATGGTCCGGTGCAGCAGCACGTCGTACGAGAACGGGATCGGCGTCGACGCGATGCGCTCGCAGCCGCTCACCATCGCGACGAGCTCGTCGAGGCGCGCGTCGAGCATCCATAGCCGTGTGTCGGCGAGGCGGCCCGCATCGGCGCGCGCGGCGAATGCTTCGCGCAACCCGTGCACGATCGCGACCGGGCGGAACCGGGACGCGGCGATGCGCGCGTACGTATCGTCGTCGAGCAGCCCGCGCAG
Organism: Burkholderia cepacia; assembly: GCF_001039005.1. Lineage (GTDB taxonomy): Bacteria > Pseudomonadota > Gammaproteobacteria > Burkholderiales > Burkholderiaceae > Burkholderia > Burkholderia theae. The sequence continues at coordinate 235,617 of NZ_LDWR01000029.1, forward strand.
GTCGCCGGCCGGATCGGTGCCGCGCAGTTGATGCTTCAGCGCATAGACGAACGCGACGACCGTTCGCACGAACGTGCGCCGTGCGGCGTCGTCGCGGTCGATCGCGTCGTAGCAGAGCGCCTGCGACACGAGGGTGCGCGTGGCGGTCAGCACGCCGCCCCAGAGTTGCCGCGCCTCGCGGTAGCGGTCGTAGCTCGCGTTGTTGCGAAACCCCGCGAAGATGGCCAGCGTGAGCCCGATCAGCGTGAACGGCGTCGGGTTCAGCGGCACCTTCTCGCCGAGCACGCGGCCGCCGCCCCACACCGCGACGAGGCTGATCGCGAGCGTCAGCACGAGCTGCGGCAGGATGGTCGGCAGCACCGAGCCGTTCCAGACCAGCAGCATCCGCAGCCAGTGCTCGCGCGGACGAACGATCATCGTCGTGCTCCGTCAGGCGGCGATCGATACCGGCGCGACCGCGCGATGCAGCAGCACGGGCACCGACTTCGACGTCGGCGTGTTGCACACGTCGCCGACGCTGTCGAGCGGCACGAGCGGGTTGGTTTCCGGGTAGTACGCGCCGATGCAGCCGCGCGGGATGTCGTACTCGACCAGCAGGAAGCCGTCCGCGCGCCGCTCGATGCCGTCGTGCCACACGGTTTCCATGTCGACCCAGTCGCCGGCCTGCAGGCCGAGCATCGCGAGATCGTCACGGTTGGCGAACACCACGCGGCGCTGGCCGAACACGCCGCGATAGCGGTCGTCGAGCCCGTAGACGGTCGTGTTGTACTGGTCGTGCGAGCGCGTCGTCATCAGCGTCATCAGGCGCTCGCCGTGCAGCGCGCGGGCGCGCTGGATCGGCGTGTCGGTCGGCAGCGCGTGCGCGATGAAGTTCGCCTTGGCCGTCGGCGTGAGCCATTCGCGGTCGCGCGATGCGACGCGCAGGTGGAAGCCGCCCGGCCGCGCGATGCGCGTGTTGTAGTCGTAGAAGCCGTCGAGCGTCGCCTCGATCGCGTCGCGGATCTTCGCGTAGTCGTCCTTGTACGCGAGCCAGTCGATCTTGCCGCTGCCGAACAACGCGTGGCCCATGTGCGCGACGATCGCGGGCTCCGACATCAGGTTCGGCGACGCCGGCTTGTTCATCCCGTACGACACGTGGACCATGCTCATCGAATCCTCGACCGTCACGCCTTGCGCGATGTTGTCCTGGAGGTCGATCTCGGTGCGGCCAAGCGTCGGCAGGATCAGCGCGTCGCGGCCGTGGATCAGGTGGCTGCGGTTCAGTTTCGTCGTGATATGCACGGAAAGATCACAGCGGCGCATGCCATCCCACGTGCGCGGCGTGTCGGGCGTCGCCATCGCGAAGTTGCCGCCGAGGCCGATCAGCACCTTCACATGGCCTTCGAGCATCCCCTCGATCGTTTCGACAACGTCGTAGCCGTGGTGGCGCGGCGGTTCGAAATCGAACACGTGGCCGAGCCGGTCGAGGAACGCCTGGCTCGGTTTTTCCTCGATGCCGACCGTGCGGTTGCCCTGCACGTTCGAGTGCCCGCGCACCGGGCACAGGCCCGCGCCGGGTCGGCCGATGTTGCCGCGCATCAGCATCAGGTTCGACAGCATCTGCACGGTGGCGACCGAATGCTTGTGCTGCGTGATGCCCATGCCCCACGTCGCGATCACGCGCTCGCTGCGCGCATAGAGCTGCGCGAGGCCGTCGATCTGCTCGTACGGCACGCCGCTTTCGGCCGTCAGCGCGGACCAGCTTTCGTTGCGCAGGTCGTCGGCGAACGCGTCGAAGCCGGCCGTGTGCTCGCCGATGAACGCGGTGTCGAGCACGCGCGGCGCACCGGCGGCGCGCGCGGCGTCGTCGAGTTCGAGCACGCGCTTCGCCATCCCCTTGATCAGCGCGAAATCGCCGCCGATCGTCGGCTGGATGAACGTCGATGCAATCCTGGTGCCCGACATCGTCAGCATCTCGAGCGGGCTTTGCGGATCGGCGAAACGTTCGAGGCCGCGCTCCTTCAGCGGGTTGATCGACACGATCGTTGCGCCGCGCTTCGCGCATTCGCGCAGCTCGCCCATCATCCGCGGATGGTTGGTCGCCGGGTTCTGGCCGAAGATCAGCAGCGTGTCCGCGTGCTCGAAATCGTCGAGCGTGACGGTGCCCTTGCCGACGCCGACCGAGGCCGGCAGCCCGCGGCTGGTCGCCTCGTGGCACATGTTCGAGCAATCGGGGAAGTTGTTCGTGCCGTACAGCCGCACGAGCAGCTGGTACAGGAATGCCGCTTCGTTGCTCGCGCGCCCGGACGTGTAGAACGCGGCCTGGTTCGGGTCGGGCAGTGCATGCAGGTGGCGTGCGATCAGCTCGAACGCGTCGTCCCACGCGATCGGCACGTAGCGGTCGGTCTGCGCGTCGTACACCATCGGGTCGGTGAGCCGGCCGTGCTGTTCGAGTTCGAAGTCCGACTGTTCGAGCAATTCGGTGACCGTGTGCGCGGCGAAGAATTCGGGCGTCACGCGCTTGCTGGTCGCTTCGGCGGCCACGGCCTTCACGCCGTTTTCGCAGAATTCGAACGTCGATGCGTGCTGGCGGTCGGGCCACGCGCAGCCGGGGCAGTCGAAGCCGTCCGGCTGGTTCTGGCGCAGCAGCGTGCGGTAGTTGCCGCCCGCGACCTTTTCCTTGATCAGGTTGATCGTGACGGCTTTCAGCGCGCCCCAGCCGGCTGCCGGGTGGGTGTACGGTTCGATGCGCGCGGTGGCGGATTTCTTTTTCATGATGCAGCGGGTGTCAGAGTCGATGGCTGCAGAGTACGCGGGGCGCCCGCCGGGCTGTGTGTACACCTGTTCACTTCAAAAAAGAGTACAGTTTCGGCCATTCAGACAGTGCGGATCGCAACTGTGTTGTTGAATGGAAATTGAAAGGAAGGCGCGTGAAGCGTTACGAACAACTGGCCGACGATCTCCAGGCGCAGATCGAGCGTGGCGTGTACCGGCCCGGCGAGCGGATCCCGTCGGTGCGGCAGGCGAGCCGGCAACAGCAACTGAGCGTCACGACCGTGCTGCGCGCGTACCTCGTGCTGGAAAGCCGCGGCCTGATCGAAAGCCGGCCGCAGTCGGGTTATTTCGTGCGGGCACGCGCGTCGGCGCCGGCCGAGGCCGAGCTGCACACGTCCGCGCCGGCCGCCGAACCGTCGGCCGTGGACGTGAGCCGGCTCGTGCTGTCGACGCTGCGCTCGATCGCGCGCGACGACGCGGTGCCGCTCGGCTCGCCGTATCCCGATGCGTCGCAGTTTCCGGTGCAGCGCCTCGCGCGCTATGCGCAGACGATCGGGCGCCGCCGCACGCGCTGGGGCGTGATCGACGATCTGCCGCCCGGTAACCAGGAACTGATCCGCCAGATCGCGCGGCGCTATGCGGAGCGCGGGATCGCGGTCGAGCCGGGCGAGATCGTGATGACGATCGGTGCGACCGAGGCGATCAACCTGTGCCTGCAGGCCGTCGCGAAGCCGGGCGACACGATCGCCGTCGAGTCGCCGACGTTCTACGCGATGCTGCACGCGATCGAGCGGATGGGCATGCGCGCGCTGGAAGTCGCGACGCACCCGGGCGACGGCATCGATCTCGACGCGCTCGAACGGATCCTCGAGCGCGAGCGCATCGCCGCGTGCATGGTGATGCCGAATTTCCAGAATCCGCTCGGCTTCCAGATGCCCGACGCACGCAAGCGCGCGCTCGTCGAGTTGCTCGCGAAGCACAGCGTGCCGGCGATCGAGAGCGACGTCTATCACGAGCTGCACTTCGGCGACACGACGCCGAGCGCGCTGAAGTCGTTCGACCGCGACGGGCTCGTGCTGCATTGCGCGTCGTTCACGAAAAGCCTGTCGCCGCGCTACCGGATCGGCTGGGCGATGCCGGGCCGCTACCGCGACCAGGTCGAGAAGCTGAAATTCCTGAACACGCTCGCGACGCCCGCGATCGAGCAACTCGCGATCGCCGAGTACCTGAAATTCGACGGCTACGATTTCCACCTGCGGCGCATGCGCAAGCAGTACGCGCAGCAGGCGAGCCTGATGAGCGCGATGGTGCGGCGGTTCTTCCCGGAAGGCACGCGGCTGTCGCAGCCGCAGGGCGGGTATGTGTTGTGGGTCGAGCTGCCGCCGCAGGTCGATGCGATGAAGCTGTATGCGCTTGCGCTCGCGCAGCGGATCACGGTCGGGCCCGGGCACATGTTCTCGGCGGGCACCGATTACCGGCATTTCATCCGGCTCAACTACAGCTACCCGTGGTCGCGGCAGATCGAGGACGCGCTGAAGGTGCTGGGGCGGCTCGCGTCGGAGTGCGCGGCGCGCTGAGCGCCGCGGTGCCGCGGTGCTCGGTCGCGGGCGGCGACCGGCAACCGGCCGCCGTGTCGTGTATCAGCCCGCGTGCGGCGCGTGTTGCCCGGCTTGCGCGGCGCCGGCCATCTGCCGCATGTCGAAGCCCGACGGATGCTGGTACACGCGCAGGCCGAACTCCGGCAGCACCGCGATCAGGTGGTCGAACAGGTCGGCCTGGATGGTTTCGTAGTCGACCCACGACGTCGTATCGGTGAAGCAGTACAGTTCGAGCGGAATGCCTTCGGCCGTGAGCGGCAACTGGCGTGCCATACAGGTCATGTCGCGGCGGATGCGCGGATGGCCCTTCAGGTAGTTCACGACATACGCGCGGAACGTGCCGAGATTCGTCAGCTGGCGGCGGTTCGCCGGGCAGTCGCCGGCCGCGCCGAGCGTGCCGTTCCACTGCTCGATCGCGTCGACCTTGTCCTCGAGATAGTCCTTCAGCAGCGTCAGGCGCTCGAGCCGTTCGATCTCGTCGTCGGCGAGAAAGCGTACGCTCGTCGCGTCGACGAACAGCGCGCGCTTGATGCGCCGGCCGCCCGCTTCGGTCATCCCGCGCCAGTTCTGGTAGCTCTCGGTGATCAGTTTCCAGGTCGGCACCGTGATGATCGTGTGGTCGAAGTTCGCGACCTTGACCGTATTCAGCGTGATGTCGATGACCGTGCCGTCCGCGCCGGCCGACGGCATCGTGATCCAGTCGCCGATCCGCAGCATGTCGTTCGACGACAACTGCACGCCCGCGACGAGGCCGAGCAGCGTGTCCTTGAAGATCAGCATCAGCACCGCGGACATCGCGCCGATGCCGGACAGCAGCAGGCCGATCTGCTTGCCGGTCGCGTCGCCGATCACGACGAGCGCGGCCGTGATGAACATCACGAGCTTGACGAGCTGCATCGCGCCTTTCAGCGACAGGCGCGGCTGATCGCGCTGATGCGTGCGGTGCGTGTGTTCGAGCGCGGACAGCGTTGCGCTGATGGTCATCGTCACGAGGAACACGATCAGCGCGAACAGCACCTTGTCGGCGGCCTGCGCGGCGCGGTCCGGAATGCCGGGCACCGCGCCGAGCCCGAGCTTGATCACGACGAACGGGACGATGCGGTTCAGCCACTTGAACGCGCCGAACTCGAACAGCGCGTCGTCGACGCGCGTGGCGGACAGCCGTGCGAGCCGCGCCACCACGCGAAACAGCAGGAAATGGACGGCCGCGGTGATCGCGCCGGCGGCGGCGAGCAGGACGAGGATGCCGACGAGCGGCGCAAACGAAGCTTCATTCAGGGTCATGGGGCAAACGGGGCCTGCTGGTGCGTTGAATCGGCGCCGCGATGCGGCGCGTGCCCGGCGAAGGGCACATGAAAGGGACCGTGATTGTGCCATCGGGTTCCGGACGTGTGCCGTGAATGTGCGTCGCGCGGCTCCTGAATATCCTCACCATTGTGCAGGTCTCCTCTGTATTCCGGTGATGGCGAATGGCGAACCGGCATCACCGCAAGCCGATGCGTACGCCTGTCGCCGGATGCATTTTATTGAGTCCCGCGATCGGCTCGAAGCCGCTACGGCGGGCCTTCGCGGGTGAAGGCGCCCGGCCTGCGATTCATGCCATCATGCCGGCATCGCAAGCGTTACCGGTGTGTCGCTCGCGGTTGCTTGCGCCCAATCCGGCGACGGTGAGCGACACGCAACGTGTTCGCGCACTTGCCATGCGATGCCTGCTCGGGGCACGATGCGCGAACGACTTCGCGAACCACGTCACTTCGTATCCACGCATTTCACGCATGCAAGATTCCAACGAAAGCCGTCCGTCAGGCGTGCGGCTGCTGAAAGGCATCCTCCCGATCCGCCGCGCGGCGGCCATCCGCGACATCTTCGCGGGCATTTCGCTCGCGTCGATGGATATCCCGCAAGTGCTCGGCTACGCGCGCATCGCCGGCATGCCGGCCGTCACGGGCCTCTATACGGTGTTCCTGCCGCTCGTCGCGTTCGCGTGCTTCGGTGCGTCGCGCCATCTCGTGGTCGCTGCCGATTCCGCGACCGCGACGATCTTCGCGAGCCGGCTTTCGTCGATGGCGCCGGCCGGCAGCGCCGAATACGCGGCGCTGGCCGGCATGGTCGCGCTGCTGACCGCCGCGATGCTGCTGCTCGCGCGGATCTTCAAGCTCGGCTTTCTCGCCGATTTCCTGTCGCGCACTGTGCTGGTCGGTTTTCTTGCCGGCGTCGGCGTGCAGGTGTCGATCGCGATGCTCGGCGACATGTTCGGCTTAGCCGTGCCGTACCCGGCGTCGCGCAGCCTTGCGCAGCTCGACTATGTCGTCACGCATCTGGTCCACGCGAACGGGCCGACATTCGCGCTCGCGGCCGCCGTCGTCGTCGCGATTCTCGCGTGCAAGCGGTTCCTGCCGCGCGTGCCGATGCCGATGATCGCGGTCGCGGGCAGCATCTCCGCGAGCTACGCGTTCGGTTTCGCCGCGCACGGCATCGCGCTGCTCGGGCCCGTCGCGGGCGGGCTGCCGCCGCTGTGCTGGCCGTCCGTCACGTGGCAGCAGTTTCTCGATCTCGTGCCGGTTGCCGCGTCGTGCTTCGTGATGATCATCGCGCAGAGCGCGGCCGCCGCGCGCGTGTTCGCGCAGCAGTACGGCGAGGACGTCGACACCAATGCCGACATCCTCGGCCTCGCGGCTGCGAATGCGGCCGCGGCGGTCGGCGGCGCGTTCGTCGTCAACGGCAGCCCGACGCAGACGGCGATGGCCGATGGCGCGGGCGTGCGCAGCCAGATCGGGCACCTTGCGTTCGCCGCCGTCGTGGTTATCGTGCTGCTGTTCCTCAGCACGTATTTGCAGTATCTGCCGCACGCGGTGCTGGCCGGCATCGTGTTCACGATCGCACTCGGGCTGATCAACGTGCGCAGCCTCGCGGCGATCCGCAAGGAAAGCCCCGGCGAATTCACGCTCGCGCTGGTGACGGCCGCGGCCGTCGTGACGGTCGGCGTCGAGCACGGCATCCTGCTGGCGATCGCGCTGTCGCTGATGCGGCACGTGCGGCACAGCTACCAGCCGCACACGATGGTGCTCGAACCCGTCGCGGGCAACGGACGGTGGCTGCCGGTGCCCGCGCGGCCCGGCTCGATGACGGCGCCGGGGCTGATCGTCTACCGGTTCGGCTCCGACCTGTTCTTCGCGAACGACCATCTGTTCGCGGGCGAAGTGACCGAGCTCGTCGATGCGGCACCGGTGCCGCCGCGCTGGTTCATCGTCGATGCGGGCGCGATTACCGACCTCGATTATTCCGCCGCGCGGACCTTGACCGATCTCGTCAAGACGCTGCACGCGCGCGGGATCGGCGTGTTGTTCGGCCGCGTGAACCGCTACCTGCGCGCGGACATGGACCGTCACCGGATCACGGAGATCGTCGGCGCGTCGTGCATTTTCCCGACGCTGCATCAGGCGCTGGAGGCGGCGGGCACGACGCCGGCGCCGCAGGAGCCGGGCACCGTGTAACGCGAGCCGGCCCTAGGCGGCCACGCGCAAGCGCGCGAAGCCGTTGCGCAGGTGGCGGGCCAGTTCCGTCGCGGCCGGCGTGCGCTGGCCGCGCGGCAGATGGAGGTTGATCGCGAAGTTCGGCAGCGCGGGCAGGCCGCTGCCGGCCGGCAGGATGTCGAGGTCGGCCGGCACGGTGGATGCGAGCCAGACGGTCACCGCGAGATCGGCACGCACGGTCGCGGCCGTCGCGTCGATGCTGCCGTTCTCGAACAGGGTGCGCCATGCGCGATCGCAGTCGCGCAGCGCGTCGAGCACCGTCGGGCGGAACGCGCAGGTCTGCGCGACCATCGACACGGGCAGCGGCGTGTTCCGGTGCGCGGTGCCGCCTTTCGCGCCGACCCAGACCAGACGGTCGACGGCGATGCACTCGCCGCGCGACGACCCGACCGGCGCCTCGATCAGTGCGACATCGAGATCGCCTTGCGCGAGCCCCCGGCGCAGTTCCGGCGACGCCGCGCACACGAGCGTGAGCGCGACCTGCGGATGCGCCTGCGCATACGCTTTCAGGATCGGCGCGAGACAGGTGCCGACGAGATCCTGCGGTGCGCCGAGACGAACGGTGCCTTCGACCGCGCCGGCCGTCAGGTCGGTCAGCAGCGCATCGTGCACGGCGAGCAGCCGGCGCGCCTGCTCGAGCAGACGCTCGCCGGCCGCCGTGAGCAGCAGGTTGCGATGCTCGCGGACGAACAGCGGGCCGGACAGCGTTTCGAGCCGCGCGACCTGCTGGCTGATCGCGCCTTGCGTCAGATGCAGCGCATGGCTGGCCGCCGTCATGCTGCGATGATCGGCGACCGTGACGAATGCGCGCAGCAGCGCGATGTCGAGATTGCGTGCCATGCGTCGCATTATGAATGCTAATGGCAGGCATAAAAAGCTTTCGCTGTCGTGATGTGAGGATCGCGGGTAAAAACGGAGCTTCGACGACGACAAACGGGAGCCTCCGTGCCGCTTCGCGACTACCTGCCGCTGATGCTGTTCGTGATCGTGTCCACCGTGACGCCGGGCGGCGCCACGACGCTCGCAACCGCGTCGGGCGCTCATTTCGGCTATCGGCGTTCGCTGCCGTTGATGGCTGGCATCGCGGCCGGCCTGGCGTCGATGGCGGCGGCCGCCGCGGCCGGGCTCGGCGGCGTGCTGCTTGCGCTGCCCGCGTTGCAGCTCGCGATGAAGGCGGCCGGTTCGGTGTATCTCGGGTGGCTGGCCGTGCGCATCGGGCGCGGCGGCAAGCCCCGGCTCGACGCCGCCGTGCACCGGCCGCAAGGGTTTGTCAGCGGCGTCTGGATGCTCTGGCACAACCCGAAGGGCTGGGCGATGACGCTCGGCGCGGCCGCGTCGTTCGCCGCGCTCGCGTCCGGCCCGGCGCGGCTCGGCCTGTTGCTCGGGCTGGCGTTCGGCGTGGCCGCGATGGCATCGCTGTCGCTTTGGTGTTTCGCCGGGCTGCTGCTCGCGCGCGTGTTGCGCACCGAGCGGCAGTGGCGTTGCCTGAATGCCGGGCTCGGCGTGCTACTGGTGGTGTCGATCGTGCCGATGTGGCTGCGGTAGCGACGCTGCGCGCGCCGCACGCAGCGGTTCGCGCTGAACCTGGACACTGCGCCGCGCGGCGCGCGCAGCGTCGCTACCGCAGCCACATCGGCACGA